>CAVZFT010000039.1:0-658702 GCA_963774615.1 uncultured Cytophagales bacterium
ACTTCAACTATTAAATTGCATTATGGTCACCGTAAAAGAAGCCACCAACTGGGCACTGGCCTACCCCGAAGCTGTTGAAATGCCGCACTTCGAAAAGACCTCATTTCGCGTGAAGAAAAAGATCTTTGGAACGCTGGATAAAAAGACGCAAAAGTTCTGCGTCAAACTTTCAGAGGTAGACCAGTCTGTATTCTCCGATTTTAATCCCGGCGTGATCTATCCGGTACCCGGGGGCTGGGGAAGGCAAGGTTATACGTTAATTGAACTGAAGAAAGTAAAAAAGACGGTGTTTAAGGATGCGCTTCAAACATCGTATACGATCGTTGCTCCTAAGGGCCTTTCCGAGCAGTTCAGTAAGGGGCGGTAGGTTGTAAGTCTGATAAAAACGTAAAGATTAAGTTCTAAAGCCAGTTGGTGCATAAAAGAAAAAAATATCAGCATTGCGCATAGCCCTTATAGGAATATAGGCAAGGCGTACCCCGCCGCCACAACTAAGGTTTACCATTGCACTCATCCAACCAAGTAAAGAAAAATATTATGGCGTCTTTAAGACAAGAGTATTTGGAAAATATTAATGTTTTAGAACTTCGCAACTATTTATTGAAACCAAATTTAGCAGATACCTTCAGCCAATATTTTCACTCAAAATTTGTTGTCCCAATGAATGAATTGGGCGGTTATACATTAGGTGAATTTAAAATTAGCGATGTTAATAACAGATTTGTCTGGCTACGTGGCTTTACAAATATGAAAACAAGAGAAAAGTTTTTGAACGATTTCTATATCAATAGCACTACTTGGAATGAACACGGCAAGGCAGCAAATGAAATGATGATAAATTCGGACAATGTCTATTTATTGAAACCCTTGCATAAAAATTTGTTTCGTAAAACTGACAAAGCAATTACAGTAATTGATTTTTACATTTGTAACAGCACGCTAGAGAAAGTGATAAAATTATTTGATACCGAATATATCCTGTTTCTTAAAACTATAAATGTTGAAGATATATCACTTTGGGTTAGTGAAATGACCGAGAATGATTTTCCAAGGCTTCCAGTTTTTCAAGATAAAAATTTATTGGTTTCAATAAGCAACTATCAAGACAAAAACGACTATGAAGCAAAACAAAAAGTCATTGATACTATGTCAGAAAGCCTAAAACAATCGATGCAAGAATTGATAACAACACATACTAGTTTATTACTCATAAATCAAAGCATTGACGGTAAATGAAAATTTTAGAAATGCCCACGCATTTGCCAAGGGCGAGGGGCATAAATAGAAAATATATGCAATTCGCATACCCTCTGTAGCAATGTAGGCAATACGTATATTAAATTGTTGCTAACCACCAATGACATACTATAATCATGAGAACAATATTGATACTCACTTTATTTTCTATTCTTTATTCTTGTAGCACTGACAGTAATGACACAGGCTTAAAATATAATTCGACGGGCGATAGTTTAGCTTTAGTCAAAATGGTAAATGAAAGAGAAACTGCTATGAAGAAAAAAGATCTTCCTGCAGTAATGGCTCAATTTTCTGACGATGCTACATTTATTAACGGCGAAGGCTATTATTGTGCTAACAAAGCAGAAATAGAAGCATTTCATAAAGGCTTAACACAAAGCGATTCTGTTGGCTATTATTATACAGCTGGACACGTTCATGTGAGAATACTTGACAATAATAACGCCTTGGTTTACTACCCTAATAGAATGGACTGGTTCAAATTATCCAACCCAAAGGACACTATCGAGAAAGAAACCCGCCTTTTGACTTTGACTGCACAAAAAAGAAACAATCAATGGCAGTGGATTGCCGTTACAAATCAACAAACTTTGGAATATTTTGATGACCTGACAAAACATAAAATAAATGATTTGAATGAATACTTTAAAGATTCTACTTCCAAATAATAATTGGCTGCAGCCAACAGAAATACTTGCGCGAAGATGCCAACAGAGTTCGAATTATAATTATTAAAATTGGTCTGCTCCGAAGGAGTCCTTTGGACCGGCACGCTTTATATACCGGCGTTAGCGGTAATATAGAAAGTACGATTGGTAACATAAGCCTGAATTGGCTGGAAGTATAAACAAACCTAAGAATATGGCACTTAAAGTAATCGGAGCGGGATGGGGACGAACAGGCACCGAGTCTTTGAAAAAAGCCCTTGAGATACTTGGGTTTGGAAAATGCTATCATGCGTTTGAACTGGTTAAAGACGGCAAACGCATAGTATATTGGGAACAACTGGCCCGTGGTGAAAAAACCGATTACGACAAACTGTTCGAAGGTTATCAGTCTGCCGTAAATTTTCCTGTCGCTATGTATTACAAAGTGTTCATGGATCAATATCCCGATGCCAAAGTCATACTCTCTTACCGCGATGCCGAAAAGTGGTACGAAAGTGCAAGGAATACAATTCTTAAACCTCTTCCTTCATTCTTTGTCCCTGTAATCAGGTTTATTGGTTTGTTTAATAAGAATATGAGCTATTTCCCGCGCATTTATTATATTATGATGAATGGAATTCATGACGAATTCATGCAAGGTAAAAAAGATGACCGCGAGTTTATGATTAACCTGTATAACAAGTGGGTGGATGAGGTTAAGAAGACAGTACCGCCCGAAAAGCTTCTAGTATTTGAAGCAAGGGAAGGCTGGGAGCCGTTGTGTAATTTTCTGAGCGTGCCGGTTCCTACGGTTCCTTACCCAAAGGGCAACGACAGCGAGCAATTCCACAAAAGAATTAAGGTTACCAATTTTATTAAGGAGTTTGCGAAAAAAGAATAAGTCGGACGAAAAATTCGGAATGAAAAGATAGTATGATGACAAACCTGACAAAGTAATGATTTGGGACGTGGAGGAAGTTTGATGGGGAAGTGGATTTTGCTTAAATCAAAATTCGCTCAAGCTGACTGCTCCGAAGAGTCTTGCGGAACAATTCAATAAGGGGCACCAGTGCATTTTTTCGATAATGAATTCAAAGGGCAACGGCATAAGAGAAATAACATTGTCTGCTAAACTTGTCGCGTCTTTTGATTTCTTGTTTACTAAACATTAGGGTTAATACCCCACTGGCAACTCAATTGTAAAATCAGAATAATTTCCTTCCTCTGTTTCTACTTTCAAATCTCCATCGTGAAATTTTACGATATCATAGCTCAAGGATAGGCCAAGTCCTG
The DNA here is from genome assembly GCA_963774615.1 of uncultured Cytophagales bacterium. Taxonomy (GTDB): domain Bacteria; phylum Bacteroidota; class Bacteroidia; order Cytophagales; family Cyclobacteriaceae; genus Chryseolinea. Next base: position 3,201 of record CAVZFT010000039.1, read on the forward strand.
TACCCTGTCCTGTTGGTTTTGTGGTAAAGAAAGGCTGGAATATTTTATCGAGTATTTTTTGTGGAATTCCATTGCCATTATCTTTTACCGATATTTTCACTTTATTTCCAAATCTTTTTGTCGTGACTAAAACGGTTGGTTCATAATCAGAATCCGCCGTTTGCTTTTTAAGGTTCACTGCATAAAATGCGTTGTTACAAAGGTTCAGTATAACTCTTGATATATCCTGTGGCACAACAGCAACCTCACCAGCACTTTTATCAAAATCAGTTTTAACGCCTATGGTGATTCCCTTGTGTTTCGCTTTTAATCCATGATAACTTAAACGCAATGAATCATCCACCAATGAGTTGATATCAGTCAATTTTTTCTCTCCGGCGGTTGATCTGGAGTGCTGGAGCATACCTTTAACAATCGCATCAGCCCGTTTGCTATGCTCGTTTATTTTATTAAGATTTTCTGCAAGGTCATTCATAATTTCATTGGCGTTGGCTTTGTCCGAGGCTTCGAGTTTATTCAGAAATAGTTCTCTCATCTCGCCCAGAATCTCGATGATTTAATTCAGAGAAATTAGTGACAAAGTTTAAAGGATTCTGTATTTCATGGGCTATGCCTGCCGTGACTTCTCCAAGAGACGCCATCTTGGCTGAATGAATCAATTTCTTTTGTATGGATTGCAATTCTGAGAGGGCATTTTCAGTCTTAGTTTTTTGCTCTTCGGTGGCCTGTTTTTGTAAGTTTAAAACCTCATAAGCTTTTTTCTTTTGACGGTTGTTTCTCAATAAGATAGAAGCAATAATGATTGCCAAAATCAAAATGATAGCCAATGAAATCATAATGTTCCTCTGGCTCCTCTTCTGCTGATTGAGTAAATCAACCTCTATTTGTTTTTGAGAAACTTCATAGTTCGTACGCAGGTCGGCCATTTCCTGTATGGTCTGAAGATTATGAACACTGTCTCTTCCGGCAATATGTTCCTTATAGAATTTTAGTGCATTACCGGCATTGCCGATTTTTTCGTAGATATCAGACGCCTTAAGATTGGCATTAATAACCTGCTGGTTTAAGCCGTATCGCCTGGCCAGGGCAAGACTCTTCAATGCAGTATTCAACGCTGCGTTTTTATCTCCTTTATTGAGGTATACATCCGCCATGGAAAGCAGATAATCGCAACTGGCATTGTAATCTTCGTTGGCTTCCAGTATGCCGATGGCTTCCTGAAGATATTTTTCCGCAAGGCTGTTCTTGCCGGTACTTGCGTAGACCATACCGATATTCCCAAGGCTGTATCCTTTACCGGTTTCGTATTGAAGCGTATCGAAAATCACTTTAGCACCTTCAGCATACAAAAGCGCCGTGTCATAATTTTTTGCCTTAAGATATTCGTCTCCAGCGTTCAAAAATGCAGAAGCCAGACTGATCGAGTCGTTAGACTGTTGAAGTAGCTTGATTGCCTTCGCATAGTATTGGGTAGAAGTGTTATGATTGCCTGCATTGGAATAAATATCTGCAATAGCTAGATAGCACTCCCCCTCTTTGACAACGCTTTTCATTTCCCTCGACAACTCAGCGCTTTTAATGAAGGAAGTAAGGGCCTCCTTCATATTCGTCAGCAATCTCTCCTTGGTTCCTTTTATATAATAACCAATCAGAAGATAATTTTTAGCACCTTCCTCTTCGGCAAGACTTATCAACTCGTCAGTGTAATGTAATGCCTTTTTTAAATCCCTGATTTCATTAAATGATAGCTCCTTCAGTAGTTCTAACCTGGTCTCACCTTTCAACGTATCCTGTTGGTAGATGAGCTTTAGGCTGTCAGCAATTTTCTGATCCTGGGCAACAACACCTGAGGTAAAGGTGAAAAAGAAAACAAAAACAAATAAAACAATCTTAAGCGCCATCGGTGACGCAAAAAGGATTTTCATATTAGGTCTAAAAGATATCAGGCACATGCGTGTTTCAGCAAACCTTATTTTTTTCTAAATGTCAGAAAAGATATTAGGCCCGCAAAAAGAGCATATACTATGTAAATAAGCAACTCTAATAAAAAGGTAGATGGCTTTACCGCAATCTTAGGATCATGAGTATACGGACCTCCGCCCGCTGTATCGTACCAGATTATTTTATACTCATAATCAATTTTATCGTCCCGATCTTTTAATTTTCCTACCCCGGCGTTCTGTCTGTCGCCTCGTGGCGGGTCGCCCTCAAATACATCCTCGGAAGGACGTTTTGGTTTAATCTGCAAACGATTTAACATTGGAGGCAGATTTAACAGACCAGATAACATTTTTCCCTCCATATACACGTACTTTGCCAGCAGGAGTTAATTTCAATTACGCCAGTCTGTGTGTCCCCCTTACCAATCGTAATTTTAACGTCTTCGGTCCTTTGGCCATCGATACTAAAGTCCGGATACAAATCTAGTGCTAAATAAAGAATGCCAATCAATACTAACTGCTTGACTAGAAATAGAATGATTACGCGTTTCATGTTTGGGGGTTTTATTTGGTTATAGTATGTTCTAAAGATATTGCTCTGATCAGCGTTGAAGTTGATCAAGCCTTACCGTTTTACATTTTCAATAAACCTAAATCGAACTTGTTACCGGATCTTCACTCAAACACGTTCACCACGTGCTGCTAACCCTTTTCAAAAGATACTAAAATTCCTGCTTACATTTTCAGGTTTTCATTTCCGTCTTATGAATTTAACGGGATTACTAAAGGCTTGGCTAATAAAATGATCTTGAACACATTTAAGTCTTAAATAAGGTTATGAGCCAATATCATTTTTATACACGACACTTGCTAAGACAAGAACGGGACGGAAAGATTCTTCACAGCGGAGAGCAATGGCAACAGGAAACAACACCTGTGGTAAAGGTGAAAAAGAAAACAAAACCAAATAAAACAATCTTAAGCGCCATCGGTGACGCAAAAGATTTTCATATTACGTCTAAAAGATACAGCACATGCGTGTCTCAGCAAACCTTATTTTTTTCTAAATGTCAGGAAAGATATTAGGGCCGCAAAAAGAGCATATACTATGTAAATAAGCTGCTCTAAAAAACGATTAGGTGATGGCTTTACCGCAATCTTAGGATCAAAAGTATGCTTAAGTCCCATTGTATCATACCAGATTATTGAATATACATAATCAACGTCTTTACTGATATTTTTAAAACGTCCTTGTCCGTTCCTTGTTTGCGATCGTGGTTCACGGTCGATCCACTGAAATAGTTGTGGAGAGGATTCTTTTTTAACAATCTCAAACGATTCAACAATTGCGGCAGTTGAATCGATACTCCACGTAACTTTTTTTCTACCCCATCCACTAACAGTATCCGGGGGATCTAAAACTAATGAATGATTTTCTATGTTCCCACTGACAATTTCAATGGCAATGTTTTTTCCTTTCGGGTTGAAAAAATTAGAGTTGGAATATAAATTTAGTGTTAAATAGAAACCGCCAAACAATAACAATTGTATGGCCAGAAAAAGAAATACTCGTTTCATGTTTTGGGTTTTATTTGATTATAGCGTGTTCTAAAGGTATCGCCCTGATCAGCGTTGAAGTTGATCAAGCCTTACCGTGTTACATTTTCAATAAACCTAAATCGAACTTGTTACCGGATCTTCACTCAAACCCGTTCACCATGTGCTGCTAACCCTTTTCAAAAGATCCGTGACAATTTGGGAGACTGAAGACAAGGGGACGATGACAATTACCATAACAGAGCAATTAATTCACCAATAGACCTCGGACTAATCAACCATCGACCATGGACTAATCAACCATGGACTTATTGTAACTCCTTCTGCAACTTCTCCAGCCCTCAAGATTCCGCTGCAAAACTTTCTCAACATCATCGTCTTCCACGTGCCCAAGAATTCCAATCGTTCCCTGGAATCCTGACTTCTCAACAGCTCTCAGCATCTCAAACTCGTTATCGCCACTACCTACCGTCAGTATTTGCGGCCCATCTTTTTTCATACCGTTGATGTTAACCGTCCAGAGCCACGGTTTCATTTTCTTCATTAATGAGGGAAAGGAAACCATTTGATGATGTCCGTGATGAAAACTGTAGACCATCCCAAATAATGGGACTGTTCAATTGTTTTAAGATCCTGATCTGATTCTCCGGCTCACCAAACCAGTCGCCATGATTGTAAAGCGCGATGCCATCCACAAAACTGCCCGCCCGGTCACGCAGATAGTTGAGCATGGCAACTCCTTTTGTGACTTTCAAATCATCCGCCTCATCAGCGTAAAAGTTATTGTTGAAGCCTACCCACAGCTTCGTCTTCAGACCCGAGTCCTTGATAATTTTCAGGACCTGTTCGTTGTCTTCACTCAATTGTCCAACCCGATCAGTGTCCTTATCGATCCATATCCACACCCCCATCATCTTTATCCCGGCATTTTTTGCGAGATCGATCTCTTCGGCAAAAGAAGGAATGTGCTGATGTCTCCAATCGTACGCGTATTGGGTAAGGCCCAAACGTTTCAACATTTCTATCCGTTGCGCCGGAGTGCGATTTTGATTGTCGAACGGAACTATACACCACGCCACAAGATTTTCCTTCGCAAATAAATTTTTCTTTTTATTCTGAGCCTCAATTGTGAGCGGCAGGATAAAACCCATAAATAACGCAGCAACCAGTGTTGCAAAATTTTTCCTGTTCATATAAAATTGCTGAAATGATTATCTGTTTATAAAGATAATGTTGCGTGGTACTTCTGTGCTATCTTTAATTAAATATTTAACCCCTAACACCCCTAAATCCCCTTAAGGGGACTTTAATGCAGGTACTAATTAGTTCACCCTGAGGGGTCAGGGGTGAGGTCAAAAACTCGAGATGAACTGTCGAACGCCAATGTCGAATGTCCAACTCCAATGCGAATGAAACTAACACAATAATGCACGCTCACGCATATAATCACTGCTGAACGCCTCTCGAAGCGGAGGCCGGGGGTCAAGACAAATAACGGATAACAGACGAACCACAATGAAAGTATTGACCTGTACAACCCCTGGACAATTTGAATACAGCAGTGGAAAGAAACCCGAGCTAACGGAAGGTCATGCGATAATCAAGGTCAAACGAATCGGCATATGCGGAACAGACCTGCATGCATTCGAAGGAACGCAGCCCTATTTCTCCTATCCAAGAATACTTGGTCACGAACTCTCAGGTGAACTCATTGACTTCGATGGCGTTGATGGATTTCGGAAAGGAGAGATCGTTACTTTCATTCCTTACTTCAATTGTGGAAAGTGTATTGCCTGCCGTTCGGGTAAGACAAACTGTTGCGCTGAACTAAAGGTGTGCGGCGTACATGTTGATGGAGGAATGGTCGAGTATTTATCGGTTCCCTCCTATTCCCTTGTACATGGTGAAGGGTTGAGCGATGATGCTCTCGCCCTGATCGAACCTCTTTCAATTGGTGCACACGCCATCCAACGGGCAATGGTAAAGCCTGGTGAATTTGTTCTTGTCATAGGCGCAGGACCTATCGGACTTGGCGTCATGGAGTTTGCGCGCATCGCGGGTGGAAAGGTTATCGCCCTCGATATAAATCAGTCGCGATTGAATTTTTGCCGCTCGAAGGCCGATCATTGTGTTCTTGCAGGATCGGACGCAATCGATAGGTTGAGGGAGATTACTTCTAACGATATGCCTGGTGTCATTCTGGACGCGACAGGGAACCAAAAAGCGATCAACATCGCATTTCAATATATGTCCCACGGTGCACGTTATATATTAGTGGGATTGCAAAAAGAGGACATCACCTTCAGTCATCCTGAATTTCACAAACGCGAGGGCACATTGATGAGCAGCCGCAATGCAACGCGAAAGGATTTTGTCGATGTAATTCATTCTTTGAAAACTGGCAAGATAGATCCGACCACTTTTATCACACACCGTGTTTCGTTTGATAAAGTTAAAGATGAGTTTGCAGGCTGGCTTGATCCAGCCGCGGGCGTTATCAAAGCCATGGTCGATGTGTACTGAGTAAGAGCCGTTAATCGTTATACGTTATCTGTTAGTCGTGGGTTTGAGTGTGGTGTGAATGTGGGTGTGGTCCCGATAATTATCGGGACGCAGAGGTTTTCGCAGGGCAACTCCTTATCAGATCTTAACTTGAAGAAATCAAGCACAACTAATTCAACCTATCCGCAACTTTTACCAACCACAAACATTAGAAGGAATATTATTGCCAACAAATCATTACATTAATTCTCTAATTAATTGCCCAAGAATATATCACAATGAAAGATGACAATTATTCCCATCCACGTCGAAGGTTCGTTAAGTCGATGCTGGCGATACCCTTTGTTGTTACTGGCGCTACATCTTCCTTCGCCAATTCTACAAATACATCAAAGACCGGCTCTCTCAAGGTTAGTCTGAATGCATTTTCTTTCAACGAACCATTGACGAAGGGCAAAATGTCCATTGATGATATGATGGTGTTTTGCGCTGAGGAAGGATTCTATGCTGTAGACATCACCGCGTATTATTTTCCTGGATATCCCGTCGTACCCGCGGATGACTATCTCTATCACGTTAAACGGAAAGCTTTTAACGTCGGACTGGAAATCAGCGGAACAGGTGTCAGAAACGATTTTACAGAGCCGGATGCTAATAAAAGAAAAGAGAGTGTCGTCCTGGTGAAGCGTTGGATAGAAGCCGCAGAAAAAATTGGCGCGCCGGTGATCAGAATATTTTCGGGAAATCAAAAACCCACGGGATATTCCAGGGAACAAGTGCTTGATTGGATGCTGAAAGATATTCGGGAATGCATCGACTATGGCAAGCAACACGGCGTTGTCGTAGCCATTCAGAATCACGACGACTTTATCAAAACTGCAAACGATGCGATTAAAGTACTCAATGCCATAAACTCAGAGTGGTTCGGGTTGATACTCGATACGGGAAGTTACCGGATTGGAGATCCGTATAGCGAGATCGAAAAGACGGCAAAGTATGCAGTCAACTGGCAGATAAAAGAAAAAGTATTTATTGACGGCAAAGAAACCGATGTCGACATGGATAAGCTGATAAGGATCATCAAACTTTCCGGATACACCGGTTATATTCCATTGGAAACATTAGGCGAAGGCGATCCTAAGACCAAGATCAGCGCGCTACTCGACAGGGTGCATAACTCCTTAACAAAAGTGTAAATGTTAAATAACCTTGATATGAATGACTCATCAGACAAAAAGAATACTACCACAGTTCCCAGAAGGGAGTTTATAAATCGGTCGCTGCAACTGTAGGACTGATCAGCTATTCCCGGATTGAGCAGCGCAAAAGCATTTATACCTTTAACACAATCGAAATTGACCGTACAACAAGTGATCGACATGATCCTTAAGGAGATACCCGGCGCGCCATTTCCTAAAACCGTAGATACACTTAAATCGGGCGATGGCAAGCAGGTCGTCACCGGCATTGTTACGACCATGTTTGCTACCGTAGATGTAATCCGCGAACAGCATCGCTTGGTGCGAACTTCATTATTGCCCATGAACCGACATTCTATAATCATTTGGATGAGACCGCCTGGTTAGACGAGTGATCCTGTGTTTCAATTCAAGAATGATCTGCTTAAAAAGAATGGGATTGTCGTTTGGCGCTTCCACGATTATTGGCATACACATCGGCCTGATGGTGTATTGATGGGCGTCTTGGAAAAGATGGGATGGAAGAATTATTACAACAGAGACAACCCGTCAATGATCAACCATCCCGGGATGACGCTTGAAGAGATCGTCGCCCAGGCAAAAAAAGGATTGGGTATCCGTCAGGTCAGGATTATTGGAGATCGCAAGCAGGTATGCAAACGCATCGCCCTCATTCCCGGTGCGGCAGGTGGTACAGCGCAGATCAAACTACTTCAACAGGAAAAGCCCGACGTTCTCATCGTCGGCGAGGTACACGAATGGGAAACCGCCGAATACGTCAGGGATGCTCAGGCAATGGGAACATCGATGTCTCTGATCGTGCTGGGACATTCCGAAAGCGAAGAGCCAGGAATGGAGTGGCTCGTGCCTTGGCTTCAGCCTAAAGCGGGCAGCGCCATCAAAGTGACACACATGGCGTCACACAATCCATTTATGGAAGCGTAGTGATTGGGTTTTGCAAGTTGGGCTAAAGCCCTGACTAGTTTATCAATTGCCACGGGCTTCTATGTTGAAAAACAAGTGGTTTATGCGAATAAGTCTTAATTTTTAAATTCAAACAGCCTTAGACTGTTGTTAAATTTGCTCAACAGGCAAAGCGGAAGTAGGCCCTGCTGGAGAGCATCCTATCAGGAATAACCTGTTCGACTGGAATGGTCAAAGAGATTGGAGTTTAATGCTTCAATCTCTTTCTATTTATGGACACATTCCAAGAGTCTATGCCTAGTAAAACTCTATCACAAAACGAGTTATAAAAACATGCTTCTATTAACAGTGCCAGGCCTGCATTTCAGTATTAATTCTATAAATGGGCAGTCGCAGACTTAAGAAGAATTCCCTTACAGGAACAAGCTCGTGGTAGCGATCAATGCCCAAGGCTTAAAGTTTTTTATAACTCAATTTCTTATTTAATAATACTTCTTTCGTATTTCTCCTTTTTACGCAACACGTGCACCATCCGATTAAGCAACTTTTTAGCAATGCGTATGATGGCCTTGTTGGTCGGAATTCTTTTACACAACTTCTGGTAGGAAATTAAGAGTGCGGGATCGTTACGGATAGCAATCCAGGCACTTTCAATCAACGCGGCCCGAAGACGCGAGTTGCTTCGGGGAGTAATGCCCCGCTCAATCTGATCGTCTCCACTGGAGTCTGTTGAGGGAACTAACCCTACATAGGAAGACAGGTGATCAAAATCATTAAATCGATCAATGTTTTCCAGCTCCGTTAGAAATTTCATAGCGGTAAGCATGCCAATACCTGGAACACTGATAAGCAGATCCTTATTTTGTTGATAGCTTGGTGTGTTGGACAATTCCCGGATTTGGCGAGTTATTTTTAACAACAAACCGCGTAGATGGGTGACCATTTCCAAGTAAGCGTTTAATCCACCTTTACCGCTGTTGTGCTCGAAGGAGATACTATCTATCCACCGAATAAATTGCCTTGACCAGTGAGAGGTATCTGTATAAAATCGCTCCGGATATTTAATTCCTTGAAAGTAAAGCAAGGATTTAATTCTGGTTTTATTCCGCCTTAAATCTCTAACAATGGCATCCCGAGTACGAAGCAATATCCTGTCTTGCTGAATTTTTTCAGAAGGAATATAAATACTTTTCAGCTGTCCAGCCTGAAGTGTTTTAGCGATCTTTCGGCTATCTCTTTGGTCTTCCTTCTGGGTGCGTTCCTTGTCTGTTGTTGGAATATCCGCGGGGTTCACAACAATTGATTTGATTCCTAATTTCGTCAATTCCCGATGCAACCAAAAGCCACTAAATCCCGCCTCATAGGCACTATAAAAAGTTGCCCCAGGAAAATTTCGCGCTAAATAGTGCCCTAACTTATCAGTTTCAGGGGGAGAAGAAAATGTCTTATAATGGATCTCGCCAGCCATAACACTAACTCTCCACGATTTCAAATGGACATCAATACCCACATAGATCGATTGTCCAACAAAGGTCTTTTCATTAACTTTCTCTTGCATAGGTCTTTGTTTATTGTAAACTCTAATAACTAATCTCTATTAAAGTTCGCACGGACCTATGCATTTTCAAACATACTGACTTAAGCCGTGGCAATTGATGGATAACTCATCGGGCTTTAGCCCAAATGGAGGTGTCTTAAGGAAAGTCAATTCAGGGATGAACATTCGAATGCCGAATATCGAAGTTGACCAGGCTAACAAAAACATTATTGCCACATTTCAGAATTTACCAAACTTCAACGTGGCATTATAAGAGATGTCGCTTAGCTTACTATCACCAAGGCCACGTGCATTGCTATTTAGTACGGCGCGATAGGAAATTCCAGGACTGAAGCGCATCCATTTGAAAAGATTTACCTCAACCTGCACTCCAGGTTCCGCGACGAAGAACCAATCCTCGTCGTTGCCTCCACCAAAATCAAACTCATTATTATTATGCCAATCGTCACGCTCGTATTGACACGTGAAACCTGCTCCGGTAAAGAGATTGAATGCCACATGCACAGCTTGGTTTGACGCGACAACGTATTCGGTCATCATGCCGACTTGTCCATACATGTAGCTAAGATTATCAAGCGGTTGGGCCCTGTATTCAAAAGGAACTTTTATGTCATTGGTAAGCCCAGCTGCACTGATACCCAAAAGAAAACTATGGTTTACATACCATCCCCCATATACGCTCACCATATTGGCGTACTGGCCGTCGATGTACGTGAATTTGTTAGTTCTTGCGCCATATCCGCCGTAATCCTGGCCCTGGGTCCTGAACACGCTTTTAATCTGGTTACTTTCGGAAGGACCTTCTTGCGCTGCAAGGTTCGTGCTGGCAAGAGCAAACACAATTAATGATGAGAGCTTGTAATTGATTTTTCATGGCTTTTTATTGTTTCATAGTTCTCAGACAACTAGCTATACGAATACCCCCATTTCAGTTATATTTTTTTACTCACATTTCCGCTCAACACGGATTTTAGTCAAAAAGAATGGTTCAAATGGTAATTCCGGGCCTTTTTCTATGACTTCAAGCAACCTCAGATGATTCCAGGTAACGAAAAGGTGCTTCCTAAAAAATAAAAATGATGGCTTAGGGAAAGTATTTTTCGATAGCAATAGCCACTCCATCTTCTTTGCTGGGGAGAGTAATCTCCTTAGCTACGTCTTTTACTTCCTGAATAGCGTTGCCAACAGCAATGCCGAAGCCAGCGTTGCGGATCATGTCGACATCATTATAGTTATCACCGAATGCCATAACCTGTGACAGATCGGTGTTGAATCTTTCTTTCATGAGAAGCTGAAGAGCTGTTGCTTTGGAAACAGTTTTCGGCGCAATCTCGAGATAAGTCGGTCGCGACCTATAGACGTGAAGGTCTTCAAAGAACATTTGGTCAAGTCTCGAATAAAGGTCGGCGATTTGTCTCTCCTCACCCATACACATCACCTTATGAGCGCCGAGGTCCGCCGTTTTCCACTGACTCATAACGGACGCGTACGGCGGATGATGGCATTTACCTTAGTGATCGTCTGCTCCCGCTCGGTCCATTGATCCTCCAAAGGAGCAAACCATTGGTCTTCGTTATAAAGACTTGCGTGTATGTCGGTTCCTGCCACCAACTCACCAATCGTCGAACAGATCGATAAGGGTATCGTCACAGAGTTCAGAATTACGGTAGATGACGATTCCCCCTGATCAACCATCACATAACCACCATTAAAACAGATCATCGGTTGTTTAAGTATACCGAGTTGTTCCTGAAGATGACGCATGGCGCCTGGCATTCGTGAAGAAGCGAGTATCAGCGGTATACCCGCATCGTTGATCCGTTTTACTGCCTGAATGGTGCGCGTTGATAATTCTCTGCGACTATCCAGCAATGTTCCATCGATATCGGTACAGACGGCGGCGATCTTCATATGAATTTTAACGTCCGGAAATTAATACAATTAATTATCTCCTGCTCATCGGCGCAGTAAGCTAGTGAGATAACGATAGAAAAAATACGGAGACCTTACGGTAGGCTATTTCAAAAACTTGAGATCGATGCAAGGTCGTTTATTATCTCAGTTGTTCCACTTAATCATTGTCCCAAACCAATAATGACTACTACTATGAAAAGATTTTTTCTAACACTGCTTATTCTTTCATCGATGAATGTGTTTCTCATCTCACAACCGGTAAAAAAAGTTGAAAGGATAAAAGAAGAGGAAGTGCCCGTGGCTGTGCGGATAGCATTTGAAAACGACTTTGGAAAAATCCCGGAAGATGGAATATGGACTGTCAATTTTACTGTAGTGAATGAAGGCGGAAAGACTACAGCGAAGCCTGTCTCTTATACTTTCAGAAAAGGAAACAAAGGCGACAAAATTGAAGTACGGTATTCACCAGAAGGTAAACTTGATACCGTGCGGGGGTTGAAAAAGATAAACGGCGATTCATGAAACAGTCAATGGTTTGACGGTCCATAGTTGGTGGTTCGCATTTTTGGTTTAGCTCAGACTTCTCAATTGTCCCCGCTAAAATCAGTTTAAACCCACGAACAATTCGCAGCGTCCCCGGGAAGCCCGTGAGACACTGCTACGACGCCGCTGATCACCGCTCCTTACGACATAGAAGTTCATTGCATTATTCTTCAGGTTGATAGTTCTACAAACGGCGAATGGATCGCATCTAAGTTTCGTCGGCATCTAACAATTAATTACCTTTCAAAAAAAAAGAAAGAAGGAAATTCTCATTTACAAATAGATGATTGCTTCTAACCGAATGCGCCTATGACACTAGAGGACCTGGACAAGATGATGTATCGGATCAACGATGAATTTGTTGACGACATCCGCGCTATTAACGGTGATTTTATGATTTTGGGGGCTGGAGGAAAGATGGGACCAAGTCTTTGCAAACTGACGAAACTCGCCGTCGACGCAGCAAAGGTGAAACGAAGAGTTATAGCCGTCTCGCGTTTCAGCAACAAAGCAGCTGAAACAGAAATGCACGACCTCGGCATCGAAACAATTTCCATGGATTTGATGGATGACAACGCCCTTCAGCAACTGCCTGATGTGGAAAACGTCATTTACATGGCGGGGACAAAATTTGGCACTACTGGCAACGAGTCATATACCTGGGCTATGAATGCCTATCTGCCAGGACGTGTAGCAGAAAAATTCAAACACTCTCGTATTGTTGCATTTTCCACAGGTAATGTTTATCCATTAACCTCAATTACCACTGGCGGTCCGTCGGAAGAGCATCCGGTTGCTCCAATTGGTGAATATGCGCAATCATGTCTCGGGCGTGAGCGAATTTTTGAATACTTCTCAAAAAATAACGGAACGCCTGTCCTCATTTACCGATTGAACTATGCGATCGACTTTCGGTATGGTGTCTTGCTTGAAATTGCAAAGGCGGTGAAAAGCCAGAAACCTATTGATCTTTCGATGGGCCATGTAAACATAATTTGGCAGGGAGATGCTAATCAGATCGCGATCAGATCATTGAAACTTTGTTCATCGCCCCCCACCATCCTTAATGTGACAGGGGCCAAAGCACTACCCGTTCGCTCAATTGCAAATGAATTCGGGAAAGTGTTTGGCGTGAACCCTTCCTTCAAGAACGAAGAACAGGCAACAGCCTTGTTGAGCAACGCATCAAAGATGGAAGAGATGTTTCCGTTCAAAAAGATTACTGTTAATGAAATGATCATGATGACAGCCCAATGGCTAGAACTTGGAGGATCCCAACTCGACAAACCAACACATTTCCAGGAGCGTACCGGCAAATTTTAATTTAGACATGAATCTGCTTCCAGAAACAATCAAAGAACTCTTACTGAAGGGAACAGTTATACCAGCCCATCCGTTGGCGTTGGATACAAACCGCAAGCTTGATGAAAAAAGTCAACGTGCACTTACCCGATATTATATCGAAGCAGGTGCGGGCGGTGTCGCGGTGGGTGTCCACACTACGCAATTTGAGATCCGATTACCGAAGTATAACTTATTTGAAAAGGTTTTGAGTATAGCATCCGAAGAAGTCGAACGATGCAAATCTTAAAAGACCCTTTATCAAAGTAGCCGGAATTACAGGGCCAACTGACCAGGCCGTTCGTGAAGCCAAAATTGCAAGGTCTCTTAACTATGACCTGGGGTTGCTTAGTAATGGCGGGCTTCCCGGCTACACCGAAGAGCAGTTGATTGAAAGGGTCGCACGCGTCTCAGAAATTATTCCTGTCTTCGGCTTTTATCTCCAGCCGGCCGTCGGAGGCAGAATATTGAGTTTTGAATTCTGGAAGAAGTTCGCTGCGAACCAAAATGTTCATGCAATAAAGGTGGCAGCATTTAATCGTTATCAAACTCTTGATGTTGTTCGGGCAGTTTGCCAATCTGATCGCGTGGACGAAATTGCTCTCTACACCGGCAACGATGATAACATTGTCGCCGATCTTTTAACGCCATACCGATTTGAAAGCAATGGGAAAGTGGTTGAAAAAAAATTCGTGGGCGGTCTGTTAGGTCATTGGGCTTTTTGGACGAAAAAAGCCGTTGATCTGTTGGACCAGGTGAAAGATATGGATCCGAAGTCAATCGGAAATATGCTTGCGCGGGGAATCGAAATCACGGACTCAAATGCGGCCGTGTTTGATCCAATGAATGAATATCATGGTTGCGTTAGCGGAATCAATGAGGTCCTGCGTCGCCAGGGGTTGCTTAAGACAAACTTATGTCTCGAAGAGAAAGAACATCTTTCACCGGGGCAAGCCGAAGAAATTGACCGCGTCTACCGGGCATACCCACATCTTCACGACGATAGTTTTGTAAAAGAACATTTAGGGAGCTGGCTTGCTTAGATCTCCCGAAGTAGCGGCCGCGTTAGGCAGGTTGGTCCGCCGCCGCCTTTCACGCTGATTTCATTGCCATCGTATTCGAATACTTTACAACCGGCCTTCTCCAGCAGCGATCTTGTTTTTGGATTCCCTCTAACCATAATACATTCACGGGGAGCAACAGCCAGGACGTTGCATCCCATACTTTCGAATTCATCGTCAGGTACTTCCACAAAACTGAATCCCCTTTTAATTAGGTAATTTCTGAATTGAATGGGCATAAGGGGCGAATACACTACAGCCAAATCGCGATCCACAGGACTGAGTATCGACATAAGGTGAAACACGTCTGATGGACCTTTGTAATGTGGTAGCGGAACCGTAACAACCTCAATTCCCAGCGGCTCCAGAAGAGCTGCGAGCTGACGAATCCCTGCTTCGTTTGTTCGGTAGGTATTACCGACGGCGAGTGTTTTGTCATCGATCCACGCTGCATCGCCACCTTCAAACGTTCCGGGTCCTTCAATTCTTCCCAATATTTTGACGCCCGAACTTTCGAATGCACGTTTCTCCGCTTCCGGTTCATTCACTCTTCCTGGCTTTCCCATATTACAAATGATCATGCCCGCATCGGTGGCCAAGGCGGCGTCCCTGCAATAAATGGAATCAATGCTTACCGATTGATCGTGGGGAAAAAATGAAATCTCTGGTTTGTGAAGCCTCAACAAGCTTTCAAGAATCTGATATTCCTCCTTTGATTTGTTGAGGTCAGGCTTGTTTAAAAAATTCAGACCCTTCCACTCACTGGCAAGTGTATTTTCATCAACAAATGCAGCGTCCACATTTTTTATAAATAAGGATCTTATTTTCCCGTATTCCGAATGACAAGTTACTTTCATATTCTTATTACTGATCTTGCTGTGGTGACCTTTTCATCCAAACATAAAATGGAATGCCCGCCATCAAACCTATGAATCCCCAATAAACGGATTCTTGTCCGGAGCCCATCAATGCCCACATCGAGTAAAAAAATGCAATGAGGGCCAGAATGAGTTTTGTGATGAGCGTCTTCTTCCAGAATTTATTTTGAAGCAAGATAAGTCCATACGACGCAGCCGAAAATAGGTACGGCACCAGTACGGCAGCGGTACTCAACAGGAGCATGAACTGGAACGTATCCGTGAGCCCCTTTGTAAAGTTCATCATCATTAGTCCCGAGATAAGAACACTTGATATCACAATTCCTATCGCAGGAACACCTTTTTTGTTCTCGATACCGAAAACATGAGGGAATAGCCTGTCTCTGGCAGCTGCCAATGGTATTTGACCTTGCACTAGTATCCATCCATTCAATGCTCCAAATGTTGAAACAATTGCGCCTAACGCAACCCAACTCCTGGCCTGATCGCCCCAGATCAATGCGGCTGCATCAGCAAACGGAGCGCTTGACCGCTCTAATTGGTCAGAAGGTAACATACCCATTACAGCAATGGATCCAAGGATGTAAACGAGGATCGTTAAAGCAGTGCCGATAATCGTAGCACGTGGAATCGTTTTTTCCGGATCCCTGATATTTCCGGAAGGAATAGTCGCACTCTCCAGCCCAAGGAAAGCGAATAAAGTAAGTGCACCCGTTGTAGTTATTGCATTAAATGTAGTTTCTCCGCTTGCGTTGAATGGTACAAGATTGTCGCTATCGATATAAAACACACCTACTAGCGCCACCAATACAAGTGGAGTAAGTTTCATTACCGTTGTTATTACCTGTAGCCTACCCGCCGCTTTAATGCCACGGCTATTGATCCATGTAAGAAACCAAATTGCTGAAAGCCCTGCGCCAACTGAAAGGAAGGAATTGTCAGAAAGAGCTGGAATAAAAACAGTCAAATAACTGACAAAGGTAACGGCTATCGCAGCATTGGTTGACCATATGGACAACCAATATCCCCACGCAACAAGGAAGCCGCCAAAATCACCCAAACCCTCACGGGAATAGACATACGGTCCGCCAGAAGTGTTGGGAAACATTTTACTGAGATGACTAAACACTAACGCAAGGGCCACTGCTCCTATTGATGAACAAATCCAACCAATAAAACTTATGGCTCCATATGCAGCGAGCGTGGCCGGAAGCAGAAATATTCCAGAACCGATCATGTTCCCCACTACTAAAGCGGTGCTCGTCCACAAACCTATTTTTTTAGAATCGGAGTCAGTCCTGGTCATCAGAATTCAATACTACTCAATATTTAATTCAATCCAACAAGTCGTCAACCCTGACGATTTCATATTTTCTTGATCGAAGGAATTCTATCAGTTCATCGAGTCGTCGATAAAACTTATCCGTCCTGGCAGGATCCGTTCCAATGTGTAACAGCAGAATAAATCCATTAAGATCATCTCCTTTGGCTTTGATAGATTGCATTATTTCCTCGCTGCTTCGGTAATTCTTAAGGTCCGGTGTTGTGTAGTCTGCAGTACTCCTGGTTCCTGGTGAATAATTTATCAATTGAATTCCCGTCTGCCTGGTCCAGGTGGAAATCGAATCGTTATACCATTCGTACGGAGGGATAAAATAAAGCGCGTCCTTCTTCTTTATTCCGAATTTTTCCATTGCTGAGTAGTTGGCCAAAAGATCCTTTGTGAATTGATCTCTACTTACAAGAAGACTATCGCGGTTCGTCCAACTGCAGTATAATAAATGCCGGTCAGAATGCGGACCAAGATAATGACCATCTGATTTCAGTCTCTTGATCAGTCGTTCGAATTCCTGGTTTCTATAGAAGTTTCCTGTAAAGAAGAATGAAGCACTAACCTGTTTTGTCTTCAGGGTATTCGCGATATGGTCACCACCTTCAGCAAAGGTATCTCCTGTAAATACTAATGAGATTCTCTTTTTTGTCAGGTCTCCCCTTACGATTCCGCCATGGTCATAGGTCAGGGCTTTTTTTTTAAAGACTGATTGCTTTCCATCGCAGCCAACAGGTAGATCAGGTTAGCTGTTCCATCCATAGTCGGCTCATTGGTTACGTAGTCGCCATAATCGTCGTGATAGACGACGTAACTACTTTGAAACGGCGCATACTCATCGCCCTGCACAATGTTAACACCCAGTTGCTGACGATAGATCGTTCCATAAACAGGTCCATCCACCAGGGCCCCCAGTGTCTGGTAGCCATGTAAAAAATTCAATGAAGAATGAGGATCATCGGGATAATCGCCATCTGATGGCATTCCAACAATCATGCTGGTACCCCAAGGGTTACAGCCCATCAACCAATCAAACGTGGCTTGCTCAAGTTCTGAATAGGTCGCATCGCCCGTTAGCCGCCTGTACCAATAGCATTGCACTGCAAAGGCGGCCTGGAGGTTGTTGCTGCACCAAATAAATGGCACACCGCGATAGAAAGCATTCCGTTTGCTTTTTTCCCAAACCATTTTGATTCCATCGCGGTAGTATTGTATTACCTGCTTCCTGACATTTCCTTCTGCAGTTTTCGCTAATTCATAATGGCCGACATTGATGAACGGGTACCACTGATAGTGGCCCGCTGTATCTGTTCCCAACCATGGCGTTTGTTTCTCCTGTGCCGCATAATTAAAGGATGCATCCAGTAATTGTTTGTTCTTTGTGAGGTGATAAAGCTGGACTGCTGCAAGTTCCATATCATCAACCCAATTGTCCTCTTCATAGAAATATGGAGAAACGTAACACGCGGTTTGTGTGTTACCGGGTTTCTTCAGCGCAAACGTATAGGCAGAAGTCGCTTTGTTCTCAAGGGTTGCTGCATAAGAAGCATCTTTGTCCTTGAACAATTGAGCACCTAACGCGAAGGCGCTTGTGAACTTACCTGCTGTTGAAGATGTGCCTTTTGTTCGATTCTTATACTTCCCTAAGCCTTGTACCTCGCCGGTAAGAAAGTAGATCGGACGTTCCAATCCGTTGCCGTAGCTCGCCGTGTCTTTATTTGGCAACCTGAACCCTCTGTGATCTCTGTCGTCAGCAAGCTGATTGAACATCCAATCCGGTTTTGGGTGCATCTTAATTAGCCAATCAAGTCCCCACCTGGCCTCATCGAAAACATCCGCCACTCCGTTTTGTCCGGCCAGTCCGTTGGCCAGATGCTTATCCGAAAATACTTCTGGAAAATCGCGATAGGCGGCCAGCAAATGATAGGTCGCGTTAGCCGAAGTCATTGAATACTGGAGGTAGTCGGTCGCATCGTGCCAGCCACCGCTGACATCAAGGTGAGTACTGTCAGGCATTGGGCCATCCATGGTGTAACCATCGCGAGTATGACAGGAATCTTTTAAGAACGGATTGTATTTGCTTCGCTGTTGCCGCATGTAAAACAGGCTGAAGTCCGCAGTGCCTTTATAGACGTCTTCGCCTATCGAAAAGTGTAGTGAAGTCGCACTTCCTGCTTTCAGGAAATACTTGCCAGGTTTTTTATAAGATGAAAAATCGAGGCGATAGGTTTGAATGAATGGTCCATAGGCCCAAAGGATTTTCCCACTGAATTACTAAACACAACTTTTTGTGTTGCAACATCGACTAATTCAAATGTTGTAAGTGTTTCATTGACCTTTGCACACCACACCGCAACTTTAACACCTGAAGGTTTATACCCCAATAGATTGATTCTGATCCATGCCGTTTCGGGAGGGAAAAAGACAATGACAGCAGGGATGCAAATAAGAAGCTAAAAACAGTGCGCATGCTCCGGAGGTTAGTTTATTAGCAATGACCGGAGTTAAATTAATTGTTTAAGTCCGGTCGACAAAACGCTAATTTTCAAGAGTCACGGTAAGAAAAAATGTAAAAAAGCAACGAACGAACGTAATGTAATACGTCTCCTTTGTGATACTTGTCAATTCGTCGACTTTAACTGGCTCAGCTGCAAGCTCGCATGTAATTTTCTTATAGTTTAGCGTCAACGAATAGCCCGTGCTACATGCAAAAAATTATTTTTCTGGTGGCCGCGGCGGATATAATTTAATTGAATTACTTTGCGAAAAGAAGAACGAAAAAGCTGATAATTAACACGGACAATAACAAAGGGCTCAACCCTCCCCGAAACCATTTTAACGCCTGTTGGATTGCTGTGATTTAAATCAGTTGTGATGATGACCACAATCATTACGGCCGATGAATTTTTTTGCAACATTTGATGCCGGGGATTTGGCTTGCCAAAATGAATAGATACCAGAGATTACTTTTACAAAAGCTCCTCCAGTTAGTTCGAAGAAAAAGTGCCACCGGCGCATACGGGCAGAACTCCATCAAAGACATAGACAATAAGAGCCATTACGACGGAGTATTCACATGATTGACAACATCTATAAGAAAATATGGGAGCTTTCGCCTCAGGTACAAAACAAGGAAGCCTACGATAATTTAACCTTGCTCACCAAGGAATTGATCGGGCTCTACGATCAGCAAGGAAGGCTAAGCGAAGATCCATTCAGCCCAACACGCCTGAGGAAGCTCAGTCTGGCAGTTGAACAAGTCAACCTTCTATTAAAGGATAGTACCTGCCTTATTACTGGTGGGCTAGGATGCGTTGGTTCGACATTGCTCGGCGAGATCCAGAAGTTCGATGTAAAACGAATCATCGTCCTCGATCGAAAGCAACCTGATATCATCTCCCCGGATGCAAGAATTGTATACATCGAATGTGATGTACGAGACCTTGATGCGGTTAGAAAAACGTTTTTAGAATACCAGCCTGATTTTGTTTTCCATGCAGCAGCTCAGCGTGACCCGGGCTATGCAGAATCACATATTTTTGAAACTGTAAGCACAAACGTACTGGGGACGCTGAACATTGTTAAGGCATGCGACGAAACAGGTGTCAAGCAATGTATTTTTTCGTCAACAGGAAAGGCAAGTCGTTACTTCACTGAGGAGATTTACGCGGGAACAAAAAAAATGTGCGAATACATCCTCGATAGCTACGCCAAACGAGGTAATGTAAAATATGGCATGGTACGGTTCACGCACATTCTTGACAACAGCCTCATGAACCAGCAGCTCATGAGCGAGTGCGAAAACAACGACTTCATCGCCGTTCATTGCCCGGGCAAGTTTGTAACTGCTCAAAACGTGAAAGAGGCGGCCCATCTGATGCTAAATGCATTGATTTATTCCGAAGAAAACCACTGTAACTTCCTGTTGGTTCGAAATCTCGAATGGCCGGTTGAAAGTCTTGAAATGGCATTGTATTACATCAAACGGTCAGGACGCGCAATCCCGGTTATCTTCATGGGAAACCCTGTTGGCTACACAGAAAAGTTCTTCAGAGGCCAGATGGACTGGGCGAACCCTCAAGAGCTTAATCTCCTTATCAATGTTTATGAGCAGAGATACCGGAGATATAATCAAGACAGCGACATAATCATCTCACACAATTCTCCGATTGATGATAAGTTAGTCGAGAAAGTTCTTTGTAATATAGAGCGGGCGAAGGGCGAAGAGGACAACAAGAACCTACCTCGTGGAAGGATTAAAAGAGATTGTCAGGGATTCACTTAACAGAGTAGACAAACAGGATACCGTGAATATTCTAAATTGGGGGCTGCAGCAAAAGTTTTTGGAAATCGAAAAAGCAAAGCCATCTGATTACGGTCCCATTATCCCGATGATGTTCGAGTCATTGGAAGGTAGCGCGTATCAAAAACAAGTTGAGAATCTGTTATATCAAAAAGTATAACTAAGAAAAGTCGCTTACCTTGCCTTGGTTTTAATTGCAACAGTGTGTTATACATCGAAAAGGCTTTGGTAGATGATCTTATAGCTGTAGCGGAATCTGTGAAGGAAGAATGCTGTGGGTTTTTGTTTGGTGATGAGCGTCGTGAAGATCGAATTGTGACGAAAACAATGGTAGCTGAAAATGTAGCAGAAAGCAGGAAAGACCGCTTTGAAATCGCCCCAATGGAATATCTTAATGCCGAACGGTTTGCGGATCAAAACAACCTGAGGCTGGTGGGGATCTATCATTCTCATCCCGACCATCCGGCAATGCCCTCTGAATCAGACAGACTGGCGGCTTACCCCGATCTCTCATATATAATTATCGCGGTTACCAATCACAAATTTAAGGATATACGTTCCTGGCGGCTTAATGCATCAGCCCGGTTCGAAGAAGAACTAATAAGCAATCAAATTACAAATTAACGATCGACATCAATGGCAACCGTTTTTATCCCCACCCCTCTCCGCAAGTTCACGAACAATAATGCTAAGCTTGAAGTGGAGGGGAACAATGTTTCCGAAGTAGTAAGCAAACTAACGGGTAAGTTATCCCGAGCTTAAGAGACACCTCGTAAACGCTGATGGAAAGGTCCCATCCTTCATCAATATTTTTGTGGATGATGATGATATCAGGAATTTGCAGCAGGAACTAACTGTTGTAAAGGATAACACTATTATCAGCATCGTGCCCGCGATTGCAGGTGGCAGAGAATAGTACCAAAAAATAACCCTCATGGATCATCGCGAAATCAAATTCTCAAGGGACGAGTTATCGCGCTATAACCGTCACATTATCATTCCGGAGTTCGGACTGGAAGCACAACAAAAGTTGAAGGCATCGAAAGTGCTTGTAATCGGGTCAGGGGGACTTGGTAGTCCAATCCTTCTCTACCTGGCAGCAGCAGGAATAGGAACAATTGGCATCGTCGACTTCGATGTGGTCGATGACAGCAATTTGCAGCGACAAGTGTTGTTTGGCGTTAGTGAAGTGGGGAAACCGAAAGTTGAAGCTGCCAAGAGAAGGCTTGAGTCGCTCAATCCACATATCACCTTTAAGATTTATAACACCCAGCTCACATCCAAAAATGCGATGGATTTGATCAAGGATTATGACGTCGTGGCCGACGGCACAGACAACTTCCCAACCCGTTATCTCGTGAATGACGCCACCGTGTTACTTGGAAAAACGAATGTATACGCGTCGATCTTTCAATTCGAGGGACAGTTATCTGTCTTTAATTATAAGAACAGTAAAGGAGAGGTAGGACCAAACTACCGTGACCTATATGCTACGCCGCCCCCGGCGGGTCTTGTTCCCAGTTGCGCTGAGGGTGGAGTGCTTGGCGTACTTCCCGGAATATTAGGAAGCTTGCAGGCGCTGGAAGTGATAAAAGTAATTACTGGCGTTGGCGACGTGTTAAGCGGACGCTTTTTCAGCTTCGACGCCTTGAGTTTCGAATCGCGTACGTTTAACATCAGACGAAATCCCAACAATCCGTTGAATGGGTCTAATCCTACCATAAAGGAGCTCATTGATTACGAACAGTTCTGCGGAATGAAGGCCGTGGAGAAAAAGATAAAGGAGATCAATGCCCTTGAACTAAACGAATGGCAGGTCCGCGGTGAAGATCTTCAGATTATTGATGTCCGCGAGCCATACGAATACGAGATCTGCAATATTGGCGCCGAGCTCATTCCATTGGCAACGGTTATAGAAAATGCAGGGCGTATCGATAGAAAGAAAAAAGTTGTGGTACAATGCAAAACGGGTAACCGCAGTGGAAAGGCTATACGTGAATTGGAGGAGCGGTTCGGGTTCGACAACCTTTATAATCTCAAGGGCGGAATACTAGGCTATATCGATGACATCGATCCCAAGATTGACTAAGTACTGATTTAACGGTTCGATGTCCGGATTGAGAGAATGTCCAATGTCCAACTCCCAATGTCCAATGTACGATGAGAATCCTCTGCGAAAACCCTGCGTCCATTGCGACGCTAACGGTCAAACACTCACCTACTCCCAACTCACGACTCACGGTTGACGGTTAACGATTAACGATTAACCTAATTCCGGTTCCAGTAGATCTTCAGGTTATGTGATGATCTTCCAGCCGCGATGATATCTTTTTTACCATCGCCATCAAGGTCGGCAAGCTGAAGGTCCTCACAGGCCATTCCGTTGTCGTCAATCCAATGTCCTTCCCATTCTTTATAATGAGTATCGGTCGCCGCATAGATCTTTACTCCCACCTTGAAATCCTTGTCGGGTTCACGCCATCCGACAACAACCTGAGTGGCATTTGTTCCCAGCAACGACGCCACCGCCAATGCATGTCCCTGGTTGAGCGATGAGTTGAGTACTGCTTTTTCAGTGCCAGACGTGTACACTGTCAATGTGTTTCCGTGCATTGGCTGAATACCAGCCAGCAACCCTGTACCCAGACGTCCGCCACCGACCCGAACTTCACCAAACGGACTTCCTTCGGTGAACCAATTCATCCCTGGACGTGCTAACCATTTCGCGCCGTCAAAACCAATGATCTTTACTCCCTCCTTTCCTCCAATGTAGATCAACTCGCGATCACGGTCAGGCACTAGATCCATGTTATGAGTCAGGTGCATCGTCGAGTCCACGAGTCGAAGCTTCCATGGCGATCTGGGGTCTTTTGGCATCTCATAGGCAAATGCCCTCACTCCTTTTCCCTGGCCATCTTTGTTTCCGCGCCCGTGCAACGGTAGTACTACCAGCTGATACTTTCCCTTTGCAACCTGGACCCAGCGCATTCGATGTACTGTCGGCTCGTGGTGCAGTTCTACCGGCATCCATAACTTGGTTGGATCGGACGGTCGTATCAAATAATGAACCGAGCCTGATTTTAAGGTATCAGATGTTTCGCCGGGATTCCACTGTGCCCCAACAGCAACCTCCACTTTTCCATCACCGTCAATATCGCGGGCCGCAATACATACATTATCGGACATGGTAAGGTTTTCGATCATCACAAATCTTTTCCAGTCACCGTTCCGGTACCAAACGAAATGTTTCTTGTCCGCGAGAAGTATATCCGGTTTCTTATCTCCATCAACATCGCCGATAGCTATGCCGTAGCCGATAGCAACATTATTGTCGATCACTTGTGGTTCAAACTTGGGATCATCAGAAAACATGGCGACAATTCCAACGAAAAAAGGAATGAGATGCAGAAGAGACATGATCTTTTTTTAAATCAATTTAACTAATCCAGTAAAATAATACCACCCCCTGGCCCCCTTCAGGGGGAAGTTAGTTAATTGTGGTTAACGATTCGTTGGAAATTGATACTCTTATTAACTTCGTATGAGATTTTCTTGATGATCCCAGAGAACTTCGTTGTCTCCGTGAATCGAATGATATTGATTTAATGAATTCCTCCTAGGACCCAAGTCCCCTCAAGGGGATTTAGGGGTGGTTATTCATATCTCAGAGACTTAACCGGATTAGTACGTGCTGCTTTCAACGTGTGAATACTGACGGTCAAAAGCGCAATAGCGATAACCACCAGGGCCGGGATCACAAATATCCACCATGACAACGGAATTCTGTTTGCAAAACCTTCAAGCCACCCAGCCATTATCCACCACGCAACCGGTATTGCGAATACGATAGCAAAAATCATGAGAATGATATAATCCTTGCTTACCAAAGCTAATATGCTGCTAACGGATGCACCGAGAACTTTGCGCACACCAATTTCTTTTGTTCTTTGAATTGCTGTCAGCGACGACAATCCAAACAATCCGAGACAGGCGATAAAGATCGCAAGTGTGGAAAATATGCCGAATACTTTACCAAACTGTTGATCCGCCTGATACTGTTGATTATAATGATCATCCAGAAAGAAATGAATAAATGGGTTGCCCGGAAACATCGCCTTCCATTCTTCTTCAAACTTCGCCATAGATTCCCTGACGTTCTTCGTATTGAATTTGATAGAGTAGTATCCACCTGGGGCACGATCGTATCGGAAAATCAACGGCTCATGGGCTTTCTTAAGCGATTCCTGATGATAATTCTTCACAACTCCGACTATTTTAAAGGTATCACCCCAAAAGAATATCTGATCATTAATCGCACGTTCAGGATTAGTAAAACCCATGAGCCGGCAAGCTGATTCATTTAGCAAGACTGACTCGTTTTCATTAACGACATCTCCTGAAAACGGCCTGCCTTCGATAACTTCCAACCCATACGATTTAATGAAATCATGATCCATCATGATTATTCGATACTGATTGGCCTCATCTTCACGCTGGCTAAGCCTTCGGATTCCTCCTGCATTCCAGTCGGGCGCGGCACCAGGCACAGCAGTAGATGCTGTCACGCCCACAACCTCGGGAAAGCGAAGAAGTTGTTGTTTGAAGACCTGGAATTTATCCTCATATGTTGAATCAGTCACATTGGGGGAATTTAAGACCATCGTCTGATTGATATTTACACCTAACGTCTGGTCTTGCATATATTTTATTTGCCTGTAAACCGTAAACGTTCCAACGATAAGGGTAATGGACGAAACAAACTGGACCACAACCATGCCCTTGCGGAACATGACTCCCGCTCCTGTATTTTTGAAACGACCTTTTAGAACTTCGGCGGGTTTGTACGAGGACAGCACAAATGCAGGATAAATTCCCGCCAACAAAGCTCCGCCAACAATCAATGCACCAATCCAAAGCCAGAATGTATTTTGTTTGAATAGTAGAAAATCGAGTTCACGGCCCGTTAACTGTCCAAATGCCGGAGTAAGAACGATAACAAGCGCTATTGCAATGATGACAGCCATCGCGTTGAACAACAACGACTCAAACAGGAACTGCTGTATCAGCTGGGAACGAAACCCTCCCATTACTTTGCGAACGCCAACTTCTCTGGCGCGCTCAATGGATTTTGCTGTTGCCAGGTTAATATAGTTGATCCACGCTGTAATAAGAATGAGAATGGCAACGATGGAAAGAAAATAAGTCGACTGCTCGGTTTCCGTTTGGCTTGAACTCTCCAATAAAATCAGAGTCCAGGTGAATATCGGTGATAGGCTGCAGATGGAAGGTCATGCCCGCATTAAAACGTTTGAGCTCTTCACCTGCTTTCTTTTGAACATAGGGCGGTAGTTTCTGTTCGAATGCTTTCGCATCTGTTTTTTCATCCAGCACGATGTAGGTCATAAATCCGTCCCACATCCATGATACAATGGGATCATTCCAAAGTTTATTGAGGCTGGAGAAAGACATCAATGCATCCACCTTCATATGAGTATTTGGAGGCAGGTCTTCGAAAACACCTGTTACTTCGTAATCCGTTCTTGCCATTGTTGCTGATCAGCTTTCCAATCGGATTTTCATTTCCGAAATACTTTTTAGCAAACGATTGGGAAATGACGATCTTAAACGGATCCTTAAGCACTGTCGAATCAACGCCCTCAACAAGCTTGACAGAAAACACTTTGAAAAAGTCTTCAGATGCAAAATATGTGGCGTCCTCTTTGAAATAGACATCCCCGTAACGGAAGACAGAATTCTGACTCTTCAGGCGGACATAATGCTTTACCTCCGGAAAATCCGCCTTCAGATCGAGACCTATCCCCGCACATCCTGACGCCCAACGAGTCGACAATTCTCCCTTGTCAAAGCGATCCAGTTGCACCCGGAATATCTGGTCTTTCTTTTCGTGAAAATTATCGTAGCTGAATTCGTGCATCACATATTGTGTGATGAGCATACACGCCATCATTCCAATAGCGAGACCCATTATATTGATGGTCGTAAACGCTTTATTCCTTAAAATGTATCGACGTACTGAATTGATGTAGTTTTTTATCATAAAAAAAGAGCTGGTGCTACGTATACCGGACCTATTAACGATGGTTACACCGGTAGCTTATTTTAATTGTAAAAGATTTGAAGCTCTCGCATGAATTCTAAACCACGTGTGAA
This sequence comes from uncultured Cytophagales bacterium, assembly GCA_963774615.1. Classification (GTDB taxonomy): domain Bacteria; phylum Bacteroidota; class Bacteroidia; order Cytophagales; family Cyclobacteriaceae; genus Chryseolinea. The sequence continues at coordinate 30,422 of CAVZFT010000039.1, forward strand.
AGATTCAACGGATTTACTCATATCGCAGTGATTTCACAGGGTTTGCCGCCGCGGCCCTTATGGTTTGCGAGCAGATAGTGATCAATCCGAGAACGAGAACTAAAATCACCCCGAAAAGCAATGTCCAGGGAGTAATTGTAGCCCGATATGCATAATTGCTGAGGAATAGGTCACCCATATAAAAACTCGCGGGCACAGCGATAAGAACAGCAATGCCAATTAACAGCGCAAACGATTTACTTAATAACACAGTGATCTCATACACACTCGCACCCATTACCTTTCGCACGCCGATCTCTTTTACCCGGGTTTGAATGGCATACATTGCCATTCCCAACATTCCAAGGCAAGCGAGGGTGATAGCCAGGAAGGCGATGTACCCCACGATCTTCACGATATCGGTAAAGCCCGAAGTCGTATACGCCTCATCGATCTCATGATCCATCATAATCCACTCCAAAGGATGAATCGGATCCAATGTCTTCCATACCGCCTGCAGGGAAGCAATGATCTTTTCCTTTTCTGAGGGAACGATCCGCATACTCAGGATACCAGCAGCCTTTGGATTATACCTCAAGGCGACGGGACCTATTTCATAGTTTAGTGGTCTAAAGTGAAAATCTCTCACAACACCAATAACGCTTAGCATCACTGAATCATCGGTATATATCGTTTGGCCAATTGCCGAAACAGGATCCGTCAATGAGAACTGTTTTAGTGCAGTTTCATTTAGAATGACATTTTTTTCGAATGCACCCTCGGCCGCGGGATCAAAGTTTTTCCCGGCGACAAATTCAACTCCGATATTATCGAGATAGTTATTATCCACTATAAAATCCCGCATGACAAAAGGCTCTTCGTCCCTTGTACGTTTGTAATCGCTTGATCGATCTGACCATGTTCCAAGTGCGTGAGATACAGCACCGACGCGCACAACACCTGGAAATTGCTTCACTTCATTTGCCAATTTTTCAAATTCCATTCCCTGTAAGCGCACATTAACTATGTTATCTTCCTTGATCCCATAGTCCTTATTAAACATGTAGTCGATCTGTCGGTAAACAATGGTCACGAACATGATGAAGAAAAGGGACAACGCGAATTGTGTCACCATCAAAACGCGACGGAACGTAAGGCGGGAATACACTCTGAGGTTACCGGCATCCTTCAACACCTTAACAGGCCGAAATGCTGACAAATAACTTGCGGGCAACATGCCTGCAATTATTCCGACAACCAAAGCAAATGCGATAAAGTATAGGAACTGATTGCCATCCTCATTGAGGTCGACAGAAAATTCCTGAGTGATATGAAGTTGCATGAATGCAGGTTTCAACAGCTGCAAGAGCAAATAAGAAATAACAAGAGCGAAAAAAGAAAAGACCACAGCCTCGCCCACAAATTGGAGGAATACCTGCCAGCGCTGTGCTCCTATGACTTTACGCACCCCAATTTCACGTGCTCTTGAAAGCGACTTCGCTATCATCAGGTTAGTGTAGTTGAAACACGCCATTATCATTACAACTGCGGCAAGCGATCCAATCAAAATGATCACTTCCATAGGAAGGCCTCTTCCCATTTGATTGGAGAGTTCAGGACCCGGAGTGATCTCATTGAGGCCCATCAGGTAAAACTCATAACCCTTGTCGCGGGTTTCTAGTTTGAGACCGTTGTAATTCTTCTGGTATATTTCCGCTAAAGCCTTCTCCAATTCAGCCTGATCGCCACCTTGTTTCAGCTTCACGTATACATAGTTGAAATAGTAATTGTTCCAGTTTTCAAGTGAAGCATGAATCAGGCCCTGCTTTTCCAGAACTGGCAGGACATCCATTGATGCGATCGCCTCAAATTCCAAATGTGTCTTTTTTATGAACTTCTTTAGAACTCCAGTAACCTTGAAGTCACCTATACCTTTCACTGAAATTAGTTGACCCAACGGATCGGATTGTCCAAAAATCTTTCGCGCAGTTTCATTTGTCAGAACGATTCCATTGGCTTCTTTAAGTGCAGTCGCCGGATTGCCTTTTTCAAAGGGGAAATTGAAAACTTCAAAGAAGCTTTGGTCGGCGATTAATCCCTCAAGCGGTACGTTGACATTTCCGTAAACAGCGTCACCCCGAAGGCTGCGGTTTATTCGAACCACCTTGTCAACGAAAGAATAGTTTTCCATTAAGGAGGTCCCTATGGGCAGTGGCACCGATGCGTAGTCTTCACTGCCGCCGCTAACGCGAAAGGCCCGTGTATTGACCCGGAAAATTCTGTCAGCATCATAATGAAAACTATCAAAGGAGTATTGCTCTTTTATTACCATGATGATCAACAGTCCCAGCGACATTCCTACACTCAATCCAAAAAGATTAATGAAAGAAAAGGATCTGTTTCGGATGATGTTCCGAAATGCTGTAATAATAATACTCCTCAACATGTGTACGGATACTTTAAATGGTGAACCTGAAACTTTTACTTTCGAAATTATTCATTCTTCAATGTCTCCGCGGGATTCAGCCGCGAAGCTTTCAACCCAAAATAACTAAGGGTGACCCAGGATATCGAAATCAGCACTAGTCCTGACGCCACAAAAATCATCGGATGGATGTTAATCTGGTAGCTGAAATTATCCAGCCATCCATCCATGATCCACCACACTACGGGTATTGCAATAACAATTGACAATACGATTAGTTTTGTGAAATTCCCCAGCAACAATACAAGGAGATTCATTGGTGTGGCGCCCAGCACTTTCCTCACGCTTATTTCTTTGACTTTCTGCTGGAACGTAAGCATGGACATTCCAAAAAGTCCGAAGCAGGCAATGGAGATAGCGATGAAAGAAAATGCGCCGAGAATTGTACCCGTCCTTTGTTCTGCAGCATACTGCTTATTGAGACTATCATCCAGGAATGCAAACTCAAACCCATGATAAGGTTCAGCAAGCTTATATGCTTTTTCGATAGCGGCGATCTTCTCGTTAAAATTCTCTGGATTGATCTTGACCAGGATATGGTTGAAAGCGTTGTCCGTAAATCCAAATATTAACGGCCGTATCGGCTCGTGCAGGGATTGAAAATGGAAGTCCTTTACTACGCCGATCACGGTTCCCCGAACATCGACTTCGTCATCGTGCCATATGATCTCCTGACCCACCACCGGCTTTTGCAAGAATAGTTGGTTGGCTGCGGTCTCATTAATGACAAAGGCGGCCGATGTATCAGAGGGATTTTCTCGAAGGAAAGATCTACCTTCCACAAAATCTATCCCAAGGGTCTGAAAGAAATCATAGTCAACAAACGCTTCCGATGATCCGACGTCTTCCAAAGGCTTTTTCGCTGAAGCGATGCTGTGTTGATTGAATTGACGGCCCGGAATGTTTGAGCTTGCCGAAACCGACGTAACTCCATCGATCTTCATTAGCTCGTTACGCATCACTTCAAATTTATCCAGCCCGTTATCATTCTTAGCAGGAATAACGATAACTTCTTCTTTCCGAAAACCAAGGTTCTTGTTATTCAAATAATCCAGCTGATTAAATATGATTACAGATGCTGAGATCAAGGCCATTGACATGGCGAATTGAAATACTACGAGGACCCGGCGAAGCGCCGTACCTTGATGTGTTTGTACAAATTTACCTTTCAATATCACGTGTGGCTTTACCCCAGAGAGATAAACGGCAGGATAAAGTCCTGAAACAATCCCGACAACAATTGCAAGCCCGGTCATCATAAAAAGGTATGCGTTGTTATTGATATCAAAGGACCCCCCACTGACATTGTTGAAAAATGGAAGGGATATCTCGATGAAGAGGATAGCCACCAATAGAGCGACCAAAGCAACAACGACAGACTCAGTAAGGAATTGAAGGGACAACTGCGAACGGAAAGCACCCAATGTCTTTCGCACTCCTATTTCTTTCGCACGTTCCGCAGACTTCGCCGTTGTGAGATTCATAAAATTGATGCAAGCAATAAGCAACGTCAGAATACCCGCTGCTGCCAGGATGTAGATATAATCAATATTTCCATTGGGCTCCAGTTCCCAGCGAAGCCTGGATTTGAGATGGATGTCCGTAATAGGTTGCAGCTTGAATCCATAATTCTGATCCTTGTATGAAGCGAAATCCTGATCACTGAAGTCGATGTACTTTCTTGACCAGTCCATGATCTTAGCCTCCAACTCGCTTCGCATCCGTTCCGGGCTTTACTTTTATGTAGTTAAAATGACCAAAATCCTTCCATTTATAATACTCATCATCGGGATCAAATGACTTTTCCCGCACATATGAGACGAGAATATCAAAATGAAAATGGGAATGAAGGGGAACATCTTTGAATACTGCCCCAACTTCTACCATGTATTGATCTCCGTCGACGCTCAGTGGTTTCCCAATGGGGTCTTCGTCGCCAAAGTATTTCTTCGCCAAAGATTCGGAAATGAGGATACCGCCGTTGACATTCTTTAATGCTTCTTCTGCATTGCCTTTCACCACAGGAAATGTAAACACCTTGAAAAAGGTCGTATCAACAGACATCAAATTCGATTCGTCATAACGCGCATCTTTTTCAGGATTTCTTAAAGAGTGAGATTCTTTGGTAAGGCCGGCTGCCCATAACGGACTTAAGCTTACGGCATTCTCGATTTCGGGAAAATCCTGGACCAGCGCCTGAGCCATGGGGTGTGGAGTGCGCGTCTGGGGGTTGTCATCCTCCCACGAAATCCGATAGATGTTCTCTGCTCCTTCATGGAACTTGTCGTAGCTCAACTCTCCCTTAATATAGAGCGCGATCAGAAACACGCTGGCTATTCCCAAGCCCCAGACCAAGAATGTTTATCAGCGTGTGGGTTTTATTCTTCAGTAGGTTTCTAAGAGCAATGTTAAAGTAATTGTATAGCATTGAGGGTTTGGATTTTTCTAGGAAATAGGAAAGATAATATTATTCATATCGCAAAGACCTTACTGGATTTGCAATGGCGGCCGAGATAGACTGATAGCTTACCGTGATCAATGCAATTAATGTCGTAATCAATGCGGATACTACAAATATCCATACACCGATGTCTATCCGAAAGGCAAACGAGTCCAGCCAATTGTTCATGAGCACCCACACCAACGGAATGGCTATAAAGTTTGCAACAATGACAAGTTTCAAAAAATCCTTCGATAGTAAGAGAAAGATATTCGGCACCGATGATCCCAGCACTTTCCTTATGCCGATCTCCTTTGTTCGCTGCGATGCTGTAAAAGACGCAAGACCGAAAAGGCCTAGTGATGCAACGAATATGGCAAGCATTGCAAAGAAGCCAAAGACCTGCCCGAATTGTTGATCATTCTTGTATTGTCTGTTAAAGAAGGTGTCAAGGAAGAAATATTCGAAAGGGTTACCGGGGAATAGCTGCGAATACTTTTCTCTGGCATACGCAAGAGTCTGCGTAAGTTCATTTGTATCTACCTTAAGGCTGTAGAAAGCCTGGTCATTGGGAGCAAGATGGAATGCCGTTGGTCGGAAGTCATTTTTTAGTCCCTCCTGGTGATAGTTTTCTACCACACCTACCACAGTAAGTGTATCTTCCCCGAACGCAATCATTCCTCCTATGGCATCTTCAGCGTCTTTAAATCCCATTACCTCCACCGTCTTTCTGTTAATTACCACGCTGGAGCTGTCGGCGGTATATTCAAGCGCAAAAACTCTACCGGCTAAAACACGGTTTCCGTACGTGCTGAAAAAGTCATGGTCAATCCCTACCCTGTACATTACTGTACTTCCAACTTCCTGATCCAATCCAACACGCTTTGACCCAATAGTCCAGTAGATAAGATTGCCGGGTATTTCCGAAGATCCAGTCATTTTTTTAACCGACGGATGCCGAAGCATTTCATTCTTAAAACTGTTGTATTGCGAAGGATACAGCTCTCGATTCTGCACTACTCCCGGCGCGTTGATCACAAGCATTTTGTCTATATCGATTCCCAGTTCGCGGTTTTGCATAAACCGCAGCTGTTGATAAACTATCAATGTCCCTGCAATTAGAGCGACCGACGCAACGAATTGAAATACCACTAAGCCCTTTCGTAAAAACAATCCTTCTCTCGAACCTTTCATAGGTCCTTTAAGCACCAACGCAGGTTTGTACGACGACAATATGATCGCAGGATAAAGTCCCGAGAAACAAGAACCGACAACGTAAAGGCCGACGACGGCATACCAGAACACGGGGTCGGTTAGTATACTTGACGTAAGGTCTTTTCCGGATATAGTGTTAAAGAACGGAATAGAAACATTGAGCAACGCCATTCCTACAAACACAGCGATAAAGTTGATGACAAATGCTTCTGCAATGAACTGAAAGGCGAGCTGGGCACGTGCAGCACCAATTGATTTTCGTACGCCCACTTCTTTTGCCCGTTCAACTGCACGCGCAGTGGAAAGGTTGACATAATTAACCCACGCAATGACCAGAATGAAAAGCGCGATGACCAACAAAAAATAGACGGACTCTCCATTGCCATTGACGCGTGCTTCCTGAAGCAAGTTTGAATACAGGTGAATGTCCGGCATGTGTTGCAGTGAAAATTTGAACCGATCAACATCACCTTCCCTGCCGAGTTTCTTGACCACGTCAGGAAACTTTGCATCAAGCGACGCGGGGTTCGTTCCTGGTTTCAGCTGTACATAGGTATAGAAATCATACCAGCCCCATCCTTCCTCCCAGTCCGTTGCAGGCATCTCAGGGTAGAACAAAGGATACGTCTTATAAGAAAATAAGAATGTAAACTTCAGGTGAGAATTTTCCGGTGATTTGATAACGCCTCTTATTTCATAGTCTTCCCTGTTACCAAACCGTATGCGTTTTCCGATCGGGTTCTCGTCACCAAAATATTTTTTTGCTGTTGCTTCTTCCACTACGGCGGTGTTGGGTTCTTTCAATGCCGTGGTACGTTCGCCGGCGACCAAAGGATAGGAAAACATTTCAAGGAAACTTTGATCAGCGATAAAGACGTTTGTTTCCTTCATGCTGATGTCGTTGTACTGAACAATACCTCCGCCGTATCTTAAGTACAACCTGCAGATATTCTCTACTTCCGGATAATCTGCTTTTAATGTTGGACCGATATTATTGAATGCTGTTGCACATTCGAAAACACGTTGACCATCCTTATAGTAGTCGTACTTTACTCTATAAATGTTCTCGCCGTTTGCGTGAAAATTGTCGAAACTCAATTCATCCTTTACATATTGAAGGATTAAGAGACTCGCGGCAAGACCTATCGATAAACCTAAAACATTCAGAATAGAAAAGCCCTTCCGCTTAGTGATATTGCGGAGGGTTGATAGCAAGTAGTTTTTCAGCATTGGAAGGACGGTTTGCATATGGATGGCAATCACAGTGCCACCGATTGGGGCACGGCCAATTCAGACTTTAATCACTATTTACGAGTGGTTTTGCGTGTGGAATCGAACGAAAATGTCCGTTCGCGGACGAATTCAAATGGCCAGATCTAGAGGAATTCAGGTAACAGCTCGGAAAAGATCAAAAGAGAGCCTTAGCGATCCGGTAAATTGGGTCTGATTTTCCCATTGAATAAAAATGCAATGTTGGAACATTTTGCTTTATCAGTTCCCGAGATTGCTGAATACACCATTCGATACCAACCTCTTTAACAGCCGCATTATCCTTGCATTGCTCGACAGCGTCTGCTAGATCTTCCGGTATATCGATATGGAAAGTTTTGGGTAGGACATTAAGCTGATTCTTACCCGTAATTGGTTTTATACCTGGAATGATAGGAACGTTGATCCCTGCTTTATGACACTCCTCAACAAAATCAAAGTACTTTTTATTATCGAAAAACATTTGCGTGACTATATATTCAGCGCCGAGATCAACCTTTAGCTTAAGGTATTTAATATCTGCTTTAAGGTTCGGAGCTGAAAAATGTTTTTCAGGATATCCGGCTACGCCAATACAAAAGTTAGTGGGAGAAGTACCCTGCAATTCGTCGTCAAGGTAAAGTCCATTGTTCATTTTTTTTGCTTGTTGGAGGAGCTCCGATGCATAGCGATGTCCGTCGGGTTCAGGGACAAACTTCGACTCAGTCTTGATCGCATCTCCTTGAAGAACGAGGATATTATCGATACCGAGGAAGTGCAAATCGATTAAAGCATTCTCCGTTTCTTCGCGGGAAAATCCACCACAGATAATATGAGGCACGGTGTCTATCTTGTATTGGTTCTGGATAGCAGCGCAGATGCCCACAGTGCCTGGCCTTTTGCGTGTGGACCGTTTTTCAAGAAGGCCACTTTCCATTTTCTTGTAAACATATTCCTCCCTGATGATACGTTACATCGATAAATGGAGGTTTGAATTCCATCAGAGGATCCAAATTGTCAAACAGCGACTTGATGTTCTCTCCCTTTAGCGGGGGAAGGATTTCGATCGTAAACAGCGTTCTGCCATTTGCGTTCCTCAGATGTTCTGTTACTTTCATCGTCGTTAATTGAGTAGCTCGGAAAAACCGACGGTATATCGAAGGCTATCAGTTATTAATTCCAAAATTAATTATCATAGGACAAATTAGGCGAGAGCCACTTTTCGACCTCCGCTACGGTCATGCCTTTTCTTTTTGCATATTCTTCCACCTGGTCTTTTTCGATCTTACCAAGTCCAAAATATTTCGACTCCGCATTAGCAAAATAAAATCCGCTAACGGAGGAGGCAGGGTACATGGCGTAAGATTCGGTGAGTATGATACCCGCTTTTTCAGCGTCAAGGATCTTGAAGAGCAGTCCCTTCTCGGTATGATCGGGGCAGGCAGGATAACCTGGCGCAGGCCTGATGCCAGAATACTTTTCACTGATCAGGTCTTCATTCGTCAATCCCTCCTTCGGCGCATAGCCCCAGAGTTCCTTTCTTACTTTCTCGTGCAGACATTCAGCAAATGCTTCAGCAAGCCGGTCCGCAAGGGCTTTCACCATGATATCAGAGTAGTCGTCATTGGCAGCTTTGAACTTTGCAATGAGCTTTTCAATTCCAATACCTGCCGTAACGGCAAACATCCCCATGTAATCCTCCCGGCCGGCTGAAACGGGTGCGATGAAGTCAGCCAGAGCAGAAATTAGGAAGACCGGGAGCTTTTTTATTTTGCTGACGTAAAAAATGAAAGGTGGCAAATGGTTCTTCTCCATTTTTTCGAGATAGCAGAACATCATCTGTTTCCGTTCGCACAGCATTGTAAAATGCCACGACACCGTTCGCCTGAAGGCTTCTGGCGTTTATGATTTGGTCCAGCATCTTTTGAGCATCGTCAAAAAGCTTTTTGGCTTCGGTACCGACGATGGGATCCTTTAAGATGCCGGGATATCTCCCCGCTAACATCCACGTCTGGAAGAACGGTGTCCAGTCAATAAACTTGCGTATTTCCTCCAGCGGATAGTTGATGAGGGCCTTACTTCCAATAAATGCGGCTTGGTTATTCCGGTTTCCGACCAATTGATTTTCGTCTGGTTTTTGCGCGCATCGGTCAAGGCTAATGTAATTCTTTTGTTCTTTTCGTTTTGCGTAATCCTCCCTCAAGCTGGCATACTCATCCTTAAATCGTGTCTTTATAGTTCTTAAAGGTATCAGGATTAATGAACTCACTGGCGACCGGCACACTCCGGGACGCGTCCAACACGTGCACAACGGGTCCATCATACACTGGATCGATTTTGACGGCTGTGTGAATCCGGGACGTTGTCGCTCCACCGATCAACAACGGCATAGTCATTTTTTCCCGTTGCATTTCCTTCGCCATGTGCACCATTTCATCCAGTGAAGGTGTGATCAGTCCGCTTAGCCCAATCATATCAACCTTTTCCCTCTTGGCAGCTTCAATGATCTTTTCAGAGGGCACCATCACACCAAGGTCAACGACATCATAGTTATTACACGCTAACACAACACCGACAATATTTTTTCCGATATCATGAACATCACCCTTCACGGTCGCCATCAGTATTTTAGCTGCAGGCTTTTCGACGCCACCCGCACGTCTCTTTTCTTCTTCAAGGTATGGAGTAAGGTAGGCGACTGATTTTTTCATTACCCTCGCGCTTTTCACCACCTGCGGAAGAAACATTTTACCTGCCCCAAAAGGTCACCGACAACATTCATTCCAGCCATTAGTGGACCCTTCAATCACATGCAAGAGGTTTTCCATATTTCTTTAATGCTTCTTCAGTATCTGGTCAATATAATCGATCACACCTTTCACCAGCGCATGCGTGATCCTTTCTTCAATAGTTCCCTTTCGCCACGCATCATCGAGCTCTTTCTTTTTCGCTGAGCCCTTTACAGTCTCTGCATATTCCAGTAATCGTTCAGTAGCATCGTCTCTCCTGTTCAGCAACACATCCTCTACACGCTCGAGAAGATTCTTTGTCTATCTCATCGTACACCTCAAGCATTGCGGGGTTCACAATGCCCATATCCATTCCCGCTTTAATGGCGTGGAATAAGAACGCAGAATGCATCGCTTCGCGCACTTTTTGATTTCCACGGAAACTGAACGAGACATTGCTTACGCCGCCGCTTACATGGGCATGAGGAAGATTTTCGCGTATCCACCTGGCAGCGTTAAAAAAATCAATTGCATAATTGCGATGTTCTTCGATTCCTGTGGCCACAGGAAAGATGTTAGGGTCGAAAATGATATCCTGCGGTGGAAACTTAAGTTCGTCAACAAGAATATCATATGCGCGTTTGCAAATGGAAATTCTCCGCTCATAGGTATCTGCTTGTCCATTTTCGTCAAATGCCATCACTACAACGGCCGCCCCATACCTTCGCACCAGTTTCGCCTGCCGCAAAAATTCATCAACTCCGCTTTTCATGCTGATGGAGTTCACAATACCTTTTCCCTGCAAACATTTCAAACCTGCTTCTATAACATTCCACTTCGATGAGTCCACCATCACAGGCACTCTGGATATCTCGGGTTCTGAAGCCATCAGGTTAAGAAACTTTACCATGGCTGCTTCAGAGTCGATCATACCTTCATCCATATTCACGTCGATGACCTGCGCACCTCCGCGAACCTGATCCAGCGCAACTTCCAGGGCTTCATCAAATTTATCCTCTTTAATGAGCTTGAGAAATTTTGCCGAGCCGGTAACGTTGGTGCGTTCGCCAATATTCACAAAGTTGGACTCATCAGTAATTTCGATCGCTTCAAGCCCGCTAAGTTTAAATGTCTAATGTTTCATGAAATGTTCATAGACAATTGCATTGGAATTACTAGGCAAGCGTTATTCGACTAGCGTAACGTGCTGATTCTGTGTAACTCTTGGTTTATACTTTATGGACTATTGACTATCACTACTTCGCTTCACTCTCGACCTCAACTATCAATCCTCACTTCCGGGAGAATACTTCGCAGCTAAGGCGCAATAACTTTGATATGATCCGGTGTTGTTCCACAACATCCACCCAACATGTTCACCAGACCTTCTTTTAAGAACTCTTCCACCTGGCTACCCATTTGTTCGGGTGTCTCATCGTATTGCCCAAATTCATTTGGCAATCCTGCATTAGGATAAGCGCTAACAAAGAAAGGAGCTTTGTCACTCAACACCTGCAGATAAGGTCGTAGCAATGCCGCACCAAGCGCACAGTTCAATCCAATGCTAAGCAGCGGAACATGCGAACGGAAATCAGAAATGCTTCGGTGGTTTGTCCTGAAAGCGTTCTTCCGCTGGCATCGGTGATCGTTCCTGAAACCATGACCGGTACTTGTTTTCCTGTTTCATCAAACAATTCCTGAATTGCAAACAGCGCAGCCTTCGCATTAAGGGTATCGATGATCGTTTCAAGCAGTAGGACGATCAACACCTCCATCGATCAGGGCTTTGGCCTGTTGCTTAAATGCTGTGACAAGCTGATCAAAAGTGATTGCTCTGTATCCAGGATTATTCACATCCGGCGACAATGACGCTGTCTTATTTGTTGGACCCATTGCGCCCGCCACAAACCGCGGTTTATTCGGCTCACGCTTGGTAAATTCTTCGGCCACTTCCTTGGCAATCTTAGCAGATTGAAAGTTAAGGTCGTAAACAGCATCTTCCAGATGATAGTCTGCCTGCGCGATAGTTGTTCCACTGAATGTATTTGTTTCAGCTATATCGGCTCCAGCCGCGAAATACTGACGGTGAATATCTTTGATGATATCAGGTCGGGTAATTGATAGGATATCATTGTTGCCTTTCAAGGTATGAGTGTGATTCTTGAATCGTTCACCACGAAAGTCTTCCTCTGTCAGCGTGTGGCGTTGGATCATGGTACCCATTGCGCCGTCGATGACAAGAATCCGTTCTTTTAGAATGTCTTCGATTTTCATAAAGCTCTCTCTTTACGTAGTTCTATCCAGAGAGCCCTGTTATGGTGGGTTACTTATCTTTTTCTCACATTGATAAATGTGAAGAAGGGGATTTAGCACAACATTCCGAATTCGATTTCGGAATAGGATGCTAAGACGTCTTCGGGCCCATCCCTCGGTCTTTCTGGATAAGTATTGCAAAGAAAAACAATATGTGTCTAAAATAAAAAACCAATACCTTAAATTTGAATTGAATAATGAAACTAGCTGCAATAGACATTGGTTCTAATGCTATACGATTCCAGGTCTCAACAGTACTGGACAATGCGCCTGCCCTCGTTTTCAAAAAACTTGAATACATCCGCTTCCCTTTACGATTGGGTCACGATGTTTTTCTACGGGACGCATAAGCGACAAAAGCGTCGGTAAGTTCAAGAAACTGATGAAAGCTTTCCGCCTTCTTATTGAATTATATGAGGTAAGCGATTATATGTTCTGTGCTACGTCCGCCATACGCGAATCGGAGAACGGTGCTGAATTGGTGCAGTGAAGTATTCGATGAACTCGGCATTACCATTCACATTATCGATGGAAATCGTGAAGCTGAACTCATAAACAGGGCCATCAGCTCATATCTCACCCAAAAAACATACTTGCATATTGATGTCGGCGGCGGAAGTACGGAATTAAACCTTTATGTAAAGGGAGATAAGATCAAAACAAGATCATTCAAAATTGGATCTGTAAGAGTTTTGGAGCATAACGACTCTCCTAGTCATGTGGGAAGATATGGAGCAGTGGGTAAAGGCCAACATAAAGAAAGAATATGGAAAAGTAACAGCTGTTGGAACCGGCGGAAACATCAGCAAGATCTTTGAGCTCGCAAGAATGAGACCCGGCAAAACTATTTCAATTAAAAGGGTAAGAGATATTCTGGCCATGATCAAAGAACATTCTCTGGAAGATCGCATCTATAAACTTCAAATGAACCCGGATCGTGCGGACGTCATTATTCCGGCAACCGACATCTATATAAAGGTGATGGAGTGGGCACGGGCTCAAAGCATACTTGTCCCTGAAGTAGGTCTAAAAGATGGTGTGATGCTTTATCTATATGAGCAGCACCTTAGGCAAACCAAGCTTGCTTTCTGATTCTACCTAGGTTTCCTTTTGTCGATCGTACTCTTTCCTTTTTTGCGTTCCTCAGTCTTCAAGTCTATGAGGTACGCCAATGAAACCCTGAAACCCTGGTTTCTCTCGAAGAGGATCTTGAAAATATGTATTGAGGAAAATTCCGTCGGTTTTGGCCGTCTATGAGTAATTTGCCCGCGCAATGGGACCAAAGAGAATTTGAGACGAAGCCTGGAACCACAACTGCTATAGTAGCAGGAAGGCAGGCCAGGAAATACTTTTCACTTCAGAACTAGTTAAAAAATTGGTTCAAGCCAGAATTAAACCCTCAAGTTACTGAAGATAGGTTACCAATAAAAAGAAAAACACCGTATATTCGTAAGTTTTCAGGTGAAGTGACCTTCCGGAAGGTAGATCCCATTCCGGAGTTATTATTTTTTAGCTGGCAAAAGGACTCGCAGTAGATTTATATCAGGAGTGACTTTTTAGCTTTTGCCCATATTAATGGACGTGAATGCGCTATTTTTTTAACTGTTCCATCGGCTTGCTTTTGTCAGTTTGCTGTATCTCCGTACGAGCGCAAAATTATCCTGTCTATAACAGTTTCTTTGTAAATCCATATTTATACAATCCGGCGGAAGCGCTGACAGAATACACGACGATTTATGCGCTTCATCGACAACAGTGGATGAATGTTGAAGGCTCGCCTGTGACATCTGCGCTAACGTTCACCACCCTTCTGAATGAGTCCAGAGCCGGTTTGGGAGGAAAGATCACCTCATACAAAAGAGGCCTGCTCAATACAACTGATTTCTCCCTTACGTATGCCTACGGAATTCCAACGGGTCAAAAAAATTGGCTGTTCTTCGGATTGTCGGGCGGGGCGATATCCAATAGTATTGACCTTACGAAGGTTTCAGACCCCAACGACCCCGCTATCGCCGGTTATCTGGCGAACAACATTCAGCCCGCGGCAAGCTTTGGAATGCTCTACCGATCCGGTTCAGGCATAAATATCGGAGTGTCGCTGCCGCAACCTGTTTCCGGGTGTGTATAACAGCAGCGCCAGCTTCAGTGAACTCACCGTTTCACCAACTGATAATGTTTTCTTTACCATCTATTATAAACGCAAGGTTGAAAGTAAAATAGTAAGTAGAAACAAAGGTGGACTGAAGCAAAAAGTAAAAACACAAGAAGCCATTGCTCCACTTGAGGTTTACTTTAATTACAAGTACTCAAAATATGGAAACAGTCAGTTTGAACTGCTGGCAAAACTTAACCTTACACAAAACTTTTGGCTGGGGGGATCATACCGCCTTCCTTATGGCTTCACCGGGAACCTGGGAATCAACATACAGCGGTTTACATTCGGGTATTCTTATGAACCAGGGAATCAACCCCAGGATGGATTCTCTCAAGGCTCGCATGAAGTTATACTAGGGTTGAAACTTGGACAACTCAAAAAATTCAAACGAGCTGCTCCAGTGCTGCGCTCCACTCTCACAAAAACACCAGCCGAAAAACACACGGCACGCTTCCAGGAGACCGTTGAGGATCCGGATCAGATTAACCAGCAACAAGGTGAAGTCAAGAAGAAATACTTTGTTGTCATTCGCATGTTCAATGATTTCACCGCAGCCGATGTATACAAGAAAAAGCTTATATCAGATAAGTTCAATGCTGACATATTCTATAATCCTCAGGACAGGAAATATTATGTCCATGTACTCGAGACATTGAAGGCAGCAGAAGCGCACGAGGAGGTAAGGAACCTTAAGACGTATACCAAACTGAAGGAAGCGCGCGTATTGATCGTAACAACCTCAAAATGAGGCCTTGGGTTACATTTTTTACGCGCCGGCGGATTTATGGCACCCAGAGAAACGTTATGAATCACTTTTTGAAGCCCTTTGGTGTCCTGTTGACTATTATTTTCTTTGGCAATCATGTAATTGCGCAACGGCCTGATATTAAATCGGTCGATAAAGTTAGCGGCAGCATGGATGAAGTTGTAACGATCCAAGGGGCATACTTTGGGACTGATGCGACTAAGGTTGCAGTGACGTTCGGCGCTGCAAAAGGATCAATCCAGTCTGTTACCGATCAGCTTCTTACGGTGAAAGTACCGTTCGGGACCACATATCATGATATCGCTGTCACAAACCTTATAAATGGACTGACCAGCTTTAGCCGTCAACAATTCCTGTTGAACTTCAATGGAACTCCTGGCTTCGCTCTTGCCAACCTGCAAGGACAGTACGATTTTCCTGCCGGCATTCCCACTGCTGAAGGTCTTTACGATCTCTGTATGTGTGATTTTGATGGCGACTCAAAAGTGGATGTAGCCACCGCTAACGATAACACAGCCTTCGTTAATATCTTTCCAAATTCATCAACCCCTGGTGTAGTATCCTTCCCTGCTAAACTTGCATTAAACATTGCTTCACGATCGCTGCACATTAAGTGCGGTGATTTGAATGGAGATGGAAAACCTGATCTGATCGCGACTGAGAGCGGAACGACGGATAAAATATTCATAATGAAGAACAACAGCGTCGGCACAGGGAGCTTTGCGTTCTCAGCACCATTAACCGTCACGCTTGCAGGAAAGAGACCAAAACGCATCGAGATCGCAGACCTTGACCTCGACGGAAAACCAGAGCTCATTGTCACAGCACAAGGTTCCAACACGGTTGCGGTACTGGTAAATCAGAGCACCTTAGCCTCTATATCCTTTTCTCCGGTTCCGCCAATTCACATCACCATACCAGGAGCGGCGAGCACAGAAGGTCTCGCTGTAGAGGACCTAAACGCAGACGGTTTACCTGAAATAGTAGTCAGCCAATTTCAGACAAACACTGACATCTACATAATAGAGAACAAGAGCGTACCAGGCTCTTTCGCCGCTGGTGCCATTAAAACTTTGACCGTAGCAACTCCTGTCAAAAATATTCGAATCGGCGACCTTGACAACGACCGTAAACCAGACATCGCATACACGCGACTGACATCAAATGAAGTCGGCCTCTGGTTGAACAACGGTACTGGTGGAGCAATTAGCTTCAGTGCGGGTCCTAATATTAAAACGGACGAATATCCTTGGGGTATTAGATCTTGGGGACCTCGACGGCGATGGCAAGGCTGATATCGTTGTTGCTAGTATCACAAAAAAATCAATCACGATCCTTAATAACAAGAGCACGACTGGAAGTTTATCCTTTACTGCTTTAATTCAGCCTACGACATATATCAACCGTCACATTAATGTTTGTGATGTAGATACGGACGGCAAACCCGATATAGCGTTCACCAGTATCGACAATAATACCCTTAACATTCCCGCATCAAAAGTATCGATCTTCAGGAATAAGACCTGTATGGTCCCCGTAGTAACACCACCAGGGCCGCTCAACGTTTGTAGCGGCTTGCCTCTAAAGTTGGCAGCTACAAAAGGCGGCGGTGTTACCTATGATTGGACTAACGAGACAACAAGCACCACAGTCGCTGGTACAAACGAATATTCGCCAACGGTTTCTGGCGATTATCATGTGACGGCGACTTCGGAGGGAGGCACTTGCAAAGAAGTTTCCAATACGGTCAAGGTCATTATCTCCCCTGGATCAGCATTGGATCCATTGCCTATCAATAATGGACCCGTTTGTATCGGCCAAACGTTGAACCTTTCCATATCGAATAACCTTGGGGCAGGATACACCTACGAATGGAGCGGGCCCGACAACTATACGGCCACTGGCCTTACTCCTACCCCGGTAACAAACTTCCAGCTGAAAAACGCAGGTATCTATTACGTTGACGTTAGGACCAGTGGTGGTTGCGTCGCGCGAAGAGAATCTACACGTGTGGATGCCGTGGATTTACCAGCCTTTAGAGTAGCATTTACCGGATCAGCTTTGATCTGCCAGCCAGACTTCAAGTCGCTAAGCGTTTATCCCACTGTTACTGGATTTACTTACCAGTGGTTTGAAAAGAGTGCGGGCGCCATCGCAGGAGCAACGAGTCCTAGCTTGCTGAGAAATACGTCAGGCGAGTATTATTACCAGGCGACTTCATCCAACCCAAGCTGTCCGGTTACAACGTCGGAAAGTGCGGTACTTACTGTGGTTGTTCCGCCAGTGTCAGCATTCACTTTACCTGCCACAGCCTGCAAAGGCCAGGAAGTCAGCTTCACAAATCAGTCAACCCTCGACGGGCAGACGACAGCTACCTACGCCTGGGCGTTTGGTGACGGAAACGTTTCCAGTGATCAGAATCCAAAGCACACCTACACGTCGGCTAACACATTCACCGTAAATCTTACCGTCTCATATCCGAGCAATACGTGTCCAGTAAGTTCATCAAAAACCATCACAATCACTGACGCGCCGGCAATGAGCATCGTCAACGCTGAAAATAAATTTGATTTGTGTCCCGAATCGAGCCTGGTCCTGGGAGTAAACGACACCTTTTCCAGCTATCTTTGGTCAACTGGAGCAACAACGCCAACAATTACGGTTACCGCAGCGGGCACATATAGCGTCAACGTAAAAGCAGCGAACGGATGCGATCTAAAAGACTCACAAGACGTTGCCGAATTGCCGGCTCCCAACGTGACCGCTACCGCAACGCCTGATCAGATCAACGAGGGCGAAAGCTCGCAGCTTTCAGCATCTGGTCTTTTGAACTACTCCTGGCAACCGGGTGAATCCCTCTCAAGCACAACAGACGTTGAGCCAGTAGCAACACCGTTAACTTCAACCACATATACCGTAACAGGCACGGATGGTAATGGTTGTACCGGTACAACTACTGTGGAAGTTAAGGTCAGGGGCGAATCCATCGTGAGCAAGTTGGCGCCATCTAATTTCTTTTCTCCTAATGCGGACGGTGTTGGCGATTACTGGCAAGTGACTAAGATTGACGAGTATCCGCAGTGTGGGGTTACCATTTATGACGATAAGGGAGTAAAAGTTTACGAAGCTAAACCTTACCAAAACAACTGGGAAGGCACTTTTACAAATGGAAAACAGTTGCCCGACGGGGTTTACTACTATATCATACGTTGTGATGGTGAAGAAAGTGTGCCCAGAACGGGAAGCATAACGGTGTTACGTTGAGGTTACGATGCTATTAAAGCAGTTTTAGAAATTGGTACTATTTCCTGAGAGGTGGTATCGTGTTCCCATTAGACAAGATGGAGAAAGTCAAAATGAATCCATCATTTCTTGTGCGCACTCAGGAAGGTCAGCCGCTCGACGTGGATATCAATACCGGATTTATATTTTATGATGTATTCAGCGCAGGCCTGTCGTATCGCTCTGGCGATTCGTTCATTACCTTTATCGACCTCAAAATAAGCGAGGCCTTTCACTTCGGATACTCTTACGACTGGACGCAGTCCGATCTGAATCGTTATTCTAACGGTACACATGAGTTCATGCTGAATTATCGCGTTCGCCTCAGGGGCGTACACAAGGATCCGGACTGTCCTTCCTACTACAACTACAGGTAAACCTCAAAAGGTCAGAATAGCTTTGCGGACATCACGATCTCCCGCGTGACTTGATAGAATTCCTTATGAATATTAAAGGGAGGCTCACCATTTAATTCTTTGATCACATAAGTGCCGTCTTCCTTCATGGTGTAGGCGTTCACATTATCCTTCAGGTTGTATCGCAGGTTGTTTATAGCTTGCTTACGCAGGAAATCATCTTCGAGCAGGAACAATGACTCTATCCGGCGATCGAAGCTCCTGACCATAGCGTCAGCGCTACCAATATAAACTTTAGGATTGCCCGTATTGTGGAAGTAATAGATCCTTGAATGCTCCAGATACTCGCCCACGATCGAAATCACCTCAATATTCTCACTTGCTCCTTTTCTTCCGGGTCGCAAGCAACACATCCCACGCACGATCAACTTGATCGGGACGCCTGCCTGTGACGCCGCAAACAGCTCATCGATCAGTTCCTTATCCTGCAGCGAATTCAATTTGATCACAACACCTGATGGAAGGCCGCCGCGAGCATTGTCCGCCTCACGTCTGATGAGGTTACAAAGCTGAATGCGCATATCCCTCGGGGATGTGATCAGATTCCTATACGTCGAAGGCTGTGAATGTCCGGTGATTACATTAAAGAATTCAGAGACGTCATTAGCATATATCTCCTTCGTGGTCAGTAAACCGATATCGACGTAGAACCGTGACGTAGCCTCATTGTAGTTGCCGCTAGAGAGGTGCACATAGCGGTATACCTTGTCTTCTTCTTCCTTCCGGACAATCAACAAAAGTTTCGTGTGCGTCTTCAGGCTTCCCACACCATAAATCACAAAACATCCGGCCTTCTGCAAACGCTGAGCTTCACGTAAATTATTTTCCTCATCAAAACGAGCTTTCACCTCGAACAATACAGAAACGTGCTTTCCATTCTCTGCTGCCCGAAGCAATGCCGCAGTTATACGCGATTCTCTGGCAACCCTATAGATAGTTATCTTGATAGACAATACATATGGATCATCCGCAGCTTTTTCAACGAGCTCAAGCACAGGTTCCATGGAATTGTAAGGATGGTGAAGCAGAATATCTCTTTCCTTGAGAACCTCAAACATATCGCGAGTGCCATGCTCAGGGAAATTCAGCGGTTTTATAGGATCCGGTTGGTGTACCCTCTTGCTCTTGAATTCCTTATGTCCTATGATCTGCAGGAGGCCTGAAAAATCGATCATGCTTTCCTTCGCGACGTAAAAGATGTTATGCTCATCCAGATCCCATTGGATCTTCAGCAACCTCATCATCCACGGATCCGGATTCTCTTCGGTCTCTAAGCGTACGACGCGACCAGAACGCCTGGTCTTAAGCTTGCGTTTGAGCTCTTCAAGGAAATTCGACTCTATATCTTCACTCTCTTCCAGGGTAAAATCACCATTTCGATTTATCCGGAATATATTCGTACTGATGATCTCTACGTTGCGGAAGAGATTGTGAATATTGCTCCTGATTATTTCCTCAATGGGAACGAATTGAATGATATCGTCTTCAATGATCTCGTAAAATCTCGGAAGATTTTGCGGGACCTGGATGAATGAAACCTTTTGCTGGTTTTGACTTTCGTTTGGATTCTTTGTCACCACTCCAAGCAACAGCCTGTTGTTCATCAACACCGGGAATGTATGATAGCTATCAAACACCATTGGTGTGAGCATCGGGTAGATGGTCTTGTTGAAGTAATCGTTTACCTTGTGCGTATTCTCAAGTGACAATTCGCCATAGTTAACGATAGCAAATCCATTCTTCTGAAAAAGTGGCTTCAGCCGATTGACATAATAAGCATTTTGGTCGGCATAGTACTTTTGCGTCTCTGATAACAACAACATCCTGAACGGTTCCTCGCGCAGACCATTGTAATCAAATCGTTCTTTTCCGTAGTCGATGTAATTGTATAAGCTTCCGAGCCGGATGGTACAAAACTCATCAAGGTTGGAAGCAGTGATAGAGAGAAACTTGAGTCGATCGAAGATGCTTCGGTCAATGTGTTTAGCCTGATCGAGTACGCGGTAATTAAACTTCAGCCAGCTTAGATCACGACTGATATAATTACTTTCGTCGATCTGTTGAACGATCTTATCCGTTGTTGTGAGAGAGTCCTCCATAACTATCCGCTAAAATGTGTTGCTTAAACGTCAACACGAGCATACTTGGCATTCTTTTCTATAAACTCGCGGCGCGGCGCAACTTCATCACCCATTAGCATTGAGAAGAGGTGATCTGCCTCCGCTGCCAGATTCAATGCTTACTTGCTTAAGGGATCGCTTTGCAGGGTCCATCGTTGTACTCCACAATTGCTCAGGATTCATTTCACCGAGACCTTTATAACGCTGTATGCCAACTGAATCTTCTTTACCTGCACCTAATTGCTTCACTATAATCTCACGCTCTTCCTCTGTCCAGCAATAACGTTCCTCCTTTCCCTTCTTTACAAGATACAAGGGAGGTATTGCTATGTAGACATAACCGTTTTCAATAAGATCACGCATATAACGGAAAAAGAACGTAAGGATCAACGTACGGATGTGACTACCGTCGACATCAGCATCCGTCATAATAATGACCTTGTGGTAACGTAGCTTGTTTAAGTTCAATGCCTTGTCGTCTTCCGGCGTTCCGAAACTGACACCCAGGGCCGTGATCATGTTTTTGATCTCCTCGTTATCATAGATCCGGTGCTCCTGTGCTTTCTCGACGTTTAATATTTTTCCGCGTAATGGCAGTATCGCCTGAAAATTCCTGTCGCGACCTTGTTTTGCCGAGCCACCAGCAGAATCACCTTCCACAAGGTAGATTTCGCAGATGCTTGGGTCTGCGCTTGAGCAGTCAGCTAGTTTGCCTGGCAATCCAGTGCCTGTCAACACATTTTTACGCTGAACCATTTCGCGAGCCTTTCGTGCTGCATGGCGCGCTTGTGCGGCTAGAATTACTTTGTTAACAATAAGCTTTGCTTCCCTGGGATGTTCCTCGAGGTAATCTTGAAGCATCTCACCTACGGCCTGATCTACCGCGCCCATAATCTCTGAGTTGCCAAGCTTTGTCTTCGTTTGCCCTTCAAATTGCGGTTCTGCAACCTTCACAGAGATCACAGCAGTGAGTCCTTCACGGAAATCGTCCCCGCTGATCTCGATTTTGACTTTCTCCAGGATCCCGGATTTATCCGCATAATTTTTCAGCGTGCGAGTCAACGCGCGCCTGAAGCCAGCCACGTGTGTTCCTCCTTCGTGTGTATTGATGTTATTGACATATGACACCAGGTTTTCGCTAAACGAGGTATTATACCCCATGGCTACCTGGATGGGAAATTCGGTTTTATCATTTTCGATGTAGATCGGCTCCGGAATGAGCTTCTCACGAGTTGAATCAATGTAGGCCACAAACTCGCGTAAGCCGCCTTCTGAATAGAATTCGTCGTGCTTGGGGTTCCCTTGTTCATCTTTCTCGCGGTAATCCGTGAGAGTTATCCTGATCTTCGGATTGAGAAATGACAGTTCTCTCAAGCGCGTTGCTACAGTCTCATAATTGTATTCTGAGACCGTAAAGATTTGTTTATCCGGCAGGAACTCTACCGTAGTGCCTCGTTTCTTTGAGTCGCCTACTACTCGAACCGAATACTTTGGGTGCCCCCTTTCGTATTCCTGTTCAAAGGTCTTTCCCTCTCTGTACACCGTGACGTGCAGCATCTCCGATAGTGCATTCACGCAGGATACCCCCACACCGTGAAGACCTCCTGAAACCTTGTACGTGTTTTTATCGAATTTACCACCAGCGTGCAGAACGGTCATTACAACCTCCAGCGCAGAGCGCTTTTCCTTCTCGTGCATGTCGGTGGGTATACCTCGTCCGTTGTCCTCAACGCGAATTGAATTACCTTCCAGTATCGATACTGCTATTTCGTCGCAATAGCCGCCCAGCGCCTCGTCAATTGAATTGTCTACAACTTCCCAAACCAAATGATGAAGTCCCTTTATACTCACATCACCGATATACATGGCCGGTCTCTTTCGAACCGCCTCCAACCCCTCTAAAACCTGAATATTACTTGCTGAATAATCAGCTGGAACTTTATCTTTAATTTCACTCATGATGTATTATTAGAACCTTCAAAAATAGTGTTTTTGAGTCTATAAAATGAAAATTTCATAGACAATTATTCATCCTTAAGTCACTAAAAAATTGACTAAATTCTCCTCGGAATTTATCTTTGACTAAATTTTTAGTTAAATGTCTGGCACTCGGCGAAAATGGTCATTATCTCTCGCAGTATTTTTCACTGCGCTAACAGCCTTCGCTCAGGATGCAGTTCCTGTATTCAAATCCAGTCAGACTCTGTTGCCTACTACTCCAACCAAAATGCCATGCGTAGTCACGATCCGCTTTCGCCGAAGCTGATCAGAATGGATAGCTTATGGGAAGTACAACAACGGATAATTAGAACGGGAATATTGGGCTGGAAATATGTGTACCGGCCAGATAAAAACTTTGTTCTTCTCGAAGATCTTCTCGCTGGTAAAATTGCAGCTGGAGAAGTGAGGAAATTAAGTATCGTGGATTACGACGGGAAAGAAACTTCCGGCGGTATTATGGAAGTGCCGCGCACTTGAAGAACTCGAATTCATAAATACTAAAATAAAAAAGTTGCCGAAGCAGCTTAACAAGCTTGACAGACTTCATGCAGTTGAACTTTACAACAATAAACCGTCGGGCCGTTTAAAGCTGGCTGGTAATGATAACGTGACTTTCCTGAAATTCAGGAGTGATGAACCTCACAAAGTACCATTAAACTACAAAAAATTCAGAGCGCTCGATTCGTTGGATCTGTCCCGAAATTTCCTGACAGAATTCCCGGTCATAGATTATAACAAGAACCTTAAACAACTTGTCCTGAGTGATAATAATCTGACGTCTAAAACATTTAAAGCTTAAGCAAAACAACACGCTTCAATGTTTGTATCTGAGACGCAACAAGATCGAGGTCCTCCCCGACGCCATTGGAAATCTAACCGCGTTGAAAAAGTTGTCTTTCAATTACAATGAGATTAGCGAAGTTCACGATGGCATTGGCCGCCTTCAGAACCTTGAAGAGCTTTCGCTTTATCAGAACAAGCTGGTTTCCATCCCCAAGAGCTTTTATCAGCTAAGGACCTTAAGGTCATTGACTTGTATTATAATCAGATTGAAAAGATTGAGGACCCTATCAGCAACCTCAAAAACCTGGAGATCCTGTATGCTGCCAATAACAGGATTTTTTCGTTATCCGATAATATTGGAGATCTGACAAACCTGAGGGAATTGTACATCCATCACAACCGGATAAGCTATTTCCCCGCTAGCCTTTCAAGACTGACTTCGCTGCGGGTACTCCGTTTTAATGACAATTATTTCGCGGCATTCCCCGACCAGATACTATCTCTGAAAAATCTCGAGAATCTGGACATTTCACGTAACAGACTCCAAAGCATTCCTGTGGAATTTGGAAGCTATGAGAATCTGAGGATACTGATTATGACAGAAAATCCGTGGGAAGACCACGAAACAATCACGGCATTTGCCAGGCGCATGCGTTCAAACGGAACATTAGTCCATCTAAACTCAATGGGCAACGAGGTTGAAGCTACTCAACCTGAGTAGATCGCGATTTCTTTTTCTTTTTCTCACCATTTGGCTTTAGCTCCTCGCTCATCAGCAATGACTTAGCTTTTTCGAGTTCAGCTCTTTGCTCTTCGGTGACTTCAGGGTAATCTATTTTAAGCGATTCGAACTGCTGATAAATAACGGCTGCGATAGCTAAACGGGCGTACCACTTGTCATCAGCAGGAATAATGAACCACGGCGCATGCTTTTTCGAAGTCGCGCTAATCGCTTTTTCGTAGGCATGCTGATATTCATCCCAGTGCCCACGTTCCACCAAATCTCCGAAAGCAAACTTCCAGTTCTTTGATGCATCATTGATCCGTTCCAGCAATCGTTTCTTTTGTTCTTTTTGGGAGAGGTGCAAAAAGAACTTAAGTATAATGGTACCATTCTGACTCAAGGTCTTTTCAAACTGCACGATCTGATTGAATCTCCGTTCCCAGAATTCATCTGTAATCTTATCCAATGAGTCGACTTCAGGTAAGTGCTCTTTTAGAATATACTCAGGATGAACGCGGGTGACCAATACATTTTCGTAGTGTGAACGGTTGTGAATTGCTATTTCGCCCCGTGCAGGTATCGTTATGTAGTGCCTCCATAAGTAATTATGGTCAAGCTCATTAGTGGATGGAGATTTGAAACTGTACACCTTCACACCAAGAGGATTGAAGCCGGACATGATATGTTTAACCGCGCTATCCTTCCCTGCCGCATCCATCGCCTGAAAAATAATCAGAACGCCGTATCGATTTTGTGCGTACAATTTGTCCTGTACTGCCGCGAGATGCTTCCGACCTTCTTCCAATAACCCCTCGGCAATTTGTTTGTTCAATGTCTTGCCCTCGTAGTCGGTCCGGTAATTTTTCAGGTTGACCTTCTTTCCCGGTTTAACTTTCAGTTTTTTGATGTGAATGAACTCTTTTTCCGACACCATTTTCGTCAGTTTTACATATCAAGTTACTTATCCTTTTCTAACTTCAGAAGCATCGTAGTAAGATAATATTCGACGTCCAAACAGACGAAGGGTCTAAATTGAAGGGAGGATCGGAAAAATCCTTCACTACCAATTTATACAGGCTCGATTAAAACTTCTTTCGTATCGAGGTCATTTGATTCGAATACTTTGAAAATTGGCATCCGAAATCGATTGAAATCTGTTCTTTTTTAGTTAAGTTTAACTACAACCCAAAACCAACAAACGCTATGAAAACGATTTCAAAAATTCTATGTGTTTGCCTGCTTTTGAGCTTCACGCTTTCGGTGTCAGCTCAGAAGAAAAACGCTGATGCCGAAGCTATTAGAGCCGTCATTGAACGAGAGACTAAAGCTTTTTTTGAGATTGATTATAAAACTTGGGCAGACAGCTGGGCACATACGCCGTATGCTTTCTGGTCATTTGCCGACACAACGGATGTAAACTCCTTCTCTGGATGGGCCCAGATCGATAAAGGCTTTTCAGAGTACTTCAGAACAGCTAAAGCCTCGACGGCCAAGATCGATAGGGAATGGCTTAACCTGGATGTAAAGATCTATGGAAACGGTGCCTACGTTCGGTTCAATCAGTATGTCAACGACGGCACTGTTCGCCCGGGACAGGCAGAAGTTCGAGTGTTGGAAAAGATCAATGGTCAGTGGAAGATAGTATGCGTCTCCGTTATTGCGCTGGAAAAGGAAAATCAGCCGCAACGGTAAGTATACTATACACCGGCAAATTTTAAGGACGTCGTGGCCTGTGGCACATGCCCTTAAAACTGGTGCGAGCGAAGGAGGACAAGTGTACACGCCTGAAGCGCCTCGATTCCATTTGCCTCAGCCAGTTGTTCAAACTCTTCGTTCTCTGTACCAGGATTAAAAATGATCCGTTTAGGCTTGAGACTTAAAAGGTAATCGTACCATTCAGGCTGGTGACGCGGCCCGATGTATAGAGTTACAGTATCTACACCGTTGATAACTGGCTTCTTACGAATATCAAGTATTTCTTTTCCCGCTACTTCTCCTTGTTTAATACCCAGTGGCACGACCTCATGATCGTATTCGCGAAGCATGTTAGCAGCAAGATAAGCGTATCTGCTTTGGTTTGGCGTGGCTCCTACAACTACAGTTTTTTTTTCCATGATCAGTTTTTCATTGAATTGAATACCGCTTCGGCACTTCGTTCGCCATCCATAGCTGCGGATACGATACCTCCGGCATAACCCGCTCCCTCTCCGCAGGGAAAAAGTTTCTTTATTTGCGGATGTTCAAGCGTGTCACTGTCGCGCGGAATTTTGACAGGCGATGAAGTTCTGCTCTCTACTCCGACAATTTGCGCTTCATTTGTCATATAACCTCGCATCTTGGTGCCGAAGTTCCTGAACCCTTGTTTTAAGGCGTCGACGATAAAAAAAGGCAACACGGTCCGCATGTCCACCGATGCAACACCGGGTTGATATGATGTTTCAAGTAGCGACGCAGAGACTTTATCGTTCACAAAATCTGCTAACCGTTGCGCTGGAGCACGTTGGGTTCCCCCGCCTGCAATACAGGCGTCCCGCTCAATGGCGGCCTGAAAGTACATTCCGGCTAGCGCACCATGTTCAATGAACGGTTTAAAATCGTTTTCACCAACAGCTACCACAATCCCCGAATTGGCAAACTTTGAATCCCGACGTGAAGGACTCATGCCATTCACAACAACTTCTCCAGGTTGCGTTGCAGCAGGCACAATAAATCCTCCGGGACACATGCAAAACGAAAAGACGCCCCTCTCCTCTCCATTTATATTCGCCTGATGCACCATTGAATACGAAGAAGCCGGCAAATAATCCCCACGGCTGCCACTACAATGATATTGAACACTATCGATCAACGCTTGCGGATGTTCTACCCTTACACCTAGTGCAAAGGATTTTGCTTCGATCAGCACATTCTTACGATGCAGCAACTGAAATATGTCTCGTGCAGAATGCCCGGTGGCGAGAATGACAGAATCGCCGAGATATTTATTGTCGTGTTGTGTGACGACACCTTTCATGGTGTTGCCCTCGATTAATAAATCGACAACCTTTTCATCGAAGTGAACTTCTCCTCCTGCATCGAGAATACTTTGCCTTAACGCAGACACAAGCATCGGCAGCTTGTTAGTTCCTATGTGGGGGTGGGCATCGAACAGGATGTCTTCTTTGGCCCCATGTGCTACAAATATTTCCAGGATCCGTCGTACATCCCCGCGTTTTTTCGAGCGCGTATACAGCTTACCATCGGAATACGTACCCGCTCCTCCTTCTCCAAAGCAATAGTTTGAATCTGCGTTTACAAGATGATCCTTGTTGATAGCGGCCAGGTCCCTTCTACGCGCCTGCACATCTTTGCCGCGTTCAAGGATCACGGGTTTAATGCCGAGTTCAATCAGTCTTAAACCTGCGAACAAACCTGCAGGCCCGCTGCCGACGATGACAACGGCTTTGCTTCGACGCACGTCGGGAAAATTCTTTGTATACGTGATCAGCGGTTTGCGCTCGGAAAACGGAATGACTTCACATTGCATCCGGACAATAACATGCTTTGAGCGCGCGTCGATAGATCGTTTGGTGACGTTGACAAAAGTGCTGCCATCGTCCTTTATGCCCAGTTTGCTGTACAGCGATGATCTGAGCAGATCCTCATCAAAAGCCTCCTCGGGCTTTAATATTACTTCCACTAGCTTCATACTCAGAAGGTATTTATCCTTCAATAAAAGGAATTAAAAAACTGTTGCGCTTGATCCACTAACTCAACGGAATGAAAAAACATTCCCGAGGTTAAGGCCAAGATGAAATGTCTTCGCGAATTTATCCTGGTTGAGGTCTTCAAAATAAGTTTCATAGTCGGGGTCGACATTAAAACCCCGATAACCAATATCCCCCGAAACAAATGCATCGATCGTAAAACCTCTTGCGTTGTTACGACGCATGATCCGGTAACCCAACAATACGCCCCACTCAATACGTTGTTCTACCGCATTGAATGTAAATACGTCATCTGGATTCTGGCTGTTAACCTGCGATTGATTTACAAAATGACCAAGGTTTGTAAATCTTACTTCCTGACCGAAATACCACATTCCCGCTTTTAATGGATTATAAAATTTCTGCTTAATAGCGATACTGTAACCCCTCTCGAACAGCTTGCCGGGAGGTATGTCAAGATCTGCCTTAAAGAACGGGTCCCGTATGCCAATAAATTCGAACTCGTGGCCTATACGCTCTTCAAGATAGAATTCTATCCCCAAAGGCAAACGACCGGCGACCAGCCAAACGGGATTAGTCCCAAAAATTACACCCTGAAATTCGTTAAACCTCGGATCGAAATACGTGAATCCCTTTCGCTGTGAAGCGGTTTTTTTAACTGCGCTCGTTTTATGAGCCATATCTGTTATCTCTGCAGCTTTACGGTCATCATAAAACGGACGATAATAGCCAGATAATTTTCCGTCATTCTCATATATCTCCCACGTACCGGTTTTCAAATCGTCCTCAATAGCGCCTTTTGTCTGAAGATTCCCGTCAGGAAAATATCCATAATATATTCCTTTGCCCTTTGTCGTACTCGCAGGACCCTTCCCTTTTACCGTCTTGATAGTAGAACTCCCACAGCCCCTGACGTTTTTCATTCTCAATTCGCCCTTTCACTTTCAACTTTCCGTTCTCGTAATATTCCCGGTAATCTCCCGACCCCTTGTCATACGTAGCTTCACTCTTTAGTTTCCCGCCAGCAGTGAAGGACTTCCAATAACCATCCTTTTTACCCTCATCAAATTCACCCGCTGAACTTATCGTTCCATCCTCAAAAAAGTTTTCCCATTTCCCTGTCGGCGAGTCATTGCGGTAATCCCCTTTTGACGCCACCTTACCTGATGGGAAATATGTGGTCCATGGTCCATTCTTTTTTCCATCTACAAATTCTCCTTCCGATTGCAATGTCCCGTCTTCAGCAAAATACCTCCACAACCCAGCATTCTTATTTCCAACCTTTGGGCCCTCGCCTTGAACTTTTCCTGAATGATAATACGAAGTATACCGGCCGAAGTCCTCGGCATAATCAATCTCGCCTTTAAGCACTCCGTCTTCAAAAAAAGTTTTCCATAAGCCCACATGTTTTCCATTCTTATACTCGCCTATCTCCTTGATGTGTCCATTCTCGTAGTAAGTCTTCCATTCTCCCTCACGATTTCTTCCGTAGATAATACCTTCCATGCTCTTCTGGCCACTTTCGAAAAAATATTCCCACATGCCATAATTGGCGCCCTTTAAAAAGAATACCCCTCATCTTCAGCGTTCCGGTCTCGTAAAAGAATTCCCACACGCCGGTTGTCTCATTGTTGGTGAACTGGCCTCGCGATTCGATGTTTCCGTTCAGATAATAGGAGATATACCGACCATCCGGAATGTTCCTGATGGTGTCTTTCACCTGATAGACTTCCTTTAATTTCTTTCGCTCGGTGTCATGGTAGGTTTGGCGCGTAAAGCCCTGGGCACATACGCGGGTAGAAAAGCAGGAGAGAATGAGGAACGATATAACGCAAAAAATTCTCAATATCAGCAACTTAGCAAGCTCAAAGATAAGTAATAATTTAGCTAATGTTGCTGGTCTTCGAGGGCGGAGACGAATGCGGCCTTGCCCCATTCTTCTTTCTCCTGGGCGCTCCACAATTCGGGGAAGAATATGATCCTTTGAAAGCGTGGCGGCAGAAATTTTTGCCAATTGGTTCCTCCGGTCGCCTTAATCTCACGGGTATGTTTCTGAAGATAATGCCCTGCAGCCTTGAGATGGGCTAACGGCCAAAGGACATTGGCGAGAGTGTCGAGCTCGCGAAGATTTTGAATGACGGCTTCGGACTGCTGGAAATGCTTAAGAAATACCTTTCGAAGATTCCTGTCACGATATTTCATGCCCATTGCTTTGAAGGCGGGCATGTATTTTTCTTCAAACTGCTGGAGCGTCAACGTCCGCTTTCCCGTCGCAAGCTCAGTCGCGCCACTTCGCCAGTACAATTTTTCCATTTGCAGGTCGATATCGCTGTACTCGGTCAAGGCTTCACGCTCCGATGCGCTTACAAGGTTGATCATATCGGTGCATGAAATTTCGATCTGCCTGTATTGAGCCGACTGGAATCCACTGGAGGGTAAAAGCGACATTCTGAATTTCAGAAATTGTTCTTTCTCCATTCCCTCTACCATTATTGAGAATGAATCGCGAAGCTGTTGAAAGTACCGGTTGATCCTCTTAAGCCGGTCAACAAAAAATGATTCTGTTATGCTCTCGTGATGAGGCAATCTGTTCTATTTCCCAAAGGATGAGATTGAAATAGAGTTCTGTGATCTGATGATATATTATAAAAATTTTTTCGTCGCGAAAGCTCGTCTTTGGAGTTTGCAAACTCAACAAAGTATCCAGGTGAATATAATCCCAATAGGTGAGGTAATCGGAATACAATAGACCGTCCAGGTATGACGATAGATCTTGCCCCATGACATCATACTTTGCCTGGAGTTTTTTCAGTTGTTCTACTAGATTCGGATCGACGCTTTCACCCATCTCAATCAGCGGTAAGAATGTAAATTACTTGTGTAAATTTGCCCGAAAGTTATAATAAATAGTAACCAGAGCGAACCGGCGGGCTTTATTTAGAACAGGGGACCATCCTTTTATTCAAGAATTAATTCCAAATCTATGGCAAATCATACTGCTACCGAAGTACCAAAGTCGAAGAAGTCGTTGAAGCAGGATCTTTTCGAACATCCGGATTTTTATGCGCTCGATGAATTGTTCACAGAGGAGCATAAGCTTGTTCGTACTGCAATTCGCGATTTTGTAAAACGCGAAATTACCCCATACATAGAAGACTGGGCACAACGGGCCTATTTTCCATATGACATCGTAAAGAAGTTTGGAGACATCGGCGCATTCGGTCCAACAGTCCCCACTGAATATGGTGGTGGCGGGCTTGATTACATCTCTTATGGGTTGATCATGCAGGAGATCGAGCGTGGTGATTCCGGAATGAGATCCACGGCATCGGTACAGGGGTCGTTGGTGATGTATCCTATCTATAAGTTCGGTTCTGAAGCGCAACGTAAGAAGTATTTGCCAAAACTCGCTTCGGGTGAATGGTTAGGTTGTTTTGGACTTACTGAACCTGATCATGGGTCGAATCCGTCTGGAATGGTAACTAACTTCAAGGACATGGGTGACCACTACTTGTTGAATGGAGCAAAGATGTGGATCTCAAATGCGCCAAAAGCAGACGTAGCGGTAGTTTGGGCAAAGAATGAAGAAGGAAGAATTCATGGCTTGGTCGTCGAGCGGGGTATGGAAGGGTTTACAACACCTGAAACTCACGGCAAATGGTCGCTGAGAGCCAGCACAACGGGAGAGCTTGTATTTGACAATGTGAAGGTCCCGAAAGAAAACTTGCTACCAGGCAAAAGCGGCTTGGGAGCGCCGATGATGTGTCTTGATTCAGCACGTTACGGAATAGCATGGGGTGCGATTGGTGCCGCCATGGACTGTTATGAATCATCAAGACGGTACGCTGCTGAACGAATTCAATTCGGTAAACCGATAGCTTCCTTCCAGCTTATTCAAAAGAAGTTATCCGAAATGCTCACAGAAATCACCAAGGCTCAGCTTATTAACTGGCGCTTGGGAACATTGATGAACAAAGGCGAAGCTTCGACGCCTCAGATATCGCTCGCGAAAAGAAACAATGTGCAGATTGCGCTCGACATCGCACGTGAAGCGAGACAAATACATGGCGGAATGGGAATAACCGGAGAATTTCCATTAATGCGACATATGATGAATCTCGAGTCTGTGCTCACTTACGAAGGCACTCAGGACATTCACCTTTTGATCCTTGGAAATAAGATAACAGGAATCGCGGCGTTCGCTTAATCCTCCACGTATGCTGTAAAGGTCAGACGTTGCACAGGGCCACGTGGATCATTCGTATATACAGTAACGGCTTTCTGTTGCGTACCCTTCCTGTCCATAGGATTGAATTCAATCTTTATTGAGGCGGTCTCTCCGGGCTTCAAAGATGTTTTATTTGCCGATGCGGTAATGCAGGTACAATTACCTTGCACCGACCTTATCTGTAACTCTTTCTTCCCTGTGTTTGAGACCTGTACTTCTCTAACGGTAGTGGCATTTGGTCTTATCTTCCCAAAGTCAAGCGCGGTAGCTTCAAGGTGAAGTTGCGGTGCCTTTGCCAGCTCCTCCGGCTTCAAATCCTTAAAGTTGTCCTCCAACGTAGCGTATACAGAAAATGATTTATTGGGATTTGATTCATCATCGGTTTGGATCTCTATATTATCGGACTGAAATCCGTACCGACCATTCTTTTTGCCGTTGTAGCTGATCTTAATATTACCTTTTTGTCCAGGCGCCAGCGTTTTTGGTTGAACGTCAACTTTGATATATGCCGGCCCCACAAAGGTTCCACTATAAGTAACCGCTTTTGTGCCGCCATTAAAGACCTGAAAATCACGAACAGTAAATTCGTCCTTCAGATAGACTTTACCCAAATTGAATGAGCCGGACTTCAGCTTCCAGCTCCCATTGGCAGACTGAAATTCAGCAGCAGACAACGCTTCATTTCCTTCCGTGGTGACCTGTCCCTTAATTTGCAGAACGATTGGATTCGAATCGAAATCAGTAGAGATTGTCAATGACTTATTGAAGTAGCCCGGTCTTCCTTTTGGATTATAGCTGGCCTGAATAAAGCCGGTCTTGCCTGGCGCGATTTGTTCCTTGGTCCAATCGGGTGTGGTGCAGCCACAGGATGCCTGAACGGTTATGATCTTGATCGGCCTGCCGCTGTTATTGGTAAAAAGAAATTCGTGAATCGCCGGTCCGCCATTCTCCTTCACAGCGCCAAAGTCAAACGACTCTTCTCTGAACTGCAGAGGCTTGGCTACTTGAGCAAAAAGCGCCGTAGCACATACCACAAGCATGAAAGTCACCCTTATTCTCATCTTCACTAATTTTTAATTGGTCAAAGTTAAAACTAATTCGGTTCAGCTTTATTTTATTTTATTTGCAAAACTATGGCTAGAATTTTAACAGGCATTCAGAGTAGCGGTAAGCCGCATTTAGGAAATTTATTAGGCGCAATTATTCCTGCAATTCAACTTTCGCAGAAGCCTGGAAATGATTCTTTTTTCTTTATCGCAGATCTTCATTCCCTTACCACTATAAAAGATTCTGCAACACGCGTGGAAAATGTCCGCGCTGTGGCTGCTGCCTGGCTTGCATTCGGTTTTGACACCGACAAGAATTATCTCTACCGGCAATCGCGGATCCCGGAAGTATGCGAGCTGACCTGGTACCTCAGCTGTCTCACTCCCTTTCCAATGCTCGCTAACGCGCATTCATTCAAGGACAAATCGGAAAAGCTTTCAGATGTTAATGCAGGCTTGTTCACGTACCCTGTCCTGATGACAGCAGACATCATTCTCTATGATGCCAACTTTGTGCCAGTAGGTAAAGATCAGCGCCAACACTTAGAGATTGCCCGTGACATAGCGACATCGTTCAATTCTATGTATGGCGACACGTTCGTTGTACCGGAAGTAAAGATTGAAGAGACGGTAATGACCATACCTGGAACAGATGGACAGAAGATGAGCAAGTCGTATGGCAACATCATCGATATTTTCCTTCCTGAAAAGGAGTTGCTGAAACAGATCCGTACAATCAAAACGGATAGCACACCCATGGAAGCGCCCAAAAATCCAGAAGGTGATAATGTATTTGCCATCTATAGCTTACTGGCAACAACCGAACAAAAGGAAACAATGCGTAACAAATATCTGGGCGGGAATTACGGATATGGCCACGCAAAGCAGGAGCTATATGAATTGATCGTTCAGAAGTTTAAGAAGGAACGTGAGTCATATGATTACTACATGGGCAACCCGGCGGCGCTCGAGGAACGGCTTGAGCAGGGCGAAGCTAAAGCCAGAGTAATTGCCCGTGAGGTATTGGATCGAGTAAGAAAAAAGATCGGGTATATCTGATGACAATTACGGCCGCCTATTTATCAGCGGACCATACAATTTGTTGTTTATCCTTGCCTACGCTAAGGATAATACGAACGGGGCTCGGTGCCAAAACAAGACGTGTGTCTTTCCCTGGCAGCTTGTCAACTTCGACTGGAACACCCTGGCCGAGATAACCAATGGGCATAAGAACATCATTGTCAGGACAATACTCGTCATGCACCTGTTGTAATGCTTGCTCCAGGAAATCGCCATATTCCTCCTGAAAGTCATCTTCGAGACCGTGCAGCTCCTCTTCAAGGTCGTCGTACTTCGGATTGTTGTAATTGATTTTGCTTAACTCCTCTCTCTTTTTAACAATATTCTCAAGAGCCTGATCAAGTGCTTTAAAATCCATGGCGAAAAATTTTAGTAAAGATTAAAGAAATCGTGGAATTACACTAATCCGGCAGGCCCAAACAACGACAATAAAATTCTGTTTAGTAGTCGTTTTAAAGCGGCAGAGCTTATAATCGTTTATAAATTTCAAATCGACAGAATCTCCTTCGTAATGCTGTCTTCACAGTTCAGCAAAGGCTAATTTTAGGAAAAAACAACCATGGAAACCGACATCCTTCCTATAAAAGGTACAGATCATATTGAGTTCTTCGTCGGGAATGCCAAGCAGGCAGCACTGTTCTACCAACACTGCATGGGCTTTCAATGGGTGGCCTACGCAGGCCCGGAAACGGGTGTGCGTGATCGTTGTTCATACGTGCTTCAACAAAATAAGATCCGGCTGGTACTGACAACCTCGTTATTAAAGGACTCTGAAATCTCAGAACATGTACGTAAACACGGAGATGGTGTCAAGGTATTGGCACTTTGGGTTGATGACGCCCGGAAATCCTTTGCCGAGACGACGTCGCGTGGAGCTGAACCGGTTAAAGAACCAGTGCTCTTGAAGGATGAATTCGGTGAGGTAACGATTGCTTCCATTAAGACCTATGGAGAGACCATTCACACCTTTGTGGAAAGGAATAATTACCAGGGCGCTTTCCTTCCGGGATATCAAGAGCGAAAGAGTTTAATTGAGCCAAAACCTATCGGTTTACAATACATCGACCATTGCGTTGGAAATGTTGAGCTGGGACAGATGAATCGCTGGGTGGCGTTTTATGAAAGGGTGATGGGCTTCAAACTCCTGATAACATTCGATGATGAAGATATTTCCACCGAGTACAGCGCGCTAATGTCGAAAGTGGTTTCTAATGGAAATGGTTACATCAAGTTTCCTATCAACGAGCCGGCAAAGGGCAAGAAGAAATCGCAGATCGAAGAGTATCTCGACTTTTATCAAGGGCCAGGTGTTCAACATATCGCCATCGCGACCGACGATATTATTTTTACTGTCGGTGAATTGAGAAGTCGCGGCATTGAATTCCTTCACGTGCCGGATACGTACTACAGCGAAGTGTTGGAACGCGTTGGCACGATAAAAGAAGACATCGAAGAATTGAAAAAATTGAATATTCTAATTGACCGCGACGAAGAAGGATATCTCCTCCAGATCTTCACGAAGCCGTTGCAGGATAGGCCTACACTTTTCTTTGAGATCATTGAACGCAACGGTGCAAAGTCGTTTGGCAAAGGAAACTTTAAAGCTTTGTTCGAGTCCATCGAACGGGAGCAGGCGTTACGAGGCAATCTTTGATTTCCGAATCGGACAAATTGTTATTTTCTCAATTGCGTTTCCTTGTAAGTAGCGGGTACGATCTTGCAATCAAAGAAATCAAACTCGATTTTTTTATGGAGTTTTAACGTTATGTAGCGTTATGTGTGCAACCACGGTATCCGGAACAACGGGAAAATTCTTTATGGTATCTCCGTGTCTTATAGAAATAAACCTCCCTCACCAAGGTATCATAATAATAAGCGCTGACCGGAATTGTTCGCCTGTCTCGTAAAAACTCTCAGAGTTCTGATGTTTCATGCCGTCTTTCATCGTAGTCTCCGATGCCTTTGGACCTCCAATGAAATAATCCGTTTTCAAAACAAGTCCGTTGCTTTGCCTATAAGTTATCGTATTGAAAAAGTCTGGTGAAGGTTCGTCCTTTGCTTGTAAAATCAACTGAAAATGCTATCCAAACAACACCT
Organism: uncultured Cytophagales bacterium; assembly: GCA_963774615.1. Taxonomy (GTDB): domain Bacteria; phylum Bacteroidota; class Bacteroidia; order Cytophagales; family Cyclobacteriaceae; genus Chryseolinea. Next base: position 67,236 of record CAVZFT010000039.1, read on the forward strand.
CCAATAATGCTCAATAGAAAAAATACTGCCACAAACGCAGAAATTATTTCCTGCGTCTTGTTCCTTTTCAGCTTTGCCGATACGCGTGCCTTGACATAGTCAATATTAACATTTTCGTATGTAGAAGATCTGATTCTTATCTCGTCTCTTTGCCTTTCGAGCGCGGCCTTTTTCTTACCCAATAAGTCTCTATTGTACTTAAAGGTGTCGTTCATTTGCTTCAATACGCCAAAGCCTAACATAGACTACCGGATTTTTAAGAAGGGTGGGAACATCAACGATCACTGACAAATGGAATACAACTCCCTGATTGCTTGATCCTTCAGGAAAAGGTTTAGTAACCGAATTCACATTGATTTGAATCCAAACCCACGCCGAATACAATTATTCTATTGATCAATGACGTACGTCATCATAACCAGGCGACGTAGATCTGCCCCTCGTGGCGATAAAATTCGTATTTTTCGCCCCGTTTTAATCGCAACGCAACAACGAACGTTGCAGGCGACTATTTATAAAGACATTCAATACAATGGCAGATCTGTTACAACAAGTTCAAACTAAAGCTCAGCAATGGCTGGATAGCCCCGTAATTGATAACACGACAAAAAACGAGGTGAAATCGCTGCTGGAAAAAAAAGATTCAAAGGAACTAATAGACAATTTTTACAAGGATCTCGAATTCGGTACCGGCGGACTTAGAGGCATAATGGGCGCCGGCTCCAACTGTATGAATAAGTATACCGTTGGAATGGCAACGCAGGGACTGGCGAATTATCTCAACAAAACATTTCCCGGAAAAAAGATCAAGGTTGCCGTTGCACACGATAGCAGAAACAATAGCAGGTTCTTTGCACAGGTTACAGCCGATGTTCTCAGTGCAAATGGCATAGAGGTGTACATGTTTCCAGAACTACGACCCACTCCCCTGCTCTCATTTGCAATACGCTTCTTAAAATGCGATTCAGGCATTGTTGTTACTGCCTCACATAATCCAAAGGAATATAACGGTTATAAGGCATACTGGGGTGACGGCGCACAGGTGGTTCCGCCACACGACAAGAATATCACCACTGAAGTAAAAACCATTACGTCATTCAGTCAGGTAAAATTCAATGCCGACGCCTCGAAGATACACAGCATCGGTCCGGAAGTCGAAAAGGCTTATTATGAAGAAGTAAAGAAACTCATCCCCAACAGAAGTGTAATTGAAAAGCACAAGGACTTACCACTGGTTTATACCAGCATTCACGGTGCCGGGATCACCATGGTTCCAGAGTGCCTGAAACAAATTGGTTTTACCAACATACAAGTCGTCGATGAGCAGAAGACTCCAGACGGAAATTTTCCCACGGTACAATCCCCGAACCCCGAGGAAAAATCTGCCATGGAATTGGTTATTAAAAAGGGAAAGGCAGTAGGTGCCACCATGGTTATGGCAACCGATCCTGACACCGACCGTGTTGGCATAGGGGTACGCAAAGCTGACGGCGAGTTTATTCTGTTGAATGGAAATCAGGCGTTCAGCCTGATGATGTATTTCATTCTGAAGAGCCTTAAGGACACAAACAACGCCTATATCGCGAAAACCATAGTAACGTCTGAGCTAGTGGACGCAATGGCAGTCAAACTTAACATCGAATGTTATAACACCCTCACTGGCTTCAAATACATCGCAGAGCTCATGGGTAAATTAGATGGCAAAAAAAGATTTATCGCGGCGGGAGAAGAAAGCTACGGCTACATGGTAGGCGATTTCGTTCGTGACAAGGATGCAGTTTCCGCTTGCGCTTTTTTTTCAGCGATGGCAGCCAGCGCTACCGATGAAGGCAAGTCGATGTATGACTGGCTTATAGACATGTATGTGGATTTCGGATATTACAAGGAAAACCTGTTGAATGTCACAAAAAAAGGTCAACAGGGCGAGCAGGAGATCAAAGCCATGATGGAAAAGTTCAGAAGCAATCCTCCGAAAGAAATCATTGGAAGCCGTGTGGTTCGACTACTTGACTACAAATTCCTGAAAGAAACGGATCTCGTCACCGGCAAAGAATCGAAACTGGATTTCCCGGTATCAGATGTATTGCAATTCTATCTCGAAGATGGAAGTAAGGTGTCTGTGCGTCCCTCAGGGACAGAACCAAAGATAAAGTTCTATATCAGTGTGCAAGCCAAATTAAGATCAAAAGATGAGTTTGCAAAAGTAACGGAGGAGCTGGACAAAAAGATCAGTGGTATCGAAAAGTACCTTCAGTCAGCCTGATAATGGATCTTATTACTGAATCCATCCTCACGATCATTGATCGCGACCTCAGGAAGCTTGAGGATGAAATCAATCTTTATCCGACAGAGGAATCATTATGGACAACTTCAGGTGCCATTAAGAATCCCGGGGGAAACCTCTGCCTTCATTTGTGTGGAAACCTGCAGCACTACATCGGCGCTGTATTAGGTGGATCCGGTTATGTCAGGAATCGCGAACACGAATTTGCTGCCCGGAACATTCCACGTGAGTTGCTTCTTCAGGAAATCAACAAGACAAAAACGGCTGTCCGGTCTGCATTGGAGAGGCTGGAGCCCATTGTGCTGGAAAAGGAATATCCAGAGCGGGTATTCAACTATTCAATGACCACCGGCCATTTTCTCGTACATCTGGCAGCCCACTTGGGTTATCATCTTGGGCAGGTAAACTACCATCGGCAGGCTCCTTTAGCGAGTGTTCTACATTCCGGAAAACCTTTATTAAATTTGCCCCCTCGATATGAAAAAAGTCGCTTTTTATACGCTGGGATGCAAGCTCAACTACTCTGAGACCTCAACCATATCCAGATTGTTTGAGGAGAAAGGCTACAAAAAGGTGGACTTTACCGATTCGCCTGACATTTTTATTATCAATACCTGTTCGGTAACGGAGAATGCCGATAAGAAATGTCACAAGATCGTTCGCGAAGCCAGGGGTATTTCGCCTGAAGCCTACGTTGCTATTATTGGATGTTATGCACAGCTAAAACCCAAAGAGATTGCAGATATCCCAGGTGTCGATGCAGTATTAGGGGCTTCAGAAAAATTCAGATTGGTTGAGCTGCTTGATGGCTTCGTACGCAAGCCTGAAACGGAGGTCTTCGCCTCCGAGATAGAAAATGCAATCCGCTTTAATACAGCTTACTCCATCAATGACCGTACACGTACCTTCCTGAAAGTCCAGGACGGATGCGATTACTCGTGCACATTCTGTACGATCCCTTTAGCGCGCGGCAACAGCAGAAGCGATAGCATTGAAAATATCCTAAAAACCGCCCGTGAAATTGCTGCTACAGAAGTCAAGGAGGTAGTGCTAACCGGAGTTAATACCGGTGATTTCGGGTTGCAGAACGGTAAGCGCGTTGAAAGATTTATCGATCTGGTAAAAGCATTGGATGAGGTAGACGGTATCGAACGGTTTCGTATTTCATCTATTGAGCCGAACCTTCTCACTGATGAGATAATATCTTTTGTAGCTCAATCGAAGCGATTTGTTCCGCACTTCCATGTCCCTCTTCAGTCGGGGTCCAACAAGATCCTTAGGCTAATGAAGAGGCGATACCTTCGCGAGCTGTATACGGACCGGGTGACGTCCATAAAAGAAAAGATGCCGCATTGTTGTATTGGTGTCGATGTTATTGTCGGATTCCCGGGCGAAACAGATGAGGACTTTTTGGAAACCTATCAGTTCCTCAACGAGCTAGACATCGCTTACCTGCATGTCTTCACATACTCTGAGCGTGAAAACACACCAGCCGCATTGATGTCAGATTCGGTACCAGCAAACAAACGTGCGGAACGTTCACGAATGCTTCATATTCTTTCTGATAAGAAAAGAAGGAAATTTTATGAAGACAACCTTGGAAGGACTTCATCTGTGCTCTTTGAAAACGATGTTGAGAATGGCTTGATGCACGGCTTCACCGAAAATTATGTGAGGGTGGCTGCCAAATACGATCCTGTTTTAATCAACGAAATAAAAAAAATCAGGCTTACGAATATCAATGAAAACGGGACTGTTGAGGTTGAAGAGATTCAGCTTGAGGTACTCGTACACTAAGACATTCACAAATCGCCACAAAAAGTTAAAATTCGCCGGGTTGTCTTGCCCCCTTTGAAAAAGTTCTATCCATGTAAGCCAATGCCGCATTAAGAACTTTGATGACATCGCCGCTCTATTCTTAATTAGCTGATTATCAGTGGAAAAGACGAGGTGTCTCCGAATTATTACTGAAGAAAGAAATTTCGGTTAGGCCCTTATTTCTCGAGTAAGATTTTTGAGATGACTGTCGAAAAATCGCTAGTCCGTTTCTTTAATCAACCACATACGATCCTATTCTTACACATCTACCGAAATGACCTAATACGCCCAGCGCGAACCAGCGCGGCCATATACCTTTGTAATGTCATTTAAGTTTTTAGGGTTTAAACTTAGATTGAGGGGAGCAGGAAGAAGGCCACGGATTTGTGAAATGGGTTGTGCGGTCTTCTTCCTTTTTTTTATTTACTGATTGTGAATGCGACCGTCTTTAAGCTCAATCTTGCGGTCTGACATCCTTGCTAGCTCTTCGTTGTGTGTTACAATTACAAACGTCTGCCCTACATCCTTTCTCAGCTTGAAGAACAAATTATGAAGATCGATTGCATTTCGCGAGTCGAGATTTCCGCTGGGTTCGTCTGCTAATATAAGATCCGGCGAATTGATCATAGCTCTGGCAACAGCCACACGCTGCTGCTCTCCGCCAGACAATTCTGAAGGTTTGTGATCCCTCCTTTCATCCAATCCTAGCATTGACAAAAGACTTGTTGCCCGTTCCCTTACTTGTTTCTCCTCACCCTGACCAATCAATCCGGGTATCATCACGTTCTCGAGAGCAGTAAACTCTGGAAGGAGGTTATGAAACTGGAAGACAAAACCAATGGACTTGTTCCTGAATGCCGCCAGGTTCTTTGAAGACTGGCTAAACACATCCTTATCTTGTATGTATACTTTTCCTTTATCAGGCGTATCGAGGGTACCCAGTATATGGAGTAGCGTGCTCTTTCCTGCACCGGATGCCCCAACGATAGCGACGACTTCGCTTTTGTTAATCTCGAGGTCAATACCTTTTAATACAGCCAGTTCGCCGTATGACTTTACCAAATTAGAGGCGCGCAGCATGGACTCAGTTGATCGTTTCCTTGAAATAAAGCTGTAAATAAAGTAGTTTCGCCCCAAACAAAAAATTCATGAACATCCACGAATACCAAGGCAAGGAAATCCTTAAGAAATACGGTGTCACTGTGCAACGTGGTATAGTTGCCGATACTCCCGACAGCGCTATTCTCGCTGCTAAAGAATTAAGCGCCGAGACCGGAACAAAATGGTTCGTCATCAAGTCGCAGATCCATGCTGGTGGTCGTGGGAAGGGAAAGATAAAAGAAACCGGATCCAACGGGGTGGTACTTGCCAAAAATATAACGGAGGTGCCAGACAAAGTGAAAGCCATTCTTGGCGGTACGCTGGTCACTATCCAAACAGGTCCTGAGGGAAAGAAAGTAAATAAGGTATTGATCGCCGAAGACGTGTATTACCCTGGTGAAAACGAACCCAAAGAATATTATATGAGCATTCTGCTCGATCGTTCGAAAGCATGCCCGGTTATAATGGCATCTACCGAGGGCGGAATGAATATTGAGGAAGTAGCGGAGACACATCCGGAAAAGATCATCAAGGAATGGATAGATCCCACGGTTGGGCTGCAGCCATTCCAGGCCAGGAAGCTGGCTTTTGCTCTGGGATGGGAAGGAAATGCATTCAAGGAGGGAGTGAAATTCATCCACTCATTATATAACGCATACCTGGGACTTGACGCCTCTATGTTTGAGATCAATCCTCTGTTAAAGACTTCAGACAATAAGATCCTTGCCGTTGATGCAAAGGTAAATCTGGATGACAACGCATTGTTTCGACACAAAGACCTGGCCGAACTTCGTGATATTACCGAAGAAGATCCACTGGAAGTAGAAGCTGGCAAAGCAGGACTGAACTACGTAAAGCTGGATGGCAACGTAGGGTGTATGGTAAATGGTGCCGGGCTTGCTATGGCAACGATGGACATTATTAAATTATCAGGCGGTGAGCCTGCTAACTTCCTCGACGTAGGTGGTGGAGCCAATGCCGAGACCGTTGAAGCTGGCTTCAGAATCATTTTGAAGGACCCCAACGTTAAAGCTATCCTCATAAATATCTTTGGTGGTATCGTGCGTTGTGACCGTGTGGCAAATGGAGTTGTTGAAGCTTATAAGAAGATCGGCGACATCCACGTGCCAATCATCGTCCGTTTGCAGGGCACAAATGCTGAGGAAGGCGCCAAAATTATTGAGCAGTCCGGCCTGAAGGTTTACTCGGCTATCGTCTTAAAGGACGCAGCACAGAAAGTAAAAGAAGTTTTGGCATGATTTGCGTATTAAGACTAGTCTAATTTCTTATATTTATCGAAGCATAAAGCCATGTTGGGCTCATGAATAAGATCATTGTAATCGTCTTAGTTGGTTTTCTGGGATTGCCCCTGGCGGGTTCATCTCAGAGCTTTTATGCATTGCGCCGGGACCGGAATTTCCTGGTCAGCTTTGGAACGGGCACGGCAAACTACTTTGGCGAAATGGTCAACCCTGGTGAGTGGGGAGATCTAAAACCAAACGTGGCGATTGGTGCTGAATACTACCTTACAAACCGAATAAGCGCCCGCGCTGAACTTACATGGTTTCAGTTATCTGGCAATGACGCCGAAGCTGATGACGACCGTGTTGAGCGGAATCTTTCCTTTAGAGCAAATTGCCTGGAACTTAGCGCGTTAGGTGCCATCAATTTGACCCCTATGGGTCTGCGCTTCTATCAGCGTTCTAAACTGAATTTTCATGCGTTTGCAGGGGTCGGTCTAATGTACTTTAATCCAAAAGCTAAGTACCAGGGCGAATGGCATGCGCTTCATCCGCTTAAAACAGAAAACAAGAACTACAGTCTTTTTCAATTTGTAATCCCCCTTGGAATCGGAGCGAGAATAAAACTGGATCCATTTTTTAACATACTTATTGAAGGCGGCTATCGCGTAACCTTTACAGACTACCTGGATGACGCCAGCAGCACTCGCTACGTAGACGTCGCCTTGCTTAAGAATGAACTGGCGAGAAAGTTATCGGACAGACGTGTAGAAATAGATACACAACCCAGCAGGCCAACAGAAGTTGGAAAGAGAGGTAATCCTGATGAGAATGACGGTTACTTCATCGCGAACATCACGCTACAGTATTACATACCGAAGTTGATGTTCACTAATTACAGCAAACTCTACAACGTAAAGCGTAAGGCTTATTATCGCAGACCGAGGCGATAATCCACCTGTTGTTATTCATGAAGGATGCTGCGATATTTTTTAGTATCGTTCAAGGTACGTGCAATCCCCCTGCTTACAGATAGTAAAGGTTCTACATCGATGTGAACAGGCAATTCGATGCGTGATTCGAATCGTTCCTTTAATCCGCGAAGCATTGAATTGCCCCCTGTGATGTGGATCCCATTCTTATAGATATCAGCTGCCAGTTCGGGTGGACACGTCTCAAGCGTTTGCACGATGGCATGTTCAATTGCACTTACTGATTTCTCAAGAATTCGGGCCACTTCGCGATGGTCGATCATCCTGGTAACGGGAATACCTTCGATCAGGTCCTTACCCCTTACTCTCATTGGAGCTGGCGCTTCACTTATGACGTCCAAAACGGAACCAACCTGTACCTTCACCTGCTCGGCAGTCTTCAGACCAATTGCCATGTTATACTGGCGACGGAAATAATCCTGAATTTCTTCATCAAAAGTATCACCGGCGACCTTGAGTGACTGGAATGCGGCAATACCGGAAAGGGAGATAACGACGATCTCGGTGATGCCTCCTCCGATGTCGATCAACATTTTGCCATCAGGCTCACTAATGTTCAGTCCGATCCCCAAAGCAGCTGCAAGGGGCTCGTAGACCATGTAAGTTTTTCGTGAATTAAATTGACCTAACGCGTCGCGTAAGGCACGGCGTTCTACTTCTGTGGTGGAATATGGAATTCCTGAAATGATATTGTTGTAGCCGCTGAAGAAAGATTTCGTGGAGTAGGCTACCGACAACATTTCCCGGATCATTTTACTTGCAGAATCATAGTCGGCAATTACGCCGCCTCGAAGTGGTTTAATTGGGCGAAGGTCTTCGTGATTCTTCTCGAACATGTTATATGCCCTGTCTCCCACCGCTTTCACTGCATGGCTTGTCGAGTCGAAAACGATGTAAGATGGCTGCGCTAGGAGAACTCTGTCATTGTCGCTTACCACCGTGTTCGTGTTCCCAAGATCAATGGCCACGTTCTTGCTCTTAAAAAAATTGAGGTTCATGTTTTTTTGTCTAAGTCTATTACCGTTTATCCAACTCTGACAACTGAGGACATATTTTCCGTCGCAATATCGTAACTTCGACGATCTAATCAACACAATGTCCTATGTCAAAGCATTCGCAAAATACGCGGAGAACTTTTATTAAAAAGGCGATCGCTGGAGCCATTATTACCGGTGTACCTTCTGGCCTGATTGCACGCCCGGATGATAAGGTACTTACTTTGGAAACCCGCGCTCCTGAACAGAAATTTTCGCCGAATGACCAGGTGAATATTGCGGTCATCGGAATGGGTATCATGGGCTTTAACAATCTAGGCACTTCAGTGCAGATCCCTGGAGTTAAGCTGGTTGCAGCATGCGATCTTTACACCGGGCGTCTGGAGCGCACTAAAGAGCTTTACGGAAAGGACGTATTCACGACAAAGGATTACCGTGAAATATTGGATCGCAAGGATATAGATGCAGTAATTATAGCCACATCCGATCACTGGCACGACCGTATCTCCATTGATGCTATGAACAAAGGGAAGCATGTTTATTGCGAAAAACCGATGGTCCATAAGTTGGAGGAAGGAGCCGAAGTGATCGCTGCGCAAAAGAAGACGGGCAAGGTAATGCAGATTGGAAGCCAGCGGGTAAGTTCAATCGTGACAGAAAAAGCGCGGCAAATCTTTGAATCCGGGGTGATCGGAGAACTTGTTTTGATCGAAGCATGGAATGACCGCCAAAGCCCAATGGGTGCATGGCAATATTCTATCCCCACTGATGCGAATGCTGGTACCGTAGACTGGGAAAGATTTATAGGTGATGCTCCTAAAGTGGCCTACGATCCCGTTCGTTTTTTCAGGTGGCGAAACTACCAGGACTATGGCACAGGTATCGCCGGCGACCTGTTCGTTCATTTGTTTTCAGGACTGCATACGATAACCAGTTCCAACGGGCCAAACCGGATCTATGCAACTGGTGGGCTACGCTATTGGAAAGATGGTCGCGATGTACCGGATATTATTACGGGATTATGCGATTACCCCGCGACGGACAAGCATCCGGCTTTCACCGTACAACTACGCGTGAATTTTGAAGACGGTGGCGGCGGCGGCGAAAGACTTAAATTTATCGGTACTGAAGGTGTGATCACCGCAGGCTTGGACTGAGGTGAAGGTTGAAATCAACAAGATGGCGAAGGCCCCTGGATTCGGGGGGTGGGATTCATTCAGTACGTTCAGCAGCGCTCAACAAAAGGAATATGAAAAATGGTATAAGAGCCAGTTCCCTGCCAGTCAGCCTCAAATGATAAATCCCGGGACAACCTACAAAGCGCCCGAGAACTACGATGCAAACTACGATCACCACATGAATTTCTATAAAGGGATTCGTGAAAAAGCGCCAATCAAAGAGGATGCATTGTTTGGTATGCGTGCCGCTGGCCCAGCGCTTGCGTGCAACAAGAGTGTGTTTGAAAAGAAGATCGTACAGTGGGATCCGGAAAATGCAAAAGTTGTCATTGCTTAAAGGTCACTTTGTGTTGGCTAAACGGGAAGAGTGATAACAAAACGTGAGCCCTTTCCGAATTCTGTGATCAATTGGATCGTTCCATTTAATTTTTGGACAGCCTTTTTCACAATGTATAGTCCGAGTCCATTTCCTTTCGATCTTTCATTAGCACGGTAGTACATATCGAAGATCTTCTCCCTGTATTCCACACGGATACCCTGCCCGTTGTCTTCTATCTCGATGATAACATGGTCCCGGTTTCCATAAGCCCTTAACTGTATATATGGTTCCTTTGACGCCCGGAAGTGAATGGCGTTCTCTACAAGATTTTCAATAATCGTCTTTATCATCGCCGGATAAGATACAAATGGTTTATCCAACGTCACGCCACTTTGCGTCCGAATCCCGAATTGTTCAATCTCTTCACGGAAACCTTCGCATACGTTATCGAATATTTCCCTGATCAAAACTTCCTTGTAAACGAGCTGCTGCGCTCCTACATCGCTAATGGACTGAAGCTTCACTAACATTTTGTCAAGGTTCAATGCAGTCTCTCTGACTTTTGAAAACAGCTCGAGTGCGGTCTTATCCTTTATCGTGATCTTTGCAACTTCGGCGAGACCCATGAATGTTGTTAACGGTCTTCGGAAATCATGGGACGATCGATAGAAGAATGTATCCAGTTCTTTGTAGGCCTCCTGAAGCTGGGAGGTACGTTTCGTTACGATCGAATCGAGATCGCGGTTGATCTCAGTTATCATTGTGTTCGTCTGTTTAAGATCTTCAGATTGTGCCTGGATCTCTTCGGTTTTTTCAACTAATTCATTGTTTAGAGCGATCAGGGAATTATTGGCTTCGATCAATTCCTCACTCTGAGCCTGTATTTCCTCCTTTTGTTCACTTATTTCTTTATTGAGCGATGTTAGTTTCTCGTTCGCCCGGGTTCTACTCCGGTAGTAATGGTATAACACATACACCATTACGAGCAAAAGCACGATGCCTCCGACGGTAAAGAACAGGAAATAATTCTGGTACTTGATCTGGGTGTCCTGCAACTGAAGTTTTTCGTTATTGATTTCATCACGCTGATTCAAGATCTGAATCTCTTTTTCCTTTTTCTCAAGTTCGTACAGCGCGCTCATTTCGGCTATCTTAGTCGCACTTTGCCTTGTGAAAATGGAGTCATTTAAAGCGATATACGCATCATAATGCCGGATCGCCTTGCCATTATCACCCATCGCTTTATAGAGTTCGGCAAAAATCTTGTGATTATTACTCAACTCAACAGGCGTATTGACGGCGATAGCCAGGTCGTGACCTCTTTGAAGATAATGCTCCGCCTCGCTAAACTCCTTCTTCTTCGTTAGAACAATTCCTAATGTATTGTAAGTCATCACAAGGCCATCCTTGTCCATATTTTTTTCGTCAACGGCAAGCACCTTTAAGAGGTGGTCTTGCGCCTTCCCGTATATCCCCTGCTTTTCGTACACCCGTGCGATGTTGAAAAGCGTTGCAGCCGATGTCGATTCATTCTTTATTTCATTCCGCAGTTGCAACGCAATATTGTATTCCTCCAGGGCTGCCGGGTAATTCGCCGTGGAATAGTTAATGTATCCCAAAAGGTTATGTGCAAACCCCATCCCCGCCTTGTCGTTAATTTGTTTCATCAACTGCAATGAACGCTGCGCGTAACTTACAGCCACTGAAGCATTCTTTTGATTGATATAGACCCAACCCATCGCGCCATAAACACGTGCAACCTCCTGGCGGCTGTTCAGGGATTCGTGGATTCTCAACGCGCTCAAGAGGTGCTCGATTGCTTGCTTGAAATCCCCCTGCGCATCATAGACCTGCGCAATCCTCGCCAGTACAATCGCGTGGTATCGCCTAAAGTCGTGAGTTTTCAACAGATCAAGCGCTTGCAGAAAATGCTTCGTAGCATTTTGGTAATCCCCATTTGTAAAGTAGATCTCCCCACGCCTTATATGATAGAACATTTGTAACTCGGGATCACTGAATCGTCGCGCAAGGCGAAAACTCTTTTCATAATAGTATATGGCGGAGTCAAACATGGATCGGCCCTGATAAACCTGGCCAATTGATTTCCAACATTCGCCAATTACAAGACTATCCCGGGTCTTTGATCTTATCGCAAGGGCTATCCGTAAATTTGACAACGCATTGTCAAAATCGGACTGATCAATGGCGAGGATTCCAAGATTATAATGAACGGAAGAAAGACCTACGTCGCCTTTTTTATCTTTCAGCGCAAGAAGAGAGGCTTCATAATAATAACGTGCGGAATCGAATACGGCCTGGACGCGGTACAGATTTCCCAGACGAGTCAATGTATAGGCCGGATAGTCGCCGAAGTTATTGCTTCCACATAGTTTGATGGCCTGCTGATAGTATCTGTAAGCATTTTTATAATCACCCGTAAAATAGTAGTAAAGGCCAAGGTCTGTGAGTGACTTAACAACTCCAAGCAGGTAGTTCCCCTTCTCTGCATACTTAAGTCCCTGAAGAGCGTATTCGCGACTCTTGTCAAAATCATAATCAAATGATTCAGCTGACAGTTCGTGGAGGATATCGGCACGACGTTCGTTGTCACTAGTGCTCTTTAATGCCGCCGTTAAGCTATCAATCTTCGAATTTTGAGCTAGCGAAACCACTGACAAAAGAAGGCAGCAGGAAATCCCTATAGTCCTAACATTCATGCACCAAAGAGTCTTCTTAAATCTAGAAAGAATTTCTGGTTATTGCATTAATGAATGATCTCAGTATGATTATGATTCGTCGGAAATGATATGAGGAAGGCAGAACCCTTGCCGTAGATTGATGTGAAGGTGATTTGGCCGTTTAGTTTTTCAACAGCTTTCTTCACAATATAAAGGCCCAGTCCATTTCCTTTTGAGCGTTCACTGCCTCTAAAGTACATGTCAAATATGCGATCCTGGTACTGTGGATCAATTCCTTGTCCATTGTCTTCCACCTCAAGATTAACATGATCCGTGTTCTGGAAAGCCCTGACTTTTATGAACGGATGTTCGAAACCGCTAAAATGAATGGCGTTCTCAACCAGGTTCTCAATGATTGTTTTAAACATCGCGGGATAAGAATAAAACGAATCCGGCAATTCGACAGAGCACGAGACTTTTATATTCTTTTGTTTGAGCTCGTCGTTGAATCCGTCACATACATTTTCAACAATTTCCTTAACGAAGACTTCCTTGTAGACCAGTTGCTGCGCACCTACATCACTTATCGACTGAAGCTTTACCAGCATCTTATCGAGATTGCTCGCCGTCTCTTTCACTTTTGCAAACAGCTCCAAAGCATTGTTGTCCTTAACGGTGATCTTGGCTACTTCAGCCAGGCCGAGGAACGTCGTCAATGGCCGGCGGAAATCGTGCGAAGAGCGGTAGAAGAATGTATCAAGCTCTTTGTATGCCTGACGAAGTGCCGATGTCCTTTCTTCGATCTTTGATTCAAGGTCTTTATTGATCTGGGCGATAGTCTGGTTCGCTTCAATCAGCTCTTCTGATTGAGCCTGAATCTCTTCCTTCTGTTCAAGTATTTCGCGACTAGCCTTTCTTATCTTCGACGTGTATTGGTACGTCTTAAATCCAAAGACGGCAATAAGCGCTAATCCGATCAGGCCGGCAATTATTATGGTACGTTGTTGACCTATCTGCGAACGTTGCAGCTGTATCTGGTTGTTTTGTATTTCCTTGTTCTGGTTAAGGAGCTCGATCTCCTGATTTTTTTGTTCCACCTGGTAAAGCGCCTGCAATTCGGCAAGCTTCATGGCATTGCCCTCACTATAAATACTGTCATTCAATTGAGAATAGAGCTTATGATATTCAAGTGCCTTCTTTGAATTACCCTGCGCCTCATACAATTCTGAAAAGTAAAGCCGGTTGTTCATCGATGGCGATTTTCGATCCTGTTTCTGCGGCAAGATTTGACGCCAACATCAGATATTTTTTTGCTTCGGAAAAGTTCTTCGCTTTTGTATATACCTGTCCAATCTGGTTGTACGATATACTCAACCCCTGTTTGTTGGCAATCGTTTTGTCAATAGCCAGGGCCTTAAAATGATTTTCTAAAGCTTTGTCATACTGTCCAAGATCTTCATACACGAGGGCCATATTGAAGATGCAGGCAGAAACTCCTTCCTTGTGGCCAATGCGCTGTCTTATTTCGAGCGATTTCTCCAAAAAATTCAGAGCTTCGTTATACTTTTTCTCCTGATAAAAGAGCACACCCAACACGTTATAGCTATTGGAAACTCCATGTTCATCTTCTATTTCCTTGCGCAGAGCCAATGATTTTTCCATATACAGCTTTGCCTGTGAAAAGTTCAGCTGGTTCTTATAAATCCAGCCGATCTCGCTCCACACTTTAGCTATATCGTACTTAAGGCCCAGCCGTTCATTGATCTTTAAGGCATCGAAGTAATACTTCAGCGCAACATCGTGCTGTCCCAAGTTCAGCATAAACTTCACCAAGTTGATTCAACACTGGAGTTAGAAGCTGCGGTTGTTCTTTTGCTTTCAGAATTTCCATCGCCTGGAATAGTTGTTCCATCGCTTTCATGTAATCACCCAGCCGGAAGTAGTAGTCGCCCTGATTCTTATAACATAAAAAAATGAGATAGTCGGACTTGACAGCATTGGCTATTTCACACCCCTTGTTCATGTCTTCGTTAGCCGTATTGTAATCGGTCAGATTCTTATTGACATCCGACAATGAAAACCATATCTCCGACATCCCTCGCTTATTGTTTTGTTCTTCGTATATCGTTTGGGCTTTCTTGAAGTAGTGTTCAGCTTCTTTGTTTTTCCACTGAATCATTAGCAGTCGCGCTAAGCTCTTAAACGCAAAGGCGAGATAAATTGGGTGCTGATTCTTCTCCAGCACTGCAATGCTCTTAGTATAAAATAGTCGGGCGGAATCATACTTTGCTATGGATCGGTAAACGTTAGCGGTCATGGAATAACTGTATCCCAGCAGATCGCTTTGTTCGCTATCAACTTCGGCCGCACGACGGTAATGATCCAGCGCTTTCTGAAATTCGCCACTAACGCGTAAAGCGATAACCCATAAGAATCAGCGCTCTCATCTGGCCGTAACTGTATTTTATGGTTTTTGCCTGCTCATAGGCTTCCGATGAATATTTATAGCCCTCGTGAACGTCTGTGTCGTACAGTTCCGAGGAAATGTCGTTGAGAACATCCACCCGCTGCCTGATGTCATTTACTTCGAACAGAACTTGCTTAAGGCTGTCGAGACGCGACTGACCAAAAAGCATATTCGCATGGCCAACCACATATAACGATACGATAAAAAAGGTTCTCTGCATCACCTGTGCGATCGTGTTTGTAGCAGGCTCAAATTAATAGAATAGTTTAACTTCATGAGGCAAACTCATAATTTAAATTCGACATATATACGTCCACGGGGTTTTAGTTTAGCGGTGCCCTTTTCTATCAAAATTCGTTGGTTACCCTGCCCATTTCGTCCCTTGCGCGGGCGAACAGAAAGATAGTCAGGCTGATTCACTATGCAGTAATTATTGTAGTTTTGGCAAACCGGCAAACCGCCTGGTCGCTCTGGCTGACCGCGGAAGTTAAATATCAAAACCTTTACTTTACCAAACCTTAAATCTCTATGAACAACCGAAGATTTCTGCCCTACATCATCTTGGGCGTCATTGCATTATTTGTTATTATGGGTATTTCGTCCAGTATTTTTTATACAATCGGCCCATCCGAGCGTGCCATCATTTTTTACAAGTTCGGCGTGGGATTAAACAAGGAGAATGTGATCGCACAAGGCTTTCATATGAAGGCCCCATGGAATGAACTTTATATATACAGCGTAAATGAGACTTCATCGGATGAAAAAATGGACGTGCTCGACAAAAGTGGATTGTCGATCCACGTTGACATTACGGTCCGTTACAATCCTATGCCCAACAAAATCGGATACATACATGAGAAATTTACAAAGAATTATGTAAACGTACTCGTGATTCCTGAAGTAAGGTCAACCGTTCGCCAAGTAATGGGACGTTACACAGCAGAAGAAATCTACTCTACGAAACGCGCAGCGGTAGAGACGGCCATAAGGACTGAAACAGAAACAATCCTTCAGCAGAATTTCGTCAACGCACCTGCTGTCTTAATTCGATCGATCGCATTGCCCGAGCAAATCAAAGGTGCGATTGAGAACAAGTTGCAGCAGGAACAAGAAGCGCTTGCTTACCAATTCAGATTAGATAAGGAGAAAAGTGAAGCCGAACGCAAACGTATTGCCGCTGAAGGTGAGTCCAGGGCCAATAACATCATCAACAATAGCTTAACAAACAATCTTTTGAAAATGAGGGGCATAGAAGCGACACTAGAGCTATCAAAATCCCCTAACGCAAAGGTTATTGTAATCGGGTCAGGGGCGGATGGAATGCCGTTGATACTGGGCAATAATTGAAAAAACACATTTTTTAATGCATTCCTTTCCCAAACATAGCCGAACCCTGTATATTTAAAACTTGTGTTAAATCCACTTGAAAATGTCCAAAACTGCTGAATTGATTATTGACGGAAAGTCGTATGTATTGCCCCTCGTTATAGGAAGTGAGAATGAGGTCGCTATTGATATTAGCGAGCTGATGGAGAAGACGGGGGCGATTACATTAGACCTTGGTTATAAAAATACAGGTGCTACAAAGAGTGCTATCACATTCCTCGATGGAGATAATGGAATACTCCGCTACCGTGGTTATGCCATTGAGGAGCTTGCTCAAAAATCAAATTTCATGGAGGTTGCATACCTGCTGATTTTCGGCGAGCTTCCAAGTAAGCAGCAATACGATAAATTCACCCACGACGTAAAATCACACACCCTTGTGCACGAGGACATTAAAAAGATCCTCGACGGTTTTCCATCGACTGCGCACCCGATGGGAGTATTGGCGTCGCTATTTTGTTCTCAGACGGCATTTTATCCTGAGTCCCTCGATCCAAACCGGTCCACCGAAGGTGTTTATCTAAGCA
This sequence comes from uncultured Cytophagales bacterium, assembly GCA_963774615.1. GTDB lineage: Bacteria > Bacteroidota > Bacteroidia > Cytophagales > Cyclobacteriaceae > Chryseolinea. Next base: position 84,222 of record CAVZFT010000039.1, read on the forward strand.
TTGTCCGGTCACTTGCCAAGATGCCAACCTTTGCGGCATGGGCCTTCAAAAATGCAGTGGGTCACCCCGTTAATTATCCAGATAATAAGCTGGATTACACGGCGCGTTTTCTCAAGATGATGTTCTCTTTGCCAGCAGAAGAATATGAAGCTGACCCTGCGGTTGCAGATGCTCTCGACAAGCTGCTTATTCTCCACGCCGACCACGAGCAAAACTGCTCTACGTCAACCGTGAGAATTGTAGGATCTTCAAAAGCAAGTATTTATTCTTCCATATCCGCCGGTATTAATGCGCTGTGGGGACCGTTGCACGGCGGCGCAAACCAGGAAGTAATCGTGATGCTCGAGAACATCAAGAAGGATGGCGGCGACACCGATAAATGGATTAACAAGGCAAAGGATAAGAACAGCGGATTCCGTCTGATGGGATTCGGTCACCGGGTATATAAGAACTTCGATCCTCGTGCGAAGATCATCAAGAAAGCGGCAGACGACGTATTGAAAAAACTCGGTGTGAATGATCCGGTTCTCGAAATCGCTCTGAAGCTGGAAGAGGCAGCACTAAAGGATCCTTACTTCATCGAACGTAAACTCTACCCCAATGTGGATTTCTATTCAGGTATTATCTACCGTGCTCTAGGCATTCCGGTAGAAATGTTCACGGTGATGTTTGCAATGGGGCGCCTGCCCGGTTGGATTGGCCAGTGGAAGGAAATGCGTGAAAACAAAGAGCCTATCGGCAGACCACGGCAAATATACACGGGAGCAACGCAGCGGCCCTACAAAGAAATCGGAACCCGGTAACCTACCGACGCTCTGCGGACCAACAAGAAGAAGAGACCAATGGACTTACAAAAATTTGAAAGCGCCGTAGAAAGATCAAAGCAGCTTACGAAGCGGCCCACAAACGAAGAGTTGCTGCAGCTGTATTCTTTGTACAAGCAGGCTACGGAAGGTGATGCGACCGGTGAACGACCGGGGGGTTTTGATTTTAAGGCAATCGCAAAATACGATGCATGGTCTGAGCTAAAGGGAAAACCAAAAGAGCAAGCCATGGAGGAATACGTTTCCTTCGTTGAAAAACTCCATCAACAATACGCCTAGCGTGTGAACTTGTTTTATCAGCCCGCGATACAGCAAGGAGTACATCACCTCGATCCTACCGAATCAAAACATTGCACAAAAGTTCTTCGAAAAAAGGCCGGCGATAAAATCAATATCACCGACGGAAGAGGATTTTTGTACGAAGCGTTGATCACGATTGCCGACTCCAATGAATGCCGGTTCGAAATTCAGGAAAAAAAAACGGAACCGGCGAGGTCATTCATAATTCATATTGCCATCTCTCCTACCAAACATCCGGATCGCTTTGAATGGTTTGTAGAAAAAGCTGTTGAACTTGGAGTTGACAGGATTACAGTGATGATGTGTGAACACACTGAACATACTCATATAAAAACAGAACGACTGGAAAAGATTGCGATCAGTGCGATGAAACAATCTCTCAGGCTGACACTACCTAAAATCGAAGGTCCGATAGATTTCAAGACCTTGGTCAACCAGGCGGAAGCTGGATCGAAATACATAGCTTATGTTGACTCAAACAATCCGGAACATCTAATGACCGTTGCCCGACGTGATTCGGATGCTATGGTGCTCATCGGTCCCGAGGGTGACTTTTCGCCTCAGGAAATAGAGGTGGCCGTCAATAAGAATTTCCGGAAGGTAAGCCTGGGATCAAACCGCTTGCGGACGGAAACAGCAGGCTTGGCGGCATGCCACATTCTGAATTTGGTAAACACCGCTTGAGCACGTACATTGTTAGATCGATAACCATCCGGCATGATCCTTAATTACATCTGGGTTTCATTCTTTATAATTGCGTTCATTGTCGCCCTGATTAGGTTAGTTGTCTTCAACGACATGACAGTCTTCCCGGCGATGCTTCAATCCACGTTCGACCTGGCTAAAACTGGTTTCGAAATTTCCATAGGTCTTGCTGGCGTAATGTCGTTGTGGCTAGGTCTGATGAAGATTGGAGAAAAAGGCGGTATGGTACCATTGTTATCGAAGGTGGTTGGACCTTTCTTTTCGAGATTATTTCCTGAGATCCCGAAGAACCATCCTGCCACGGGCTCGATTATCATGAACTTCAGTGCGAACATTCTTGGATTGGACAATGCAGCTACGCCACTCGGATTGAAAGCAATGAATGAATTGCAGGAGATCAATCCCAACAAGGATACCGCATCCAATTCGCAAATCATGTTCCTTGTCCTTAACGCTTCCGGATTGACGGTGATACCAATATCGATTATGGCGGACAGGGCAATGCTACATTCGACCAATCCTACAAGCATTTTCATTCCTACTCTCATCGCTACATTTTGTTCAACCTTTGTCGGCTTGCTTTATATATGCATAAAGCAAAAGATCAATCTGTTTGACCGGGTTATACTCGCTTACATTTTAGGAATGTTAGCGTTAGTCTCGGCAATGGTTTATTACTTTGCAGGTCTTTCACCGGAACAGATACAATCACAATCAACGATCCTCACCGGCGTCATAATTTTTTCCATTATCATCGGGTTTATTGGGCTGGGTCTCAGGAGGAAGATTCCCGTATTCGAAACTTTTATCGAAGGCGCAAAGGAGGGTTTTTCAACGTCAATTAAAATAATTCCATTCCTTGTGGGCATACTTGTTGGCATTGGTGTTTTTCGTGCTTCAGGTACTCTTACCTATATCGAACAGGGAATCGCATGGTGTCTTAACACAGCAGGTATCAATTCAGATTTCGTTCCTGCGTTACCAGTTGCATTGTTGAAGCCACTGAGTGGACAGGGAGCGAGATCAATGATGATTGAAATATCCAAAGTGTATGGCCCTGATTCTTTTGTGGGAAACATAGCCAGCATTTTCCGGGGATGTGCAGAAACAACGCTGTACTTATTGGCGCTCTACTTCGGATCAGTAGGAGTACGCAATACCAGATACGCTGTAACTGGCGGATTGATTGCTGACCTTGCCGGAGTTATCGGAGGAATATTTGTTGGTTACCTTTTCTTTCATTAGCATCATTCGAATCATCAATAAATAAACAAAGTAAACACAATGGTACGCGGTCCAGAAAATGCAGAAATTTGTTTGTTTTAGTGCCCAATCCGGTTTAACATTGTTACATGGAAAAAAAGGCGGATATCCAAAAGACCATCTACGATAACGCGAAGAGTCACTTCCTCGGAAACTTCCCCGACTCATTACCCATCGAACAAGCTTATGTACATATCGGGATGTACCTCGGTTGGGTTATTGATACCGGTCTTTACTCCGAATACTTTGAAGACGAAGCTTCCAATCAGATCTTTCGCTTTAAAAGAAGAGAGATCTCCTGCACAATACTCTCCGAAATCTGGGATGGATATTTGGGCTTCGAGCTGTTCAACCGCCAGGGTAACATGTTTACTTATTACTACTACGGCGGTGGACTTTACAGAAATGATTACGACGAAATACTTGTGAAGACACTTCCTTCGATCTATCACGTGACCGATAGCTGGGAAAATTATGAGAAGATGAAATTGCGCATCAACATGCGTTTCAGCGACTGGAAAAAACTGGTCGGTTCCTGATCACCGTACCACCTTTCCATTTTTATCCATCGTATTCTGCTGATTGCCATCTCCCACTATCGTGAGTTCCCCTGAATCTGCTTTGAATGATATCTCGCGGGGTATAAATGCAAGCTCGTAATTCATAGCCCAGGCCAAACCATCTGACCGGTAAATTTTTGCAAGCGTTGCTGTGTACTTATCCTCTTTGCTTTTGTCTGTATACACAAGCACAAAATAGATTTGACCTGCCGCGTCTGAAAAAGTCAATGCTTTGGACGAAACCAATCTCGCTTCTTTGAAACTTGGCTTCTCGACAGGGAACAAAACTTTGACATCAGGGATCCTTGAGGGATTTATAGTATAAAAGTAACCTGTTGGGTTAAGCGAATCAGCATACTGAAGTCCGGTAGTATACTTTTCATCGATAACTGCAAGAGGTTTGAACTTTGAACGCGAATGTTCAATAAAAAGTGGTATTGAATCCGAACCGTTGAGCAGCCATCGTAATGTTTCAGTCCGTTTCGCCAACTCTGCATCTTTTGTTTTTTTCTCGCGCTCCGCAAAGTCCTTCAACCCTTTGATGTAACTCTTCAAAACCGCTACTGTGCTATAAGTATTCTTAACAAAATAATCATAGTCCAGCGCTCTCGTATCAAGGTCTTCTGCCAATAACTTTGATGCCATGCTATCGAGCTTGTTAAGGTACGTCAGTTCGCGGTTAAGCATCTTTAAACCAGCATGCACATTTGTGGAATCGTGCTTTACATTGTTTTCAATCAGGGTTGAACGATATTCAAGATCAGCAATTTTCAATGTAAACACCTCCATTGGCAGCGGCTCTTTGTCGTACTTCTTGAGTTGTTCCATTATGAGTTTGTCAATCAGAGTATGGAGATCGCTCTTGACGGAAATCGAATCATTGGTAAGCTTTTCGCGTAGTTTGTTGATCTCAATGTCATAAGTCACCAGGTGCTCACGCATAGGGAGGATCTCCTTTTCCATCGCCTGACGGGCTTTGTCAGAAAACTTTTTGTAGTCCCATATCTTAAGATTATCCTGATAGAAATCAGCGGGCGATAATCCGTCGTTTTGATAGTCAACTATTTCGTTAAGTGCCAACGTCTGGTTATATCCGGTCTTCCCTATTGTCGAAGTGCTGGATTTGTAATTATCGAATGCCTTTAGACAAGAATCAAAACGTGTAGAGAGAACCGTAAGTGATTTTATCAGATTTTCGTCCGCCCTGAGATAAAATTCGCGCTCGCCAGGGTAGGCTGCATGCATGGACGTATATAGGGCATTCGACTTTTTGTACATACTGTCGGCAAGAACAAAATAGAACTTGACCATTTTAATGCGGTCAATTCTTTCCCGAAGGCCTTCCATCCTTTTTTCGAGGTCGAATTGGATGTCGGTAAGCCTGACACCAAATTCACCGGTCCTTAAATCCCGCCGGTTATACGCCTGATAATATTCGCTATTGCGTTTGATCTCCTTTTCTGTAATCGACTTATACGCCTTGTCATAATAGATGATAGCGGAATCCATTTCACCTATAGTTCGCTTTGTGTGCTTGAGCACGTCATCCTTGGCTGATTTTTCCTGGTAGATTATCCCCATGTAGAGGAATGCATTGGGATTGTCCGTTGTTTCCTTCAGATAACTCTTGAGGAACGGTTCCGCTGACTCGTATTGCTTGGTGCTAAGAAGGCCAAAAATGTCTTTGTACTTGACCTTTTGCCCATGCGCCGCGGAGAAAACAAATAGAAGGAGAAGGAGGATTAACTTGGTTACCGCAAGTTTGTTCATGTTAAAGCCAATTAACTTTCGAAATTAATTAAAATAGCGACATTTGGGTAACCGCTTTAGTAGCAACCATGGCAAAAATTGACAATGTATTTCGTGTTGAAAGCCTCCGTAAAGCCTGGAATTACATAAAACCCTGGGTTGTTTTCGTGACTGTTATGCTTATTTTGAGGTATACAGGTGCTTTATCAGGAATTTCGATTCTTACTGGCAGAGCGCTTGATGGAGACCGGAGTAATGGACGCCAGTGCCGATGAACCTGCGGTGGCGAAAAAATTCAATTACAATTTCACGATCAAGGACCTGAACGGCAACGTGATTGATGTAAAGGAGTTTAAAGGCAAAACGATCTTCCTTAACCTATGGGCAACGTGGTGTGGACCCTGTCGAATGGAGATGCCTTCCATTCAAAATCTTTATAACCAGGTCGATAATGAGAAAATCATGTTCATCATGCTTTCCATCGATCAGCAACGCGATCTTGGCAAAGTGAAGAGTTACATAAAGGACAAAGAATTCACTTTTCCGGTATATACGCCGGCCAGCATTTTGCCCAATCAGCTTCAGGTCGGTATGATCCCAACGACGTTCGTGATCGACCCCGAGGGCCGAATTGTCGCCAGCGAACGTGGCGCCGCTAACTACGATACCCCTGAATTCAAGGCATTACTGGAAAAACTGGTCCAGCCCGCCAACTAAACGGCATTTTTAAGCCTAATAATCTCTATCCGAAAATAGTGTCATTGTTGTAAACTAATATTATTAGTTTTATGTACTTTTGTAATACTAATTATTTTAGTTTATGAAAACAATCCGGACAGTACTGGGAAACAAAAAAATTGAGGACAAAGACCATCACCTGGTCATGATTCAATTGCGCGACATTCTTGACGCTCACCGCGGCACATTAATCAACAGATTGATAGCAGACCTGCCCTCTTATATCGATTACAAGTTCAACGTTAAGGTGAACGCGAAGGAATTAGAGACCATTAAAGAAAAACTGTCCTACCTGAAAAATTCGTCCGTCGACATGGACAAATACAGGTTCATTTTTGACAGTGTGATGTCGAATGAAACTACCTATGTTGGTGCGGGGCCATTCTATAAAGAGATCGATGACAGCATAGGATGGTACCTGAACGAATCGCAATTGAAACTGGTAAGGTAATGACGCTATGGAAAGAAATACCAGAGGCCGGCTGCTATATGGCAAGATGCCACGTGATGTCGAAGATGAGCTTTCACCTGTTCACATAGAGAAAACGTGGGAGCTGCTGGAAGAAAAGTTTTGCTTCAACGTGAAAGCATGGAAGCTGGAGTATAAACAGTATTATCAAAAGCAGCCACACAGCGTTTCCGAACGTGAAGCCTTCGTCGAATATGGCGCGGCTTTCATCAATCCGGTCTTAAATGCAATTCTAAAAAGGCAAGCTCACCACAACACATGGGGGAACATGCTGGTCTATGTAGTCAAGAAATATTAATGCCGTTTAAGCTGCCACAATCTACTCTGGCGCCTAAGTTTTTTTGCCTTCGCCTGAAATCTAATCGGCCTGATTTCATTATACTTGTTGGTGCATTCCTGTTAATTTGGATTAAAGCACATACTCATCGATAGAGCAAATATGAATCAGACATCCGATGGCAGGAGGCCAATTGCGTCCCGGGAGTCGGGTTGGGCAAAGGCGTCGGCAAGGTGGTTAGCAAAAAGAAATGTATCGCCCAATTTTATCTCCGTTCTAAGTATCGTTTTTTCAATTGTCGCTTTTGTCGCGTTCTACTTTGACGCGACCGCGACGGGTAACCATACCGTGTTAATGATCCTGGCAATCGTCGGTATTGAGGGACGCCTGATCATGAATTTGTTCGACGGCATGGTCGCCGTTGAACACAATAAAAAATCAGCAGTTGGAGGATTGTACAACGAAGTGCCTGATCGCGTCGCTGACTCCTTCATTATTTTGGGAGCAGGTCTGTTGGCAAAGGAGCAACCTTATGGAATGGATCTCGCTTACATCGCCACGATTCTAGCCGTGGTTACTGCCTACATTCGAACTCTTGGCGCATCGTTGAATTGCGGACATCATTTTCTTGGGCCAATGGCTAAACAACATCGCATGGCTCTTCTTGCAGTCAGCTGTATTGTAGGAATCTGGTACATCCCCGTTTTTTACTATGCGTTGATAGTAATGAACATCGGCCTGCTCGTTACCTGCTACCGCAGACTTTCAAAAATCGCGACACTGCTGAAGCAAAAATCCTCTGACATAAACTAGCTATCTACTGCATGGACAATATTCTCCATCTGGACCTATTCGAAAACAAAAATCTCCTCATTGTTGTTTCGCTCATTTTCGGGATCCTGGTTTTCGCTACTTTATTATTTTTTATCGTAGGTAAGCTGAAGCCACAGGCTAACCTCAATGAGCTGAAAACGAGGACCAAATCGTGGTGGATCATGGCCTCCCTTTTCATCGGCACAACCATGTTCAATTATACCATCTCCTATTTCGCAATTGGCATGTTGTCGTTTATTGCGTTCAGAGAACTCTACTCGATACTTTCGTTTCGCGAATCCGACCGGCGCGCGGTGTTCTGGGCATTTGTCGCCATCCCCATCCAATACTACCTCGCTTACATAGGGTGGTACGGCGCATACATCATCTTTATTCCAATAGTAATGTTCCTGTTCCTGCCCCTCAGACTCGTGTTGAAAGGAGATACGGCGGGTATTATCAGATCGATGTCCGTACTGCACTGGGTGCTGATGCTCACTGTGTTTGGATTGAGCCACATGGCTTACTTGCTTTCGCTTCCCGAAATAGAAGGATTCAGTAGCGGTGGCAGAGGGCTCTTGCTCTTCCTGGTCTTTCTTACAGAAATCAATGACGTAATGCAATTCACCTGGGGCAAACTATTGGGCAAACACAAGATCATTCCAAAGGTGAGTCCCAATAAGACATGGGAGGGTTTTGTCGGCGGACTTATCAGCACAACCACTATCGGATACTTTTTGGGATTTCTTACGCCACTCTCTACAGTGCAGGTTGTTTTCGTGAGTTTTATGATCGCCTTTTCAGGATTTATCGGAGACATCGTAATGTCTTCAGTGAAACGCGATATTGGTGTTAAAGATATGGGCTCGTCAATTCCCGGTCATGGAGGAATCCTTGATCGGATAGATTCATTATCATACACAGCGCCCATTTTTTTTCACATTGTTTATTATCTGGCATATTAAATGCAAAAACTCATACTCCAGATTGTCTACAGTCTGCTGATCAGGAATTTTTTGAAATTGTTTGTGGGTGTGAAATTTCAGAACGCCCGATTCCTGTTAGATGAAAAACAATTCATCATTGTAGCTAATCACAACAGCCATCTCGACACTCTTACGATCCTCGCATCACTGCCAAGCAAGATCATTTCAAAAGTGAAACCCGTCGCTGCGCAGGATCATTTTGGAAAGACAAAGTTTAAGGAAAAGCTAAGTAACTATTTCATAAACACACTTCTGATCCAGCGTAAGCGAGATAAGGATAATATTGAGAATGATCCCATCCATAAAATGATCAAAGCGCTCGACAATGGGTATTCTCTAATTTTGTTTCCGGAAGGCACAAGAGGCGCTCCAGAAGTGCAACAACCGTTAAAACCCGGAATAGGATATGTATTGTCCGAACGGCCTTCCGTCAAATATGTTCCCGCATTCATGAAGGGAATGGGCAAGGCCATGCCAAAGAATGACAACCTGATTGTTCCACACAATTCCTCCCTCGCCTACGGAAGTCCTACACAAATCGAAAGCACTGACGTTACGGAGATCGTTGCACAGGTCGAGCGAAGCATCAATCAATTGAGGGACGCCCAACAGTGAAGTTTTTATTTTTTATATTTTTTATCCTCCGCCTTGAACCACTCGGCAAGCTGATTAATGTAATTAAGCTTCGACACTCCCTGCCGGGTTAATTTGAGGTAGAATTTATGTTTGAGATCCGGGTCTTCAACGGATTTTATAAATCCGCGAGCCTCAAGGTCCCGCTTAACCTGAAGAATGTTCCAGCCGATCTCATTGTGGAGAACTGCAGAAGAGTTGCTGCGGGCCTTTTCCAGAATGTCATTCAATGTAAAATTGTCCTCGGTATCAAGAGCAGACAGTATAAACGCGCTCCATCGCTCATACTTGCTCTTTATTATATATTCACCTTTCGTTCCGTCCGGAAGGAACGTCTGAATCTTCTCGTCTTGCTCTTTCATGAAATTTTCCCATTTAAAACTTCAATTCATAAACGCATTGTAAAGTAGCGCTATTTGTTGAATGAACGGCATTGGGCCAGGAATGATTCGGGCAGGAAATGGACCAACTGCCTCCCAAAGGATACTTCAATCGTTGGTTCTTTGCGAAACAAACGAAAGAGGTGAAACTTTACCACTCCTGTAATTTAAAAAAATCATAACTTCAGGAAACAAATCATTCAAATCAACAGAGACAAATCATGACACGCCTGCTCCTATTTTTCATTCTCATTATTTTTGTCTCCGCCTCCAGTGGACATAAATCGGTTCCCAAGTGGTTATCCTTGTTTAATGGAAAGGATCTTTCCGGTTGGAAAGTAAAGATCAGGGACCACGCGTTGGGAGATAACTTTGCCAATACGTTTAGTGCGTCCAATGGCGTGATGAAAGTTAACTACAACGGTTATGAAAATTTCAATGAGCAGTTTGGTCACATCTATCACGAAAAAAAATTTTCGTATTATCTGTTATCCATCGAATACCGTTTTGTTGGTCGAGCAAGCGAAAGGCGGTCCCGGTTGGGCTATCCGCAATAGTGGGGTAATGGTCCATAGCCAGGCACCTGAAACGGTGACGTTGCATCAGGACTTTCCAATCTCCATCGAAGTACAATTCCTCGGAGGTAACGGCAAAGATGAACGCCACACTGCTAACCTCTGCACTCCGGGGACTCATGTTGTCCATAATGGGAGCCTGTTAACAGATCATTGTATCAATTCCACTTCAAAAACATTCCACGGTGACCAATGGGTCAACGTAGATGTTTTAGTTTTGGGAAATACTCGTATCCAACACATCGTAAACGGCGATACCGTGCTGACATACGAGAAACCACAGATTGGCGGCGGCGTAGTGACCGAATCTGATCCAAAAGTAAAGATCGACGGAACACTTTTAAACGAGGGTTACATCTCATTGCAAAGTGAAAGTCATCCCATTGAATTCCGAAAGGTCGAGCTTTTTGACCTGGCCCCATATGCGAACAATCCTGAGCAGCTTCGCTCGATACTTAAAGAACTAAGTAAACGGGGGAAATAGGGAGATAAGGGAAGATAGGGAAATAAGGGAATAAGGATTATTCCTTTCCATCACGCTATACCCTATTACCCTATCACCCTATCACCCTATTTCCTCCATAGCCCCCGCTGGTAAAACATTGTCGCGGTTCGTTTCTAGTTCTGTTCTAAATCTTTAATTTGGAACCGCAGAAATCAATAATCTATTTTACCTGCCTATGCCGCATTTTCAGATCAAGAAGACACAGAAAGCTTATGATGTTTGTATCGTAGGGTCCGGAGCCGGCGGTGGAATGGCGGCATATGTTCTTGCGAATGCAGGAGTAAAGGTGGTCTTGCTCGAAGCAGGGCCATTGTATGATCCGGCAAAAAACGTTACGCAGCTGAAGTGGCCGTGGGAATCTCCGCGGAGGGGCGCAAGCACTCCATATCGCAATTTTGGAGACTTTGATGCCGCATATGGCGGATGGGAACTAGAGGGTGAACCATATACCCACAAGGACGGCACGTCGTTCGATTGGTTCCGTTCGCGAATGGTTGGAGGGCGGACAAATCACTGGGGACGCATTTCCTTGCGATTTGGACCTAATGATTTCAAGCACCACAGTATTGATGGTCTCGGTGATGATTGGCCCCTTAGCTATGATGATGTTGCACCTTATTACGACAAGATCGACGAATTGATTGGAGTGTTTGGGTCGACGGAAGGTATCTACAATGAACCCGACGGAAAATTCCTTCCTCCTCCAAAACCAAGACTTCACGAACTTTTTATTAAAGAAGGCGCGAAGAAATTGAATATTCCGGTTATCCCTTCAAGGTTATCAATTCTTACTAAAAAGATCAATGACGCGCGCGGGCAATGCTTTTATTGCTCACAGTGTAATCGCGGTTGTACAGTACATGCGGACTTCTCGTCTTCGTCTGTATTAGTAAAACCTGCGATTGAGACGGGCAACGTCGATATCATTGCTAATGCAATGGTTCGGGAAGTACTTACCAACGCTGAAGGTATTGCAACGGGTGTTTCTTTTGTTAACAAGGACGACAAACAGGAGTATTCTGTAAGTGCAAAGGTCGTTGTACTGGCCGCCAGCGCATGCGAATCCGCGCGGCTACTTCTTAATTCGAAATCAACCCGCCATCCAAACGGACTGTCCAACTCAAGCAACGTTGTTGGAAAATACTTGCACGACTCCACAGGAACTGATATGGGAGGAATTCTTCCCAAGCTGATCGGCCGGAAGCGTTATAACGAAGATGGTGTCGGTGGTTTGCACGTCTACACCCCATGGTGGCTGGACAACAAGAAGCTGGATTTTCCCCGCGGTTATCACATTGAATATTATGGTGGAATGGGAATGCCCGGTTATGGTTTCGGATTTGGGATGCAGGGACAAAATGGAAAATACCCTGGCCGGGACGGCAAAACGAAAGAGGCCGGAGGTTACGGTGCATCGCTGAAAGATGACTATCGCTATTTCTACGGCGCTCATTTTGGAATGTCGGGAAGAGGCGAGGCTGTCGCAGTCGAAACTAATTATTGTGAAATAGATCCTAAAACAGTTGATAAATACGGTATCCCTGTACTACGATTCCACTACAAATGGAGCGACTACGAAAAGAAACAGGCACGCCACATGAAAGCGACCTTTGAAGAGATCATCACGAAATCCGGTGGTATTGTAACCTGGGGAAAAAGCGGACCTGAAGATGATTATGGGTTGGCGGGTCCAGGTCGCATCATCCATGAAGTTGGCACGACACGAATGGGTAATGATCCGAAAAAATCGGCCGTCAATAAATTCAACCAGGCTCACGAATGTAAGAACCTGTTTATCGTCGATGGAGGACCTTTCGTATCACAGGCGGATAAGAATCCAACGTGGACGATACTTGCATTGTCGATGCGGGCGTCGGAGTTTATTATCGATCAATTGAAGAAGCAGAATATTTGAGGAGCTAGGAAATAGGAGAAGATAGGGAAATAGGGAAATAAGGAAATAAGAAATCAATCAAGTAAGAATAATCAAACATATTAAACACGAATAACAATTAACGATTAACGGTATGGATAGAAGAAAGTATTTAAAGACGCTTGCAGTTGGATACAGTTGGAGCAGGTATTCTCGTTCAGTGTGAACCAAAGGTGGAAAAAGCAGCTGCTGCCCCACCCTCTTCGCTCAACTATGACCGTACACCGGAAGAACTGGAACGCGAAAAGAAACTTCAGGCAGAAAAGTTCTTTGACGAGCATGAGATGAAGACCATCACCATCTTATCTGACATCATCATTCCGAAAGATGACGTTTCCGGAGGCGCTATTGATGCCGGCGTCCCTGCATTTATTGCATTTATCGTTAAAGATATGCCTCATTATCAAACACCATTACGCGGTGGAATCAAGTGGCTGGATATTCAGTGCATGAAACGTTTCGACATGGATTTCGCATCGTGCAACGCTCAGCAGCAAATTGAAATCGTTGATGAGATCGCTTTCCCGGAGAAAGCCAAGCCTGAGATGCAACAGGGGGTTTCGTTCTTTAACACCATGCGCGACCTTACAGCCTGTGGTTTCTTTACCAGCAAAATTGGAATTGAAGATCTGGGTTATGCAGGAAACAAACCGAACCAATGGGATGGCGTTCCCAAGGAGGTTCTAGACCAATACGGTCTCAAGTATGATGCAAAAACACTGGAGATCAGTGTTAAATTTGATAGCTAAGATCGGACTCGCTAGAAGACATCGTTCTGACTGATTGATAATGGTTCTGTCCGCCTGATCAAGAATTGTGCAGGGTATACGCTGGCTCATCAAAGATGTAGATTCAATAAAGCCTGGCTTTCAATTCAAAAGTACCGTCTTCAATGCTTGTACCATCGAATGCAAGTCCTGAGAAAGTTCCCTTTATTTTTGTCCCGTCGTAGAAAGTAATTAGAACTTCAAAGTTCTCAGGCTCTGCTTGATGACCTATCGAGGACCAAGGGTCCAGCCCGCAAATTTGTTGCTCAAAAATAACATTGGTGCCTTTTACCGGAGGACTCAGCTCACTAATAAATGCGGACGGTAGATCAAACTGAAAATTAACTCTGTTAACCGTGAGTGTTCTCATCCAATTTCCGATGAAGGAAAACGGCTAACCTTCCCTCTGCATTTTCGTGATCTATTCTGTAAAAATCGAATGTTTCAAGTTGGTCATTGATGGTAAATTGTATCTTGTCTGACGTACTCTGCGGAGCTTCCCTGTTCACGCAACGGCAGCGCATTCTAAAGCTGATTAACATGGCAGTATATTCAATAGCCTTCTTGTACGAGTTGAAATAGAACAATGAAGACCGGATAGATGGCCGCGTCATCCCAAGCCGGTGTACTGGTCCAATAATAAGCTTCTTCTTCCGCACCAAATTCTTCGATCATGCGATTGTAGGCCTTGCCAGGGTCACCAATACTTTGACCGTTATAAATGTATCCACCGAAATAAGTATTGAGCGCAACCCAGTCATCTACGGTGGGCAATGACCAGCCCGGAGGACATGCATTTAATCCCTGCTGATAACTGTAAACCGCGCCGTTATTAAATTGCAAATCCTCGGCAAACCACAATATTCCGTTTACATTCATCACACGGTAAGTTTTATTATCACGTGGATCGGTAAATTCAGAAAAAAGGTCCGGCTCTGAACATGAACCAATGATCATCATGATCGACACCATCATGAAGAATATAGATGCGCGTGAATTAGTGAATGTCATCATATTACCGTTTAAGGTGGTACATGTGAGTTTGAACAGTTACGGATGCCTAGGACTGTAGCCAACTATCTCACGAGCACGTTCATGACAAGATCGCAATTTTTGGCCATTGTCACACTTGCAAACGGCAACGTTAATGGCACAACGAAACATGTTTTGCGATAAAAAAGCCTATCCACTGAATCAAATTTCATATATTTACCTGTTGTTAATTTGACGATTTGAAATTCAAAAGAACCAAAGCATGAAGGACAATTTTGAATCCGTGCCGCTTAAAAACCTCGATGAATGGGAGGATGATCTTCTTCGAAGGTATCCTGATCCCGATTCAATTGCTGAAGGAAAATCAACGGACGAGTATCGCAATTACGACAATCCCGAACGCGATACTGTGCGGGAATTCTACAAGCTTAATCACACGTATCAGACCTATGATTTTGTTCTGAACAAAAAAGCTGAGTTCCTGAAGTTTGATAAGAAGGAGATGCCTATTTGGTCAGCTTATGATTTCCTCAATCAGCTTGTCGATGATTCCGACCCGGATACAGATCTCGATCAACTTCAGCACTTGCTGCAGACATCGGAGGCGATCCGCAGAGATGGTCATCCCGACTGGATGGTGTTGGTCGGATTGTTACACGACATGGGTAAGGTGCTTTGCCTCTTCGGAGAACCACAGTGGGCTGTTGTAGGAGATACATTTCCTGTAGGATGTGCTCATTCGGATAAGATTGTTTATCCGGAATTCTTCAGCCTTAATCCTGATAGCACGAATCCTGCATACAACACAAAGTACGGAGTATACTCCCCTAACTGCGGATTGAGAAATGTTCATATGTCATGGGGACACGATGAATACGTCTATCACATGGTAAAAGACTATTTACCCGAACAGGGATTATATCCGCTCCGCTACCACTCCTTTTACGCACAACATCGCGAGCATGCATATAACCACCTATGGATGATCACGATCACGAGATGTTCAAGTGGGTGAAACTATTCAATCCATACGACCTGTATTCGAAGAACCCGAATCCACCGGATTGGAAGACACTACGCCCCTATTATGAAGATCTCGTAGGCAAATATCTACCTGCCACATTGAAATTTTAGCAGGATAAAATGTACCTTAAGGAGGCGAACATTAAATTAATTAATGTTCGCTTTTTTATTTATCCAGCTTCTGAATTCGGGAACGCACGATGAACAAACTATACTTCGAGGATTATATCGTATTCCTGTTATACTTCATCATCGTTTCTGGATATGGTTATTACATCTATAAAAAGCGTCAAACCACATCTTCAGATTCCAAAGCTTTTTTTCTTGCTGAAGGGGCATTGACCTGGTGGGCCATCGGTGCTTCACTGATCGCTTCGAATATCTCGGCGGAACATTTTATCGGAATGTCAGGCTCGGGTTTTGCGCTGGGACTTGCAATCTCCACATATGAATGGATGGCTGCAGCCACGCTGATCATTGTTGCCGTTTTCTTTATACCCATCTACCTGAAGAACAAGATCTATACGATGCCGCAATTCCTGGCAACGCGATATAACAACGGGGTGAGTACTGTGATGACTGTTTTCTGGTTACTGGTATATGTTTTCGTAAACCTCACTTCTATTATCTACCTCGGCGCTATTGCGATCACTTCCATTTCTACAATCAGTTTTGGCTGGTGTATTGCAGGCCTGGTTATTTTTTCAGCGATCGTAACCCTTGGAGGAATGAAAGTGATCGGTTACACCGACGTGATCCAGGTGTTAGTACTAATGATTGGAGGGCTTGTCACCGCATACCTTTCATTGACCATGCTATCGGATAAATTTGGTCATGGGACCGACGTATTTAAGGGTCTTTCGCTGCTAAGAGAAAAAGCAGACACTCACTTTCACATGATCTTTGCCTCCGATCATCCCTTTTATAAGGATCTTCCAGGTCTGTCCGTGCTTATCGGGGGAATGTGGATCAACAATCTCAACTATTGGGGTTGTAATCAATACATAGTTCAACGCGCATTGGGCGCTGACCTGAAAACGGCGCGAAACGGAATTCTCTTCGCAGCATTCCTTAAGCTGTTGATTCCTATTATCGCCGTACTGCCAGGTATTGCCATGTACGTATTACACCAGGAGGGAATGTTTCAACAGGAGATGATGGACGAAAATGGTGTTGTTAAACCGGATCACGCCTACCCCATCCTGATGAATCTGTTACCTGTCGGATTAAAAGGCGTAGCCTTCGCAGCATTGACAGCCGCGATTGTTGCGTCCCTTGCGGGAAAAGCAAACAGCATCTCGACAATCTTCTCACTCGACATTTACAAGAAATACATTCATAAGAATGCCAGTGACCGAAACGTCGTGATTACAGGACGGTATGTAGTAATTATTTCGATGGTCATTGCCGGGCTGGTAGCCCCAGCGTTAAGAACTCTTGATCAGGCTTATCAGTTCATTCAGGAGTATGTTGGCTTTATTTCGCCTGGCGTCCTGGCAATTTTCCTAATGGGTCTTTTCTGGAAACGCGCAACGTCGGCAGCAGCGTTGACAGGAGCTTTATTGACCATCCCGCTCTCCACGCTCCTAAAATTTCTTCCCTCGCTCACCGACGGCCGCTTCCCGGACTTTCCGTTCCTCGACCGAATGACTATCACGTTCGTCATTATTGTGGTTATAATGATAGCAATGAGTCTCATGTGGCCGGAAAAAAAGAAAGAGTCAGAGCAAATTGAGATTGACCCATGGAATGTTCAAAGTGACACCCGCTTTTACGGTTGGCTCGGTCCTTATCATCGGAATTCTGGCTGCTCTGTACACCGTGTTCTGGTGAGATGATGCATAAATTATAAGGCCTAACACCCCAAAAAAAAGTGGCAGTAAATTATTGACTGTTGAGTGTTGCGTTCTAAACCCCTAAATCCCCTGAAGGGGACTTAAAATACAAGCGTAATCTAACGGACTGACTACTTCCCTTCAGGAGGCGTGGGTCGAACTGGCTGTTTCGGGAAAAACTCACGCTCAAGTGACATGGTCTATCATCCCACTCTACCCACTCCCACCTCACACCCGATGCCTCGCGGGCTTCGGACGGGCAGCATAACTCATAACTCATAACTCATAACTTATAACTACTTTCTCCTTTTTCGAAGAATCCACCGGTTTATTATGCCACCAACTTGCAAGCAGCGATCCCGTAATATTCATCAACGGTGCAAACACAGCTGGAGCAAGTCCTACCGTTGACATTTTACCCATAGCGAGGGCGATGCCGGAAGCCAGCCCGGCGTTTTGCATTCCAACTTCAATGGCTACTGTACGGCAGTCCCGCTCAGTCATTCTGAAAGAGCGCGCAGTCCAATAGCCGATAAAATATCCGGCGGTATTGTGAATGACAGACGATAGAATCAGTAATACTCCAATCTGCAACAAGCTATTTCTGCCAGCAGCCGTGATCACAACAATGATCACAGCAATACCGGCCATTGACACATAAGGCATTGCATCGTGCAGCCATTGAGCCTTGCCCTTGAATATCCTGTTAAAGGCAAGTCCTCCTCCAATTGGCAATATTACCATCTTGATGATATCCCACATCATCTTCAAAATGTCGACTTCGATAAATTCACCCGCCAGGATACTCATCAAGAACGGTGTTACGAAAGGAGCAAGTAATGTGGTGATAGTGGTTAACGTAATCGAGAGCGCCAGATTAGCTTTGGCGAGGTATGACATTACATTAGATGCTAATCCGGCCGGAGAACAACCGATTAGAACGATACCTGCCGCAACCTCCGGGGCAAACGGAAAAACATGTGCTAACGTAAAGCCTAACATCGGCATGATAATGAATTGCCCAAGCGTACCGACAAGCACACCTTTGGGCATTTTGGCTACACCAACAAAATCGTCTATTCCGATTGCCGTGCCCATACCAAACATGATGATCTGAATGAGCGGCGTAATCAGCTTTCCGAAAGTAAAGCCGTTATATTCAACAAAATACTGAGGGTATGTTAGCGCAATTGTGACCGCGCCAAAAATCATCAGAGGATACGAAAAACCGCGGTATAGCTTGAACCCGCGGAATCCCAAAGCGGCAGAAAAAAAACCTGCGGCCAGCAATGCACCCATGACCTCAAACTTCCCAAAGAGACTCAGGACAATTGAAATAAGCAGACAGACAACGGCGAGGCCTAACAGTCCCTTATATATTTGGTTTGACATTCAACTGGGTGTTATTCTACGGTTAATGAATTCATTTATAGTACTACCAGGTTCTTTTTTTCATAAACTCATCAACATCAGAACGCTTCATGGGAACCTCCGGAGCATTTACGGATATCCACTTCATAAATGCATCCTTGATCTCTTCCGTCCATTGGCTGTCTATCTGTCCGGTCGTATATTTTCCTTCCTTTAACATCGCATGACCAAAGCGGTCCCTAAGCATAATGAATTCCGCAGTGATAACAACTTTCTCTGCCAAGTGCGCAGGTATGAATATCACTCCCGATTTTTTAGCAAGCACCAGATCTCCGGGCAATACCAAAGCCTGCCCTATTCTGACCGGCGTATTCAGGCCCATTAAAACTACATCCTGAAGGAACGAGGGATGCCAGTCGCGGACAAAGGCGTTAAACCCTTCGATCTTCATAAGGCCGTCAAGGTCACGTGCGGCGCCATCGAAGATAACTCCCGTTCCCGATTTGGCGTAAATAGAATTCCCGAGATTGTCGCCCATCAATGTACCTTCTTTGATCTTCCCAAAGCCATCAGCAACATAGACATCTCCTTTTGACAGGACATCAATAGGCCATGCGTTAGTGTTTCCAGTACGCCCTTGCTTAGCACCGCGATCCTTAATGTTCTTCTCAACGTCTGGCCTGGTGGGCATGAACATCGCTGTAAGTGCACGACCTGCAATAGTCACATCCGGGTGCACCATTTTCCAGTTCCCATCATACTGACAGACATATCCATCGTTGCGAAGGACTGTCCATGCGTCTTCAATGGTAATGCTCTTTGCCCTTCGGATGAGATCGTCCGGGATCTTTGGTCTCCCGTCCGGAAAACGTTCACCCTTCCATTCAGAGGTGAGAAATATCAACTCCTCCTTCGGCATTGTTTGCGCGTGTGTGTTTGTCACGCCACAAAACGCCAGTAGCAAAATTGAAAGTATTACGTATCTCTTCATCGTTATCCGTTATCCGTTATCCGTTAATCTTAGTCAGGTTAGTTATTGGTTTTGATCATTCATGGTGAGTCACACTCATCACACCAACTCATAACTCATCTGCTCCTAACTCCTGCTTCATTGTTTATTCCACAGCGGTCTCGATATCCCATTCAGGTCATAGACAACCTTCCCCTCACGGACAGTAAGTTCACATTCCAACTTTTGGTCACCATCCATCCTGAAGCCTGAAGAATCAATAAAACCAAATTTGCCCTTTCTCAAACTAAATATAGCAACGTCTGCAATAGCTCCAACGGTTAAATTCCCGAGTTCTTCGCGATGAATTACCTGTGCCGGATTTGCTGTAGACGCAGTGACCACTTCCTGTACAGTCATGCCCATGTTCAGGAACTTGGACATCACGTTGAGCTGGTCTTTCATGCCGGCGTTCATGCTTCCCGTATGATAGTCCGTGCTGATGGTGTTCGGTCGAAATCCTGTCTTCAGCGCCGGGATCGCCTGCGAGAAGCGGAAGCTTCCGCCCCCATGTCCAACATCGAAGACGATACCTCTTTTCTGCGCTTCAACAACAAACGGAAGTAACTGACCCTGTTGATTTACGATCGGCATCCGCGATGCAAGCTGCGAAAATGCGTGCGTGAAAATGTCACCTGGACGAAGGTGTTTCATGAACAACTCTTCGATCGAAAGAGGTGGAACATTACCGCCGAAGTCAATGATCACTGGCACGTTGGCAATATTTCCAGCTTCAACGGCACGGTCAACCGGATCCCACTCTTTGCCCATGTAGTGCGCGACCTTGATGCCGACGATCTCTTTGTGTTGTCGAACGACATACGCTGTCATTTTCGCATCCATATCATTGAGATTCTGCTCGTATGCACCTCCTCGCATTCCTTCCCCAACGATATTTAAGAAGGACAAGACACGTGTCTTCGAATGATTGATTGTTTGGTCTTGAATGTGGTGAACGTTTTCCAGCCCGCGCCACCACAATCCACCACCGTGGTAACTCCACTTCTGAAAGTAAAACCATCCGGTGGCAACGCTTCGAATCCATCACCCAGATAATGGTCCTCCTTTGTCCCAAAGAAATTGTGGGAGTGAATGTCGATTAGACCTGGCGTGACATAGAATCCTTTTGCATCAATTACCTGAGCCTGTTTGGGATCAATGTTTTTAGCCACCAGCGCAATCTTGTCATCCTTGATGGCGACATCCATCACTTCGTTGATCTTATTTTTAGCATCGATCACGTGTCCGCCTTTGATAACGATCGTGTAATCCTGCGCGTGTGACTGAACTGCGATGAAACAGAGTCCCAGGAAAAGAATAAACATTTTTTGACGCATGAGAAATAAAGGATTTAGGTTAGGAAACTGAGAAAAGTAATATCAGATGTAGGCAATGCAATCGATCTCCACCAGCGAATCGCCGGGCACACCACCATACACCGCTACCGTTGTGCGCACCGGAGGCTTGCTTCCAAAACGTCCTTTGTACGCTTCATTCATTGCCTTGTAGTCGTTGAGGTCGTGAAGAAACACGCCGCACTTAAGCACCTTTTCCATCGATGAGCCGGCCTTTACCAACTCTTTTTCCAACTCGTCAAGGACGTGCTTCGTATGGGCCGTGATGTCGCCTTCGAAATGCGCACCTTTACCTGCAATGAATACGAGGTTGCCAAATTTCGTTGAGCCGGAGAAAAGCGGCACATCCTGATCATCTTTCACGACATTAAATACTTCCTTTTCAGGGGTAGCATCAGCCTTAGCGGAGGTCACGCCAAGTCCCACAACGCCTGCAATAGATGCAAAAATCTTTTTTAAGGTTGATCTTCTTTGTTCTTTCATGGTATTAAGATTTAGGGTTAGACATATGATTTAATTTACTGCATTCATTTAAGATCTTTTTTTCGACGGTAGCGAACTCCTTATTGCTTTTATTTCCTCTGGTTTTATTGCGCTGGCCTTGTTTCCAAAGTTCTGTCGGATGTAAGAAAGCACATTGGCGGCTTCTTCATCACTTAAAAAGCTGTGCTGCGGCATTGCGTTAATAAAAGTCTCTCCGTTGACTGTGATGCTTCCTTCAAGGCCGTTTAACACTAGAGTGATCAAACGCGTTTTGTCGCCAGTCACCCAATCTGTTCCCGCGAGAGGCGGAAATCTGCCGGACGCTCCTTTACCATCCTTCTGGTGACATGCAGCGCAATAGATATCATAGACCTTTTCGCCAGGCGCAACGACTCCCTTATTGAGGTTGTCATTTATTATGTCCGGAGTTCTAAGGTGCGGCAATTCTTTTCTTTTCTCCATCGAAGCTAGCTGTTCTTTTCCAAAGACATCCTTGTCTCCTTTATACATGATTCTCCATATCTTTCCCTTCTCGGTTTCGGCGATGTATAAGGAGCCATCCGGTCCCATTGCAATTCCCATTGGCCTATAGACTGCGTCACTTACGCTCACGATAGGATCAACTTCTGCAAATCCATCAGCAAACACTTCCCACTGGCCCGTTGGCTTGCCATTCTCGAAGGGAACAAAACAGATGAAATATCCGGACTGTGGATAGGGTGCTCTGTTGGTCGACCCGTGAAAGGCGACAAAGGCTCCCTTTTTATATCTCTCCGGGAACTGATCCCCGGTATAAAAGAACAAATCATTAGGAGCCCAGTGACCGGGAAAACCCATAATGGGCATTTCAAACTTATCACATCTTCCGATACTGTCTCCATCACCACCATACTCCGGCGCAAGTACTTTCTTTCCCTTGATCTGATCATAATAACAATATGGCCATCCGAAGTCAGAACCATCAGTTACTTTCAAGAACTCTTCCGACGGCAATAGTGCGCTTTCCCATGGATTGAAGACGCTTGCCCATAATCGAAGCAGATCGTCCCTTCCATGCATTACAAGGTAAAGATTATCGTCCATCGGATTCCATTCCATTGCGACAACGCTTCGAATACCCGTCGCAAACTTGTGGCCGTCTTTCTGGGTCTGTCCTTTCTTATTTGAGTCAAATCGCCAAACACCTCCGTGATCTGCCAGTTGCGGGCAAGGATCGATTCCTGGAACGGCACGGAGTCCGATTGATTTCCTGACAAGCATTTGATGCCGCGCCATAGGGAACGTATATATTTCCCTTATTATCAAAGCAAATCGGTTTTGCTATATGCTCATGCATACCGTGCGCATGATCATCAACCACTATCTCTTCAATTTCAGTGTTCGGGCTAAGCTTACCAGGTATTAATTTTTGCCGGTAAACTACAAGTTCGGAACTGAAGTAAAGATAGCCGTTATGAATACGCATGGCGGTACCGTAGCTTCTCTCTTTCTCGTACGAGCCAAATGTCTCAATTATATCCGCTTTCCCGTCATTGTTCGTATCCCGGAGGGCCGCATTTCTTCCATCCTTTTCAGAAAACCTGGACTTGACATAAATGTCACCGTTATCATTTACAGCGATGTGCCTTGCGCGTCCCTTCAAACTATCGACGACAACAACGGCCTGGAAATTGTCGGGAAGGAACAATTTGCCATTATCCGGGTCACCCGGAGGAAGGTCAATTTTCTCCGAGCAACGTCCAAAGGTCATGGTTAACGAGATGAATAAAAGAACGGCGGAAAAAATTCGCGTATTTGATCTGCGCATTTTCTTGAATCGATATCAGTTTGAGATTATTTGCTTAACAATTCACGCTACGAGCTCAGCAATTTCTTGCCAACACAGCATCTCCTAATCAAATATGGATTATGCCGTTCCGCGTGTTAGTTCTTCCTTGAGCCGCGATGCTACAATTTCTCCCCTTCTGGCTCAGCGTCGAAAGCCGCTGAATAAGTTCTCTTCGTTTAACATAGCAATGGGTTCAAACAAATATAATTTCATTCCATTATAAACTCATGCTCATTTTCCCCGCTCATGGAAAAATTAAATAAAAACGTCCCGCGGTAAAATGTGCACACGCGCACACTGATCGAAGAACTATATTGCTTATCATTTTCGACAAATTAAACTCTGATCATGGGTGTTAACCTGCACACAGGCGTTGCCTGATCACGAGCCTGGTCATAAAATCTATTGCATTTATAATGAACAACGCCTAAACTAGCTTCAAACCTCACCTCATGAGAATACGACTCGAACTCTTTGGCATTGCATCCATGTTGTTCTGCGCGAGCCTGACTATATGCTCGGACACCTTAGCGCAAAAGAGCAAGAGGAAAAAGGCAACGCCCAGCGATCAGTCGATCGTTCTGACAGAGGGTGGATTCAGCCGATACCGTATCGTTCTCCCGTCGTCACCCACCCAACATGAAACCAAAGCATCGCAAGTCCTTCAGGCATATCTTCTTGAGATCTCCGGAGCTGCGCTACCTATTGTTTCTACCCGTGACGTCAGGAGTCGTTATGAGATCGTGCTGGGGCAAAACGAAAGACTGGATGAACTGAATCTGAACATAAACCTCAACAACCTGAAGGAAGATGGTTTCATTATCAGGACCGACAGCGCCCGACTGATTATCACTGGCGGCAACGAAAAGGGTACTTTATACGGCGTGTATACCTTCCTTGAAAATTATCTGGACTGCCGGATGTACACATCTACGGTTAAAGTGATACCAAGGAAAGACAAAATAGTTTTAGGCAAAATTAATGATACTCAGGTACCAGTGATCGGTTTTCGGGATACTCACTATCGCGTTACCTGGGATGAAGAATACACTAACTGGCATAAACTCGATCACAATGCGAATGGTGAGCGAACAGACTGGGGAATGTGGGTTCACACATTTAATGAACTCGTGCCACCAGATGTTTTTTATACGGAGCACCCGGAATACTTTGCAATGGTAAAAGGAAAGCGAATTCCGACACAGCTTTGCCTCACTAACCCCGATGTCTTGAATGTAACCGTTCAGAATTTACGCCGGAAGATCGCCCAAAATCCTACCGCGTTGTACTGGTCAGTAAGCCAGAATGATAACCGGGATTATTGCACCTGCGAAAAATGTAAAGCAATCGATGACCGCGAAGGTTCTCCCTCGGGATCAATCATTTCCTTTGTAAATCTGGTGGCGGATCAGTTTCCTGATAAAATGATATCTACGCTCGCTTATGAGTATGGCCGCCATGCGCCAAAGACATTGCGTCCACGGTCGAACGTGAACATCATGCTTTGCAGCATCGAGGCCTATCGCGATAAACCTATCACGCAGGACCCAAAAAGCGCTGACTTTGTCAAGGATGTCGAAGATTGGGGGAAGATCTCTAAGGATATAATTGTATGGGACTATGTTATTCAGTTTAATAATCTGATTAGTCCCTTTCCAAACCTTCACGTACTGAAACCCAACATCCAGTTCTTTGCCAGCCATGGTGTGAATGCTATGTTTGAACAGGGTAATCGCGAGGTTGGTGGCGAATTTGCCGAACTGCGCGCTTACCTTATTTCAAAGCTACTTTGGAATCCTGAAGCAAATGTTGATACGCTCATGAACGATTTTCTTCGAGGGTACTACGGATCTGCTGCCAAACCGATACGTCAATACATCGACGAGATGCGAAACGCATTGATTCAATCGGGCCAGCCCTTGCGGATATTTGGTACTCCTAACGAGGCGGCTACTAGTTATCTCACTCCTGGATTGATCCAGCGTTATGAGGTTCTATTTGATGAGGCTGAACACGCAGTGGCAGCCATGCCGGAAGTACTTGAACGCGTCCGTATTGCCAGGCTACCCCTGGAGTTTGCGATAATGGAACAGGCTAAAAAAACATTTACCGGTGATCGTGGGGTTTTTGAGAAGGTTAATGGCGAATGGAAAGTTCGGACTGCGATCCGCTCAAAGATCGACCCCTTTACAGACCTCTGCATCCGTCAGGGTGTAACTCTTGTAAAAGAATGGAGCACGTCTCCGGAAGAATATCGCACAGCCATGTATCGCCTGTTTTCTCAGGGAATGAATGAACATCTTGCTTACGGCAAAACTGTGACGTTCGTAAGCCCTCAGGCAACAACTCTACCGGCCACGGCCCCCAAGATGTTAACGGATGGTATACGGGGTAGCCATGACTATGATTATAACTGGCTTTCATTTACAGGTAAAGACCTCGAAGTAATTGTCGACCTTGAAGAAATGAAAACTGTGCATCGAATAGAATCCGCGTACTACCAATATGGTTTCTGGCTAAGACTTTTTCCAAAAAGAGTTGAATACTATGTATCAGCGGACGGAAATAATTTCGAACAGGTTGGATCAGTAGAAAACACGTTGCCCATAGATCAATACGGCGGACAACAACGAGACTTTATTTCAGAATTCGCGCCTAAGAGCGGGCGATACATCAAGGTGAAAGCATATACTATTGGAAATACACCCGAATGGCATCCCGGTGCAGGGCGCCCCGCCAACATGCTAATAGATGAAATCGTAGTTGAATAAAAAACAATAAGTAAACTTATGCAGCATACAGCTTCCTGGACAACAGACAAATACAAACTCATCATAAGCCTGATAGTTCTGCTGATCTCATCAGAGGGATTCGCTCAAAAAACGGGGACAGTGATCGAAAAATGGAAGGACGGAAAAAAGGCAGCTATCTCGCTGACCTATGATGACGGATCCATAAATCAGTTCACGAAGGCTCTTCCCATCATGAACCGGCTCTCAATTCCGGCTACTTTTTTTATCATAACGGGACAGATACCAGGATCTCAATATCAGGGAAAGTTTATTGGCAGACCAGTTGAACAGATCATTGCTGAAACGGCGACTATTCCAACGAACAAAGACAACTTCTTTGAGCGTGCGTCTGCCATCGGCTTTTTAGGTTATGAAGGAACCCTCGAATATCATACGCGGGCTGGTGGAATTTACGATGAGCAAGGCGAAGAAGAAGCTCAGGAAGCATATGCCATCATAGATGAAGGTTATAAAAAAGTTCGAGAAGGAGCGTTCAAGCCGAAACAACCCGGGAGACCGAAGAAGTGGTGTGACCTGGGATCAGATCAAAACGTATGTCAAGCAAGGTCATGAATTTGCCAGTCATACTGTAACTCACCCTCGTCTCGCAGTACTTGATGATGCAAACATGTTGTATGAGCTCGAAAAGAGTAAGGAAGAGATCTTAAGGCAACTGGGTTCTCGTTTCACATTTTCTGCCGAAGGCCCTTACGGAACGGAAAATGATCGCGTCATGGAAAAGATGTACACGATTTATCCTGCGTTGAGAAACCGAATGCCGGAACCATTCCTTGAAGAATTGAATCGTTGGAACAAAATGAATCCTGGCGAATCAAAGAAGGAATATGTTCAGTGGCAACGCGGTGCAACAACGAAGACCCCACTTCCTATGATGAAAGCGTGGGTCGATACCGTTGCGTCGCATCAAAATAACTGGCTCGTACTCGTTTTTCATGGCGTCGACGGGATCGGGTACGAGGCGCTTCCCCATGAACTACTCGATGAATACTTCCAGTATATCAAAAGCAAGGAGAGCACAGTCTGGATAGGCACTTTCGCCGACGTGACAAAATACATGCGCGAGAGGATGGCTGCGACCATCGAATCTGAAAATGTATCGGACAAAATAAAAATTATGTTAAAGCATACGTTAAACCAGACGTTGTATGACTATCCTCTGACATTGAGAGACTTATGTTCCCTCAAACTGGAAGTCGGTAAAAATGACGCAGGGGGACAAGGTCGTAAAATGCACGATTAAGAAAGAAGGATCCGACAGCTACGTTCAATACGAAGCTGCTCCAAATTCCGGAACTATAGAATTACAAAACCAATGACAACAAACACACTACAACACATCAACAGAGTCATTGACGCAATCAACCCATCTGGCACGGGTTACGTCGATCGACATTCTGAGAGCGCTAACGATGATCCTAATGATCTTCGTAAATGATCTATGGTCCTTAAAGGATATTCCTGCATGGCTGGGACACGTCGAACGCGGTGTCGACGGCATCGGACTTGCAGATATTGTTTTTCCTGCCTTCTTATTCATTGTCGGCTTGAGCATGCCTTTTGCTATCGATGCACGCAGGAAAAAAGGCGCGACGGACCGGGAGCTTGTCCAGCACGTGTTGTTAAGGGCCGCAGCTCTGCTCATCATGGGCGTGTACCTGGTCAACGGCGAAAACCTCAACGCTGAGGCTACAGGCTTCCAGCGAGGGATATGGAATACACTGTGCTGCGCATCATTCATACTTATATGGAATAGCTATCCTAAAACTGCAAACAAAAATTTGGTATATGCAGGCAAGGGTAATTGGTTTCATCGTGCTTCTCGTTCTTGCGTTCGTGTATCGCGGCGGTGATGAAGGCGAAATCCGGCAGTTCGGAACCTGGTGGTGGGGAATCCTCGGTCTGATCGGCTGGGCTTATCTGGTCAGCGGACTGGTAAGCGTTTTTGCAAAGAACAATATCGCCATCATTTTTGGTGCATGGGTGTTTTTTGCCGTTCTAAGCATGGTATCACACGCGGACCTACTTCCCAGCTTTCTCAATTTTATTCCCGATGCGATAAGAGGCGGTACACTTACCGGCCTCACCATTGGAGGAGTCTTGACAGCTCTTATTTTCAATTACTTCAGGAACAGAAATGAAAATACAAAGCTTACGATTGTGCTTGGCGCATTTGCCGTATTGCTTGTTATTCTCTCCGTGATCACACGTCCTTACTGGGGGCTTGCTAAACTGGGTGCCACTCCCGCGTGGCTGTTTCTTTGCAGTGCGTTTACAATCTTCGGGCTCATCGTTACCTATTGGGTGTGCGATGTCTGGGGAAAATCCAATTGGTTTACTGTAATCCGTCCTGCGGGGACCGATACCTTGTTGTGTTATCTGATTCCCTACTTTTCTTATGCAACAACCAGATTGCTGGGCATTAATTTGCCAGAAGCTATCCTTGTAGGCGGTATTGGACTGACTAAATCATTTTTGTTTGCTATCCTTTGCGCCGTCATCACAGGATGGCTAAGCAAAGTAGGCATTCGACTTAAGCTGTAGTTTCTTTCACTTGCTTAATCACAATCCGCGTGAACCTTGTCAAACTTGTAATTTTGTTTTTGTGCTGTTTCCATCTCAACGTCTCACTTGGACAGCAGGCCTTCAGGATAGTCGGCTACTTCGGTATAAACGCCGCAATGGAGAATCCAGGCAGCAATACATTTAAAAGGTTAACGCATATAAACTTGTGGTTTCTTAACCCCGATTCTGCCGGCAATTTTTCACGCGATCTATCGAAACTTAAGCCGTTCATTGCAAATGCCCATAAGAAGAACATCAAAGTATTGTTCTCCATTGGCGGAGGAAGCAAACAGCCGCAGTACCATTATCTTTTGAAAGACGACCGGCGGGCCGGACTTGTCGCAATGCTTGTTGATGAAGCAGTGAAATACGATATCGACGGAATTGACGTAGACCTGGAAGGAAGTAATATCGACGATAACTACGAAAAATTTGTTGTTGAACTTTCGAAGGCATTGCACGAAAAGGGAAAAATAATAACAGCGGCCATTGCCATATATTACAAGGATCAGCTCACCGACCGCGCCCTTGCCGAGTATGATTTTATGAACGTTATGAGTTATGATCGCACAGGTCCCTGGCGTCCCGAGAAACCAGGACCCCATTCCACGTATGCGCACGCCGAAGAAGATCTTGCCTATTTTACCAGTCAGCGCAATATCCCTAAGGAAAAATTAACCCTGGGAGTACCTTTTTACGGATATGGTTATGGACCCGAGATTACTTCCAAAGCTATCAGCATGAACTACAACCAAATCGTCGCAACCTATAAGGGTGCAGAGAGAGTGGACGAATGGAAGATGCCTGATGGGAAAATGCTTTACTACAACGGTATACCTACTATCAAGATGAAGACTGAGCTCGCGAGTTCGAAAGCCTCAGGTATTATGATATGGCAAGTCCTTGGCGACGCGCCACGGAAAAAGTCTTTGCTGCGGGCCATTTCCGATTCGGCAAAGGGTAAGTAGCGATAAATTGTTGGCCATCTAAAACTGCCGGCTGCTCAATTCCTTGGGTGATATGCTTATATTACCTTCTCTTTCCTTCTCTATGAAAAACATCTCCGTCACGGGTATCTACACTGACCTGTACCAGCTTACCATGGCGCAGGTTTATTTCCTTACCGGCCGAAGTAAGCAACAGGCTGTATTTGATTACTTCTACAGGAAAATACCCTATTCAGGGGGTTATACTATTTTCGCCGGTTTACAGGACATCCTGGAAATCCTGCAAAGCCTTGAATTCACGAGGGAGGATGTTGACTACTTAAAGTCTATTGGTCTGAATAAGGACTTCGTTGAGAGTTTGCGCGACTTTCGCTTTCGTGGCTCAATTTTTTCAGCCAGGGAAGGAGAAGTTGTATTCCCTGATGAACCCATCATAAGGGTTGAGGGAACAGTTCTTGAGGCTCAGATCATCGAGACGGTGCTGCTGAACATAGTAAACTTTCAGTCCCTGATTGCCACAAAGGCCGCACGTATCAGATACGTTGCCAGCGACCGAATACTAAGCGATTTCGGCTTACGGAGAGCGCAGGGACTTGGTGGCTATCACGCGACAAGAGCTGCAATCATAGGTGGATTTAATTCAACGAGCAACGTGCGGGCTGCTGCGGACTTTGATATTCCGGTAGTAGGGACAATGGCCCATGCGTTTGTCCAATGTTACGAGGACGAGCTTGCTGCCTTCCGCGACTTTGCAACAAATCGGCCAGAGAACTGCGTCTTGCTGGTAGATACATATGATACGTTAAAGTCCGGCGTACCAAACGCGATTACGGTCGCGCTGGAAATGGAGAAGAATTCTCATCGACTTCAGGGTATACGCCTCGACAGCGGTGACCTCGCATACCTTTCCGGCCGGGCGCGAAAAATGCTCGATGAAGCAGGACTTCACTACGTAAAAATCACGGCATCCAATCAGTTGGATGAGTTCGTTGTCAAAAGTTTGCTGGATCAACATGCGCCCATTGATGTTTTCGGGGTAGGGACAAGTCTCGTAACGGGACCGCCGGACGCCGCCCTTGATGGAGTGTACAAACTGGCCATGTTGGATGGCAAACCCAGGATCAAACTTTCTGAAAACCTCAAGAAAATGACCCTGCCAGACAAAAAACAGGTTTACAGGATATTGAACAATAACCACGGATTTTTCGGCGCAGATGTAATTACAGGTACAGCCGAATCAACTGTGGAAATCATGCATCATCCTTTTGAACCTGATAAATCGCTGGTATTAAAAGGCCTTAACAAGGAGCCACTGCTGCACGAAGTAATGAGAAATGGTGCTTTGGTTGGAAATCGTGTTCCGTTGAAAGAAATTGCATCCTATTGCCAACAACGGCTGAAAATGGTTCCGGAAGAACACAAACGTTTCTACAATCCGCACATCTACAAGGTCGGCATCAGCGAAAAGTTACGTGAAGAACGAAACTTGTTAAGATCTCAATACAAGCAATGATGAACGTCTTAATCCTGGTCGATATTCAAAATGATTTTATTCCCGGTGGAAGTCTTCCCGTTCCCCTGGGAAATGAGATCATCAAACTTGTCAATGAACTGCAGGATTCGTTTGACCTCGTGGTAGCGACGCAGGACTGGCACCCCAACAATCACAAGAGCTTCGCCACTCAAAATCCGGGTAAAAAACAATTTGAAACAATTTCACTGCATGGCCTGGATCAGGTCCTATGGCCCGATCACTGTGTGCAGGGAACAAAAGGCGCAGAATTTCACGGCGATCTGAACATGAATAAAGTGGAAGCTGTCTTTAGAAAGGGTATGAATTCGGATATTGACAGTTACAGCGGATTTTATGACAATGGTTATAAAAAATCAACGGGCCTCGCCGGCTATCTCAGAGATCGCGGAGTAAAGAAAGTGTATGTATGTGGGCTGGCCGCCGACTATTGTGTAGCATATACTGCAAAGGACGCATTAAAAGAAAACTTCGAAACGTATGTTATCGAGGATGCTACACGCGCAATCGACGCCATCCGGATATTCCAGGATAAAAGATGAGATCATTACCTCCGGAGGCCAGTACATTCAGAGCCATATGCTTCACCGGCACATGTAATGGCTCCGGGAACCTTAAGAAAACGGATTTGAATAATATCTATCGGTATGTATAATTTTTCGATCCGGATGCGCTCTCGGTTTTGTTTTATTGTTTTGATAGCCACTTTAGTTTCTTGCAACAGGAAGTTAGCTCCTCAGGATGGTTTGGTCGGTGAATATCTTTTCAATAAAAATGCGTCGGACATAAGCAGGTTGAAGAATCATGGAACCATCTACGGCGCAACACCCTCAACGGGACATACCGGCAAGTCAAATTCGGCGTATCATTTTAATGGAAGCGATCAGTACATTGTTATTCCCCACACCGACCAGAATAATTTTGAGCATGATCAGGATTTCACCATCTCTTTATGGGTTTTTGTGGAGAATCAAACCGATATCGCTAGCGGATTAAATGACCTTATGAGAAAATGGAGGGGCGACACCCAGGGATATCCATTCGCAATAGTCTATTACAACAACACTTCGGATGATGAATTCCGTCAGAAATTTTCGTTCGTGCGTTATGATGGTTCAATTTGCCGTGATTCACCTCAACTGTACGCGCTGCCTCCACAGGGAAATTCTTTTGTTCACCTGGTCTGCTTGAAACAAGGCGCACAACTAAAAATATATATTAACACCGCGCTGGTCGCCGAAGGTAAGGATACTACCCAACCCAGTTCCACGTGCGGGTCGAAAAATAATTGCGAGATCACTATTGGAACTCGCGGGAACAGGGTACGGTTCTTTACAGGAGTCGTCGACGATGTTAGATTTTACAATCGGGCACTATCCGAAAAGGAGATTGGTTTACTCTATAAGCTTTAACACTGGCTCAACTTTATTTTCTTAACAGATCTATTTATGGCTGTTTACTCCGCCGGATTGTTGATGTGCAGGATGCAGGAATCGAGCCTGGAATTTTTCCTGGTTCATCCTGGTGGACCATTCTTTTCAAAGAAGAACGAAGGTGCCTGGACAATTCCGAAAGGATTGCCGGAAGGGACGGAAGCCATGGAGGAAACGGCGCAACGTGAATTCTTTGAGGAGACGGGGATTCAACCAGGGGGACCTTTTCATTCCATTGGTTCCGCAAAATTGAAAAGCGGAAAAACGATTTATGCGTGGACATTCCTCGGCACATGGGAACCGTCGCAGGGAATTGTTTCTAATCGTGTTGAAATTGAATGGCCTCCCCGCTCGGGAAAGTCCATGTCGATAAATGAGATAGATCAGGGGGAATGGATGGACTTTGAGAAGGCATCGCAAATGATCAATCCAAATCTTGTCTGCTTCCTTGAGAGGGCGCGCGACATATATTGATTACATCGTTATATCAACCCTTAATTTACTTGGCGTATTTATCGAGAAAGGCCCTGATCTTTTCCCGTGCGATTTGCGTGCTGAAGTACGTCCAGTTTGCGTCAAAAGCGTGATCGGTTTCAGGCAATATGTAAAGCTCATGAGGAACGTTGAATTGCTTCAGCGCATTGTCAGCAGCAATACCTTCCCTGAAAGGTATGATTCGGTCTCTTTCGCCATAAATTGAGATCGTTGGCGGCGCTCGATTATTAATGTGATTGACCGGTGAGAGCAAGTGATAACGGTCATTGAATTCGCTGGGGCCTCCCCCGATGTATTGCCTCATCTTTGGTTGAACAAAGTTTTCACTGCCAGTTGACACATATAAAGTGTTCATATCCACGGGGCCGTAGAGATTGATAACACATTTTACCTTAACTGGCAGGCCGCAACTAGGCTTCAATTCAGGATTATCATGGCTATAGGCTGCAAGCATTGCCAGATTTCCTCCGGCTGAATAACCCATCAGGATCAAACGTGTAGTATCAACGTTGTATTCAGTGGCGTGTGCCCTGACCCAGTTAAGGGCGCATTTAACATCTCCTGCCTCGTCAAGCCAACGTTCGGGTGGCGGCATACGGTAGTCGACGTCAAAAACATGATACCCAAGCTTATTGAACCAGCTGTTCCATAAGGTCAGGCTTCTTCTTGAGCCACTGACCCATGTTCCTCCGTGTACTTTTACTATTGCAGGACGCGGCCCTCTCCTCCTCTTCATGTCCGCAGGCCAGGCATCTAAAATCAGTTGAGTTCCATCATCTAACGTATCATAACTGACAGTTGTGGTCCGGGAGAGATCTTCTCTATTGAATCGCGGCATCAGGGCCTCAACAAAATTTAATGACACATGGTGTTCCTGTGCCCATTGCCAAAGTGCATACGAGGGCCGTAGTGACAGAAAGCAGCTTAGAATGACGATGCCACTAAACGCGAATAAGGCAACCCTCCATTTTTTCTCGAATGCCCAGAAGGTCATTAATAACGATATGACAGCAAGCACCAGAAACGCAGGCGGGGCAACCATTCCAAACAATCCAAGACTTCCAAGGCCACCGTAATCGACCGGGTTTATGCAATAGTAGAAAGTCACGGCCAGAACAATAAAAATCAAAACAGCCATGACGGTGACAAATCTCCCAAATACACTCATACGCCGGTTTGACTGCGTCATACCTGATAAATAAGGTGACATGTTGCATTCGCGCTCATAACGACTTCACCTCGTCAAGTTAAAATAAAAGTCGGTCAGTCAGCGTGAACTAAACCCTATAACCATGTCGAATGAAGATGATAACAGGATTTGTTAGCGTACACGAATCCCCTTGAGTTGTCAATCCAACAACCCGCAGCGTTCTTATTAGCAATCAATGGGATCGTAAGCTATTATCCAGAATATCTGGTTTCTTCAAGTTTCTCGATGTGAGGATTCTTGATAAAATCCTTCACTGAACTTTCCAGATTCCCGATAACTTTTTGAGCTTTTTCCGTTCCCAGAACATTTGCCAAAGTGATCCCCAGTAGCCGCGCCGGCAAGTGCCGCCAGCATTACCCGGTTTCTCATTACGAATGAGCCGATCAATTTCTTGTACGATGCTTTTTTTCCTTTCTTTCCCATGATATTAAGATGTTAGTATTGTCAACTCTTTACAAATTTTGCGCCTCGCGCGAAAGTGTATGAATACGTACTGTTCGAGGGGTCAAATGACTCCCGCAAAACGAAAAGTGTCGACCAATGTGGAATAATTGCCCCAACAAATTTCATTGGCACAAAGTAAAAGAGGAGACAAAATTTGCCTCCTCTTTTTAATTAAGAATCGAAAAATCTAATTAGGATTCAACCAGCGAATCACGCAATGCCCTGACTGCGTCGTGATCGGCTTTAAGGACGTCATACTGGCTCTCGATCAAAGAAATTTGCTCTCCATTTAGATGTTCACTATCGTCTTCCAGGACTGATTCGTACGTCTTGAGAGCATGATCTTCTCCGTATTCGCACGATTCCAAGATGGCCTTGCGGTCTTTACCCGTAATCGCTGCTTTGACATCCATCCATGCACGAAAGAATTTGCCACTTACCTTGGTTCCCTTCGCAGGTGTTCCTCCGAGCAGTTCTACTTCCCGCTCCAATTCTATCCTGCAATCCTGGCTGGTTTCTGCGAGCTTGGTGAACAAGACCTTCAAGTCGGGTTCATTCGTTTCCCTTCCTGCAGTTTCATACCCCTCAATCCGGTCGTTATTGATTTCGACCAGCGTGTTCAATGCATCAATTGCTTTCTTGTTTTCCATTGTAGAGTTCTTTTTTAGTTTTGTTTAGACATTTTCTTCCATCGACCCTACCATCAATCGTCTTGCCAAAAGGTGTTATTCGAAATTATGGAAGGATCATTTTACTTTATATGACCAATGGATCAGAGATACAACGGTCATTTTCCGTGCATCACAAATAGAAATGGCGATTAAAAACTGATAGAAGAAATTCTAGAATCAGAAAAGGATTAGTAATTGACGAACTAGAGAAACTCGAGCCTGTAGTTTCTGATGCACGCTTGTAGAAACCACACCCCAGGAATTACGGATTATTTTTCATAAGGAATGTAGATATCGAAACGGGCGCCATTATTCAATTCACCATTTGCAGTGATCACCCCATTGTGGTTTTCGACGATCTTTTTCACGATGGACAAACCTATACCAGTGCCTGAATATTTATCGTTGCCGTGCAATCGTTGAAATACTTCAAAAATGCGATCATTGAATTGCGGCTCAAACCCAATACCATTGTCGGTCACGGTGATATGGCAGTAAAGTTTTTCAGGAGTCACTCTATGACTTGGCAAATGATATCGATCGACGATCTCGTCCGCCTTTTCCATCTTACTGGACACGGTGATCCTGAGGGGAACATCGGGACGTGCGAATTTGATTGAATTACCAAAGAGATTCAGCATCAGCTGACGGAATTGGAAAGCTATCACATACACCTCGCCCAACTCTTGCGTTTCAACCTTTGCGTTCTTTTCATGCAATTTTTCAGCATATTCTTTGATAACATCATCTACAATGTCCGCGAGAAGTACGTGTTCAAGCTTCCGTTCACCCGTCGTTACGCGCGAAAAAGTGAGCAAGTCCTGGATCAGCTTCTGCATCCGGTTTGCTGCATTTTGAATACGTTTGAAATAATCCTTACCCGCTTCACTCAATGTTTCCTTTTCAAGGATACGAGCTGAAAATGTCTGGATCTTTCTCAATGGTTCCTGGAGGTCGTGGCTGGCTACGTATGAAAATGACTCGAGCTCCTTGTTCATTTTTTCGAGCTCCAGGTTACTCTGACGAATTTCTTCCTCCGCTTTCTTTCTTTCGACGATATCAATAATAGCGCTTAGAAAATATTGCTTGCCTGCAATGGTGATCAATTCGATTGAAGTTAATACAGGTATCGATTTGCCCGATTTCGTCCGTACCACCAACTCAAAGTTCTTTACAGAACCCTTCTCCTGGATTTCTTCTTCGATTTTTTCCCTTACACTACCATCAATCATGTTAAAGTCAACTGACGAACGTCCGATGTATTCTTCGCGCGTGTAGCCCACAAGATCCAAGAATGCGTCGTTGGCATCGACGAGATTACCCGAAGGCATTTCCGACAACGTTAGTCCTAAAGGAGAGAACTCAAAAAGCTTATTGAACTTTTCTTCACTTTGTTTGATCTTTTCTGTTGCATGAACATTTTCGGTAATATCACGCGCCATCACAATGACTGCGTATACATGTCCGTCCATATCTTTTAATGGCGTGAGGAAATTCTCGTAGATATGTCCGGATACTGACGACTTGTACATAGTGTTATGAACCGTTTCACCTTCAAATGCCCGTAACAAATCATTGTGGCCGGATCCGTTCTTTGCCGCAGGAAAAACATCCGAGTAGATTTTTCCCAGCACATCTTCCTTCTTAAGGTGGAAGAAATCCTCGCAGGCTTTGTTGAAACCTATAACCCGCATATCGCGATCGTAAACACAGATAAGGTCGACCGAAGTGTTTACGATAGTATCTGCGAATTCCTTTTGGACTTTCAATTCTTCCGTTCGTTCTATCACCTTCTGCTCAAGGACTTCCTCGAACATCTTCTGATCGTGAATGTAGGTGGATGTGCCGTACCAGCTGATCACTTCGCCACTTTCATTCTTTTGAGGATAACTCCGGCTGAGATACCACTTGAAGGTTCCATCTGTCAAACGCATTCGATGCTCCCTTTCGAAATCTGTTTCCAGCTTAAGAGCGTTGGCCCATGCCTGTTTGGTCCCCTCCAAATCCTCTTCGTGGATGGTACCTTCCCAGGTCCAGGAGCCATCTTCTTTTCTTGTTGCTCCTTTAAACTCGTTGATACGGTTGTTAAAGTATCTTACATTGCCCTTGCTGTCAGCAATCCACACTAACTGCGGCATTGCATTAGCCAGCTGTCGAAGTTCCCTTTCACTTTTTTCAACCTTCCGTCGAACGTTGGTTTCTTCCGTAATATCGGTTGCCATCACAGTGATCGCAGTAACCTGCCCGTCGTCACCGATCATAGGTTGATAGACACAGTTGTAAAACACTTCGTGCGGTTTGCCGTTCTTTGATGATCACCGTCCGTTCTTCGAAGCCAACATAGGGCTTACCCGTTGTAAAGACCCCTTGTAACAACTTAATGATAGGCTGATCGGTGAACTCGGGCAAGACGTCCAACAATGGTTTACCCATTATTTCACCCGTACGTCCCCAACTTCTGAGCAGTGGTTCGTTGATGAAATCAATGACCAGTTCTCTGCCCTTTAGCTTGAGGAATATATTGGGCGAGTTCAACAAGACATCGCGCAGCTCCTGTTCGCGCTCGGCTATTTTTCGTTTCGTTACAACTTTGTCAGTGACCTCGATAGCAGAACAGATCACGCCGATGATCGTACCGTTTAAATCGCGCTTCGGTTCATACACGAAATCAAACCATCCACTCTGCATCTTTCCATGCCTTTTATAGGTAAGTGGGAATTCACTTGCCACATAGGGCCTCCCTGTCGCGTACACTTCGTCCAGGAGCTTCATGATTCCCTGCGATTCCACTTCCGGGTACAATTCATTTATGCTCTGCCCGATGACTTCGTGTTCAGGTCTGCCCAAAAGGTCAATCATCTTGTTGTTCACCAGGGTCATGACAAAATTCCTTCCCTCCATCACTAAAATTCCAAATGGGGATTGGCGAAAGATATTCCGTATTTCATTTTGAGCATCCAGTCTGATGCGCTGAGTCTGGATCTGTGACGCAACGCGCGCGGAAAGTTCTTTACTTGAAAAAGGTTTGACGAGATAATCATCTGCGCCTACACCCCACCCTTCAATCCTGGACTCCTCACCCGCACGAGCTGTGAGAAGTATAACCGGAATGTTCGCTGTTGATCTGTTTGACTTAATGGCCCTGAGAAGTTCAATACCATCCATCACGGGCATCATGATGTCACTAACCACAACATCAGGTAGCTGTTCAGCTATTTTTTTCAGCGCATCCCTTCCGTTGCCAGCGGTCACTACATTAAAGTTCCCCGAAAGGACCGATCGAATATGAGAACGCATATCCGCATTATCGTCGACAACCAGAACAATCGGATGTTCACCGACCGTTGATGTATTTGCCGACACTTTATTATCATTTCGTTCAAGCAATGTTTCCGCCTCGTCGATAAAAGCGTCATGAACGCCTCCGCTTGCCATGGCTTTACCGTTGCGTCGCGATAGCTGTGATATTGCGCCTCCTGAAAGATGTTTCTTTCCAAGAGGGATACTCACTATAAAGCTTGTCCCTTTGTTTATCTTACTTTCTACAGTGATTTCTCCCTTGTGCAGGTGAACCAACTCTTTAGCAAGTGACAGACCAATTCCGGTACCTTCGAATGTCCGGCCTCCCACCTGCTGAATACGATGAAAGCGCTTGAATAAATTCGGAAGCTCGTCTTCAGGAATACCTATACCTGTATCTTTAACTTTCAATACAAAGTTACCTTTTGCCTCTTTCAGTTCAACAGTGATACTTCCCTTTAGCGTGTACTTAAAAGCATTTGATAAAAGATTAAAAACGATCTTTTCCCACATTTGCCGATCTATAAATACCGCTTGTTTTATTGCTGAAGTTTTCACCACCAGCTTCAGTCCAGCTTTCTCAATTACAGATTTGAAATTGGAAACCAGATTTTTCGTAAACTTCACAATATCAACCTTGACGAAATTTGGTTGCTGCTTTCCGGATTCAATCCGGCTAAAATCAAGCAGCGAATTCACGAGCCTGAGTAACCTGAGTGCATTACGATGTGTTGTTTCGATGCTCTCCCTTTCAACCGAACTTAGTTTAGAATCCCTGCGACCAAGTAATTCTTCAAGCGGGTTGAGCATAAGTGTTAGCGGAGTCCGGAACTCATGGCTAATGTTGCTAAAGAATACAGTCTTGGCTTTATCGATCTGTTCCAGCGCTTCGATGCGTTTATGCTCTTCTTCGAAATGGGTTGCATTTGAGATCGCCCGCGCAACCTGTGAAGTTAATAACTCAAAAAAGCTCTTGTATGACGTGTTAAAAGGCAGTCGTGAGCTGGTACCTGCGACAATCACCCCTACATTGTGTTTGCGGTTAGCCGACGGAATCGGAATAACTACTGCGGTATGCGCAGGATCTGACCAGGGACGATCCGGAATATATGTGAATTTCTTCGGCAACTTTTCTATTAGTTCCATCTTTCCGCTCTCGAATACTTCCGTATAGGGTAACAGCTGTCGGTGTTTTTTATCTAACTGGACAGTAACTGGACTGATGTGTTCGCCTACATTGACTCCGGCCGAAGAGACCAGATGAAGATTTTTTCTTTCATCGTCCGATAGGTAAAACATTGCAAAAGGAATATCGAAGGGATGATTACCCACTACCTTCGCAAAGATTTTACAAATTTCCTCTTTGGTTTTGGAGTCCGTAGTATCAGCTCCAAGTTCGCGTAACAGCTCCAGTCGACGCTCGCCCACTACCTTATCGGTGGTTTCATTTACGGTGGCAAGTACACCACCTATGTTGTTTGGGGATTCCTCGTCGGGTACAGGACTATAGGCGACGGTAAAGTGCGTTTCCTCGGGAAAGCCATGCCGTTCGAGGACAACGGGCAGATCATCCATCCAGGTGGCTTCACCTCCGCTGAAGGGCCGGTCTATGAGTGGTTTTAGTGTAGGCCAAACCTCACTCCAACATATCCTTACCGGTTTCCCCAGACCCCATGGATGCTTTGCACCTAAAACCGGGATATACGCATCATTATAAAAAGATATGTAGTCTTTTCCCCACCAAAGCATCATCGGGAAGCGATTAGCGAGCACCAGGCTAACCGTTGTACGAAGACTTTGCGGCCACGAATTGATCGGTCCAAGTGGAGTCTTTGACCAATCAAAATCGCTTATCAGCTGACCCATTTTGGTGTTGCGAGCGGGAAAACTCGCCTTGTCTCCGCCTACCTTCGTTGCTTTCGCCGACTTTTTTCCTGTGGTCTTTGCATTTTTTGTTGCAGAATTGGTAGCGGTTATTTTGGTCTTCATTTAAATCGAGCGTTTTACTGAAGCACAAACCTCTCAATGGAGGGCTTATGAAGTGGGGACTCTACAATTCTCAACACCCGCTCAATAATCATTTTTAGCTCATTAAACTCAGTGGGCTTTTTTATGTAGTGATCGGCACCATTTCGATAAAGGCTTTCAATCACTTCCTCTTCATAGGATGTGGAGAAAATGATTGTCCTTAGCGCGCTGAATTTTTCATTTTGCCTGATTTCGAGCCAGGCATTGAAATCCATTCTTGCGCGGCATGTTCAGGTCTAAAAAGAGAACATCCGGGAGATTGCCATTGAGTTCATTCAAGGCATCCATCAGTTGCTCTCCGTCACTTGCGGTTACCAGACTCGTCGGGGCGCCTATTTCCTTAAGCGCCTCCTGAAACATAAACAAGTCATCTTCATCGTCATCCGCAAGCAAAATATTGGTAATATTTAAAACCATAAAGGGGGCATTTTTATGTGGCTTCAGGGATGTACTGTATAGCCAAATTTATCGGTACGCATGTCGTTTGCCAAAGCGAAATTCTTCGTAAACACGCATTTTTAGGTGGGTGGCCTATAGGAATGTGGAATAATTTCCACGGCTACGCGTGAGTGCGCCCACGGTGTTGCCGTTCAATCGTGTACGGCCAATGAGGATGCGAATAATACCCATCGTGTAAGCCGTAATGCTCGATCTCAGTTTTGTAGATGAACTGAATATAGATTTGGTCGAATAGTGCTTAAAAGCTGATTTTTGGCGGCCATGACAGTTGCTGTTGTTCAATGACCATTGGAGGAATTTAGTTGTTAGAATGTAATCCTAATTTGTTTCCCTCAGTGTCAATAAACATTGCATAGAAACCCATTTCAGGTCCAATCTCAGTTTTAGGTACAACTATTTTTCCTCCGTTTGTTTCTATTTTGTCTGCGACTTTT
This sequence comes from uncultured Cytophagales bacterium, assembly GCA_963774615.1. Taxonomy (GTDB): domain Bacteria; phylum Bacteroidota; class Bacteroidia; order Cytophagales; family Cyclobacteriaceae; genus Chryseolinea. The sequence continues at coordinate 125,923 of CAVZFT010000039.1, forward strand.
TGTAGGTCCTTTCCTCCATTCAGATAGACAATAGTGCCATCACCAGAAGGTTTATATTCGCTTCCATTGATCAGCTGTACTGAAACACTTTCACCATCGTTAGGAAATAACCCCATCCTTACTCCCTCCATTTCAATCTCTTCGATAGTAATGCCCAAAATTGCCTGATAAAATGCTACTGCTCTTGAAAAGTTTGAAGTAGGGATCTCAACAATTGAAATTAAAGTTTTCATATCTTTTTTGATTTACAGTTGTATCACTTTTGTATTAAGTTCCACTAGAGATTTGTCTTTAAATTCACTCTTCCTGCCAAATTGACAATGCCAATTTATCGTACTTACCAAAGGGGAAATTGTAAAAATGCGACACCTTAATCTTTTTTGTAGAAAAGTGAAGAAAGAGCCATTTGCCCGTCCTCTAAAAACTCTTTGGGTGTCGTTCCTGTAAATTCTTTAAAATCCTTTATAAAGTGTGCCTGGTCGTAATATTCGCTTTCATAGGCGATCGTAGTAAAACTTTCAGATTGTTGGTTAAGCAACATTTTTAACGCAGTCTGTAACCTGATTACTTTACCTAATTGCTTAGGACTAATACCAATCTGTTTTATGAATTTCCTTTCAAGTTGTCTTCTTTTTGATAAATCATCTTTAAGAATGGTGTTTATCGGGGTGCCTCCTTTTGTCAAGAGTATAGTATCAACCGTTGTTTTTACTATGCTGTCAATAGTTGCTTTGTCATTCAGCTTATCTAAAAGGAAACTTTCTATAATTTCTATTCTTTCTTTGGTGTCTTTTGCCTGTATTATCTTTTGCTCAATTCTTTTGAAGTTTTTTCTCCAAACAACAACTCTATTGGTGTTTCTTTGTTTGCTAATTTATTAATAGGTGTTGCTATGAAGTTGGCAAAACCATAAGGATAAAAGCGGATCGCAAAGGAATTGACATATCCGGTCGGCTCAACAAAAAATGGTTCAGTAATTTGTCCAAGTACCATTGCACGAGGTTGGATGATAAATTCATCTCCCACTGGTATATCGCTTTACATCATCCCCAAGAATAAATATCATTTCAATGCAGCCGTCAGGTATAATACGTTGTCTTTGAGTGCTTTTTTCAGCCGGAACCTCTAACGTCCAATAACATTTTACAAGGGATTCTAAATCTGAATGTGGTTGAAATGTTTGATAGTCCATTGAGTTGACAGTGTTAGTTAGAGTTTCGACTAACGTTTTAGCTGAATATAGCGCGTAGTCCAATCCCTTTGAAGATCACTCACCTACTTTTTTTGAGATCACATCAAAACCACCTCCTGGCGAATGCCATCGGCCGGTAATCGTCTTGCCATCTTCACTTAGCTTCCCTTTAAAAAAGTTATCTGAACCTTTATCGCCAAACCATGTCCAACACGTGCCATCATCATCGACTTGATAGGTGTACGTAAAGTTACTGCCATCATCGGCCATTAGATGGGAGCGCAATGTGTGCGTATGTTCGTCCCACGAGACGTATTCAATGCCGGTTAGCTTTCTGCCTCTTGGGGTAGTGGTCTCAAATTCCTGTATCAAGTAATGACCGCCAAGCCCCATCTTGTATTTTGAGTACCGAAAACGACTCCTTCATTCTTCCATGTGCCTAGAAGTGGCGCAAGTTGCTTTAATGCAGGGTGTGGTGTTAAAGGAAGGTCTTTCACCTGATCGTTATTACTGTCTGACGTATCTTAAGGTTAGAATTATGTCCCAGGTATTTTTGTCAGACGTTAATAGGAATGTCCTCTAATCTATAATAAACTTTTAAGCCCCTTTCTTTTGCAATCCTAACGTCATTGTCAGCTCCTGTCGATTCGCCTTCAAGCCGGAGAACAGCATCACACTTCTCAAGAAGTCTGGCTGCTACTGGATACTGAATTTCATTCCATTTGTCATCCCCGGGCCTCGTTGAACCAGCGAGATGAACCAAGGGCAAGGCAACCCATTCACCAATCATTGGGATGTGCCCTAATCTAAAGATTGGCAATGCAACAGATTCAAGCTTAGCCAGATTGTTTTTCATCAATTCCGGAACGTCGTTTGTGCCACCTCTGTAAGGGCCGGCAATAAGTATCATCATATGTTTTAATTTTAATGACCGCAATTTATCAGTCATTGAGTAAAGCTACTCTTAAGGTACATTAAGAAATTTGTCCCTTTTTTACTTTTCTGATAGCACTTAAAAACTCCGGTGTTACACCTAAATACGAAGCGATGTTCTTCAGTGTCACCTGTTGAACTATTTGTGGATACTTTTCCAAAAAATTCCTGTATCTGACTTCTGCGGGCATTGACAGGTTCTGAAGAACTCTAAGCTGCTCCCTTATGTACGCATTTTGCATAAGTATTCTAAAGAACCTTTCAAACTTCGGTATTCTTATAAATAATGAATCAATATCTTCTTTCGTTAATTGGAGAATATAACTTTTTGTAATCGCCTCAATATGGATCATTGCGGGACTCTGATTAACAAAACAAGGCATATCGGTTATCCACCAATCAGTCACAGCAAACATTATTGTTGCTTCTTTGTCATTGCGATCACGATAAAATCCTCTTAATGCACCGGAATTGACATAATTAAAAGTTGTGCAGGGATCACCTTCTTTCAATAGGAAATCCTTCTTCTTAAGCTCCTTAACTTCCAACAATGATAAAAAGTATTTGATCTCAGCCTTGTCAAGAATAATGTGTTTAGCAATGTTTGAAAGTATTGAGTCGGTCTGCATTGTTGGTTTGCCTTGACTGAAACATGCTTTATGCTATTGTCAAAACGATATTGATCGCGACAACGTTGATGGCAAGTTGCGGCCTTCTCCTCACCTCATTCGTAGCCTTCTCGTCATACCAAAGATAATTGTAATAATGGTAATCACGACCCAACCTATTCCAATCGTCGAAACCATTCCATCCATTAACATCGGAAAAAGGAAGGTGTCTACCTTTCCGGTTTTCCAAAATACCCACTCACTCGCCAGTTTTGTGGCAATCATAGGGTTGCCTGTTTCAAGTATAATAATCCCGTCACCGGTGTCCGGATTCAATCGAACTGCCGTATTTATAGGTGGAGTGCTTTTCCCATCATGACCAATTATGAAATCGTTGTCATCTGTGGTTGCATACAGAACTGTTCCCAATCCCCAAATATCTATCCCCATTGTTTTTGCATGTGGCTCTCTCATCATTTCAAGTGTTTCTGGCTTAAGTACATTTCGACCAATAGGCTCATCATTATTTCCTTTTAGAAATACTTGAAAGAATACTTCCAAGTCAGATAGAGAAGTATATAGCGATGTAGCGGCAAGCGAAGTGTAACGATAATGAGCGGCCCTGGTTCCATCACTGTTATAAAACTCAGCCAATTTAAAAACAGAAGAATCCTCCCACGCATAGGATGAATGCACCATGTTTAAAGGTTCAAATATGTTTTCTTTCATATAAGAGGCAAATGATTGCCCACTTACTTCTTCTACTAATAGTTGAAGGAGAGTATAGCCGCCACCTGAATATTTAAACTCACTGCCAGGTTTAATACCAACGTACACCGCGCCACTGGTACCCTCATCTGCATCAGCTGCTTTGGTCAATGATTGTTCTATAGACTGTAGTGGTGTTCCTGCCTCAAAACCTGAATAACCCAGTCCATCTGTAAGTCCTGCAGTATGACTCAAAAGTCTTCTGACCGTCACTTCTTCATTGTTGAATTCACTTGGTGGTAATTGCCACCGTGTTAAATATTTGCTCACAGGAGCGTCCAGATCAAGTTTGCCATCTTCCACTAATTTCATTATTCCAACAGCGGAGATCCACTTACTCAATGATGAAACCTGAAAAACCGTATTCCTATCAACTGGCTCTCCTGCAGAATGAAATTTTTCGTATTCAACAACCCCCTGCTTAAATGTGGCTAGAGCAAAATTGCCTACGAATTGTTTATCAATTTCCGTATCAATTGCCTTGCTGAAGGATTGGGATGTGTTTTGTTCTGCAATGGGTTGATGAAACCAACCGTCTACTGTTCCTAAAAAGACGATCCCGGCCCACATAATCATCGTCAGAAATGCGCTTAATACATAGATTAGTATTTTTTTCATAGGCATGGCTCTTTTGACCAACTCGGTCTAACGGTCAGACGCGGGGTTGTGTCATATAACTTTTACCCGTCATTTGCCCGTCATTTGAAGAGACGACCCGACAAATTCTGTTTTTTGCATGTAACAAGGGATGACGTTTCGTGTGAGATGCGCGAAATGCAATGGTTATTCAACCTGTTCCCTACAAACAGTCTAGAAACGCCTTGAATAGATCAATCCTATTTTTTAACAAACGCTATTTTAGGCTTCTTGAAAATGAAATAAAATTGTGTATTCCCGGAAGGGCTTAAAGTAAACATTTCAACGTATTGCCAACCCAGGGCAGATAAGAAGCTTAGCGCATCCAAATGACTTTCGAACGTGGAAAGTCCTGCTCTGATTTCTGCTCTTGTTTTTTCGTCAATATAGTAAGGTGTGTATCCAAAATCAGCTTCAATTCTTGATCTACCGCCCATTTTGCCGATGCTTTGAATCTGCAAATAAACGTATTTTGTTGTATCACTTTGGGCATGAGTTGCAACGGCTGCCACAACAAATAAGAAAATCAAAACCACCTTTTTCATAATTGTTTTTTGTTTAAGATAGCTATAAAAAGTTTGAAAAATGTCGATAATGTATACGGGTACGATGATGTAACCTGCTAACCAATAAAGATGTTGACTAACTAAATTACTTCAAGTTCCGTAATAGCTAAATATGCTCGTGACAAGGATACAGATCTATAACCTGATCATAAACCTGTTTTGGACAACGGTTTGTTGTGTACCTGTTGTGAGCCTTTGGTATTAGTATTACCATCCAACAATCCTTTTTGTTTCATTGGCAGTCAGCCTCTTGGCTATTTTAATTCCGGCCAAATACTTCAGCCTATTGCAGGTTTCCAGGAGCAGAAGGTTTTATGAATCCCTGTCAATTAAATCATTGCAATCATTGACTCAGGATGGCAGACTGGTTTCTACATTGGCAAAAAGCAAAAATCAACATACAAGAGCGGCGCATAAGAACTACAAATCGAAAATAGCCATGTATGAAAAATTTCATATGTTTTGCCTGGCTTTCTTCTTAGCCAGCTTTGTATATGCCATTTATCAACAGGCCTTCTTGATTTCATTGCTGATATTCGTGTCAAACATTATTTACAATGTCATCCCGATTTTGATTCAGCAATACAATAAACTGCGATTAGGTCTGGTATAGTCACATTCAATCGTTACAAATAAATTCAGGTGCAGTAAACCGGATATCCAAAATGCAACAGGAACAACCCTTTCAACTTTCACCTAGAGCGCGCACTTTATTTATTAAATCCTTGTGAAGGAATGGAGCACGAGCTTATTGCTCAATCTCCCGCGAGGGACCTGCCGCCTGCAACGACGTGTTTTGTAATTAGCACCTCACACAAGACGTCTAATGGATCCTTTCGCGTGAAAATTCACGGTTATAATATAGTTTGCAAAACCATTCCTTTTGCGACGGTTCGCTTGATAAAGGAAAATCGCTATGGAAGACAAAACTAGAACACGCCCTCCCTCAATTATTATTATTATTATTATTTACAAACAGTTGTGCTGTTTTCAGTTCTTGTCTTTTGCCCCAGATGGATTTGTTATGGCTAGCAGTTGATTATAGTATTGCAGTGCTTTTTTGCGGTCACCTGATTTTTCTGCGGCAAGTCCTGCTCCATATAATCCATTAAATCGATTTGGGTGTGTTTTCAAATCTGCCTCATAAGATTCAAGCGCTTTTGCCGGTTTGTTAATTTCCAAATACATATCCCCCAACAACTCCCTTGCGGGAATAACTTCTCCAGGAGTAACCGGATGTTTCGCGGTCGCATCCTCCATGTCAGCGGCATCAGTCATCATGGCAATCGCGTCAGATTGTTTGCCTTCAGCCAGTTTAATCCAGGCATTGGCAGTTTTAATTTGGATGAGTACCAAATTGGCCTTATAACCTTCCTTTGCTTCTGTCAGCTTCTGATGAATTATTTCTAAGTTATTCAATTCATTTTTAGCTTCAGTAAGTTTGTTGGAATGAACGGCACCTAAGAATCTCGCAAAATTTATGTTTGCTTTTTCCCATAGGAATTTTTCCCATGGAAAATCGGATGGTCTAAGCTCAAGGTTCATGGCGGCAGTCCAATCTCTTCGCTCCAAAGCATATCGCGCAGGTATTGCCGCAAACGCATAAGCAACTTTAAAGGTTTTTGGATCTACCTCACTGTTTTTATTAAGGTATTCGATTTGCTCCAGCGCTTTTTCATCATTGGCCTGCTGCAGGTAGGCATAAACTACATAGTCTATCCCATGAAGTTCTTCATCCCAATGACCATTTATCTTCATACTTTCGGCATAACACTGTGCAGACGAGATCGAATTTAAATTGGAACTGATTGATTCATCCCAAAGACCCAGGCGTATAAATATATGCGAAGGCATATGTTGGGCGTGCGCAGAGGCAGGCGCTATTTCTGCATACTTCCTTGCTGTAGGCAAAGCCATTTCTGCCAGTTCGGGATAATCAAATGTGTGAATAATATAATGCGCGACTCCAGGATGGTTCGGTTGCTTAGCAAAGATCTTACTTAATATTTCTCCCGCTTTTTTCTGATTGGCAAATGACTTATCTGAAGGATCAGCAGAAGCTGTCAAGGCAAGGGAATAAAAAATTGCAGCTTCAGTATCTTCAGGATACTTCTCAAAAATCCCGGAACATGCTTTTTGAAACTTAGTCAGGCGGGTACGGTGATCCAGGGAATCCCATTGATCATAGATGGTGGCAATGGCTTCAATATAGTCGGACTCACGTGATGATTTATCTTTAATGACCGAACGGGCTAACGCTATAATTTTAGAACCTTTTTTCAGTTCGTTTGCATTGGGCGGAGCCCACATCGGATGAAAATTGGACATGGCTGCACCCCAATAACCCCATGCACATTCCGGGTCTTCATCAATTACTTTCGCAAATACTTTCTCAGCCTCTGTATATTCAAAAGAATGTAACAGAGCAACTGCAAGGTTGAAATCTGCGCTCACTTTTTCAGAACAAGAAATGCCAAATAATATAGTCCCGAACTGACCTTCCCCGGCGCCACACAAAGTAATTTCACCACGGGTCAGGTCGAGAGAAATTAATTGACTTTCAAACTGATCTTGATTTTTCTTTGTACAGGAAACCAAGAGCAATGTCAAGAGGATTGACTGTATTACTTTTGAATTCATGGTATTGTCATTTAGGTATTACTAATCCTGTTATAAATGACTTCATTGTCCCCGCCACTTTGGCACCAAGTCTCTGCAGCTACAAATTTGGCAATTTCGAAGGAAAAAAACTGCCTGGCCGCGCTGAATTTGAATGACGCACGAGGGTAAAAGTCGGTAGTTATCTATCGCTCTCACTTGCTCAATCATTATCTCGCAATCTAAGCGTGGGTTAGGAGCATGCACAATTGAACAATTTTCTCTTCATCCTTGGGCGATGAATACCAGCAATTTCTTAAATGCTCTGTAATGGGTTGTGCTGACTTTTTGGAGGATATAGCTCCGTAGTGTAAGTCAGTGAATTCACAATCATTATCTCCAATATTTTTAAATCTATATCACTTAATTTTTTCACGTAAACACATGCTTTTGAACTTTTATGTTTTCCAAGTTGTGAAAGTAATACCTCACGGTCTTCATACTCAGAGGCAAAATAAAAAACAAGTGAATCTTTGCGTGGCGAAAAAGCGGCCAGGGGAGCATCGCCTTCATGCCCGCTTTCATACTTATAATGATAATTTCCAAATCCAATTATTGTTGGTCCCCACATTTTTGGCTCAAAACCGGTTATGGATTTAAAAATTTCAATTAGCTTAAAACTGTCATGGCGTTTGATTTCGTTATCAACTTTGTTTACGAATGCTTTGACGCTACTATTTGTATAGGTTGTTTTGTTTTTTGCCATGATATTCTTCATTAGTTGTCTCTACTAGTAAAGCTTATCCCTAATCCAATTGTTTTATGATTGTCACTCTAAAGGGTTCCGCAAGCAACTCCTTCAGTGGTGCATATATTCCATTAGCAGCCGCAGCCTTCATATGAGCTTCTCTCGCTTCGGCTGATTCCCAGTCTGCAATTTCAATCAGTCTATCAGGGTTGTCCAATACTTCATAGCGTGTACTTCTTATAAACCCGGGACCACCTGGACCGTGAGTGGCAACCAGATTTTCAATAAATGCCTTTAGCTCGTCACGTTTTCCAGGCTGAGCCTGCAGTTCGATTATTGCTTTAATTGCCATACAACTTATTTATTAGTGGCCAGGAACAAATGTAATATATTACGGTTGATCTACTTTCCTCCAATTCGCGTCCTTGTATACGTGGGAAAGTCTTGGCTGAAAAGTGTCAGCCAATTATTATAGTTAATTTTTTTTCGGCCACATTGCCACCAACTAGTGAATATATAAACCTGTTACATCTATTTCACCATTGTGGCTTTTCAGTAGTGCGTCTATTCTGTATAACAAGTTGGTATTGTGTAGGGCAGATATGAAGGTTGTCCAACGGGCTTCTGACTTTTTCCAATCCTTTATTCGTAACGTCGGTATAAATTTCGGTGGTTATACTTGAAGTATGAGATAACAGTGCCTGAATTTTATATGACATAGCTTTCAAGCATCCGCTTGTTTGCTTGTATTCACTATAACAGCAGGTCACACGATCCTTTCAGCTCATTTTCACGACAAAATGGGTGTCAGATTACAACGATTCAATAGACCACATCTTCCATTCCAGGTCTACCGCTTAGTACACCCTATAAAAAGAAAAAACCGCCAATTTGAAATCAGCGGTTTAATTATCTTCTTGTAGTCTTACTAAGAATCGAACCCTGGCTTATTGCGAGAAATCAAGCAAAAAACCGTGAGTCCGACTTAGGTTACTCGGAGTTACCTCAGAGTGTCACCCCGAGTGCCACCGATGAAACTTGACAGTGCACCTGTTTCGATATCGTGAATTTAGCTATAACTTGCGCTTAGCGTTAGGCGGCGACGATCATTGTATGTTCGAAAAGATTAAGCAGAGGTACACCACTGCCGCTCGGCCATGGCCTTGTTTTTTGCTGATGGTCTCGTCTATAAAGCGCGGGCGAGAAGTTTTTCCAGAGGAAACATGTTTGCGCAATGATAAAACCTCTAAGTTCAACTGCGCCAGGCCCTGGGTTTGCTATTCAAATTCAATGTCTCTCGGTTTATGTCGTCCTGACTATTTGCCATTGACCTTCGAATTGGGTAAGCTCATCGACCCATCATTTTAATAATGGTAGCTACACCCGACATTTGAAGTTATTAGTATTTGTATTTAGGCTCAATTTCCTTTCGACGTGAATCAAGTATTAAAACCACTAGTATCCTGGATATAATTTATCTTCTATCCATTCGTAAAATTTTTGTATTATTAAACTTTGAAAAAATGAAGTGGATCCTATCCGTACTTATTGTCGTCAGCCTTTATAATAATACGTTCGCCCGTGATATTTTCGTCGGCGGAGCAGGCGCATCGGATAGTAATCCCGGGACCGCCACACAACCGTTTGCGACTGTTCAAATGGCGGCTAGCGTAGCCGTTGCAGGAGATGTTGTTAACATTCGCTCTGGTACGTATAGGGAGACTATAGCTCCTGCAAATTCTGGTGTGACCTTTCGAAACGACAATGGAGCAACTGTCACCATTAGCGGACTTAACGAGGTTACAACCCCATGGACTGTACATAGGGACATTTATAAAACGACCATCACACTCCCAGTAACGGATTTCAACAATACTTAACAAGCAACACATCCATTTTAGCAAACCAGATTTTTAAAGATGGTGTTATGCAGTTCCAAGCTCGTTGGCCCAAGATTAGCTCACTTAATGATTTATTAGATAGATCTAAATTCAGGCATCATTCATCGATGTCAAGCTTTGGACAAACGTCTTTAACAGACAGCGGTCTACCGGCTGGAAATTTTACCGGTGGATCAATATTTATTACCGGTTGGTATGTCTCTCAAACTACTCCTATAACTTCACATTCAGGGAGTACTTTGAACTATTCAGCCACAAATGCCGACGCAAAATTCAGGAAGTGGTATTATATCACTAACGATTTAGATCTACTCACAACAGCAAAAGAATGGCATTATGAAAGTAACACGCTATACTTCTGGCAAAGTGGTGGAGGTTCACCACAGGAGTAGAATATAAAGCGAGGAATTGGGGTTTTGATTTACGTGGAAAAGACAATGTAAAAATTATAGGTCTTCATTTTATAGGTTGTGAGCCAGCTACAGGCGATACCGGAACTGATGGAACAGTCGATCGACGATATCCGGGCACCTATACAAATCATTCATTTATCCAGAATGACCCTGATATAATTTATAACGTTCCAAAACAAACAGGTATAAAATTACTCGGTAACAATAACACAATAAAGAACAGTGAATTTCAATATACAGCCTCTCAGTTGATATGGGCCGGGCCTGGTACGATTATAGAAAACAATTTAGCTTCTGATATTTCCTATGAAGGAAATTTTGGCGCATTTGTAACCCCCTATCAAGGTGCTGACAATATTAAAATCATGCACAATACTGTCTCAAGGGTTGGGAGATCGATGGTAGATTTTGGCTGGGATGGCCAAGTAGCTGGTGCTTCACATCAGAACATGGAAATAGGCTACAATGATTTTCATGATTTTTTAATGATTAGTATGGATGGTGGCGCAACCTATGGCGCTCGTGGTATCGATTTAACAGGGCTTCGTATTCATCATAACTGGATTCATGATAATTCGATAGGCAATGCGTGGCAAAATCCAGCCAACTACGATGGAATACATACTGGCATCTATTTTGACCAGGCGTCAGGACCATCGACAGTAGATCATAATGTCTTTTGGAACGGAGGGGCGGCAGATTTTTATAGCGAAATTGCAACTCCCAGTATACCGGGGGACGGATAACATTATTATACAATAATACTTTTGCAAGTTTATACCCAGATACAAGGGAGTCTTATATCTGTGCGCATAATACGCCGAGCGACGTTCTTAGAAATAATATTTTTTTGAACACCGTAAATATAAATTGGGGAGGTAGTCCGGGAAACATTGCGAATTGTATTCTAAAGACTACCGATCCGAAATTTGTAGGACCTCTTAGAACAGGCTTAGGGTATAAAGTGCAAAGTACTTCGCCTGCTATAAACGCGGGGGTTATAATCCCTGGAATCACAGACGGAAGTGTTGGGGCCCCTGATATCGGCGCTTATGAATTCGGCGGACCGGATTGGATCCCCGGATATACTCCTGTGCCGACTACAACACCCCCAGCAAATACGACTCCAACAGGTAGCATCACTGCTCCATCAAACAATACCTCGTTTGCACAAGGGGCACCCATTAACATTACAGCCACTGCCGCCGATGCTAATGGTACGGTGACACGTGTCGAATTCTTTGATGGAACTACAAAGCTTGGTGAAGACACCAGCACTCCTTACAGCTTTAACTGGACTAATGCTGCCGCAGGTACTCATACTTTGACTATCAGGGTTACTGACAACGAAAATGCCACGACAACCTCGACGGCAGTGACCATTACCGTGACGGCCAATGCGTCGCCAACTGTAGCGATAACAGCACCCGCGAACAACGCGCAAGTAGCAGTAGGTACTCCCATTTCCATCACAGCAACAGCAGCCGACGCTAACGGCACTGTTACCAAAGTAGAATTCTTCGACGGAACTACTAAGCTCGGGGAAGACCTAGCAGCCCTTACACTTTTGCCTGGACCAATGCGGCTGCAGGTGCCCACGTCTTGACAGCAAAAGCGACGGACGATCAAAACAATGTGACCACATCTTCAGCCGTAAACATCACATTGACGGCTGCTAATACACCTCCGACTGTCTCCATCACATCTCACCATCCAATAATGCCCAATTTGCCATCGGCGCGTCCATTAACATTACTGCTACAGCCGCTGATGCCAATGGTTCTGTAACCAAGGTGGAATTCTTTAACGGGACTACGAAGTTGGGAGAAGATTTGACCAGTCCTTATACTTTTGCATGGAATGGTGCGCCTGCAGGAACTTATAACCTGACGGCTAAAGCGACTGATAATGGAGCCCTTGTGACAACGTCCACAGCCATCAATGTTACCGTTGCTGCTGCGATGAATACTCCGCCTGTTGTATCGTTGACAAGCCCGGCAAACAATGCACAATTTACACCTGGCTCTCCAATTACTTTGACCGCTACGGCTTCTGATCCAAATGGTACCGTCACGAAAGTAGAGTTCTTTGACGGAACAACGAAGCTCGGAGAAGATCTTACAAGCCCCTATACTTTCGCCTGGAGCAACGCAGCCGCCGGAACCCACGTGATTACCGTCAAGGCTACCGATAATGGGAGCGTCGTCACTACATCAGCTGCCGTTACCATAACGGTGACCGCCAGCACCAATACCCTGCCCGTGGTGTCGATTACCGGACCCTTGAACAATGTACAATTTATAAGTGGAAGTGCTATTACGATTACGGCAACGGCATCGGATGCTAACGGCACTGTCACGAAAGTCGAATTCTTTAATGGTACCACGAAGCTGGGAGAGGATACTAGCAGCCCATACAGTTTTGGTTGGAACAATGCGCCGGCTGGAACACATACATTAACAGCGAGGGCAACCGATAATGCCAACGCCGTGACCACATCGGCACCTGTAAGCGTTACGGTAAATGCAAATACAACGCCGAACGTATCCATCACGGCTCCCGCCAATAATGCGACGCTTACCTCCGGGACTGCGATCACCATAACAGCCACTGCCACGGTTCCGAGTGGCTCGATCACAAAGGTCGAATTCTTCGATGGAACGACAAAACTCGGAGAGGACGCCACGAGCCCCTACAATTTTGTATGGAACGGCGCGGCCACTGGAACACACAGCCTGACGGCCCGGGCCACCAACAATACAAATGCAACCGCAACCTCAACGGCGGTGAACATTACTGTAACAGCTGCGAATGCTCCCCCCGTAGTGTCACTGACAAGTCCGACAAACAATGCACAATTTACTGTGGGTTCGGCCATTAATTTGACGGCTAATGCCACCGATCCAAATGGGTCTGTAACAAAGGTTGAGTTCTTTCGCGGGACCACAAAGTTGGGAGAAGATTTGACCAGCCCTTATACTTTTGCATGGAATAATGCAACTGCAGGAACTTATAGCCTGACAGCGAGAGCGACTGATAATGGAGCCCTTGTGACAACGTCCACAGCCATCAATGTTACCGTTGCTGCTGCGATGAATACTCCGCCTGTTGTATCGTTGACAAGCCCGGCAAACAATGCACAATTTACACCTGGCTCTCCAATTACTTTGACCGCTACGGCTTCTGATCCAAATGGTACCGTCACGAAAGTAGAGTTCTTTGACGGAACAACGAAGCTCGGAGAAGATCTTACAAGCCCCTATACTTTCGCCTGGAGCAACGCAGCCGCCGGAACCCACGTGATTACCGTCAAGGCTACCGATAATGGGAGCGTCGTCACTACATCAGCTGCCGTTACCATAACGGTGACCGCCAGCACCAATACCCTGCCCGTGGTGTCGATTACCGGACCCTTGAACAATGCACAATTTATAAGTGGAAGTGCTATTACGATTACGGCAACGGCATCGGATGCTAACGGCACTGTCACGAAAGTCGAATTCTTTGATGGACCTACCAAGGTTGGAGAAGATTTGACAAGCCCTTATAGTTTTATATGGACCAACGTTTCCTCAGGAAATCACGCGCTGACCGCGAGCGCTACTGATAAATTGGGTGGTATTGCGAGTTCAGCCACTATAAACATTTCTGTGGCCGACCCTGAGCGCCCAACGGCTGAAGCTGGCGAGGATGTGTTTTTAACCTTACCTGAAAATTCATTGACGTTGGAACCTTCGGTGTCGTCTGATGTTCCTGTTGAATATAGTTGGACGCAAGTGGAAGGTCCTAATACAGCAGCTATATCTGCCCCTACTGCTCAAGCTATTAGCGTGAGCGACTTAATTGAGGGGATGTACATTTTCGAATTCACTGTCACCAACGCAAATGGTCTCAGCACTTCAGACCGGATTAGTGTCACCGTAGTCGCCGGTTCAACTGCTGCAGTTTCCCAAAGTGGAATCCCCCGGTTCTTCTCGCCGAATGATGATGGAACTGGTGATTATTGGGAATGGTCAGACGTTGAACCTTTTGAAGATTCATTACTGTCCGTGTACAATCGACCCGGCCAAAAAGTCTACGAGACGGTTTCTTATAAGAATACCTGGGATGGAAAGATGGATGGGCAACCGTTGCAAGCAGGCGATTATTACTACATAATTCAAATGGCAGACGCAACCGATATTAAGGGAGCCGTTCGGATCATTCGATAACATTCCAGATACCGGCGTCAAAAGGTTATTGAAGCCGGCTATCGATGCAGAGCAAAAAAGCAAGGTTATGATTAGCCTTGCTTTTTTACTACCAAATTATGAGGAGGATTGTCCTGGAGCAGTAAAGGTCTATCGACGCCACTTAAATTTCCTCGTCCAATATTTTTATTTTAGGAGCTGTTGTTAGCCGATGCTGAACAAAGTCCAAATCCCTGATGTAAATTGTGTTGTGATCGCCAAATTTATCGAGATGCGTTAGCTTCCTTTTTTTGGGGTCATACTCAAAGGTTTCAAAACCACACTTCAACAAGGTATTATGAATCTCGAGTTCGTTGTAGCCATATCTTGACCCTGAGCCATTAAGCTCATAATAATAGCCTTCAATCCACTGTTGTTAAGCGTCTTTAAAGCACCGCTAATGACTTCCGTTTCAAATCCCTCGACATCTATTTTCATTATCACTGGCGCCACCTGTCCCAGCAAAAGATCGTCTAGCGTCTCAACCGGGACCTCGATTGTATCCGTATTTTCAGCCGTAGCAACATGGTTCATTGTATCAAACGAACTCGTAAATTTAACACTTCCTTTTTTTGATCCTAACGCGAGATTGAATGGCGTTACTCGTTCATTTAAATGATTGATGGAAATATTATTAATCAGCTTGGAAAAGGTCGACGGAACCGGTTCAACAGAAAACGTTCTAGCTCCGACGTGGCTACCTGCCAAAACCGTGTAGCTGCCAACATTTGCGCCGACGTCGACAAAAAAATCCTCAGGTCGCAAAAAATGAATTAAAAAAGTCATGTCGTAAAATTCGTGAAGGCCGCAATACAAATTGCCAGTCGCACCTGTCATTCCCTTTTGAATTATAAGTTTTGACTTTTCCGTAAACGAATACACAATCGGAAACGGAAGCAATCGCGTACCGATTTGCCACTTAATAAATCGTATGACTGCCTTTGTCTTATTGTTTTCGTTTAAAGGATGATTGATTATAAATTTGATCAATGAAAGTAACGTCATCTTCGTATGATTTCCTAAAGTATGGCCAAATGTACTTCGAAATCCCCGCATTACAAATTGGAAGGTCTTTGTGAATACATTGATTAAGGATGTTTCTAAAGAATCCGTGGATGGCTTGATCCGTCGTCTTTTTTTTATCTAATTGTGACAAATAATTTTTTTTTAAAAAAGTATCAATTCTTTTAAACCATTTGATGTGAAACTTTTGGTCTTTGACTCGCATCCAGTTCAGTATCGAGTTCCAGTCTTCCAATTAATGGAGAAGCACCACCCAGGTTGTTTGCATGTTGTTTACGGTTCTGACTGTTCCATTCGAGGCCATAATGATCCTGAGTTTGGTAAAAAAGTTATTTGGGACGAACCCATGTTAGCAGGCTACGAAAACACCATATTGAATTGTGAAAAAGGTGAGCCTTTGTCAGGTTGGGGTTCACTGACTGGCAAAGGAGTCAAGGAAATGATTGACAAAATAAGACCTGATGCTATTCTATTGGTCGGCCTGAACTATCGATATGACCTGGTCGCCTACCTTGAAGCAAGACGCCGACAAATACCAGTATGGTTGCGTTGTGAGACACAAGACTATGCAACCCATCGCTCCGGAATAAAATCATTTGTCAGATCCATAATCTACCGCGCTGCCTATTCGGCGTTGACCCGGGTTTTCTACATCGGTGAATTAAATAAAAAGCATTACCTGAAACACGGCGTAGCAGATTCAAAACTGCGACCCGCCCGCTACGGAACTGTAGATCGATTTGTCAGCTTGAGTGATGCCGAAAAAATTCAAAAACGAAATCAATTCCGGCTCGCTGCAGGCGCCTCTGATTCAAGTTTTGTTGTTGGTTTCTCTGGGAAATTTATCGAGAAAAAAAATCCCGACATTCTTTATCAAATGCTGGAGTTCATTCCAGAAAATTTAAGAAGCAGAATTCATTTGTATTTCATGGGAAGCGGCCTACTTGAAAAAGAGTTAAATGATTTAGCTGCGGAGGCATCAAAAAAATACGGCGTAAAAAGTTACTTCGCCGGATTTGTAAATCAATCACAATTAGCGGGCCACTATCTGGCGATGGATATCTTGGCATTGCCCTCCAGAAGGATGGGTGAAACCTGGGGCCTTGTCGCCAATGAATCAATGCAGGCAGGGTGTGGCGTGATTGTTAGCGACGCCGTTGGGTCCGGAGAAGATTTTAAAACCTGGGAACGATTCAGGGTTTTTAAGGAGGCAAATGCTCCAGCACTTGCTAAATGCGTAGTCGATTTAGCACAGTTTCCGCGTGATTTCAATTGGGCACAAAAAAAGCTCGAAATATATTCGTTGCAGGCTACCGCACAATCGCTTATCGATGAGTTAAAGAATTTGGAAAGTAGGCCAGGCGCCAAATAGTAATTCAAATTCGGAAAACCTTCAGTCCAGCAACTTACTCACCATTTGTTTCAATGCTTCAATGGGAAGAATTTCGGTGGGACCACCATAGTTGATTATTTTTCCATGGTCCACTAACAAAACACGATTGGACAACCGTATTACCTCCATAATATCGTGACTGACCAGTATCGTTGTAAGTTTAAATTGTTCATGGACGCGTAAAATATAGTCCTGAATCTTTACGCGCAGCGCGGTGTCCAGCGCCGACATCGGCTCATCGAGCAAAAGTATCCACGGTCTTCTGACAATTGCTCTCGCAAGCGCTACACGCTGTCGTTGACCGCCTGAAAGAAGTTCCGGTTTTTTATCATGCAAATTGGTGAGTTCCATCATCTCCAACAATTCATTCACGATCGCATCCGGCTGGTCGTGTTTTAACGCATATCGCAAATTCTCTTTAACAGTGAGGTTTGGAAACAATGCATAGTCCTGGAAAACAATTCCTATGTTACGGTGTTGTGGCTTCAAATTGATCTTCTTTGCCGAGTCAAACCAGGGTTGTCCGCGAACAGAAATTCGTCCTTCATCGGGTACTGACAATCCGCAAAGCATTCTAAGTACAGTTGTCTTTCCAACTCCAGACGGGCCGTAAAGCGTAACTAACTCACCCTGCTGAATCGTGAACTCAACATCCAGCCGCATATTGCCCAGCGCAGAAAATAATTTCTTCTTAAGGGAAACTTCGATCATAATACTTTGGCAAGTCGTGAACGATAATTGACCACATAGACAATCAATAAAGTAAGAAACGCAAAGAGCAGAAGCGTCATCGCATATAAATTTGCCTGTTCATAATTCATTGCTTCAACCTCATCGTACAGTGCAATGGAAACGACTCTGGTTTCTCGGGGAATATTTCCACCTACCATCAATACTACGCCGAACTCGCCAACCGTGTGCGCGAAGGAAAGAACGATTGCTGTAACGATCGATGTGCGAATATTGGGCAGTAAAATCCTAAGAAGCGTAGTAAGCCTTCCCTTTCCCAAGGTATATGAAGCTTCTACCAGCGATGAAGGGAGCAATTTTAATCCATTGTATATTGGCTGCACCATAAACGGAAGACTGTATAAAATCGAAGCAACGATGAGTCCTTCAAATGTAAAAACCAATCTGAGATCAAAATATTGATCTAAAAATCTTCCGAAAGCATTCTGCGGGGATGAACCTCACCCCAGAGATGATGGAAATACTCAGGACTATTAACTCTGAATGAAGGAGAACCGTTGGGCGATTCTGCAACAAAATAGCCACCGCTTTGCAATAGGCTCAAACCTAACTCAATCATTCTATGTGGAGATGGAACATGCTCAATGACATGACTACTAAAAAATATGTGGTTTTCAGGTGGCAGTTGAGAATCATCAGTTTTAATCGATAGACCTAAATTTAAATTTCCATACTCAGCTCTTGGCTTTGAAATTTCGAAGCTGCTACAACTAAATCCCTTTTTAACAAATTGAAAACTTTGATAACCCCAGCTGCATCCGTAATCTACCAATTTGATTTCGCCTGGGTTCTTCCCACTGAAAAGGTTTAAAAAAACGCTATTGTAAAAATCAACGTTTTTATTTTTCCCTTTAAAATTATTTTGCTTTAGAATTTCAAGTTCTTCTTTGCTTGGCAAATCGGTGGTGATTCCATCCTCTTGGGTATAATTTTGCTGATAAAATTTAAAATTAAACTCTGTACTATCCTTGGGATGCCGAAACAATAAAAAACACTTTTTACTTACTTACAAAACCTAGCATTTTGTTCAACTGATTGTGACACTGTAAAACAAAAAAGCCCCTACAATGGGGCGATTATGGTGTTTTTTGTAGTCTGTACGGGAATCGAACCCGTGTTACCAGAATGAAAATCTGGTGTCCTAACCCCTAGACGAACAGACCAAGTTGTCTAATCCTTTTACTACCGTAAAAAGAGGGTGCAAATATAGATCGACAGCATTGAATTGCAAACCTGTGCGGTAAATTTTTGAGAAAACGGTATTTTATTTCGTTGGTTTTGGGCTTCGCGTCATTTATTTTTGGCATCTCTAAAATTAAACCAGACAAACACAATGACTAAAGTAGGAATTAACGGATTCGGTCGCATCGGCCGCCTTGCGTTCAGAGCTGCCCTTACCCGTAAGGATATCGAGATCGTTGGACTCAATGATATCGTCGATCCTGAATACATGGCGTACATGTTGAAGTACGACTCTACACATGGAAAATTCGATGGTACTGTCGAGGTTAAGGATGGCAATCTTATAGTCAATGGCAAGAAGGTCCGCGTTACCGCCGAGAAAGATCCTGCTAACTTGAAATGGTCAGATGTAGGTGCCGAAATCGTTATAGAATCAACTGGTCTTTTCTTAACTCAGGCCGATGGCCAAAAACACATAACCGCCGGAGCAAAGAAAGTGGTGTTCTCCGCTCCTGCCAAAGATGATACTCCGACCTTTGTAATGGGTGTCAACCACAAGAAGTTAACACCGCAGCATACTATCGTATCAAATGCTTCCTGCACAACGAACTGCCTGGCGCCACTTGCTAAAGTATTGAACGATAAGTTTGGTATAGCTGAGGGTCTTATGACCACGGTCCACGCCGTAACAGCTACGCAAAAAACCGTTGACAGCCCGTCCCTTAAGGATTGGAGAGGTGGACGCGGTGCATATCAGAACATTATTCCCTCTTCTACCGGTGCGGCTAAAGCTGTGTCACTGGTTATCCCAGAACTAAAAGGCAAACTTACTGGGATGTCGTTCCGCGTTCCTGTTGCCGATGTATCTGTGGTTGACCTTGTTGTAAGACTCGAAAAACCTGCTAGTTACGATCAGGTGAAGGCAGCTATGAAGGAGGCATCTGAAGGTGAGCTTAAGGGAATCCTTGGCTACACAGAGGATGACGTAGTTTCTCAGGATTTCCTGGGCGACGCGCGTACATCCATCTTCGACGCTAAGGCTGGAATCGCCCTCAACGACCGCTTCATGAAGGTGGTGGCCTGGTACGACAATGAGTGGGGTTACTCCAACAAGCTTGTTGACCTGGTTCAAGCTCTCGCGAAGATTTCATAAACCTGAGGGGCATCCGCTCCTGTTAAGCAACACTAAGATTAATAATATAGGCAAAGGCCATCCGTTAAGGGTGGCCTTTTTCATTGTTGTAACTTGTATTTTCCAATACCCAACAATCCGACCCAACGGTGTTTGACCAGCGGTATTCCTACTTTCTGACATTCTCCTTATATTAAAGTACAGGAGATGTGAAAATTTTTTATGGCTCCTGCGTTTATATTGCTAGGCTTAATGGTTCGCGGGTGACAGACTACTACGAGATACTGGGTATAGATGGCAATGCAAGTCCGGCGCAGATAAGAGCAGCCTATAAGAGACTTGCAATGGAGTATCATCCCGATAGAAATCCAGGAAACACGCAAGCGGAAGAAGTCTTTAAACTGGTAAATGAAGCATATCATACGCTATCAGACTCATTAAAGAAATCCAGATACGACGCAATACTTTTTCCACAGTACTCGCCCACTCCGGAGGAGCAACGCGAAATCAATAAGTGGAACTACTATCGCTGGCAACAAGCTCAAATGAATACCCACTACGTTGTCGACCGTGAATACTTCAGGGTGCAGGGACTGGCGTTGCTTGTGTTTATCGTCATCGCCGGTTTTTGTTTTGCACTGATGCACACTGCCCAGTACGTTGTGGAACAAAAACATATGAAACACTATCTGGCTAACACGATGACGCTAAAGCAAGCCGGCAACCTTTTTACGTCTGGTCAGTTCGATGAGGCATTTACGGTAATCTATACGTTGGATGAAACGGATCCGCTCGAGTATCGCAGCTATTTCACGCGCGATAGTCTCGTATCGGAGCTGCGGCGTATGGCCGAACGGAAATTTCAAACTAAGGACTTTTCGGGTGCCGTTGAATTATTCCTTGTTCTTAAGAAACACGAAGACCCCGCTCGCGTCGAAACGCTACGCAACATTTCAATATGTCAATACTTTCTCGAAAATTATAAGGAATCGTTTCTGGCTATGAAGGAGTTGTACGAACAACATCCCAATACGCCGGAGCTCGCCTTTAGTCTTGGAATGGTCAGTCTGGAAAAACTTGACGATGCTGAACAGGCTCTTTATTACTTCACGATGGGAAAGAAATTATTCGAGGATAATCACACAAGAAGATATGGTCCCTCGTTCAAAATGATCATGAATGGTCCTGATGCACCGGATATTTATTTCCAGATCTTTGAGGGACGCGCACGCACGAACCTTAAGCTGAATAAATTTCGTGAAGCCGTGTCCGATTGTGACTGGGCTATCTACCTCAGACCAAGCGAAGGAGAACCGTACCGCCTTCGGGCTATTGCCAAGTTCAGTAGCGATCAAGCCGGAGCGTGCAATGACCTAAGCAATGCTAAGAAGCTTGGAGCAAAAGATACTGCGGTATTATCCAAAAAATACTGCCAGTGAGTCCAGGCCTTGTGCGCCGAACCCCAACGTATCGGGGCGAAGGTCGGACCGAAAAAAAACGCATAATTTCGACACATCGTTTATTTTTACCGAATATTGTTCTGGTCTCCTGAACGAGTCTTAAATGGACAACATGACTGATCTTTCAAAAGAACACCTGGACTCTGTAAAGAAGAGTTACTTCAACATCCTCGCCTTGTTTCTTGGAAACGAACAGATTGATAGCCGTTTCTTACGATGCTTGCTGAAGTGGGGATTCCAGTTGAGGCTAACGGCTGATGACCTCAGGAGCGCTGATGTAGACATCACTCACCTTAAGTTCACAACGGTTGGTGACAAGGTGGAAAAGCTGGAAGCCATCTACCACATTGTATACATGATCTACCTTGATGAGGTTGTGGAGGATATCGAGCTTGAGGTGGCCACGATCTACGCAAATCAGCTCGGTTTCAAATCCACCGTCGTCAGTGATCTATTCAAATCTATCGCGACTGAACCCTATGATCAGGCTAGCGAACGCAACGTACGCCAGGAAGTAATGGAATTCCTTAGTCTTTACGAGGCCCAATAACCAGGCAGCTTACTAACAAGGCCTTACCGCCTTCTTGCCGATGTTACTACGGTCGAAACTTCTAGCTAACGTCTTGAATTACTGCACTATGAAATCATTCTATTTGAGTCTTGTCCTTTTCCAAGTTGCTATTTCAACCTACGGGCAGGGATCCCCCGGCGACGTGAATCAGTTCATCGACGCCTGGCATATGGCCGCCACCAAGGCGGATGCTAAGACATTTTTCGACTCCATGGCCGAGGGTGCAATCTACATTGGAACCGATGCTACGGAGCGCTGGACGAAGTCTGAGTTCGTCACCTTTGCAAAACCGTACTTCGATCGGGGCAAAGCGTGGGATTTCAAACCTCGCGACCGGGACGTTCATGTAACATCTGACGGGCAATATGTATGGTTTTCAGAACTTTTAGATACGTGGATGGGTGTCTGCCGTGGTTCGGGTGTCCTTATCAGAGCTGGTCAAGGATGGAAACTTGAGCAGTACCACCTATCCGTTACTGTTCCAAATGCAATCATCAAGGATTTTATTTCACTCGTCGACGATTTCGACAAGAAGGAAAAGCCCCGATAACCAAGACGCAATAATCTCTTAGCAGTTCGGGTGCTTGTATTGACAATTTGATACGAATGTATGATTTGAGCATACTTTCGGTGGAAGTCTAAGTTGAATCATGCCACTTTTGAAACATCAAATTGACAACAAGGTTATGGCATACACGAACAACGTCCACTACAGATCCGCGACCAATACCAGATTATCAGCGCGCATGAGACAGCTACTTGTCCTTATCTCAACCATCCTGGTTGGAATGTTAGTTTCGGTGTTCGCGGGTGCGTAACAACTGAAGATAATGAACCCAAAAGGTTCACCCTGCTGTACTTCAACCACGATCAGAAGGGCTGGTCGAGGTTGAATACACAGAAATTAGTTTCCCAAGTCCCACCTTGCAGTGGGATTTTTTATTTTGCCGCCTTCCTCCGAGTACCCCGGAATCCTTACCTTTCTTCCATCCTTAGTGCATGAACTTCAGCCCCGAAATCTTTCTCAGGAATCTGGCGCAAACCACAGATTCACCTTATCTCATTTCCATCGAACGCGCTGAGGGCATTTACTTGTATGGCCCAGATAACAAGCGATACATTGACCTTATCTCGGGAATCGGCGTAAGCAACATTGGCCACCGACATCCTAAAGTTGTGAAAGCGATAAAAGATCAGGTGGACAAGCATCTCCACGTGATGGTCTACGGCGAATACATTCAGTCTCCGTCAAACCTCCTGGCAAAAAAACTATCGGAGCTGCTACCTGCAAACCTTAATTGCAGTTTTTTTGTAAACTCTGGAACAGAAGCAAACGAGGGTGCATTGAAGCTCGCGAAACGTTTCACCGGGCGGACCGAGATAGTCTCCTGCCGGATGTCCTACCATGGCAGCACGCACGGTTCCATGAGCGTATCAGGAAATGAGATAAAAAAGATGGCCTTCCGGCCGTTGTTACCAGATGTCCGTTTCATTGATTTTAATGTTGTTGAAGATCTTGAAAATATTACCGCGCGCACCGCGTGCGTCATCCTGGAAACCATTCAGGGAGACGCTGGCGTGCGCATTCCTTCACAGGGGTACATAAAAGCCGTTCGACAACGATGCGATGAAACGGGTGCTCTGCTTATCCTTGATGAAATCCAATGCGGGATGGGACGAACAGGGTCGCTCTTCGCATTTCAACAATATGACATCGTTCCGGATATCCTCACCGTTGCAAAGGCGTTTGGCGGAGGCCTGCCGATTGGAGCCTTTATCTCCAGTCATGAAAAAATGAAATGCCTTACTCACGATCCGATGTTGGGTCATATCACTACGTTCGGTGGTAATCCAGTTTGTTGCGCGTCGGCGCTTGCAACCCTGGAAGTCATCGAAGAAGAAAATTTACTTGCACATGTGGAAGCAAAGGGGAAGATGTTTGAAAAGTACCTGCAACATGAACGCATTCGTGGGATCAGAAGGATCGGACTTTTGTTTGCCATAGATTTTGAATCCGCAGAGTTGGTGTCGCGAATTGTTCAAGAGGGAAAAATGAGAGGAGTTATCTGTTATTGGTTCCTTTCACATCCATATAGCTTCCGCATCGCTCCTCCCCTGACGATAACGCCAGAGGAAATCAAAGAATCCTGCGACCTGATTTTGCAGGCTATTGAGAATGCGTAACTTCGTTCATGACCCGACATTCCGATCAGCCATTCAATCGTCTCGACTATACTTATAAGCTGTTTGTCGTTGTCGCGCTTACCATTACTGCTGTAATACTGGCAAAAGACATTGTCGTGCCATTGGCCTTCGCGGCATTCCTTGCGGTCGTCATGCTTCCATTGATCACGAAAATGGAAAAGCGAAAGATCCCACCCGCCATCTCAATTACGCTTGTGCTGTTGGGAACGGTCGTTTCGGTAGGGTTGATTATCTGGCTGATCGTGGACCAGGTGGTGGGCTTGTTGAATGACCTTCCAAATTTGCAGGCAAAGTTCGAGACTTTCATGAACCAGGTGAGCGGCACACTTCGCAGGGACTTTGGGATCAGCACGACAGAACAGAATAAGATGGCGGCGGAATTTATGAGAAGTGTCAGTCTGTATCTCGGAGATATACTGCTTTCTACGACAACCGCCATTTCGACATTGGTCCAGATACCGATTTACATTTTCCTGTTCCTTATCTATCGTTCCAAATTCCGGGACTTTATCGTCAACCTCGGTCCCAGCGACGAAGGATACGGCTGGAAGAAAGATATGGAGCGGGTAGTGCAAGGATACATTTCCGGATTGACATTAGTTACGCTGATCATTGCGACCCTGAATTGTATTGGATTGCTCGCGCTGGGAATCGATCATGCAATTTTCTTCGGAATTCTTTCGGGTGTTCTCACGATCATACCCTATGTAGGGATCATCATTGGCGCACTGTTTCCGATCTTGATGGCGCTGATCACAAAAGACAGCATTTGGTACAGCATCGGTGTGGTGATAGTATTTACAGTAGTCCAATTTCTCGAAGGAAATTTCATCACACCGCGGATAACAGGGTCAAAGGTTAGTATCAACGCCCTGGCTGCAATCATTGCTTTAGTCATTGGTGGAAAGATCCTTGGAATCGCTGGAATGATCCTCGCCGTTCCAGCCATTAGGCGTCTTAAAGATCATGCTGTCACATTCCAGCCGACTCAAACCTTTCGTTATCCTGCTGGAAGACTCTAATGAAAAAAAGATAACTGACAAGATTCCGGAATCGAAATTGGAAGAAAGCAGTTTCGAAAAGGATCGGGAAAAAGTTTCCGAGACAAAGGAGTAACCTACAATTTCTCAATCACGAGATTGTGGTTCGTATAAATACAGATATCTGCAGCGATGTTGAGACTTTCGCGCACAATTTCTTCCGCCGACAAATGAGGGGCGTGCTTCTTCAGCGCCAATGCAGCTGATTGAGCGTACATCGCGCCTGAACCAATAGCAGCTACCTGATTATCGGGTTCCAGCACATCACCATTTCCCGACAGCACCAGTATCTCATCCTTGCTCGCTGTTATTAACATTGCTTCCAATCGGCGGAGAAACCTGTCCATGCGCCAGTCTTTCGCCAACTCAATGGCTGCACGTTTCATGTTACCACCATAGCTGCTGAGCTTCTCCTCGAACCGTTCGATCAATGTAAATGCATCAGCAGTAGATCCTGCAAATCCAGCAAGTACATTTCCGTCAGAAAGCCTGCGTATCTTTTTCACGTTGCTTTTCGCAACATAGTTTCCCATTGTTGCCTGCCCGTCTCCACCGATTGCAATCTGACCATTGTGTAAAACCGCAAGGATGGTAGTAGAATGAATTTTCTCCATAGTAATTAAAATGATAAAGCCCCGGTCATCCGGGGCTCGAGAATGCGGATTGTTCTTAAATAAGAATTCTAACAGGATCCTCCATCAGACCTTTGAGGGTTTTGAGGAATGCTGCCCCGATCGCTCCATCAACGGCGCGATGATCGCAAGAAAGGGTAACCTTCATGACGTTACCCGGAACAAGCTGTCCGTTCTTCACTATAGCGGTTTCCTTTATCCCACCAATTGCAAGGATACATGCATCAGGGGGGTTAATGATCGCCGTGAATTCTTCAACACCGAACATGCCGAGGTTCGAAACTGTAAAAGTGCTTCCCTCCCAATCAGAGGGCTGAAGTTTTTTATCGTGAGCTTTCTGAGCGAGATCTTTCACTTCTATGGCAATATGCGACAACGACTTGTTGTCAGCAAAGCGAATAACGGGAACGAGCAAACCATCTTTTACTGCAACTGCAACTCCGATGTGAATGTGGTGGTTCTTTCTCATCTTATCCCCAAGCCAGCTAACATTTACATCAGGATGCTGACGCAGTGCCGCCGCTACGCCTTTGATCACCATATCATTAAAGGAGATCTTCACAGGACTGATCTCGTTGATACTCTTCCTTGCTTCAACGGCTTTGTCCATGTTGATCTCCATGGTAACGTAAAAATGCGGTGCGCCGAACTTGCTTTCCGCCAAACGTTTGGCAATGGTCTTCCGCATTTGTGATAGAGGAATGTCTTCGAAGCTTTCCTGACCAACCACTTTTGGAAGCACAACAGGCGCCGCCGCGCCTGCACCCCGACTTGTCTGGACCGGTGCCGCAGCGGGTTTGTAATTTTCAACGTCGCGTTTTGTTACCCGACCCTGGTCACCAGAACCCTCTATATTGTTGATATCGTAGCCTTTGT
Organism: uncultured Cytophagales bacterium; assembly: GCA_963774615.1. Classification (GTDB taxonomy): domain Bacteria; phylum Bacteroidota; class Bacteroidia; order Cytophagales; family Cyclobacteriaceae; genus Chryseolinea. Next base: position 152,779 of record CAVZFT010000039.1, read on the forward strand.
CTTTCGCCAGTTTTTTTGCAAGGGGAGATGCCTTAACCCGACCGTTGGAATGCGATGCTCCTGCTTCAGCCTCCGCTGCTTTTGCCGGTTCCGCGGCTGTGGCTGTGGCTTCGGCCCCGACAACCTGGGGCGCTGCGGGCGCAGACCCTGAGCTGCCTTTTGCTTCGTGTGCCTTCAATAACGTCTTCCAGTCGGCATCCTTTTCACCGATGATTGCTAACACTCCGTTCACAGCTACTGACTTTCCGGCTTCTGCGCCGATGTAAAGTAACGTTCCGGTGTTATAAGACTCATATTCCATCGTCGCCTTATCGGTTTCGATCTCAGCAAGCAATTCATTATTCTTGACGCTGTCGCCAACTTTCTTATGCCATGCAGCGATCACGCCTTCAACCATTGTATCGCTCATTTTTGGCATCAATACAATCTCCGCCTTAATGCCGGATGTATCAATTGCAGTCGCAGTCGTGGCGACACTCGCCTGGGGAGCTTGCTGGGAAGATTGTTGTGGTGCCTTTTGTTCTTCAACCTTTCCTCCCGATGCAGCCGCATTGGTTGCACCTGATAACAACGCCGAATAATCTTCGCCTTTATTACCCACAATGGCCAATACGTCATTCACCTTTACAGCCTGACCTTCTGGTACTCCCAGGTAAAGCACGGTGCCGGTGTTGAAGGACTCATAATCCATCGTCGCTTTGTCCGTTTCAATTTCAGCCATCAGCTCTCCGGATTTAACGGTGTCCCCCACTTTCTTATGCCATTTCGCGACCACCCCTTCAGTCATGGTGTCGCTCATTTTGGGCATTCTAATGATTTCTGCCATTGTCGATATTTTTAGATTTCTTCCTTAAGATTTCGAATTAGAGTGCCAAAAATAGGTTTAAATCCCTCCAATTTCAAGCACCTAGAATCCGATATTGCCGATGACAAATTCAAATACCATACCGCTGGTATTATAGTCGTTTGCGAACCGATAGGTCGATCGGAAGCCCACTTCAAACTTGGGCAAAAACCGCATCACATTAAAATCAAACGTAGTCTCGATTCCTACGGACTGGTATATTTCATCGCTTGTTGAGAAATAGACGCGGTTAGAGTCGGGGTTGTAATAGTATTGATGCCCTGTTCCCTTGCCATAATCAAAAAAACAGTTGGCCTTGATTCGTTGAATGTAAAGTATGGGTCCAAGAACAATATCCGGATACCAAATGGGCAACGCATAGTTAACCGACAATGAATAGAACGTCTCATCGTCGGGAAAACTGTGGCCCCGGGGTTTAGCTATCCTGTTTCTGAAGGTATACAGGTTGGTTTCAGGTCCCTGCAGACTTTCCTGGTAAGCAAGACGGGTATATAAGAAGTGATGCTTAAAGAATCCCGGGAAATAAAAAGTAGCCCGCGCGGCAAGCAACTTTCCTTCAAAGTCTCCACCATAAGGCGTGTTGTATAAGTCAACATCAAGGGTTTGGCCCCAGCGACTTAAGAAGTCACGCCGGCTTCGCTTCAAAAGGTTATAGGCGGAGAATGTAAAGCGATTGTATAACAGGTCGCCGTCATTCAACTGGTCTTTGTACAGAAACAACAGCGTATCAAACGCTGGATTAATACGTTCGGGACCTTCATAGATCAAGGTATCATTCCTGGTGATCCTGTTTGTAAAATTTGACGTTTGTGTAAGTCCGACAGCATTTCCCAACGTCACGCTGCGGCTATACTTTGAATTTGTCAATAACAATGGAATACGCATTCCTCCTTCAACGGTAACCTCGTCCCATTTGAAGGTTAATGAATTACCAAATCCGTCTTCCTCATCTACACGTTCTCCCAACTGCGCTCCAAGATCAATTATCGGGTATAAACCCTGATAGCTCACCCCGGCTCTCCATGACGAAGTGCCTTCATTCAAATCATATAGATATCCTGCTGTGATCGATGTTGTACTCAGGATATCACGCGAGCTTATTCCTATATTCACCTGAGCTAGGTCGTTTGTTACAAACATTCCCCAGTTGTATGGATTGATGATACCGGAAATCTTGGAATACTTTTTAACGGGAAGGGTGGTCTGCGGAATACTATCGAATAAATGCGGACGACCCTCCTGTGAAGCGAGCACATCGTGCAACTCTTTTTGTCCTTCCTTCTTAACAACATCGGCTTTCCAAAGCCTGGTGTCAAAAGGAATCATTACGACATCCAGGCCATCCCTGGTTTGGTCATTGTAATAGATAGTCTTTCCATCGTGAGATACGGCCGGGTTATACGCACCGAGGCGGCTCGACGTAACCTGCGAGCGTTTTTTGGTGGCAAGGTCAAGCACATAGATATTATCCACACCACTTCGTGGAGAATTAAAGAAAAGATAACTGCCGAAAAGTACAGGGTGTCCAATGTTCTCATCTGTTACTTCAAGTACATCCCTGAACGTTCCAGACCCAACGTCAAGAATTGCAATCGTACGACCCAGCTGTTGTGGTTTTCAACATTACAATGCTCTTGCCATCATCAGACCACCGGGGCATTGAGTAAAAGTGATTTTCGGGATTCGGAAATGTTTTTACATTTCTTCCGGTTAATACATCCAGAAGGACAACACTGTTCTGATAGTTGTTATCTGAGCGCATTGCTACTACAGTCTTTCCATCTCGAGATAATGCGGCCCCACTAAGGCGATCGTGTTTGCTTCCGACGATCCACTTCTTTCCGCTAACAAGGTCGACCACTTTTATAAGAGAATAGTTCTTAACACGCCACCTCGGGTCGTATCCATATTCACTCCAAACGACCTTTTGCTGCGATGACGAAAGCATTCCAGCATCGTTTATATATCCGGGTGTAAAAACCTTGGTCTCACTTTCGTTGGTCAATCGAACGAATTGCTCGATGTCGCCAATACCCTGCTTCATAACCAATATCGATCCATCTTCCAATACCTGTGGATAGAGATAATCCGTATAAGCCTTAGATCTTCTGGGATTTACTCGCTCAAATTGGCTTATCTCGAGTTTACTGGTTTCCTCCTGCCACTCCTTTTTCAACTCATTCGCCGTTTCCCTGAAGAGGTCCGTTACGTATAATCCTGTTTCTTTGTGAATAGCGTTCGAAAATGCGAATGGAATAAATGGAACGTTCCAGGACCTGGCTGTTATTTTTCCCCAGATCTCAGGATCATTCGCCTTCCGTCTGAGATAACTCACCATATTGTATCCTAGCACATAGTAGTCTGATATGTTGTGCTTGTAAGAACCGAGGTATTGTTTATGATAATTGAATGTCCTTCCCTCCAGAAGGTTCGTTTTGAAAACAAGATTGAAATTCGGTATTCGTCCACGGCCGCTTCTGGTAAACGCCGTTTCGGTGACCACAGCATCTCCTTCCCAAAACCAATTTGGCGCGGCCGCGTGAGCCATGCCTGTAAGGCCGGTCGAGCCAAACAGATAATAGATGACGCGGTTAAAGCCTCTTATCGCATGTTGATACTGGACAACGTGTCTGTATTCATGCGATGCTAATTGATTCAGCCAGTCGTTAGTCCCCAGAAAGTTGTAGTCCTGCGGAGGCATTGTATAAAATTCGGACCTCCTCGGTAGTATCGTAACGAACCCATTGGATAAGGCGGATTGATTTTGCAGAATGACTGATATCCTTCTGGGGTTTGATCCTAATGTCCTGGACTCCGCCTTATGGATGTGCTCGAGTGTATTGGCTACGCGTTGTGCCTGTTGATCAAATCCTTTTGGAAATAATACCCGAAAGTTTTTTGTGTTGACCTGCTGCCACTTAAGAGTCGTGGGATTGTTTTCCAAAACAACCTGCCCCGAAACGTTAAATGATGTACAAAGGCATGCAAAAAACAAAACACGGAGACAATCTTTCATGGGCGGTTCTTTACCAATTGAAAGATGAAACTCCCTTTCGTTAAAAGCAATAGTTGTTTACTCTTTAATAACGGTCTCCATCATGTTAATCGCGCTGGCCTGGAAATACCCCAGGGCACCATTACTTAAATTGGTTCGGGAGTTTGAGGGGGGTTGACTGAACAGTCCGCCATCGCTTGTCAACAATATTTGCAGGTCATTGTAAAACACAAAACCGTTTCTACTGAGGCTATACGCTTCCACCCGGGCTATATCACCAGGCGAATAGTAGATGGGTGAAGGTACTCCGTCAATTTGCTCGCCCAACACCTCATCGTCAGCGTAATAAATGTCTGTATCGTTGTAAAACATGAGCGAATCGTTCCGATAAAACTTGAATAGATAATAGTCCGTAGTGCCCTGGGGTTCCAGAGCATAAATCAGCACCTCGTAAAACTTGCCATCATCTTTAGGATCCTCCATTTCATCTTCATTGATCCGGTACGAGATCGAATCAATTGTCGTGACAGGAAACAGTTTATCCTCCGCTTCATAGAGTTGTCCGTCAACCGTAGCACTAAGCTTATATGTCCTTCCGATTTCACCCGCAAAAGGAGTAAGCGGCAGATAGAAGCCTGCGGAGTCGGCATCTTCTCCAGGATTGTGCGCAAATTCGAACTCGTTGCCAGCATCATCTGTAACTAACACGATGGCATCATTTACTCTTGGAGATTCGCCTGTTTCGTAAAAGCCTACGGAGCGGGTGATCTTGACGTACTGGTAACGAGAATGGTTTGTCACCTGCCCTTCGATGATAACTTTTGATTCATTTTGATTGAGATCGAGGTAAACCGTTTTTTCACAAGCTGAAAGGGTAACTGCTATCAATATAATTGCAAATGTATTTTTCATTTGTTGCATGCTAGAATTTGAAATTATAGGTCACGGAAGGAAGAATCGGGAACAGGTAGACCATCCGTGCTTCCTTGGTCCTACCATCGCCAACGACGTCGCCATCGTCGTTCTTAGTTGTTCGCGTGTAGATCGTAAATGGATTCTGCCGGTTATACACGTTGTATATTGAAAATACCCATTGCCCTTTCCATTTTCGTGAAGAATTTTTTCTTGGATTGAGTGTCGCAGAAACATCCAGCCGGTGGAAGGCCGGCAATCGATACCCGTTTCGCTCCGTGATCACGTCGGGGTTGTAATTCTGATATTCAAACTTGCCTGTTGGTAAAGTTGTCGGCCGCCCGGTGCTATACGTAAAGTTTGCGCCAAAAGTCCATTTATCATTCAGGTCGTAGGCAGCCTGAATGTTTATTACATTTCGACGATCATAATTCGCCGCAAATTCCCTTCCGAGGTTGACACCATCTACCTTACGCGTAGCCTTTGATAACGTATAGCCTATTGCTCCCGTCAATCTACCTTCCGTCTTTGTCAACATTAGCTCGATACCGTATGATGTTGACTTGCCCTGCCTGAATTCGGTCGAAAGGTCCTGGTTGAAAAAGATTTCCGCTTTGTCAGCAAAATCCGTCACATTCTTTATGTCTTTGTAGTAGACTTCGGCGGATAACTCATAGACATTGTCATTAAAATTCCTGAAGTAGCCTGCTGCAACCTGGTCGGCAAGCTGGGGCTTGAGATAGTAGCTGCTGGGATTCCATGTATTGAACGGAACGGGTACAGTACCCGCCGCAATAAGGTGAGTATTCTGCACCATTCTGTTGTACGAAAGCTTGAGGGATTGTCCGTTCGAGAGCAGATAACGTATTGCAATTCTTGGCTCGACGTTCACATAAGTTTTAATATTCTCCCATGCATCGTAATGGATCGTGTCTGTTCGTTGAATGTCAACGTTATCCTTCGGATCTTCGTACAAATAGAGGTCAGTAGTGCCTACATTTTGAAAGATCGAAAGACGAACTCCGTAGTCGAGCGTAATCCTTTCATTCAGGCGCTGCTCGTTACTAACATACAATGCGTGATCAAGCGCATACATATGTTGCAGTTCCACATCAGTGAAGATGGAACCTTCCGTGTTTGGCGCAATCTTTCCCGGAGAGAATCTTCTTCCGGTGAGGTGATAACCAAATGATAGCTGGTTGTTCGTATTAATGAAATAAGCCAAATCGTACTTCACGCTCAACTCCTGAAGATTGGAGGTCCACTCAAATCCCTGCACGGGATCTTCCAGCTCAAGCTTGTAATCAAAACTGCTGGCGATTACAGAAGCGTTTGAGAATAGTCTCTCACTAAATAAATGATTCCACCGAAACGTCGCCGTATTATTACCCCACGCGAATCCAAACTCATCTGAGAATTTGAACACGTCGCGACCTGAATAAAAGGCGACAAAAAAGCGATTGTTGTTATTATACTTCCAATTGACTTTTGCATTGATATCATAAAAGTGCACAAGATTGTCCTGGTTAGCAGCTTTCAAAAACAGATCTACGTATGATCTCCTGGCTGACAGAATGAATGAGCTTTTGTCTTTCTTTAGCGGTCCTTCCACCATAACCCGGCTGGCCATAGTTCCAATTCCACCTGACACCCCGACCTTCTTATTATTCCCGTCTTTTGTCCGCACTTCCAGAATAGACGACAACCTGCCTCCGAATCTTGCCGGAATCCCACCTTTATATAATTCGGAGTCCTTGATAACGTCCGCATTAAAGACTGAAAACAGTCCAAACAGGTGAGACGGATCGTAGATGGGCGCTTCGTCTATAAGGATAAGGTTCTGGTCGGCACTACCTCCTCTCACATAGAAGCTCGAAGTCCCTTCACCCGCCGTAATCACTCCCGGGAGCATTTGGATGTTCTTTATGATATCCACCTCACCGAATAACGCTGGAAGCTTACGAACACGATTCAGGTCCAGTGTGTTTTTACTCATCTGCAGCGAAACAACATTGTCGTCAATCCTGTCATCTGTAATTACAAGTTCCTTAATGACGGTGGCTTCACTGGCCATCTCCACATTCTTTACTACATTCTGTTCAAGTTCAACTTGCAACGTTTGGAATGAATAGCCTATGTAGCTGAACTGAACTTCATACGTTCCCTTCGGAAGTGTAATGGAGTAAAATCCATAGGAATTGGTAACAGTTCCGGCCTTTAATTCCGGGAAGTAGACAGTTACGCCGATCAACTCTTCGCCGTTGCTTGAATCTTTAACGTATCCATTGAGGGTAACTTTGTCCTGGGCCGTAACGGCTAGCCATAAAAATGTAAACAATACCAGGAGTAATTTTCTAATCATTTGATATCGGGGTTGCTTTATGCTTCAGACAACCAACCCTCCTTTTACCCCTACGTTGATAAAAAAGTATTGATTTTAGTCCGAACAGCACTTCTACAGACGAATAAAAAATTAAATAGTTACTTTCGAACCGAAATTACGAGTATAGCTGGAAATAAATGTTTAAAAAATTAAAGGAACTTTACAGGGAATACAAGCCGTATGTGAGAGTTGATTTGATCATGTATGGTGTCTTGATCCTTTCCATATTCATTTATTTTATAATATCCGCAATATTGGGATAACATTGCCTGCTGCGACAGCAAACAAAAGAGCCGTCATCAAGGCGGCGATGACGGCTCAGGATTGGAGTGGACGGACAATCAGAATTGAAAGATGTGAGATAGTCATCCAGGCAAAACTTAAAGATGAAGTTTGTTCACCTTAATCACTTGCCACCCCAATTTCTTTTGTAAGTATTCAGAAAGTCTTTAGAACTCTCAGTAAATCCAGTATTTCTTCTCTTGTCTTAATAATCTTCCTCAGGAGGACATTTTCTTTTTCATCCTCCTTTAGGCCCGAAATTGATTTTGATTTTTGTGCTTTATTTTTTTTCATTCGACGACTATTGCATCCTGTCTGACTAAAACCATTCATGCATAAAGCATCTGCAAGAATTTTTCTAAAAAATGGTGCCAATTGTTAGCCTAATCCCGCGCACGTTTGATTGTCAGCCCTTTAAGGGTATCCTCTGAAGAAATTGCCTTAATGCAATGAGGTGTCAAAATTCCACACGTTGTAGAAGCTATGAAAACAAAAAGCCCCAGCCCGAGTACTCGGGGCAGGGCCGCTCAATTTCTTTCAGGTTTGCTGTTACGGAATTCTGACTTTCCAGGGTTTGTCATTTGAGTCCGAATTGGGGAACAGAACCTTTACAATTTTGAAGGCAATCAGGGCAAATAATCCGTATGCCAACACAAAACATAAGATGATCAAAAGGAGATTCATGGGTGTTTGTTTTTTCTCCTGATAAAGAGAAATTGATGCCACCCCTCAACTATAGCTGAATCTAACGTCCAAAATTGGGCTCTACAAATCAGAAAAAGGGTCAAATCGTAACGAAAACGACGATTTTCCTACAAAACACTATTATTTAACCCAACGGTCAGGCTGCATGTCGCAGGCCAAGCGCAGACCCAAATTGAGACAATTCGCGGTTGATTTTTCCCAATCACCATACAGCACTGCTCATTTTTCTCCTCAACGTCGCATGAAGCGCCACACCCCAACGGTCTCATTTGATAGCAGTCAAAAATCATCGATATTTCGAGTTTCCGGAGCTTCCGAAATGTTGAAGATAGATTGCCATACACACATCCTTCCCAAAAAATTACCCAATTGGGCGGAAAAGTTTGGCTACGGTGACTTTATCTATCTGCAGCACCATAAGAAAGGGTTCGCGAAGATGATGAGAGGGAATCAGTTTTTCAGGGAAATAAAAGAAAACGCCTGGAACCCCGAGGTGAGAATCAAAGAATACGAGAAGTTTAATACACAAGTTCAGATTGTCTGCACAGTTCCCGTTATGTTTTCGTATTGGGCAAAGCCTTTCGATTGCCTGGAGATCTCAAGATTCCTAAATGACCACATTGCAGACCTGGTGGTAAAGTATCCGAAAAACTATTTGGGCCTGGCAACCATCCCAATGCAGGATAGCGAGTTGGCGATACAGGAACTGGAACGATGCAAGCAGGTTGGATTGAGCGGCGTGCAGATTGGATCGAACATCAATGATCTCAATCTAAACGAGGAGCGATTTTTCCCGATCTTTGACGCATGTGAAAAGCTGGGTATGGCGCTGTTGATTCATCCCTGGAATATGATGGGACAGAAGAGCATGCAGCGATATTGGCTTCCATGGTTGGTGGGAATGCCGGCTGAAACTTCCCGTGCTGTTTGCTCAATGATCTTCGGTGGAATCTTTGAAAGACTTCCAAAACTCACGGGTTAATTTTGCACACGCAGGCGGATCATTCCTTTCAACGATTGGAAGGATTCAACACGGATTCGACTGCAGGCCGGACCTTGTAGCAATCGACAACAACGTGAAGCCAAAAAATTATCTTGGTAAATTTTGGGTGGATAGTGTTACCCATGATGAGTTGATGTTGGAATATGTGTTAAAGCTTCAGGGATCGAAACGTGTGATGCTGGGTTCGGACTATCCTTTCCCACTGGGCGATCTGGAGATTGGAAGATTTATTGAGAACATGAATCTCGACAATAAAATTAAAGAAGATATTTTCCATGTTGCTGCGATGGAGTGGCTGGACATAAGTAAGGAAAGATTTAATTGATGATACGGTACTTCATAAGCATTGTTATTACGTGCGCGTTCAGCGGCAATCTATTTGCACAGGCGGAAAGAGTAGAGGAATACAAGCTTCAGCAGGAACAACTGAAGAAAACGGCGCTTCTCCGCGAGTTAGATTCGGGTGTTTACTATATGGATCTGGGTAATTATACCAGAGCAGATGAGAAGTTTCAGTACGTACTCGATAACGTCAAGAGCGTGCCATCTGACCTGACGTTCTTCTTCGGTAAGAATTCATTTCATCTTGGGAGATACAAACAAAGTATCGACTGGCTGAACAAGTATATTCAACTAAAAGGAACCAACGGTCAATATTCCAATGAGGCTGTTTCGTGGATGCGCAAGGCAGAGGCAGAATTCGTTAAAGAAAAATCACAAGCCTCAGAACAAGCGGGTGAAGTACTATCTGCAAACTATGACATTGACTGCGGTCCTTCGGGAAAAGTAACTTGTCCTGTTTGCAAAGGCGATCACGTGATCGTAAAGAAAGGGGCATTTGGTCCCGCATACCAGACTTGCTCATATTGCAATGAACACGGGTGGCTAACCTGTGACGAGTATAATCAACTACTTCGCGGCGAGCTTCAGCCAAAAAATTAACGCTTAGAAAGTTTTGTTTACTGACTCAGGCGGAAATGTTAAATTTGCGCCAGATTAACTTGCATTTAATCATAATATGGCGTTGTACAATCGTGTGAACGGCCGCGCTCTCAAGGAAAAGATGCGGTCCTTACCTGAAAAAAGGATTACGGTTTCTTTTTACCGATACCATCATATTCAGGATCCAAAAGCATTCAGGGATGAGCTCTATCAGGGCCTTGATTCATTAAATATTCTAGGCCGCATCTATGTTGCCCCTGAAGGAATAAATGCTCAGATAAGCGTGCCCGAAGCTTCGATGGATTCATTCAAGAGCTTCATTAATGGCATATCATTCCTAAACGGCGTCCGTCTTAATACGGCGATTCAGGATGACGGCAAATCATTTTTTAAGCTGAAGATTCTGGTGCGGAAAAAGATCGTAGCGGACGGATTAGACGACTCGACCTTCGACGTTACGGCTACCGGGCAACACGTAAATGCAAAAAAATTCAACGAGCTCGCTGAAGATAAGAACACCATTATTGTCGACATGCGCAATCACTATGAAAGCGAAGTCGGTCATTTCAAGAATGCCATCTGTCCTGATGTCGATACCTTCCGCGAAGAATTGCAACTCGTGGAGGATCTTATGAAAGAACAAAAAGACAAGAACCTTCTCATGTATTGCACAGGAGGTATCCGCTGTGAGAAAGCAAGCGCCTGGATGAGGCACCAGGGATTTAAGAATGTATTTCAACTCGAGGGCGGAATTATCGAGTATACTCGTCAGGTAAAAGATCAAGGACTTGAGAACAAGTTCATTGGAAAAAACTTTGTATTCGATGAACGCCTTGGTGAAAGAATTTCAGACGATATAATTGCAGTATGCCACCAATGCGGTAAGCCGTGTGATGATCACACTAACTGCAAAAATGATGGATGTCATTTGTTGTTTATTCAGTGCAAGGAATGCGCAGAAAAGTTTAATCACTGCTGTTCAGAGTCTTGTCAACAAATTATTGCCTTGCCGCACGAGCAGCAGAAAGAAATTCGCAGAGGAATTAATAAGGGACGACAGGTTTTTAAGAAGGGCCGCTCGGAAAGCATCCTATTCAAACCTGAGTGACATTGTTCCTTTTCTATCTCGCAACCGAGAAGGTTCCTGTTTAAGGAAACCATTGTCTCTCATAACATTAGATATGGATAATATGGCGCAATTACCTATTAGGATAGGGATCATCAACGTGTCCGACAGAGCAAGCAAAGGCATCTACGAGGATATCCCCGGAAAGGCAATCGTAGAGACTCTTGGCGAATACCTAAAAAGCACCTGGGAAAAGGAGTATGCGGTGATTCCTGATGAGCAGGATATTATTGAAAAAACCATCATCGACATGGCTGATAATAAGAAATGCTGCCTCATTATTACATGTGGTGGAACAGGTCCAGCCAGGCGTGACGTTACCCCGGAAGCCACGGAAGCGGTGTGTAACAAGCTGTTACCCGGGTTTGGCGAGTTGATGAGAGCTAAAAGTCTTACATACGTGCCTACAGCTATCCTTTCGCGCCAGACGGCAGGGATACGAAACCAAACTTTAGTCCTAAATTTGCCTGGTAAACCTAAAGCGATCCGGCAATGCCTGGATGCGGTCTTTCCGGCTATACCTTATTGCATTGAACTGCTGGAAGGGCCATTTATCGAATGTAACGAGGATGTCATTCAGCCTTTTAGACCCAAATAGATTATATTTAAAGTTCATGGCACGTATAAAGTATTACTACGACACGGAGACTTGCAAGTACGAAAGGGTTAAGACCCGTACCAGCGACGTTATCCTTAACGCACTGGGTATACTTTCACTCACGGTGTCCATGGCCGTAGGACTGCTGATCCTGTACAGTACCTACTTTGAATCCCCTAAGGAGCTCCTGTTAAAGAACGAGGTGAAAGAGCTCGAATTTTACTATGAAAAGCTTACCAAGGATGTTTCATACCTTGAGCACTATCCTGGAGAACATCGAACACCGGGATGACAATATTTACCGTGTCGTTCTTGGCGCCGAGCCCATCGAAAAATCTATACGGCGCGCCGGCGTTGGCGGTGTTGACCGTTACACTGATATAAAGGAGAAAGATTTTTCACACTCAGAACTGGTGCTTTCTCTCCACGAAAAGGTCGACCTGTTGAGGAGAAAATTATACATAGAAACAAAGTCACAGGATGAAGTAGTGGCGTTGGCTGAAAAGAAAGAGAAATTGTACGCCTCGATTCCTGCAATTCAGCCCATTTCGAACAAGCAATTAGTGGCACTTGCATCTGGATTTGGCTGGCGTACCCATCCGATTTACAAAGTGAAAAAGATGCACACCGGTATAGACTTCGCAGCGTCTATAGGCACTCCGATATATGCTACAGCTGACGGTACGATAGCAGAGGTAAGTGTGAAATTCAGCGGTTACGGAAAAATGGTTGAGATCGATCACGGCTTCGGATACCGCACAAGATATGCGCACATGCATGAATTTTCTGTTCGCCCCGGACAAAACGTTAAACGAGGTGATTTGATCGGATATGTTGGTAACACCGGACTTTCGACCGCGCCGCATTTGCATTATGAAGTTCTAATCAAAGGCGGACAAGTTGATCCCGTGCATTATTTCTATAACGACCTCTCTCCTGCTGAATACGAGAAAGTATTAGAGCTTGCTTCGATTGAGAACCAGTCCCTGGGAATGTAAGCCGCATAGACAAGAAACATTTGAAAAACCCGGAGACAAAAACTCCGGGTTTTCTTTTTTTTAAGTACCTTAGTCTGGCCCAATGTCTAACGCTCCCATGTCCAGGTCACTGATGCCTCTCGGTGCTGTGCTTTTAGTACTGCTCAGTATTCATAATTGTCTCGCCCAAGGCTGCAGCGATGCCGGCTTCTGTACAATGGGGGCAATGAAACCCGACCAGCCATTCAATAAAAAAGTCGAGCTGAAGTTGCGTTCAATGGAGATCAGTTTCTATCGCGGAATCACTAGCACTTACTCCTGTCATTTACGTTGCTACTGCTGACCTGAATTTCAGCTTAAACTCTAAAACATCGTTTCAGGTTAAACTTCCCTACCAGGGTGTTACAGGGCGGCTCGCGAATACTTCCGGGATGGGCGATATTTCTTTATGCCTTACTCGCAATATCATCAAGGGTGAAAATTTTGATGTCAATCTTTCCGTCGGTGGCAAGCTGCCAACAAACAAATCCGACAAGGACGAAAACGGTTATCCGTTGCCAATGTATTACCAGACCAGTCTGGGGAGCTTTGATTTCATCACAGGGATCTCGCTGATAAATCGCAACTGGTTATTCGCGACTGGGATCCAGCATGCTTTCAATAAGAACGATAACCAGTTCTTGTGGACCGCATGGCAAGGCGGCCCTGAAGATATCGCCTACGTTCAGAAATATTCCAACTCAAAGGAGTTAAAGCGCGGTACCGATATAATGTTTCGAGCGGAAAGGAATTTCAGATTCTCTCAATGGAATTTCACACTTGGACTATTGCCAATCTACAGGATCAATCACGACGAAATAACCGGCGGGGACGGTAAACGAATAAAACCAGACGGCACCACGGGCCTGGCACTTTCAGCGATCTTCACAACCGGTTATAGTTTTGATGTACGTTCCGGAGTTAAGCTTCTCATCGGACACAAACTTGTCCAACGTGACGAAAATCCCGACGGTCTGACCAGAGAGCTTGTTACTTCGTTAAGCTATTATTACCGATTTTGATGAACGCCAGAACATTGCTCATTTTATGTGTGTGCTTTTGCTCTGGTGAATTGCTTCATGCCCAGGAGTCGAAAGTCAATAGACTCCTTGCTGTTCGATGCTCAATATGAAAAAGCGATTCAGCTTATTGATAATCAATTAAAAAAAACATCCAATTCTGAGTCAAAGATCTTACTGCAAAATAAGAAAGCAGAGGCGCTGGTACGTTCGGGTAATTTTAAGGACGCCGAGTCGCTCTTAAAAGATTTTTCAGGTGGATCGTTAACCACATATCAGCGGGCCCTTGTCGAAACGAGTTATGGGTCGCTGTACATGAATCAGGGCCGGAATGATCTGTCTCTGGACGCATTACAATCTGCATTGGCGAACTTCCAGAAAGACGGAAAAGATAATACGTTGGATGCCGCGCAAACGCTTGCTTATTTGGGAAACTTATACCGGGCAACTGGTAAGTATGCACAAGCTGAAGAGCAGCTTATGCGTGCTCTTGCAATCCGGCAAAAGTATCTGAAGGAAAACAATGAATGGATCGCTGCGTCGTACAATGATCTTGGTTTGGTATACAGCCAGATCGATAATGATAAGGCGTTGGAGTTTTATGAAAAAGCGTTAGCGATCTACGAAAAACTTCATGGCAAGGACCACCCTAAAATAGCCATCGCCAAGACCAACATAGGTTTTATTTATAGGAAGCTGGAGCTATACGGCGATGCAACAAATAATTTTGAATCCGCTCTTAAGACTTGGGAAAAGATCTATCCGCAACCCCATCCTACTAAAGCTTTCTTATTGTTCAGCCTCGGCGAAACGTATCAAAAAATTGGAAATGCACAGGCTGCAAATGGCTACTTTGATCGGGCGCTAACTATGTATGAGCAAAGTTATGGAAAGAAACATCCGGATATTGCCTCCGTTCTCAACGCCGTCGGCAATGTGCGGCTATCGGAAAACAAGTACGATGAAGCATTAAGCTATTTTCAGCGCGCGTTGCAGGCTAATGTTAGCAACTTCAGCTCTAATGACCTTAAGGCAAATCCGCAATTAGATAATTTCTACAATGGCATCACCTTGTTGTATTCCTTGCTGAATAAGGCACAAGCGCTTGAAGAACGTTATTATGGGGAAACGATAAAGATAAAGGATCTTGAGCTGGCAGTCGCAACGCTCCAGGTATGCGACACACTCATCGACCGCCTCCGACAACACATTACGAACGAGTCTGACAAGATCTCCCTGGGTGTTATTGCAAATGAAGTGTATGCAAACGGTGTCCGAATGGCCTATGAAACCGGAGAGGTGGCGTTTAAGAAAAAGTCATGGTATGCATTGTCATTCTTTTTTGCAGAAAAAAGTAAGTCTGCCGTATTGCTAGAGGCTATTTCGGACGTTAATGCAAAATCTTTTGCGCGAATTCCAGATGACCTCCTGCAGCAAGAGCGAAGTCTGAAAGCAGCAATAGCACTAACGGCGCAAAAACTCGCTCAGAAACCATCGGAACAGGAGGAAAAACAATTACGCGAGACTGCTTTCAATCTCAATAGAAGTTATGAGGCGTTTACAAAGAGTCTTGAAACAAAGTTTCCTGAGTATTACAATCTTAAGTTCAATGCTGCGTCTCCCTCAATTCCCGACCTGCAATCAAAAATGAATAATAAGACGGCTGTCATCAGTTATTTCATCGATGATAAGATCAACCATGTATACATTTTCATAATTACCAAACAGGATTATAAAATAATTGACCGCGCGATCTCAGCTGATTTTGATAAGTATATAACAGGACTGCGTAACAGTTTATATTTCAACGATGCGGAAACATATAGACGTGCGGCTGAAAAGTTATCGGCAGATCTGCTTCCAAAGAAATTACCGTCTTCGGTCACCGATCTGGTTATCTTGCCAACAGGAAGACTAAGTATAATCCCGTTTGAAACATTGCTGCTTGGTAAAGGTAAAGAAGATACTGATAACGTTGCTCCTTCCTATCTTATCAACAAGTATAGCGTCCGATATGAATTTTCAGCCGCGCTGATCTTCAGAAGGCTGCGGCCAAACGTGATCAACAGGCTTCCATCTTACTTTGTGCACCCGTTACCTTCCAGCCAAAGGATCATCTCAACGAATTGCCGGGCACAGAATCGGAAGTAAAAGAATCTCCCAATTGTTCGCCTCACGCAATTTCAAGAACACGATCTTTATCCGGCAACAAGCGGATGAAAAAGTTGCCAAGTCAGGTGCACTGAAAGATTATAGCTACCTGCATTTCGCAACACATGGAATTGTTGATGAGACGAGTCCGGAGTTGTCTCGAATATTTCTTCAATCCAGTTCTGATTCTGAAGATGGAAACTTTTTCACAGGCGAAATTTATAATCTTGAATTGAACGCCAATCTTGTAACGTTGTCAGCGTGCCAGACTGGTCTGGGAAAGATCTCTAAAGGTGAAGGTGTCATAGGATTATCAAGGGCGCTTGTTTACGCAGGCGCAAAAAGCATTATCGTTTCCTTTTGGAGCGTTGCTGATGAATCAACAGCGCAATTGATGACTGAGTTTTACCGGCAGATGTTAGAACATCCGGAGAGCAACTATAGCCAAAATCTCAGGAATGCAAAGTTGGCGCTCATGAAAACGGACAAATACAAGTCTCCCTACTACTGGGCTCCTTTTGTACTTATCGGATTCTAATTTTTTGGGGATTTATTCTGCCCGTACAGTAGTTAATGAGGTTAGTCACAACTACTGTAAGGTGCAGATTTAACACATGTGAACGCTATGGCAAAAAAGCATTTTCACTGTGTGGAGAGAACTTTAAAGTAAGGGCATAAGTTCGACTTTTCCTAAAGAATTTCTGAAACTTTGTTTACCCTGAAAAAATGGCTTTTTTGCAACAAGTTCGCCAGCTCATGTTGACAGAAATTCACGAATGGAAAGCTAAGTAAAATAGGTTTAAATTATTGATAATCAGTAGATTATGGCTGTTATCCACAATCCATCCACAAAAAAATTTGTACGGGGTTGAAGTATGATTGATGACGGTTATAAGCAGCGGGGATTGCGGCAAAAGTTGGTAAAAAAACTAGCCGAAAAAGGCATCAAAGATGAGCGTGTTTTAGCAGCAATAAACAAGGTTCCGAGGCACGTTTTTTTTGAAAATGCGTTGCAGGATCACGCATACCAGGACAAGGCATTCCCGATCGGAGAAGGACAAACGATTTCGCAACCTTATACCGTTGCTTTTCAAACCGAGAAGCTGGAAATCAAACCTGGCGATAAAGTATTGGAGATCGGCACTGGCTCAGGATATCAGGCCTGCGTACTTCTGGAAATGGGAGCCCGGGTTTACACAATTGAATATAATCGGAAGCTATACGAAACGACGCGCGACTTCCTTCCTCAATTGGGTTATAATCCCTATTTCTTTTTTGGTGACGGCTCAAAGGGAGTACCTGCAAAAGCTCCGTACAATAAGATCATTGTAACGGCCGGGGCACCCGTCATTCCAAAAGCGCTAACTGATCAACTTGCAGAAGGTGGTATTCTGATAATTCCAGTTGGAGACCGGGAGAAACAAGTGATGCTTCGGATAAGGAAAAAAGACGGCAACCTTATTAAAGAAGAGTTCGCAAATTTTGCTTTCGTACCTCTTCTCGGAGAGCAGGGCTGGAAAAAATGAAGATCAGAACTTGTTCAGAAGGAACTCTTTGAACGCTGAGAAGTCCGTCGTTGCCTTTATCGTCTCCTTTTGACGCTTCATGAATTCCTTAAGCGTTGGGTGTATATCAATACCCATTCCTAATGTTTCATCCACTACTTCCTTAAACTTCGATGGATGTGCTGTCTCCAGGAAAATGCCTGTTGCATTCTCGTCAGAATCATCGAGGTATTTCTTCAGGCCCAAATATCCTACAGCACCGTGCGGATCCAGAATATAATTGCTGCTAGCGTATACGTTGCGCATCGCGTCGGCAGTCTCTTCATCCGTGAATGAGTACCCTTTGATCTCATCTGATAAGCTTTCGTGGTTTCCGTTGAATAATTCAAGCATTCGGGAAAAGTTGCTGGGATTGCCAACATCCATGGCATTGCTGATGGTGGAAGAAGAAGGTCTTGGATTGAATGCGCCGGTCTTAAGATAAGCGGGCACGATGTCATTGATGTTAGTAGATGCAACAAACCTGCGAACCGGAAGGCCCATGCGTTTTGCTAATAGCCCTCCCGTAATATTTCCAAAATTGCCGCTGGGAACGGAAAACACCACAGGCCGGTCTTTATCCTTAAGCTGAGCGTATGCATAGAAATAATAGAACGACTGAGGTATAAGGCGCGCAATGTTTATCGAGTTGGCAGATGTAAGAAAAAACTTGCGTCGAAGTTCCGCGTCGAGGAATGCTTCTTTGACGAGTCGCTGGCAATCATCAAACGTTCCGGCAACCTCCAGCGCAGTGACATTCTGCTGAAGCGTTGTAAACTGTTTTTCCTGGATCTCACTTACTTTACCGGAAGGATACAACACAACTACACGCGTTCCTGGCACTCCCAGGAATCCATTAGCGACGGCACTGCCAGTGTCGCCGGAAGTAGCAACAAGGATTATGATCTCCCTGTCTTGCTGGCTCGCAAAGTATCCCAACAACTGCGACATGAACCGTGCTCCAAAATCCTTAAATGCCAACGTGGGTCCATGAAATAATTCCAATGCGAATACATCCTTTTCCAATTTCACCAATGGGGCATCAAACTGGATGGTGTGATCGACGATCTTCTTCAACTCCGTATCGGGCAACATCGCCTTGCAAAAGGTTACGTGCAACTTCAAAACCGATGTCGCGAAAAGATTTATGTGCGATGTCTGTGAAAAATTTATCCGGCAGTCGAGGGATTTCAACCGGCATATAAAGACCGTTATCCGGTGCAAGTCCTTCAGTAACTGCCTGTCGCAAATCAACCGTCACACTCCTGTTATTAGTACTATAGAATTTCATTTCCTTGAAAATAACTTTGTTAACGTTCAGCGTACACCGTCCTCGACAATTCTCGCCCCTTCGTCATTTATTTTTGAAACAAATACATCGCTCTTGAGTTTCATGTCGGCAAACTGCTTCTGAATTGTTCCGGCTACATTGTTGGCAATTGCATATTCAGTGCTCAAAGCAAAAATCGTCGGTCCTGAGCCCGAAATTCCGCAACCAAGTGCTCCGCAGCGAATAGCCTGCTGCTTTTATCTCGGCGAACCCAGGAATCAGCACCGATCGAATGGGCTCGGCTACAACATCGTTTAATGATCGCATGATAAGACCATAATCCGGTTTCATTAAACCAACCACGAGATCCGGCGATATTTCCCCATTGAGTGACAGCATCCTTCAATGGTATGGATGATTTGAGAACCCGTCTCGAATCCGATGTCTTAAGCTCAAGGTGCGGATGCACAAGCGTACAATAGAGATTCGCTGGTGTTGGAATCTTTGCAACGTCTAACGGCTCATAGCCGCGGATCAATACAAATCCCCCTAATAACGAAGGCGCCACGTTGTCGGCATGAGCAGATCCACAGGCAATTCGTTCGGCTTCCATAGCGAACGGTAGCAGCTGCTCGCGGGAATACGGTTCGTCAAGAAGATGATTGATGGCTACCAAAGCAGCAACCGAACTTGCAGCGCTTGATCCCATGCCACTTCCAAGGGGTAGTTTCTTGTTGAGGACAATTTCAACACCCTGGTCACTTTCTATTTCCCTTAGAAAAGCTTCCACGGCAACGCCGGATGTATTACGGTCACTTTCCATTGGAAGTCTGCCGCCATCTCCTGTGATCGTTTTGATAACGACGCCTGGTTCCTTTTTTAATGTAAGTATAACCTCGTCCGCGGGCGCCTCAACAGCGAATCCGAAAATATCAAAACCACATGACACGTTAGCGACTGTAGCGGGAGCGATAGCTTTAACTGATTTCATCATCTTATTTAGAATAATGTCCGATCCTTATCACGTCAGCAAACACACCGGCCGCAGTGACACCAGCTCCTGCGCCAGGTCCCCGAATTACCATAGGCCTATCGTGATAACGCTCGGTGGTAAGCAAAATAATATTGTCACTTCCTGACAACGAATAGAACGGATGCTTTTCATCAACTGAGGCCAGCTGTATCGTTACGTTCCCATCGTCGAGTATTGCCATGTAGCGCAATTTTTCTTTTTTGTCGGCGGCTTTCTTACGAAGTTTCTCAAACTCGCCATCATGTTGCTCGATGGCGGAAAAAAACTGATCGATGGTCATGTCGCCGCGACAGGAATCAGGTACGAGGTCCTCAACTCCGATATCCTCCAGCTCCATTGACAAACCGGTCTCCCGGGAAAGGATTAATATTTTCCGTGCGACATCCATTCCGTTCAGATCATCCCGCGGATCAGGTTCCGTATAACCTTTAGCTTTCGCTTCCTTCACAACGTCACTGAATTTTCTTCCTTCTTCGAAAGAACTGAAGATGTAGTTTAACGTTCCGCTTAAGACCGCTTCTATTCGTATTACCTTATCGCCGCTCAACAACAGATCATTCATAGTGTTGATCACGGGAAGCCCTGCCCCAACATTTGTCTCATAGAAGAATTTAACACCTCTCTTGAAGGCTGTAGTCTTCAGAGCAATGTAATCCTGCATCGACGCGGAGTTTGCTTTCTTGTTAGGTGTGACGATCGAAATGTTCGCTGACAGTATCGATTCGTAAAACGCTGTGACGCTTGCGCTCGAAGTACAATCAACAAAAATACTGTTCGACAAATTAAGCGCCGTCATCTTATTGAAAAACTCCTGCATACTCATTGCCTCACCCTCTTCCATGAGCTGCTTTATGCAGGTTTTCAGGTTAAGCCCATCCTCATTGAATAACATCTTCCGGCTATTGCCAATCGCCACAATGTTCACTTCCAGCAGATTTTCCTTCGCAAGCTTTTCAAATTGATCGCGCACCATATTGATAAGCTCCTTTCCAATCAGCCCCGTGCCTACCAGAAAGATATTTAAGACTTTTCTATCAGAAAGGAAGAATGCTTCGTGCAATGCATTCAGAGCTTTGCCAACATCAGCTCTGAGGAATTACTGCTGAAATATTGCGTTCAGAAGAGCCCTGCGCAATGGCCATGACGTTAACACCATTCTTACCCAACGCGCTGAACATACGCCCACTGGTTCCAGGACTGTGTTTCATGCCGTCTCCGACCACAGCCACGATGGAAAGGTCATTCTCGACTTGTATTTCGTCGATCTCTTCATTTCTTATCTCATATTGAAATTCCTTCTCGATAGCTGTCTTTGCAACGACTGAAATATGGTTTTCAACCGCAAAACAAATAGAGTGCTCCGATGATGCCTGACTGATAAGGATAACATTCACATTTTCGCGAGCCAACGTAGCAAATAAGCGCATAGATGCCCCAACGACACCCAGCAATCCACTCCCCTGAAGACTTAATAAACTCACGCCATTCATGGAGGATATCCCTTTGATCATCTTGCCATTCGCAGACTCTGAATGGATCTGTGTTCCCTTAAATGTTGGATTGAAGGTGTTCTTGATCCATATCGGGATTTTATTGACCATCGCAGGCTGCATGGTAGCAGGAAATATCACCTTGGCTCCGAAATGCGATAATTCCATTGCTTCCTCATAACTCATTTCGGGTACCGTGAATGCTTTCTTCACCTTGCGCGGATCGGCAGTCATCATTCCGTCAACATCCGTCCATATCTCAAGATCAGTTGCATTTAAAGCACCGGCAAAAATTGCTGCTGTATAGTCAGAACCACTGCGACCCAAAGTAGTCGTCTCCCCGCTTTCGGAAGTAGCCACAAAGCCAGTGATGATTTGAACATTCGCGTGATGTTTGAAATGATCTTTAATCAGCTTGTTCGTCGTCTCAAAGTCAACCTTTGCATATCCAAAATGGTTGTCAGTGCGAACAACCTTGCGTGCATCGAGAAATTCGGTCGGATATCCCTTATCGATAAAGGCTTCTGAAATTATGTAGGCCGAAAGCCTCTCACCAAAGCTCATTATATAATCCAGCGTGCGGGTTGTCCTTTCCTTGACGAGGTAAACGCCATGCAACACATCTTCAAGCTCGTTGACCATAAATTTCACTTGCGCCAGGATGCTACTCTGTCGTTGAATGTTGATCAACTGTCTCACCGCATCGAGATGCCGGGTCTCAAGTTCAGCGAGCTTGGTTTTATATTGAAGATTACCTTCAAGGGCCAGTTTACTGACCTGAATCAACGAGTCGGTCACGCCGCCGAATGCTGAAAAGACGATGGCCACATCTCCTGAAAGATAAGGTTTGATGATTTCGATAGCCGACTGAACTCGAGCAGGGGTTGCTACTGATGAGCCCCCGAATTTCAATACCTTCATGTGGATAATTCGATTAAGAATTGTTGGTTTAGTTTTAATATTCGATTGATTAATGCGGCGAACTCCTTGAGATGCGCACTAATCGGACATAGCTGGGGTATAAAATCGCGCACGGGTTACCCCGTAATAATAGTAATTGTAGCTGTAGAGGAAATAATGGAGCAAGCAATAACGCTCTTTCCGGAAGAAAGAGAAGTCAATGAGGATATTGATTTAATAGCTTGCATAATTGATGGCCGAAATAATGAAATGATAGACTTGATTGCAAAGTATTTTTTATGATTTTTGCACGAACTAACGGTTAGTAGTCGTTTGGCAACGTTTGAAACGTGAGATTGAACAATTCCGCTGGTCGTTGAATCAATACTTGGTACATTTTATTACCCTTAACTTCTAACAGGAATGTCGCGAAAGAAAAAATTTCCGCGTGAATCAATGGTCAGCATGACAGAACTAGTGCTACCCAACGACACTAATACTCTGAACAATCTAATGGGTGGCAGACTGATGCATTGGATGGATATTGTATCGGCCATTGCTGCTCAGAAGCATTCTAACCGAATTGTGGTTACCGCCTCCGTCGACAATATTTCATTCAAACATCCGATCCGCCTGGGCAACGTCGTAACACTAAAAGCTAAAGTAACCCGCGCATTTAGCTCCTCCATGGAAGTGCGCATCGACGTTGATGCCGAGGATATCCCATCCAATACAAAAACAGAAAGCAATAGCGCTTTTTTCACCTTCGTTGCCGTCGATCAATTGGGCAGACCTATTGACGTTCCTGAGGTAGAACCCGAGACCGCAGAAGAGAAGGGCTTATACGATGGGGCGCTTCGTCGTAGACAACTTCGCCTCATACTTGCGGGCAGGATGAAACCATCAGAGGCAAAAGAACTTAAATCGATATTTGACATACAGGAATCGTGAGCTATTCAAACCCTATCGAACATCTCTATCAAGAGGAATTATACAACCTCGGCCCAAAGGTGCTGGTTATAATTCCCCCCCCTGGGACACCTTATCGGAAGCGGATCAACTCTTGCTTTCAAGGATCCTCGGGTCAGTAAAACGGACCTTAGCATCCGTTCAGGTACTGACATTAAGCGAAGCAGAAACCGATGATCTACTTTTTTACCGTCCCACAAGGATAATTTCATTCGGCAGCTCCATAAAGGTTTCAGGGAAAAGCATTCAGCCCTATAAATCTTTCATACACGATAAGGTTATTGTACTTACAGGCAGATAGCCTTGATCAGTTGGATGATGCCAAGAAGAAAAACCTTTGGAGTGGGCTGAAGGAAATGTTTCAGGTGTAGGCCTGAAACTCATTTTGCGTGTAAAACTTCTTCTTCTATATTTGCGACACTTTAAAAACCGTACGATATGCTTCCGTGCGGTTTTTTTGACGCTTTAATCGAAAAAAATCTTAATTAATTATGGAAAACATTCTTTATCTGCTCCCAGTATTCGGCGTTCTGGGCCTGCTATTCGTGGTCTGGAAAAGTGCATGGGTGAATAAGCAAGATGCCGGAACCGACAAAATGAAAAAGATCGCCGCGCACATCTCCGAGGGGGCTATGGCTTTCTTGAAAGCCGAGTACAAGGTCTTGGCCATTTTTGTGGTATGCGTGGCACTTTTGCTGGCATTTACTGCAGATAAACAAACTTCCCACCCATTGGTAGGGCTTTCATTTGTGTTGGGAGCATTTTGTTCAGCGCTGGCCGGTTTTATTGGAATGCGTGTAGCAACGAAGGCTAACGTAAGAACAACCAATGCGGCACGTACGAGTCTGGGAAAAGCGCTGGAAGTAGCGTTCGCTGGTGGATCTGTGATGGGTATGGGCGTTGTTGGCCTCGGCGTGTTAGGTCTCAGCTTGTTGTTAATTGTGTATTCAAAAATATTTGGCGTCGGTGATCAAATGAGCCTAAATCAGGTCATTACAGTTATCACTGGCTTTTCATTTGGTGCATCATCCATCGCCCTTTTCGCACGTGTTGGTGGTGGTATATATACCAAGGCTGCGGACGTAGGTGCTGACCTTGTTGGAAAAGTTGAAGCCGGTATTCCTGAAGACCACCCGCTGAATCCTGCAACTATAGCCGATAACGTTGGAGACAATGTTGGAGACGTAGCTGGTATGGGTGCGGATTTGTTTGAATCATATGTGGGTTCGATCGTCGGTACGATGGTACTTGGTGCTGCGTTCATGGTTCCTGGTTTTTCAGATAATTTTGAAGGTTTGTCGGCGGTGTTGTTACCACTTGTTCTGGCAGGTGTTGGCATCCTAATGTCATTCCTTGGTACGTTCTTCGTAAAAGTAAAAGAAGGCGGCGACCCACAACGCGCATTGAACATGGGTGAATTTGTTTCGTCCATCGTAATGATCGGTGCTTCTTATTTCATTATCATGTGGATGCTTCCTGCCGAGTGGTGGTTCAAAGATCCGCTGTATGCATGGGAAGATCCTGAAAGAGGAAATCATTATACAGCTCTGGGCGTTTTCTGGGCTACCGTTATCGGACTCGTAGGTGGAGTATTAGTTGGTCTTGTTACCGAACATTATACCGGCATGGGTAAGGGTCCGGTGAATTCCATCGTACGTCAGTCTTCGACTGGTGCGGCTACTAATATTATTGCTGGTCTTGGTGTGGGTATGATGTCAACAGCTATTCCCGTCATTATCATTGCTATTTCTATCATCGGCGCATTTGAATTTGGCGGATTGTACGGTATTGCTATCGCTGCAGTAGGTATGCTTTCGAACCTTGGAATTCAGCTGGCTGTTGATGCATACGGACCTATTTCTGACAATGCCGGTGGTATTGCCGAAATGTCTGAACTGCCAAGAGAAGTTCGTCAAAGAACTGATAAACTGGATGCTGTTGGAAACACAACTGCCGCTATAGGTAAAGGCTTTGCAATTGCGTCCGCTGCACTCACGGCACTTGCATTGTTTGGTGCGTTTATGACAACTGCGCATCTGAGCACTATCGACGTTTCCAAAGCCAAAGTAATGGCGGGCCTCTTCATCGGAGGTATGCTTCCATTCGTGTTCTCGGCCCTTGCCATGGGAGCAGTTGGCCGGGCAGCTATGTCAATGATTGAAGAAGTTAGAAGACAATTCACAACTATTCCTGCGTTAAAGGCAGCGCTCGAGTCTGATGCGTAAACATGGCGATAAGCCTGTGGAGGAATGGTCAAAAGAAGATCAAAAGGTTTTCCACGATGCCGATGGAAAAGCTGAATACGGAAAATGTGTTGAAATATCCACCAAAGCTGCTATTCGCGAGATGGTGTTGCCTGGTATCATGGCCGTTGCTGCGCCTGTTGTTATTGCATTCTTACCAGGTTTCGGTGTGGAAGCGCTTGGCGGAATGCTTGCCGGCGTAACTGTAACGGGAGTGCTAATGGCGATCTTCCAGTCTAATGCTGGTGGCGCATGGGACAATGCTAAGAAAAGCTTTGAAGAAGGTGTCGAGATAAACGGAAAAATGTATTACAAAAAATCAGAACCGCACAAGGCAGCCGTTGTAGGCGATACCGTGGGCGATCCATTTAAAGATACTTCCGGTCCTTCGCTCAACATCCTTTTGAAGCTGATGTCGGTCGTGGCGCTTGTTATTGCCCCTCTCCTCGTTCCTGACGAACCTACGAACTACTGGGAAGTCTGAACAGGCGAAACCAAAGGTTGAAACTGTGAGTCAGGTCTCAAATGTTGAACAAGCGAAATAAGCATTGAATAAATAAAATTAACAGGAGCCCCGATTGTCGGGGCTTTTGTTTTGGTATAAACCTCAATCTGCAATTCAATTCGAAATAAAAAATAATGGCACTCGCTCACATTTAAATTCAGGATGATGTAGGGTGAGAAAATGGGCTCCGACGGTTTCCGTTTTTTTATTTGAAAGTTCTTGATTAATATTTCGGTTATGAAGCTACTTATCGGGCTGCTTTTAATGTCGGTGTGGAGTTCAGCGCAGCCTGCAATCGTGGGTAAATGGGAAACGATCGACGATAATACGAACGAAGTAAAGTCAGTCGTTGAAATCTTTGAAAGCAAGGGAAGGTATTATGGCAAGATCGTGAAGATTTTTGCACCCGATAACCCCGATCCCGTGTGCGATAAGTGCGCTCGTGATGACAACAGATACCTCAAGAAGATCATCGGCATGGAGATCATAAGAGGTATGAAAAAGGAGGGCGAAGAATATACAGAAGGAAACATTCTTGACCCTGAAGATGGGAGGATTTACCGCTGTAAACTCTGGGTTGAGGGTGCCGAATTGATGGTCCGGGGATATTGGGGCCCCTTCTATCGGACCCAAACATGGAGGAAATCAACTTGATTATATGTATTCTAACGGGAAAATCTCAAAATTGCGCAGCCCTTATGGGTTACTAAGCCATTAAACCATGGTATACAGGGTGAGCTCAGTCATGAACGAAAAGGAGATCTTTGAACGCATCTGCAAAGGCGATGAAAAGGCTCTTGAGTTCTTGTACCAGAAATATTACCGCATGATGACCAAGATGGTCATAACAAATAGCGGAACGGAAGAAGAGGCACGGGATGTTTATCAGGACGCTCTGATCGTCTTTTGGCAAAAAGCGACGTCAGGCAACCTGGTCCTTACCTCTAAAATGAGCACCTATATCTACAGTATTTGTCAAAATCTGTGGAGAAAGGAGCTCGATCGCAAAAAGCGGCTCTCAAGCGAGGAGAAAGACACTTCAGTTACGTTAGATACTGAATCGTCTGAGAGAGAAAAGATCCTTGCAAAATGTATCGATCAATTAGGTGAAACCTGCAAAAAGGTTTTGATGTTCTACTACTTTGAGGAGATGTCAATGCAGGATATCGCCGATAAACTTGGGTTCGCGAACACGGATACCGCGAAAACGAAAAAGTATAAGTGTAAGAAGAAACTTGATGAATTAGTTAAAGCTCAGTATTCGGAGCATGATTTTTTAGATTAGTGTTTTATGGCATCAGAAAAAGATTTCGAAATATTGGACGAGTACGCAGGCAACAGGCTTAACCCTCAAGACAGGGCTGCGTTCGAAAAGCAACTTGAATCAGATGCTGAGCTGAAGAATGAACTGTCGCTTCAACGTGAAATAATTGAAGGAGTAAAGACAGCACGAAAAGCTGAGCTGAAGAGTATGTTGAACAATGTTCCTATCTCATCTATTCCAAGTGAAGGAATGTCGATTGCTGCAAAGATCGGACTTTGGGTTATTGTTGCAGGGTTGGTAAGTACGGGACTTTATTTTTATTTCAATGAGGACGAAAAGACTGTTGTTCAGCCCGCAATAACAAATGAGATAAAGGAAGAGAATACTGAGAATAACGGTGGTTGACGATTCTAAGCCTGCAGCAGAAGCAAATCAAGGCTGAGCAACCAAGCCAGGAAACTGCTGTTCAGTCACAACCGAAGGTCGCTGAGAAGCAGGCCGTTGAGTCGCCTGCTCCAAAAGCTTCCACTCCTGCGACCGCTGAGGAGCAACCTGCAGTTGAACCTTCAACCCTGGACGTGTTTGATCCAAGCCAGGATGCTGAAAGCGCTGAACAGGCAGCCGCGGAAGAAATTGGGCCAAAGGTTTCAACGAAGTCTTCCATCGCTGTAGAAACCGAGGTTGACAAACGATATAACTTCCATTATCAATTCAGGGATAGCAAACTGTTCCTCTACGGTTCGTTCGAGAAAAACTTCTATGAGATCATGGAGTTCTTCAGCAACAACAAGCGGACGATGTTCCTTTACTACAAAGACAATTACTATCTGCTAAGTGACGTGGATCAAAAGGTAAAACCCTTAAAGCCCATCAATGATGCGGCACTGCTTAAGAAGCTCAGGGATTACAGAGGAAATTGAGTTAACAAAGAGCCCCACATAATGGGGCTCTTTTTTTGGCTATTAGTTCCAAAAGTAATTTGATCCGTGATTTGATATTTTCTCCTAACTTTGAGGCTTGGCATGGAGAAAAAGAGCAACAAAAAGAAACTAGGTGGATATCCAGCGATTGGAGTGGTGATGAGCATTACCCTTTCCCTCATCGTGATGGGTATTTTCGGCCTCCTGCTAATCTATTCCCAGGAGCTTGAACAGCAGGTTCGCCAAAATATCCGCGTGCAGGTATACCTCAAGTCCAATGTTACGGAAACCCAGCGGTTGCAAATCGAAAGCAAACTTTCTTCGCAGGATTATGTCAGCAAAGAACATGGCCCAGGAGTGGTTTTTGTTTCAAAGGACGATGCGGCTAAGAAGTTTATTGAAGAAACCGGAGAAGACTTTGTGGATTTTATCGGAGAGAATCCGCTACGGGATGCCTACCTGGTGAGTATTGCAAGAGAGTATCATTCCATTGCAAAAATCGAAAAGATTAAAAAAGACATCCAGGCCATGAATGGCGTCTTTCAGGTGTTCTATGTAGAAGGCCTTATCGAATCCATAAACAGCAACGTCAAAAAGATCGGTTTGATCTTACTGGGCCTTATAACAGTGTTACTCGTTACAGTTGTACTCCTCATTAATAACACACTGAGAATTGCATTGTTCTCCCAACGTTTCCTTATAAGAAGCATGCAATTGGTGGGTGCAAAGAAGTGGTTCATTCTAAGGCCTTTTCTCGTCAGGGCTTCCGGGTATGGACTGCTTGCTGGTGTGTTGGCCGCCAGCCTTTTGTGGAGCCTTTCAAACTATGCCCAGCGCAAGATCGAAGATCTGTCTATTCTTCATAACCAGGATCAGTTCCTCGCATTAGTCGCGTTGTTGTTAATTTCAGGAATTGTCGTTGCAGTGTTAAGCACATTCTTTTCAATCCGGCGATATTTGAAGATGTCATTGGATCAACTTTACTGATAATCAAAATTTAGCATGGAAAGTAAACTCCCTTTTGGTAAAAAGAACTACCAGTTAATGATCGCAGGCGTATTTACAATTGTTTTAGGATTCATCATAATGTCGATGGATAGTGAACAACATGGTTTTGGTTTCCTTGGTCTTACCCTGGGCCCAATTGTGGTAATGGGCGGCTTCATTATAGAGATCTTCGCGATCCTCCACAAACCGACAAAATAAGTTTAATAGCATATCATTGCGTTCAGGTCCTATCTGCAATGCAAACCTCACCCTAAGTCATTATGTCTATTCTTCAGGCTATCCTGCTCGCAATCATAGAAGGCATCACTGAATTTCTTCCGATATCCTCAACGGGTCACATGATCATTGGCTCCTCTTTAATGGGAATTGCTTCTGATCCCTTCACTAAAATGTTCACGGTAGCTATTCAGTTTGGAGCAATCCTTTCTGTTATCATCCTGTATTGGAAAAGATTCCTTCCGGCAAAGAAGTCCTTAGCGGAAGTTTTTTCTTTTTACCTTAAACTTTTTGTTGCATTTCTGCCGGCGATGATAGCAGGGTACTTCTTAAACGACGTTATTGATGCACTTCTTGAGCGTGTGGATGTAGTTGGATACACCCTTGTTATCGGTGGCATTTTCTTTTTGTTCGTTGACAAGATCTTCGCGAAAAACGAAACAGCCCCGGAGGAAAATATTTCGTATGCGTCGGCCTTCAAAATCGGATTGTTTCAGACGGTCGCCATGATCCCAGGCGTCTCAAGGTCAGCAGCTACCATTATTGGTGGTCTTTCGCAGAAACTCAATAAAAAGACGGCGGCTGAGTTTTCCTTCTTCCTGGCAGTACCCACGATGTTTGCAGCCACAGTTTATAAGATGTTACAGTTTTATAGCATCGGAGGAACGTTCGGGGGAAATGAAATCACTCTGTTGATAATCGGAAATGTCGTTGCCTTCATCGTAGCAATCCTCGCCATAAAATCGTTTATAAATTTTCTCACGCGTCATGGCTTTAAATTGTTTGGATATTACCGCATCCTAGTTGGCCTTGTTATCCTGTTGCTGTATTATTTGGGCGTGGGACTTACCGTTGTATAAATGAAAAGCCAGACTGATGATACGGGAAGGGTTTTGCTCATTAACAAACCTTTTCAATGGACGTCATTCGACGTGGTGAATAAACTTCGCTATAAACTAAAGACCAAAAAGATCGGGCATGCCGGCACCCTTGATCCTCTTGCCACCGGATTGCTGATCATCTGCGTGGGCAAAATGACGAAGCGTATTGAAGAATTTATGGGACATGGAGAAAGAGTACACAGGAAAATTCGTCCTGGGAAAGACAACGCCATCGTATGATCTGGAAACTGAAGTGAGTGAAGAAAAGGACATTTCAAAAATCACAGACGAAATGATCCATGATGCTGTCAGACCTTTTATAGGTACAATTAACCAACTTCCTCCCATGCACTCCGCGATTAGAATTGGTGGTAAGAGGGCATACGAGTTTGCCCGAAAAGGAGCTGATATCGAGCTTAAACCCCGCGAAGTCCAGATACACAAGTTTGAAATAACATCGATATCCCTGCCTGAAGTAAGCTTTCGCATTGTATGTTCAAAGGGCACCTATATACGAAGCATTGCTCGCGACTTTGGCAACGCTTTGCAGGTCGGCGCATACCTTTCTGCGTTGTGCAGAACGCGGATTGGAACATTCCTGCTTTCAGACGCCCTGGAAGTCAATCAAGTTGAATAACCTTTCGAACCAAAAAATGTCGCGGCTTCATTAACTTTAGGCCAGAACATTTTTTAGGTTACAGCATGAAAATCTACCACGGGATCGAAGATTTTACAAGGCTGCAGTACGCAGTAGTGACCAGTGGTACGTTCGATGGCGTTCACGTTGGGCATCAAAAGATCTTATCAAGGCTGCGTGAAGCGGCGGCGAGGAACGATGGAGAAACAGTAGTCATAACGTTCTGGCCACATCCGCGGTTGGTCCTTCATCCGGAAGACACATCCCTTAAGTTATTAAACACTTTTGAAGAGAAGGCTGAGCTTTTAAAACAACAGGGCATTCAACATCTTGTGAGAATACCTTTTACGCGGGAATTTTCACAACTGTCGTCCGAGGAGTTCATAACAAAGATTATTGTCGAGACCATTGGCACCAAAAAGTTAATAATCGGCCATGATCATCACTTCGGTAAAAACAGGGAAGGAAGTTTTGAACAATTAAAATTGAATGCACCTAAATATGGATTTGAGGTCGAAGAAATACCCAGGCAGGATGTTGATCATGTGGGCGTTAGCTCCACGAAGATCAGGAAAGCGCTTGACGATGGTGACATTGAAACCGCCACACATTTTCTCGGAAACCCCTACAGCACTTACGGGACGTGTTGTAATGGGGGACAAACTTGGACGGATCCTTGGGTATCCTACTGCAAATCTTGAGATCGATACAGCGTATAAACTTGTTCCTGCTGATGGCATCTATGCGGTAACGGTCAGCTACAGTCACCAACACTACAAGGGTATGCTTTACATTGGGAACAGGCCGACTGTTCAGGGAATGAAGCGAAACATCGAAGTGAATATTTTTGATTTCGATGAAGACATTTACGGCGAATCACTTACGATTTTTTTTCATAAACTAATACGACGGGATGCAAGATTTAATGATCTTGAAGAGTTGAAGAAACAGCTTCATATGGATAAAGAGGCAGCGCTAAAGGTATTGCCCCCTCAATAAAACCGAAAACACCACTTATGCAGCTTTGGACTCCTTCATCAGATTTTATCCGCCAGTCCAATATCAGTAATTATATCCAGTGGCTGAAAGACGAACGGGATCTGGAATTTTCTGGTTATGACGAGCTATGGCAATGGTCCGTCAATCATACCGAAGAGTTTTGGACTTCGCTCTTTAGCTACTTTGACATACTTCATGATGGAGATATTTCAAAGGTCACCAACGGTAAGCCTATGCCCAATACGGGATGGTTTCCTGGGGTCTCGTTAAATTATGCGGAACATATTTTCAGGAGAAAATCCGCAGACCATCCCGCTATCATTTTCAAATCGGAGATGGCGGAATTGAAAGAAGTGAGCTGGGAAGAACTGGAAAGACAGGTTGCTTCACTTGCACAGTTTTTGAAAGGTCAGGGCCTCGTGCAAGGCGACCGGGTAGCCGCCTACCTTCCCTGCATCCCGGAGGCAACGGTTGCTTTCCTGGCAACGAATTCACTAGGCGCCGTGTGGTCGAGCTGCTCTCCCGATTTCGGGACCCAGGCCGTCATTGATCGATTTGCACAAATTGAGCCTTCAATATTAATAGCCGTAGATAAATACAGTTACGGAGGGAAAGTGTTCGATAAGGCTGAAACAGTTCAGCAACTGATCAACGCCTTACCGACAGTGAAAACGGTGATCCTTGTTTCTGAAAGGGAAGTCAAATCGTCACATGGCAAATCAATCGTTCCGTGGATTCAGGCCATCAACGGCGACGTTAAAGAACTGCAATTTGAAAGAGTTCCTTTTAGTCATCCGATTTGGGTAGTGTATTCTTCGGGAACAACAGGATTGCCAAAAGCCATTGTGCACTCGCAGGGAGGAATTCTCCTGGAGCAACTAAAATATGCAGCGTTTCATAATGACTATAAGGCCGGCGAGCGATGCTTTTGGTTCACTACGACAGGGTGGATGATGTGGAACTACATACATGGAAGCCTGCTGGTGGGCGGAACAATGGTCCTTTATGACGGCAGTCCTGGCCACCCTGACCTGGGGGTTTTATGGAAATTTGCGGAAGAAGCAGGTATCAATCATTTCGGGACCAGTGCCGGGTTTATATTGGCAAACATGAAGGAAGGAATAGAGCCTTCCGGAAATTCCAACCTTAGCTCGCTGCGGTCCATTGGCTCGACGGGAAGTACGCTTCCGCCTGAAGGTTTTGAATGGATCTATCGCAATGTAAAAAAAGACGTGTGGCTTACATCAATGAGCGGCGGTACTGACGTGGCCAGCGCTTTTGTCGGAGGGAACCCAACCTTACCGGTATACGCAGGAGAAATTCAGTGCCGGGCCCTGGGTTGCAGTCTCGAATCGTTTAATGATGATGGTAAACCAGTTTTGGATGAAGTTGGAGAAATGGTGATCACGAAACCAATGCCCTCAATGCCAGTGTATTTTTGGAACGACCCGGAATTCAAGCGCTATAGGGAGAGTTATTTCGAAATGTTTCCGGGTATCTGGCGTCATGGGGACTGGATAAAGATCACTGTGCACAAAGGGATCGTAATATATGGACGCTCAGACGCCACGTTAAACCGCGGAGGAGTCCGTATCGGTACAAGCGAAATCTATCGCGCTGTTGATAAGGTAAAAGAAGTTAAGGATAGCCTGATCGTTTGTATAGAAAAGGATGGCGGGAAATTCTGGATGCCATTGTTTGTGGTGATGCACGACGGCATACAGCTCACAGATGAGATCAAATCAAATATCAATAACACATTGCGTAAGGATTATAGTCCGCGTCATGTTCCGGACGAGATCATTCAGGTTCCTGATATCCCCTACACCATCAGTGGAAAGAAGACGGAAACGCCGGTGAAGAAGGTCCTCATGGGTAAAAAACCTGAAGACGTGGTTAATGTGGGTTCCTTGAGAAATCCAGCATCCATGAAATTCTTCGCCAATCTCATCAACAAGCAATAGCTCGCTATGGCACGGCAAATGGACTGCACAAAAAAATCCACCAAAGCAGGAGGAAATTTGGGCACGGCGCTAACTTGCGGCCCGTATGAAAAAGTCAACAATCAATTTTACCGTCGAGCTCGACCAGAATAACGTTCCTGAAAAGATTTTGTGGGAGGCTACAGACAAGCCGGAACCCGGCCAGTCAGAGACCAAGGCTATTAGCGTTGCGCTTTGGGACCATCAACAGAAGAACACCCTGCGGATTGACCTCTGGGCCAAGGACATGCCTGTCAACGAGATGAAGCGGTTCTATATAGACTGTATCGGCGGTCTTGCGCAAAGTGCTTTAAGCGCAACTGGCGACGAGGTCATGGCAAAGCGAATAAATGAGCTTTGCGAGCAGCTCGTTCAGCACCTCAAGTCTTCGAAAGAATAGTGCCAGCAAAAGACTGAAAAGCGTTATTTAATCCCCTTCTCAAACGTTTGTTTATTCCTAAATTTATGTACTTTTCGTTCCGAGAAGCTCGGTATGCATAACAATTTGTGCTTGCCTGGCTTGCTCAATTTTGTTTAAACCAACTAAGCCTGTATGAAGCATTTGTACCAAAACACAAGGGCCATGACGCTGCTTTTGCTGATGATGGCCACTATTAGTTATGCGCAAACCAGTATTTCCGGGAAGGTCTCAGATGAAAATGGTGCGTTACCCGGCGTGAACATCACCGTCAAAGGGTCAATTGCTGGCACCTCTTCTGACTCCGACGGTAACTTTTCCTTCACCACGAAATCCCCACCTCCTTTAACTATCGTTGTATCTTTTATTGGTTATAAGTCAATCGAACTAGAAATAACCAATGCCAATACCTCCGGCCTCGACTTAAAAATGGACGTGGAGCAAAGTGTAATGCCGGAAGTAGTCGTGACCGGGAACAACGTACTCAATGTCGAACTAACCAAAGCTCCGTTTGCAGCGGAAATGGTGAACATTCTTGGCATCAGGACCTCTCCTGCGGCCGAGGTTTTTGACGGGCTTCAGCATCTGAAGGGTGTGCAGTTCACATCCGGAAGTTTGAACTTCAACCAGGTAAACACCAGGGGATTTGCGACTATAGCCAACGTCCGCTTCGTACAGATGGTCGACGGAATGGATATTTCGGCTCCGCTTCTCAACTTTCCTACGGGAAACATTGTAGGTATTGGAGAGCTCGATCTTGAGAGTATGGAATTGCTTCCAGGCACCTCATCCGGTATTTACGGGCCGAATGCATTCAACGGCTTGCTGCTTATGAATAGCAAAAGCCCTTTCGCATACCAGGGCCTTAGCGCTCAGTTCAAGGGCGGAATAACAACGTCTGATGCACAAGGCAAGTCATTCCCGATGTTTAATTATGGATTCAGGTATGCAAAAGCATTTAACAATAAGTTTGCTTTCAAGATCAATTTCAACATCCTCCAGGGTGAAGACTGGTACGGTACCGACTATAAAACTGATGTTAACCACCCCGAATCAACGACAGAACTTACAACCACACCCAACTTCGATGGTCTGAACTTATATGGAGATGAGACTCCAATTCCTGTTCCAATTGGCGGCCCATTCGGAACACTGGACCTGCGGAGAACCGGATGGAAAGAAGGCGACCTACTCGACAACCACGATGCTAAAAGTATCAAAGGAGATATTGCATTGCACTACAAGATCACCGATAACATGGAGATCATTTACAATTTTCGATATGGTGGAGGAAGCTCTGTTTACCAAGGATCCCAAAAATATGCGTTGCGAGACTTCACACAACAGTTCCACAAGCTTGAACTCCGATCGAAGAACTTCTTCATTAGAGGTTATATGACCGCGACTGACGCTGGCGATTCGTATAACATGGGAGCTTTGGGCGGACAGTTAAATGAAAGAATTCTCAGAACCGCTCCTGATCCTGCAAATCCAGCAGCACCTATTGGGCCGGCATTTATGCTCAAAACTACGTCCTTGGTTTGCAGGGTTATGTTCCGGCGTGACACCCGGTAATCAGGAGCAAGCTCATGCCTTTGCCAGACAGCAGGCACGATGCAAGGCAGGACCCGATGTTGGATCTGACAGAGTTCAGGAGCCTGGTTGAGGCTGTTCGTAACGACTACTTCCAACGGGATCCCGCGGGCGCAAAATTCATTGATAACTCGAGACTATATCACGCGCAATTCAACTACAACTTTGACGACATGATCAAAGTCGTGAACATTATGGTCGGTGGAAACTTCAGGCAATACAGTCTGTTTTCCGATGGAACTATTTTTAATGAAGATCCAATCAATGGTACCGACTTTCAACGGATCACGATCAATGAATACGGCTTTTATACACAGTTAGAGAAAAACTTCAACGACGTTTTCAAGCTAACGGCATCAATACGGTACGATAAGAATGAGAACTTTGAAGGCCAGATTACTCCCCGTATCTCTGCATTATACTCCTTCGGAGAACACAAGCAGCACAATATAAGAGCATCTTATCAAACAGGATTCCGGAATCCTGATACCCAAGCGCAGTTCATCTATTTCCCTGTTGGAACCAATACCCTTTTGGGAAGTACAAAAGTCGAATGCCGAGCGATATGGAATTCACAACGGCGGTTCATGGACGCGTGAATCATTCAACGCTTACAGGGCCTCAGGTGGCAGAATAGATCCGGTGACGGGGATCCAATCGGCGGAGATCCTTCACTTTTGGTAATAGCAAATATCGATTATGTTCAGCCTGAACAACTTAGCTCCTTTGAGGTCGGCTACCGCGGAACAATTGGTCAGAGTTTATTCCTGGATCTAAATGCTTATTGGAACTCTTACACAGATTTCCTTGGATCACTGGATGTGGTTAGCATGGAACCAACCACACACCAGCGGAAGACTATCCCAGCAGGAACCGTATTCTCTCCTTATGTGAACGTGACGGATAAAGTCAATTCAATGGGAGTAGGCGCCGGAATTACCTTAAAACCATTTTTTGACAAAGACTACACTCCTTACCGGTAGTTACAGCTATGCTAAGTTTGACCTGGACAATGAAGAATTCTGAATACCGTACCGGATTCAACACTCCAGAAAACAAGATCACGGTTGGGCTAAGCAACAAAAAGTAACGGACAACCTCGGGTTCAGCGTCAATTTCAGGTGGCAGGAAGGATTCCTTTGGGAAAGTGATTTCGGCTCTTGGAATGTTCCTGAATTCGGCGTTATTGATGCACAGGTCAGCTACAAGGTCTCCCCTATCAAGACAATCATAAAGCTTGGAGCTCAGAATATCGGTGGTGGCGACTATCGCACAAACTTCGGCGCTCCCTTTGTCGGACAACAATATTATGTGTCTCTGACATTTGATGAAATGTTCAAATAATGGATGCACTAAACATTAAGATTATGAAAAAGTTAAACTATATATCATCTGCTCTATTAGTGCTGTTGCTGTTGTTAGGTGCGTGCGAACAGGAATTGATTGTGACAACTCCTCCGGAACCAGATTCGACCAACCTTGTTCCTGTTGATTGTACGGGCGCTGCTGCTGGAACAGCGTCATTCCCAAAGTTCGTCGCTATCGGAAGTTCTTATGTAGCGGGCTTTCAGGCGGAGCATTATTCGATGACGGGCAAAATAATTCCCTTGCCGCTATCCTGAACAAACAATTCGAATGCGTTGGTGCACCGGCAACATTCAAGCAGCCAACCATCAATACACCATTGGGCTTCAACATATTTGTTACGCCAAATCCCACGGGAACGGGTGTAGTGCTAGGCAGATGCTGCTTCAGGGCGCCTCGCCGAGACCCACTCCACAGGTTTCAACTGTCGCAGCAATTCCAAATCCTTCCGTTAATCCTGCTTTCATTTACACTGGCAGTAAAGCGGAGCTTAATAATTTTGGTATCCAGGCTATCGTTCTGGGCCAGGCCCTTATACCCGAAACAGGAAGCTGGGCTAGCCGGAGCCGGCGGAGATCCCAGGTTTAATCCATTTTACGGCCGCCTTGCATACCCGGTACAGGAACATCAACAGTTATTGGAGATGCTGCGGCTGCGGGAGGATCGTTCTTCCTGTTTTGGCTGGGCATGGACGATTTTCTTCTGCATGCTGCATTCGGAGGCGATCCTACCAAAGCCCCGTTAACGACAGCGCCAGCGTTTCAAGGACAATATGGAGCAGCGATCGGCGCGTTGCTTGGATCCAACCCCAACCTGAAAGGTGTGGTCGGAATTTCCCGAGCATTTTTGTGATGCCTCATTTCACTTCAGTGAAATGGAACCCGATCACCTCTTGACGCCACAACGGCTGCAGGACTTACGGCGTCCCTTGCAAACAACTACAATGCGTTTCTTGACGGAATGGTGGGTGCCGGTGCGATCACCGCCG
Organism: uncultured Cytophagales bacterium; assembly: GCA_963774615.1. GTDB lineage: Bacteria > Bacteroidota > Bacteroidia > Cytophagales > Cyclobacteriaceae > Chryseolinea. The sequence goes on from CAVZFT010000039.1 coordinate 191,001, forward strand.
ACGAAGCGGCAAAACGAAAGCTCACTTATACTGCCGGCTTAAGAATCCCGTACTGATCAATGACGAAACCCTAACGGATCTAAGCCCTTATATGGCTGGTCCTTATGCAGGACTTCTGCCATACGCAAGAGCACGTCAAACGAAGAATACAGATATCTTTCCTTTAGCTGCAGGTTCAGTAATCGGGACTACGATCGGTGGAGATCCCACAAAGGTAAATGGAGTGTCTGTTCCATTGGCTGATCAATACTGCCTCATTCCTTCGGAGATACAGGCAATCGAAGCCGCGCGCGCGGCGTTTAACGCTACCATTAAGACAGTCGCCGATGCAAACAGCGCCCGGCTGGCACATGCGGATGTCAATGCAGCTTTCGCTGATTTTATTACCGCCCAGGTGTACGTTTTAACGGGGTAGCAATTTCTCCCGCCATAAATCCACCGACAGGTATATATTCCGAAGATGGTATTCATCCCAACAGCCGGGGTTATGCGTTTATCTCAAGGATTATCATTGAAGCTATTAATGGAAGTTCGGGTCGACGATACCTCTAACTAATATTAGCAAGTATAAGCCCGGCGCTGCCCATACCGTAGTAGTAAAGTAATCAATAAAAAAAGCCGCTCTATAATTGAGCGGCTTTTTTATATGTCCTAACTATAAGGCTATGGTTTCGTTGTCTCAAAACCATTTTTTACCCAGGCTTTGAAACCTCCTTCAAGATTATAGACGTTTGTAAATCCGTCCGCCTTCATTTTGTCAGTGCCTTTGACCTCTTCCGCCACCCATGCAGTAGACATAGTAAGGTTTAGTCTTGTCAAGCGCAGAAATCTTTTCGCTGAAGTCAGGGGCATTGTAATCGATATTAACTGCACCCGGGATAGCCCCTTCTTCGACTTCTCCCGGAGTCCGAACATCCAACAAAACCGCGTCAGGAGTTGCAGCCATACTTTCCTTAAAACCTTTAGCATCAAGATTGACGATTTCCGATGAATCCGCCGAATTTTCTTTTTTCTCGGCAGGTGAACATCCCCAGAACACAAGTACCAATAAAATGATCTTGTTTTCATAAGTAATTCTTTAATTAAATATATCCTGCGATTTTATAAGCTATTAATCCCAACCATTCCTTAAACAGTTTATGCCAGAGAAGTATTGCATCTATCGACGGGATTAACAATCCGTCAGGGTAAAAAAATCGCGGATGAGCATAAAAATCAGTACTAAACGGCTCAATATCCAGTTAGCCTTCCGGTAACACGCCAAGGACCTGCGCATATGAAATGCACTGGTGATAAGCAGACAATTCTCGGCCTTGAATTGCAACGAGTCCAACATCTTCCTTACTGCCACAGCTGACTCATAGGTATTGCGGGTTTGATTTTCGATCATAATATCTCCGTCCGGAACACCCATCATAACCATCGCCTTTTTAAACTTATTTGCCTCTGGTTCGTCTACGTTTGTTAACGCTCCGGTTCCGCCACTAATAAGGATTTTTTTTATCAGCCCAAGCTTATACAATTGAACGGTATGCGTTACCCGATCGGCACCCCGGTGAAAATATACCCGGTCATCAGGCTTCAACATAGGAACGGTCGCTCCGGTGAGCACGATCCCCAATTCATGTGGACTCATGTCTTCATACGGCCTTCGTTTTAATCTCCCATGCACGCATGAACTCGTTCGCGATAAAGTCATTTGAGAAAAAAAGAAGCAGGCCCATGCCGCTCCAAAAAAACCGTTTCTTCCAAATGGGATTCTTCCAAAATGCGGAAAGAACAACAGTATAATCACCACCGTAAACGGCATGACCAGAAAGCTGATGGTCTTTGAGAGGATAAAGAACATTGCTATTCTATTTTTTGTACAAAGGATTCGAAAGATTTCCTACACCGTCAATAATCTTTCGCAGCACATCAAAATAAAGAGCTAATGCCAGAGCAAGTGTCATTGACCAGATAACTCCAGTGTTGAAATAGAAGGTATCAATATTCTGATTCAGAAAATGCTTTGACGGCATATAGAACTGCGCATCAAAATCTATTGGATGATCTGGATCCGGATCCTTATAAATCGGATATATTTTTTGCACAAGTTTTCCATCCTGTTCAACAATCCTATGTGTTTCATTAAGGTTCTTAACCAATTCCGTGATTGCTTCATTGTGATAACTTTCTCTAAACAAATTGAACTGTGCTTGCTTCTCCGGCGTGTTCGTATATTCGAATATCTTTTTCTCTCTTTGCTTATCCACGGAATTAAATCGGTTCACATAAAGTTTCTTTAACGTTTCAAGATACTTCATTATCTCATCGAATACTGCGATTGATCAAACTGCTCGGGGGTAAGCTTCGCAATTGCCATCAAGCTTCTGGTCGGTTTCTTTCAATTCCTGGGAGATTTCCCGCTTAATAAGCTCCAAATTCTGACGGATTCGTTCCTTGATCTCAGGGTTTGCTGATTTAAAATTATTCAGACAGTATTGAAGCCTTGTTTCAACTTCCGGAATGAAGTAAATCTTTTTATAGTCGGCATTGGCCATGACCTTGTCATGCAGATAAAATTCCCTCTCAAACACATTATCCTTAAACTGACTGACCATTGCCGCCTCAAAAGCCCACCGCGACGCCATCAAGTCGCCAACGACAGGTACGGTGGCGGTGTTACCAATGACAGGATTAAGTTTATCAAACTTCACCACAACCCCACTAAGGATCAACTGGGGAATAAGAAGCAGCGGAATAAGGATGTATATCGTGACGGCGGAATTAAATGCAGATGAGATATTCAAGCCCAGAAGATTCGCGAAACAGGCCGTTGTAAAGAGGATAAACCAATGATGGAAAAACATTCCCTTGATCTCGAGAATATAATTGCCAACAAAAACAAAAGTTGAAGTTTGAATGGCCGACAGGATAAACAGAATCGAAATCTTGGACAGTACATAGCTGCTTCGGCTTAAATGCAAAAACGCCTCCCGTTTAAGTATCTTCCTGTCTCTTATTATTTCCTCAGCGCTCACCGTAAGTCCCATAAACAGGGCCACGATCACACTCATAAAAAGATATGCAGGAAGGTTGAGGTTCTTGCTGAAATACATATCCTGATAAGAGCTTGTCATCCGCATTGTAGTATCGCACAATAAAAGCGAGGATGAATGCAAGCACTGGAGCCTCAAGCAGGTTGATGATCATATACTGCCTGTTGTGGATCTTTGCCTGTATATCGCGCATCGAAAACAGGTGGGCCTGTTTCAATCGGGTGGGAATATTAAGCGTTGAATGCGGAACTTCATTTGATTTATCAACCGAAAATGGCTTGTAGTTCTTTTTATAGATCGTATTCCACTGTTCAGAAGATATTTTGCGCTCATTGGTAAAGTGACCGTATTCATTGATCACCTTCGTCTCGATGATATTAAAGATCTGTTCCGGGTTCACATTTCCGCATTCATGACATTCGCCTTCCTCGCTGTTCACCAGATTGATGCTCTTTTTAAAATAGACAATAGCATCCACCGGGTTTCCATAATAAATCTGGTATCCACCATAGTCAAGGATAAGAAGCTTGTCAAACATCTTAAAGATGTCTGATGAGGGTTGATGTATCACAGCAAACACCAGTTTACCTTTGAGGCTAAGTTCCTTCAGCAGATCAATGATATTTTCCGAGTCGCGGCTCGATAGTCCGCTGGTAGGCTCATCACAAAATAGAACAGCCGGCTCCCGAAGCAACTCCAGGCCAATATTTAAGCCGCTTGCGCTGACCACCGCTGATGGTTTTTCGCAACGGAGACCCTACTTTCAGATCCTTCGTTTCAGCGAGGCCAAGATCTTCAAGCACTTTCGTCACCAGGCTGTCGATTTCCGGCTCAGACTTGTCGCTGAAGCAAAGTTTGGCAGCGTAATAGAGATTCTGATAAACCGTGAGGTCTTCAATCAACAAATCGTCCTGTGGAACAAAGCCGATAACCCCTTCAATCCTCGTAGGTTCTTTGTGGATATCGATACCGTTAATCAAGACCTGCCCTTGCGATGGTCCATCGGACCCGTTAAGGACATGAAGCAGTGTTGATTTGCCGGCGCCGCTTCCACCCATGAGTGCTATAAGGTTGCCCGATTCCTCCGACAGGCTGACGTCCCTGAGACCAAGCTTCCCGTTCTTAAACTTGAAGCTGATATTCTTTCCCTCAAAAGAAAGCCTGGGGTAGTTGCCGAATTTTTTGAACTTGTTGAGGATATCTCCATAATAAACGGGCTCATCCTTTTCCCATCGAAGCATACTGCCCACGGCTAAGACGGCAATTCTACCGGACTTAACTGGAACTCCGTTCAAATAAACATCAGTACCACCGACGTATTTAATAAAATAAATGTCAGCCTGCTCGTTGTATAAAATCGCCATAAAACCATTCAAATGGCTTCGCTGGATATGATAGGAATGCTTAAAGTGTCCTTGAGGGGAAGAATCGATGATCAGGATTTGATCGTGATCCAACTGACTTGCCTTCTGACCGAGTACGAATGTCCGGATAGCTTCGATCTCCGCTGTGGAGATCTTGAAATTTGAACCGATGGCATAAAGCATCTCCATTTCACGGGATGAAATATTGCCATCTGCCTGCACAATGTTAATAAGCTCAAGGGTTATTACAATCTTCTGCTTTTGGGTAAGGTCGGGATTAATTTCCTTACACAATTCATTCAGCCGCTCAAGTTCAGGTGTAAGCTCGCCGGTTTTAGGAGGCAGCAAAAGAATGTACTCATCAAAAACGGTCAAATATGATTCGACAGCAACCTGACTAAGATGTTCATCAAGAAACACGCGGATCTGTTCCCGTTCCTGGTGTGTAACATCATCTTCCCTGGCAACAACTGCAAACAGTCTAAGGATTGCTTTGAGTAACGGTTCACTCATACGTATTGATTTAGTTCAGGATATCTAAAGATAGTTAAAGATGCCAAATCGCGGCAAAAAAAATAGGGACTGACGAAACTCGCCAGCCCCTATTGTAAGGTCAAAGTTCTTGAGACTATTCCGTAATGTTCTTACGTAGTTTTTCAACGATGTTAGTGATCTCAACCAGGTTCTTATCTGAAAGAACAAGGTTGGCTTTGTTATTCTTTATCTGCTCTTCAATGTTGAGGGCTGCATATTGCGCCTCCAATGCTTTCAGATCGGCAACAATGGTTGTGATCGGCTCGGTTTGCTCAACAGCGCTAAGCATCTTTAGCAATTCTGACACAGACTTCTTCTGATCCAAAACCACCCTGATCAAGGGAGTAAGAATGAGATTTTTTGCATCAGTTGGAAGCAGGTCTTTAGGGTAGGATTTCACAAGTCCGGTCGAAATGTAAAGGCTCTCGATAAAACTTCCGGTAACAACCATCGCAGAAAGTTTGTTACGGTTGTCATCTTTCAAGTAATCTTCAGTCTTTTTAACTGTTTGATCAAGCAGCTGGGCTAATGAATCCTTATTTGAAAGATTCTTTTCGAATTGGCTGAGCACTTCCAGGTCAAATGAACCAATAATACCCAAACCATCGGCAAGCGCTTTTGCAGAATTCAAATAATCGATTGCTTCCTGAGTCTTCTCATAAGAAACGAGGTATCCGATATCAGCAGCATAAACACCGAGGTTAAGGGCAGCCTTGTTTGTGATAGAAGCATACTGGTCCGCTTTGTCCCGGGGATTAATGAGGCTTTCATTGAATTCAGCGCCCGTTGTCTGAAGCATGTAAGGGATTTCAGACGGCGATGGCATATTATGCATAATGTCTTCGAATTTGTTCCTTAAGACTATCGGCCTGGCCGAGCTCCTGAAGAATCTTTTTCTTTCTTGGAGGAGGGCCCGCATGACGCCAAACCAATGGCTATCAGGGCGCTAAGTGATACACAAATAAGACGGTTGAATTTCATGGTTATGCTTAGGTTTTTGGAGTTCCAATTTTAATACATTTTTTATAGCTTTAAAACCACCCATTTATAATTTTACGTGATTTTTTCCCCATTTAGTTACTTTTTGTTAAGTTTATCGATACACCTTTGATAAAAGTATGAGGAGACTTGTTGAAAAGACGGTGTTAATTGATGACAGCGACATTGATTTGTTTATCCAGCGTCGGTTCCTGGAAGTTTACAATTTTTCTAACGAACTTTTGCTCTACAAATCAGCGGAAGAAGCCCTTGGATGGCTTAAGAACATCAACGGGGAGGCTGCGCCAGATATAATCTTCCTTGACCTGAATATGCCGGAAATCGACGGTTTTTCATTCCTTAAAAACTTCAAAGATCTGTCTGAAAAGATCAAACTGAAATCAAAAATAGTGGTACTTACGAGCTCCAACAGCTCAAAGGATCGTGAGCAGGCTTTTTCTTTCAAAAACGTGATTCAGTTCATCACAAAACCGCTCAAACAGGCAGACATCGAAGAACTCAAGAAATTGATCACGGCTAACGGTCTAGCCACTCCTTAAACTCCTGTACCCGTTCCCTGGCTACTATCACATCATTATCATCCGAATTTTTAAGGATCAATTTTAACCTGCTGTTTGTATAGCTGATCATATCCTGAATGGAGTTAGCGGATATGATATACTTTCGGTTGATGCGAAAGAAATTGTTTGGATCCAGTATTTCTTCTAATTCATCCAGCGTAAAGTCAAGAATATTTTTTCGGTTTTCGCGCGTGTAGCAGAAGGTTGCCTTTTCGAGGCTTACAAAGAATAAAATGTCCGTTACTTCAATAGATCGCAGGTGCTCACCCACCTTGATGACAAACCTTGACTTATATTTTCGCGTGAGCATTTGAATCGCTTGCTCAATATTATCGAGTTTGAGATACGGCCTGGAGTCAACGGATAACGAACGGTATTTTTTAAGAGCGGCCTCCAGTTCGGCTTCATCAACCGGCTTTAGAATGTAATCAATACTATTCACCTTGAATGCCCTCAGCGCATACTCATCGAATGCTGTCGTAAAGATCACAGGTGACCTGACCTCACATTGCTCGAAAATATTAAAGCTTATTCCATCGGCCAGTTGAATGTCCATTAGGATAATGTCAGGTGCCGGATGATTCTTTATCCACTCCACCGATCTTGAAATCGAATCAATCTTGCTCAAAATCACCACACCCGGAACGATCTTCTTCATCAACGTTTCCATCCGTTGTGCTGCCTGCGGCTCATCTTCAATTATCAGAGCATTCATAATAGTATCTATTCGGGAATGATAGGGAGCCTGACAGAAAACTTTTCATTCTTTATTACCTCCACTTTCTTGTCGCTGAGAAATTCATAACGCCTCGCGATATTGTCCAACCCAAGCCCAGGTGAGTCATCGACCAGCACAGATTTTCGTTGCAGGTCATTTTCGACTACGATATATCCATCTTCCTGGAATATCCGTATCTGCAGCGGATCTTCTTCAGAGATCACGTTGTGCTTTATTGCATTTTCCACCAGCATTTGCAACACCAACGGAGCGACTAATGTGTGTGTCTTTTCAAGATCAACTTCAAGCTTTAGCTTGTCGCCAAATCTGATTTGCTGGAGAAAGAGATAACTTTTTAGAAACCGTTTTTCCTCTTCAAGGGGTACGACTTCCTTGTCGCGTGTATCCAGCACGTAACGGTACACCTCTGATAGCTGCTTTATAAACTTCGCAGCTTTATCCTGGTCTTCGTATACCAGGTTCGTAAGCGCATTCAGGCTGTTGAATAGAAAATGCGGGCTGACCTGACTCTTCAGCGCCTCGTATTTGGCGCGGATACTCTCCTTTTGATGTATCTCCTTATCCAGCGTGGCCTGTCGTCCCCTCAGTAGAAACTCCCGGCTATGCAATATCAGCGAGATTATGATGGTAACTATTACGGAGAAATAGATTGTCCACAGAAATGAATTGCCGAAACTAAAGCTGAAGATCTTTTCAAAGGCGATCATCGCAGTGATCACCGCAATTAACGTATAGACTATTGTTGAAATAAGGCCGACGACCAGCCTCTTGGTTGGAAATTTGTACCAGGAAACCTTGCTGTCGACAACATGGCTCACAAGGCTGTTCCCCCTCCATAACAATATCCACATGATAAGGGTAAAGAAAGCTATCAATGAGAATTCCTCTACCGTATTACAGCATGGGACACGTGAAATAGGTTTGAATTACGCTGGCCATGATGAATGAGCCTGCAAACTTCAGTTCACGTATCAACACATCCCGGGTGATCACCATATGTTTACCGTTCGAAGCAGCCAGTTGATTTACATCCGCACTACAATGATCTTAACAGCCCAACCCCAAGGGTTATCAATCCCACGGCCAGCAGAGCAATTCCAACATATATCAATGCTATCAACCCGTTTGGCCTGGTAACATCTTTTCCGATTACGGAAAAGAAGAATCCACCGCTAATAAGCAATGCAGCCGCGGGAATAAACGCCCGGACAAGCCAGCTAACAGGGCCAGAGAGCGCGGCTTCATCCACCAAAAACTGACAGATCAGCGAAAGGATCACCAATACCCCAGCATGCGCGTGCCCGGCCCGAAACATAGACTTCTGAAGCCCATTAAGAGCGAGGTTTTCATGACCGCCCGTTAATACGCGCAACAAGAAAAATCCGCCGTATTGTATTCCAGGTATCGTGAGAAGGATAATCCCACACATGAGTTTTGTTTCGAACGTCATAGTAAATTGGATTTGAGACAAGACAACTTTTAATGCAGTGAATATAGTTAATTACATTCCTTTTTGAGGCCCAGGGCCATTTCACGGCCCCACTGCGGTGCCAATGGATTGTCGGACTTGTAAGAATCGAATTTTTGGAGGGCAGCGTTCAGCGTTGCACACGCCTCTGTGGCGGGCGATCCGAAAAACTTTGCTGTTCCGTATTGCATTTGCGCCGTCAATGCCAACGCGCGAGGGTTTTCAGGATTTAAGGATGTGGCCTTACCAAATGCTTGCATTGCCATGCCTGAATATTGGGCACCACGACTTGCCGGGTCAACAGCCACTCTCATCATGTGAATGAAGCCCACCAGCGCAATGATCTCCGATTCATTATCATTAATTGAAGCCGCTTTTTCAATTGAGGCATTGGCCTGATCCAGATATAAGTCCTTTTTTGCGACGTCCTGCTCGAAGTTCGACATCAATATGTAAGCAAATGAAACGTAATAGTACGGTTCCCACTTTACCTTTTCCGCCGCGGCGATTCGCTCCAACGAATTGACAGACCCTTGAAGGTCAGTAACGGATTTTGCCTTGTAAACGGATTGAATATTTTTCTGCATCGCTTCGATATAGCGTGTATCATCAGCGTTGAGTGAGCCGGCGGTCACAAGCAAAAGCACAACCGCTGAAAGAAGTAAGTTTGTTGTTTTCATAATTTTAGTTTTTAGATTTTCATTAAAGACTTGGTAATTGATTAACTGATTTGTCTTTGGAGAGCGTGATAAAAATGCCTACGAATAAAAAACGCGGGGCGGCCTGACGGATAGGCCGACTTTGATAGATGCCGCTGTCATTGCGCGTCTGACTGAATTCGTATCCGAAGATGTTGTCGCGTCCGATCAAGTTGGTGCATGACAGATACAGGATAAGAAATGGCTTTGGTAAATAGGCCACGTTCATACTCAGGTCGGAATAGTAGGGAGTCTTTGATCCGTTGAAATTTTCGGTATTGGGGTCGTTGTACGGCCTTCCGCTTGTATAAGAGTATGTGAATCCGAGTTGACACTTTATTGGCTGAACAAAATGCTTGTACACCAATGAGAAATTGTGAGCCGATGCAAATGTCGGAGTGGCCGCGTAGGGGAAGTCAAGGTAATCGCGCTGAGTATCCAGATAGGAATACGAAACCCAATAGTCAACATTCCGGATTGATCCGTTATCACGCCAGAATAATTCTATTCCTTTCGCATAACCCTTCCCCTCCTGATTCAAGAACTCAGGGGTTGCATCAATGAATTTTACCAGATCGACGTAACGTTTGTAATACGTTTCTATTCGAAACGTCCGTTTGTTTTCAATAAACTGATAGTTTAGAATGTAATGCTGGGCTTTTTCGGGACTCGAGATGATTATCATATCTTAACCATTCGTTCTTTGGCGACTGCCTGAATGTGCCAAAAGCAAATGATACCTGGCTGGATGCTCCTGTTTTATAGGCTAGTGACAACCTCGGATCGATGCTGGTCTTCTCGATGAGATTATCATATTCCACTCGAGCCCCGACCCGTGTTACAAACTTGTTGCTCGTGTAAAGATCTGCTTCAGCAAACCCGGCCAGTATAGATTCGGTAAAACCGGCCTTGAGGTCATCCGACATTGAGCTTCTGCTTTCATACCGGTAGTTTCGCTGGATCACCTCGACACCAGTCTTCAGTTCTACCTTATCTGACAGGGATCCATCAATGACCACTTTTGCATGAAGTGCTTTTTCACCTTCGTCGATCCGATCGAAGTGAACTATGTTCTTGTCTTTAAGAAAAGTATAGGAAACTCCTCCCCTTAAAGTCCAGTGATCATTTAATGACGTTCGATATGAGGTGTTGATGTACGCATATTCATTAATCAGGTCATAAAGATATTTTTGACTATAGTCATCAATGCTGTGATCGTACATTGAAAAATGTGCCCGGCTAAAATTTCCATATAGCTTAAATAATCCATTTTCTCCGGTCTGCTGCCTGAATGCTGCAACGGCCTCGGTAGACACAGGTGGTTCCACCCAGTCAATCTCCTGATTTATCAGCCCGTAGTAGGGCTTAATGTTGGTATATTGAATCTTTGCCGCAGCGGAACCAGTTTTCCACGCTTGTGTATGCGCAACATCTCCTCCAACGGAAAGGATGCCTATATCTGTGCGAGTAGATTCCGCTCTGTCTTTCGAATCCAGCACGAGCGCCGATGAAAGCGCCTGGCCATATTCAGCGGAATATCCCCCGGTGCTGAAGCTCGTACCTTTGAACATGAATGGAAGGAAACGCCCGCGCGATGGCGTGTTTGGCGCTGACACGTTGTAGGCGTCGAGGACCATTATGCCATCGATAAATGTCCGGGTCTCGGTGCCGTCTCCGCCTCTCACAAACAGGCGACCTTGTTCGCCAACCTTTTGCGTACCTGGAAGAGTGTTTAATGCGGCAGCTATATCAGCCGTTGCTCCAGCAGTTGTTGCAATATCCAGTGGCTTGAATATAGTTCGCCGGGAAGCATCGCTCGCTGTAAAGGCTCCTGCTGTGATCATGACCGCCTCGAGCTCACTGATGGTCTCTTCCATAACCACATTTATATCAATATTTTTTCCACTCAGATTAACCTCGCCCTGAAAATCCTTGTATCCGATATACTTTGCCACAAGCAACTGCTTTCCGGTTTCAACAGTGGTGAACTCAAAGGCGCCATCCGACGCGGAGCTGGCTCCATCGTAAGTATTCATCAAAAAAACATTGGCTCCCGGGATCGGCGCTCCATTAGCGTCCGTGACGTTTCCTGAAACCGTTGCCTGCGAAAATCCAGCAAAAGCCATGGTCATAAACAGTATGGAAAGCAGAACCCGCATGTGAGATTTTTTCGTGAGTACACGACAAAAATGGATTGTAGGGACGAGCGCTGGAAAACAGACTAACCGAACTGTTGAAGGAGTATGATGAGCCGTCAAAACGGACCTTTGTCAATGTTCGACAGCTCGGTCGGTCAGTGGCAAAAGATTCATCAGAATACTTATTTTTGCAGCCTCAAAGGAAAGTTATGGCCGATTACAGCAAGGAGGAAATTAAGCGTATCGAACGGAAATGGCGCGAGGAGTGGAAGAAACGCCATGTCTACAGGGTTGAAAACCAGTCGGATAAACCTAAATACTACGTACTGGACATGTTTCCCTACCCTTCTGGCGCCGGCCTGCACGTAGGCCATCCGCTGGGATATATTGCCTCAGATATCGTTGCCCGCTTCAAGAGACTTAAGGGTTTTAATGTATTGCACCCTATGGGGTTCGATGCATTCGGATTACCTGCCGAGCAATACGCCATCGATCACGGTATTCATCCCGCCGTTTCAACGGCAGACAACATAAAGAATTTTAAAGATCAGCTGTCAAAGATTGGTTTCTCGTTCGACTGGAGTCGCGAAGTTCAAACGTGCGACCCGAGTTACTATCGTTGGACACAATGGATCTTCCTCCAGATCTTCGACAGCTGGTTCAACCGAACTAAGGGAAAAGCAGAACGGATCAAAGAACTGATCGCCATTTTCGAAAAGGAAGGAAACAAGAATCATCCCTTTCCCAACACAAAATACTCTGTAGCCTTCTTCCGGTTCGCCCGAATTCTCTTCGTCAGAATGGAAATCTTTCGATCATAAAACCCAACAGGAGATCCTGATGCAGTACAGGTTGGCGTATCTGGCTTACACCGACGTTAACTGGTGCGAGGCACTCGGTACTGTATTGGCAAACGATGAAGTGATCAATGGTGTAAGTTACCGCGGAGGATATCCCGTAGTAAAAAGGCAAATGAGACAGTGGAGCTTGCGGATCACAGAATATGCCGAGCGACTTCTTAGCGGACTTGAAGTGATCGACTTCAGTGATTCCATGAAAGAAATCCAACGCAACTGGATCGGAAAGAGCGTTGGAGCGCGAATAACATTTGACGTGAAAAGTGAAAAAGGAAAGCACAAGCTGGTGGTCTTCACTACACGTCCTGACACCATCTTTGGTGTCGATTTTATGGTGCTCGCGCCTGAGCATGAGTTGGTAAAGGAAATCACAAGTGCAAAACAACAAGATGACATTGACGCGTATTTGAAATACGTTGAAAGCCGTTCGGAAATAGACCGTATGGCAGAAGTGAAGAAGATAACGGGTGCATTTACCGGTGCCTATGCCATCAATCCTCTTGACGGAAGAGAAGTACCGGTATGGATAAGTGAATATGTGCTTGCAGGATACGGGACAGGTGCGATCATGGCTGTGCCATGTGGCGACGAGCGCGACCATAAATTCGCGAAACATTTTAATCTCCCCATTACGAACATCATTGGAGACTATTATAACGGTACGGAGGCAAATCCCACAAAAGATGCAATCCTTCAGAATTCCGATTTTCTCAATGGCCTGGTAATGCATAAAGCCATCGATGTGGTTATCGGGAAACTGGAAGAGAAAGGACGCGGCAAAAGTCAGATAAACTACAAAATGCGGGATGCCGGATGGAGCCGCCAGCGTTATTGGGGGGAGCCATTCCCTGTGTTTTATGAGGACGACATACCTTACGCAATGGATGAGAATGATCTTCCATTGGAACTTCCCGAGTCCAACAACTTTAAATCATCAGGAAACGGCGAAGGCCCACTTGCTAATCTTAACGATTGGGTAAACTTCAGTGAAGGAAAACGAAGGGATACCAACACAATGCCGACACACGCCGGCGCTGCATGGTACTTTCTGCGATACACAGATCCTCACAACCCCAAGGCGTTTGCCGACAAAAAAGCGTTGGATTATTGGGGACAGGTCGATGTGTACGTGGGAGGTTCCGAACATGCCGTCGCTCATTTGTTGTACGCGCGCCTGTGGGTTAAGATTCTGCACGATCTTGGATACCTCAACTTTGATGAGCCATTCAAGAAGTTAATTAATCAGGGTAAGATCACAGGAGACTCAAGATTTGTCTACAGGATAAGAGGCACAAATAAGTTTGTATCAAGTGGGCTGAAAGAATCGTATGATACGGACCCACTGCACGTTGATGTGAACATCGTGTCGGGACTTGAATTGAACACAGAAGCATTTAAGCGATGGAAGCCGGATTTTACTGATGCTGAATTCATTCTGGAAGGTGGTAAATACATCTGTGGAGCAGCCGTTGAAAAGATGAGCAAGTCCTATTTTAACGTAGTAAATCCGGATGACATCATTGAAAACTACGGTGCGGATACACTACGAATGTATGAGATGTTCCTTGGCCCCCTGGAATTATCCAAGCCATGGAATACACACGGTATCGACGGGGTTTACAAGTTCCTGAGAAGGTTCTGGAACCTTATGCATGACAACAACGGCAACATGAATGTCAGCAACGAAGAGCCGTCACGCGAAGAGCTGAAAGTTCTTCATAAGACCCTCAAGAAAATTGAACATGACATTGATCACTTTTCATTCAACACATCCGTAAGTGAATTCATGATCTGCAGCAATGAATTGAGTTCGTTGAAGTGCAACAAACGTGCGATCATTGAGCCTCTGGTTATTGCCCTTGCCCCTTTTGCACCTCATATCGCAGAAGAGCTCTGGAGTAAACTTGGAAACACCGACACGGTCTTTAATGCAACGTTCCCCGCGTATGACGAACAATACCTGAAGGAGAACTCGTTTGAATACCCGATCTCTATCAATGGAAAAGTGCGGGCCAAGATGAACTTTGCACTCGATATGCCAAAGGAGGACATTGAAAAGCTGGTGCTCGCATCCGAGGTAGTCATCAAATGGACTGAAGGCAAAGCGCCTAAAAAGATCATCGTTGTTCCCGGGCGTATCGTTAACCTTGTGATGTAGCTTGCACAGGATCTTTCAATGTTGCCAGTATTTACCACCAGGCAACGATCGCGCGACGCAATTTTGTTGACAATTTGCTATGGGATGTTGAATCCTCACATTATGCAACATTTGTTAACTTAGCGTTCCTAACTTCAATCGAATGCGCCATTCAAAAATCGTAGGTCTGGGGCACCACGTGCCTGAAAACGTTATTACCAATCAGTACCTCTCGAAACTGATGGAAACGAACAACGAATGGATCGTTGAGCGTACCGGGATCAGCGAACGAAGATGGATGAATCCAGAGAAAGATACGGTGGCAAATATGGCGGCGAAGGCTGCGCGTATGGCGCTGGAACGGGCAAAGCTCACGGAAAAGGACATCGATTTTATCGTGTTCGCCACTATTACTCCCGACTATTTTTTTCCTGGATCAGGTGTGTTGCTTCAACGCGAATTGGGTCTTGACGGAAAGATCGCAGCATTGGACATTCGTAATGCGTGTTCAGGTTTTATATACGCCCTTTCTGTCGCCGATCAATTCATCAAGACAGGAATGTATAAGACGATATTGGTTATCGGTGCTGAGATACAGTCAACAGCACTGGATCATAACCACGCGAGGGCGAAACACCGCAGTGATTTTTGGGGACGGCGCTGGAGCGGCTGTTCTTCAGGCTTCCGACAAACCCGGGATCTTGTCTACCCACCTGCACTCGGATGGTACGTTTGCCGAGGAGCTATACGTTAAAGATCCAGGAAGCAGCAGGCCTCATAGCGAGAGGCAGCCCGATCAGATCCTTGATACTTCCACTTATAAAGTTGTTATGAATGGGAACCAGGTGTTTAAGCATGCAGTGGTGCGATTCATGGAAGTTATCAACGAGGCTTTGGATGCTAACGGTTTAAAGAAAGAAGACATCAACCTGCTCGTCCCGCATCAAGCCAATCTAAGGATTAGCCAATACATTCAGGAAAAACTGGGACTCTCCAACGACCAGGTATATAACAATATCATGCGTTACGGAAATACAACGGCCGCATCGATTCCTATTGCATTAAGTGAGGCATGGGCTGAGGGTAAAATCAAAGAAAATGATTTAATTTGTTTAGCAGCCTTTGGCAGTGGATTTACGTGGGCTTCATCGCTGATCCGTTGGTAGAGGCGTTATCCGTTAAATCGTCTGGCAGAGGTCAGGCGTGTTATCCGGCTATAGAGATTTGAACAACGAATCGATTGGGCGATCAATCAATTCATTGCGCTCTGCGGATGACTGTTTAATGGTTTGAATTCTTTAACTTTTACCTATAACGGATAACGACTGACATGAAGACCTCTTCTTACAACCCCAGCCCCCTGGAAGTTGATTTCGCCAATGCCCTATACGTTCTGCAAAAAGAAATCGAAAAGAACCTACATGACAATCAGATCATCCACGTAGAAAGTCAGATCAGGCGGGACAACCCCATGGTTAAATTCAGCCTTCTTGACAAGGATGGAGATCCTCACGAAGTAGTCATCCGCATCATTCAAATACCGGATAAATTCTAACCGGCGGATTACACGCCAACTTTAATTACTTTCGTTTAGTCTCAATCGCAACTCAACAATCAGCGCAAAGGATGTCAATTCTAATCATACTGTTCTGCATCGCCATACTTGTCCTTCTGATCACACAGTTTAAGATCAACGCTTTTCTCGCTTTCCTGGTGGTATCCACTCTTGCGGGATTGATGCTCGGCATAGAAGTGTCAAAGATCACAGCCTCCATTCAGAAAGGACTTGGCGATATGCTGGGATCATTGGTCATTGTCGTTGCCAGTGGAGCAATGCTTGGCAAACTCACCGCCGAAAGTGGTGCTGCCCAACAGATTGCTTCAGGGCTTATGAAACTGTTTGGAGAGCGATATATCCACTGGGCATTGATGATCACCGGTTTTATTATTGGTATTCCACTTTTTTACAACGTTGGCTTCGTGTTGGTTATTCCACTAATATTTTCTGTGGCTTACAAATACAAATTGCCTGCAGTTTATATCGGTGTGCCTATGCTGGCGTCGCTTTCGGTAACGCACGGATTTCTTCCACCCCATCCATCACCGACTGCGTTAGTTGCGCAATTTCATGCCGACATGGGAAAGACCTTGTTCTATGGAATATTGATCGGTATACCAACGTCCATTGTGGCAGGACCTTTTTTTGCCAAGACTTTAAAGAACATCAAATCGGTGCCGTTAAAGATTTTTAATGCTGATCCAATTCCTTCGGACAAACTGCCGGGCCTTGGGATAAGCGTATTGTCGGCAATGCTTCCCGTTATTCTAATTGCACTTACAACAGTCCTGGGTAATGTAGTAACTGAACCGGGCCCCCTGAGGACAGCGGTTGTGTTTTTCAGTGATGCCGCGATTGTTATGATTATTTCTCTCGCAGTAGCAACGTATACGCTTGGGACTTCGCCTGGGAATGTCGATGAAGAAGGTAATGGATATTTATGCTGATGCTGTAAAAGACATTTCCATGTTACTTCTCATCATGGGCGGCGCTGGTACATTAAAACAGATCCTTACTGACAGCGGTGTCAGTAACGAAATCGGCTCATTGCTCAACGGATTTGACGTACACCCTTTGATCCTGGGTTGGTCAATCGCATGCGTCATCCGTGTTTGTGTTGGTTCAGCGACAGTCGCGGGTCTTACAGCGGCTGGAATAGTAATGCCCTTGCTTGGCCGCCCTGGTGTTGATCCAAACCTTATGGTACTCGCTGTGGGCGCCGGAAGTCTTATGTTCTCTCACGTGAATGACGCTGGATTTTGGCTGTTCAAAGAATATTACAACCTGAGCATAAAAGACACGATCAGAACATGGTCAGTGATGGAAACCATCGTAGCCATCGCAGGCCTGATCGGTGTCATGACCCTTGAATATCTGCTCTGAAACTCCATGCCTTCTGCGAATATCCATTCTTTAGGCTATTCTAATTTAGCCTTGTGTTATGGATATATTTTTTGAAATTTGATCACATATCCCAGCAAAAAAATATAACTATCTCAACTTATGTCAGCTGACGAACGCTTTGCGCAATTGAATCTTACACTTCCTCCTGCACCGACGCCGCTAGGTGTGTATAAACCATTCTTAATCGTAGGAAATTTTGTTTATGTATCGGGGCACGGAACAGTAAAGGAAGATAAAAGCCTTATTATTGGTCGTGTTGGTAAAGACCTCACCATGGATGAGGGGAAACTCGCAGCCCGACAGGTTGGTCTTGCGATTCTGGCAACACTAAAACAAAACCTTGGAAGCTTAAACAAGATCAAACGCGTCATCAAGGTACTCGGTATGGTGAACTGCACACCGGATTTTGAAAGACATCCATACGTTATTAATGGATGTAGCGAACTCTTTGCAAAGGTGTGGGGCGAAGACAATGGCGTAGGCGTTAGAAGTGCCGTGGGAATGGGTTCACTGCCGGATAATATTCCGGTGGAGATTGAGGTGATGTTTGAGTTGGCGTGAGGAGATTAGAAGATGAATGAAGATGAGGAATGAGAATGAGTAGGAGATGAAAAACTTGAATGTTGAGTGACTATGAGTGTTGAGTGTTTCTTAGCAAAACGCTTTGACTCTTGGCTCAGAACGCTCAACACTCAAGTGTTGCTAGGTAGAAAATAGAGGATAAGGAATGGTGGTACCGTAAGAAAAGAAGCGTATGAACAACGAATGGTATATAGTAGACAACATTGGAGAATTGGATAGTCCGGCTCTTGTGATCTATTCGGAGAGAGTAGGTCGCAACATTGAAACGCTGATCAAAAGTATTGTCAATATTGCACGGCTGAGACCTCATGTGAAGACTCACAAATCGCTAGAGGTTAGCAAGATGATGCTGAAGGCGGGTATCAGAAAATTTAAATGTGCCACTATTGCCGAAGCGGAAATGCTAGCGATGGCCGGTGCTCCTGATGTGCTGTTAGCATATCAACCAGTAGGACCGAAAGTGAATCGTCTGTTGATAATTGTCCAACAATTCCCCTCAACACGATTCTCATGTCTTATCGACAACCTTAGCGCCGCCAAAGCGCTGTCTGATCTTTTTAATTCTTTTAATGTTCGCTTTCCAGTATTTATCGACCTGAATGTGGGAATGAACAGAACTGGCGTTACGCCGGCGGACGCGTTAGCACTCTACGAACAAGCACATGCTCTTCCCGGAATTAACATCGTCGGACTGCATGCTTATGATGGGCACATACGTGATGTAGAGTTCGACACTCGCCAGAAACGATGCGATGAAGCTTTCAAACAGGTAACTGACCTTCAACAACAGCTAAGAAATAAATTTAACGCGGAGCTTACACTCGTTGTAGGCGGCACTCCCACCTTTTCGGTTCATTGCCTGCGCAGCAATGTGGAATGTAGTCCCGGTACGTTTATTTATTGGGACGTAGGGTATGCGCAAATTCTCAAAGAGCAGCAATTTACCTTTGCAGCACTCGTGGTTTCGAGGGTGATTTCGAAACCCGCAGCGGATATTATCTGCATCGATCTCGGACACAAGTCCATCGCATCCGAAAACCCTATTACGCAACGCGTATATTTCCTGAATGGGCGTAATCTCACCCCGATTGGTCACAGCGAAGAACATATGGTCTTCAAAGTTGGAGAAGGTAGATCCTATAATGTTGGTGATGTATTGTACGGCATTCCCTTTCACATTTGCCCGACAGTTGCTTTGCATGATCGTGCTGCAGTTATTGACAACAACAGGATAAGTGCTTACTGGAACAATGTGTCACGCAGCCGTAAAATAACAATCTAGCACACCCTCACCCATGTCACAACTCATAACTCATAACTCATAACTCATAACTACCTTCCATGTTCACCATCGATGCTCACCTTGATCTAAGTATGAATGCCCTTGAGTGGAACCGCGACTTGCGGCAGCCTATTAAGGATATAAGAGCCAGAGAAAAAGGTATGACTGATAAGCCGGACCGGGGGAATAATGTTGTATGCTTTGAGGAGTTGAAAAAAGGCAACATCGGATTGGTGGTGGCTACGCAAATAGCACGGTACGTTGCTCCTGATAATCCACTTCCCGGTTGGAACTCGCCACAGCAGGCCTGGGCACAAACGCAGGGACAGCTTGCATGGTACTCCCAGATGGAAGAGGAAGGCCAACTCGTCCAGATCAACTCACTGGATAAGCTTGAAAAACATTTAGGGCTTTGGATGGATAACACACCAAATGAAAATAAACCAATAGGTTATATTCTAAGTCTTGAGGGTGCCGATTCTATCGTAACACTCAAACACCTGGAGAAAGCATATCAAAAGGGACTGAGGGCGTTGGGTCCGGCCCACTACGGACCGGGCCGGTATGCACAGGGGACGAACGCAACGGGTGGAATAGGCGCACAAGGCGTGGCTCTTCTTAAAGAAATGGAGCGGCTGAATATAATTCTTGACGCAACCCATCTTTGTGATGATAGTTTTTGGGAGGCTATGGATCACTTTCACGGTCACGTGTGGGCCAGCCATCACAATTGCAGAGCACTGGTCGACCACAATCGCCAGTTCAGCGATGAGCAATTCAAAGAACTTATTTCGCGTGGTGCTGTGATCGGTGGAGTTCTTGATGCATGGATGATGGTACCGAACTGGGTACGAGGTGTGTCGACGCCACGCGCAATGAATTGTCGGTTGGAAATTGTCATCGACCACATGGATCACATTTGCCAGCTGGCGGGAAACGCACTTCATGTGGGGATTGGATCCGACCTCGATGGAGCATTTGGCAAAGAACAAAGTCCTTATGACCTCGAAACCATTGCCGATCTTCAAAATATTCCCGGACTGTTGAAAAAAAGAGGATATACCGACGACGATATCAAAAATGTCATGCACGGGAATTGGCTTAGATTCCTACGAAAGGCATGGGCATAAGGCGTCATTCCGGCCGGTCATTGGGGTATTTTAGGACCCGCCTGTCAAAAACCCAGTCAATAAATCGATTTGCGACCGGTTAAATCCGTAATTTTCCGGAAGTTTCGTAAGCGCATACTATTTGTCTTTTTATGCGTTTCTACCATTGAAATCCAGTCAAATGAAAAGAAAGCTTATCTACCTCTCCCTATTGCTGGTTATTGCTGTTGCATTTTCCTTCAACAAACCTGCGGAACGTTACTTCGAGATAGCAAAGAACCTTGACATATTTGCGACTTTGTTCAAAGAAGTCAACGCGTTGTATGTCGATGAAGTCAATCCAAATAAATTGGTACGGACAGGCATCGACGCGATGCTTGTTTCACTCGACCCATATACAAACTATATTCCCGAAGATGAAGTCGAAGATTTCAGAACTACAAACACGGGTCAATACGGTGGTATAGGCGCTGTAACCAGGGAGATCGGCAAACGTACCGTTGTTACTATGATCATGCAAGGATACGGCGCTCAGAAAGGTGGATTGAAGATCGGTGACGAAGTGATCAAGATCGATGATATTGAACTTGCAAAATTGTCGCGTGAAGAATCCAGCCAGCTCATGAAAGGTCAGGTCGGAACGCCGGTCAGCCTTACGATCAAAAGGATGGGCGTCGAAAAACCTATTAAGCTTGAGTTCAAGCGCGAAAAAATAAAACTGAACAACGTGCCCTACGCAGGCATTGTCGGAAACGACATTGCTTACATTCAATTGTCTGACTTTACCCCGGATGCGGCAAAGGAGGTTAAAAACGCTTTGGCTATTTTGAAAGAACAAGGAGCTAAAGGGGTCATTCTCGATCTTCGCGGAAACCCAGGTGGACTCTTGATTGAAGCTGTGAACATCACTAATCTTTTTTTACCTAAGGGCAAACTAGTTGTAAGCACAAAGGGAAAGATCCCGGAAAACAATCTGAATTATGAAACTTTAAACGCGCCAGTTGACACGGAAATACCCGTTAGCGTACTTATCAACCGCGGAAGTGCCTCGGCGTCTGAGATAGTAGCCGGTACGTTGCAAGACTATGACCGCGGTATTGTTATAGGTGAAAAGTCCTATGGCAAAGGATTGGTACAGGTTAGCCGTCCGCTGTCGTACAATTCGCAATTAAAGGTTACCACAGCCAAATACTATACCCCCACCGGCAGATGCATTCAGGTCCTGGACTACACTCATCGCAGGGATGATGGAAGCGTGGGATCAATTCCGGATTCTATTAAGCGTGTATTTAAGACCACGAACGGCCGGACAGTATATGACGGCGGTGGTATCGATCCGGACGTTAAGACTGAAGCAAGAGAAGCTCATACATTGACGCAAGTATTATTTGAAAAAGGATTTCTGTTTGATTTCGCAGCTCAATACGTTTACAACAATCCCGAATCAGTAGATCCCAGAACTTTCACTTTGACTGATGATGGCTACTCCCGTTTTATAAGCTGGATGAAGGACAAGAACTACGCTTATAAATCATACCTGGAGTATCAACTTCATCAATTCAGCGAAGAAGCGAAGAAAGAAAAATACTACACTGAACTGAAGGGACAGATTGATGCCATGCAGGCACGAATAGGCGATAGCAAAAAGAATGAGCTGGTCCTTTACAAAGACGAAATCAAAATGCTGCTCGAAGAAGAGATAGTATCCCATTACCACCTTGAAAAAGGAGGAATCGAAGCAGGCTTCAAATACGACGACGAAATAAAGAAGGCTACAGAGATTTTACACAACAATGAACAATACAAAAAGCTGCTTAACATCCAGTAGTTATGACCTTCCTCAATAGAAGGAAATGGGGGTTATTGTTTTTTCTTTCATTCGTCATCATTACGGCAACTCTTCATTCATGCATGACCTTCCGGTCCAGCCCAAAGGAAGTTGATGCCTATTTCAAAAAAAAGAATGTTGCCGGTGCACAGCTGTGTTATAAAGTGGGATTTCGCGAGATCCACTATGTAAAGGCCGGTGATGAGACAAAACCTTTGGTTGTTTTCATTCATGGTTCACCAGGATCGTTATCGGCCTTTATACATTTCCTTGCGGATACGAGCCTGCTTCACCGTACTGGAGCTGATTTCCACAGACAGGCCTGGGTTTGGCTACTCTAACTTTGGCAATGGTGTCGGGTCTTTACACGATCAATGTGAGATCCTAAGACCACTCCTTGAAAAGAATAAGAACAACCGGCCGATTATTCTGGTAGGTCATTCATTAGGTGGTCCATTAATTGCACGAATGGCAATCGAACATCCCGACCTCGTAGACGGTCTGATCATTGTGGCCGGTTCAATCGACCCGGAACTGGAGCCAAATGAGTTGTGGT
Source organism: uncultured Cytophagales bacterium (assembly GCA_963774615.1). Classification (GTDB taxonomy): domain Bacteria; phylum Bacteroidota; class Bacteroidia; order Cytophagales; family Cyclobacteriaceae; genus Chryseolinea. Next base: position 213,855 of record CAVZFT010000039.1, read on the forward strand.
TTCGTGCTCCCCTTGCGACACCTTTTCTTAGCTGGGTCCTGCCGCGTTCCCTCAGGGCATCTAATGAAGAGATATATCATCTGAAACCGGAACTGGAAAAGATGTTACCACTTTGGGCGGATATCAAATGTCCGGTGATTGTTATTCAGGGGAAGAAAGATTCCCTCGTACCAGCGGGTAATGCTGACTTCGCCAGGAAAATGCTGGTAAATGCTCCCGTTGAGTTTATTCTCAAAGACGATATGGACCACTTTGTTCCCTGGAGCAATCCGGAACTGATCCACCAGGCAATTCTAACACTCACCGATCCGGATCATCTTACTAAAACAACCACAACCAAATAGATCATTTCGCATAAAGCCTTTTTCCGGCCTCTTCGAACTTATCACCTTTTACCCAGGCAGGTCGTTGTGGGTCATTAGCAAGCAGGTATGATGCATAAACATAGGCACGGAAAAACTTTTCCAGGTAATGCATGTTTAAAGAGCTTACTTCATCAGCAGGCTGATGGTAGTATTTAAATAGCTCGGGATCAAAAGCCTTAATACCGGGCGAAATATTAACTGCCGGGACACCCTTTGCGGCAAAATTCACATTATCGGAACGTTCGTATAAATTCTGTTCCGGAGCTGGATCGCCTTTTAATGTAAGTCCAAAAGTCTGACAAGCCTTTAGCAGAAGAGGGTCCACACTCGTTCTGTTAAAGTCAATGACCGTAGCAATAGTGGTATCGTTGTAGCCTGCTCCATCGCAATTAAAATTCAGCACAGTCTTGTTTAATGGAACAACAGGGTGCTCCGAGTACCACTCGCTTCCCCGGAGTCCTTTCTCTTCTGCGGTCAACGCCAGGAAGAGGATTGAACGCTTCGGTTTATTCTGGCTGAGAAATTTTGCAGCCTCCATTAAAGCTACGGTCCCTATCGCATTGTCACGCGCACCATTGTAAATGGAATCCGGATTGTTGGCGGACTTTTTTACTCCTACGTGGTCATAGTGGGCTGAAATGACGATCCACTCTTGTTTTAGGTTTGGATCGCTTCCTTCAATTATACCCAAGACATTTTTTGTCATTACCGGACCTAAGTTCCCAGCCTTTATAACAATCGATCCTTTGGAAGTTTTTGATTCTTTCAATGCCTGGACACCGGGCAAATCAACGTTTCTCAATAACAGGTGGGGAAATTCGGCGGCCGTTTCCGTTTTGGTGACCATTCTTTCCGCTGAAAGATAATTAGCGATGCCCGGCCACGGAACTCCAGGCAGTGTCATGATCTCGATTAGTGCTGCGGCCCCATGCGAAATCGCCATTCTATTCTTTTGTGGTCCGTCCGTAAATATTGCCTGTACCGGATTCTTAGACGTGGGCACACCTGCGTAGGCGACTACGATCTTGTCCTTTACGTCAACTTTTTGAAAGTCTTCCGCAGTTCCAAAACCGACAAAAACAATGTCCTTTTCGAGGTTGAGCGCTCCCGCCACTGAGGAACAAGAAATCATCCTTAAGCTTTAGAACGTCGGAACCGATAACAATTTCCGCGGACATCGGAGGATTGATCCTTTCCAACTGCACTTCCTGAAAATACGACGCCCCCGATCCAGGCTTGATGCCGGCGAGTTTCAACTGTGTGGCTATATAATTAGCGGCGATATCGATCTCCGGACGGCCTGTATCTCTCCCCCTCATTTCGTCGGAAGCGAGGAACGACAGATGAGCTTCTAACGTCAGCAGCTGTTACATCCTGGTTTATTTTACTGATTATTTTCTTTTGTGCCGTTACTGACTGAATACAAACGAAAAGCAATAAAGTGTATAGGTATATCCGCATGATGTTTGAAAGTTCTTTTAAACTTAAAACGATACCGGATAAAAAGCAAAAGCGGGCCCATCGCTGGTGCCCGCTCTTTTCTACAGGTTTAGGTATAGAGTACTAGAGTTTATCTTTAGCGTAAGAACAGCAGTTCTCTGTACTTTACAAGTGGCCAATCTTCGTTGTCAACCAGCAATTCAAGCTTATCGACAGAATCACGGATCAATTCGAAGTATTTTTCCTTGATATCATCACAATAGGCAGTAGCGCGCTTATGCGTATCTGTTATCTTATTGATACGTTTGCGTTCCTCGATCATTGCCCTGACGCCGGTCTTGATGGTATCGATATGTCCTGAGATTTCTTTGATCGTTTGAACGACAGTGGTATTGTCAACACCAAGACCCTTCAATCCGTTTGCGTTATTGATCAGCTTTGTCTGATATGCAATTGCAGTAGGAACGATGTGGTTCATTGCAAGATCACCCATGACACGAGCCTCGATCTGAACACGCTTGATGTAGGATTCAAGCTTTATTTCAACCCTGGCTTCATTTTCCTTATGGCTCATTACCCCATGCTTCTCGAAAAGGTCAATGGACTTCTTCGAAAGGTATACATCAAGCGCGCGCACCATATTCTTAACATTACCAAGCTTGCGCTTTGCTGCTTCGTTCACCCATTCTTCTGAGTATCCGTCACCTTCAAAGCGTACATCTTTTGATTCCTTGATATACTTACGAAGGACGTTAACAATCGCCAGTCTCTTTTCTTCCCCTTTTTCAATCTCTTTTGTAACAGCATCGTGGAAGTGATTAAGTTGCTCTGCCACGATAGTATTGAGCGCGGTCATTGGCGTTCCGCAGTTATCAGCACCGCCCACTGCACGGAATTCGAATTTATTACCCGTGAAAGCAAACGGAGAAGTCCGGTTGCGGTCTGTGGCGTCCAGTATGATCTCAGGAATCTGGTCGATACCCAATTTCATATACATGTTGTCGCCCTTTTCAATCTTGACGTTTCCGCCTTTCTTTTCCAATTCGTCGAGTACAGCAGTCATCTGCGATCCAATGAACACAGACATGATCGCTGGAGGAGCTTCATTAGCACCAAGACGGAAGTCGTTGCCAGGAGTAGCAATGCTGGCTCTCAGAAGATCCGCATACTCATGAACAGCTTTGATAGTAGTAATAAAGAAGGTGAGGAACAACAGATTGTCTCTCGCACTGCTCGTTGGGGCATAAAGGTTCACGCCGGTATCAGTGATCAGAGACCAGTTGTTATGCTTACCCGATCCGTTAAGTCCGGCGAAAGGTTTTTCGTGAAATAGCGCTCTAAGATGATGCTTATCGGCAACTCTTGCCATCACATCCATCATCAGCTGGTTGTGGTCGTTTGCTACGTTAACCTCTTCAAACAAAGGAGCAACTTCAAATTGGCTGGGTGCAACTTCATTGTGACGAGTGCGTACCGGGATCCCTAACTTCCAGCATTCGATCTCGAATTCCTTCATGAAGTCATAAACGCGTGGAGGAATTGATCCAAAATAATGATCCTCCATTTGCTGCCCACGTGCCGGCGCATGACCGAATACAGTCCTGCCAGCCATTACGAGATCAGGGCGTGCATCATACAAGGCCTTATCAACGACGAAATATTCTTGTTCGGGTCCTAGGGACGCCGTAACGTGTTGTATGTCTTTATCAAACAATTGGCATACTTGCGTTGCCGCTTTGTCGACAGCCTTTAAAGCTTTAAGTAATGGAGCTTTTACATCCAATGTTTCACCTGTGTAGGATACGAATATCGTAGGGATACAAAGCGTCTTTCCATAAAGAAACATTGGGGATGTTGGATCCCATGCCGTATAACCACGTGCCTCAAAAGTGCTGCGAATACCTCCGCTGGGGAATGAAGAAGCGTCAGGTTCTTGTTGTACGAGTTCACTTCCTTTGAATTTTTCTATCCCGGATATGGCGTCGAAAAAAGAATCGTGCTTTTCAGCAGTCCCCCCTGTCATTGGCTGGAACCAGTGTGTAAAATGTGAAGCTCCTTTAGCAATCGCCCACGACTTTGCCGCGGCAGCTACTGCGTCAGCTGTGACTTCATCTATCTTTTCGTGGTTCTTAATAGCCGAGCTTACTTTTTTGAAGACAGCCGGGGATAAAGTTGCACGCATCTGCTCGCTTCCAAACACATTCTCGCCGTAAAACTTTGAAACATTTGGAGTAGGGAGCTCAACGTGAACTCGGGGACGTTCGCTCAGTTTTTTTAGAGCGTCAAATCGTAATTTCGCCATAGGTGGTTGTAATTTTGATCAATTTTGCTTCCAAAACTATCGGAATTTTCGACACTGCATTAAAAAATAATCTACAATTTTAATTTTTTGTTAAGAACACGTTTGCATTGGTTCAATTTTCAAACCGGAATCCGATACTTTTTTGAAAATCTAGCAGAGAAAGGGTCGATTCAAACAAAAAGCCATCGAAGACTTTGTCCAATCGAGATAATTTGGAGGATTGGCCGCCAGCATCTTAGCCGTACAAGCCACCCGTTAGATTATGTCTGCCCTTTAGAATCGATGGCAGTTCTGCTTTTGACAGCTTCAAAATTTTCGTCGTAGGAAGGATTGAGCGTACCCATCCACCTGTCCCACCAGAGAAAATACAAACCATAGTTACCCTGAATGGTCTGATGGTGCATATTATGGTTAACCGAGGTATTGATCCACTTGCCCAGCCAACTCGACGAGAATCCTTTCGGATACAATTCGTATCCAAGATGACCATAGACATTGTACATCATCATCAACAATAAAAAAATACCAATGGCCAGCGGATGCACAGGGAACAGGAACGCGATCAATGCAATCACGCTTCCTTCGATGATTGACTCAATAGGATGAAATGCCATTGCTGCCCATGGCGATGGATTGGTCGAAAGGTGATGAACGCGATGGATGATTCGATAGATCGACTTTCGGTGCATCCAGCGATGGGTCCAATAAAAGTATGCATCATGTACGAGCAGCATGAGCACAATACTGAAAATGAAATAGCCCGCGCTGTGCTCGTCGAAAGTTCCAATATGTCTGTGTGTACTTTGAAACAGGCGTCACGAATACTATATAACCGATAGCCGCAAATACAAAGGCGGTAATAACCGAGAAGATGATTTCACGGGCGTAGTCTTTATTAAAGGGAAGCTTAGGCTGAATTTTTTTAAAGAATACCGTCTTTCTCCGGATCACATAAAAGATCAGAAATGCCAGCCGAAGCAAGCACCAGGTAACGTAGAAATATTACTAAGAATATTACCCAGAAGTTTTTATTTCCCGAAAGGTATGCTGAAAACATAACACCTTTGTCCAATCGGACAAAGGTACTATGAAGGAGTGAGTTCTAAAGCATGGATTGATCGTTAATACACATGCGAGGTTAGTTCGACTTTTTCACGGAACCTCCGCTGCTTGAATTTGTATTGGATCATGTCGGGATTGCCACGGTAACGTACGCTTCCGCCGCTGCTGGCGTGTGCGTTTAATTCAACGGTCACGTTAACTTTGATCGAACCTCGCACTGCTTGCTTCTGCATTAACTTTTTGTGACTCCAGGTCATAAGCATCAATTTCACCGGCGCTGCTGGCCTCTGCTGTTAAGGATTTTGCCTTGCCTTTCACTTCAACCTCACCGGCGCTCGAAGAAGAAACCTCTACTTCACCTGCGTTGATTGAGATCTCAACATTACCAGCGCTCGAAGAACTTACTTCCAATGAGTTGGCTTCTATTGTCCCTTCAGAAAATATGCTACCTGCAGAGCTTGCCGACAACTTATCGATTTTTACGTACGTGACGAACACCTTGACATTAACATTCCCCCTATCTCTGTCTTCATCGCGCATATGCACCCTCAGGTAGCTTCCGGAAACTTCGGTAATCACATTCTCCAAACTGGTACCATAAACCTCTACCTTGACACTCTCTTTATCTCCTTTTTTCAGATACACATCGATTCCTTCTGCTGCTTTAACTCCAGTAAAGGCACCGACGTTACGGTGTTTGTGATTGCTGGGCAAAGGATAAAGATGCGATTAACAGAACAAGGACAGAAGTCAATAAACTCTTCATAATACGTTGAAATTTGAACTAAGGACAGGTATCAAACATAAGGGTTGCATCCGGGACGCCAGTGGGCGAATAATTTTGCTGATGTACGAAAACATCGTATTTTACACTAAAATTAACGGTACATTTTAGAAAATTTGTGCCTCAAACCAACACACCGATTATGATTTTTGACAAGAAAGCCGAATTAAACGTGCTAATCAACCTGGCTGCCAGCGACAGCAACGTCGCTGCGCGGGAATCAAAACTTATCCATACCATTGGTAACGCAAACGGCATCAGCAAGGAAGATATCGATAAGATGCTCAAGAGTCCAAAGCCTATTGGTAACATTGATACGCTGACAGCGGATGAAAAGTTTGAACATCTTTACTACCTCATCCAACTTATGAAGATGGATGGGCAGGTGTTCCGTAGCGAAATTGTTTTTTGTGAACACATCGCGGAAAAGCTGGGCTTTAAAAAAGGTGTTGTTGCCGAAATTTCTCAACACGTTTACAGCGACCCGACAATCACCGCCGACCGTGACATGGTAAAGACTAAAGCAATGAAATTCCTTAAGACCAAGGAATAAGATATTAACAACAAATAAAAAAGGCTGTCCAAATCGGATAGCCTTTTTTGTTTGCGTGCACAGTCTGATCCTACTTCTTATAGGCAACCTTACCATCAACAATAACCATCGAGACTTCCGTTTTCAATATCTCATCCTCAGCAATTGTCATGATATCCTTTGAAAAAACGGTGAAATCTGCAAGCTTGCCGGGCTCAATTGAACCCTTGATGTTTTCTTCGAACGCGCCGTACGCTGCATCTATCGTGTAGGATTTTAGTGCCTGGTCTCTCGTCAACTTTTGAGCGGGTTCATATCCTCCGGGAGGATCACCTTTTAATGTCTTTCGTGTTACGGAAGCATAAAATGACGGAATTGGATTTAACGGCTCAACAGGTGCATCCGTACCATTAACAATCCGTGCACCCGACTTCACAAGGGCTTGCCACATGTATGCTCCTTCAACAATTCTCTTCTCCCCTAATCTTTCAATAGCCCACGGCCGGTCCGACGACATGTGTATCGCCTGCATCGCTGGAATTACTCCTAAATTTGCAAAGCGGGGAATATCCGACGGACTGAGATGTTGAGCGTGTTCTATTCTGAACCGATGGTCTGCAGATTGTGATGGGTTCTCGCGAATAGCAATTTCATAACGGTCCAGAATTTCTTTGTTAGCCCTGTCGCCAATAGCGTGGGAACAAACCTGAAAGCCATATTTTAACGCATCACGAGAAGTTTTCAACACGGTGTCCATAGATATAGTAGCCATACCTGAAAAATCTTTTCTGTCAGAATAAGGCTCCAGCAGCCAGGCCCCCCGTGAACCAAGGGCACCATCGCAGTTCAATTTGATTGAACGAATGGTGAGCCAAGATGTAGTGTCGATCTCTGGTCCATGTTTAAGCCATTCGTAGACGAGGTCGCGGTCCCGGCCGGTTACCATGACGTATAGTCTGACCGATAGTTTTCCTTCCTTTTTGAATTCGTGAAACAGGTCGATATTCTCGCGGGTGGCTCCGGCATCGTGAAAGCCTGTGATCCCATTCCGAAGGCATGCTTTAAGCGCAAGGTCCAGTGCCTGCTTGTCTGTGTCTTCGGTGTTTTGTGGAATGTGCCGATCTATAAGATTCATCGCTCTTTCGTTGAACAAACCAGTTGGATTGCCTAGCGCATCGCGAATGATCTCACCACCCTCGCTTTCATCGCTGCTAAGTTTTTCGATTGAAAGCTGATTCACTCCTGCGATTTCCATCGCCTTTGCATTTGCAAAACCCGCATGGCCGCTCGCGTGCCGAAGGAATACCGGATTATTGGGAGATGCTTCGCTCAACTTTTGATGTAATGGAAATCCCTTAACCATCTTATCAGGCTTGGTTTCCCATTTATCCTGGTGCCATCCCCTTCCTACAATCCATTGTCCTGGTTGCGCCTTGGCTGCAGCATCCCTCACCATCTCTATCATTTCATCAAAACTCTTTGCGTTCATAAAGTCCAGGTTAAGCTCATTATAACCTACACCCATGAGATGTCCGTGGCCCTCGATAAAACCTGGCGTTAACACTTTTCCCTCCAGATCAATTACGGTAGTATTATCACCGATCAAACTACGAGCGTCCTTTTCTGCACCGGCAAATACAATTTTATTACCCGTCACGGCTACAGCCTCGACTGTTGGTGTTTCGTCTGACACCGTGTAAATTCTTCCTCCAAGAATTACCATGTCCGCGGGTGTTTGTTTTTTGTTACAGGAAAACATAACACCTATTAAGAGAATAATCGGGAGGATTTTATTAGTTAACAGTTTCTTCATGCCCTAATTTTAAGAGAAAATATTCAAGTTGTTAGCCCTTATTATCTTTGAGGCCGGAATTCGAGGTTAATTATATCTTTCTTTTGAAAAGATTCAGTTGGAAATACATTACCGGTCTGCTGAGCCAGGCCTTAAAGCAGGGGATGACACCTCGAAAGCTCGCGATAACGTGTGCCTTTGGTGCAGTGATCAGTATTTTTCCAATATTCGGCACGACAACATTGCTTTGTTTCGGAATCGCGATCGCATTGCGGCTAAACATTGCAATCATTCAGTTAGTAAACTATCTATTCGCACCTGTTCAGATCCTTCTCATCTTACCTTTCATAAAAATTGGCTCAGACCTGTTCGGATTGAATCCATTCCCCTATTCGTCAGACCAACTGGTGGATCTATTCAAAAATGATTTTTGGATGTTGGTAAAAGAGGCGGGACTTGCGCTGTTGGCAGGTGTCGGAATGTGGCTCCTATTCTCTATTCCCTTGTTCTTTCTCGTGTTCTATTTGTGCTTCTGGATCTTCAGCCAATGGAAAGGCTCGCGTCACCGTGAGTTGAAATCCCAATAAAGTCGCTGCATATATGCTTTGCCTTCGTCAAGATCTTCCGATGCGGGTGTTCCGTCTTCCTGGATGATACGGTTGGCTATATTATCAAACACTACAACTCTGCCCGACTTAACAACTCCGAAACCATTGTTGTACACGTAATACAGCAAAGGGTTTGTAGTTACTGCTCAGCATGTCGTGACTGAAAATAAAATTACTATCGTGCATTCCAAACTGTCCAAGAATTGTATTGGGAATGTCGGGATGTCCCCCGATGGTATGGATCACTGTATCTTTCTTCGCAATAGCTCCGCCCAGCCAAAGCATCGGTATCTTAAACCTTCGGGGGTTTGAAACACCCGGGTTTTTTGGATAAATGTGGCCGTGATCCGCTGTGACGACGATCAACGTGTTATCCCACCACTTGCTTTGTTTTGCCTTCTCGATGAATTCTCCAAAACATTTGTCTGTATAGTAGGCGGAATTCATAAAGCGATGGACTTCATCACTTCCCTGAATGACAGTTTCCATTGGGACATCAAACGGCTCATGACTGCTTTGTGTCATCATGATCTTAAAGAAGGGTTGGTCCACTGCGTTTAGCTCTTCGAGGAATTTTTGAAAAACATACTGATCATGCACACCCCATTTGCTGGTATTGAGTTCCTGCGGGAAATCCATACTATGCGTAACATGATCGAAATCACCATGCATGAGGTAGGAGTTGAAGTTTGCGTAGTTGATGTTATAGCCGTAGGTGAATTCGGTACGATATCCATTGGCTTTGAAGACCTTATTTAGATAGGGAAGGTTTTGCGTTTTCTTCGGTTCTTTTACCATCGAGGTTACCGGTTGTGAGGGATAACCGTTGAGCACGGACACGATACCTTTGTCTGTGCGGTCGCCGCTGGAATAGAAATTATCGAATAAAATTCCTTCTTTGATCAATGCATTGAAGTTCGGAGTTACTCCGGGTTCTCCGCCAAGTCCTTCTATCAAACCCGACGAATAACTTTCAAGCATGATAATCACCACATTTGGCTTCTCTACCCGAAGCAAATGTGCGGTTGAATCAGGTGTGGGAAATAGTTGCTTAAAGTATTGCTCCGTTTTGTTCTTGTCGAAGTAGCTGTCGGAATATTTCAATCGGTTCATCTTCTGAACAGCATACGCAAAATTCCAAACTACATTGACCGCCGCATGGTTGGCGAAAACATTCCTGTCATGAAAATATACAAATCCGGAATTCATGGGTGCAACGCCAAAACTTCCACGAATCGGAATAATAAAGAGCGCAGTTACTATGATCAATACTGGAAATGTCTGCCAGGATGAAGGTGATAACATCACAACTCTGGGCTTGAAGTAGCGATACAGCAAAAAGAGTGCGGTCGAGAAGATGACCAGGCAAAGGATGATCAGAAAGATTGACTTTCCGAGATCGCCCGACTGTGCAGCTTCTTTGCCCATATACATAATGGGAGTAGCGTCCAGGCGGAAACCCCAGTGTTTATAAAGCTCAAGATCCAATACAATGATAAAGCAGGCAGCAAAAAGTATTATCGCATGATAGGCAAACCAAAATCGCCACAAGCTTCTGCCATTTGCAAAAAAGAACAGGCCAAGGACCAGTCCCGGCAACAGACTGAAATAACCTGCCATAGAAAAATCCATCCGTATCCCGTGAAGGAAGACAAGGAATATATCGACGATCGAGAGCTCCGAGGTAAGGTTCGCATGGTACACCATGAAAAATGCCCGGCCTGCAAGAAAAAAAATCGTCCAGGCTACAAACCCGGAAAGTAAAAGAATTAATCGCTGCTTCATAACTATAACCCTGCCTACGACTTAGCACTGGTCCGTTCGAGAATTTTTGGATAGACCAGGTTTAATGCGCGTTGAAGATGATTTTCATCATCGATTTCGCACCAGGCCAGATCATCAACAACCTTAATAAAAATATCGTGCTCTATGGATGCACCGACCAGCGCATCCTCGTAGTTCATCATTCTTTTTCCTTTGGAGAAATGATTGCCGGCAAACGTAACCATTTTCTCCAGTAATGCCGGTGAAATCTTCGATATGCCTACGAGCTCACCACTAATGTGTTTCAGCTGGCTGCGATCCTTACTCATGTTTTGCAGCAGTCCTGTTGTCGAATGCTGGATATAGACTTCGTCCCCGGAATTGGTTTTACCGCTCGCGAGAATTATGTCCGGCCTTTTATCAGATAGCAGATAGTTCAATGCAGCGGGATCATAAAGAAGATCGCTTTCCAATAAAAGGAATGGTCCAGTTGACTAAATCACGAACAACGTAAAGCGTGTACATACTACCTGTCGTGGCATAATCCACATTTCTTAACGTAGTTATCCCCGGAAATTTGTTCTTCAGCTCGTCAAAATGTTCATGAAAGTATCCTGTTCCGATCACGATCCTGGAGATGCCATGATCAAGGAGGTGTTTTATAGACCGTTCGATAAGCGAATCGCCGTCAATCTCCAGGAAACCTTTTGGTTTTTCCTGTGTATGCCCTTTCAGGCGCGTACCCATTCCCGCCGCAAGAATTACCGCCGTATCTACACGTATCATGCTGAGATGAATTTCAGTAGACGGTCCTTTACTTCATACGGTTTAACTGTAGGCCTTCCGAGCTCCGGCGGAGAACCCTGAGATATTTGAAGATGTATAAATGTGAGGTCTCCGTTTTGTTTCCATCGTTTGATTGCCTGCTCGAGTTCTTCCAACGAATTAATTTTTAAAGCTGTGGGATAACTAACAGATGCAGCAACGGCGGCAAAGTCCACAATATGAGAAACCGTTGCCTGCCCCCCGGTGGAATCATGCGCATTGTTATCAAGCAAAATGTGAAGCAAGTTCTTCGGTTGATAATATGCATTGGTAGCGAATGAACCCATACGCATTAACGCAGATCCATCTCCGTCTATGACGATGACTTTTTTATCAGGTCTTGCCAGCGCCAACCCAAGTCCAAGGGAACTTATACATCCCATAGAACCCACCATGTATAAGTTATTCGGTTTGTCTTCAACTTCAAAAAGTTCGCGGCCGGTTTTGCCCGTTGTCGCCAGTAATATGGTATCGTCATCAGCAAGATCCGAAATGCATTTCAATGCATCCGTTCGAATTGGTAAAGCAGGCGTTGCGCCGGACCGGTCTATCTTCTTATTGGTGCGCTTTTTAAGAGACTGCTCTTTCAGCTTAACATCTCCAAACGTGCCCTTCTTCACAACAAAGAAAAAAGTCCGTCCAGCTTCGATGTGTTCATTTGCCTCTTTAAGTTGTTTGAGGACTTCCCCGATGTCGCTTGAAAGATAAGCCCACTTTACTTCCATTAAAGACAGCATCTGTTCCGTTATCTGTCCCATGAGCTCGTGCTGAGGCTCGTCTTTGAGTCCCGGTTCACCCCGAAGACTTACAAACCCAAGAACCGGAAGTTTGAATGTATAATTAAGCGAGGTCAAAGGTGACGTTGCATTTGTCAGCCCTGAATTTTGCATTAAGTACTACCGACTTCTTCCCTCCTAGTTTGGCACCTGACGCAATCGCAACAGCATCCCCTTCATTGGCGGCCATCACGTAATCGCATTCATTGATTGCATAGTTTATCAACGATTTCAAAAAGGAGCACGGAACTCCCGAATAGAAATCGAATCCCATCGACTTCAACTCATCCCCGAATGTTGTCGTGTTTATCATCTGTTAGTGCAATTAATTATTATAGACGAAGCTTCCCAGCGTTCTGGAGATCAACCAAGGTGTCAACGTCAAGCCATGCCCCGCTAATGTATTTTACTGCTATTGTATTTTCCTTCGCTACCTCATTGAAGAGGTCCGTACATGTCATCGATTTAAAATCAGGCGACTTGCTCAATTTTTCCAACGCTTTGGTTATTTGAGCTGCACCCGTCTTATTCACTTTCCACAATCCAATAAATTCTCCGAAGATTTCTCCGTTCTTTAACGCTGATCCCATCTTCTTAAAAACGGAAGCTCCCAGGTAATTGGTACGGTCATACTTTTCAGAGGCGAGAACAAAATCCTTGTCTGTTCCATTTTCATCGCAGTCGGCATCTACCACAAGAGTAATGTTGTTTTGATCGTTCAGCAGTTCATGCAAAACATATCGCTTGAAAATGATGTCGCCGTAGCTGATCAGCGTATTTTCCTTGATCTGATCTTTCGCGAGAAACAATGAGTACAACTCTTTCGTTCCAGCGTAGTCCTCGTTGTCTACGGTTTTGATGTTGCTGAGCTTTACTTTGTCTTTCTTAAATCCTCTTACTACTGTTACGTCTTTTATTCCCAGCTGATTGAATTCATCCACCTGAGTTGCAAGCAGGGATTTGCCATTAACTTCCAGAAGTGTTTTGGGAGTTTCTTTAGTAAGCTCACCCAGCGAACCCTGGCTGGCGGCGAGAACGATCGCATTTACTTTTTTGCCGGTTGTTGGAAGGTATTTATCTTCTGCTTCCTCCAGTTCATCGGCGCCCTGAAGACGGAAGATCTCGTTCACGGACACCACCTTGCTCTCAACATTGATCAACGATTGTTCTGCAAAGATTCGTGCTGATGTTTCCTGCATGACCTTGATCGATGCACGCATGTTATGGTTTGCCCAGATTATCGTACTTATCCCAACCTTTTTGAAATGTTCGGTGGGTACTGAATAGTATTTGGTTGGAACAATGATCACAGGACAACGATTTCCCCACACTTTCATAAACGCATCGATGTCGGATGAGTCTGCTTTCTTACTATGACAAAGTATAGCATCGGCACCGGCCCGATGATACGCGTCTGCGCGACGCAATGCTTCATCAAGTCCCCAACCGGCGATAAAGGCCTCTAGCCTTGCAACGACCATGAAGTCGGGATCGACTTGTGTATCTTTCGCTGCTTTGATCTTTCCGCTGAATTCATCGACGTCTGCCAACGGTTGATTTTCTCCTCCTATAAAAGAGTTAGTTTTTGGAAAAAGCTTGTCTTCGATACAAACTGCTGCGATGTCGCGCTGTTCAAGTTTCTTAACAAGCCTGCGCATGTTGTTGAAATTGCCGTATCCTGTATCGCCGTCAAGCAAAATGGGAATAGTAGTTGCATCGCTCATGAATTCGAGCACATCCAACACCTGTGTCCAGGAAGCTTCATTGTTATCCCTAACACCAAGTGCGGCGGAGATAGAAAGGCCGCTTCCCCAGATCCCCTTGAAGCCCGCTTCCTCGGCGATTTTGGCCGATAACCCGTTGTGGGCCTCCATAAGAAATGCCATTTCAGGCCCATTGATCATTGACTTTAACTGTGTCGTTTTCTTCATATGAGAATCCTCTTTAAAAAGGCCGCCAAAAATACAATCTTATAATAATATTTCGTTCATGTTCTCATAAAATAAGCAGTCACCCATCCCATTTTAAAATTTAATTCCCTTTTTTTGCGATGTATGAGACCATACCAATATCGGTGTAAAGATTATTCTTTGCTCACGCCTCTATTTAAGCAATGGGTAATAACACCGCTGATTAAGATTGTTCCATGGGCTATTCCGGCAAACATCATCACGCTCATATCAAATTGTTTCGTTTACCTGGGATTGTACCTTGCCCTGAATCCTGAAGTAGCACGGCTAACTACACGCCTCTTTATATTTCAGTCTGCCTACTGATCTATCTTATCGGTGATCACCTTGACGGGATGCAGGCAAAACGAACTGGCACAGGCTCCGCGTTAGGTGAGTTTTGCGACCACTACCTGGATGCGTTCAACAACGGCATCATCGTTTACACCATGCTCGCTTTTTTTAATGTTCAGCAATCAATGATCATATCATCGGTGATCGTTATATCTTATATGGCCCATATGGCTGTGTTCTACGAACAATTCAAAACCGGATGGCTCACATTTGAGAAGATCGGTTCTCTCGAAGGTGTTTTGTTGTCCAGCGTATTGATAGGCCTCTCTGTCGTCGATTCATTTTACGCGATTATCACGACGCCAATATTTTTCGGTCTTAGTGGCGCAGCCGATTTTCATCATTTGTTCAGCCATTGGCGCACTTTCAACATTTATTCAAACGTTTCTTCGTACGCCAGATGTCAAAGCAGGCTACTGGATCTTTATTGGACTACTGGTCATGCTTGGCATAGCTGGAATATTTACCTTAAATGATTTGCAGTTGTTCACGATTCTTACGCTTTATGCGAGTCTCTATATCGGCAAGCTAATGTATGGCCACCTTATTGATGGCCTCGAAAGTCAACCCGATTGGATAATGCCTCTGGCGTTGACCCTTTATGCAATAATCGGAATGAATAACCCAGATTACATTTTTTGGATTGGATCAGCATACCTCGCAGCTAGAATCATGACCCTGATCGTAAAAACTTTTTCTGTATTGGGTATTTATTGGGTGTGGCAAAACGCCCGTGTTTGAAAATACCGTCGCCATGCGCGATATCGCATGAAACTCGAATCTCGTTTACCTCCAAATCAATCGCAATAATGAAAGAAGTAACCAGAAAAATCCTACTTAACCCAGGTCCGGCCACCACTACTAAATCAGTAAAATATGCCATGGTTGTGGAAGATATATGCCCGCGGGAGAAAGACTTTGGTCAAGTGCTCGACGGAATAAAGGACGATCTTGTTAAAGTCGTCCATGGCGAACAGGACTACATCGCAGCGTTGTTCACTGCCAGCGGTACAGGTGGTTTGGAAGCAGCGATAACATCAGCTGTACCGATAGGAAAGAAACTTCTCGTTGTTGACAACGGTGCGTATGGTGCACGCATGGCGAACATCGCAAAAACCTTTGGAATCGAAGTCGTACACTATAAACTTGGATATGGTGACTACCCTGACCTTGCAACCATTGAAGATCTGCTGAAAAAAAATCCCGAAACAAGTCATCTTGCTGTGGTGCATCATGAAACGACGACAGGCATGCTTAATCCTGTTCAGGAAATATGTGACCTGTCGCGTCGTTACGGTGTAGAGGTGATCGTCGATTGTATGAGCTCATATGCCGGAATACCTATTGATATAAAAAAATGGGATGCGGGATTTTTAGTCTCCTCCTCGAATAAATGCATACAGGGAATGCCAGGCATGGTGTTCGTTATCTTCAAAAAATCGTTGCTTCCCGTCATTCAAAATCAGAAGCGGTCTTTTTATTTCGATTTATATAGTCAATACACCGGGTTTCAAAAAACCGGGCAAATGCAATACACCCCGCCAGTACAGGTGGCCTATGCGTTGCGCCAGGCGATAGAAGAATACTTCTCCGAAGGCGAGATGGGCAGGTGGAACAGATATCGCGAGAACTGGGAAACACTTTATGATGGACTCAGACAAATGGGATTTCAATTCCTGTTACCAAGAGCAGTACGAATCGCAGATCCTGCTGGCAATTGTTGAGCCCAATCACCCTGGATACAATTTTGACAAGATGCACGATTATCTATATGAGCGCGGATTCACGATCTATCCGGGAAAAGGTGCAAAGGAGGCAACCTTCCGTCTATCAATCCTGGGCGACCTACAAGGAAAGACATTGAAGCGTTCCTGAAAGAATTAAAAGGATACTTGCTTGAAGTGGGGGTTATTAATATAAGTCCATGGTTTGTTAGTCCATAGTCCATGGTTTGATAGTGCATAGCACCATATGCACTAAATAACAATGGACTATAGACGAAACTAACCATCGACTATGGACCATTGACTATTGACTATCGACCATTGACCATCGACTATACTATCGACCAACTAACCATCGACTAAATGAAATACATTAAGTTATTGTTGCTTGTCTGCATCACCAGTACGGCTACGCATGCCCAGGAATTTGGTCTTGCCTTTTCGTATTTTATTCCGAAGAATGGATATTTCTCCACTCCTATCAGCCCGTTCTCAATCCGCGGCATCGGCTTTGATCTCGCTCCGTTTCTTGCTATTGAAACTGGTGGATCTTTATACAGGATGTCGGGGTTGAATGTCAAAGGCCTTCCGTTCGAGACGAAAGATGCGTTGGTAGGTCCCAACTTTACGATCTTTGTCCCTCTGGAGCTGGTCATTCAGCTTAAAGGGCAAACAGTGGAGTTTGACATAAAGGGTGGGGTTTTCGGATTTTATGGTTTCAGTCAAAAGATCAACTACGGAAATTTCGACCGGGCTATACGCGAATTTGAGGGATGGGATGTCGTTAACAGTGAATTCACTTATGAAAATAAACCCGGATGGGGTTATCACGCCGGTGCTGAGCTTACGGTTTACGTTACGCAACAAGTAGGCGTGTCGATAGAAACCAATTACCTTATAGGTGAGTCAGCATTTCCCTTGAAAGGAACTTACACCGGAGGAACAAGCACGCTTGAAACCAAACCTGTCGAATACAACGACGCAAAGATCGATCTTACGGGTCTCGAGTTTTCCATAGGGCTCATTTTCAACTCGGGACAGGGAAGTGGTCCTAAAAAAAGGAGAAGGTAACGCCGCTTCATTCTTCATCCGGACGACGCGCCGAATGTGCGGGGAAGCGTTTTCATTTCCTGAACACCCTTGTTATACTTCTTATAGAGAAGCCGCGAGTCGTCAGCAAAAGTCTTGTAAAGCGCCTTCGAGGCGTCATCTTTTAAAAGGCTTACGGTGTCATTTTCCATGTGGTACACCGGCAAAATGTAGTAGTCTTTGTATTTGTCCGGAGTCCGATGTACCCACTGCAGGTAATAACCCGCGCTGTCGATGTTAGTGATTGCGCTATCTGGCTTAAACTGAATTTTTTGGAGTTCAACATATGCCATAGCACCTCCGTCAGTATATCGCTTCCGTTGTCCGGAAACAAAATTCCCGAGCGAGTAAGCAACAAATTGGTTTGACTCCTTTCGCCATTCCATCGGTTGTATAACATGCGGATGCGCGCCAATCACCATGTGCACCCCGAGGCTGAGGCAAAATTCCGTCAGGTCTTTTTGATTTTTCGTTGGCAGACTTTCATACTCCAGGCCCCAGTGTGTGAACACGATAATTACGTCGGGGCCAAGGTCACTTAGCTTTTTGGATATCCCTCCTCATAATGGCTGTATCCAAATGATTAACTATACTTCCTTTCGGAACCGGAATACCGTTAGTACCGTAGGTGTAGTTCAGCAATGCGATTTTGAATCCATTCTTTTCAAGAACCAATGGTGAATCGTTCATACGTGAAACAGTATCGACAAAGGTGCCAGTATGAGGAATGTTGAAACTGTCGAGCATCGTGATCGTTCGTTCAAGTCCCTGCTTGCCCCTATCGACGCAATGGTTATTTGCAGTCACTAAAGCATCAAACCCCGATTCTCTTAACGTTATGGCTAGCGCATCTGGCGAGCTGAACTGAGGATATCCTTTATACGGCGGTCCGGCGAGAGTTACCTCAAGATTCGCGATGGCAATATCGGCTGCTTCCACGTAAGGTCTGATCGCTGCAAAACATGATGTATAATCATAGCTTTTTGACTTCGCATCGAAAGCTGAAGCTATCTGTGAATCATGACCCATAACATCACCAGCGAAAAGCAATGACACGCGTGTGGTATCCTGGCCTGCGGCACGGAAGGCTGAAACAACTATTAATAAGATGACAAAAAACTTATCTCATTTGACTTACTTTCGGATTACTGCTCAGGATGGATTTCAATTATTTTTTCCTCAACAATAACAAAAACTCGATCATTCTTTTTGGGGTAAATGCGCGCCATGCCAGTAAACGTCCCGAACGCCGGTAGCAGCCCCCTATTTTCGCCGAAGTAAAAGCAGGGCAAGGTCACAGACTGCCTCGCTTTGCCCCGCATGTTGACTCCAGGATGCAGATGCCCGGACAAATTATAAAATTCGGTGTCGGCTTCTTCCAAGGGATGATGTGTAAAAATGAAGGGTGCAATACGAAGTGTGTTATGAACAACAATACCCTTGCGGATATACTGCTGTTCACTCATTATATCATGGTTACCTAACACCAATTCAAACGAGATCTTTACAAAATGTTTGACTAGTTCTCCGAACACTTCCCATTCGGGATTGTAGTGGCTGTGAAAAAGATCGCCCAAACAAATGACGCGGTCTGGTTTTGTGAGATTAACGAGGTCGATTATCAGCTCAAGATTTCTTTCGTTGGCTTTTGGTGGAACAGGAATTCCTGATCTTCTGAAATGATTGACCTTGCCCAAGTGAACGTCTGCCAGGAATAGTATTCGCTCGCGCCCCCAGAAAACTGCCTTCTGCGGAAGTAGCTCCATCTGCTCACCAAAGATTTCCACCTTCATCACCCGCCAATCTATCAATCCATAGGGACTCATGCAACATTAAATAATCGCCTGAATATCAATTACATAGAAAAACTTCGCTGGCTTGCGCCAAAAAAAAGTTAACATTGGCTTAACAATGGGCTTCCCAATTCCGCCTAGATTGCAACCCGAATAGACACTTTATGTTTGAATTAGATCTGGCGCATTCCGCGCTCCTTGTTATCTGTCTTATCGCCGCCTGCTCCTTCGAATTTGTAAATGGATTTCACGACACAGCCAACGCTGTGGCGACTGTTATTTATACGAATTCGCTTAGACCCTGGATAGCTGTTATCTGGTCAGGCATTTGGAATTTCTTCGGCGTATTCGCGGGTGGGATTGCAGTAGCCGTAGGGATAATCAATCTTTTGCCAGTAGAAACATTAGTAGATCAGAATATTGCGCATAGCCTTTCAATGGTAATAGCCTTGTTGCTGACCGCTATCTTCTGGAATCTCTTAACATGGTATCTGGGTATTCCCTGCAGCAGTTCCCATACGCTGATCGGATCAATACTGGGAGTTGGTCTAGCCTATTCGTTGCTGCCGGAAGCAGTTGGAGATGCAGTTAACTGGACTAAGGCTTCGGAGATTGGTCTGTCGTTGTTGATCTCTCCCCTGTTTGGTTTCTCCATGACAATCATCTTAATGTATATTATACGGTCGCTCACAAAAAAGACGTCCTATGGCGAAAGCCTTTTCAAGGAACCAAAGAAGAACAGTCCTCCTCCGGTGTGGATCAGGGGCATACTTATCTTGACGTGTACACTCGTGAGTTTTTTTCATGGTTCGAACGATGGACAAAAAGGTGTGGGACTTGTGATGTTAATTTTGATCGGAATTGTTCCTGCATATTTTGCGCTCGACAATTCCTTCACTCCTACGAAGTTGCCTGGCTCGCTCGCAAAGATCGAAACAGTGGTCTCGACGCATTGATGCTTCTGTGCTTTCTGCACCTGACAGAGCACATCTAGCTGAGGCTGCAGACCTAAACCGGAAACTACAAGCGCGTTTTTTAATGTTACAAGACGTGAGTTCCATTTCAAAAAATGACCGATTCCTTGTGAGAAAGGATATAATGATCATGGACCGTTATTTAAATTCGATCACTAAGAAACCAGAGGTCAAACTCAGTGACGCGGAAAAGGGAATTTTGAAAGACGAACTAAAGAAGGTCCGCAAAATAACTGACTATTCTCCCAAGTGGGTTTTGCTTATGATCTCTCTATCGTTAGGGTTTGGAACCATGATCGGATGGAAACGAATCGTAAAAACCGTAGGTGAAAAGATCGGTAAGGAGCACCTTACCTATGCCCAGGGAGCCAGCGCGGAGATGGTGGCCGCCAGTACAATTGGTCTGTCGTCTTATTTTGGCCTGCCTGTAAGTACCACGCACGTTCTTTCTTCAGGTATTGCCGGTAGCATGGTGGCTAACCGGGGGGTCAAAAACCTCCAGCCGGACACCGTTAGGAACATCCTGATTGCCTGGTTTCTCACTTTGCCGGTCGTGATGATCATGGCAGGAACGCTGTTTCTGCTGTTCAGATCGATTTTTTAGGTTTTTAAGGATGTTTTTCCAGACGTCAAACTGCAATTCAGTCGAATTTTAGAGCTATATTAGTTCACTCCATGATCGCTATTGTGGAGACTATCTCCTTCAATTTAGAAGGAGCATGTAGGTGTTGAGTTACATTTAATTCCCAAGGGGGATAAAAGAAGAATTATTCGCATTTCCCGATTTAAGTTTTTGGCTTTAAACTATGCGATCCGTTACTCGTCATATTGGGTTGTCTGCTGGTTGTCCTCTCCATCGACGCAAGTGGCCAGATGATGGACGACTTCGCCACCACGGATGAAGACGATAATGTAACGTTGAATGTAACTGACAACGACGAAGTCTTTCTTCCGCAGCCGAACACAGTTGATTTAAACACATCCCTTCCGGGACGTCAAACCAAAGCAACTACAAGCGAGGGTACCTATTCCGTGAATAATGATGGTGAGGTCACTTTTTATCCTGCCGACGACTTTTTTGGTTCATCGTCTCTTCAGTACTCAATCAATTATGGATTCTTCGGATTTCAAGTAGGCACGGCAACGATATACGTGACGGTAAATGGTGTCAATGACCGACCAGTAACCCAAGATGACGAAGCAGAAACGGATGAAGACGTACCAATTAACATCAATGTCCTGGCAAATGATTCAGATGTGGATAACGACATTGATCCAGGCTCGATAGTTATAACGAATGCCCAAGGCGGAACTTTTGTTGCTAATGCATCGGGAGAAGTTACTTTCACGCCGACCGCCCGAATTCTCTGGAAATGCAAGTGCTGAGTATACGGTTAAGGATTTTGCCGGAGCGACCTCCAACAGATCAGACATCGATATTAGAGTGCATCGGTATAAATGATGCGCCAGTGGTTGTTGATGATGCCGCAACAACCGATGAAGGAATTCCGGTCAAAATAAAAATACTGGCCAATGATTACGATGTTGATGGAAATATAGAACCTTCGAGCGTACTGATAACAGGTGAAAGCGGCGGTTCTTTCGTTGCTAATAACAATGGAGAAGTCACGTTCACTCCTTCTCCTGGATTTTACGGTACTGCTACAGCGAATTACAACGTTCAGGACGATGATGGGCTGGGAGTCAAATTCTGCCACCATCACGGTAACGGTAAATTCTGTCAATGTCCCGCCGATTGCCACTAACGACATAGTCAACACGAGCGAAGATGTTCCGCCTCCTGCGATTAATGTACTTGCCAACGATTCGGATCCCGATGGGTCATTAAATCCAGCATCAGTGATCGTCACAAATGCTGTAAACGGCACCTTTGTTCCGAATCAATCTGGCTTCGTGACGTACACACCCCCGCCTAATTTTAACGGGATCGCTAGCGCAAAATATACTGTGAAAGACAATGAAGGACGGGTTTCTAATGAAGCCACCATCACAGTAACGGTGAATGCGGTAAACGACCCGCCATCATTCGATCCTATTGCCAACCAGAGGGTGCTAAAGAACTCAGCGAATAAGACCATCAATATCACTGGAATAACGGCAGGGCCACTGGAAACCGAAACTCTCACGTTTAAAGCCACATCAGACGCTCCGGGAATTGTTCCCAATCCTGTAGTGTCTTACAACGGAACGGCAAGTACTGCTACGCTGACGTTCAAACCTCAGCCCAACCAGGCGGGCAACGCAACAATCACCGTGGATCTTACGGACCAGGGGAATAAATTTACCCGGAAATTTGAAATCGATGTTATTGATGTTGAATTCACGTCGGCTCCTATTACAATTGCTACCCCTGGCCAGTTATATCAATACGACATCAAAATCACCGACGTAACAGAAACACTTACCATCATCGCCACCCAAAAACCCGCATGGGCAACGCTCACGTCGACCGGCAAGAACAAAGCAAAATTAAGCGGCACACCACCCGCTAATGCTCCGCTCACCAGCCCGGTAACCCTTCAGCTGAAAGATGGCTCTACAATACTTGATCAGCAACAATTCACGATAACCGTCAATAGACCACCTACCGTAGCCGCTTTCGGGATAAACACCCAGGAGGACATAGCCGCTGAATTCAGGGTTGAAGACTTTGAAAATGCATTTACCGATCCAGACAATCAGCCGCTCGCAGAGGTGATGATCACAAAGCTTCCGGCCCACGGCACATTAAAGTTGGGAACCGTAGCGATAGTCGCCGGAGCTAAGATCCCATCGGCTTCAATATCGAATTTAACTTACAATCCTACTCCAGAATACAACGGTCCTGATGTTGCGTCCTGGAAAGGAAGCGATGGCTATAGCTACAGCCAAAACGAAGCAGATATTAGTTTTGTAATTGCTCCTGCGAACGATGCGCCGGTTATTGACTTAGTTGAAACGGAAGCATT
The DNA here is from genome assembly GCA_963774615.1 of uncultured Cytophagales bacterium. Taxonomy (GTDB): domain Bacteria; phylum Bacteroidota; class Bacteroidia; order Cytophagales; family Cyclobacteriaceae; genus Chryseolinea. The sequence continues at coordinate 236,957 of CAVZFT010000039.1, forward strand.
CGCAATATGAGCTTGGAAGCGAATTGCCAATCAAGCTGACATCTACTCTGACTATTCGCGATGCCGATGATATTACGCTGGCTGGCGCCGAAATCGGTATCCGTTATCTGACATTATGAGCCTGGCAAAGAACAATTGGTATTCAAAGACACGCTGAACATCAGGGGTGATTTTAATCCCGCTGCTGGTATCCTGATCCTTAGTGGAAATTCAAGTCTGGCGAATTACCAGGCAGCGCTTCGAAAAGTCAAATACAATTACGTTAACCTGAATCAGGTTAATCTCAGAACCGTCGAAATATACTTCAGTGTTGACGGACGGAGAAAATACCAGTAACACTAAATCGAGATTGGTTGATCTGATCTATACATTTAAAGATCTTGACATTCCCAGCGCGTTCAGTCCCAACGGAGATCGCGCGAACGAAGCCTGGCTCATTACGTCGCCTAATACACCAGATGGCACAGTGCCCTACACCAAAGCACTTATCCGCGTATACAACAAGAGGGGATTAGTGGTTTACGAAGCAAAAGGATTTGAAAAGCCGTGGGATGGAACATACGGCGGCAAAGAACTACCTGTGGATACTTATTATTATACTATCGACCTCCAATATAACCGGGTGCGTTACAAAGGTGTTGTAACCATTCTGCGATGATTAGCGCTATTCGGCGTACTGAATTGCCATTCGTTTTATTCTATCCTCAAGTTTTTCACTGGTGAGTTTTTCCCTAAGCCGGTCGACCATGATCGGGAACGCAAAAGGAGTTGGCTTCTCTGGCCTGGTGATGATAATCTTTTGAGTTGCAATCCTTTCAAGGGCTCTTCGCATTCGCGCTTCTTCAAGCTGAAAGTCCATTACCTCCTCGAACGCCTGCCTCAACAAGAGATTATGCGCATCATAATCATGAAATACATTGAAGAACAATTGTGAGGTGGATTGCAAATGGCGATCCTTCACCGGCTTGCCTGGATAACCTTTAAATACAAGGCCAGAAATCGCTGCAATATCCCTAAACTTCCTTCGCGTCATTTCAGTGGAATTAATACTGGCTTGTATGTCGTTATACAAATTTTCGACACCTAACACGTTGGTTTCAATAGCCTCCTCGATGGGGATTGGTTGATCCGATAAAAGTTCAAAACCATAATCGTTCATCGCAATTGAAAATGTCAGCGGCTGAATTTGCGCGATACGGTAAGCCATAAGGGCGGCAATACCTTCATGAACAAATCTTCCTTCAAACGGATACATAAGCACGTGGTATCCTTCAGTGCTATGGAAATATTCCACCAGAAACTCATTTTTCGCGGGAAGCAGGGATCTTTCTTTTTGCAATTCAAAAAGTGGGTTCAGGAAATGCATCTCTACATCTTTTTCTTTTCCATGAACTACTTCATCCAGCTTGATACGAATCATTTCACTCATCTGCGACGAAAGTGGCATACGTCCACCCTGCCATGAAGGAACGGCTCCTGATCTCTTGTTGGATTTTCTTACCTGCGCTTCCATCTCGACAATCCGAACCAACTCAAGATTTCTTCCTGCAAACCAAAAAACATCTCCTGGCCTTAGCCTCGAAATAAAATATTCCTCAATAGTGCCGAGATATTTGCCGGACAACAGGCGAACAAACATTGAGCTATCTCCTACGATCGTGCCAACCGACAAGCGGTGACGCATTGCAATAGTCCGGTTTACGACTTTGTACATCCCTTTTTCAATAACAACCTTTCTGAACTCATCGTAAGCCTGAAGGGAATCACCACCTGTTGTAATAAAGTTGAGCAGCCAGTACCACTCTTCCTTCGTTACCGACGAATAGGCGAACGTGGTTTTGATTTCTTCATATATTTTATCGGCATCAAATCCGTCAGATACCGCAAGGGTAATCATGTATTGCATCAAAACATCAAACGACCGAAGATATGGAAACCGGTCTTCAACAATTTTTTGAGCTATTGCTTCCCGGATCGCCGCTGCTTCCATTAATTCAAGGGAATGCGTGGGAACAAAATAGATTCTGCTCACAGCACCTGGTTGGTGTCCGCTACGGCCCGCACGTTGAAGAAATCTGGCGATACCCTTCGGACCCCCAACCTGAATCACAGTTTCAACAGGTCGAAAGTCAACACCAAGATCGAGGCTCGACGTGCATACCACTGCCTTCAGCTTTCCCTCGTGCAATTGTTCTTCAACCCAACTTCTCAATTCCTGACTAATTGACCCGTGATGCATTGCAATTAAGCCAGACAGTTCTGGTGCTTTATCCAGCATCTTATGATACCAGATCTCGGCGAATGATCTGGTATTGGTGAATATCAGGGTCGTTGTACTCTTTTTGACGATATCGATAACTTTATCCAACAGGAGGATTCCAAGATGGCCAGCCCATGGCATTCGTTCAAGAGAATCAGGCAGCACGGATATCACTTCAACTTTCTTTTCAATATCGGCTTTCACTACGCGGTACTTTTGTTCCTTGTAATAATTGCCCAACAATGCTTCCAATGCCTGGTCCATGTTACCGATCGTTGCCGATATCCCCCATATTTTCAACGAGGGAGAAATTGATTTTAGCCGCGACAATCCAAGTTCAACCTGAACGCCTCGTTTAGAGCCCATCAACTCGTGCCATTCGTCTGCAATGATTGCCTTTAAGTTCCGGAAGAATTCTTCATATCCTTTTTGAGCGAGCAGCAAATGCAGGCTTTCAGGTGTAGTGATCAGAAGCTCGGGAGGTTTTTCTTTTTGTCGTGCGCGTTCCTTCAACGAAGTATCACCTGATCTCACACCAACCTTCCAAGGTAATTCGAGTCCTTCAATTGCCCGATGAGCAGATAATTCTATTTCTTTTGAAAGCGCCCGGATCGGTGTAACCCATATCACCTGAAGTCCATTGTTCTTTTGTTTCGTATAGCGTGGGTTATCGCGGATAAATTCGAGAAGGACCGGGACCATCAGAGAGTATGTCTTCCCACTTCCTGTCGGTGCATTCACCAAACCATTTTGTCCATCAAGGTAGGCCTGCCATGTTTCCAGTTGAAAGGCAAAAGGTTTCCATCCTCTGGTTGTAAACCAATCTTTTCCTATTTTTAGATAATCGACAGCCATCTCCTCTAAAGTAGGATTTCCATGCGTGCAAAAAAACAATTTACTACTTACCCCTGTTAAAGTGAATTAAACGTTGGAAGATGGGTAAATATTCTATTAAAGAGCTCGAACAACTTTCAGGGATAAAAGCGCATACGATCCGTATTTGGGAGAAACGACACAAGATCATAGTTCCTTCACGGACGCCTACGAATATTCGCACCTATTCCGACGATGATCTTAAAAAGATCATAAACGTTTCCCTGCTTAACAATTACGGCATAAAGATCTCAAAGATCGCAAAGATGTCGGCGGCGGATATGAACGAAAGAATTCTCCAGATCGCAGAACTGAAGAATGACGCTGCCATTCACATCGATCAGCTGATTGTGGCAATGATGGATATGGAGGAAGAAGGGTTTGAAAAAATTCTCGGCAACCTTATCCTCCGTTATGGTTTCGAAAGAACCGTCACTGAAATCGTATATCCATTTTTGGAACGTATTGGTATTTTGTGGCAAACACAGAATATCACGCCGGCTCACGAGCACTTTATTTCTAACCTTATTCGCCAGAAGATCATCGTTGCAATTGACAGTCTTCCTATACCTCCGAAAACCTCAAAAAAGGTCATGCTTTTCCTTCCCGAGCATGAGATGCACGAGCTTGGGCTTTTATTCTACCATTACCTTACTCGTAAAGCTGGTCTGCGTACATATTATCTCGGACAAAGTGTGCCGCATACTGATCTAGTTTCTATTTTTGCTGCTCATTCACCCGATGTCTTGTTAACTTCGGTGACCTCGACACTGTCCCCATCGACTGGCGAATTACATTAGAACAACTCTCGAACGATTTTCCTGCTGTACCAATACTAATGTCTGGGATTCAAGTACGTGAATACCAGGGTGACAAGGATCAAAAATATCCAAACCTTCACCTCGGCCCTGGATCTCCTTAAATACCTTTAAGATCTGCCAATCCCGGTCGGCTCGTATATAACAGGGCCGATTTCAGCCAAAAATTACATTTTTGTTTAATTTTTATTATTTTTTATTAAACATTATTGCTCTATACTTGTTGAATTAGTTAGTTTTGTTTAACTATTTGTTACATTTTATTAAACATTATATGACAATGATAGAATTCAGCCACCAAATTGCAGGTCTCCGTGGCGACCTTCTGGGTTTTACGAGGAAATTCACACTGGACAGAGAAGAATCGCGCGATCTTGTTCAGGATACCATGCTTAAGGCATTGATCTATCGAAACAAATTCCGGGAAAATACTAACCTGAAAGGATGGCTATTCACCATCATGCGGAATACGTTCATCAACAACTACCGGAAGAATCAAAGGAAGAGGTGCTTAGTGATCAGTCTAAGGAGTACTTTTTCCAGAGCACGGAGGACGAGCACACGTTCAACAGACCTCATGAGAATATGGAATTCAATGAGATCTGGAAGAATGTTAATAATCTACGAGAGGAACTTTTGATACCGTTCAAAATGCATAGCAGCGGCTATAAGTATCATGAAATTGCTAAGCATCTCGGTATTCCAATTGGAACAGTGAAGAACCGGATCTTTCATGCCCGGAAGGAAATACAAAAGAATTTACACGGCTATTAGGTAACTTCCGAATGTCACATCAAACATGAGTCGGGTAGCAATTATCGGATCCGGATTTTCGGGTTTGTCGGCATCGTGCTTTTTGGCGGCAGCTGGTTTCGATGTAACCATCTTTGAAAAGAACGAAACTCCAGGGGGACGCGCTCGCAGTTTTGACAAAGATGGATTCACTTTCGACATGGGACCCAGCTGGTATTGGATGCCCGACGTCTTTGAAAAATTCTTTCGCCACTTCAATAAGAAGCCATCAGATTATTACGAACTGGTCAGGTTGGATCCCTCCTACCGAATCATATTCAACGCAAACGACAGGCATGATATTCCTGCTGGCGTAGAGAAGCTCAAAGATGCATTTGAACGAATTGAACGAGGCAGCGGTGATCAACTCGTGATGTTTCTCGAGGAAGCGAAGTTTAAGTATGAATTAAGCTTTGACAACCTGGTTTACATGCCCGGACTAAAAATCACGGAGCTGTTGGACGCACAAGTGGTAAAAGCACTATTCAGGTTGCATGTGTTTCAATCGATCAGTGGCTATATCAAAAAATTCTTTCAATGATCCCCGGCTCATTCAACTCCTCGAATTTCCTGTATTATTTCTCGGCGCCAGACCTGAAAGGACACCGGCTCTTTACAGCTTGATGAACTACGCTGATATGGCATTAGGTACATGGTATCCATTGGGCGGATTCAATCAAATTGTCAACGCCATGACATCGCTTGCAAAATCTTTGGGTGTCCGTTTCTCTTTTAACAGCTGTGTACAAAATATTGAAATTGAATCGGATCGTGCAAAAGGCATTTGGGTAAATGGTGCCCTCCATGATTTTGACTACATCATTGCTTCAGCCGACTATCACCACGTCGAGCAGGACTTACTTCCATCGGGACAACGTAACTACTCCAAAAGTTATTGGAATAAAAAAATGATGGCCCCCTCTTGTCTGATATTCTACATCGGAACCAACAAGAAGATCGAAGGCCTCCTTCATCACACCCTCTTCTTCGATGAAGATTTCAATCAACATGCGAAAGAGATTTACGATCATCCTCAATGGCCAAGCGCCCCTCAATTCTATGTCTCTTGCCCTTCAAAGACCGATGCGAGTGTAGCTCCCGCAGGATGCGAAAATCTGATGATCCTTATCCCGGTGGCAGCAGGCCTTGAAGACACGGAACAGATCCGGGATCGATATTTTAATATGGTCCTGGAGAGAATGGAAAAACTTACGGGACAGGAAATTCGATCACACATTGTTTTTAAAAGGAGTTATGCACATCGCGACTTCGTTACAGACTACAACGCCTTTAAGGGAAATGCTTATGGAATGGCAAATACTCTCTTCCAAACTGCAAATCTCAGACCTTCCATCATAAACAAAAAGGTTAGAAATCTGTTTTATACTGGACAGCTAACTATTCCAGGTCCTGGTGTGCCGCCGGCAATCATATCAGGTCAAGTCGTAGCAACACAGCTTATTAAGACACATGGGGAACTTGTAAATTAATGTAGCATGAAGGAATTATATGACAACGTTTCAATTCGCTGCAGTGAATTAACTACACTTGCGTACAGTACATCTTTTTCAATAGGTATTCGATGCCTGGCAAAAGAGTTGCGCAATCCAATATATTCTATCTACGGCTTTGTTCGATTCGCGGACGAAATTGTCGATACCTTTCACGATTACAACAAACGGGAACTTCTTTCGCGCTTTAAGGAAGACGCGTTTCGGTCGATAGAAGAAGGGATAAGTTTGAATCCCATTCTCAATAGTTTTCAATCCACAGTACGGAAATATAAAATCGAACATTCATTGATTGACCAATTCCTTAAGAGCATGGAGATGGACCTATCTGTGCATGGAGCATAATAATACAACCTTCAACGAATACATTTTTGGTTCGGCGGAGGCTGTTGGCCTTATGTGCCTTGAGGTATTTTGTCAAGGCAACAAGCAATTGTATAATGATTTGAAAGGCTACGCAATGCATCTCGGTGCCGCCTTTCAAAAAATTAACTTTCTGAGAGACCTACAGGCTGACTTCATTGGATTGGGCCGCAACTATTTCCCGGGCCTTCAAATCGGAAGGATTTGACGACAACAGCAAAAGGAAAATTGAGCATAGCATCAAAAACGATCTTGATGAAGGATTTAAAGGAATCAAAAAACTTCCCCGATCATCACGTTTTGGGGTATATGTAGCCTATGTTTATTACCTTGCTCTCTTTAATAAGATACGGAACACTCCATCGGAGATGATACTTAATAGCAGAGTCAGCATACGAAAAAGACAGAAGGCAACCTTGCTCGCATACTCTTATGTGAAGCACCAATTAAACCTTATCTGATGGAAGAAATTATTCTTGTTGACGAACAGGATAACGCGATCGGGACCATGGAAAAGATGGAAGCCCATCGGAGGGGCGTTTTGCATCGAGCCTTCTCGGTTGTGTTGTTTAACTCCAGTGGTGAGCTGCTTCTTCAGCGACGGGCAGAGAATAAATACCATAGCGGTGGACTTTGGACAAACACGTGCTGCAGTCATCCCCTTCCGGATGAATCGATCCGCGATGCTGCTCAACGTCGATTGAAGTATGAAATGGGAATTAATCTTAAGCCTGAGTTTGCATTCAAGTTTATTTACAAGACACCACTTGATAAGGAGCTGATCGAGCACGAGCTTAGACTATGTTTTTATCGGAACCTTCGATGGCAAGCCCAGTTATTAATAAAGAAGAGGTCTCAGAATGGAAATTCATGAGCCTCAGTGAGTTGAAAATCGACATCAAACTTTCTCCGGAAATCTACACCGTTTGGTTCAGGCTCATCGTAGATCATCCCCTAATGAGGACAATTGCTGCTGCTTAAGGACTCGATTTTTTTGCGATGCAGCTTTACATGAGTTAAGGGTGCAACACGTTGCATTCAAAGCGATCAAAAACGTGTAATCCCAGTTCGGCGGCCTTTAGCCTACATTCGTCGATATAAAGCCCTCCTCCTTGCCCGGAACGTAAAGTAACCCCCCTGAGCCGTATGTATCGCCACTAAACCAAACGTGGTATGAAACGAATCTTTACGATTTTCCTGGGTGGGTGCATTGGTTTGCTCTTAACATTCCAGGTAATGGCCCAAAAACCCTCCTGCTCTGGAAACAGTTTTTCCTCAGAAGTAATTAAGAAAGTAAAAATTTCAGAAACCTGTACAGAGTATGAGATCAAGGTATCTTATGACGGGACAAGGAGTTTTGGACTTTCACATTATTCAATTGGAATTCCTTGCGGTACAGTTAAGAATGTTTGGAATTCAGAAAACTGGAAAGAGGTTTTCGGAAAGGATCCGACTACCGGTGTTTACGGTCTAAAGATCGATAACATTTCTGGATTCGGTGAACGGCGGTGCTGATAGCTTCACGGTAAAATTCACCTGGTGTTCAGATAATTCGTGTAACAAAGAATTAGGTGTCGTTGCTTACAAGGCCGGTCAGTGTGTGGATTATGAAACACTCAACAACCAATCGCCTCAACCTCCTCAGCCGCCAAAAGACACTGTAGATCCAAAACCCTGCGCTGAACATAATAAACCCTCATGCACTGAAGCTCATAAACCCGTTTGTAAAGAACATAATAAACCCGGATGCACTGAAGGTCACCAACCTACATGCACGGGAAATAGCTTTTCTTCGGAAGTAGTAAGCAAAAAACAAATTTCCGCAACCTGTACAGAGTATCAGATCAAGGTCTCTTATGATGGGACAAAGAGTTTTGGACTTTCACATTACTCAATTGGAATTCCTTGCGGTACAGTTTAAAATGTTTGGAATTCAGAAAACTGGAAACAGGTAATTGGGAAAGATCCTACTACTGGTGTTAACGGATTAAAGATCGATAACATTTCTGGGTTCGGCGAGCGTGGCGCCGACAGCTTCTATAGTAAAATTCACAGTGGTGTTCAGATAATTCATGTAGCAAGGAACTGGGCGTCGTTGCTTATAAAGCCGGTCAGTGTGTAGATTACGATACACTCGGCAATCCAACTCCTCAACCCTCACTGCCTAATCCACCTCAAGACACTGTGACTACACCTCAACCTCCTCACGCAACCCTCGTGCACCGGAAACAGCTATTCTTCTGAAGTAGTAAAAGAGCGTACAAGTTTCCGAAACCTGTATTGAGTATGAAATCAAGGTCTCTTATGACGGTACTAAGAGTTTCGGACTTTCACATTACTCAATTGGTATCCCATGCGGTGAAGTGAAAAATGTATCGAATTCAGAAAACTGGAAAAAAGTAATTGGAAAAGATCCGACTACTGGTGTTTACGGTTTAAAGATCGATGATATTTCAGGATTCGGTGAACATGGTGCCGACAGCTTTACCGTAAAGTTCACATGGTGTTCAGATAATTCGTGTAACAAAGAATTAGGTGTTGTTTCTTACAAGGCCGGTCAGTGTGTTGATTATGATACACTCGATAACCAATTGCCAGAACCGCCTCAGCCACCTCAAGATACTATTCCTACACCTGAGCCCCCTCTGCCACCACAGGATACTATTACTACACCAGAGCCTCCTCTGCCACCACAGGACACTATTACTACACCAGAGCCCCCTCTACCACCACAGGACACCATTCCTACTCCTGAACCACCTCTACCACCTCAGGATACGGTGGTAACTACGCCTCAACCACCTCAGGATACTGTAACGTGTTCATCTCTTCTTGCTTCCCTGCAGAAAAAGAATGCAACGTGCGCCACAGGCAATAACGGCGAAATGGAAGTCACGATACAGGAAGGAATTGAACCAATCGTTTACTCCTGGTCCAATGGCGCAACAACATCCAAAGTACTAAACCTGGCGCCTGGTACTTATTCTGTAACCGTTACGGACGCAAAAGGAAATACACTTACGTTAAGTGAATCGATCTCATCGTCGCCTCCGATTGTGATAAGCGAAACTATCACCAATCCATACTGTAGCGGCGCTGCCAGCGGAGTCATAGAGCTCAACGTATCCGGCGGAAGTGGTGGATACACTTTCCTCTGGAGCAACGGCATGACGCAACAAAATATAATGAACCTTTCCAGCGGTCTGTATACAGTGACCGTGACCGATTCACAGGGATGTTCAGCACAAAAAACTTTCATGCTGACAAATTCAACATTGATTAGTGCGACGTCGATACTGAAACACACGACCTGTAATCAGGTTACCGGAGGCATCGACATTACACCAAGCGGTGGAATTGCACCATATACTTTCCTTTGGAGCAACGGTGCGACTACTGAAGACATTCAGAATGTTGCCGCTGGAACCTATAGTGTGACGATCAAGGATGCAGCAGGTTGCTCTACAAAGAAGAATTATACCCTTCGAGTCAACACCACACTCACGCTCTCTGGTCTCGTTAAACCGGTAAGCTGTCTTGGTGACGACTCTGGCGCAGTTGACTTGTCCATATTCGGTGGCACACCTCCATACAGCATTGTGTGGGCTGATGGTCCTACAACGGAAGACCGCACCGGACTTGTTGCTGGACAATATTTTGTCACAGTCACGGATGCTACAGGTTGTAGCGTGCAGGCAAACTATACGATCTTCAAGAAACCACTCCAGGTCAACAGCGACCTTATTCAACCCAAGTGTAACGAAGACCGTGGATCAATAACATTGACGGTTGAAGGTGTGCCTCCATACACTTACAACTGGTCGAATGGTGAAACCGATGAGTCCATCACTGATCTGCCTCCTGGATTCTATTCAGTTACCGTAACAGATGCATCAGGTTGTACGCGTACCCTTGACTTTGCAATATTGGCACCTCCGCCGATAGTTATCACAAGCGCAATCAGCAATGCATTGTGCGGTGTTGAGGGCTCATATGCAATCGACCTTACCGTTAGTGGTGGTAAAGCACCCTACAGCTTCTTGTGGTCAAACGGTGCTACAACACAAAACGTAACCGGATTGAACTCAGGCTCATATTCAGTTGCGATCACTGATGCTGGCGGATGTGTGAAGAACAAAGAATTTACCGTGGACGCCATAACAGCAGGCTGGTCATGCTTGATTGATCAACCTACGGCAGCGATCGTCTGTGGTTCGGCAGGAAATCTTCTTTCAACATCGGTAACGGATGGCACAAGCTATCAGTGGACCGTGTCGAGCACGGACAATAGCTGGAGCATCACATCCGGCGCTAACTCAGCGACTGCGGTTTACACTGCAGGAGCAGCAGGAAGTACGGCAACATTTACGCTGACCATCACAAAGAACGGATGCTCACAATCTTGTACGTACACGGCAAATAGCTGTACCGTGAAAGACAATACTGGCGGTGGCGATCCTTCATCAAGTGAACCTTGCGTAACGACTAGCCAGCCTGTAAGTCTGTTGACCGCACTAGTACCGGCCGAAGAGTCTGTACAGAAGACTGAGGAGTCAGCCCGCATGAGTGAAGAAGAGATTACATTCAACCTCGATGTATATCCGAATCCATTCAACGATAAGCTTAACTTTGAATGGACCGCGACGGCAAATGATTTCGTCCGAATTGAAATCCTGGACCAGTTTGGAAATCGTATGACGATACTGTATGAAGGATCTGTCTCCAAAGGTCAACACTACACCTTTGATTGGACGGCATCAGGATTGCGTGAACACATCTATTACTACCGGTTTACCTCATCCTCTAATTCGGAATACGGTAAGCTGTTAAGGCAGTAAATCATCAGCATCGCTAAACAAGACCTGTCAGGTTCAACCTGGCAGGTCTTTGTTTTTTATGGGCACGCATCAATCGGCCGCATCGCATTATACAAAAAGGAGCCTTAGCTACTTTCATTTGCGGACCGCGCTTCCTACATTTAAAATAAACAACACCCTCATGCGTACCATTGTGTTTTTCCTCCCCCTGTTCCTGGTCGTTTCGGTAGCTTCATCGCAGAACAAGGACATAGAAAAGAAACTAAAGGGCTTTGATCAATTTGTTGACAGAGTGATGAAAGACTGGCAGGTGCAAGGGATGGCCGTAGCCATTGTCTACAAGGACAAAGTCATTCTTTCCAAAGGATACGGTTACAGGAACGTAGATCAAAAGCTGCCTGTGACGGATGAAACTTTATTTGCAATTGGTTCTTGTACCAAAGCCTTTACAGCGGCAGGTGTATGTTTGCTTGAAGAGGATGGTAAACTTGAACTGGACAAACCTGTGCGGGAGTACATGCCGGACTTCAAACTTCAGGACGATTATGTTTCTGAGAACATGACGCCGCGTGATCTTTTGTGTCATCGCTCCGGGTTGCCTCGTCACGATGCGATTTGGTATGGTTCACAAGCTACACGAAGGGAACTATTTGAGCGTCTCCGATACCTTGAGCCAAGCAAACCCTTCAGAACTGCCTATCAATATCAGAACCTGATGTTCATGACAGCCGGAATCTTAATTGAAGACGTTAGTAATATGTCATGGGAAAAGTTTACCCGCGAGCGGATACTGGATCCTCTTGAAATGACGTCAACCAATTTTTCAGTAATAGAATTACAGAAGGCTAAGGATTTTTCTACCGGATATACGGAACAAAATAACAGTGTCGTTTCTATACCCTATATGAATATTGACGCAATAGGTCCTGCCGGCTCCATCAATTCGAGCGTCAAAGACATGAGCAAATGGGTCAGAGCGCTTATCAATGGCGGAAAGTACAATGGAAAGAAAGTATTCTCAGAGCATACTGTTCGGCAGCTGCAGACGCCCACAATGGTTAATACAACACAGGCCCTTCAATATGATGAGAACTTCTATGTGATGTATGGTCTGGGTTGGGCAGTGACGTCCTACCGCGGGCATGTGAGAGTGGATCACGGTGGCAACATTGATGGTTTCTCCGCATCAACTTGTTTTATGCCTCGCGATTCCGTTGGTGTCGTTGTACTCACAAACATGAACGGTACAGCGCTGACATCAATCGTGCGCAATAACGTGCTCGACCGCATGCTGGGAATGCCCGAAGTAGATTGGAATAAACGCCTGCTCGATGAACGCAACAGGAACAAAGAGGCGCAGGCAAAATCAAAAAAGGAGGAAGATGCGAGTCGGGTCAAGGATACAAAGCCGTCACATCCACTTGACAATTACGTCGGAAAATTTGAACACCCCGCTTACGGAATGTTGGAAGTAACTAAAGAAGGGGACGGTCTTTCAATCAGCGTTCACGGGTTGAAGTCTGCATTAGAACATTATCATTATGATATCTTCCGAGCCACGGATGAACGTTATTTCGGCGGACAAAAGTTTTCATTTGTTAGTAACGTGAGCGGCGAAATTGATCAGATCCAGTCCAAGGTCGAACCTGCCGTGAAAGACATTGTATTTAAGCGAAAGGTCGGGATCGACGTTGTTGCTGATGCACTAGCCAACTACGTCGGAGAATACGATTTTGGCGGCGAGTTGGCCAAAATATATGTAAAGGGTGAAAAAACTTTATTCCTCTTTGTCAATGGTCAGCCAGAATACGAGTTGGTCGCCATTAAGCAGCACGAATTCAAAATAAAAACGTTGGAAGGCTTCACTATAAAATTTGAGGTAGATTCATCAGGCAAAGCGGCGGAAATGGTTTCGGTCCAACCGAACGGAACATTTCGCGCAAAAAGAAAACAATCCTAAAACATTCTTCCAATTCTATTGTTATTGAAGGGGATGCAACGGTCCCTTTTTCTTATCTCTGTTTGACTGATTATTACGGAATTTGATTTTCAATTCACCACCCATCGAGAATGACCTGACGATCTTTTGGTTCCGACGGGATCTAAGGCTAAAGGACAACGCCGGACTTTACCATGCGCTGCATGAAAACCCTAAGGTGTTACCAGTTTTCATTTTCGACATACAAATCCTTGAAAAACTTGAAGAAAAAGCCGATCGGCGTGTGGACTTCATCCATCAATCACTGAAGGTACTAAAACAACAATTGGAGGAGCTTGGAAGTAGTCTACTCGTTCTTCATGGTATTCCCTCGGAGATTTTTAAGGTTATGAATCCACGAGCCGTTTATACGAATCACGATTACGAGCCATACGCACGAGAACGTGACGAAAGTGTCAAGAAAATTCTTGAGGGAAAAGGAATACCCTTCAGGACATTTAAGGATCAGGTGATCTTTGATCGCGATGAAATAGTCAAAGGCGACAACACACCATACACTGTTTTTACTCCTTACAGCAGGAAGTGGAAGTCACAGCTGTCGGAATTCTATTTGAGAGGTTATCCAACAGAAAAATACTTTCATCGTTTCGCGATAGTCAGGCCTCTTCCGTTTCCGACATTGGAAGAGATAGGTTTCAAACCAACGGCAGCCCTATTTCCAGAAAGGGTGATACCAAGAGTTATCATCTCAAAATATGATACCCAAAGAAATTTTCCTTCTATTCATGGAACCACACGACTGAGCGTACACCTTCGTTTTGGAACGGTGAGTATCAGGAAGCTGGCCCAGGTTGCAGTCAAAACAAATGATTCGTGGTTAAATGAATTGATCTGGCGCGAATTCTATCAAATGATCTTGTGGCATTTTCCGCATGTCGAAACCCACGCATTCAAACCAGCCTACGAGACGAATTGAATGGAGGAACGAGCCCGCCGAATTTAACGCCTGGTGTGAAGGAAGAACTGGCTATCCAATGGTTGATGCAGGTATGAGAGAGCTGAACACCACCGGCTTTATGCATAATCGTGTACGAATGATCACGGCAAGTTTTCTTACCAAACATCTTTTGATAGACTGGCGTTGGGGTGAAGCTTACTTCGCCAGTAAACTATTGGACTACGACCTCGCCTCCAACAACGGTGGCTGGCAATGGGCGGCCGGATCGGGCTGCGACGCAGCTCCTTATTTCAGGATATTCAGTCCTGAAGCTCAAGCTAAAAAATTTGATCCCTTGTTAAAGTATATAAAAAAATGGATCCCGGAATTAGAAACTATTGAATACCCTAAACCAATCGTGGAGCACAAGTTCGCCAGAGAACGAGCTATCCGGGTTTACAAAACGGCATTACAGGAGTTGAGTTCCTCAGCTCACACCTAATAAATGAACAGCTCATCTATAAAGACCCATCCTTTTTTACCCTTGCCACTATGCCACTGAGGTAATTTCGCAATTGGCTTGGCCACAACTTTATAATAACGATGAGTGGAACTTTCAAGAGGAATGGATAACGCCTCCACCTTAAGAGATTCGTATCCTGTCGGCTGTTCAATTTTCATTTTTTTGATCATCGTGAGCTTGTTCTTGTCTTCACCTGCCCATACTTCAACTTCCTCTGGAGGAAAACAATGTCCACCGATATTCCTTCCAAAGCTCAAGACAATCTTTTTAACCTCTGGTAGATCGCCCTCAAAATCGAAGCCAGCAATAAACGGTTGTTCGCGGTATCCAAGCCAGGATGGTTCCTTTAAAACATCGGGAAATCCTTTTCGTCCATCAATCAAACTTTGCGCGCCCTCACCAGGATATTGAGGATCTGGTGCATTTAACAGTTCGATGTGTTTGGGTTTGGTACCTTCAACGAAACAAGTTACTTCCAGCACATCGCTGCAATTCCATCCGTCCTTACACGCTCTTGCTTTAACAACAGATCGTTTCTGCGAATTCAAAGGCATGTGCGTATATCTGACCATTTGCGGTATCAGGTTCGGATCCATCAAGCGTATACCGGATAGTAACTCCGGGCATCGGGTGCTTCAATACAACTTCCTCGTCTTTTTTGATGACACCATCGTTGACAAGCATCGGACGGCTGAGCTTTAGCTTCTCATCATCCTTAAATTGATTGTCGACGATCAATAGTGATGGATGCTTTTCCCTGAGCGAATCTGCCTGTGAAGATCGATACTTTTGTATTCCAGATGTAAACTTCCTTTAACTGAGGCAATGAAAGTAGTGGCGCAATATCGCGAACGCCAACCGCAGTGCCCGATAACGATACCGATTTTAGATTCTTTAATGAATTCAGTTCAGTCAATCCCGAACCATTGATGGAAGAAAAATTCAGGTTGACCTGTTCAAGATTTTTAAACGCCTTTATGATGGACAAATCTTTATCCGTCACGGGCATCTTGGACAAATTAAGTATAACCAGTTGGTCCTTGACTGCCTGTAGTTCCTCGAGAAATTTTATTTCGAAATACTTCTTGACGAAAAAATCCGCCTGAAGAGCCGGGCTTCCTTCATAAAACGGAAACACAGATCTAAACGGAGTATTCATTTTCTTAATAACATCATCTGAAGCTGCGCTGAATGTGTACTGCGGCGCTTCGGGTACGGAAGGCTGAACGGAAATAAGAGATGCTACCATGAATTTTAATGAGTCGCCATCTGGAAACTGATTGAGCTTTTTTTCAAAGTCGGCGCCTGCTTTTATCCATGCTTTCAATGTCGCGACTTCCAGTTGGGTAAGCTGAGGCTTGCCGTCAGGAGGCATATGTTCGTCATGGCTTAAAGGCAGATAGAAAGCTTTGATCATCCGGCTTTCCATTGGCTTGCCCTCGACCCAGGGTTTCCCATTTTCTCCTCCCGCCTTGAATTGATCTTCTGACGTCATGATCAATTTGCCCTTTCGCTTTGGATTCATTGTGACAGGTGAAACACTTTCGTTCAAGGATCGGCTCAACGGCGAACTTATAGACAGACGAATTTTCTGCAGTTAGAACTACGGTGGATTTAGTGATAGGTGCGAAAAGGAAATTGTCCCCGTGGGTTAGCACTGCACCTGTGTGTCCTGCAATAATCAGTGTAAAAAACGATACGATGCCTAATCCCAAAAAAACGGACCGCTTCATGCCTCCGCGGTGCCACAATAAAACCGCGTAGCAAAGAAAGCTCAATGTTATGCCGCTCACTTTGTGGCGCATTAATGCTGCAGTTCCATAGTCGCTTTGAAGGCTGAGAAAGAATCCAAACAATGCAGCTATTGACGCAGACAGAGAAGTAATGAGAAGTCCAATATGAACGATCTCAGTCGCAAATGATGAGTCAAGTCGTTTTTGAAAGAACACTATTACAACAAGGAAGATCAGTATCCCAATAGGAAGATGCAGCACCAGCGGATGCATTCGGCCTGCGACCTGCAACCAGGCGGGAAGCAGCACTTTGTCCTCGGCAAACAGCAGAAAGATCAGAAGAACCTGAATGCAAAAAATAACATTGATGACTATGCGACTGATTCGCTCCATGAATTTCCTATGCTAAAATGCTGTTCACAACCTTTCCCGCTACATCTGTCAGGCGATAGCGTCGACCCAGGTGTTTAAAGGTGAGTCTTTCGTGATTGAGTCCCATGAGATGCAAGACTGTAGCATGGAAGTCGTTGACATGGACCGGATCTTTAACGATGTTATAGCCAAAGTCATCCGTCTGTCCGTATACGGTGCCGGGTTTCACTCCACCACCTGCCATCCATATGGTATAACTTCTGGGATGATGGTCCCTTCCATAGTTTTCTTTGGAAAGATTACCCTGACAATAGTTGGTTCTTCCGAATTCGCCACCCCAGATCACAAGCGTTTCATTTAACAGGCCCCGTTGCTTCAGGTCCATCACTAGCGCAGCCGTTGCCCTGTCGACGTCTTCGGCCTGTAGCGGCATTTCGCCGACCATATTTCCGTGCTGATCCCAGCCCTGGTGATAAAGCTGAACGAAACGAACACCGGATTCCGAGAGCTTTCTAGCAAGCAGGCAGTTGGAAGCATATGTTCCGGGAACGAGACAATCAGAGCCGTACATTTTAATGATGTGATCGGGCTCTTGTGTGAGATCTGCAAGCTCAGGAACCGCTGTCTGCATCCTGTAAGCCATTTCATATTGCTGAACGCGAGCCTGGATTTCGGGATCACCAAATTCATCGAAGCTCATCGAGTTGAGCTCAGACAAGTGATCAAGCATTTTCCGTGTGCCTTCACGTCCCCTGCCCTCGGGATCATTCAAGTAAAGAACTCTTTCTTCGCTGCTGCTGAATTGAACTCCCTGGTGGATGCTGTCAAGAAATCCATTTGTCCATAATTTGGAGTAAACACCCTGGCCATTACCCCTGCCCCTCGATAACAATACGCAATAAGCAGGAAGGTTCTTGTTTTCACTTCCCAATCCATAGCTCATCCAGGCGCCCATGCTCGGTCTATTGCCCTGCTGCGCTCCTGACTGCATAAAGGTTAAAGCCGGATCGTGATTGATGGCTTCGGTGTGCATGGTCTTGATAAAGCACAGCTCATCAACAATTTTCGCGGTGTGTGGGAACAACTCGCTTACCCAGGCACCTGCCTGGCCATATTGCTGAAATTTGAAGTGTGAACCGACTAACGGGAACTTTGCCTGATTTGACGTCATCCCTGTTAACCTTTGCCCCATACGCACAGATTCCGGCAACTCCTCGCCTGCCATTTTATTAAGCAACGGCTTGTAATCAAAACTTTCCAATTGTGAGGGGGCGCCATTCTGAAACAGATATATGATTCGTTTAGCTTTGGGCGCAAAATGAGGCAATCCGGTAATCTGGGGAATTCCGTCTTCACCGGATTTGAAAAGATCAGGGATCAACAATGATCCAAGCGCGACTGAACCCAATCCAAGGCTCATCTTTCCCAGGAAATGCCGTCGCGTAATCTGGAAGCGTTGTTTCAAAAATTCATTTTCCATAATCAGACCTTTGTAATCGACTCATCCATATTGTATAACGTATGCACTACCTGCATTAACGCAGCCAGGGAAACAACATCTTGAATTTCCACATGAGGGTACTCTCCCGCTTTGATAAACTTTTTAGCTTCCCCTGGTGCCGCCGTGTAGGCCGCTACTTCATCCTTATAGTATTCAACCAGCTTGTTTAATTCGGCATCCTTTGGATTTCTGCATACAATAGATCTGAATGCCAGAGTTATCTTTTCCTCAGGTGAAGAAGACTGCTGCATCAATCGTTCCGCAAACACGCGAGCAGATTCGAGAACAAGGGGATCATTCAATACAACCAATGCCTGCAGCGGCGTATTGGTTCGCCCACGGTTAACCTCACATTGGTCGCGGTTGCTGCCATCGAATACCAACATACCCGGCGGCGGCACTGTGCGCTTAATGAAACTGTACAAGCCCCTTCGATATAATTTATCACCGTGATCCTGAACATAACGCGCTAATATTCCCCGGCCTGATGTGGACGATTCCCAAATGCCATTCGGTTGATAAGGCTTCACACTTGGCCCACCGATCTCTCTAACCAGAAGTCCGCTACTCGCCAGGGCCATATCATGGATGGTCTCTGCAGACATCCTCATCCGCGGTCCCCTTGCCAATAGGATATTATCAGGATCGGCGGCAATCTTTTCCGCCGAGAACGCCGTCGATTGCCGATAGGTCGACGACATGACGATTTGTTTGAGGAGACGTTTGATGTCCCATCCATTGTTCATAAAATCGAGCGCAAGCCAATCGAGCAATTCAGGATGTGATGGCATTTCACCCTGCATTCCAAAGTCGCCCGATGTCTTTACCAAACCACGTCCAAAGAACTCCTGCCACATTCGATTAACAAAAACACGTGCTGTCAATGGATTGCGTTTGTCCGTTACCCACTTTGCAAGTCCCAACCTGTTGTTTCCATACTTCACGGAATCAAAAGGCATAATGGCTGATGGTAGCCCGATACTAACTTTATCACCGTGCGCGTCGTATACACCACGCTTCAACAGATACGTGGGCCGTATGGTATCGTTGTCTTGCATGATCATCACGTCGACAGCTGCAGTATCCTTCTTATTAATAAAAGTCAGGATGTTATTCACATCTTCGGTTGTAATCTTCATTTTCGGCGGATCTGCCAGCGAAGCCAGAGTGATATCTCCCACCAATCCTTTTTCAGGAACCTGATTAAAAAATGCAAATGTCCGATAGTAATCTTTTTGAGGGATGGGATCGTACTTGTGATCGTGGCATTTAGCACATTCAAAAGTCAACGCAAGAAATGCCTTTCCAAATGTATTTGTGCGGTCAGTGACGTATTCGATCCTGTATTCTTCATCGATAACTCCTCCCTCCTGCGTAATCTTGTGATTCCTGTTAAATCCTGTTGCAAGCAGCTGCTCTTTAGTAGGTTCTGGTAGCAGATCGCCCGCAAGCTGCCAGTTGATAAACTTATCGTAAGGATAGTTTTCATTAAATGCATGAATAACCCAATCACGCCATGGCCACATCGTACGTAAACCATCATCCTGATAACCGTGTGAGTCAGCATACCGTGCAACATCCATCCAATACGTAGCCATTTTCTCTCCGTAGGATGGTTGTTTGAAAAGTTCATCGACAACCTTTTCGTATGCCTGCTCAGAGTTGTCATTCAAAAATTTATCCTGCAATTCAACAGATGGAGGAAGACCCGTAAGATCAAAACTAACCCGCTTCAAAATTCTTTCTTTGTCGGCAGTCAGGATTGGGTTCGAGTCCTCGTGCTTCGATCTTTGACAGTATAAAATGATCAATCTCATTGTGCGGCCAGTCTTCATCGTCAACCGATGGTACATCCGATTTCTTTGGAGGAATAAATGACCAGTGACGCTTGTATTTCCCGCCTTGTGCGATCCATTTACCAATCAATTCAATTTCATGTTCGTTCAACTTGAGATTTGAATTGACGGGCGGCATGACCTCTGACGTATCTGCCGACGATATTCTGAGAAATACTACTGATTTATCCGGAAAGCCAGGAACAATGGCGTGCGCAGCCGAATCATCTTTTAACGCAGCATAAGCTCCTTCCTGGGTATCGAGTCGGAGGTGCGCTTTGCGTTGATTTGCGTCGGGACCGTGACATTTAAAGCATCGATCCGAAAGAATGGGCCGGATGTGAATATTAAAGTCAATAGAATCTGAGGCTCGCGCTGTTGAATGATTTTTTTCACACGACCAGGTAAGCGAAACCAAAGCAGCGAGTCCAAAAAATAGAAATGGGTTAACTCTTCTGATCATAAACAAAGCCCTGAAATTGAGGTTTTTAAGGGAAATTCAAAACCCTTTTTATTTCAAATTGTTATAGTAAAGATAACAAATGCTATATATGGTTTTTAGGCGCTTAATGGGTGCAAAAACCGCGAAAAAAAAGTCGCTAAAAGCGCACGCAGGCTATTGGGTGATTTTTTGATTTGGTGATTTGGTGTGGTTCGGTATTATTTATCGATCGAAGGTAAGTTGTGTTGGCAAATGATTTTGTAACCAAGCCTGTATTTCCGGTTTGCTTGTCCATCACACCCTTGCCCATGCCCCAACTCCCACCTTCGCCCCGATGACAGGGCTACGGTGGGCAAAGCATAAAATAATGAAATGACAGACATAGTGAATTACGCCATTCCACTTGGTATTGTTGGCCGGCTGGCGAACGATATGTTTGTAGAGAAAAGGGTAAATGCTATTTTTGACTATCGTTTTAAAGCACTGGAGGAGTTGTTCAAGGATGACAAAACGAAAATTAGAAAGTCAGCGTAAGTCATGAGTCTTGTTACCATCCTGTTCTGCTCTGTAATCGCCCTCTCCACCTTTCTTTTTTGGGAATTGGTAGCATGGTTTACGCATAAATACATTATGCACGGGTTGTTATGGTCGTGGCATAGATCACATCATACAAAACATAGTCATTTCCTGGAGCGCAACGACCTGTTTGTTATCGTGTTCAGCACACCAGCCATTTTTCTCTTTTGTTATGCTACATTGTTGTCTTATAATCCATATCTTATAGCAGTTGCTATTGGCATAACTTGCTACGGTGTGTTTTATATGGCTTTTCACGACATTATCGTTCATCAACGAATAAGGTGGCGAATAAAAAGAAAAAGTAAATACCTGCAGCGAATGATCAATGCGCATTATGTTCACCATAGCAGGCACACAAAAGAAGGTTGTGAGGCATTTGGTTTCCTGTTTGCATTCAAGAAGTATGAGATCACAACGTTCGATCAGCAAGAACCTACACGTAAAAACCTACAAACGAATTGAATTCAAAATATCTTTACCTCATCCTGGACCTTCTTGTTTTTATTGTACCCTTTGCTGCCAGTTTTCAGAAGAAGGCTCCGTTCTTTAAAAAATGGAAATACCTTGGGATTGCAATCATCATTACCAGCATCTTTTTCATACTCTGGGATGAAATTTTCACTCGCGAAAAGGTCTGGGGATTTAATGAGCAATACCTTGTAGGAATCTTTTTTGGTTCTTTGCCGATAGAAGAGATCCTGTTTTTCATTTGCATACCTTATGCAAGTGTATTCACTTATTTTGTCCTGAATCACGCTGTCGAAAAGGACCATCTCTTTCCCCACCAGGAACTAATATCCAGTGTTCTAATTATCCTGCTCCTTATTGCAGGAATTTATAATATAGACAAATGGTACACCGGCGTGACATTCATAACTCTGGCATTATTCCTGGCCTATCAAATGCTGAAAATAAGGCCCCGGTATATGGGCAGATTCTATTTCGCATTCGCTGTATTGCTCATTCCATTCATTATCGTGAATGGCATCCTTACAGGATTATTTATTGATGATAGCGTAGTTTGGTATAATGACAGTCATACCCTCGGCATGAGGATCGGTACTATTCCATTGGAAGATTTCTTTTACGCATTTCTCCTCATCGTGATGAATATCGCGATCATTGAGTGGCTTGAAGAGCGGGCGTATTACAGGAAAAAAAAATGAGCGCATCATAATGTGCTCACTTCGTGAATTTACGCTCGAGAAAATACCTTAAACGGCTTCGAGTTTCTGCTGTTTCTCCAGCTTCACTTCCTTATTTTTTTTGCCCTTTTTGGATTTCCCGCTCACCGCATCCTCCATGAATTTGGCGGCTTTCCTTTTCTTCTTGTCTTCACGCTTGATAGCATTAGCGAAGATTGAAGCAAGTTTTTTTGAATTACGGTGCAGGACCTTCTTTACTTTTTTGGTCGGAGCTGGTAATTCCAGATGTCCGATCGCGTCTTGCATTGAGTCTTCAATTAGACCTCTAAGGGCCTTACGTGATGTCTTTGTTTTTTCCATACCAATAGTGGTTGAGATGTCTAAAATACCAAATGTTAGTAAAATAAGAACGGCTTAACGAAAAATTAACATTGCGCAATAAAAACCCCGTCCTCGCTAATAAAAAAGGCGATTTTTGGAATCGCCCTTTTTAGTGTTTAGACATTATTTCTTTATTCGTAACGGAGTGAATCCACCGGATTTGTCGACGCCGTTTTGATCGATTGGTAGCTCACTGTAAGCCATGCTATAACGATAGCCGCTAACCCGCTCAGAATCAATATCAAAGGATTAACGGGTATCCTATATGCAAATCCCTCCAGCCACTGATGGGCCACGTACCACCCCGCTACGGCTGCAGGCACAAAAGCGATGACCACGAGTTTCGTAAATTCCTTTGACAATAATACGGTGAGACCGAATACGGATGCACCCATCGCCTTTCTTATACCAATCTCTTTCGTCCTCTGCTCCGAAGTGAATGCAGCAAGTGCAAACAGTCCAAGTGAAGCTATAAATATTGCAAGACCTGAAAAGATAGAGAAGATATTTCCCATACGCTGCTCCGCGCGGAAGAGCTCATCAAAACTTTCATCCATAAATGCATATTCGAATGGTTCATTTGTGGAATGTTGTTTCCAAAGCTTCTCCACATTTGCAACAATATCGCGCGGATTTCCTTCATAACGGATCAGCAATGTGTTTGCATTAGCTGTATAAAGTAGGGATAGTGGACGGACTTCGGTCTTGAACGATTCGAAGTTAAAATTCTTAATCACACCAATCACCTTCAAACGCTTGGTCTTCTGACCTTGATCATTATAAAGTATCTCTTCACCAATCGGGTCGGTGAACCCAAATTCACGAACAGCTGCCTCATTCAAAATTATCGCCGTAGTATCGCTAGGGAACTCCTTTGAAAAGTAACGGCCTTTCGTCATTTCAAACTTAACCACTTCCTGATGGTCCTGGTCGGCGTAATAAACGCCCATGATATGATCCTGTTCTGAACCACCTGATTTAAATACCGTTGTATTATTCACTCCGGGAAAAGTATTATTAGTATAGCTGAGCTTTACTACGCCGCTTTGTTGAGCGAGTTCATTCTTAAAGGCGTCCTTACTTGTACCTAATCGCCCGGTAGCTTGAAGTATGAGAATATTATTCTTATCCAGGCCAAGGTTTTTCTCCTGCATGTACTGGATTTGCTGATATACCACCACGGTGAAAATGATGAGGAATATCGAAAGTGCGAATTGAAAGATCACAAGGAAACTTCTAATGCCTTTCGTCTTCATCCCGGCTCTTACTTTTCCTTTTAGAACTTCGACAGCGCTAAAAGATGTGAGATAAAGTGCAGGATAACTTCCAGCAATAACTCCGACAAAGAGGATCAGCCCGATAAGTACTCCGACGAATAACGGACTCGCCAAGATTTGCATACTCAGAACTTTACCTGACAGAAGTTCGAACTGTGGTAGCAGGAAGTAACATGCCACGACTGCCAGTAACACCGCTACAAAGCTGTATATAGTAGATTCAGCAAGGAACTGAGCAACCATTTGCCCACGCAGAGATCCCAGCGTTTTGCGCAATCCTACTTCCTTTGCCCTTCCCGCCGAACGTGCTGTGGAAAGATTCATGAAGTTTATGCAAGCAATAACAATAATGAAAATTCCAATTGCTCCAAAGAAATAGATGTACGTCATATTACCAGCGGGTTCAATACCGTCGGCGGCTGTTGAACGAAGATGTATGTCCGTCAGTTTTGTTGAAAAATACCCGAACTCGCCGCCGCCCTCCCTCATTTGTTTTAAGGTCGTTCCCATGAAGCGTTCGACCTCGGGACCAATGTATTTTTCCACCAGATCTTCAAACTTACGATTCACCTGTTCAACCGAGGTATTTGGACGAAGGAGATAATAATTGTACATGAAATTGTTCAACCATATCACGTCCGGCCCTGGCTTCAATCGGTCATTCGACTGCGAGGACACCAGTATGTTGAATCCAAAGTGTGAGTTTGATCGGGGGATTAGCAGCAATTCCCGTCACTTTAAATGTCTTGTTGTCGCTACCGATCACAATCAGTTTACCAATTGGATCAATCTCTCCAAAGTATTTTTTACTCATTTCTTCGGTCAGCACAACTGTGTTAGGCTCCTTTAAAGCCGTCTTTATATCTCCCTCCTTAAGCCTGAAACTAAAGAATTCAAAAAAGTTGGAATCCGCGTAAAAGACCTTTTCTTCCGTAAGAACTTTATCTTCATATTTTACTGCAGGACGTCCAAAGTAAGGTGTCACTCTCGTGGCAGCTTCAACTTCGGCAATATCAGACACCAGTGCCGCTGCCATTGGCGGACAAGTGTTTGCTGTCTTAATATCCTGACCACCTACTTTTCCGTGCAGGCCGACCTGGTATATCCTTTCCGCATTGGCGTGAAACCTGTCGTAACTGAGCTCATCGGTGATATAAAGAATAATTAATAAACATGCTGTAACCCCGATGGTCATCCCAAGTATATTAATTGCAGAAAAGAATTTGTGCTTCAGAATATTTCTGATGGCTACATTGAAATAATTTTTAAGCATATCGCAAGATTGATGTTGGTTCTGATTTTTCTAATGGCTTAGGTATGACGCACCCAACGGCTGCTTTGTTACAAGCAGGTCACGTTGTTTTGACAACTAACTTAGTCCCATCCCCTATTCGAGTATTAAGATATTATTCTGTTCGCAGTGTGTTTACAGGGTTCATTGAGGCGGCGCTTAATACTTTGTATGCTATTGTAAGGCCGGAAATAAAGAATAAGAGGAAAATTGAAAGTGCAAAGGTCATACTTGTGGCGGATTGATAATAATCCCAGATGCTGTCCATCAGCCCGTCAACCGCCAGGTAACTCGCCCCTGATCCAAGAACAGAAGCAATAAGCAGCATGATCACAAATTCTGTATTGATGATACGAGTGATATTGGAAACAGATGCTCCCAAAACCTTTCTTACACCGATCTCTTTCATGCGTTTGATGATATTGAGCGATACCAGCGTATACAATCCAGTCGCCGAAAGCATCAAGGCAACGATACCAAGGAATACAAATGTCTTTACAATGTTATCGTTGACTGTAGTGGCCTCCACCATGATCTCATCCAGGTACCGTCCATTATAAAGCCGGTTTGGAAAGGTCTGTTTCCAGTCGGCTTCCATCGCCTTGTTCACATCCAGTAACTTATCAATTGGAGCTTTGACAATAACGTGCGTGTATTGGTCTGGGCCGGTATAGCGCATCATCAATGGATCCAATTCAAACCATAATCCATTCGTATACACATCCTTCACCACACCAATAACAAATAACTTCACAGTATCCATCCAGATAATCTCTTTACCAATGGCTTTATCCCACCCAAAACTTTTCACAAGCTTTTCAGTTACAATAACCGACTCCTTCTTATCGTTTTCAGAATCCTTTTGAAAATCTCTTCCCTCGACAAGGTGCAACCCCATTGTCTTAATATACTCATCACCTACATCGATAATGTCTACTTCCAATTGTTGCGCCTCATATTTTACGGGGTCATTGTACCGCGCTGAGAAAATACTATGCTTTGATCCAGCGATGGAAATAATATCCTTGTTCTGCTGTATAGCGTTACGATACGTTTCAAATTCACTTTGATTTCCAACGTACGCGACGATAATCCCTTTGTCATTGAAGCCAAGATCAAAGTCGCGTTGAAACTTTGAGTTCCCGTAAAATGCGAATGCAAAAATGATCGCGATCAGTGAAAAAGAATACTGGGCTACGAGCAATGTTCGAGTAAAGTAATTGGTACCCCCGAACTTGAGTTTGCCTTTAAGAATACTCACTGGTTCAAAGTTGCTGATGTAAAAAGCGGGATAGCTGCCGGCAACAAGGCCGGTGAACAACAGCACGGCTACCATGAAGATTGAAAACTCGGGACTGTCGAGGTAGTGAGAGGTGAGTTTCATGTTTTCCCACAGTGAGTTCCATGCCCCTAATAAAATCTCACCGATAAACAACCCGGCCACCAGGGAGAAAAAACAAATGAATAACGTTTCGCCTATGAATTGAAAGATGAGCTGGATCCGTAGGCTACCCATAACTTTACGGATGCCTATTTCCTTGAGGCGCCTTGATGATATGGCTATCGCAGTGTTAGTAAGATTAAAACAAGCGATCAAGAGTACAAGGAAAGCCATTATGATCGGGCTTACAACCGCCGCCGTCGGGCTGGACGGCCTTGTCATCGTCCAAGTATCATTTAGCGAATCGCGTTGTCCCATACCAATGAGTGGATCAAGCGCGAATTCTTTTATCAGAAAATCTTCACGTGCCTTGTTATTGTTCTCTATATAGGTCTGCAGTTGCTTATGGACTGACTGAACGCGCGACGGATCACTGATCATTACAAAGACGTATTGCGCACTTTCCAGCTATCCTCCGTTGCTGTCTTATCATCATCGTAGTAATTTTCATAGTTAGTGTACGATTCTTCAATAAAGCTTGAGTTGGCCGGTTGTTTCTTAAACACGCCGCCAATCTGGTATTCTTTCAGATTGGCTCCCATAACCTGCGTCAACTGTTTCCCTACGACATCAATGGTACCAAAAAGCTTATTTGCCATCTCTTCGCTGAGGAATACCTTTGATTTATCTTTAAGATCCTTTGGATCTCCCGACAGGAACTCAAATGAAAAGACATCAAAAAAATCCGGATCGGCGTAAGCAAGTCCAGCGCGAAATACATTGTCATTTACTTTGAAATCGGAATGGGACCAGGACATACGGACGACTTTTGATACGTCTGGTATGTTTTGCCTTACGGTCATTCCCATCGCAACCGGTGCATGCCCATACAATGTAGTCTCGCCATCAAATTCCCGGATAGAACTAACACGATAAATAGACGACCGGTTGACATGATGTGAATCAAAGCGGGCATCGAACTCCCAGTTGAAATAAGCCACAATGCAACAAGCGATGGCTATTCCCATTCCAAACACATTGATAATGATGAACAGCTTATTCTTCATCAGGTTTCGAATGGTGATGAGTAGAAAGTTTCTGAACATGTGAGGGTGGGGTTTCTTCTGGGTATTAGACTTGAATTCAGGGAAAAAGGTTGCAGTTGTCAAGAAAATGCCACAGGTAAAATCAATTTAAACAACGATTAGAAGAACTGTTAATGTTCAAAAGTGTACAGCCATGTGTTCATTTTTTGATAAAAAATAAAACCCGGATGTGGTTAACTACACCCGGGTTTAAAAGAGCGAAAGGTGCAGGCCTATGACCGCCATCAAATACCTGACGCTTCCGTTCTGTTTATCTGATACTAAATATGGAACTGCTCTTTGATGTTTTCAGTAACCACCTTACCGTCGAAGAGGTTAACAATACGATGTGCGTAATTAGCATCGTAAGGAGAGTGAGTCACCATGATTATAGTTGTTCCTTCCTCGTTGAGCTGAGATAACAGCTTCATTACTTCTTCGCCGTTGGCAGAGTCAAGGTTACCAGTAGGTTCATCGGCAAGAATTACTTTTGGTTTCGCTACGATAGCACGGGAGATAGCAACACGTTGCTGCTGACCACCGGATAACTGCTGAGGGAAGTGATTACGACGGTGCATGATGTTCATGCGCTCGAGTACTTCCTCCACCCGCTGCTTTCTTTCGCTGGATGGAACTTTCATGTATAACAAGGGAAGTTCAACGTTTTCAAATACCGTCAATTCGTCAATAAGGTTAAAGCTCTGGAACACAAAGCCGATCGAACCCTTACGAAGCTGGGCACGCTGGCGCTCTGAATATCTTGCAACTTCATGTTCGCCAAAGTGATATTCACCGTTGGTAGGATTATCTAGCAATCCCAGGATGTTCAACAAAGTTGATTTTCCACATCCTGATGGACCCATAATGGCCACAAATTCGCCTTCTTTGATCTCAAGGTTGATGTTGTTTAAGGCGGTTGTTTCTACTTCTTCTGTAGTGTAGACTTTTTCGAGATTTTTGAGTTTGATCATGGCTGGTTATTTACAATTTGATGTTTGCAATTTGGTTTTAGTTTTATGAAATACTTCCTTTTATCCTAAAGGTTACTGTGTTAGACTCATTATTGTATCAAGTTGTTACACATTTGATCTGAATTGTCAATTAAGGAGCAATACTTCGTTATTTCCGAAATTCTCATACGATGAGGTGATTACTTTATCCCCCGGCTCAAGGCCTTCCAGAACTTCGAAATATTCACTGCCCATCTTGCGACCCAGCTTGATATCACGGCGCACCGCACGGTTATCATCCTCCACAACAAACACCCAGTTACCACCTGTATCCTTGTAAAATCCACCCACAGGTAATAATAACTCTTCCGATGATTGACCCAACTCAATTCTCAAACGAAGCGAGAGACCGCGAATTATACCCGGAGGTGTTTCTCCCGTAAAATTCATATCTACTTCGAATCGTCCGTTGGTAGCACCTGGATATTTGTAGGTGATCACCAACTCATAATCCTTATTATTAAATGTCGTCGTTGCTTTCAAACCGGTGTTGATACGGGGCAGATACAATTCGTCAATCGGTACCTTAACTTTATACGCTCCTACAACATCGATCCATCCTAACCGGAAACCAGGGTTCACGTTTTGCCCCGGATCAAGCTGCGGACGCTGAAGCTGCCCATCGATTGGGGCACGGATAGTGAGATTGTCAAGAATCTGTCCTACGCCCTCGAGGCTCTTTGTCATCCGTTGCTCTGAACGTGCCGTCTCACGTAATTGCCTGATACGGTCGACAGAGTCGGCCTTATACGCCTGGTAGGTGATGCGCTTCCGCTCTATGTTATATTTGTAATCGGCTTCCGTACGCTCCCATTCCTGCTTTGAAATCAACTTCTTCTCGTACAGTTGCGCTTGTCTATGATACTGTGGCGTTACGATCGCGAGCTGGTTGTCAATAGCCGCTAATTGCTGGCGTTGATCCAGGTCGTTTCGCATGATATTAAGCCTTGTCTCACGGGCACGGTTAATACTTTCGTTAAACGATGCTTCCTGCTGTAAGACCGTCAACTCACGGTTAAGGTTGCTTAGCTCAAGAATTATATCTCCTTGTTTGAGCATGGCACCGCTTTCCGCCACCACGCGCTTGATGGTTCCGCCTTCGATAGCATCAAGGTAGACCGTACGGGCCGGTTCAACGGTACCCGTCTGAGGAATGTATTCCTTAAATTCTCCCCTTTTGACGTCAGCTATAGTGATCTTTTCTCTGTCGATTTTCAGTTTCGAACGCCTATCTGCAAAAATAAACTGGTACCCAACGAACATGACAAAAACCGCGATACCCCCGAAGGTAGCGACACGTTTAACAGTCCACTTCTTCTTTTTGATTTGTTTATCCATTCTTACTAATTCGTTATTCTTAACCCGCCATCCATTAATCGCACAGCCTAAAAATGCGGATTGAAACAGTCAAGGTGTACACCTGATTGCCAACAAGTGTGCCAACCACCTTAAACGCATTTTTATCCACCTTTTAAACAAATAAGGGCTTGTGCTTCGTTCACATCTGAACGAGTGTGTCCGCATTCGAACGTAGGAAATGAGCATTAGCGCTGTTTTTGGACGAATTGAGCGCAAAACTGTTTCGGTATGCACTTTGCCCACTAGCGGACAACTGTGTTTGGTAATGATACAGTTTTTAGGCGCTTAAAAATCTAAACTGGAATGGAACAGAAACAAGGAAAAATCTTAATAGTCGACGATAATGAAGATCTCTTGAAAGCCGCCAAGATGCATCTGAAGCGGCATTTTGCTCAAGTCGACACCGAAAAAAATCCAGAGGCATTACCAGCTTTGATGAACAATGAGGATTATGACGTGATCCTCCTGGACATGAACTTTACAAAGGACGTTAGTAGTGGCAGCGAAGGATATTACTGGCTGGAACGCATTCTTCAACTCGATCCATCAGCCGTCGTTGTGCTCATTACTGCATACGGAGATATTCAGATGGCGGTAAAAGCGATCAAAGCCGGCGCTACCGACTTTGTCGTCAAACCATGGGAAAATGAAAAGCTGTTGGCCACACTTTATTCCGCCATGCGATTGCGTGAATCGCGAGACGTGATCGAAAGCCTGAAAATAAAAAACCACGAAATAAACCAGGCGCTGAACGAGCGCTATAGCGAAATCATCGGTCAGAGCAACGCGATGCAAAAGATCTTTCAAACCATAGATCGTGTCGCCAAGACGGACGCCAATGTTTTGATCCTCGGAGAAAACGGAACGGGTAAAGAATTGATCGCGCGTGCTATTCATCGAAATTCGGCGAGAAAAAATGAAAATTTCGCCAGCGTGGATCTTGGATCGATAACGGAGACCCTATTCGAAAGTGAGTTATTCGGACATAAGAAAGGATCATTCACCGATGCAAAGGAAGATCGCGCCGGCAGATTCGAACTGGCCAATAACGGAACACTCTTCCTGGATGAGATCGGCAACCTATCCCTTCCCTTACAGGCTAAACTGCTCACGGTCTTACAGAACCGGAAAGTAAGCCGCGTGGGATCGAACAAAGATACCCCTATCGATATACGCCTGATCTGCGCCACAAACATGCCCTTATATGAAATGGTCAAGGAGAACCGTTTCCGTCAGGATCTGCTGTACAGGATAAACACAATTGAAATCGAGATACCGGCGTTAAGAGAGCGTTTCGAGGATATCCCGCTTTTGGCCAATCACTTCTTAAAGCATTACGCTTCGAAGTATGACAAGAGTGTTAACAAGATAAGTGAGGGCGCAATGGCCCGCATGCATAAACATCCGTGGCCGGGAAACATTCGCGAACTTCAACACGCGATTGAACGTGCGATCATCCTTTCAGGAAGCAGCGTCTTGCAACCGGAGGATTTTAACTTTGCTCCCGCAGCATCGAAAGACGACGGCCAACTTGCACTCGAACAATATAATCTGGAGGAGGTTGAAAAACTCCTTATCCGGAAGGTGTTAAAGAAATACAACGGCAACATTACTCAGGCCGCCTCTGAGCTTGGACTTACACGCTCGTCTTTATACAGACGGCTGGAGAAGTACGGATTATAAGCTTCGATTCCAATTCGTGGCATTAATTCAAAGGACGTACCCAGACTTTTAATCGCAGAAAAGCGCAAAAGAATGCACGCAAAAGCCGCAGAATAATTTAGGCCTTTGCGTTAACTCCGCGTCTTTGCGCCTTCGCGGTTAAACAGCGCCCTCGCCCACTCCCACACTACGGATAACGGATAACGATTAACGGATAACTCACGGATTGCTTTACACCAATTAAACCCGGAACTTTATTCTCTTGATAACACTAAGCTGGTAATTTGAACCTCGGATTTAATGACTTCCGTACCCGCGTAATTCTGCGGGTCATTCTTTTGGGCCTAACGATGGCCTTGTTTCTATTTATGGTATCGCGGCCGAATATGTTGTTCGCCGCAATGCTCACAGGCATTATTATCATTTTACAGCTGGTTGAAGTCTTCAGGTTTGTAAGCCAGACGAACCGAAAGCTTACCCGGTTCCTTGAGTCAGTCCGATACTCAGATTTTATCTCCGGATTTGCGTCCGATAACAAACTAGGGAAATCGTTCAAAGACCTCAACATCGCCTTTAACGAAGTGTTAGAGGCTTTTCGAAAAGCACGTTCAGAAAAAGAAGAACAAGGCCAGTACTTGAACACCGTCGTTCAACAGGTACGCACCGGGATCCTTTCGTATGACAGCGAAGGAAACGTTCAGCTTATGAATACTAATGCCAAGCGCATCATGGGTGTCGCGACGCTGAAAAACATCCGGGAACTAATAAATATCAATCCCAAGCTCTATCACTCCATCAACAGTGTGGAGCCTGGGAAGAGCGAACTTTATAAAGGCAGCAATGAGCTGTATCTCACCATTCAGGCTACCGAGCTTCGCATTCGCGGAACCGACGTGAAGCTGCTCACCTTACAAAATATCCAGCCTGAATTACAGAGGCAGGAGCTTGAAGCATGGCAGAACCTTACCAGGGTGCTTCGTCACGAGATCATGAACTCTATCACGCCCATCTCTTCACTAACGTCTACCCTACGCGAAATTCTTGATCACGACATGACGCGGAAAAATGAGCATTATGAACTTAAGGAAGAGGGAGCCGAAGATCTGCGGGAAGGATTGAGCACGATTGAAAACCGAAGTAAAGGATTGATAAAGTTTATTGACGCGTACCGGGAATACACCTCGCTGCCTAAACCCAAGCTAGCTACCGTCAGACTCAAAGACCTGGTCGAGCATGTCGCACAACTGATGAAAACGGAATTGAAGAAGACGCACATCAATTTCAGTTACTCATGCAGCTCTGAATACCTGACCATTCAGGCCGACCTTGAAATGATAGAGCAGGTACTTATCAATTTGTTGAAGAATGCTATAGAAGCGTTGGCTGAAACTGAAAATCCAAAGTTGGAGCTCATCGGCCGCTACGACGAGAGTTCTGTTCTTATCGAAATCATTGACAATGGATCGGGTATCATTAAAGAAGCGCTTGAGCACATCTTCGTTCCCTTCTATACCACTAAACGATCCGGCTCCGGCATTGGACTAAGTCTTTCGCGTCAGATCATGCAGATGCACAATGGCTCCATCACTGTTGAGTCGGAACCTGATGTGCGTACAGCGTTTACGTTACGATTCTGATTAGAGTGTGCTTAGAGGCCTTTTTCACCGCAAAGACGCAAGGACGCAGGGTTGCGCTAAGATCTTTGCGTAACCCTGCCTCCGCGCCTCTGCGGTTAACACACTCTTGCCCACTCAGCGCACATCCCCTATTCATATCGCAGACTTTTCACAGGATCACTTGCCGCCACTCTGATCGAATGATACGATATCGTAACCAACGATACCATCAAACATATCGCCGCTGCCACGATCAATGTGAGGACCCCGACATCGACATGATACGCATAGTTATCCAACCACAACGTCATCGCATACCATCCTATCGGACAACCAATACAAGCTGCTATGAGAACCAGAACGGTAAACTCCCTACCCATTAACTGAACCAGACCTCGTGTAGAAGCACCCAGGGCTTTCCGTATCCCCAGCTCCTTAGTCCTTCTTTCCGCAGAAAAAGCAGACAATCCAAATAATCCTAAACAAGAAATGAAAATGGACAATATCGCCAACGCATTGAACACCTTTCCCCTCTGAGCCTCAGCCTTGTAAAATCCTTCCCACTCCTGGTTTAGGAACGAGTAACGGAACGGGTATCCGGGGGCATATTCTTTCCACAGCTTTTCAGCTGAACTTAGTGCAGCTTCAGTTTCGTGTTCTTTTGCACGAACGAGCACCAGATACACATTGTTCATTGACATGCGTATGACCAACGGCTCTACTGCACTGTGCAAAGAACCAAAATTAAAATCCTTCACCACACCCACGATCTTTCCCTTTCTATCCCACATTGTCAGGTCCTGGTCTGCCGTTCCATTCTTAAACCCAAATTTTTCCGCTGCCGTCTCGTTCACGATATAGGCGGATGGTGTCAGTTACTCTTGTCCGGTCGAATGGTCTGCCTTCAATCATCTTCATTTTCATTGCCTGAATAAATTCAAAGTCCACATCTATGTTCGAGAACAGGATCTGTGCGTCGGGATCTTTTCCTTCCCATTCCAATCCCATCGTGGAGTTGCCGATGTCTATTGGCAGCTGGCTCGTGGCCGTTACACTCTCAATTCCGGGTTCTGACAATAGCCGTTGTCTGAAAGTCTCGTATTTGGATTGGATATCACCCTCCATCCACATATGAAAGACGTTTTCACGATCAAAGCCGATGTCGCGGTTTTCCATAAAGTTCATTTGCCTGAATACAACGGCTGTGCTGATGATCAGGAAGATCGAAAGTGAGAATTGAACTACCACAAGGACCTTTCGGAAAAGTCCCGCGCGGCTGCCACTCTTTAGCTGTCCTTTTAAAACCTGAACCGGCTTGAATTCAGAAATAAAAACCGCGGGATAGCTGCCCGCTACAAACGCAGTGAACAGAATGATACATCCAAAAATGACTACAGTTTTGATATCGACTACATTCAAACTTAGCTCTTTGCTCGTTAACGAGTTGAATTTTGGAAGCAGTATCAAAGTAAGTAAGATAGCGATGGCGGCGCTCAGGCATACCGTGAGGAACGATTCACCCATAAACTGACGGAAAAGTTGTCCCGGCACAGCGCCGATAACTTTCCGCAAGCCAACTTCTTTCGCGCGTTTGGTAGCCTGTGCCGTGGACAAATTCATAAAGTTGATGCACGCGATCACAAGCACCAGCACCGCCACGACAAAGAAGATTCGAACGTGCTCTATTCGCCCTCCGGCCTGTTTGCCTTCTTCGAAGTCGCCGTAGAGATAAGAGTCTTTAAAAGGCTGCAGGAAGAGCTCAACGTTAGAATCTTCGTTATGTTCCTTTATTTCATGTTTGATCTTGTTTTCAAAGTCCGTTGGGTTAGCATCTGCGCGAAGTAAGATGAACGTTCGGATGTTATTATTTCCCCATTGGTCAAGCCAGTTCTTGTTTTCATCGAAGAAAAACTGAAAGGGAAGCAGGTAATCAAATTGGATCGTGGAATTCTTGGGGGGATCCTTCATAACTCCTGTGATCTTGAAGGAGTTTTTTGTGTTTAACAGAAAGTCTTTGCCTATGGCATCGCCTTCGCCGAAATATTTTTTTGCCATTTTTTCTGTGATGACAATAGAGCTTTTGTCTTTTAGCGCTGTAGCAGGATCGCCTTCAATGAACGGAAAGCTGAACATATCCAGAAAGTCCTGGTCCACGTACCGGCCGGTCTCAAAGAATGATTTGTCTTCAAGCTGAAAAAGCTGGTTTACTTCCCAGGTGAAGCGGGTTGCCTTTTCGATCTCCGGAAACTTTTCCTTTATGAAGGGAGCCATCGGTCCCGGTGTTGCAGCGAAAGTATACGTTCTACCGTCCGTGTACTTTTGATTTTCCATTATGCGATATAGACGGCCGGCATTGGCATGGAAGTGATCGACCTCCAGTTCGTCGTTCACCCAAAGGAAGATCAGGAGGGCGCTGCCGATTCCGAGAGCGAGTCCCAATATGTTTACGCTGGAGAACAGTTTATTCCGAAAGATGTTCCGGAGAGCGATGAGGAGGTAGTTTTTAAGCATGGCGATCAGAGGTTTTGGTCTAAAGACAGTTGACGTTTGGATCAGGTTGCATTGGGTACCGCGGAAACGCGGCTTGGTTACAGTGCTGTTGTTAAAATTTGGGCGGATGGGTCCTGGCTACTGCTGCACTGTGCCGACCATATGACTATATTAGGGTATTGCGACCTAAAACCTACCTTATGAGAAAACGAAAATATCTCTTTCTCTTTTTACTATTCATCATCTGTTATGCAAACGCCCAAAAACCACTTTTCAATTTTCGCATAAGGACCATAACAGCTGGAGTAACACTAAAAGATCTTTCCGACACGCTTATAATAATCCACGCAGCTAATTTTCTAAAGCAAGCGCAGAAGGAGTTTACTGACGCAGGTTATGAAGTACAAACCCTACGGATTGCAACTTCCAATCTTTACACCCATCTAAGGAACTCCAGCCTGAATGAGTCTCTTCCTTTTCTTAAAGCATTTGATAATATCGCAGCAAGAAATGGAATTACATATATTTCTGATAGGCCAGATCCTGGCTCCTCAAGAATACCATGATGGCGTTGGGGATTGGGTAAAGCAGCTTTGTCAAAATACAAAAGCAATTACCTTCAATCTTTCTATCTCTTCCCATCAGCAAGGTGTCCATAGCAACTCAGTGAAAGCGGCTGTTGAAATCATTACTTCGCTCTCGCACATAAACAACGGCGAAGCCAATTTCCGGTTTGCCGCTATTGCTAACTGTCCCGCTAACATTCCATTCTTCCCGGCCGCGTTTCATGAAGGCGTTAATAGTTTCGCGTATTGGACTCGAAACACCTAATCTTTTAACCGAAGCATTTAACAATTCAAATCCCACGACAGCCAGACAAACTTTAAAAACGACTCTCGAACAGAATCTAAAACCCGTCGAGAAACTGGCGGAAAAAATTTCAACGACCACGAAATGGAAATACGATGGCATCGATGTCTCGCCGGCACCGGGTCTCGATGCAAGCATTGGACAAGCCATTGAAACGTACACAAAGCAGCCATTCGGAAGTCCTTCTACATTGGGCGCATGTGCTTTGATCACTGATGTGTTAAAAAGTCTCAACATAAAAAAGTGCGGCTATTCGGGTTTAATGCTACCTGTGATTGAAGACAGAGTACTCGCCCAACGAGCCGCCGAACAACGATATACTGTTCAGGAATTACTTTTGTATTCCTCTGTATCAGGAACAGGGCTCGACGTGGTGCCCTATTGCCGGAAACACACCTAAGATTGACATTGAAGGATTACTGATTGATGTTGCAGCACTTTCTTTAAAGTATACTGAAAAAGCTCTGTCCGTAAGGTTATTCCCCATCCCAAATAAAAAGGCTGGTGAGAAAGTAACATTCGATAATCCATACCTTACGGGTACTTTAGTAATGAAAGTTGATTGAAGATAAAGATCAAAGCAATGATATTTCAATTTGAATGCAAGAGCCCTATTTCATTTGTTGATGTGTGGGTTTCTCATTTTTTCCTGCTCAAGAAATAAAAACTCAGATGATATGACACAAAAACCTCTGCGCAATTATAAGGTAGCCATGGTGCAAATGGAGGTGGAAGCTGGCAAGCCGGACGCCAACCTCTCCCGCGCTCAGGAGCGCATTGCAACAGCTGCGCAGCACGGCGCAAAGATCGCTCTACTGCCAGAAG
This sequence comes from uncultured Cytophagales bacterium, assembly GCA_963774615.1. Taxonomy (GTDB): domain Bacteria; phylum Bacteroidota; class Bacteroidia; order Cytophagales; family Cyclobacteriaceae; genus Chryseolinea. Next base: position 274,644 of record CAVZFT010000039.1, read on the forward strand.
TCATGGACCTCGGGTGGACCGATCCGTCAGCACGCGAGCTTGCCTACGAAATCCCCGATGGCAAGACCTGCATGGCACTGCGCGACGCTGCCAGACAAAACAATATTTATGTGTGTGCAGGAATAGTAGAAAAAGATGGCGACAAGCGATATAATGCCGCGGTGATAATTGATCCTACCGGCAAAGTTATTTTAAAGCATCGCAAGCTGAACGAACTAGATATCGCGCACGACGTCTATGCACAGGGAGACGGACTAAACGTTGTCCACACACCATTGGGTACCATGGGATTGTACATATGTGCTGACGCGACTGCTAGTGGGAACGCGTTGTCGGAAGCACTTGGTTACATGGGTGCTGACCTTATCCTTTCACCCAGCGCGTGGGCTGTACCACCGGATTTTGACAACGTTTCGACACCATACGGAGATACATGGCGAAACGTTTACGAGCCAGTGAGCTCAAGATTCAATTTGTGGGTGATCAGCGTTAGCAACGTAGGCAAAATAGAAAAAGGTCCATGGAAGGATTGGGATTGTATCGGTAGCTCATTGGTCTATGACGCTGATGGCAAGGAAGTGCTGCAAGGTCCTTTCGGAGCAAAAGCGGATACCATATTGTATGTGGACGTTGCGTTGAAGGATCAGTCACTGCGACAGGGGAATAGGTATAAGGGTATGAAGGTATAAGGTATAAGGAATAAAGTTATAGGTTTGTACCAGAATACATTTGAATGTTGATTGTTGATTTATTGCCTGCCCGCCGACCGGTGGTCCAGATATTTATCGGGCTATAGCGGTGGCGCAAGAGTCTGCAGGCGGGAGTCGTGTTGTGGGACTCAAACACTTTGAAGCTCCAACGTAGAATTCTGCGAACATTTTTCCCCATCCAATTCAACATTCATTCTCAAACGTACTGAATGCCCAGAAAATGCTAGTCAGGCATGATTAATGAGGTCTTTTTAACGGACATCTTCCTAAAGAACTGCCACCCGGATAACATTTCGTCCTGTATTACATTAATTTGTAGTTATAAGGAGTTCGATTGACGAGATTAAGTCTTGCATATGATGAGTTTTCGCACGATATCATATCTCCTGGTGCTTTATGTTTTTCAACCTGTCTATTACGGGCAGGATGGTAAATTATTGATCTCAGGAACTGTCCTCGATGAAAAAAAACAACCCATTCCCTATGCTACAGCAGCGGCTTATGATGCTGATTCGACCCTCGTAGCAGGCGCTGTTTCTTCCGACGAAGGTTCCTTTGAAATTGCAATTGAACCTGGAGAATATTTTATCAAGATCACTTTCATCGGATACGAAGAACAAATCATTCCTGGAGTTAGTGTGAAGGACTCCAATGTAAGTCTTGGTTCCATATCCATTGTTCCTGCAGTCGATGTGCTGGAGGAAGTCATCATCACAGGTGAAAAGGACCAAATGGATCTGCAACTTGACAAACGTGTGTTCAACGTCAGTAAAGATCTCAGCAATCTCGGCGCCAACGCAGCGGATATACTTGGGCAACCTTCCTTCGGTAAATGTAGATGCGGATGGAACCGTCAGTCTTCGCGGCAGTGACAACGTTACGATCTGGATCAATGGCCGTCCTTCAAGTCTGACTTCAAGAGATCCGGATGCATTGAGAAAACTTCAGGGCAGTCTGATCGAAAGCGTAGAAGTGATCACTAACCCATCGTCGCGTTATGATGCCGCCGGCGAGGTAGGGATCATTAACATCATCCTCAAGAAAGAACACAGGACAGGGTTCAACGGAACCTTCATGGCCAATGGTGGTTACCCTGATTTATATGGAGGATCATACAGTCTGAACTACCGCGGATTAAAACTTAATCTCTTTTCAAGCTACGGGATCGATTACCGCAAGAACCCCGGATATGGACATTCCGAACAAAGGTACTCCAGTGCGGATACCACATTCGCCTACTTCCAGGAAAGTGACCGTGATCCGCAGCGAGCTTTCTCATAACTTTGTGCTGGGCGTTGACTATTTCATCAATGACAGGAACAGCCTGACAGGTTCATTTACCTATAACCCATCAAGCGGTGTAAGCACTGCAACCACCAACTATTTTGATTATGACGCTAACGATGTCCTCATAAATACCACTACACGAACGGAACGGGAAGAAGAGGACGAAGAGAATATCGAACTCGCACTCAACTACAAAAAGGATTTCAGCAATAAGGACCGAAAATTTACGGCCGATTTTCAATACATAAAGAGTGTCGACAATGAGAATACCGACTACACCCAGACAGTAAATGGAAATGCACCGTTGCTTCAACGTGGGGTGAACAACGCCAAAGAAGAAACCTTCCTATTTCAATCAGATTATATTCATCCCCTCGGTGAGAATACCAAGATTGAAGTTGGTGTAAAGTCTACCCGCAGGATCATCAAGAACGAGTACAGTCTGGAGCAGCAGGATGACGAAATGAATTGGATACCGTTCGATGCTTTCACAAACAACATGGTTTACACGGAAAACATCAGCGCAGCATATGTGATGTTGAACACGAAACTTAACAAGTTTTCCGTACAAGGAGGACTTCGCGGCGAACTCTCCGACATCAGCACTGAGTTATTGGCAACCGGCCAGATTAACGAACAGAATTATTTCAACCTGTTTCCAACAGCAGCAATGTCGTATGAATTCAACAAGAGTAATACACTCCAGCTAAGTTATAGCCGTCGTATCAGTCGTCCGGACTTCAGAAACCTTCTACCATTCTCAGATTTCAGGGATCCTCGCGTATACTTCGTGGGCAATCCAACCCTGAGACCGGAGTATACTGACTCTTATGAAGTCGGGCACCTCGGCACATGGAAGAACGTTTCCTTATTGTCGAGTGTCTATTACAGGCATCGTACAGATGTGATCCGCAGAATAACGGACCCTCCCAACGAAAATGGCGTAGCACTGGTTATTCCAATCAACATGGCAAGTGAAAACGCAGTAGGTGTTGAATTCAATTTTTCACTTTCAGTAATGAACTGGTGGAAGCTGAACACCAATGCAAACTTTTACCGGGCCATCACGGAAGGCAGCTACAACGAAGAACAGCTCTACAGTGATACTTACACCTGGACTACCCGGACCACATCAAAAATGACCTTCTTCAAAAACCTGGACTTTCAAATCACTTATAATTACCGGGGACCTCGCATAACTCCGCAAGGTGAAGATCTCTCAATCTACTCTATTGACCTCGGATTGTCGCATGATGTCTTCAACGGCAAAGGAACTCTTACTGCCGGCGTTCGTGACCTTATGAACAGCCGGAAGAGAAGATCTATTATTGACACGCAGGGATACTATTCCAACTCTGAGTTCCAGTGGCGTCCCCGTCAATTCACCGTCTCTTTCACCTATCGCCTGAATCGCGATAAAGAGAAACAGAACAATCGTAACAGGCAGGATGATGGTGGTGAGGATGAGTTTTGAGCAGATCCTTGCCATTACTTCACATCCTTACTCCGCGTCGAGGAATATCGGATAGCAGCCTCTAAAATTTGTTTGACCACAGCCAGCTCCTGATCTGTACCGGGAGAATAAATCATAGTATAAGTTGCTGGCAGCGCATCGTTTGCCTTGTATACCTGACCAGCCAGCCCATGCAGTTCGCCCCAACCTTTCTCGATCACTTCTTTCGTATCACTTGGACTCAGCGAAAAATGCATAGATCCATCACTGGGATGTAAATGTCCTACCTCGCCGTGAGTAGTCGACACTATGGTTTGGTTTGCCCGTGCACTGTCGTTCACAAAAATGGCTTCATTGTGCTTTTCAAAATAACTTCTCTGGAAATGCACAAACGTTTTGTTCTGATCGGTTACTTCGACGAAGATTTCTTTTTGCTTTGCTCGAATAGCGGCATCATTGTGCTGGTCAAGTTGTCGGTGTGGAATAGCAAATGGCGCGATCCGCGGTCTCGGCCTACTTCGTTTGGGAAGATTTTTGAGGGAATTAACGTCACCATCCTTGCCTATTTTGGAAATAAGGTTTGACACATCCAGGGGGTCGCGCAGCTTCTTATTCAAGGCCTGCAATGTACGATATCCCTCCAGCGTGTGCGGCAAACCGCCGGGTCCTATTGAGACCCAATTCTGAAACTCTTTGAACTCATCGGGAGTAAGTTGTGATTGTATCACAGCAAGGTCCGCTGCAGAAACATCAGACTGACTTGTTTGTTGCTGGGCTTGTAAGACGAAAATGGGCAAAGCTGTTATTATCAATACAGCCATGGAGATGCTATTAAGTTTCATTGTTTGTCTTTTTGTAGTGCAAAAATAACATGATTACATGTATGTGTGTTAAAAAACTTTTATGGCAATACTCTTCCTTTTTATGGATGGCTATGTCTTAATCGCTCACCATGACACCCTTGTAAAATATCCGTTTCAATTCTAACTTAAACATATAATCTGTTAATGGCCTAGAGCGAACATTATGAGAAAAATAATACTAGCTCTCGCCGTCAGCCTTGACGGCTATATCGAAGGACCAAACGGTGAATACGACTGGTGCACAATTCCACCAGATTACGATTTTGGAGAGTTCTTTCAACGAATTGATACAATCTTCGTTGGCCGCAAAACTTACGAAATGAGCGCAGCCATGGAAGGAGGCCCTCCCGGATTTCCAAGATTTAAGGAATATGTTTTTTCGAAAACATTGAACCAGGTGAAGAGTGGTGCTACCCTGGTAAAAGGTGACGTGAAAACGGAAGTGGAACGAATCAAAAACGAAAAAGGCAAAGATATCTGGCTTTTTGGCGGTGCAAGTCTCACCACCACACTCATGAATCTTAAACTTGTTGACGAGCTGCACCTCGGTGTCTATCCGATCCTACTTGGCGGTGGCAAGCCGTTGTTTCATGATATTGCGGAACGAATCAAATTGAAACTGCTAGACACCAAAACGTATTCAGGCGGGTCGGTTTCTTTACAATATGCTATTGACAGATAGAACCAGAATTTTCGATAGACACAACTATGCACCTTGCCTGCCAGCATTTCGAAGTTTTGCAATATGTGGATTAGTTCATCAGGCTATACAGTTGATTTTTAAGCGCAACCTGCGCCCCCGACGGTTGTGGCTACGGCTGGCAAGCAGAGAATTGTTGCGTGCCAATTGATCGTTCGCATTAAGAGAGAATAGCTTGTGCAATTATAGAATGCGTGTAAACGCAGAAATACGCAGAAAAAGCAATTAATGTCAGAGAAGGAATTACTAATGAAGTTTGAGAAGGCGATAAAACTCAATTAAATCTAAGCTTTCGGCAACGTGATGATGAACTCTGTCCCCTCTCCCTCCCTGGTCTTCACCTGGATCTGTCCGTTGTGAGCCTTTATTATATCATAACTAATGCTTAAACCCAGGCCCGTTCCCTCTCCTGGAGGCTTAGTGGTGTAAAATGGCTGAAAGATCTTGGCTGCTACCTTCTCTGACATACCGGTACCGTTGTCAGCAACAGAGATCAGTACATCATTCCCGATCATTTCTGTCTTAATCCTAACAATTGGCTCATAACCTGGCAGGTTCAGTTTTCTTTTATTCGACACTGCATAGAACGCATTGTTTACCAAGTTCAGCATAACTCTGCCAATCTCCTGAGTAATCACCGAGACCTTTCCAACATTGTTATCAAGGTCAGTTTCGAATTTTGCATTAAAGGATTTATCCTTGGCCCTCAGACCGTGGTAAGCAAGCCGAAGATAATCATCTGCAAGAGCATTTATGTCCACTAGTTCCTTCTGCGTTCCACTTACCCGTGAATGCTGCAACATTCCTTTCACAATTGAATCAGCACGCTTCCCATGATGCATTATCTTCTCTTCGTTGTCGCTAAGGCTTGTCAACGTTGTCAACATCCGCGTTGTGTCCCCGGAGGTGATTTCGGTCTTTAATTCATCAATAAGTTCCCGATTCAACTCGGAGAAATTATTGACAAAATTCAACGGGTTCTGTATTTCATGGGCGATTCCGGCTGTAAGCTCACCCAAAGAAGCCATCTTTTCCGAGTGGATCAGCTGTGCCTGCGTGGATTTTAGCTCTTCATAAGCCTCCTCCGTTTTCAGTTTTTGAATTTCAAGCTCAGCGTAAGATTTCTTGCGTTGCCTGTTGTTACGCCACAATAATCCGGCAATAACCAGGAAGACAACCGATGCCGTCAGTACACTATAGAACCGGATCGTGTTCTGGAATCGCAAGTTTGAAGTCTCAATTTCCTGCTGCCGTTCCTGTTCCTGCAACCTAAGGTTCTGGACCTTTTTCACTTTTTCAACATTATTCAGACTGTCTCTGGCAACCAGGCTTTTTTCCATATATTTCAAAGCGCTGTCAAATCGGCCAGAGCTCTTGAATACGTCTTTTAGGAAGTCCGCAGTCATATATGCCTCTTTGAGAAAATTGTTCCTGGTAGAGATTGCCAGAGCCCGTCGCGCATAATGAACCGCAGAATCCGGCTTATGAGTATCCTTATAGATTTTTGCCAATCCCAACATGTCCATTGACAAAACCTGCACGTCGTTAATGGCTATCGCTAACGGAATGCTTTCATGATAATATTTGGCAGCAAGCGCGATCTGCTTTCTCTCCAGGTAGATCTCTCCAAAGTTATTGAGGATCGCCGGCTTGAGATTCTGATCGTTCAATAATTCGGCCAATTCATAGGCACGCTCACCATGATACAATGCAGAATCGGCGTCAAGCATCCTCAGATAAACCGCGCTTAGACTATAATGATCATACATAATACCAATGCTGTCATTTACCTTTTCGTCCTCAGCCTTTGCTTTGAAAATGTAAGTAATCGCATCGCGATGGTCCTCTTGCTCCGTGTATATGGTTGCAATATTGAAGTAATTCACGGCGAAGTTTTGGTCTTTCAGCGTTTGCTTCAGCTCAATGGCCTTGAAGTTCATTTCCAAGCGACTTTACATAATCGCCGACGGTGTGGAATACGTTACCCAGCGCAAGCAAACAAATCGCCTGCCCCTTGATGTTATTGGTCTTTTTCGCGAGCTCTAGCCCCTCATTTGCAAATTTCATGGCGATATCCGGAGAGGTGGACAGGTATGCATAACTTAATCCCTCAAGAATCTGAATCTTGTCTGCATCGTCCGTAGTGGTTGTCAGCAATCTTTGAAGACTATCCGCTTCAACGTTCTGCGAGAACGCGTCGACACAACAACAGGCGAAGAAAATTATTAAAGAGATTCTCATGAGCGGTTTCTCATAAAAGCGACCAATATGCATACCGTAGCTTTTTGACATTATTGGATGGCTGGTAGCTCAATATAAAAGGTTGTGCCCTGCCCCACTAGTCGTATCAAACCAAATCCTACCCTGCATTTGTTCAATGGCCTGCTTTGCAATCGCCAGTCCAAGTCCCGACCCCGACTTCTTGGTGCTAAAATGCGAAAGAAAGATCCGTTCAGCTACGTGAGGTTCAATCCCTTTACCATTATCCTTAAAAGTCATAAGGTACTTTCCCTCTTTTCGTTCAAGCGTGATGCGTAACTCCTGCGGATGTCCGGGTCTTGCAGCCTGAAACGCATTCAATATGATATTTGAAAACGTTCTTCCCAGCAACTGTTCATCGCCGAGAACAAATGCTTCTTTTAGCATCGAACTAAAGCTCAGGTCACCAGACTGGCTGTGCAATAACACAATCCTTTTAATAACCGATACCAACTCTAGTTTTTGTATAACCGGCTCAGGCATCTTCGCAAACGTGCTGAATGACGAGGCAATATCATTTAAGGAATCCACCTGGTTGAGCAGCGTGGATACTGCTTTCCCCGTCTTCTCCGACGTGTTGGTATTTGTCTCCACTGAACGCTGAAGCTGTTGCAAGGTAAGTTTCATAGGCGTTAGCGGATTTTTGATCTCATGCGCGACTTGTTGAGCAATCTCGCGCCATGTACGCTCGCGCTGAGTCTGTTCCAGTTCCGCCTTGCTTTCACTTAACTTAAAAAGCATTTGGTTATACTCTTTCACCATCAAACCAATCTCATCATCAGCTTTCCACTTCAATGGCTGGTTGATCTTTGTGAGCGATGTACGCTGCAAGGATTGAGTGATGAACTTCAACGGAAATGTCAACCATAAGGAAACAAAGTAAGAAAGGATCACAAGAGCGATGAATATCACCGCAAAAATGTTGAGAATGTTTGCAAGGATGTTGATTTGCACCTTTTCCATTGAGTACGCAGACTGAAAAAATGGAATCGCCAGGATACCGATCAGTTTACCTGTGAGCGGCGCTTTTAGACTTGCATAGGAAACAAAATATTCCAGTTTACCAACTCGTTCCGTCTCAACGAAAACATTTTCTCCGTTAATTATCTTTTGAAGCGCTTTCGAGTTAACGTAGGTTGACACAAGGCTGTTCTCGAAAATCTGCGGTTGGGTGGTAGCCAATAATTGACCTTCAGCATTGTAAACACTTGCATCAAGGTTGGTGAGCTTCGCCAGGTCAGTGAGTTGATTTTCAAAGCTATTGGCAGTTTCCAGGCCGCCGTTCAGGTGATCATCCAGCTGCGATGAAAGCTGGCCGGTAAAGTTCTCGGCTTTGCTGAGATATTCTTCATTGAGTTGATTTTGCGATGAATGATTGGTAAGGTTAAGGGTAGTAACGCTTACAAGTATTAACGGTAAAAAGAATGCAAGATTCAGGAGCAGCTGTATCCGGGCAGAGAAATAAAGCTTTTCACCTCGAATGTAGTTAGCGATACCCTGGACCAGCAGGAACATTAGAATTATCGCCAGTCCCAAAACAAGCAGGAATGAAAAGTTAGCAAGTGAATACATGTTCGACGGCTGAATCGAAGAAACTACTGCGACCCTGTCATTCTGATCTTCCTGCGCTATGTGAACATGGCCGTTTGCCACAATACCTTCAGAGTACAATTCAGGAATACCCAACCATTGACGGTCAAAAGAGAATTCATAGTTGTAGTTGCCCGAACTAAAGAGAATCGCTGAATCAGAAAAGACCGCGTAGCTAATATCCTGCGTATGATAAAATTGCTGCGCGCTCTTGTCCACCAACAACTCAGGATAGACATTTTCGGGAATGATCCTTTTTAGCGACAGCTCAAGCATTACATATCCCAGTGTAGAACCTGAACGGATGACGGGTATCTTCATTAAATATTTTTGAGCAACATCCCTCTCAGGACTATTGACAAAGTAAACTCCATCGTAAGTCGTTCGGAACGCATCCTGATCGTAGATTCCCACAAACTCGGACAACGTGGATTGAGACCTGTTGTTCAACGGTTCCCCTGCAGCCCCAAAAAGGAAGATCTCCACATCGTACTTGTTAAAGTATGAGGGAAGAAACACCTGGCGAATTTTCTGACGTATTGCATCCCGGTTAAGGAACGGTGTATTGATACGTGTTTGGATAAAAGCATCGCGACTCACCTTGATAGCCATTTCATTGAGGAGGTATTCACCAAAAATGTCGCGGTCTACCAGAAAGTTGTCTGCGAATTTGAATTGCCTGTCGATCTTCTCCTGTTTGCTAAAGTGATGTATGGCATAGGCACCATTGGCTGACAAGAATGATATCGCAATAAACAGGTAAGAAAATGTAGCAAATGTAAGCCGGCGTAATCCAGCGTATAGTTTTAGCAAATAGACAAGTAAAAAGTAGCTAATCCCTACAGCAAGAGACGAGAGATAACTTTGCGCTGTCAGTTCATTGATGGCAGCAAACAAAGCCACCGAAATAACAAAACATGAAATTACTCTTGCTTTATTACCATCGGCAATCAGCAGCCTGATACACGTATGCGCGAACAGGAACGAACAAACGCCTGATAACAATGCCGCAGCAAAAGCTATTATCCGTACTGCATCAAAGCTTAGAGATTCAGCGATATCCAGGTTGATCGCAGAGTTATTATAAACTGTTTGAATAGCAACAAACGGGAACAACATGGCGAACAAAATACATAAGCCAGCTACCACCGAAAGAATCCATGAAATCCAATTGCCCTTGTACAAGTATTGGAAGACCTTGAATCGTTGATAGTTGTTAAACAAAAAAATGCAGAGCAACAAAAGAGCAAGCTCATTAAGAATAAGATCACCCAACGACGCATTTAATGGCGATGAAGCAAACACCTGTGGATTAAAAAGATCGGATGGATAAAGTGCATTTGGATAATTAAGCCTGATCATCAGCAGGCGTAAGCCATAGAGGAAACCATACATTAACACAAAACTTATCTCAGGGACCTGTATCCATTTGATCAGCACATGAAAAATCATCACTGTGAGAACGATGCCAATGGCTAAAAAGGCCAGCGCAACTGCTTGTATGTTTTCCTTCACGCGTAAGTTGTCCTGAAGGAATGTGACTTTGAAGGGGCATTGACCGCGAACACAAACTTCGACCCCAGTTGTTGAATTTGTTTCGCGAATGCTGAAGGTCCCTGGCGGAAAAACATGATCATTTCGCCAGTTGCTGAGGTAATTATTCGTTATGTTATACTTGCGATCAAGAGGAATTATCGCAACGATAAACTTATTATTATTGATAGTCCATTTCGTGGCGAGATAGTCACCATTGCCGGCCTTGAGGAGCTTTAGTTTAAACGTGTCCGCTACTGATGCATAGCTGGGGACAAAGTGATTGTCCGTCCACGACACAACTTCCTGCCCATCGTATACAAAGAAAGGGTAGGTTGTTTCCACGTCAAATGTGCTGGAGGGTGCACCCTTGAGCTTCTCCGTCAGCATCGCCGCGTCGTGGTCGATGGATACTAATTCCTTCTCAAGGTTACTGGCAATCCTTTCCGCAAATTCCTTGGGTGTATATGGCCGGTTGAAAAAGAATAGCAGAAGTAAACCCGTTGACAGGAAAAGAATGCAGCTGGCTACAAGTATTGAAAGTCTGGGCTTCAATCGACGATCATAAAGTAATGATCATTAAAGTTAAGAAATTACTTTGGTTGCGACAGGCCCGGATTGTATTTGAGCCCTCCGAAGAAAGTCAGGTACAATATCCGGGAGTACCGGTAGTTCAAGGGTGACAGCAGTAACATAATAGCTACAACGATCCCGATATACACCCATTCGGAAGGGTCGCCAAGGTAATAAAGCAAAAGTCCCACGATCACTATCACCGCCACGGCGAAAGCGTAGCTTACGAACATTGCACCCTGATAAAATCCAGGCTCTGGCTCAAGGCCCACCCCACAACAAGGGCAGGTCTCATTCATGACGTTGAATTTGGAAATCTTTGTCGCAGGGTACTTAAAAATATTGCCTTCCCGGCAGCGCGGGCACTTACCGTGAAGCAGCGCGCTGATGTAACTTCTTTTGGGCATTCTTGCTGGATTTATACCACAGATATCCTATTACAATAACAGCGAGGTAAGGCATCGAAAGTAAATATAAAATACCGGTATTGATCCCGGCTGCTATACCCGGATTCCCATTGGAATAGTTATTTTCCAAGGTCGATCGGCACATGGCACATTGCGCTGTAGTCTCACCTGAGAGAGAAACCAACAACCCTCCGATGAGGATCAATGTTCGGATAATTTTGTAGCCAAAAACCTTCACTGTTATTATGAATAATATGGACTTATCATCAGATAAACGATCACTCCCGTCACGGCCACATACAGCCAAAGTGGGAACGTATACTTAGCAAGGGCACGATGCCTGGAAAATTCTCCCCTCCACGCGCGCATGAATGTAAAAAGTACCATCGGAATAACACTAACGGATAGCAAAATGTGCGTGATCAGAATAAAAAAGTAAACGTATCTCAAAGCCCCCACACCACCATATGGCGTTGAGTCGCTGGTCATGTGATAGATCACATAAAGAACAAGGAATGTCGCTGACAAAGCCATGCACGTCTTGATCAATCGTTCGTGTAGCACTCTGTTCTTGCGCTTGATCGCCATTACGGCCGCCACCAATAGTATTGCGGTAACGCCATTAATAGTGGCATAAATAGGCGGAAGAAAAGAAAAGTCATACCCTGGTATCTTTACCCCAAACAAAACCGCTATCAATAAGGGTATAAGAATGGAAACAGCAACAATAAGCTTGTTGTAGGGCTCCTTCTTTAACTCCATTTCGTTAGCCTTCTGCTCCATCTCAATATCTTTTTAAAATTATCGAAACCTCCGTCAACAAGCGATCCACTTCTTCACGGTCCGCCAATATGTATTGCCCACGAAGCCGTCCTTTCCTATCCACGACCGCCATATCTGCCGGTCCTTTGAGAAAGAGGACGCAGTTTTTCCAGAACAAATGTCGTTCGCTTCCCGACAAAGTCAAAAGGCCAATCGGAAGGTTTGCCGTTTCATCCTTAATTCGCTTGATCTGGTTCGCAGCGTCGATATCTGTTTCATCATTAAATGCGATCACGACAAGGCTGTCATTTCCGGACAACAGTTGGCTCCTGATGCTATCATGAACCACATAGGGCACGTCAACTTCCGGACAGCTGCTATCTGCTGTCGGTGGAGAATCCCAAAACAAGGGCTTAACATCGAATTCATTCCTCCCGAAAAATTTCAGAAAGAGAAAAATACATATCGGTAGTATCAGTGCCAGAAAAAGAAATAGTGCTTTCGTGCTCTTCATAATTTAGGGCCCTGACTCGCCTGCCGGTAGACAGGATCGGTATTCAAAAAAAGAGGCTTAAGTGATTTACTCAAGCCCCCTTATTAAATGTATAATGACTTTGGTTTTATCTCACGTCAGAGATTGCAATACCTTCATAGACAAATGCAACAAGCATCCAAACCACAAAGATCATTGGAATCAGTATCGACCAGAACAACACTTTGACTTCGTAACGCAAGTGCATAAACTCTCCGACGATATAAGCAGCTTTCACGATCGTAAGTGCGATGAAAATCGATGTCTTCAAAGGTCCAGAAGTCATCGTAAAGGCGATCAAGAATTCAAATGCTGTAACGACGCCAAGTATGCCTGCTACCGTCCAAAGCTTTTTGATTTTTTCTTTGTTAGGAGGAATTACCGTCACTTGTGCATGTTCTTCGCCGTGTGCCATGTTGTTCTATTATTTAATAGAATTAATTATACGAGATAAAAGAAAGTAAACACGAACACCCAAACAAGATCGACAAAGTGCCAATATAGGCCAACCTTTTCGACCATTTCATAATGACCTCGCCGGTCGTAGGTTCCCATTACCGTGTTATAATAAATGAGGAAGTTCAGACAAACACCGCTAAATACGTGGAAGCCGTGGAATCCTGTTATGAAGAAAAAGAATGCTGCAAAATCAGGCGGTCCATACTGATTGTGTGCGAGGTTCGCACCAAAGAATGTTGTTCCTTCTGCGACTGCCCTGCCTGTTTCTGATCCAGCAATAAAGTGTGCCCACTCCCATGCCTGGCAGCTTAGGAAAGCGATACCGCCAAGTATGGTCCAAAGCATCCACTTCTCAACAGCCTTGCGATCCATACGATGTCCAGCTTCAACAGCCAACACCATGGTAACGGAACTCATGATGAGAATGAATGTCATGATACCCACAAACACCAGCGGAGCTTCCAGGCCGTGGAAGAAAGGAATTGCTTCATAAACTCTTTCAGGTATCGGCCAGTAGGCCTGCGAAAATGTAAACGCATCAACAGCACCTGTGTAGGCGTCGTGTGAAGAACGAACCAGGCCATACGTGACCAGCAATGCCGAAAAAGTAAATGCATCAGATAACAAGAAGAACCACATCATGAGCTTGCCGTAGCTTACGCCCATCGGTGATACTCCGCCATCCCATTCGCTCCTTCCCGGAGCACGTTGCTGTTGAATGAGCCATTTCTTAGTTATGAGTTATGAGTTATGAGTTATGAGTTGGGGTGTGAGGCATGGGTGTGTATCTGATAAAATGATCGTGTGCGTTATTTCCTTATACCTTATACCTTATACCTTATACCCTATACCTTCTTTTCAGCGATTCAATAATAGAAAAACAAACAAATATAGCCAAAGGGCATCCAAAAAATGCCAGTAAGTAGCGCACATTTCCATCTGCGCCAGGTTCTTGGAATGTACACGGTACCTGAAGGTCGCCGCCAGGACAACCAAGAGGAAAATGACACCACTTATAATGTGCAGGCCGTGGAGCCCTGAAATCACGTATACAAACGACCCCGAGGGATTGCCCACAAAATAGACGTTTCGTTTCACCAGATCGCCCCACGCGATAAACTGGCCCACCAGGAATGCAAGACCTAATACCGTCGTAATACTGATGGCAATCTTGGTTGTTTCCAGGTCATCTCTTTTTGCGGCCAGATAAGCCCAGTGCATGGTTCCACTGCTGATCAAAATGATCGCTGATGTGATCCAAAATGAACTGGGCAGGTCAAATACCAGCCAGTTTCCATCCGACTGTCTAACAATATAAGCACTGGTCAACGCCGCAAAGATCATCGTCGCACTGGCGATAAAAAGCCAAAGTGCAAACTTCTTGGGGTGCATTCCCAGGGGCTTACCCGCTTCTTCTACAATTTTGAATTCCGCTGCCATATATCTTCCTTTCAACCCCTCACTAAACTTTATCTAACAAATATGCTATCTGAACAATCGGCAGGTAAAGGAACGATCCAAACATAATCTTTAGAGCGGACCTCCTGTCACCTGACTTCATCAATGAAAACGTAAGCGCGAAGAAAATCACTCCGCAAAAGGTCGCAACGATAGCAGAATTTATTCCAGTGATGCCAAAAGTAGCAGGCAACAATCCCATCGGGATGAGGAACATGGTATATATCATGATCTGGATAGCAGTGTTCAAATCTTTCTGACCACCCGACGGCAGCAATTTGAATCCTGCCTTCTTATAATCTTCGTCAGCAACCCAGGCAATAGCCCAGAAGTGAGGGAATTGCCAGATAAACTGAATACCGAATATAATCAAAGCCTCGTGCGATATAGCACCCGTTGCAGCTGTCCAACCTAATAGCGGAGGGAGAGCTCCCGGGATTGCACCGACGAATACAGCAATAGGCCCCACTCTTTTTAACGGTGTATATACAAACCCGTAAAGGATCATCGAAACTATTGCCAGCGACGTTGTGAGAACATTAGAATAAATAAGCAGGATGCTGGTTCCGACAACCATGCACACCACTGCTTCCGTGATTGCTTCGTTAACAGATACCCTCTGCGTTGGCAATGGTCTGTTCATCGTCCGTGACATGAGAGAGTCGAGGTCCTTTTCGATGATCTGGTTGATAATAACCGATGAGCCTGAAAGCAGAAAACCACCCAGGAAGATCATCACCAGACTCGATCCAGTTTACCTGAGCAGATGCAAGGACATATCCGAATGCACAGGAAAACGCTACCAGGAAGGAAAGACGGAACTTTAATAGCTCTCCATAGGCCCGTGCCTTCGCGATGGCAAAATGCACTCCGGTTAGCGTATTAATTTGTCCTACCATTCTATCAGGCAAAAGTGGGTTCTTCCTTTCTTTTAAGTTTCAGCAGGAACAGGAACTGCATTCCAAATGTCATGGTAGCAAGCAGCAAATGGACCGGTTGAAGGAACGGAGGCACAGCAAAATAAGCCATGCACATACCGCTCAAAATTGTCCCCAAAATTAGCAGGATTAGCGTAAGGGCGAAAACTTTTGAACCCTGAGTTTTGTGCAATTTTACGATTAATCCAACATGCAAAATGAGCACGATCCAGGAGAATGATCGATGAATAACAAACTCAGCACCGAGGTTGGAAATCCAGGCTTCCCGGCTCACGGTGGTCGCCAGCTGATCGATCGCTTCACGCACCTGAGTCCCCAGTAATATCTGAACCAGAAGGACTCCCATCGATGCAATCAGCCACCAAAATCCGAGGGATGAATTGATCTCTTTGCCATAATTACTTTGATGAACGACATAGATCAAAAGTGCGACTATGAGGAGAGCGAGAAACATATGAACAGTTATCGTCCATGGCATCAGGTTAGTGGAAACCACAAACGATCCAATCCAACCTTGAAAACCTACTAACAGAAAAGTAACAAATGCAACCAGTGTCAACGTCCTCTCTGTCTTCCAGAATCGAAGAGAAACCACGAACAAGGCGAAAATCAGCAAACCAATGACAACTCCTACCAACCGGTTTACATATTCAATCCATGTCTTGACCGGATTAAAATCGTTCTCCTGCAGTACGGACTCATCATTCAAAATATCCTGTGCTGTATCCGTCATTCCAAACGTAGTCAGATACTTGGCAAACCGCTGATTCTTTTTCTCCCTATGCATAGCATAGATCCTCTTATAATCAGTTGGCAGCTCTGACACCGAAGTTGGAGGAACCCAACGACCGAAACATTTTGGCCAGTCAGGGCATCCCATACCGGCACCGGTACTGCGCACAATTCCGCCAACAAGGATCAGTACATAAACTGCCACCAACGTAGAGACTGAAAGCCTGCGAAATGATCTCATATGTTCGCGCTTGCGCCTATAAAAAACAATTGTTGTTGAATAAAAAACAAAGGTTCAAAGCTATGGAGAACAAACTTTGAACCTTGTACCTGAATGTCAGTGCATTTTAGTGCTTGCCTCCTTCCACAATAATAGCGCCGGAGCCATCTGGTAGTCTCCAGCTTTATCAGCTCGTTCTCGTGTGGCAGGTTGGATTCGGGGGTTTCAGAATATGGAATATGCTGAGGAATATAATCTTCTTTTGCACCAGGTTTGCTATAGTCATATGGCCAGCGATACACAGAGGGAATTTCACCAGGCCAGTTTCCATGTCCAGGATTTCTTGGTGTTGTCCATTCCAGTGTAGTTGCATTCCACGGGTTGGCTGAGGCAATACGTCCACGGAACATGCTATAGAAGAAGTTAAACAGGAATATGAACTGTGCAGTCAGCGTGACGATCGCGGCAATGCTAACCAACATGTTCAAATCCGTGAACCCACTAAAGATGTCAAAGTTCGTCCATGAGTAATATCTTCTCGGGAATCCGGCGATACCAATGTAGTGCATCGGGAAAAATACGAGGTAAACTCCCACAAACGTGATCCAGAAATGGACATAGCCAAGCTTGTTGTCCATCATCCTTCCAAACATCTTAGGGAACCAGTGATAGACGCCAGCCATCATGCCGAAGAACGAGGCGCTACCCATTACAAGGTGAAAGTGAGCAACAACAAAATAAGTATCGTGCAATTGAATGTCTATAGCAGAGTTACCCAGGAATATACCTGTGATACCGCCGGTGAGGAAGAAAGACACCAGTCCAATTGAGAAAAGCATTCCTGGCGTAAATCGGATATTTCCTTTCCACAGTGTAGTCACATAGTTAAATATCTTCACAGCAGATGGCACGGCAATAATAAGCGTAAGGAGCATGAAGATCGAGCCGAGGAATGGATTCATTCCCGTAACGAACATGTGGTGCGCCCAAACGATGAAAGACAAAATCGCGATGAACAGCATTGAGCCGATCATGGCTTTATAACCGAAGATCGGTTTACGTGAATTTGTCGCGATGATCTCAGACGAAAGTCCAAGCGCTGGCAAGAGCACGATGTACACTTCCGGGTGACCGAGGAACCAGAATAAATGCTGGAACAGGATCGGACTTCCTCCATCATGTGCAAGAGCTTCTCCGCCAATGTAGATATCTGACAGGTAGAAGCTCGTACCGAAACTCCGGTCGAAGATCAACAGCAGAGCGGCAGCAAACAATACGGGGAACGAAAGAACACCAATGATAGCCGTAAAGAAAAATGCCCATATCGTCAGCGGCAATCGTGTAAAAGACATTCCTTTTGTCCTCAGGTTGATCACAGTAGTGATGTAGTTGATACCTCCCAGCAGTGAGCTTACGATAAACAATGCCATTGCTACCAGCCACAAGGTCATACCAAGGCCGGAACCTTTAATAGCCTGCGGCAATGCACTAAGCGGAGGATAAATTGTCCACCCACCTCCCGCTGGTCCTGTTTCGAGGAACAATGAAGTAAACATTGTAACAGCTGGAAACAAAGAAGAACCAGTACGAAAGCATGTTCATAAAACCAGAGGCCATATCTCTCGCTCCTACCTGCAGAGGAATGAGGAAGTTTGAAAACGTACCGCTTAGCCCCGCCGTGAGAACGAAGAACACCATGATCGTGCCGTGCATCGTAACAAGGGCAAGATAAAATTCAGGGTCTAGTTTTCCTTCAGCAGTGATCCACTCACCAAGAACTGGTCTCAACCACTCCAAGCTCATATCAGGAAATCCCAGTTGCAGACCGGAAGATCACTGAAAGAATTCCACCTAGCAGCGCCCAGAAAATACCCGTTATAAGAAACTGCTTCGCAATTACCTTATGATCCTCGCTAAAGATATATGTTCTCCAAAAATTGCTTTCATGGTGCCCATGGTCGTCGTGTTCGTCGTGGTGATGAACATCGGATGGGTGTGAATATCTGTCGTTGCCATGTCGTTGATAAATCTTTTTAGTGCCCCTTACTCGTTAACCTCAGCCACAGAAGGTCCCGGATCCCGTTGCATTCCAGCTTTTATCATAGCAGCTTCTTTCAATGCATTCGGTACTTTTTTCAAATAGTCCGGGTTCTGCTTTAACCATGCTTCCTGAGAAGCCTTCCATTTCTCATAGGTTTCCTGATCCTCCACTATAACAGTCATTTTCATAGAAAAATGTCCACGTCCGCAAATCTCTGTACAGGCCATTTCATAGTTGAAGTTCGGATTGCCCGTTTCATCCCTCATTTGCTGTGTTGTCTTGGTAACCTTGAATTTGAATTGTGTTGGCATACCAGGCACGGCATCCATCTTCACCCTGAAGTGGGGAAGAAAAACACTGTGCAATACATCCTTGGCCCTGATCTTCAACAGGATTTCCTTATCTACAGGAAGGTGAAGCTCAAGAGATTTGAAATCATCAAATGAATTCTTATCTGTCAGATCCAATCCAAATTCGTTTCCAAAATTGTCAATCAGCTTATAATCAACTTTGCCCAGCTCTTTGTCTTTAACGCCTGGATAACGCACTGTCCATGCAAACTGTTGGCCGATAACTTCAATCAACTCAGCCTCCTTCGATGCCGGACCTGTGATATCGTTCCATGCGCGCAAACCGGTAAAGATGAGAACTGCCAGGACGATCGCGGGAATTATAGTCCACGCTAATTCAAGATAATGGTTGTCCGGGAAGTACTTAGCTTTTCTTCCTTCCTGATATTGGTACTGGTAGATGAAAACAAACATTATGATGCTGATGATCACAAATGCCACGACCGTAACACCCATAGTGATCCAGAACAACAAGTCGGTGTGTGCGCCGTGCTCAGAAGCCACAGGCATAGTATAATCATCATAGTATGCGAATCGAATACCAGAAGAACCATCCCAGGCTCCCGACCATGAATACAATAAAAAGGGCGGCATTTACCTTGTTCGCTGTGCCTATTTTTTCATCATCGTGTCCCTTCGCGATACTTACAAGGCTGCTGACTCTGTAGATCATGTACAAGATCGCCAGAACCAGAACAACACCGAGAAAAATAATCAAACTCGTCATATCAGTTTCTATAGATTAAATGTGGTGATGCAGACTCTCTTCTAACATTGGATCATTCTTTCCGAACAAGGGCAGCTTCGTCAAACTCGTCAATGCTACAAACAGGAAGGCTGCCAGGAATATCAGCGCTACGCCGATCTCAATAAATCCAAGTGCGCCATCATGTTGCATCACCCCAGGTGTTACCATATTATAGAAGTCAAACCAATGACCAATAATGATGATCGGGCAAACAAGCTTCAATGTTGAAAGCTGACGTTTTGAATCCCTGGTCATCAACAATAAGAACGGCAACACAAAGTTAAGTATGATATTCGTATAAAATATCCATCCATACGGACTGTTCTTCATGCGTTCAACAAAATACACAGTTTCCTCAGGAATGTGTGCATAATAAATCAGAAGGAACTGACCGAACCAGATGTACGTCCAGAAGATCGAAAATGCCCAGCACAAATTTTCCAAGATCGTGCAGGTGATTTGAGTTAACGATCTTGAGATAGCCGGCATCCTTTAAGAATGCAACGATCAATGTGATCAATGCCAAGTCCGGTTACCCACCAGCTTGCAAACACATACCACCCGAACATAGTGCTGAACCAGTGTGTATCGATGCTCATCACCCAATCCCAGGCCGCAATCGAAGAGCTCACGCCGAAGAAAATCAAGAAGACAGTTGAAAGGACCTGGTTATTGTGCCAATACTTGGTTGAGGGATTCATATCCTCTTCAAGCATGTTCTTCCGAATCTTGACCAGGAACCAGTACCATACTCCGAAGAACAGGACCATTCTGAAAATGAAAAAGATCGGAAATGTACCGCCCGTCCAGAGGCCAGAAAAAGAATGGAGCTTTTTTCCTGATAATTTCGTCGCCGCCCACCTCCTGATAAAGATTTGAGTGCGTCCAATGAAAGACATCACCACCGGTTACAAACCAAAGCACGAGCGTGAGAATTCCTGCGATCGGAATCCACGTTCCCATGGCAAGTCCCACCCGCTTTACTCCTACTGACCAACCCGCCATTGCTGCATATTGAATTGCAACAAAGAACAGTCCGATAATGCCTGCTCCCACAAAGAAGATATTGTTCATCCACAAAGTCGTATAGACACGCTTCAACCAAACGGGGCTTCCATGATGTTCGCCAGCTGCCGCTTCATGTCCTGCTGACGCAGCTTCATGTTGCTGTACGCTAGCCACCATTTCCTGTGACGCGTTAGATGCATGCCCCCCACCGTGTTCATCATGACCTCCACCAGTCATGGCAAGGACAACGCCGAGTACGAACAGGAGTACACCCGTAACAAGGAGGTACACCAGCTTCTTCTTTGTCTCCGGCGTGAATACATATTTTTCTTCTATAACTTCTACGTGGTGAGCCATTGTTTTGTCGTTATCCTTTGTCTGTTGTAGATATCTTTATTTCTGCAAAGTCTTTACATATTTGGCAATCTTCCAGCGGTCTTCCGGATTGATCTGCGAGCCATGTGCCCACATAAGGTTCTTACCGTGCGTGATTACATGGAAAATGTGACCTTCAGTGATGCTCTTCAACGCATCAGACTTGTAGTTTGGAACACCATTGTACTTATCGGCTACCTTTCCATCACCGGCGCCCTTGGGTCCATGGCAGTGGTCACAGTACATCTCATAAAGAACTTTGCCTTCGGCCACTACCGCTGCCGTTGAGTCAAGAGGATTCGTCATAGTGCGTGAAGCGAAATCAAGACTGTCTTTTCCAAGCCGGTAAGGAAGCCATCCGTGTTTGTTGCGGCTTACGGTATTTGCGGGGGCCTCCCGCATATTCATACGAAACTGATTCAGCTTGTTGGAATTGAAAAACTCAGCATGACCATCGGGATAATCAATCGATGTCAACCACCGTCCGGCGTCCTCATCGACAATCTGTGAATAAGGTTCATAAGCAACCGAGTGATACATATTCGGAGCGTATTCCAGCCCCTGATTATCACCACCCGCTCCGCAGGAAGTCATCAACACTGCCGCCGATAATGCTACAACCGAACCTGTTAGAAGTCTCATAATTGATATCCTCTGATTATTCAAAATTCTTTTCATTTACTTCTGATGCTCCCGCCGCTTTCAATATGCTGGCGATCTCGGCCTTGCTCTTTCCTTTGTTTAATGCAAGATCAATGGCCATAATGTGTTTATCTTCAGTGCTTCTGATATCGAATTGGCGTGGCCATTTGTAAGGCTTCAGATCACTTGCGATCATAAATGTTCCAACCATTCCCAACGCCGCAAGCAACACGGTAAATTCAAAAATAACCGGTACAAATGGAGGAAGGGATGCAAAGTTCTTTCCACCAATGATCATCGGCCAGTCATATCCAAGCATCCATATCTGCGTGAACAGGGCCAATGAAGTTCCTGTTATACCAAACATGAATGCCGCAATGGGAAGCCGGCTCCTCTTATAACCCAGCACCTCATCGAGGCCATGCACAGGAAATGGGGAGTACACTTCATGAATCTTAACGCCGCTTTGTCTAATGGAAGTAACTCCATTTAACAGGACGTCTTCATCGTCAAATACTCCTACTAAGAAATTCTTATCTGCATCCATATATTAAAATTCAATTGGCCCGACACCTAGTGGGAATCGGGTTTTGTTTTTTCGGATCCTACTTTAATAATACTTTTTACTTCGGCCATGTTGATCACCGGGAAATACTTCGCGAATAACAGGAATGCTGCGAAGAAGAAACCGAAGGTGAACAAATACTCACCGATATCATACATCGTCGGATGGAACATCGTCCAGCTTGAAGGAATATAGTCGCGGTGCAGAGATGTAACGATGATCACAAAACGCTCGAACCACATACCTACGTTCACGATGATGGAAAGTACAAATGTCGCGGCGATGCTCGTTCTGATCTTCTTGATCCAGAAAAGCTGTGGAGAGATCACATTACACGTCATCATCGACCAGTATGCCCACGCATATGGTCCCTGAACCCGGTTATAGAATGCATATCCTTCGTATTCAACTCCGGAATACCATGAGATGAACAACTCGGTGATGTAGGCTATACCCACAATCGACCCTGTTACAATAATGATGATGTTCATCAACTCGATGTGGTAGATCGTGATGTAGTCTTCGAGCTTGAATACAACCCTGGTGACAAGGAGCAGTGTCAATACCATTGCAAATCCTGAAAAGATAGCACCGGCAACGAAGTACGGAGGGAATATCGTGGTGTGCCATCCCGGAATAACCGATGTAGCAAAGTCCATGGATACTATCGTGTGAACAGAAAGCACCAGTGGTGTTGAAAGGCCGGCAAGGATCAACGCCACCGATTCGTAACGCATCCATGTTTTTGCTCCGCCTTGCCATCCGAAGCTGAGAGCATTGTAGATGTTTGCTCTTAGCATGTGTCCTTGAACAACAGCGCGGTCGCGGATCACAGCGAAGTCAGGAATGAGACCGATATACCAGAAGACAAGTGACACCGTAAAGTATGTTGAGATCGCGAATACGTCCCACAATAGCGGTGAATTGAAGTTAGGCCATAGGGAACCGAAAGTGTTGGGAAGCGGCAGCGTCCAGTAAAATCCGAGCCACAGACGCCCCATGTGCATTAACGGAAATGTAGCAGCACAAATAACGGCGAATATCGTCATAGCTTCTGCTGCTCTGTTGATAGACATTCTCCAGCGTTGACGGAACAACAACAAGATGGCGGAGATCAGTGTACCGGCGTGACCAATACCGACCCACCAGACGAAGTTTGTAATATCCCACGCCCAGCCTACTGTCTTATTAAGACCCCATACACCCACTCCATTCCATAACAGATAACAAATACAATAAAAACCAAAGCCTAAAAATGCCAGTGACACGGCAAAGGACATCCACCACAACCGGGTTGGCTTTCCTTCTACCTGACGGCTGATATCGTGCGATACATCCTTTACCGTTTTACCGCCGGTTACCAGAGGATCGCGAACTGATGAAGATACTTGCATTGTTTATCCGTTAATCGTTTGTCCGTTGTTCGTTTTATTGCGAGCCTTTCGTCGACCCGTCAAATCCATTTATGCTGCTTATGCGTTAGCAGTGTCCTTGTTCCTAACCTTAGTCAGATACCAGATGTTTGGCTTTACGCCGATCTCTTCAAGTACCTGGTATGCACGCGGATTGTCAGCAATTTTATCTACGCGATGAGGATGTCTTCTCATCGAAAGGTCTAATCTTAAGAAGCTTGGAAATCTTGCTTTCAGGGTTGTTGATGTCGCCAAACACGATTGCACCCGTTGAGCAGGAAGCCTGACATGCCGTTACCACTTCGCCGTCATTCATTGGCCTTCTCTCCCTCTTCGCGGTCAGCTTACCAGCTTGGATGCGTTGAACACAGAACGAACATTTCTCCATAACGCCACGTGAACGGACCGTTACGTCAGGATTCAACACCATTTTACCCAACTCGGTATTCATCGCCGGGTTGACAGCTGCGAACTGGCTGTTGTCATGATACTTGAACCAGTTGAATCTTCTTACTTTATAAGGACAGTTGTTCGCGCAATAGCGTGTACCAATGCAACGGTTATACGCCATCTGATTGAGGCCTTCTGTGCTGTGTGTTGTCGCAGCAACAGGACATACTGTTTCGCAAGGAGCGTTGTTACAATGCTGGCACAGCATCGGCTGAAATACTACTTCAGGGTTTTCGGATGCTTCCTCTATTCCTTTCCAATCATCAACTTTTGCATCGCTGCTGTAATATCTATCGATTCGCAGCCAGTGCATCTCACGACGACGTATTACTTCATCGCGACCAACAAGCGCTACGTTATTCTCTACGTTACACGCTACCACGCAAGCTCCACAACCGATACAAGTGTTCAGATCGATTGCCATTCCCCAATGGTGGTCCGCGTACTCATGTCCTTTCCATATGGAAATTTCACCAGGCGCAACCTTTTCGTTCTGGATCAGCCCATGTTGAAACTTTGGGATGGAATTCACGATCCCAATGAGCATCCTTATACTTCGCAAGTGACGTCTCCTGCACGACAGTCTGACGTCCCATGTACGTGTTATGCGTTTGCGTTTGTGCGATCTGATACGTTTCGTCGGTCAGGTCAAACTTTACATTGTTCACATTGTAATTCAGTGAACCATTCACCATTGCAACGAGCGGATATACATTTTTACCGATTCCATCGGCTACTTTTCCAGCCTTCGTACGGCCATACCCGAGGGGAACTCCGATAGTTCCAGGAGTTTGTCCTGGCTGGACAAGGGCTGGCAATTTTATCGTCTTGCCGTTTGCTGATATCGTGAATTGTTTTGTAATGCTTTCAGAAAAATCAATGTCTTTGGCATCCTTCGGAGAAACAGTTACATAATGATCCCACACCGCTTTAGTGATTGGATCAGGAAGTTCCTGGAGCAGCGGGTTATTAGCCTGAGATCCATTTCCAAATTGCCACTTTCATAAATAACAAGCTCAAAGCCTGCAGATTTATAGCTGGATACCGCAGTTGCTGCTGCATTTACGTCGCCGGCAAAAGTAACGGTAGGGCTAACTGCGTCAGCTGGTGCTTCCAGCACGCCGTCGTAGAGACATTTATCCCAAAATATCTGGAACGGAACGGTTTGATCCTTATGGAACCATGTCTTCCAGTTATTCTTTACAAACTCGAAATAATCGCTTGACGCTTCGCCTGACCAAATGAGGAAGCTCTCACCAGCCGGCCTTGATTTAAAGATCGGCGTGATGGCAGGTTGTGCAAGGCTATAATGATTTTTCTTTGGTTCGGCGTCGTTCCATGATTCGAGGAAATGATGATCAGGCGCCTTATAAGTTGTCAGCGTACCGGTTTCATCTTCTTTCAATGATGTCGATATTGTCAGTGGCACTTTCGCCAAACCTGCCGCAATTTTTTCACCCAGAGGATGATCGTATACAGGGTTACAGTTGTAGAATATCACAGCCTCAACTCTTCCGCCTTCCACATCGCCGGCAAACGCAGCCATTGCAGCGTCGTCACCTTGACGATAATTCACGGGCAAGCCAGGCAGTATCGTCACTCCGTAGCTGCCTAACATATCATTGATGCCGTTAACCAATACTTGAATGGCCTTGTCGTTTGAGCCCGCCACTACAAGTGCTTTACCACGGCTAGCCCAAAGGTCTTCCGCAGCTTTTGCAAGGTGTGGTTTCTCCACGCCACCGGAAACGGTACCCTTACCAGCTTTTCCAGCTATAAGGTTATACAGCTGAACAACAACAGCACCTTCTTCTGAAGGTTTGATCTGTGTCCTGTGATCTGCATTCGCTCCTGTGATTGAAAGCATAGATTCAAACTGATAGTGACGCGACATCGTACGCTTGTCTTCAGAAACTTCACGTGTCGCCGCGTATTGTTTGGTGAACTCTATGGGAGATATCCAGCTTCCGAGAAAGTCTGCAGCCACGCTGACAATCACATCCGCTTTGCTGAAATCATATGAAGGTATAATTGCGGCACCAATGGATTCTTCGTTAGCTTTCAAAATTCCATAACAGGATGTCTGATCATATTGGACATGCTGCGTTGTAGGATATTTTGCTTTGAATTTTTCGATTGTAGCTTTTGTGCTGGGACTCAAAACGGAGTTACTCACAATCCTGATCTGAGCACCTTTGCCTGAGATCTCTCCCAACTTTGCAATTACTTGCTTGTCGAGATCTTCCCATGCTAATTTATCTTTTCCGGTCTTTGGACCGCGAAGTCTGTCGTTGTCATAGAGAGAAAGTACCGACGCTTCTACCTGTGCGCTTGTTCCTCCTTTTGAAACAGAAGAAAGCGAGTTGCCATCGATCTTGATAGGACGTCCCTCGCGGGTCTTAACCACGATGCTACAATAGTCACCTCCGTTAACATACGTGGAAGCATAATAATTAGCAATGCTTGGATCTATGTCAACGGGTTTGTTCACATAAGGAATAGCCTTACGGATTGGTGCCTCACAGGCTGCCAATGCAACAGCAGACACTCCAAAGCCCATCATCTTCAGGAAATCCCGGCGTGAATGTCCCGGATCTTCTTCTTCCGGTGCCGGAGGATTAGGAAATTCCTGATGAGCATTTTTTACAAAGTCCGGATGGTTAGCCAGTTGCTCAATGCCTTTCCAGTATATCTTCTTTGATTCTTCCATAAATCGTTTCTCGCGACTCTTGATGTAATTACTTACTCTATATTAATAGTGGCACTTTGCACATTCCAAACCACCAATGTCCTCCACTTTCATAGGAGTTTTACTCTTTTTATTGTGGAGCTCCACCAGCTTATCGTAGTAGGCATTGCCTTTAGAATTGACATCTGTTTTGCGATGGCAGTCGATACACCAGCCCATGGTTAATAAGGAGTGCTGACGAACAACATCCATGGTTTCAATAGGTCCATGACAAGTTTGACATTCTACACCGGCAACATTTACGTGCTGGGAGTGATTGAAGTAAGCGAGATCCGGTAGGTTGTGGATACGGACCCATTCGATGGGTTTTTTACTATCCCAGGCAGCAACAAGTTTGGCAATTTCACCCTCGCCCGTTACAGCGCCTTGCCTGATCTGGTTATGGCAATTCATACATATATTAAGCGAAGGGATAGTGGCGCTTTTTCCTTTCATAACGCCCACGTGACAATACTTACAATCAATTTCGTATTGGCCGGCATGGATCTTATGTGAGAATGCAATCGGTTGCTTTGGTGCATAACCTTGCTGTACGCCGATTGAATACAAACCATTTATTACTGCTTTGAATCCAAATGCTGCCACAAGGAAAAGAACGATAAAGATGAAACCTGAACTTCTTGTTACAGAGCCAACCGTAATCGGTGAATGAACAACTTCCTTGTCCTCAGGCGACAACTCCTTTTGATCGAAAAATTTCTTGAGTGCAGAAACAAGGAAACCTAATATTACAAGCAGTAATAAAAGGATCAATACCATGCCAATCAGAATTATATTGAGGTACTTTGAGGGAAGTCCTTCAGTGGCTGCTGGTTGTGCTCCAGCGGGACCCGTTGTCGGCGCTGCTACTTCAGGACCTTTTTCAGTCTCAGCCTGAATGTAAGCCAGGACGTTCATGATGTCCTCATCCTTCAGAGGGAAGGCAGTCATCTGCGTCTTATTATATTCATTGTAAAGCTTTACCGCATAATCATCACCGCTGGCGATCACGCCGGCAGAGTTTTTAACAAATGACTTGATCCAGTCGATGGATGGAGCGCGGTTGTAAACATCCTGGAGCGCTGGACCGACGAGCTTTTGGTGAACCCTATGACACGTCTTGCAATTCGCATTAAATAGATGCCTCTCCCGCCGAGATGGCGGCCGGATCTTTAGAAATTTCCTGGGCGTAAGAAGTAATATTTAGTAGGGCGAAAACAATGAGAAGGGAAAGAGACTTGCAAGCGGCAGAGATGCGATTTTTATTCATGTTAGGTTCAGTCCGTTTTCAAAACAAGCGGCACAAATCTACTATTGGAACTCATTTTTTCAAATTTATTTGAATCGTTGCGCAATAAAAGTTGCGGATTTTCTGACTCGTGTTAAAACCTGGGAAAAGTTGTTAAGTCATCGTGTGAAGCTCCTTTTTTTGTTAATTTAGAATGATTTTAAATTGAATTTCAGGCGGTAAATATCCATGATCATTGGATGTCAGTCATCATGCGTGTCGATGTGTTCTCAGAAAACATTTTCGACTTCCAAAATTCATCCGAGCTTCGACCATCCTTCCTCTATTCCCAGTCCGAACAACGCGAAGTCATACTTAACCGGATCAGACGGATCGAGCTTTTGCAAACTTGAAGTGAGCTCCGTCGCTGTGATCCAATCCGTTTGTTTTCGTTTGATCAATTTCAGCTTTCGAGCCACTCTGTCAACGTGAAGATCGCAGGGGCAAATTAGTTGAGACGGTGAGATGCTGTTCCAAATTCCAAAGTCCACCCCTCTCCGGTCGTTTCTAACCATCCACCGCAGATACATGTTCAGCCGCTTACAAGTAGATTTTCTCTCGGGCGTTGCAATGTGCTTCTGCGTCCGTCGCGGATGGTCAGTCAGGCTGAAGAACAGTTGATGAAAATTGACCAAAGCACCTCCGACATTCTTGTCGCCAACGGATATTTTAAACGCTTCTTCCAATGAAGAATGAGTCTGATAATACCATTTAAGAAATGCTAAAAAGTATAGAGTATCCGTGGCATTGAATGTCCGATGTTTGAACTTCTCAAATACTGTCAGGTCTTTTTCGCGGTGGGTCAGGATGAATTGATGCGGATCATTATCCATCATGGCAAGAAGTTCTCTGCATTTTCTGATAATCGTTTTTCGCTGGCCCCAGGCGAGGACTGAAGCGAACAATCCAGCGATCTCGATGTCTTGTTTTTTTCTGAAGGCATGAGGAATGGAAATCGGATCATTCTCGATGAAACCTGGCTGGTTGTAGAGATCCGACTTTTCGTCAAGGAATTGCTTGAGCTCAGTTAATGTAAACTTCCTCATCTTATTCAACATCACTTACCTTTCGACAAGATTAACTGAAATCCGGAAAATAACCTGCACGTGGAACCTTGGCATTAAATGAATAATTTAATTGTCGTACTTTTCAGTTGACCATGTGATAATCCGTTTTTTACATGAAAAGATTTTTCAGGATCCTCGCGTTGACTATTCTTGGCATCCTTATTCTTTCGATCACTTTTGTTTTAGTGACATTCCCTCCGATTATGTCAGGCATGGCGGCGAAGACGATGTGCTCGTGTGTTTTTGTTGCTGGAAGAACGGCCGAAAGTGTGGTACAAAAAGAGCTTACAGGTATTTCCCGGACTTTCAAAGGCCGGGATCAAATTCACCGAGGACTCAACTGTGTCAGCAAAGATGTTGTGGAAGAACAAGCAAAGCGATCTTTAGAAAAGGCCTGGGATGCACGTTACTGGCCGAGGCCGAAGAAGAGCAGATACGAAATCAAAAGATCAACATTCCAGCGCGGCCCATGGTGAACCAGGATACAATTCCGTGGCCATCAGGAAATATTACGACCGATTCGATTCCTTCAGGGATCAAAAACGATATTCTCGTTAAAGACATTGGACGATGCTTTTTTCGAACAAGATCCAGCAAAACCACTTAATACATTGGCCATCGTAGTGGTGCACGATGGTAAGGTTATAGCCGAAAGATATGCACCAGGCTTTTATCACAATTCAAGATTGATGGGTTGGTCCATGACGAAGAGCATTACCAATTCTTGATCGGCATTCTTGTAAAGGATGGAAAATTAAAAACTGAATTGCCCGCTCCTGTCAGCGATTGGCAAAACGACGAGAGGAAAAATATTACCTTGAGTAATCTGCTTCAGGCGAGCAGCGGGTTGGAGTGGTCTGAATCTTATTTCGTTCCTACCTCAACATTTCATAAGATGTTCATCCACAGCGATGACAAAGCAGCGTTCGCGAGAGGTATGGCGACTCAAAAACCACCAGGTGAACATTTCCTTTACTCCAGCGGGACAACACTTATTCTTTCTGGAATTATCCGGGAAACCGTTGGCGATGAATATGTATTATAAATTTCCTTACGAAAAGCTTTTTTATAAAATCGGAATGAATCAGGCGATAATGGAACCTGACGCTTCCGGCACATTTGTAGGTTCATCGTATTGTTACGCAAGCGCGCTGCGATTGGGCCCGATTTGGATTGCTTTATTTAAACGATGGAGTATGGAACGGGGAGCGAATCCTCCCTGAAGGATGGGTGAAATATACTATAACTCCCGCAACGGCTGCCGCTATGGGCGAGTACGGTGCGCAATGGTGGCTCAATGCCGGGGCTAAAAATGATCCCGAATCGCCGTAAATATCCTAAGATCCCTGCGGATGCCTATTGGGCGGATGGTTTTGAAGAACAATATGTAATGGTGGTCCCCAGCAGAAAGTTCGTCGTTGTACGGCTCGGTGTTTCCCACAATGGCTTTGATATTGAAAAACTAGTTACCGGAATCATGGAGGCGCTGCCAGATTAAGGCATATTTTACTCCGCAGCTCCAACTTTTTGCGCCAATAGAGGTGTCAATAACGCATGTGAAGGGTGGATTGAGAATTGTTGGTCGTTATTCATTAACTTACCAATACCGTTTCAGTAAATGAACTCCAGGATCTTTATAATCATACTAGTTCTTTTGACCGTACATAGCATAACCGTTTGTGCGCAGGATTTTGACGCGGATTCAATTTACTATACGCCAATCCCCAAGGTAAATCTGGCCGAACAATCAAGGAAGGATGAGACATGAGCAGAAGAGACCTAATCCATTTGCCGTGGGGCTGGTGCAATGGGCGATCAGTCATCAGCGACAAGTTTATCGAATACTTCTTCAATGTCCAGGTCGGGACCTTGATCGGATGCAGCGACTGTATTTCCGAAAAGGAAGTTTCTTTTACAGCGTCAACAGTTCACGGTATCACTATTGGCGAAAAATTCAGGGTGGGCGGCGGTCTAGGGTTTGATTCTTATTACGGCTGGCAAACAGATGCCCTTCTTTGCGAGTCTCAGCTGGGACTTGCTGGGCACGAAGAACACCAATGCGCTGTTTCTTCAGTTCAACTATGGATTTGCATTACCCTGGAGAACGGAACATTTATGGGAGGTTAGGCAGACTAGCGTTGATGGTGGACAAATGGTTTATGGCATGGCGGGAATGCGCATTAAGTATTATGATCTCCGACTTTCATTCTCAATTGGCGGAAAAGTACAAGCAGTATCGAGCTACTTCGAAACCCCAAATTATTATATACGATGTTAACGGGAACCCCATTCAGGGAACTTCGAGCAGAACAACGATCGAAGAAACAATGAAGAGATTTGCCGTCACTGTCACGATTGGGTGGAAGTGATTGCCTCGAACTTTTTTGCGTGTTTTAAGGCATAGACTGCTATAACAAGAACCAATCCCGCCGCACAAACCCAGGCAAAGCTATCTCCCACTATCGAGTAAAGCGTCTTAATTCCCGCAGTGGGCAGGTAGGCAACCACAACTCTTTCTCCCTTGTCAAAATAGTTTCTCCGGGCAACAATATTCCCATGATAATCACAGGCAATGCTAACGGCCCCGCTAACAGGACGCAACATACTTGTTCCGTTTTCAATAGCT
Source organism: uncultured Cytophagales bacterium (assembly GCA_963774615.1). Taxonomy (GTDB): domain Bacteria; phylum Bacteroidota; class Bacteroidia; order Cytophagales; family Cyclobacteriaceae; genus Chryseolinea. The sequence goes on from CAVZFT010000039.1 coordinate 306,420, forward strand.
CTTACAATTGCCATCTGTCCATGGTAGGGCGACACTTCTTTCCAATCCCCCGAAGGCAACAGGAGAATGTCGGCACCTTTCCTGCCAAGCTGACTCATTAGCTGGGGAAAGTCAGCATCATAACAAATCGAAATGGCGAGCCTTCCATACGGTGTCGCGATAACAGGAACAGTTCCATCACCCGCCACGCTGGGTTCGATCAGAGGAACGGGTCGATTCTTAAGGAATACATTCAACAAATTTCCATCGGGATCAAACAGCACTGCCTTATTCTCGATGAATTTTTTTCCAAACTCTATTTGACCGGGACGGATAGTTGCAACTGTCATGAGAAAATAGATCCCGTTCTTCCGTGCGAACTCCCGACTTCTTATAAATAGTTTTTCCTCATCGTCTTTGATGGCGAATACCGCCGCTTCTGACCATGAGATGATTTGTGATCCTGCTTGTGCCTCTTTTCCGCTCAGCGCGAACAGACTATCCTGTGATTCCACGAGCTTCAAGCGGGTCCGTGCGAATTTTGCATTATATGGATCCTGGACAAAAGCAGCGAATCCCTTGTTGAGTTCAGCAAGCTCTGGCGAATTTTGAGTGAGAGCATCTTCATCAACTTCCAATTTATACCCGAAGTTGTCCTCATACATTACCTGAAACAAAGGCACATGATTATTGACCAGTCCAGCGACTCTTACGGTGTTTTGTTTTGGATAAAAAATGGAATTTGTTTTACCCAACCCGTACAACATTATCATTGACATCATCGCCGTAAAGCATATGGCTGTAGTTCGCACGGTGTGCCATTTCCATTGTACTTCGATCATCCAAAACAACAACGATGCAAACCATCCAATAGCAAAAGTGATGAGCCAAATCCCTGCTAAAGAAGTTGCCTGAATTAAGAACGAGTTAGAGACTTGTGTATATGCAATGGACGACCAGGTTCCTCCACCGCCGAAAGAGCTTAGATACTCATAAACAACCAGGCTAAGAGGAAACACCAGCGTTTTGGTCCAATTATCAATCCTGGGGTAGAGCAGTCTGTTTAATAAATATGGAATGGCGGCCTGAAGACTTATTACAAAAGTCATGATAGGAAAGAAAATCCCTGGAAAGGGCATGACTTTATGTTGTGACACAAGGGACGAGGCAAATAGTGTCAACACCGCGATAGCATACGACTTCCATGGCTTTAGGCCTGGCAATGAGAAAAATTAGAAGAAATGGCGCTGCCCAGGCTGCAGGTGGAAAAACCCACTTGGGGGACAATAGAATGAAGGCTGCGGCCGTAACGACTGAGAGGCCAATCCGATGGAAGGGTTTCGTTTTCATATTCATACGCTTTTTGGACAAAAGACGTACGAAAGGCCCTCCAGGTCGACCGAGTTCAGGAAGTCGAACCCATTTAGAGGAAAGTCGAACGATTATTTTTCAAGGCCTTTCCGGAACTCGGAGGGAGTCTGCCCTGTCTTCTTTTTAAATAAGGTATTAAAGGAAGATTTCGAGTTGAAACCTGACTGGTACATCACCTCCAGGACGGTTAGCTTCGGATCTTTGGACTCTGTCAATATGCGCTTTGCTTCATTAATGCGATAGGAGTTCACAAAATCAAAAAAATTCTGCCTGTAGTATTCGTTAATGAACTGCGACAATTTCTTGGCGGGAATATTGGTTCGCTCGGCGAGTTCATCCAAGGTTAGGTCTGAATTGAGGAATGCGTGTTCTGTCGTTATCGCTTGCTGTATTTTTCGGTCGTATTCGGTCTGTTCAAATTCGTTGAGTGCTCCGACGTTAGTTACCAGCTTCTTCCTGCTCAACACCCGAAAAGATCAACGGTTGATTTAATGCTTTCCAGACAATGGTATTTACAAAGGCGAATATGAATGCAATGACCACAATGAGCCCGACATGTAGCAGAGCTTGTGTCGCTAGCGGCAGGAGTGAATATGTTAAAGTGATCAACAGCATAACAGCCACGGAAAAGATCATGAATATGAGCCAGTCGAGGTTGCGCTTCTTCAACTGGGAAAATCTTTGTTGTAGCTGTTGCCGATAAAAAATGATCTCACGGTATGCAAAATAGATGTAAGTGCCGAGATGGGCATACACCAGTAGAATGGAGTAGTAAAATCCAGGCGGCAGTTCCTGCCTCTGAATAGCGGACTGAATCAAATGCTGGTAGTCCGAGGGTTGAAGGTGATAGTAAATCTGGAAAATAACTGTAAATGCAATAAAGGGGATAAGATGAAGCAAATCTGCCGCCTTCCACTCAAACTTTCTGTAGACAACCGACTTCGTATAAAAGAACAAGACAGGACCAATAAGAAATACAAATCCATCTTCGACGTGTGCCAGTGCCGGGAACTTCTCGTAAAAACCGTAATAAACCAGTAACCCATCCGTAAGATTTATTGCCAACAATAAAAAAAACACAGCGAGCAGCCTGTTACTTCGCGATTTCCCGCGGTTGATGCTAAATAAAAAAACGGACAGCAGTAGCAGCTGAAAGATTACGATACTCGATAAAATGTTCAGCAGTGTATATACCATCCGTGGTGTTTGGGTTGAGGCTAACGACCGAAGTCATCCTGCACTCTCACGATATCATCCTCGTCGGATGGATGTTGACTATCGGTGTGCTGCCATATTTCTGCAATCATGCCCCAGCCATCAAGTCCCACCAGGCGATGCCGGTGCCCCTGCTTGAGCCTGATGATCTCACCAACATTTAGTTGATGCAAAGTGCCTTCTTTGTCAGTTTCACTGGTCACTACACCAGCAACGCCGGCTACAAGCTTCCATATCTCCGCGCGGCGATGATGATACTGCCAGGATAGTCTTTTGTTAGCCTCCACCATTAGGATCTTTGGACTAAGCTTTCCGCTGATCTTCAAAGTAGATATCTCTATCCCTGGAAAGTATAAACTTGCGAACTCCTTAGCCTGCGATTCATCCAGAACAAAGAATCCTCCCCACGGACGTTTTAGATCTTTCGCGGCAATCCCAAATCCGAGATTCAATAAGTAGTTTTCAACGCTCGACATCACGTCGTCTTTTGTACCAACCAGTCTTAGTTCACTTTGCATAATCCCACTTTAAGAGAATCCGAAAATTACTCAATTTTTCTTTCATCGCCGATTTCAACCGCTGATCAATCGACCTCATATCTGATGCCGCACTTTGCCCGTATCCGGTCCATTGTCTCCATTAATAACAGCGAATCCGAGTGACTCATGACGGGACTTTCAATTAGATTTTTTCTAAGGCATTCGCCAACATGTCTCGCTTCGAACTGATAACCAAAACCGTCCTCTTTGGAAACAGGAATTGGCCGAGCGCCTTTTGAATTTACGACCTCGATATTGGCAATAACATTGTGAAATCGATTAGTCATCCGGATATAACCTTCCGTACCAACGATGGTTGCTTCTACCGGTGTATGGGCGGCAAAGGTTGCGCTGGTAATAGCAAGCGCACCATTATTAAACTTCAGAACGGCGGAGATCTGTTCATCAACACCCGATGGATAAGGAGACATGACTGCTTCGACATCCTCTGGACGACCCAACAAAGAGATCGCCAGAAACACGGGGTAAATACCAATATCGAGAAGTGCACCTCCGCCAAGTTTTGGATCATATAAGCGCTGAGGTGTGGGTTGTTCGGCGCGGAAACCAAAGTCGGCTTGAATCAACTTTAGTTTTCCGATATCACCATGCTTGATCAGTTCAGACACCTTTTGATATTGCGGCAGAAATTTTGTCCAGAACGCTTCCATAAGAAATACCTTGTTGGCTCTGGATGCCTCGATCATCTCTTTTACCTGCGTGGAATTTAACGCAAGAGCCTTTTCACATAACACTGCTTTTTTGTGATTGAGACAAAGCAATGCATGTTCGTGGTGAAAGCCATGAGGTGTTGCAATGTAAATGACATCGACCTTGTCGCTGTTTACCAACGCTTCATAAGAGTTGAAAGCAATCTCGGCATTGAAGGCCTTGGAAAATTCCTTTGCACGACGGTCGTCCGTTGAAGCCACCGCGACCAAAGATGCATCCTTAACAAGTTTGAGATCTGACGCAAACTTCCTCGCAATCTTTCCGCAACCCAAAATCCCCCATCTGATTTTCTGCATAACAATTAATTTTTATTTTGCCCTACAGTCAATCCCCTGCATGGTCCTCAAGGTATGAAAAGCGGCACTTATTTTCATTTCAAACAATTCTCAGTTCGACACGACCGGTGTGCCATGAAGGTTGGCACCGACGCAGTTCTGTTAGGCGCATGGGTTGATGTATCACGTGCCGAAAATGTACTTGACATTGGTACAGGGTCCGGTGTAATTGCGCTTATGTTGGCGCAACGCACCACGGACTCAGTAAAGATAGAGTCGGTGGAGATTGAAAAAAGTGCTGCTGACCAGGCATCTGAAAATTTCCGTAACTCACCCTGGTCCTCAAGAATCGCCGTTCATCAGCTCGCTGCGCAGGATTATTTTCCTGCTATTCGGTTTGACCTCATTGTAACGAATCCTCCATACTTCAATAAGAGCCTTCAGCCACCTGACAAAGTGCGTCATCAGGTTCGACATACTGCTTCACTATCATATGAGCATTTATTGTCAACGGTTACACGGTTGTTAACATCGCAGGGCCGGTTTGACGTGATTCTTCCATATCAGGAGGGAATTGAATTCTCTGAGTTAGCTGTCCAACACGGGCTTTATTGCAAGCGTCGGTATCACTTTCGAACCCGTAAAGAAAAACCAGTGGAGCGTACGCTATTGGAATTCACTACGCAAGCTCACAATGTTGATGAGGGAGAGATTTTGCTTTACGAAAATGGCCTTGAATGGTCAACCTCCTACCGCAACCTTATATCGGACTTCTACATCAAAGGTTGATTAGCGACAGTTTTGATCCAAAAATTGCATCGCGGTGTAATCAATTTCAATTTTCCCATTCACGGGGTATTTTGAAAACGGCCATTATTTTTATATTGCCCCCACGTTGAAAGTGAGCCCGAGTGAGTAAACGTACCTATTCTTCCAAAAGAATTGTCGATTTGGATTAAATAACATTTGTCTAAACAAATGTTTTGGGTACAATTATTATATTTGGTGAGTTTAAAAAAAAGAAGATTTACTATGAGAAAGATTAACACATTATTCGCGTTGCTGATTTCTAGCGACCGGTGCTTTTGCGCAGACCACCTGGACTCTTGATAAAAACCACACAAAGATTGGTTTTGTCGTTACGCACATGGCTGTAACTGAAGTTGAGGGACGTTTTAATGACTTTGAAGGATCAATTGTGAGTAAAGCAGAAGACTTCAGCGGCGCTGAGGTAAGTTTTACGGCAAAAACTGCATCAGTTGATACAGAAGTCGAAAAAAGAAATGACCACTTGAAATCTCCTGATTTCTTTGATGCTGCAAAGTATCCAGAGATCACATTCAAGGGTACACTTGCGAAAGACGGAGGCAAGTATAAACTCAAAGGAGATTTAACGATGCATGGCGTGACCAAGCCTGTTGAATTTGATGTTACTTATGGCGGGCAAATTGACACCGGCAAAGGAAAAAAAGCAGGTTTCAAACTTACGGGCAAGGTAGATCGTAAAGATTACGGTCTCACCTGGGCAAATAAAGTACCGACAGGTGAAATGGTGGTAAGCGATATCGTGGAAATCGTCTGTAAGATTGAAGCGGATAAAAAAGCTTAGTTAGTAATTAAAAAGACTCCGGCCAATGTGCCGGAGTCTACCTTGTGTAAAATAAAATGAAAATCGAAGAAGAAATCAAACAACAAAAATTTAAGACCCCCCTCCAAAAAGCTGTGCTGAACCTGCTCTATACCACAAGTTGGATGCAGGGAAAACAAAAGGACATTTTTAAAACCTTTGGTATCACACTGCAACAATTTAACATCCTTCGAATCCTCAGAGGCCAGCACCCCAACAGTACGTCGGCCACCGAGATTAAATCCCGAATGCTGGATAAGAACTCCGATGTTTCGAGATTACTAGATCGACTTCTTGCAAAGAAGGTTATCACCAAACGCGTTAGCTCCAACGACAAACGAGCCGCCGACGTCAATTTGACGGAAGAAGGCCTGGAGTTGCTGAAAGCAATTGACAAGAAGCAGCATCAGATCGATTCTGTTCTCTTGTTAAGCGACGATGAAGCGCTGATACTCAGCGATCTTCTTGACAAGAGCCGCGGCTAGCGATTAGATCTTCGCGAGTTCGTCACGGACAAAATTCATCAGTTCCTTGACGTATTCGCGGCTGAAGTCAAATTTGATACCTGCTGCCTTGTATATCTCCGGAATAGTCTGGAGATAGCCAAGCTTCAATGCATTCTGATAGCCTGCAAGGCCGGCCTCTCGGTTTTTCCTGAAGTTCCGCCAAACAGCAATGGCGCCCAATTGTGCCATTCCATATTCTATATAATAAAACGGAACTTCATAAAGGTGTAATTGCTTTTGCCACAAATAGTCCTTTGCTGTTTGCAAAGATGTCCAATCTGTAACCGTATCCGTAAAGCGATTGAATATCCGATTCCATTCGGCCTTCCTTTCCTCCAACGAGTGCCCTGGATTAAGGTATATCCAATGCTGGAACTGATCGATGGTCCCTACCCATGGCAATGTCTCAATGATATCTTCAAGGTGTTCTCTTTTTGCGCGCTTCAGTTCTTCCTCATTGGTAAAGAAAACATCCCAATGATCCATCGAAATAAGTTCCATCGACATCGACGCAAGTTCGGCTACTTCTGATGGTGTGGACTTAAAGTCGTTTAGCTCAAGGTCCCTGGTAAGGAAATTATGAATGGCATGTCCACCTTCATGCATAATAGTCACCATATCGCGTAGCGTAGACGTGGCATTCATAAAAATAAATGGAACTCCAATCTCTGCCAGCGGATAATTATATCCTCCTGGTGCTTTCCCTTTCCGCGATTCGAGATCCAGATGTCCCATCTCCCTCATGATCGAAAGACACTGTCCAAGGAATGGATCAAGCCTGCGAAAAACTTCGATAGTTTTTTCGGCGAGTTCATTACCATTGGTGAAAGGCTTTAATGCTTCGCGTCCCTCTGGATCTACGGCTTTGTCCCATGGACGAAGTTGTTCGACCTTGAGCGCTGTTTTCCTTTCCTTCGAAAACTGATCGAGAATGGGTACTACTTCGTGCTGAATAGCATTGTGAAAATCATAACAATCCTGCGGGCTGTAATCAAATCTTCCCAACGCTTTGAACATAAAGTCCCTGAAATTGGCAAAATCAGCATTGACAGCTACCTGGTGACGTAACCGAACGAGTACAGAAAACAAATCATCCAATGTTTCTTTGTCTTTCAACCTTCGATCCGTGATCTTATGATAGACTGCTTCTCGCTTTGGCCGATCCGTCGACATAAGAATGACAGCGGCTTGCTGAAGAGTTAACTCCTTTCCATCAATTTCTACGGTCATAGCTCCGTTGAGCTGCGCGTATTTCTGCGACTCTGTACTGATCTCAGTGAATAAAGGAACGTTTTCATCCCTGAAAATCTCGATCTCTTTTTTCAGATTCCTGATCATGATGTCGTATCCCTCAGCCTGCGCCAGCTTGTCGAGGAAGGGTGATGCGGCAACCTTTTTATTCAACTTGTCAGAAACCGGCGCTACCTGGGGTTGTATGTTCTCAACGAAATACTGATAGCTCTTTCTATATTCCTCGTTCTCAGTATAGCAAGTCATCTGTATGTATCTCCATGCCAGATCTTCAGCAATAACAGATTCTATCTCGCTTCGATCGAGAAACCACCGCTTGACATCCGTAACAGAATCAAGCTTTCTCTCCACCAAATTATCGAAGTGCGGTTTAAGCACTTCCCATGATGTAACCTTAAAATCTTCAGATAAGAAATTTCTTTTCGGACGCTTCGGAATCTCAAGTACTTCTGCCATAATCAAACACAGTTTAAAGTCATTCAGTGACTACAGTCGGCACACTGAAAGCTTCCAAAGTACTTAAAATCGAATTTACATCACAAGGTGGCCTGAGGAAAAAACAACAACTGCGGCCATCATTTAGGCTTCGACAGTGATTCGGCAAGTATTGTCGACAAAATCCATCCAATCTAACCTGGAAGGTGGACCGTTTTTGAAAAGGGAGATAAGCTCATCCATGAGATCCTGCTTCAGTTGAAACACGTCTAGCAAATTTCTGATGTACCCTATCTCATTTTCATTTGCCTGACGGTCGACGTATACAAGCTCCATAAGGTCGTATAACATGTTCATTCTGTTTGCCATAGATTCAGGCAAGAAGGTCTTGTGATCACTGTTATCTGAAAATAACTCGTCAATCTGCCAGGCCTTGAGGCCTCGACGTAGCCCTATCTTCGTTATTAATGACCTTTCGTCCTCCCCTAGAGCGCCGTCAGCAGAGGCGAGCACGATGAGATTCTTAAGGTAATTGCGCTTAAAGCTAGACTTTTGATGTTCGAAAAAAGTTGTCATGGAATTGCTTACTCGACCGAGTTACGCAAAACCTTTTCCAGAAACGTGGGAAGAATCGGCGGCGACAAAAAGTGCTTTTAAACGCTCCATTCCAAGCTGCAGGTCGACAGAAGCGAAGAAGTGTCGCCATAACCGTTCCCATAATTTTATCACCGTTCTTTCAGAATGGGAATTTAGATGTCAAGGACTACCTATTTCATAGAGATATTGCTCGGCATCGCAGAAACTCTCCAAATGGTATTGCTAACATCGTCGGTGATCAGCAGAGATCCATCGTTTTGGACGAGAAGCCCAACCGGTCTTCCGTATACCTTATCTGCTTCAAGATCGGCAATAAAACCTGTCAGAAAATCTTCTGGCGGTCCGCTGGGTTTACCATCCTTAAAAGGAACAAAGATGACTTTGTAGCCGGAAAGCACCGACCGGTTCCATGAGCCGTGCTGAGCAATGAAGGCACCCTCATGATATTTTGAAGGAAATGTTTTATTCTTATAAAATACCAGCCCTAAAGACGCGGTGTGAGACCCGAGGCCTACCTCCGGCATGATTGTATTTTCGACCACTTGCGGTTTTGGGTCTGTTACACGGGCGATCTTCATGGTATCCAAAATAAACGTAAGGCCAACCGTAAAATCCACCATCCTTCACGCTGGTGAGATAATCAGGCACGAGGTCGTCTCCCAATTCGTCGCGCTCATTTACAACTGTCCACAACGTATTTGTTCCAGCTGCCCAATCCATGCCGACGGGATTTCGCAGACCAGATGCATAAGACACGAAGGTTTGTTCCATCGGGGTTGACCTCAAGAATATCAGCCTTTAGTAACTCTTGCGCTATACCATTCTCCGCCACATTGCTTCCCGATCCTACGGCTATATAGATTTTGGTACCCTCTTTATTAGCAATGATGTTACGCGTCCAGTGGCGGTTGTGCTTGCCTGCCGGGAGGTCGACGATCTTTTCGCCCTTTGCCCTGATCTTTGTATCGCCAGGGCTATACGGATATCTCCACAACGCATCGGTGTTTGCGACATAAAACCAATTGCCCAACACGAGCATACCAAATGGCTGGTTCAAGTCAGTCAGAAATGTTTCGCGGACTTCCGGAATCCCGTCGTTATCGGCGTCGCGCAGGAGTGTGATTCGGTCTGCGCTGTTGTGCAGGTTGTTGGACTTTGATGCGCCAATGAGGAATCCACCGATCTTTTCCAACAACGAATGATTCGAATTACTTTCAGCCACCAGGAGATCGCCATTTGGAGTAGCATACATCCAGCGTGGATTTTCAAAATTACCGGCATACTTGTTAATCTTGAATCCATCCTGTGCCTTTGGAGTCTTGCCGTCTTTCCAACCTTGTACCTTGCTGAAGTTTCTCTTAGACTTTGTCGCGTTTGGAGGTGGAAGTTTCAACGTATCAGACGCCACTGTATTTTTTCTAGCTGTTGTCGCCTTCTTTTTACTTTGACTGTTAGCGCTATGATCCGGCAGAAGGATCAGGAATGCTATAAGAATGAGTATATAATTTGATTTCATACTGTTGGTTGTAAAAAAATCATGCCACCAACCAATACAAGGGCCACTGGCGTTGTTAGCTATTTTCTATCTGAAAAAGCAGCCCCGAATGATGATAAAATTCAACAGTATGCCATAACGTGTAACAACCTTGCAACTCCGGTTACGTTTTTGGGGAGTATGATCCTCAAAGAGTTCCCAGACCTCACGTGGCTTCGATCGCAGGCAGAGAGAAGATTTGCAGATGGCCGGTCATGGAGCGGAGCAAAGCTTGCTACGACTGGTTGGCCGAACGTCATTCTTAATGTTTCTGCTGACAACATTTTCCGTGACAATATCAGAGGACCGTTGTCATTGTTCACTAATATCTCGGGAGAAAGCACTGTCGAAATTTCGAGACGTCGAATACCGATCAAAGAGGATTTTTTCTTTCTAAGCAACTATGATCAGCATTACACCCTTGAAATTGAAAAAGGGAAGCGGGCCGAAACATTTAACATTCATTTTGGTGATTATTTTTGCGACCAGGTCTTTAGCTCGTTATCACAAAAACCAGATCAGTTACTGAACAGCTATTTTCAAGAGCCTTCTGAACGACTGGAGTTTCACAATAGAATTTACCATCGCGACGAGCTAACTCAAAAATTAATTTTGGAAATCCGCCACGGTGCTGACGGCTCAGCATGGCTCGAAGAAAAGTTATATGCACTGATTGAAAACCTCCTCAAAAAAGAAAAGGATCTTATCAGGATTCAGTCGCGTTTTCCGGCTCTGAAATCCTCAACACGCGAGGAGATTCTCAGGCGAATGTTAATAGTGTCGGATTACATTCACACTCACCTGAATGAAGATCTATCACTTGAGCAACTTGCCAACGTTGGATGTTTTTCCAAATTTCATTTTCTCCGGCTGTTCAAAATAGCGTTCAATAAAACTCCTTACCAGTTCATTAACGAGGAGCGCGTTCGCATGGGCAGACAAATGATTGAACGAACCAGGATCAGCATTAATGAAATTGCTCATTCGCTTGGCTTTATGAATCCGAGTTCCTTTAGTCGAATGTTTTTCAATCACACCGGGTTGTACCCTACTCAGCTTCGGCCGGCTTATCATTAACTTGCCTGCGGGTGCCGGAATACAATTCGTATTCCAGCAATCGGCAGTCCAGCTTTGCATTATAAAATTCTATTCTCCTCGAGGCTTTTAGTCCGATCTTTTTGGCTAGCTCAAGGTTGCCGGTAAAGATATATCCGATATACCCCTTGCACTTTTTCTTCAAGAAGTCGCCAATGCGTGCATACGTGGACTCAAGCTCCCCCATGTCACCCATGCGCTCGCCATATTCAGGATTAAAATACACAACGCCTGCTTTGTCTTCTCTCACGTTTGTTTCTTCGAAATCGCATTGTTGAAACGTTATCAGGTTCTCCACGCCAGCTTCCTCCGCGTTTGATTTTGCAATCTTAATCGCATTCGCACTTATGTCGGTAGCTATGATTTCTAGTCCTTCAACCTGACGAACCTGACCTTTGATTTCAGATAACTCCTTCTTGTACACCTTATCATCATATCCCTTGAAATGCATAAATGAATAGTTGTCGCGAAGGAGTCCGGGCTTTCGGTTGGTGGCTAAAAGAGCAGCTTCAATCGCGACCGTTCCCGAGCCACACATTGGGTTCACAAAAGGAGCGCTTCTATCCCAATTTGTAGCAAGTAACGTCGCGGTGGCAAGTGCCTCCAGCATGGGCGCCCTTCCGGGAATCTTCCGGTAGCCGTGTTTTGCCAACGTTTCACCAGACGTATCAACAAAAATTTCAACGCGCTCCTTCTTCCAGAAAACGTAGATGACAGCACCTTTCAACTCTGATCCTGTGTCGGGACGGCGGCCGGTCTCACGAGTCATCCGATCCACAATCGCATCCTTCACCTTTACATTAACGTAGAGGCTATTGTTGATGCTTGGGTGGTCAACATTACTGGTTACTGAAAAATAACCGTCTTTGAAAAGATAATCCTCCCATGGTAACGCGACCAGTGTCTTGTAAAGGTCATCGGGATGGTTTGCCTCGAATTCCATTAAAGAAAAATGAACCTGACTCGCACATCGCAGGTTGAGATTTAACTTGACGCAATCATTTAACGTCCCATAAAATTCCAAACCAGTAGTAAACGTTCTTTCAGGAACAAATCCGAGTTCCCTTACTTCCTTCTCAAGAAAAGGTGACAGCCTCTTACTACATGTTATTACGATATGGCTAGGCGAATTAAGTTTCTTCATAGATTAGAGCTATCGAACGTAATTAATTTCTTTTACTTCAAATGAATTTTCCCCGGTGTCTGTGAGGACCTTTAATCTTCCGACTTCGTCCAGTCCGGTAATAGTTCCTTCAAAGTCTTTGTCGTTGGAACTGAAAAAGTGAACCTCACCACGCCAATACATCAAGGAAAGATATTCCTCCATCAACGATTGCAGTTCATTTTGCCTCAGCTTGAGGTAACGCGCTTCGATGTTACTAAGCAACAATTCAAGCTCTGACTGCAAATTGAACCATTGATCTAATTCCAGTCGCAATGAAGTCGCGGTATCCATACCAAATTCATCCTGGTTGACGTTCAATCCAATACCAATGACGACATTCGAAAAGCGATCACCGGAGATAATGTTTTCGATCAGGATGCCACAAATTTTTTTTGATCCGACGTAGATATCGTTTGGCCACTTTATACGAATCGCTGTACATCCTTTTTCATGGAGATAGTCCCGAACGGATAAGGATATAAACACGGTGAGAAAAAATTGGTCCTTTATCCTGAGAAAGGTAGGTTTTAAAACAATAGATAACGTAAAGTTCTTGCCGGGTTCCGTTATCCACTTGTTTCCTCGTTGACCCCGGCCTGCCGTTTGATTGTCAGTAATAATTATAGTGCCCTCCGGCGCTGATGGAGATTGTTGGCAGAGTTGAAGGGCATGGCTGTTGGTAGAATGACATTCCGGCATAAAAACGATGTTTTTACCCAGGAAAAGCGTTCTGGCAGGGATTTTATACAAAGTAAAATTGATTAGTTTTGTGGGTTAAATAAAAAACGAAGATAGATTAATGGCAAAAAAAAGGAAGGGTGCCAGTTCGGAAAAGCTGAGTGACGTTATTGTGAAGGGGATGCAGGAAAAAAAAGCGATTGACATTGTGGTAATGGACCTGAGGAAGATCAAGAATGCTGTAGCCGATTTCTTTGTGATTTGTTCTGGAAACTCTGATAAGCAACTGGATGCCATCTCTGATTCTATCGACGCTGAAGTTTTCAAAGCTTTGAAAGAAAGTCCATGGCACACCGAAGGAAAAAACAATAAAGAATGGATGTTACTCGACTATATCGATGTTGTGGCTCACGTGTTCCGCAAAGACAGGCGTGAATTTTATGCGCTGGAGAGGCTTTGGGGCGATGCCGACATTGTTGAAATCGAGGACGGAAAGAACTAAAAACCGTTGCTCACGTTATTCATTTGATACTTTTTTGAGGATTTTAAATTTGATTTTATAGAAATGGCTGACAAGAAAGAAAATAACAAACCCCTTTTACCCACTAAACCACCCCGTGGCAATTACCAGATATGGGTAATTCTGGCTGCGGTGGCAGTGATTTTTGGGGTTATGTACTTCAATAATTCCAGTAGTCTTAAGGAGAAGGATTTTGACGACTTTAAGCAGATGGTGCGAAGCGGCGACGTCAAAAAAGTAGTCTTGGTTGAGAATCGAAAATTTGTTGAAATAACATTAAAACCTGAAGCACTTCAGAATGCCAAATACAAAGATCAGCTGACTAACAACACATTTGGTAGCAGCAGCAGCGGCCCTCACTTCGTTATGAAGGTTGTTGACTCTGGAAATTTCGATAAGGAATTTAGAGATTTCAGAGACAAGCTACCGGCTGATCAATCACCGGAATACAAAACCGAAAACCGCGAGGACTATTTCCAGGTATTTATTCAGTGGGGATTCCTTTTCCTTCTGCTCTTTGGTTTCTGGATGCTTATGCGCCGGATGACTGGAGGCGCTGGACCTGGCGGTCAAATATTTAACATTGGAAAATCAAAAGCGGCTCTTTTTGATGCCGAAAGTAAGGTTAAGATAACATTCGCCGATGTTGCCGGGTTGGATGAAGCTAAGGAAGAGGTTAAAGAAATCGTTGATTTCCTTAAGACCCCTAGCAAGTTCACACGGCTAGGTGGAAAAATACCTAAAGGCGCATTACTTGTCGGCCCTCCGGGTACAGGAAAGACCCTGCTGGCGAAGGCAGTTGCCGGAGAAGCTGGGGTTCCTTTCTTCTCGTTGTCGGGTTCGGATTTCGTTGAAATGTTCGTCGGAGTGGGTGCTGCCCGCGTTCGCGACCTCTTTAAGCAGGCGAAAGAAAAAGCGCCGTGTATCGTATTTATCGATGAGATCGACGCAATAGGACGTTCACGGGGCCGTGGCCAGCTGCCTGGTGCAAACGATGAGAGAGAAAATACATTGAACTCCCTTTTGGTTGAAATGGATGGATTTGCCACCGATTCTGGTGTCATCATTCTGGCTGCTACCAACCGCCCGGATGTTCTTGACTCCGCCTTGTTGCGACCAGGACGTTTTGATAGACAGATCAGTATCGATAAGCCGGATATCGTGGGCAGGGAGGCCATCTTCAAAGTCCATCTCAAACCGATCAAACTTGATCCAACATTGGATCCCAAAAAGATCGCAGCTCAAACACCTGGATTTGCCGGTGCAGAAATAGCCAATGTGTGTAACGAGGCTGCTCTTATTGCAGCACGAAAGGACAAGAAGGCCGTCGACATGCAGGACTTCCAGGATGCTATTGACCGTGTAATTGGTGGATTAGAGAAAAAGAATAAGATCATACTTCCTGAAGAAAAGAAGATCGTCGCTTTCCATGAAGCGGGCCATGCTGTTGCAGGATGGTTCCTCGAACATGCAGATCCGTTGGTGAAAGTGAGTATTGTACCGCGTGGTGTCGCAGCATTAGGTTATGCCCAATATTTACCTCGCGAACAGTTCCTTTATCAGACTGAACAAATGATGGACGAGATGTGCATGGCGTTTGGCGGAAGAGCAGCTGAGGAGATTGTTTTTGGGAAGATCTCAACTGGCGCGCTAAGCGACCTGGAGCGGATCACAAAAATGGCTTATAGCATCGTTACTATTTATGGTATGAATCCCGCCATCGGTAACATGTCGTTCTATGATTCAAAACAGTCGGAGTATTCATTCCAGAAGCCATACTCAGATGCGACAGCCGAGAAGATTGATATCGAGGTGAAGAACATAATCGACGCTGCATATGAACGCACTAAGAAATTATTGATCCAGCATCGCAGTTATCTCGATTTGATAGCACAAGAATTACTTGAAAAAGAAATCCTGTTCCAGGCTGACCTTGAACGACTGATAGGAAAACGTCCTTTTGAAAAGCTTACGACGTATCAGCAGTTCACGAATGGAAAGGGTAAGTATGAAAAGAAACAACAGGAGAACGAGCAGCCCGGTGTTGATCCAACACCGACGTTGGAAGGAGAAAAGCAGGAGGAAAACAAGAGTAATTAATTTCTCATTATAAATCTTACTTTTGAACTCAGGCGCTAAAGTCGCCTGAGTTTTTTTATGATCGAATCTTTGGAAAGCCTTAACGGAAAAAAGATCTTCTTCGCCTCTGATTTTCATCTTGGGGTTCCGGATTATTCTGCTAGTCTTGATCGTGAGAAACGGATTGTACGATGGCTTGATGCAATCAAGGACGAAGCTCATTCCATCTATTTGTTAGGTGACATTTTTGATTTCTGGTTTGAATACAAGCACGCGATCCCAAAAGGATTTATCCGGCTGCAGGGAAAACTTGCCGAATTAAGAGATGCAGGGATTCCAATTATATTTTTCACCGGAAACCACGACATGTGGATGTTCGATTATTTCAAGCACGAGCTGGCAATTCCAATCTATCGGGATCCTCAACTTTTGCGAGTAGGTAATCAAGCATTGCTCATTGGTCATGGTGACGGACTGGGACCTGGTGACACCACTTACAAGTTCATTAAGAAGTTTTTTAACAGTAAGGTGTGTCAATGGCTATTTGCCAGACTTCATCCCAACTTTGGCATTGGCATTGCAACGTATTGGTCTCGTAAGAGCCGAATCAGCAACATGAAACGTGAAGAAAAGTTTCAGGGTGAAGGCGAAGAATTCCTATGGGTTTATTGCAAGAAACTTGAAGAAAAACAACACCATGACTTTTACATTTTTGGTCATCGTCATTTGCCGCTTGATCTAAAGATCAACGAATCGAGTCGTTATATTAATCTTGGTGAGTGGGTTCATTTTAATACTTATGCGGAGTATGACGGTAAGGATGTCAAGCTAAAAACATGGGAGCAATGAAGTTTATCGATTGGAAGCTTTGTATTGTCCTTTTATCCACCAGCGTATTCGCTCAAAAGAAGATAACGACACAAAGTGTTAACGAATCCATCGTCTATGCTACAGTGGACAGGCCGGGCGATCTATACATCGTTACAAGCAGCGGTCAGATTCAAAAATTCGACAAGGACGGTAAGGTTGACAAGTGTTTACAAAAACAACCCATCCCCTACCCTATTCGACCCTCGCGATGGATCACGATTATTTGCATACTTCCGAAGCGATCAGCATTTTTCGTTTCTGAACCCGTCCTTCGACGTAACGAGTTCCAGCAAACTTGACCCGGCCGTTGCAATTGATCCATGGTTGATGTGTGTGTCCGGTGATTACAATTTTTGGGTCCTTGATGCTGCAGACATAAGCTTAAAAAAGATCAACGCGGCGACGGGGACCGTGACAATTGATGCAAAGATTTCACAACAGCCAGGAGACAGCGTTTCTTCATACGTTTATATCCGCGAATATCAAGGCTTTGTTTTCCTGCTTCACAAAAAGAACGGTGTGTTGATATTCAGTGGTCTCGGAAAGCCGCTAAAGGTCGTGGGAGAAAGTGCCCTAACCCATTTTAACTTTCTCGGTGAGGAATTATACTTTCAAACTGAAAACACTATCAACTTCTTCAACCTGTTTACGGCAGAAACGCGGGAAATGCACCTTAAGCAGACCGGGCAGTTTGTCTTGTTGACTGATGAGCGCCTTTTTATCATCCAAAATAATTCCATCGACTTTTTCGAGATAAGCCCCTAGCCAAACGCAAGGAAAACTGTTCACTTTTGAACATATTTGTACATCGAGGGACAGTAGTGTGCGTTAAATTGCCTCTAATGCCTCTTTTAGTCATTGGCACAAAATTCCCTATTGATACTCATTCACCTAAATCTACTACAGTGAATCCGGAAGGCGGCAAAATTTTAATGATCGACGACGATGAAGACGTCCTGCTCGCAGCAAAAATGTTGTTGAAAAAGCAAGGTCATCACGTCATAATCGAAAAGAATCCAAAGAAGATACCATTCCTGCTTAACAACGACACCTACGATGTCATCCTGCTGGACATGAATTTTAGCAAGGACATTACGAGCGGTAAGGAAGGCTTCTTTTGGCTTGAGCAGATCTTGCAGCATGATCCTGCTGCTGTGGTAATTCTGATCACTGCATTTGGTGACGTGGAAATGGCTGTTAAAGCGCTTAAACAGGGAGCGACGGATTTTATTCTGAAGCCGTGGCAAAATGAAAAGCTGATCGCAACGATCGCTACAGCAATTCGCCTTAAGCAATCCTACAATCAGGTTGACAAGCTCAAGAAGGCCAAAGAGATGCTGGAAGAACAGATCAGCCGGCCGTTTGGTGAGATCATAGGTCAAAGCTCGTCCATAAAGGAGGTGTTCGCTCTTATCGACAAGGTCGCAAAGACCGATGCTAATGTCCTTATTCTTGGCGAGAATGGAACAGGTAAAGAGCTTATTGCCCGCGCAATTCATCAGCGCTCGCTGCGGACTGATAACAGTTTTGTTTCTGTCGATATGGGTGCCATAACGGAGTCGCTATTTGAAAGTGAATTGTTTGGTCATAAGAAGGGCTCATTTACAGATGCACGCGAAGACAGGCCAGGTAGATTTGAACTGGCAAACGATGGAACGCTGTTTCTGGATGAGATCGGCAACCTGAGTTTGAGCCTGCAAAGCAAGCTGCTCAGTGCATTACAAACACGTCAGGTAGCAAGGGTTGGATCAAATCATGCCATTGCTGTTAACATCAGATTGGTTTGTGCCACAAATATGCCTATTCATAAGATGGTTCAGGAAGGAACGTTCCGCCAGGATCTCTTATACAGGATCAATACCGTTGAAATCAGGGTCCCTCCGTTGTCCGAGCGAGTGGAAGATATTCCGTTGTTGGCACAACACTACCTTAACTACTATGCAAAAAAGTATCACAAGCTGGTAACGACCATCGCCCCGGAGGCAATGGACAGATTAAAACGATATGCCTGGCCTGGCAATATCAGGGAGCTACAGCACGCCATTGAACGCGCAGTTATAATGACCGACTCGGCATCGCTTCAGGAAAGTGATTTCCTCCTTAGCCGTTCATTAACCTCAGGACCAGTAAACAACACGTTAAATCTTGACGAGGTAGAACGAGCGGCAATTGCCAAGGCATTGCAAATGCATAACGGCAATATTTCGAAGGCCGCTGATGAGCTGGGACTCACGCGCGCGTCGCTATATAGGCGAATGGAAAAATATGCACTTTAATTGGAAATCTCCTGTATTACCGAGAGTAGCTTTTTTGGCCGCCTCGTTGTTTCTATTCACTTTTTTTGCCTTTTCTCACGGCGACTGGTTTTTTTCACTTGTCTTTTTGGGGATATCAATCTATCAGATCAAGCTGCTTATTGAGTACTTAGACCGGTCAAACGAAAACATCGCGTCCTTTCTTGATTCAATACAATTCGATGACCTATCCTATTCCTTCAAAACTGAAAGCGATGATCCGTCGGTCAAGCGCCTTCACAAGGAGCTGAACGAGGCCATGGTGAAGCTAAGGAATTCAAGACGTGAAAAGGATTCGGAATTCCTCTTCTTCAAGAACATCGTAATGCACGTAGGTATCGGCCTTATCATTTTTAAAGAGGATGGAAAGATCGAAATATTCAATAGCGCGGCACGAAAACTTCTTAAGATCAACCGCGCGGAAAATGTCAATGACCTGAAAGTAGTGAGCGAAACCCTTGTTAATGTCTTTGAAAAACTAAAAACTGGCGGTAGAGAATTAGTGCGGCTTAAAATTGGAGAAGAGCTTGTTCAACTATCCATCTATGCGATCGAACTCACCTTGCGGGGCGAAAATGTAAAGCTTATTTCAATCCAAAACATCCAAAGCGAACTGGAAGAAAAAGAAATGGAGGCATGGCAGAACCTTGTTCGAGTTCTTACGCACGAAATCATGAATTCAGTAACGCCAATCTCTTCGCTTGCCGGAATCATTGAAGAGGAGCTAAAGCCGTACGTTAAAGACGCGGAGAACGAACCGTTGTCAAAGGACCAACTCAATGATATTCACTTGTCGCTTCAAACTATTAGTAAACGAAGCGATGGTCTTATCCATTTTGTCAAAGAGTTCAGAAGCCTGACCAGCATTCCCAAGCCGAAACCGGTACAGATCAATGTGCGAACGTTGTTGGAGGAATTAAGCATCTTGCATAAGAGGGACCTCACCGACCGGAATATCCAATTAAGTATCTCCGTTTATCCTGAGGATCTTACCGTATCGGCCGATAAGAACATGGTAGAGCAGGTATTGATTAATCTCTTACGCAACGCTATCCAGGCATTTGACGAGCAAGACACGAAGGTTATTGAGATCAAGGCTTCTGTGAATGAAAAATCCAGAGCCGTTATCTCCGTCAAAGACAATGGAACAGGCATCGATCCGGAGGCAATGGAAAAAATATTTATACCATTCTTTACGACGAAAAAGACAGGATCCGGTATTGGACTAAGTTTATCACGTCAGATCATGCGGCAACATCAGGGAACTCTAACGGTTAAGTCAACCGTCGGCAAGGGCACAGAATTTTTTATGAGATTCTAATAGTTTACAATCAGGCTTTGGTCGATTCCTCTTAAACAGGGATTTATTCAACTTGTTAAGCAAATCCAGATTTAATACATTTACCAAACAGTTTATCCGCTATGCAAGATATACCCCAGAAAGTCACCAAGATATTAACTGAAAAACTCGGCATTGCAGAATCTGAAATAACTCAAGACGCCAATTTCGTTAAGGACCTCGGTATTGATTCACTCGACTACGCTGAAATCGTCATGGAGTTTGAGCAGACTTTTGATATTCGAATTCCGGATGATGATGCGGAAAAAATGCAAACATTCGGACAGGCTGTAAAGTATATTCAGGAAAAAATCAAAAAATAGCATTCGCTTTATAGGATTCTGTACATCACGGAAATCAAACGACCTTCGCTTCAGCTATCTTAGGATCCATTAAATTTGAGGATCAATCACCACGATTTTTAACTCTTAACCCGATCAGGCGGCCTGTGGATACAGCGGAAAAGAAAATATTATTTATCGTCAATAAATATGCGGGTATTGGCAATTCGTCGGACCTCGAGCAAACGATTCAAAACGCCTGCAAAAAAAACAACGCCACATGTTCAATTGAGATCACGCAACGGAAGGGTCATGCTATTGACCTTGCAAAAGAGGCTCGGCAATAAAGGCTTTGATGAGGTTATTGCAGTTGGCGGCGACGGGACAATAAACGAAGTGGCACGAGGACTAATTCAAAGCAATATACCAATGGGTATTGTCCCGAGGGGCTCTGGAAACGGCCTGGCCCGGCATCTTGGTATACCCTTAAAAATTACTGATGCCGTTGATCAGATCTTTGATAGCTGGATACTTCCTATGGACGTATTTAAGGTCAATGGAAAATTATCCCTTAATGTATCAGGGATTGGCTTTGATGGGCACATAACCAACCTATTTGGAGTTAAAAGCACAAGAGGACTAATTGGATATGTGATGCTAACCGTTCAGGAATTTCTGAAATTCAAGGAATTTGAAACAGAAATTTTCGTGCATGGAAACCTGATCAAGCGTGATGCATTTATTGTTGCCATTGCTAATTCATCGCAATACGGAAACAACGCCCGGATAGCTCCTTCGGCCTCCGTCTGCGATGGCCTCCTCCATATAAATGTCGTCAAGAAAATTCCTCTCTTCAGGCTCGATTTTCTTTATTCCTTTTTTTCCGGGCAACTTGCGACTTCTTCCTTATGTGAGTTCATGGAAGCTCCGTCATTAAAAATACGAACTGCCAAACCCATAGATTACCACGTAGATGGTGAACCCTGTGGATTAAATGACACCTTCGACATTGAACTAGTACCTGCGGCTCTTCACGTTCTGGTGCCCGCCAATAACCGGAAAAAGGAAGTCCTGTAAATCCCGACACAAGGGTGACATTGCTTGTGAGACATTCCCTTACATTTGGGTCAACTTTACCAATTAACCCCATGAAAAAGCTTTTAATAATAGCACTATTGTTAGTCGCTGGCAGTGCGTTCGCACAGCTGACAATGCCACCTAACGGCGACAACCAAAAATCGACTGTAACGCAAGGTGTCGGTTTAGCAACTGTAACGATCACGTATAGCAGTCCCGACGTACACGGACCTAACGGTGATGATCGCAAGGGTCACATTTGGGGTGAGCTCGTCCATTATGGATTTATTGACCAGGGTTTCGGGATTTCAAAGTCAGCACCATGGCGAGCCGGAGCCAATGAAAACACAGTGATTACTTTTTCACACGACGTAAAGGTCAATGGGCAGGACTTGAAGGCCGGCTCGTACGGATTGTTTCTCGATGTTGAAAAAGAAGGACCCTGGCGTTGGATTTTTTCAAAAAACTACACCAGTTGGGGAAGTTATTTTTACGATCCGAAAGATGACGCTTTGCGGGTTGAGACAACACCAACGGATGCGCCATACACAGAATGGCTTACGTACGGATTTGATGATCGTCAACCCGCCTCAACGGTTGCATTTCTTCAGTGGGAAAACAAGCGTGTATCGTTCAAAGTCGAAATCCCAAATACAAACGAGCTATTTGTTAACAAAATGAGGGACGAGCTACGCGGGACGTACGACCGGTTTCAATTACCAGGGCTGGATGGCGGCAGCTCAGTTTTGCGCGAGAAATAAGATCAACCTTGACGAGGCACTAACCTGGGCTGATGTCGCAATTAGCGGTCCAGTTCATTGGTCAGGAAGACTTTTCGTCCTTACAAACAAAAGCTCTCGTCCTTGAGGCCATGGGAAGAGACAAAGAAGCTGATGACATCATGGCCAAGGCGATTAAAATGCCTTCTGCAACTGTCCAATCTGTTCATCAATATGCGCGGAATCTTCTGATAGCCGGAAAAAATGAAAAGGCATTGGAAGTGTTCAAAATTAACCGTCAGCTTCATCCGGAAGATAAGTTCACAACTTACGTAGGCCTGGCAAGGGGATATACAGCTATTGGTGACAAGAAGAACGCAATTAAGAATTGGGAGATAGCTATTAAGAACTTACCGGAAAATCAAAAGGCCAACGAAAGTTTCTACAAAGCGGAGCTTGAAAAGTTAAAAAGCTGAACTTAAAAAACAGCGGGTGCCGGCACTGGCATTCCTTGTTTGACGGTAAATGTAAAGGTGGATCCCTTGCCAAACTCACTGGTAGCCCAAATGGATCCACCGCTTTTTTCAATGAATTCTTTTGTGAGCAACAACCCTATCCCTACACCTTTTTCCTGATGTGTTCCCGGGTTGGTGAAGTGTGTTTCTGCATTGAATAATTTACCCAGGTCGCTGGTAGTCATCCCAACCCCTGAATCGGAAACTGAAATCTCAACGTAATCTTCGATGACCTTTTCACTTATCGTGATAAGTCCGCCAAGCTTGTTGAACTTTATCGCATTCGCCAACAAGTTTCGAACCACTAAGCTGATATGGTTCTTGTCCGCGACAATTGAAATTGAATCATCGATCCCGTTTATGATAGTAATTTTCTTCTGACGCGCGATCTCACCAAAGAGTTCGATCTTCTCGTCAACTATGGGTCGCAATTGCAGATTTTCAGGATTACTTTGTAGTCCATTCAGTTGCGACTGAGCCCAGAATAATAAATTATCCAAATCTTCCTGCACCGATTCAAGATTCCGGCGCAATTTTTTTGACGTTGAAATAAAGTCCTGGCTGGATAATCCATCTAGATCAAGGATGTCCATCAAACCACGTAAACTCGCCAACGGGCTTCGCAAGTCGTGACTAATGATTGAGAATAGCTTATCCTTCGTGATATTTAAATTCTTTAGCTGATGCGCTTGTAGTTGGATTTCACTGATTCTTCAACTCCAGTTCATCGTTGGCTCGTTTCTTTAGTCTATTGCTATACAATAACACAAATGCAAGGATTGCCATAAGGCTTAAGGAACCAATAGAAAAATACATCCACATTCTCTGCGTGTTTATCTCTTCCTGTTTGAGCTGTGCATCCTTCGTCAACAATTCAATCTTCGCCTCTTTCATCTCAGAATCAAACTTCACTTGCATCAAGGCCATTTGTTCACTGCTCTGCTGCTGATAAAGTGAATCATGGACTGCGAGGTATTGGTTCTGGTAATCATAGGCTTTTCCAATTTCCTTTCGTTTAGCATAGATTTCAGAAATGAGTTTTAGTGATCGTTCCAATTCACGTCGAAACTCGTACTGTCTGGCAACAGAAATATTTTTCAACAAGTACGCCAGGGCCTTATCAGACTTGCCCAGAAATACATATGACTCTCCGATCCGGTGGATCGTTGAAACTTTCAGGAATACGTTTTCAAGCTTATCGGCCATTTGGATCACTTGTTCGTACTTATCCAATGCGCTTTCATACTTCTTTTCATTGAAGTCGACGTCCCCCAGTGTTCTAAGGGCAAAACCTTCAAGATAGGGCCTGTCATAGCGGCGGCTTGCTTCACGTCCCCTTTCGGCATAGTGTCTTGCAGAATCAAGTTGGTTGATGCCCAGAAAACAATAAGCAACGTTGTTTAAGCTACGCGAAATGCCAGGGCCGTCGCCGATCTCACTACTAACTGCATATGCTTTCTTAAAATTTTCAATGGCTAGTGTATGTTGGTTTTGTTCATAATTGATCGCCGCAATATTGTTTAGACAGCGTGCAATGCCCGCCTTATCATTAAGTTTTTCAGCAAGCGTCATTGCTTCAACCGACAGTTCAAAAGCTTTAGAATAATCGCCTCTGCGATAATGTATCCAACCAAGGTTTTCCAGAGCTTGTGCTAAACCTCTTTCGTAATCCAGTAAAAGGGCAAGATCTTTTGCCTCTTTTGCGTATTCAAAAGCCTTGTTGTTGTCTCTTTCACGAAGAATGGTGACGAGTCTGTTAAGATGCCATACTTTCGAAGTATCCGAGGGAATAGTTTTGATAATGTTTTCGAGACTATCTGTTTCGCTGACTTGTGCGTGACAGAATGAAAAGACTTGCAAAAAAATGACCACAAGTAGTGCGCGAAGCAACATAAAAAAATTCCCCTATTTAGGATTATGCAACTTCGACAAGCCTAAATATAATTTCCACGACAAAAAGACCCGAAAACCTACATGCCTACGTACTGCAAAAAGAAACCACAAAACAAGCGTAGCAAAGACGTTGCGGTTCAAAAACCGCCGCAGAATTCGTCGCTGTCTGTCCCTATAGGTTGACCGGGCGGGGGATTCAGTTCCTGCTCCACTTTAAAATCCTGTGGAGCATCCATGAACGTTCGAATGCGCTCCTGAGCATACATGTAATGCGCTTTCCAAGTCTCATCTGCAACACCTTTTTGCCGGTCTTTCAACCATGCTTCCAGTTGATTGAGCTTCAAAAAAGCGACAGACC
This sequence comes from uncultured Cytophagales bacterium, assembly GCA_963774615.1. Classification (GTDB taxonomy): domain Bacteria; phylum Bacteroidota; class Bacteroidia; order Cytophagales; family Cyclobacteriaceae; genus Chryseolinea. The sequence goes on from CAVZFT010000039.1 coordinate 331,364, forward strand.
TCACTTGGGTCGAACTGGTCTTGTTTGCTGCCAATCTGATTAGCGCGTTGATCAAAACGTCGTTTACCGTGATCTGAACGGCACTTTCATAACCGCTCTTTTGAGGACTTTTAATGGTCGCATTAACCAGTTTATCAATAACCGATTCGAGACCCGGTTGCTTTGAATCCCTGGCGTGATATTCAACAAGTCTGCCTGCCCGCGATGGATGCAATATCACGTTCAACGTCATGGCTGCTGCGGTCTCTGCGGCGGATAGAGCATCAAACGTAAGGTCGGTTCTTGAATTAATCAATTCGCGATGATGGACATATCCCATCGGACGTGGCGGAATGATCCTCAGAATATTTTCAGGCAACATAAGAACAGTTGGCTCAATGGTTTTGATCAACATATCAAGAGCCTTCAATTGTTCAGCGGCGGGTACGAACTCCGTGACAAGTTGACCATCTCCGCGAATCGCATACCTGTAATTGAGACCTCCAATGAGTTTTGCCGTCGCCTCCAACTGATAACGATGGAAGAAATACATAGGAACAAGAACCTCCTCGAGCGTCGCCATTGGCGCACCGGGTTTGATATTCCGCTCACCAAAATTCTTTAGCGCGATAGTCCTGATTTCGAGAACCCTTTTCAATTCATCCGAAGCACTCTTTCCATTGTCCCACAAATGAGTATATGGATGTGCGCCACCTAGTGGCCGCGCGTCCTGATCCGAGAGAAAGGTCAAACCGGCCTTAAGAGATTTTTGAATAATGTCGTCAAGTGATTTCGCTTCATCTGTTCCGTCCGGAAAATCCTGATAACCAAAGGCTACTGCGGCTTTATCCCACTCTCCTATCTTGTTGTCGTAAGCATCTGAAAGACTCAACTTACCATTTTCAATTTTTACAAATGGATGGGGATAATCCATCACCGAAGCATTTCCTTCGCCACTTGAAGAATATGAATGTGCGAGCCCGATTGTGTGACCAACTTCGTGTGCCGACAGTTGTCTTAGTCGCGCCAATGCCATTTTTTCCATTTCATCGGTAACAGGCTTTCCTTCTTCATAGGGAGCTAGCAGGCCCTCAGCAATCAGAAAATCCTGACGAACACGCAACGAACCCAATGAGACGTGACCTTTGATGATCTCCCCCGTTCGCGGGTCCGTAACTGTCGCGCCATACGACCAACCACGTGTAGAACGATGTATCCATTGAATAACATTATATCTCACATCCATAGGATCCGCCCCTTCCGGCATCATCTCGACACGAAACGCGTCTTTATATCCGGCCGCTTCAAATGCCTGGTTCCACCACCTCGCGCCGTCGAGAAGCGCAGATCTGATCGGCTCCGGCGTCCCACGGTCGAGGTAGTACACGATAGGTTCAATGGCTTCGCTAACTGCTGCTGATGGATCTTTCTTTTCTAACCTGTGACGTGCTATGAATCTCTTTTCGATGGGTTGATTGATGGGCGTTGCGTAATCATAGAATGATATCCCAAAATATCCTGCACGTGGATCAAATTTCCTGGGCTTGTAGTTGTTGTCGGGCAACTGAACGAAGGAATGATGTTGCCGAACAGTTACAATTGAAGGCGTTGGGGTAACGCTTTGAATATACGCACCGGTCGCATCGCCGGTAAAAGTAAGCGTTACTTCAAATTCAGAATTTTGTGGAAAATTCTTGATCCGTGGCATATAGAATGCCGATCGCGATTTGTCCAACGAATAATTTCCCTGGTTAGTTGAACGTAATGTCTTGACAACGTCATGCATATCCTGCAGGAAGAAATTTGACGCATCAACCAATACCTTACCCGCATCTTCAGCTTCCACATTAAAACCCCATAACACGGATTGCGCGAAAGCTTCCTGTACCGCCCGCTTCTCGTCAGCATTATCAGAGATTGCCCGGTATCTGTAGTTAGGTTCCACCATCAATACCTTCGGCCCTCTCCTTTCGAATTTTACGATCCGCTCGCCTCCCAACTGTCCACGATCAAGGCCGATATCGTTTGAGCCAACTCCCGCGGTAAGCGAATTGATGTGTAAGAACTCCGAATCAAATTTATCGATGACCAATAGGATCTTGTCCTGCTTGACATCGTAATAAAACTCAAAAAAACCAGGGTACGCCTGCATTCCTGCAACCTTGCTTTGAATAGAGTTTGAACTGGAGGATCAGAAGCAGTGACTTCTTTTTTGCGTTGACCAAACGCAACAGACATAACTAACAATGGGGCAATAAACAGAACCTTCTTCATAATGTTTAAGCTTAAGGTCGTAAGCTATGAAGAAATGTCGGGACAATAAATCGCAATTTTTACAGGCGGAATATGAGCTTGCGCTTCAGTTATTTTTCAGGGAATTGTAATACTTACAGATTAAAATTAACTCTTCTTCCTTTTTGATGGACAATCCATTAGAATCCATGTAGGATTCAACCTCGTCTGCTTTTGACTTTAGCAGCTGAAGAAATTTCTTTTTGCTACCAGGAATTTCATACGCGGTGTTACCGTCGGCAAGATAATACGTTGGGTTCTTCAGAATCTTATCATCGCGGCTACCGATAGCAAGGTCACATTGTAATCAGCTTTTTTAACAGCTGATATTCATTTTTTTGAATAACGGCGAATTTCCGTCCACCAGCACCTCAAAGAATCCGATCAGTGATGAACGCCATCCACCTTAAAATCCTTTGCATTGATAAAATAATATGGTTCTGCCCGTGATGAATCCATCCACACAAAACTTTTGACCTTCCTGCCCTCCAGGACCTTTACGCCGCTGGCTCCTTTTATGTCCAACATATCGGCCTTTATATCATATCGGGCCGGAAATCCTTCAATCAATTTATTCTTATCGTAAAGGAGAATAACGGATCTTTTCCACTCCGTGGACAAGTAAGTATCGCCAATGACTTTGCCTTCGGGAATAGGGATACCATACAACATTTCATTGTTTCCTAACCCATTTGAATCTGTCAATCGTTCGATAGTATTGACTGCTCTAACGTTTGATGGGATCACGCTGCCCTGAGCATAGCTATTCAAAGAAGTTATGGTCACCAAAAAAAGTATACAATATCGATTCATATTCTAAACGAATTTAATATCCAGGTCTCTCTCAATAAAACGCATTAGTCTGTCGGCACATCATCGAACAATAACACCGAAAAGCTGGTGAAACAATGTTGGATGTTGAAAAGATGAAACGCCTTCTAGTGAAGAAGGCGTTTCAAGTTGTGTCATTCTAATTTTGCCATCGTGTACGTTCCTTTTGCAGGGTTGGCTGGCGTTGGAACGCCATCAGTTCGTTCGTAGGACCACGTAATATCAACAGTTCCATCGCCATTTACCGTACCGTCAATCGTAAACGTCCTTACGAGGTCCGGGAAGTTCACCGGCAGATAAATCCCCTTCATGTCCTGATATTGTAGTGCCACAAAGGTCAACTTTCAACGCAGGGTTTACACGGCCGGGATAATACACAGGCCAGAAGCCTCCAGTAACTTCATCGATCGTGTAAAGACCTGGCCTGTCCGAAGAGACCTCGACCAATATTTCATCAACCACCCCCGTCAGTTTTAAGGCATCCAAAGTTTATACTGCCCCACCGTCAATGTTTCCAATAGCTTCAGTGACAACATATAAACCTTCCTCAAGCTCTTCATTCAGACATTTAACAAGGTTAGTCGGAAGTGTTAATGTGGTAGTCTTAGGCGCCGCTTCGCCATCCTGGGTAACCTGACTGTCGGTAACTGTGATTACCAGGTTCAAAGGCCGGTCAGCAAAATCAGGCAATGCTGCACTGGGTGTAAACGTAAACTTAAATGATCCTTGCTCCTGGCCTATTAGCCCCGCAACCGATGCATCGTCAATAGTCAGGGTCCCATTTTCAGGAGCCGAAGAGACAACACTAACAGCACCCACTTTTCCAGGTGCATCGATTACAGAAACCGTGTATTCAACCGGTCCCTCATACGTTTGATACGCGACGTAAGTGTTTTGATAGGCATTTGCCGGCACGGTTTCAAGTTTTTGGTTGCTGCCACTTGCGCTAAGCCGCAATGTTGGTGCATCTAGTTGCGCCGGAGGGTTTGCATCGGTGTAGTCATCGACGCAAGACATTACTCCCAGCAAGAGCACCGTTATTAGTTTATATGTATTCTTCATGTTATTCTATATCGTTAGCGTGTCGGTTAAGGTTTTTTTACAAAACGAACTGATGCCTTAATGTTGATTAAACGTTTCATGCCAGTTCAAACGAACTTGGTTTGAGGCGTGCTGGTATCAATTGCAGCCGGACAGGAAATTACCACCTCCATTAGCGAGGTTAACGACGCCCAAAGGAGTTGGCAGGCTGCAGTATGGCTTGTCCGCAGATGTCATAAAAATCCGCAGGGTACTGAGTGCCTCCATATGGGACGTATAGCTCTACCGTATGGTCAGTCACATGATAGCGGAACGGTTCCGGACCTGCAAAGGTAACAGTGACTCGTCTACTGTATCTCCCATGGGCTCCAGGAGGCCCGCATCATTATACTCCATGATGGACCAGTATTCTCCCGCGATATCATCTTGTGGTGATGGGCAGCCGACGAAAACGTCAAACTGCAGGGTAAAGCTGGGGAACCCTCCGCCTGTGATACTGGGTGCCGAATTGGTGGCATCAAATGTGCGTCCATCGGTAAGTTTCGCCGGGTGGTAAATGTACCTTATCACCACCTTCGAAATAATCCTTTCCTCCCGGCAGGTTGAACAAAGTGGCAATTTCTCCGCAGTGATTTCAATTTCAGCTTGCCTTTCCACTCACAAAAGCGCTTCCAGGTACAGTGATGGCCGGAACAGTCGGGTACACCGCATCTGGGTCACTTGCTTCAACAATGTGGCGGAGTAAACAATCTCCTCAAGGTCGGTGTTTATTGAATAGACATCGAATGCAATGGATGCTTAGAGAGGTCCGCAAAATTGATATAAGATCTCTCTGGATAAAGTATCAATCTCGCATTCACCCCAGTCGAAACATCGGGAAATCTCACAAGCTCCTCATCCCGGCACGCGAGAGCGATGAGAATGAGAGAGGCTATAAAACTATATTTCATTACGTATTTCATATCGCTTAAGGTTAATGTTAATTGACATCCCAGAATATCTTGTCAGTTCCAGGGTCACGTTGAGGTGCTGCATTTGGATTGATCTGCAAGTCATCCACGAAATAGGGTATGGATACCGGATAGGACCTTCCAAGTATAGTAAAAGGATTACCATCGGTATTAGGATCAAACATGATCGGAAGCCGGTCCTTCGATAGTCGCTATACGTATCCAGGCTGAAGCCGAAGCTTGCAATCCATTTTTCGGTAAGGATCAATTCGAGTTTTTTCTGAGTCGAACCAGCATCATAGAGGCCCATCACAGCAGCGATGTATGCATCTTCGTCTTCAATTGGAACGGATGAAAGGGATCGTCCACAAGGACATTTACTTCATCAAACGAAGCGCGCATTGCCTCCTCAAAGAGCGCCCGGTGATCGCCGGGAGCACCTTGCGTCAGACTTAGCTCGGCCCGGGTGTACAAATGTGCCAGGTAAGGGTAGAGTCGCGCATAACCAGCGCCACCAAGGCCAGGATTTTGCCCGTCAGCCACTCCAGCGGTAATACCTGATCCATCGTCATAAGCCCCACCACAAGGATATAATCCAACTAAAGTCTGTGATTGACCCTGATCAAATCCTTCATTAGGATCGATGTTTAACGACGCAAACCAGATCGAAAGGAAGTCACCCCAATACGCAGATGTCGTGAGATTCTGAGGGTCGTCACCCGCAAGTTGATTATAGAAATAGTAAGGAATACGTGGATCCTCAATACCAACCAGCAACGGGTTAAATACTGGCAGATCCGGATCTCCTTTCATGATGAGGTAGAAATAAGGATCGACATAATTTGGCGCAGCGTCTACGTAATCTTGCTTGAACAATGGATGTCTGTTGTCAGGGTTGTTGCTTGTTCCGTACAAAAGCCGGAAACCGTCGTCAAGGCCGCTTATCATATCCTCATTATTAATGATGTTGGCAACCTCCGCCGCATCATACATACTGCGTAAGCCGAACGTTGTTATAAAGTTTAAGTCTTATTGAATTAGCAAGCTTGATCCATTTCTCAGTATCTCCACCATAAATGAGGTCATCATCATCCGGGGCTTCTTCGACTTCTTTGCCAAGGTTCACAACTGCTTCCTTCAATAAATTAAACAGTTCCGGGTAAACCACGTCGCCATCGTCATAGGCCGCGAACGGATTTGTTGTGCCCTGTCCAAATTCAAAATAAGCTACCTTACCCCACATGTCAATCATTTGACTGTAGGTATACGCTTTAAGTATTTGGGCTATTCCCAAGTAATGCCACGATTCCCTTTCTATTGCTTTGTTGATAATGACGTTCACGTCCATGAGAGCGCCTGCATAGAGGTTGGGCCATGCTGAAGCTATGTTGAACTCATTACCAGCGAAAAAGTAAAAGTTGGAATTTACGCGTTGAACGGTTTGATGAATGTATTGAGAGGTCAAGGTCGGACATTCCACCCGAACCATTGCCCAATCCTTCAAAAATAACCGTTTGAACAGTTGGCAGTATTTGATCAAGTCGCGAATCAAGCGGATTGTTTGGGTCCGTATTGATGTCCAGGAAATCACTGCAACCAGCTACACTGAACAATATGATCAATGCAAACAATGGCTTTCTAGCAATCTTTAATATCTTCTTCATAAATAAATCTCTTTAGGATTAGAATGTTAATCGCAGGTTAATACCATACCTTCTCACTGATGGAACGTTATCGTACTCGAATCCCTGCGCGTTGGAAGTACCGAATGTGCTGGTTTCAGGATCGAACTTGGAGTATTTAGGGAAGTTCGGAGCATTGTACCAAAGGTTTCTTCCAGTCAACGTAATGACTATTGACCCAAATGGTGTCTTTGCCAGTAGGCTCTTTGGTAGAGTATAACCAAGGCCCACTTCTCTCAGCCTGACGATTGTGCCATCGAACACGCTCCACTCGTCAGCGGAGTTCGTTCCAAAGGTTTGACCAAAATAAAGGTCATTGGTTTCAATCTGTATGGTGTTGGGTATCTTGTTTCCCTCGTCGTCCAAAACTGCTTCTTGAGTGTTTACGTCGCCTATTACACCCGGGATCACATAGTTCATTTCCCGATTTTCTGTGTCTCGTGTAACACCTCTCCCCAATTGTTGATTAACAGTGGTGGAATAAATGTCGCCACCTTGTTTCCAGTCGAATAACACAGACAGCCTGATACCTTTGTAGGTGAATGTGTTAGTCATACCGACAATAAAGTCCGGATTGGGGTTACCGACAATGGCGGGGGTAAGCGATGCAATATTCTGACCGTTGGATGGGTCTATAAGTAAATTGCCTTCATCATCGCGTGCATCAACTGATCCTCTCATTATTCCATACTCCTGGCCTGGTCTTAACACCGGCGTAATTCCTCCACCAAAGAGGTTCTGAATCACAATTTCATTTACACCAGGTGCAAGCTTTTCAACAAGATTACGGTTGTGAGTGAAATTGGCGTTAATATCCCACGCAAAACCGCCGCTCGTCATTATCGGAGTTAGGTTAAGCCCGATCTCGACCCCTTTGTTGCTGACATCGCCAAAGTTTGTGAGGTAGTTGGTATAACCAGACACGGCTGGATAAGATTGTGCTGCAATACCGTTCGTAGTCATTGAACTGTAAAAGGCTACATCCAACGATGCTCTGTTATTGAAGAACTGCAATTGAGTTCCAATCTCAAGAGTACTGGTAAACTCCGGCGTCAGATTAGGATCCGGCACGATGTCATTTGTGCCTGGTAAATTACCCAGCGTAACACCAGGAGTTCCCTTGAACGGGAACTGGACGCTTTGAGAAACAAATTGAGGATTGAGGGTAAAAGTTGTATTTAACAAATAAGGGTTAGCATCATTACCAACACGGGTGTAGCTCGCCCTGATCTTACCAGAATTCAATATCGACGAATTCATGTTGAGAGCATCGGTAAATACGAATGATGCAGAGACCGCGGGATAGAAGAAACTTCTGTTTGCTTCTGGCAGCGTCGACGACCAGTCATTCCTTCCGTTAACAGTCAGGAACAGGTAATCCTTGTATTGCAACTGCACTTCACCCAATAACCCGACCAATCTCCTCTTGGTATAGATTCCTGGAACATTCAACAAACTGGTAGTGTTATCCATGTCGATGATGTCGAAGTCTATTATACCTGTCCCAAGGTATCCTTGTTGATCGCGGACCCGTTGATTGATATTGTGCGCTACAAAAGCTTTTAATACGATATTTTCATTTAGCTGCTTGTTGAAATTCAGCATAAGGAAGGACTCAATTTCAGTGTTAGTCACATAATCGTCAATGATCTGACCTACACCACCGGCAGCACGTCCACCTGGACGATACCATTCCTGGTTTACCTGATTAAAATGCGTCACTCCAATTCGGTACGAGAGGTTAAGCCAGTCCGTGAAATCATACGCAAAGTTCAGGTTACCGACAATGCGGCTCTCCTTGGTTTCAAAGCCATCGTATAGCGCTGACCAATAAGGATTGGTTGATGTGGCACGCGACACGAAGAAAATACTCTGCCGTGTGAGTGGGTTTTCGAAAGGCTGACCTTGTAGGTCCCAGTTTCGCCCGAGATACATAGTACGGGCAAAAGCCGAACCATTACCGATGGCGTTACTTGCGCCACCCGGAGGGCCGTTTTGAGTGCGATCGCTATAAGACATCGTTCCTCCAATTGTCACCTTATTTGCCAACACCGTGTTTGCTCCGATACTAACAACAGTTCTTTTAAATCCTGATTCAGGAACAATACCTTTCTGATCGGTATTGGAAATTGTAGCCGTAAAGTTTGATATTTCATTTCCACCACATCAACGTTATTGAGTTGTCCCACATCGTTCCACGGTCAAAGAAATCCTTTACGTTGTTTGGATACGCTTGATAAGGAACTGTTGCCGGAGCATCAGGAAACGCGGCAGCAATGTCAGTCCACAGGGGGATAGTGGCAATCGTCGGATAACCAACTGCGCTTTGGAATGGCGCGCCCCATGATCCGTTTACCTGACCATAAACAAAACCAGTACCCGTACCGTATTTGTTTTGATATTCCGGCAGTCCCGAAATCTCTTCAATGGAATAGCTTGAGTTGACGGCAATTTCAAGTCCCTTTCTCGAAGCACGGGATGTTCCTGTTTTCGTTGTAATAACAATCACACCATTTGCGGCTCTAACCCCGTAAAGTGCGGCACCTGCCCCACCCGGGGGCAGGATATTCATCGACTCAATGTTGTTAGGATCAATAGCTGCGAGGCCGCTTCCATAAGCACCACCTCCAGAAAGTTGGTTCGATGTATTGGTTTGAGTGTTATCGTAAGGAATTCCATCAACGACGATCAAAGGCTGGTTATTACCAAGCAACGACCGGTTCCCACGCATAGTTATTCTTGTTGAACTTCCAGGCGCGCCACTCGAACCAGTGATATTCACGCCGGCTACTTTGCCTTGTAACGCACGCAATGGATCTGCTTCAGATACCTGCTGAAGTTTTGAACCGGATACATTCTCCAATCTGTAACCCAATGACTTCTTTTCCCTTTCGATCCCCGCTGCGGTCACAACGACCTCACCCAACTGCTGGATATCCATACCCATCTGCAGGTCGATAACCGATCTTTCACCAACGAGGATTTCTTGTGTCTTCAGTCCGATAAAAGAAAACATAAGGGTACCACCTTCCGCCGGCACGCTGAGTTTATAAATTCCATCAGCATCCGTAACTGTTCCTGTCGTTGAACCTTTCAAGACAACGTTCACACCCGGCAAAGGTGATCCATCTTCTTCGGCCGTCACCTTTCCGGATATCGACCGTTCCTGTGCCATAACATTGCTCCAGGCAATTGTAAGACACAAACAACTTGCGAGTAAAATCTTCCTCATACAATTTAGGTTTGTTTACGTTATTCAGATCCACCCTGAAGTCGTTACCTAACGATCGGCAGGATGTTGAATCAAAAATGTCAAAAGCATCAACCAAAAGAATGACCTAAAGAATGGTATATTCCAGCGTGATGAATCACGCCAAGTGGGTGACACTAGTGTAAAAAAACTGATTGTTTGAGATGTGGTGAGATCAACTACTTATACAACGGTGGGGCAATGCGATTTCCATCACGCACTGGGTACTATATAAAACAAAAAAACCCTCCCGCCCGGAGGGTTGTCCTTCTGAGAAGTTTTATCATTTCATTAACCTAAACTTATGAAGAAAAGTCTACTCATATATGAAGGATCGGCAGCAAAGGTGAGCAACGAATGTGAATTCTCTGTCACCCACAAAGGATGAATTTGTTAAATAAAAAATCAGCCTGGGTAAGCCATGGTGTAAAATTTGAAACAAATACGCGGGCAGATCAGATTAGCTTTTCCAGATTTGCCTTTGCGATGGCCTCGGACTTGCTGTTTACCTGCAACTTCGAATAGATGTTTTTGATGTGTGTTTTCGCAGTTTCCTTTGAAATAAACAATTCTTCGGAAATCTGTGTGTAGGTTTTCCCTTCTGAAATCAACTGAAGTATCTCGGTCTCACGTTTTGTAAGCGGAGAATTCGGGTTGACATGGAAGTTGTCAATAACCATACGTGCAATTCTGCTACTCATAGGGGCGCCTCCTTTCACTATTTCTTCTAATGCTGATAATAACTCCATATAATTCGCGCTTTTCGTAATGTACCCGGAGGCACCTGCCTTAAGCGCTTCGAACACAAGTTCGCTATCCTCATAAACGGAAACCATGACGATGTCAGTATGCGGACTCTTGTCTTTGATAACCTTTGTACCATGAATTCCATTTACGCCGGGCAATTCAATGTCCATCAATACAATTTCTGGCTTGTCCCGGTTAAGGTTGGCAATAGCGTCTTCAGCAGTTCCGTAGGCATTCACTACCATGAACTTTTGCGAGCTATTCACAATAAGTGTAAAGCTATTTCTGATTTCCTGATCGTCTTCTACGATCATTACGCGTTTCTTAAAAGGCAAGCCCATACTTTATAGTTTTATTAAGTGTAAAATTCAAAACAATAGTAGTCCCTTCATTCTTTACACTGTGTATACGTAAAAGGGCATTGATTCTGTTGGCTCTTTCACGAATATTTTGAAGACCGTTCGATTTTTCTATTTCATCGGTATAAAATCCAACTCCATCGTCAACGAGACTCATCTCAAAGCCGTTGGTCTCATCCCTCTTCAAATTAAGTGTTACGTTGTGCGCCTGCGATGATTTGAATGCATTCGTCATTGCCTCTTTAAAAATCAGATTAGCTTCGCGACTGAACCCGTAAGGCAATTTGATCTTTTCCTTTACACCGTTAAAAGCCCGAAAGTTGATATTCTTTTCCTCGAAAAGTTTTTCTCCAAAATCACGGATGTGGATAAATAATTTGGATAACTCATCGTTTACGGGATCAATTGCCCAAATAAAATCACGTGTCCCGGCGTAAAGATATTTTGCAGAGTCTTCAACTTTCGTGTACAGATCATGGCCGTTACCATTGCTATGACCGTTTCCGTTCCCATTTCCGTTTGCACTTAACTTCAGAAGGCTAACGTAGTTAATGATACGAGTAAGCTGATTTCCCATTTCGTCATGGAAATCACGGGCAATTTCCTTACGGAGATTTTCCTGTTCCTTTTGGCGAATACGTTCCAGCATTACAATCCGGTTTACTCTTTGCCTTACGCGCAAGAACAGTATTAGCGTAACTATTCCCCCCACAAGGATGATCATGCCAACTATAAACGAAGCTGTTCTGTAGAATGGCGTTTTGACAGTGAAGTCATATGCAATCCTGGTATCAGACCAGCTTCCCCGGTTATTTGTACTCATTACTCTGAGCGTGTAGTCACCCGGAGGTAGATTGCTGTACGTCACTTCATTAATGGAAGAAGGCTGAGACCAGGTCTTATCAAAATTCTCCAGGAAATATTTGTATTTCACTGACCTGGAATAACGCTTATCGACCCGGTTGAACTGGAAAGTGATGTGGTTCTTGTCTGGTGGCAGGGAAGGTTGATAAGGAATCTTAAAGAAGCCAAACGTACTGTCGGCATATTCTCGCGGCGAATACTCACCATACAATATCTTAACGTCGGTAAGATGGACATCGAACGAGCGAAGTCGTTGTTTGTTCAGGTCATTGAATTCATAAACCCCGTCGACCAATCCAAAGTACTTGGTTTTTGGACTCAGGAAGAAAGCATTCTGATTGGTCTCGACTCCCGTGAGTCCATTCTCATAACCGAAGTGCAGGTTTTCAACCACATCTAAATTCTTGTCAAGTTTGACACGGTTTATACCTTTCTCGGTTCCTATCCACAGATAATCCTTATCATCAGCTGCTACAAAATAGATGAAGTCTGAGGCCAGACCATCGCGCGTTGTTATCAACTTTCGTCGGTTGGCAATTGGTTCAAAAAGCACAACGCCTGTTCCTGCAGTACCAATGAGCAAGAGTGAGTCCTGGTATGTGTTGATGCTGTAAACGGCGGTGTTAGAAATCTCAGGCATCGAAACGGTTCCAACTTTTCCGTCCCTTATCGAGTTAATGCCCAATTCCGTTCCGATGTATAACGTTTTATTCTTGTTTAAGTACCGCGTCGCCAGCATGCCGTTAGCCGACAGCCCGTTGTCTATGTTAAAGACCTTAAATGACTTTCCGTCGTATTGACACAAACCATTGCCAGTGCCGATCCACATTGAGTTCTCATCAAACTCGATATTCATCACCGTGTATCCCGGAAGACCGTCTTCACGAGTGATCCAATGAAAGGTGTCCCTGGCCTTATCATACTTTCCAAGTCCTTTTACTGTTCCGACCCATATCGTTCCATCTGGCGCCTCTTTGATGCAGTGGATCATATTTCGGTAAGGGTCGACCTCATCAACATAAGAGTTTATCTTACCCTTCTTGATCTTCCACAACCCCTTGTTCATTGTGCCCACCCAACTTGCGCCGTCCTGATCTTTAAGTATAGACATCACACCCCGCATGTTGTCGGAGCTACACTGCATAAAATCCTGGATGAAGTATTTGAATAATCCGTTGCCGTTGGATGCAAACCATGTATTAGCCTTCCGAATCGATCAATACCTGGTTGATGTCTACGTCCTTTAGAATCGTATCACGCTTGACTTGTCCGTCTTTCACAGACTCCTTAAACAACGTATTGCCATTGGTGGTCCAGAACTTACTTTCCGTTTTGATCGTACAACAGCACCTGATGTGGAATATCCCACGGCAACTTTTCAATCTTGTTGTTACGGATATCGAGCCGGAACAATCCATTCATTGATTGAAGGAGAACATCCTGATTGTAGTTGAATATGTTCCTAAGCTTGCCCATTTCCTTGTTCGAGGTTATGGGTATGTAACCTTTCTCCGTCCCCCTTACCATGAAAGAGCCGTCGCTGAGATAGAAACAAATCTCCCCGCCGGGGGCAACATGTGCCGCCCATACCTGTTTGTCTCTGAATACTTGCTTTTCCCAGTAGTAAAGGGAGTCTTCATAGATCTTACTGGTCAGTCCGGTGCTTGATAAAAGAAAGAGCGTATCATTGAGAGTGTAAACGCGCCTTATTGGTTTTGATGAAGGATGGGAAACAGGAGCCTGAAATTTTTTGAAGTTCAATCCATCGAACTTTGTGATCCCGCGCGGATGTAAAATCCAAAGATTGTCTTTTTGATCGAAGCGCAGTCCGATCACCTGATTTGTGAGCAGACCATCAAGGGTGGTATAAACTTTAAATTCGCGTCCATCAAAACGCGCGAGGCCGCCGCCTTCCGTACCAATCCACAAGTAGCCACTTTTGTCCTCTGCGATTGCACGCACCTGCGATTGTGGAAGGCCATCGATTGCCGTATAATTTCGCGTTGAGTAAAAGAAATCCTGCGAAAACAGCGACCTGTTCAGGCCCAGGACACAGGCTATTATTAATATCGCCCTAACCATGTTTAGCACCCTGCAAAGTAGATGTTTGTAGTAAGTTAAGTAATACCCCCGATTGTGGGATAAATTTATCCCACCCCCTGAATGCATGGTTCACGCCACTTTCAACACACAATTCCAGAAAAATGTTGAGGGAATGTTCCCTTTTTTGGCGTTGAACTTTCCTATTTATTCAAATATACCTCCTCCAAGTGCAACCTGTGATACAATTCGCAGGTCTAATAGCCATTACTCTCCCCTATTTATGATCAGAAATTACATTCTCACAGGATTCAGAAACCTCGTAAAGTATCGTTTCTACTCCATTATTAATGTGACTGGGCTGGCATTAGGTATCGCAGCTTCTCTGCTACTCGTCAGCTGGATTATTCATGAACTTAGTTACGATCGCTTCCACCGTGATGCCGACCGCATCTATCGCTCGTCTCTCGAATACAGTTTTGGTGGCCAGACTGCGAAGACATCGGTTTCACCTACGAAGCTTCTTCCTACTCTTCAAAAAAATTTCGCAGAGGTTGAGGATGGTGTAAGACTTTATAATCCATCGAACTGGAGTCCATACATAGTTAGAAATAATGAGAATGTGTTTCAGGAGGGCAAGTTCTTCTACGCCGACAGCACATTCTTTAAGGTATTTTCATTTGCTCTGATTGAAGGAAATGCATTGACTGCGTTACAAAAACCCAATAGCGTCATACTAACCAGCTCAACAGCAAAAAAGTATTTCGGAAACGAAGATGTTGTTGGAAAGACGCTGGAGGTTAACAATAAGGTTTATACCGTAACTGGCTTACTAGAGGACATTCCAACGAACTCGATCATTGATCTTGATTTTCTCGGTTCTTTTTCATCATTGGAACAATCCAAACAACAGATCTGGTGGAGCGCAAACTATGAGACATTTGTTCGTCTTGCACCTTCAACAGATATAAAATCACTCACAGAAAAAACTGAAGCTCTTGTTAGAAAAGAGCTTGCTTCTGAACTGACAAACCCTGGCGATTATGTGCGATACAATTTCATGCGACTTACGGATATCTACCTTAGGTCTGACATGAGCGAATGGGCCAAAGTAAGTGATATCAAATACATTTACATTTTTGGTGCAATTGCGTTCCTGGTTTTGCTGATCGCTTGCATTAATTACGTCAACCTTGCCACTGCACGCGCTGCTGATCGCGCGAAGGAAGTTGGAATCCGTAAGGTTGTGGGTGCAATGCGTAATCAACTCCTTCTGCAATTCACTGGGGAGTCTCTGATCATTACGTTACTGTCTTTGGGTGTAGGATTCCTGATAGTGCGGTTGGCACTTCCCGCCTTTAATGATATTACAGGTAAAGCATTTGCAAGTGGCATTATCTTCAGTCCTCCTTTTATTGCAACATCCATCTTGCTTTCATTTCTTATCGCGCTGGCAGCGGGCGCTTATCCAGCCATCGCTATTACATCCTTCAAGCCTGTAAGTGTACTTAAAGGAAGTTTTAAGACATCACGACGGGGAATATGGTTAAGGCAGGGATTGGTGGTTTTTCAGTTTTGTATCTCCACTATTCTTGTGATCGGGACACTCGTCGTAGTGAAGCAGCTCGATTTTCTGCAGCAAAAGAAACTAGGCTACGATAAAGAAAATACGTTGATCATTCCATTAGACGGAAAGACTGAAAAAGTATACAACGAACTAAAGACTGAAGTTCTACGATCAGGCATAGCATCTAACATAGCACGTGCCACGGAATCGCCGACCTCCATTGCCGCTGGTTACTCGCTAAATATCGAGGGTGGATCTAATGCGCCCGGTATGATTGTTACGGCTACGTCGATTGATGCTGAGTTCATACCAACGCTAGGGATGGAATTTGTCGCGGGAAGAAATTTCACAGAGGCGGAGTTACGCAAAGCTTCCAACGACACTACATCGTCGTCCTTTTCATTTATTATCAACGAATCTGCCATGCGAGAACTTTCCATTGATCCCGAGAAAGCCATTGGTTTACGGGTATCGATGAACGATCGAAAGGGTGAGATTGTCGGTGTATTAAAAGACTTTCATTTCGCCCCACTGCACAAGAAGATCGGACCACTGGTTCTGTTCAACCAGGAAAGTGATTACAATAATATTTTTATAAAGCTCAAGAGTGGAAACATAACGGAATCGGTTTCGTCAATTAAGAAAATTTATAATCAACTTGTATCGCATCGCCCCTTCGAATACCATTTTATCGACCAGCAGTACAGCTCGTTGTATGACAATGAACAACGCATGGCTAAGATCAACACCGTCTTTTCCGTGCTCGCTATTGTAATAGCATGCCTTGGACTGCTTGGACTGGTTTCATTTTCTGCGGCTCAGAAGGCCAAAGAGATCGGAATACGCAAAGTACTGGGCGCAACTGCATCAAGCATCGTGTTGTTGATCACCAAAGACTTTACCCGCCTGGTAGTCATTGCCCTGGTTATTGGTTTTCCAGTTGCGTATTGGATAATGGAGAAATGGCTGAGTGATTTTGCCTATAAAACTGAGATTGGTCTATCGCCAGCGCTCATATCGTCGCTTCTTTGCGTGTTGATTGCGTTCGGAACCGCAAGCTACCAGGCTGTGAAAGCCGCATTGATCAATCCTGCAGATACGTTACGAAATGAATGATTTTGGGAAACCGTGAAGTTGTGGAGCTGTCCCGATAGCTATCGGGATCGTACGGCTCTTTTTTATCCAACTATCCAGCTGAGGGCGGAACTTGTGACTTTGTTCAATCCTTTGCATTATTAGATCGTAATTGCAACGCATGTCCGAGGCGGAGATACAATATGAGTATTCTATCCTGGAGCGGTCCAGGAAGAATCCCAAGGCTTTCGGCGAGCTTTATGAAAAGTATTTTGACCGCATCTTTAATTACGTTTACCGCCAAACTGATGATGAAGAGCTGACTGCGGACCTTTGTTCCCAGACATTTCTCATTGTGCTCAAGCACCTGGACCGTTATGAGTTTCGCGGATTGCCCTTCTCGGCCTGGTTGTACAGGATCGCCAGCAATGAAGTAAACAAGCATTATCGCAAGCAAAAAAAGAGCAAGGTCTTTAGTATTGAAGAATTACGTGTGCGGGAGTTGATCGAGCAAGCCAGCGAAAGCTGGGATGAAGAGATCATTCAGCGGCTGTTGAACTATCTTAAAGACCTTCCTACGGATATGCTGGAAGTTCTTGAGCTTCGATTTTTTGAAGACAAGGATTTCAAAGAAATTGCTTTTATTCTTGATATCTCCGAAAGCGGGGCAAAGATGAGAACGTATCGTGCGCTGGACAGGCTGCGCAAGAATTTCAATCTGAAGATTAAGTACGATGGGAAGGAATGAAATACGACTAAGAAGGCAGAAGATGAGTTCCGGGCGTATAGCTCAGCACCGGAATTACAGTGATATTATGGAGCGCCATGAACGCGATGTCCGGATCAGGCGTGTTGTCAAGACATTCATTTATTTTCTGATCATACTTGCGCTGTTGATTATGTTTGTGATCGTGAGGCGATGGGAACAGCAGAAAGTAAATGTCAAGCCTTCGTCAGCCTTTGTGACCGTTGAAATAGATTCTTCGCGAAATAAATAGATAAATGTTTTCTAACAGAAGGAGCCCAGCTAGCTTATCCAAGTTGTAATTGAAATTAGTTACTTTTTACTCCACGCCTTCTGAAATCAAAAACATAATCCTCATTACCCACCGGCACTACTAGCCTTACGTATTTGTGAGATGACTCAATGGGTACGAAAATTTTCCCCCTCACATTACCGCCGGACTTAATGGTACACTCCGGAAACAATTCATAGGGCAAAAAATGACTTTCTTCAGCCGCCTGTTGGGCCGAAGATCGAGCAACATCAGTTGCTGTAAGTGCGGTGGTAACCATGATATCTCTGCCAATTGATTTCCATTCGTCTCGACTGGTGGAGATTTCTTTTTGTGCGGCCTTGGAGTCTGAGGCGATATCGAAAATAATGAGGCCGACGGTCAGGATTGCGAAAATTCCCGCCTTTGTCTCGTTGGCCTTGGCTTTTTCGTAGTAGACCTTTTGGATCGAAGACGGATCGGAAGCAAAATGACGAGTCATGGTTAACGTTGAATTTGGTGCGGAAAGCTTATGAACATCATCTCCCGTTTCAGGTGTGGCAAAAGTTTTAGAAGATGCGTAAGAACTTATCATTTGTGGGGCAACCGGCATTTCGTATTGCGAATTGTTAGCTATTTCCAGGTCAAAAACCATATAGCCATACTCTGACCGCATGTATCGAAGCCAGACGGCAGCATCGTTAGTTTCGAGCGATTGTGTTAAATGGCTGTTGGCACTGCCATTCACGTATGACAAAGGTACCAGTGGGCCGCAGGCCGTTGTAAGAATGAGCAGGCCAAGAAAAGCGAGAAGCAACGGTTTGGGTAACATCAGAATTAATTAAATAATGATCGCACTATTCGCTCTGTCCGACGGACGCACTCACTTTTGAACTTGGAGGATCTGTGCCGCTTTGTCATTGTCCATCACCGCTTCGGTAAGATCCATAACTTTTAACGCGACTAGTGATAAGCGTCGTGATCACTAATCTAATGAATTTACGGCAATTGCTTCTTTCTGGAAATGGCAATTTTCAACATTATATTGATAAAAATCATTCAAGGCACTACCCTTAACAACAGGCCCAATATTTGTCCTTGTGGTCATGTGAAATCAATACTCAGTTACCTGTTACTAGTTGGACTCTTTCTTCAACATTTGGGTCATCCCTTTGTATAGTCTACCATCTACCTGGCTTCGCAGTACGTAAACATACCAATCCATAAAACTTTTAATTGACAGCTAACTCTTATTGCCGGAAAAATAAAAAATCTCAACCATCGCTGCTACTGAGGATTTCCTGTGAATGGACCCGCAGGGATCGCTTCCCTCAAGAAACCCCGAACCTCCTGATTGAAAACTGTCTTCAATTCAAACTTTTTCATAGTCTGCCAACTCATAGGGTAGGTTGAAAATAAAAAATCCCAACAACCGTTGTTGTCAGGATTTCTTGTGGACCCGCAGGGATTCAAACCCCGAACCTCCTGATCCGTAGTCAGGTGCTCTATTCAGTTAAGCTACGGGTCCGGTATTGGAAAGTAGGCTAATTTTTGGACTGCAAATGTAAAGAATAATTTCACTCAACAAAAACAAATAGGTTTTGCCCTGACGCCAAAAAGGCTATTTTTGGGCTCTCAAATTGACATAATTGACCGCATGATAAAGAAATTAGCTTGTATGGTGCTTCTGGCCGGGGTCACTTTCGCCACCCTGGGGCAGGATGCCACAACAACGACAACGCCGACAAAGAAAAAGACTTCAGCCCGTCCAGATATCCCAGGAACGTTCAATTTTGAATTTGGCTTCAACCGTGACATTAGCGGCCCGCCCGATTTCAGTCTTTACTTCTGGGGCTCCCGTACCGCTAATATTTATTATCAATACGACCTCCGAATTCTGAAGTCGAGCTTCAGCCTAGTTCCGGGAATAGGCTTCAGCCTGGAACGTTACAAATTCAAGAACAACTACATGGTTGGTTACGATGCCAATGATGAGTTGATCATGATTCCTTCCGATGACGCACCAGTCGAAGGTATCACGAAATCCATGTTGATTACAAACTATATAGAGGTACCTGTTGAGATAAGATACACGCTCAATCCGGAAGATCCGGCACGAAGCTTTAAAGTGTCTGTTGGAGGCAGGGTTGGCTTCTTGTATGACTCGTTTAACAAGGTGAAATACAGGGAAAATTCAGAAGTAAAGAAGTTCAAAGACAAACAGGATTTTAACCTGAACAAGTTCCGTTATGGATTAATGGGACGAATTGGCTTTGGCGCTTTCAGCCTCTTTGGATATTACAATTTAAGCCCGTTGTTTGAGAAAGGTAAGGGGTTGAAATCGGATGACACCTTTAACGACTTCAATACATGGACAATGGGAATATCCATCGCCAGCTTCTAATAAGTACTTATTGTAGGAACTGAAATTAGAGGGAGCGGAAAAGAACTAAATGCGTTGTGCTGAGTTCTTTTTAGGCGCCTCCTTCTTAGTATAAGTCGGGCAGGTATACTGACTACATGCAGAGATAAAGGCCGCTAATACAACGAATACAACAAGCTTTTTCATTATTTACTGACTTTGGTTATAGCAAAAATATCATTCTTTTACAATAAAACAAACAAAGTGCCAATCCATCGGGCTACTCTACAAGCAGACTGCAGCCTCTAACATCGCTATTGTCGGCGCGTCCTAACACTTCAAACGTCCCATCTGCCAATACACGACCGAGGTCTTCCGTTTCTATAAAAGCGACAGAATGCCAATTGGCCAGATCGATGACATTAATACCGCCAGTCTCTTTAAGTAACCCCGTCTCTAACGGATCGGTCAAATCGCGTACCAGGACCCGCATCCAGGGTGGGCAGTAAAACCGGGTATCCCCCCCTTTTGTGTAAGCCTGAGAAAGCAGCTCTGTCATCCCGTATTCCGAAAACACATTGTTTAAATGAAACGAATCGCTGAGGACTTTATGAAGTTCATCTCGGATAATTTCTTTTCGCTTTCCCTTCATACCTCCGGTTTCTAATAACAAGCAGTGACCGAGGTCCATACTGTGAGTAGCTGCTAGATCCAGCAGCGCGAAAGTAACTCCCCACAGAAGTGTTTTTTTCTTGTCTTCGCGTAAAGTGTTAAGCTGTTCGACCAATCGATCCACGTCGTGCAGGTAGAAGGCAGAATACACCGACCCACTTTCCTTGATAAAATGATCGATCATTGCGATGAGTGACGAACCCTTCCTTTCAAGATACGAGGGAAGCAAAGCAAGTAGGTGATAACCCGCTAGCGAACCGAAGAAGAATTCGAAGCACCGCTGAGAATGACTGAGGTAAAATGACAAATGCCGAACGGGGTGTCTGCTGGTGTTAGATCGACGTGGTGCCACTGCTCGTAAAAGTCACCTCCGGAACCCAATCTCCAGTCTTAATATCGTGGCTTTTGAAAAATCGAATAGGAAGAAACGGTATCTGATTGATTCGCTTGACGGAATTGATGTCAACGGATAAGTTTTCGAGGAAATCGCGATAGACCGCATTGTGAATTGCCTGAAAATGAAATAATTCTAACGCAATATCCTCAAATGAACTTTCGTTTACGCTATATAATTTTGTTTCAAAGCTCTTAAAAGTATCCAACGTTACTGACCTTAACGGTGTCAAATGTACAGGATGAAAGCGTTAAAAGGCCTATACTTATTTGGAATTTCCATCGGGGTAACTGCCTGCTTTGATCCACCAGAATTTCCAACGACACCTGAAATCGATTTTGAAAGCATCCATTTTCTGGAGGCTGAATCCCCTGGAGAACGGGACGAGCTAGTTTTGACATTGACTTTCCGCGACGGCAATGGAGATCTCGGACTCTCTGCGACAGACATTGAGCCTCCTTATCACGACGTGAACTATTACTTGGCGAACGATGGCGGCATCATCCCCTTGGAAAAAAGAACGGTGTACGGCCAGCTCTCTCAATTCATTGACGTTCCACCGAACGTTAGAGGCAAGCTTGTCAGCGTTCGAACACCGGATGATCCCTTATACAAAAACTTAATTCCACCGTATATCGACGAACAGTCTTCATGCACATACTATACTTATACTTCAGTTTATGTCGAAGAGGCTGACAAGCACATTTTTGATGATACCTATAACTTCGAGACTTTGTCTTATCCTAATATGCCAGACATCTACGTCTTGTTGGATACGTTTTATTATCAAAGGAATCCCAACTACGCCAATATCGATGTTGAATTCTGGGTCGATGAAGGTAACGGATATGAATTATTTGACTGGGAAAAAGAGTTTTGTACAATTTCCTTTAATCAACGTTTCACCATTCTAAGCGATAAGGATGGCGCGCTCAGTGGGAGCCTTCAATATTCAATGGCCACCAGTGGGATGAAAAGTATCTTTAGTATCAAGCCCCTCAAGCTTAAAGTACGTATCCGCGACAGAGAACTGAATAACAGCAACCAGATCGAAACTCCTGAGTTTACGCTGGATAAGATCTAGATGTAGAGATGATAGATCACGCCATTAGATCAAAACAAGCTTACTAATTTTCGCGGCATTGGATTCATTGTAGCATCGGGTGATAGCCAACGACTATACTGGACGTAAATCAGGAAAGTCTTGTCGCTTCAGATAAAAGGATCTGTTTTGCGAGATCGAACTGGCAGACCGCAACTAAAGCGCTGAAAACACCCATTGCAGGGCATTTAATTTTGATTCAAAACTTTTAAAAGTATCGAAGCGTTACTTATCTTAACCAGTTCAAAATGTACGGGATGAAAGCGTTTAAAGGCCTATTATTATTTGGAATTTCGATAGGGGTAACGGCCTGCTTTGATCCACCAGAATTTCCAATAACGCCAGAAATTGATTTTGAAGGTATCTATTTCCGTGAAGCCAAGGCTGTTGGCGAGAGAGATTCACTCGTGTTAACGATCTCCTTCCGTGACGGCAACGGAGACCTGGGGCTGTCTTCGTCCGATATAGATCCTCCTTATCATGACGTGAATTATTACCTGGCAACCGAAAGCGATACCACTGTCGTAGAAAAAGAAACCAGGTATCTTGAACTTCCCCAGTTTGTAGCGGTCCCGTCTACCCCGCCTGGCAAGCTTGTGACTGTTCGGACTGCCCGTGATCCCAAATACGCTTCTTTGAACATTCCACCATATATTGACGATCAGACGTCATGCACGTATTATACTTATACCTATGTTCTCGTTGATGAAGACGATAAAGAGATTTTTGACGAGACCTATAACATTGATACGGTGTTGGCTTATCCCGGCATCAATAAAATTCACGTCCTATTAGATACCTTCTACTACAAAAGGAATCCCACCTATGCCAATATCGAAGTTGAGTTTTGGGTGAAAGAAGGTAGCGGCTACAAGTTATTTGACTGGGAGAAAGAGTTCTGTACAATTTCCTTTAATCAGACGGTTTCCGGTATTGAGTGAAAAGGAGGGTCCTCTTGAAGGAAGCCTTCAATACGCGATGGTCACCAGCGGGATGAAAAGTATTTTTAGCATTAAGACGCTCAAGCTTATAGTCAGGATCCGTGATCGGGATCTAAATACCAGCACGCCGATCGAAACGCCAGAGTTCACGCTCGACAAGATCAAACGTTGAACAATCTTCCAAAAATAAATACGTTAATAAAGCGGCGAGAACTTTGAAGGGTTAACCTCAACCATGAGGTTATAGACTTTCTCGAATACGTCTTCCGGATTGGGTTTTGAGAAGTAGTCTCCATCCGACGCATAGGCCGGCCGATGTTCCTTGGCTGTAATTGTTACTGGCTTGCTGTCGAGATATTGATAAGCATTCTGCGTTTCAAGCACCTGCTGCATCATAAATGACGTCGCTCCGCCAGGCACATCCTCATCAGCAAATACAACTCTATTGGTTTTCTTTATCGATTCAAGAATGGAGTGATGAATATCAAACGGAAGCAACGTTTGTACATCTATAACCTCGCATGATATACCGGACGCCTCCAATGCTTCGGCTGCCTCCATCACCACCCGGCACATCGAACCATAAGTAACAACAGTAACATCACTACCCTCTTTCAGGATCTCAGGTACTCCAATGGGTACCATGAACTCAGCGATGTTGTCAGGAAGTCTTTCCTTCAACCGATATCCATTCAAACATTCTATGATTACAGCTGGATCATCTGACTTGAGCATTGTATTATAAAACCCGGCAGCCTGAGTCATGTTACGCGGAGAGATGATATACATTCCCCGAAGCGAATGCAGCAACATCCCAATTTGTGAACCTGCATGCCATACGCCTTCCAAGCGATGGCCACGGGTTCTGACAATCAATGGAGCCTTCTGGCCACCTTTTGTCCGGTAATAGAGGCACGCGAGGTCATCAGATAAAGTTGGCAACGCATATATAAAATAGTCCAGGTATTGAATTTCCGCAATTGGCTTCAAGCCACGAAGCGCCGTACCTATCCCCTGCCCTACAATTGTACACTCACGAATGCCGGTGTCTGTTACACGAAGTTCTCCATGCTTTGCCTGCAGACCGGCAAAACCCTGATTTACGTCGCCAATTTTTCCAACGTCTTCACCAAATGCAAGTACGCGTGGATCGCGGCTTAGCGCAGCGTCAAAACAAGCTTGCAACACTTCCCGCCCATCGACCAATGACGATGTTTCTGTGTATATCGCTTCAACGCCTTTCACATTCAATGCAGATTCTTCAGAAACGCTGACCATATGCGAACTGTAACGATCGATATTATCTTCTTCCGCATTCTTGATCCATCGAACCAGCTCAGCTCTTGGCTCAATGTCTTCGTCAACGAGGAGCCTAATGGTTTTTTTGGCAGCCCGCATTGTTTCAAGGCGCGTGGGATTGATTGCCTTAACGAGGTCTCCCCGAATCGGAACAAAATCGTTACCGCGTTTGCTCTGCCGGATGGCCTTCTCAATGATCCTGCTAACTATGACCTGATCCTTTCGGACATCATCCATAAATGCTTTCCATGCCCGCTCCTTTGCCTGCTTAGCTGAAAGCTTGGCTTCGCGTTCAATTGCATCGACCTCTTCAGGAAGGATAAGAACCTCGTTAATGATCCATTCCCTCATCTTCTTTATGCAGTCGAATTCCACTTCCCATGCGAGGCGTTCTTTAGATTTATAACGTTCGTGCGAGCCAGACGTTGAGTGGCCCTGGGGTTGTGTCATTTCCTGAACATGAAACAAAACAGGAACATGTTCTTCCCTGCAGATCTTCTCAGCCTTTTGATACGCCTCAATAATCCCAGGATAATCCCATCCTTTAACAGTAATTATCTCGAAACCTTTTTCGGTTTCCGTACGCTGTAAGCCTGCGAGGGCTTTTGATATACTACCCTTTGTCGTGTGATATTCCTGTGGTACGGAAATTCCGTAGTCATCATCCCAGATTGAAGTAAGCATCGGTACCTGCAACACACCCGCGGCGTTGATTGCTTCAAGAAACATTCCTTCCGAAGTTGATGCATTTCCAATCGTTCCAAAAGCTATTTCATTTCCGTCGTTGGAAAGATCTGTGAACTCTTTTAGCTGATGGATTGTGTCTAAAAAGTTTGGATGCATAAGCCAGTCCAAGCAACCGGGGCATTTGACCTGCAGTCGGTGAAATGTCGGCGCTGCTGTTCTTCAGTTCTGTAAGCGGTTTCAGCTTACCATGATCATCCAGAAAACGTGTGGCATAGTGGCCATTCATTAGTCTTCCTGCCGACGCAGGATCCGCTTCCACACTTGTGTGCGCGTACAGTTGAGCAAAGTATTGTTGAACAGTTAACTCACCGATTGCAAACATGAACGTCTGATCCCGATAATATCCAGCGCGAAAATCTCCTTTGCGAAAAACTTTAGCCATGGCTATTTGCGCGATCTCTTTACCATCGCCAAAGATGCCGAACTTAGCTTTTCCCATGAACACTTCCTTTCTACCAATAAGGCTTGCTTCGCGGCTCTCCACAGCAAGTCGGTAGTCGGCAAGAATTTCTTTAACCTTCGCCTGTGAGAATTTTACTTTTGCTTCTTTGAGTGCGCTCAAGGTTCAAGGGGTTATTTGAAAATGAACAACTGTTAGGTTCAAAAATAGACAATCGGTATTGACTTTCAAAAACGTTGCAGCTTTCTGTAGGAACGCCAGTCTCCGTTAATTACTTCCGCACTATCGTCCACTTTGGTGTTGAAAAGATAGATACCAAATTTATCACCTGCTATGTCGACTTCAGAAAAAATATAACCTTCCTCCAGCTCCAATTCATGTATAGATTGTTCTGTTTTCGCGTCGATAACCTTATAAAGCTCTGCAGCGATCCGATGGTTGGAATCATTACTTCTAATAACGTAAGGGTATTGTTTTAGAGAAAACATTTTAAAGCCGTCCAGCTGTACTGTTCGCAGGAATTTCAAGTGCTTTTCGTAAAGAAGGTAGTTTTCCATTCCCATCATCAACGACCCGTAAAAAGCATACTGACTGTTTCTATTCATGGTTTTAAGAGGCTTGTCAAAAAATCAATGAGTCGCTCCTACTTTCAGGGCCCTGTTGGCTATATTTGCGCCGCTAAATCGTTTGTACCATGATCATAGGTGTTCCCAAGGAAATTAAAAATAACGAAAATCGCGTTGCTTTAACACCCGCTGGCACGCAAGAGCTTGTTAAGCGCGGCCATGCAGTTTATGTTCAAAAAACAGCCGGCGTGGGGAGTGGCTTTAGTGACGACGAATACACCAAAGCGGGGGCAAAGATGGTTCCGGAGGCTGCCGAGATATTTGGGCTAGCTGAAATGATCATGAAAGTTAAAGAACCCGTTGACCCCGAATATAAACTCATCAAGAAAGGATCAGCTGGTATTTACTTATTTCCACTTCGCTTCTTACGAGCCGCTTGCAAAAGCGATGATTCACAGTGGTGCGGTTTGTCTTGCCTATGAAACCGTTGAACGAATTGATGGGAGTCTGCCTTTGCTTATTCCCATGTCGGAAGTAGCTGGCCGTATGGCTATACAGGAAGGTGCTAAATATCTGGAGAAGCCATTAAAAGGACGAGGTATTCTGCTCGGCGGAGTTCCGGGAGTTAAGCCAGCAAAAGTCTTAATACTTGGCGGTGGTGTTGTTGGAACGAACGCAGCAAAGATTGCTGCGGGTATGGGTGCCGATGTAACGATCATGGATCTCAACATCAATCGACTTCGGTATCTTGATGACGTGATGCCAAAGAATGTTCACACAATTGTATCCAATGAGTACACCATCCGCGAAATGATAACAGAATGCAGATCTCATCATTGGTGGAGTTTTGGTACCCGGAGCAAAAGCGCCAAAACTAATTACCCGAGACATGCTCAAAACCATGCGGCCAGGAACCGTGCTCGTGGATGTCGCGGTTGATCAGGGCGGATGTATCGAAACCTGTCGCCCAACAACTCACGAAGATCCAACATTCATCATTGACGATGTGGTTCACTACTGCGTCGCTAATATGCCTGGTGCAGTCCCATATACTTCGACGCTCGCATTGACCAATGCAACACTTCCCTATGCTATCCGGTTAGCAAATCAAGGTTGGAAGAAAGCATGTCAGGAAAGCATGGAATTACGCAACGGACTGAATGTTATTCACGGCGAGGTCGTTTATAAGGCAGTCGCAGATGCGTTCAGCTTGCCTTACACCGATGTTAAGAAATTCCTCTAATCGATTAACGTTCCTGAGGGAAGGAATTCCTATTACAGATCATTCAAAGGTTGGCAGAGCGCTGAGCACTGCGGTCTTGCCTTCGTTCCAATTCACTTCGCAACAAATGTGGACTAGTCCATTCGTAACTGTGAGGTATTTGCCTTTCAGCGTATGGTTATAAACAGATGCCTGGCGCAACGTGCTTTGATTTATTTTTTGATTTGGGGATTTGCATTCCACAATCATCCAGGGCTCACCATTACGATTGAAAACGACAATATCAGAACGCTTGGATAACTTGTTAAAAGTCAAACCTCCTTCAATCTTTATCAGCGCCTTTGGATACTTCAATTCAGTGACGAGGTAATTGACAAAATGTTGGCGAACCCATTCTTCCGGCGTAAGAACAAGATATTTTTTACGGATGATATCCAAGAATAAAAAATTTCCCTTCCTCTTTTTTTACGACGCAATCAAACGCCGGCAGATTGAGCTTGATCATGCTACAAATAAACTACTTTTAGTTCATCCCCGCATTGGAGCATTCACAGTCAGCAGCCCTTACGATTTCAACATTATCTATTACTTTAGAGTATGAAGACCAAACAAGACATTGCCGAAAACTGGCTTCCGCGATACACAGGAAAGGCACTCGACCAATTCGGTGACTACATCCTCCTCACCAACTTTGATAATTATGTCAGCCTTTTTGCAAAATGGCATGAGGTACCAGTTCATGGCCTTGACCGGGCCATGCGGAGCGCCACTGCAGAAGGTATCACCATTATAAACTTTGGAATGGGAAGCCCCAATGCGGCAACGATAATGGACTGCCTCAGCGCCATCAAACCAAAGGCCGCGCTATTCCTTGGCAAATGCGGCGGGTTGAAAAAGAATGATATAGGCGACCTTATATTGCCAATCGCAGCCATACGAGGCGAAGGAACGTCAAACGATTATTTTCCTCCTGAGGTGCCTGCACTGCCGTCCTTTGCTCTTCAAAAAGCCATTTCGACAACCATCAGGGATAACAGCCAGGATTATTGGACAGGAACCGTGTACACTACCAACAGGCGAGTTTGGGAATGGGATGATGATTTCAAGGCTTACTTAAGAAAGATCCGCGCCATGGCCATCGATATGGAAACGGCAACTATCTTCTCTACGGCGTTTGCGAACAAGATCCCCACAGGAGCATTATTGCTTGTCTCCGATCAGCCGATGGTTCCTGAAGGCGTAAAGACCGAGATCAGCGACCTGGCAGTCACAAAAGAATTTGTAGAGACGCATCTGAAGATTGGAATTGATTCACTAAAGCAGCTTATCAATAATGGGATAACCGTGAAGCATCTTCGATACTGACGAGGCTGGAAATAGGGAAATAGAGGTATAAGGGTATAGGGTATAAGATAGCAATGGACGGTCAGGTTGTCTTTCCTGGTAACGTAACTTCACTTGCTTTCACGCCAAGCAATGTCATCGCGCCGATAATAAAGTATATAGCAAGGAATAGCGCGCTATTTCTCATGTCTCCCGTCAGGTGATTGACGAATCCAAACGAAAACGTACCCATCACGATCGACAAATTAAAGGTGACATCGTAAAAGCTAAAATAGGAAGTATGATCCTGGGTCTCGTCTGGAATAAGTTTGGAGTAGGTGGCACGTGACAAAGATTGAATTCCTCCCATGATTACACCAACGACAAAAGCCAACACGTAAAATTGAAATTCATTCGTGGTGAAGTATGCCCCAACACAAACTGCAATCCAGATAACATTCATAGTTACCAATGAGAATCGGTTTCCTCTGGAGAAAGAAAGTTTGGCAAACAACCAAGCGCCAACAGATGCTACAAGTTGTATCAACAATATCGTTCCAATTAGTTTGTCACTTGCTAAATGGAGAACGTCAGTACCGAACAGCGCCGCCAGATACATTACCGTCTGAACACCGGAATTGTAGAAGAAATAGGCGACCAGATAACGCTTGAGATCCGGAAGCTCTTTAAGACTTCTCCATACTTTTACGATCTCCATATAACCATTGGTCCATACGTTGCCCGACGGTTTTTTATTGAAGACGTTTTCGGGTAAGAGTCTAAATGGGATCATAGAAAATCCTATCCACCAGACACCCACCAACAGAAATGAAAATCTAGTTGCAGCAAGACTCGCCTCTGCATTTGTTCCGGAAAAACCGAAGGAGGGCGCGTTGAGGATCAGGACAAGACTTACGATCATGAGAAGGACGCTTCCATAATACCCCATAGAATACCCCCTTGCGCTGGTCGAATCATACCGGTCTTCCGTTACAATTTCAGGCAGGAACGCGTCATAAAACACAAGGCTGCCGGAATAGCCAATGCTTGCAAGAATTGAGCAAAGAATTCCCCACCACAATAATGCAACGCCATCAAAGAAATAAAGCCCAATACACGACAGGCTGCCCAACCAGACGAAGAACTTCATGAACGCCTTCTTTCTCCCGGTATAGTCCGCCACGCCCGATAGCAGCGGCAACATCAGGGCAACAATCAAAAAGGAACACGACAGTGCATAGGAATAAAGAACGGAATTCTGGATAGTTACTCCAGCGAACACCACATGGTCATTGCCATTCACCGTAGTGACTTCTTTGTAGTAAATCGGGAAAACTGCTGAGGATATGACTAGTGAGTAAACTGAATTAGCCCAATCATACATGTACCACGCGCGAACTGTCTTGGGGTTATTCAATTGTGGGGCAATACTTATTCCATCCATAAACAAAAAAAAGCCCCGATTTGGATCGGGGCGATTTCTAAGCTATTTACTTAACCTTTATTCTCGTTCGAGTTTTTGATTCGCCGAATACAGGATCTTCCGGGCATTTGCTCTGCGGAGTTCTGTTTCAACATCGGCAACAAGGCCTCGTTTGGCCTCATTATCCACCTTAAGAGAAACAGTGATAGCATCGCGATTGAATTCGTCCTGCTTTGCTTTTTCCGTGGTTAACCCACTGAATTATACCTTTTGTTTCGATGAAAACATCATTTGCCTGTATTTTGGGCTCGATGCCAAATTCCTCGGCTTTCTTGGGAGCGCCAATATAAAGGTAAGCTACCAACGATTTCTTGACCAATTTCTTTAACTGGGTCGCCTGAGGCATGCGCTGCTCCACATTGATGTTCGTCTCTCTCATCTTGGTGGTCACCATAAAGAAGAACAGCAACATGAACACAACGTCAGGCATGGACGAAGTTGGTATTTCCTGTTTAGTCTGGGCTTTTTTCTTAAACTTTGACATAGTTAGTTATCTTTTATTATCCACCAACTTTAGAAGGCTCAGCGATTGAGAGAGCCATAGGAATTTCAACTGTTCCATCGGGTCTCACGCCCCTTCCCTTATCGTAGAGTACTCTCCACTCAGGCTTTTGGGAGTTATCCGGGTCTGACGATATTTCTCTCCATTCCTTCACGGTTACACCAGCTCTTTCGGCGTAGATCTCGTGATAAGCGGCCTGAACCGCATCCAGGATCGACACAAACATCTTATGAGATGTACCACGATCAGCCTTTAATGACACAATTGCTTTTAGTGGGTTTTCGGACGACTCCGGATCCTGACCATTATTCATGATAAACTTCTTGATCTCATCGGTGAGCTCACGGTTTGTGGAAAACCAAGGCTCACGCTCAACAAGAAGCTTATCTGACGAATTGATCTGTATATTAAACAAATTCCGTTCCTGAATCTCAATCTGGTCAGGAGGCAGTGCTTCCGGCGGAGGAGGAAGGAACAATAACAATCCCTTATCGCTGGCTACCGTTGTTGTCATCAAGAAGAAGGTCAACAGTAGGAACGCGATATCCGCCATCGAGGCGTTAGGGATTTCAGGTGTCGATCTTGCCATATTATTTAAGGGCTTTACTTATTTCAGAATAGATAAGAGCCTACAACTGACAGCACAAGAGTGATATAAAACATAATCAATCCTGCACCAATCAGTTTAGAAGTACGTCGGAGTAACTCCGACGAGCTGCTGCTTTCAGAGTCACTTCTGAATCGGCCATATGCATAGGATATTACAAAAAGTACCACTACTACACCAATGCCAATTGCAGATCTTAAGAGTGCGCTAGGTTCCCGCAGCATATGGACAATGGGAAATACCAACATCGATGCAACCGCTATAAAAAGCAGCGCATAGAATACATAGAATCCGAGATCCAGCATATGCGTTCTTATTTAACCTTGTACTTAACCAAAATATCAACCAGAGAGATGGAAGCGTCTTCCATTGTATTAACAAGACCGTCGATCTTTGATACGAGGTAGTTATAGAATACCTGGAGCACCATACCCACGATAAGACCCCCAACAGTTGTGATCAAGGCCACTTTCATACCACCTGCAACGATAGATGGGGAAATATCACCAGCTTTTTCGATATCATCGAATGCAAACACCATCCCGATTACAGTTCCAAAGAATCCGAGCATGGGACCGAGAGAGATCATCAGTGATATCCAGATCAAACCTCTTTCAAGCTTGCCCATTTCCACACCACCGTACGAAACGATTGATTTTTCAACCATATCGATACCTTCATGGTGGCGCATAAGACCCTGAGTAAAGATGGAAGCAACAGGACCACGAGTATTACGTGTAATATCCAATGCCGCGTTTACACCTCCTTTAGAGATCGCGTCTTCAATTTGTCCCAATAATTTCTTGGTATTCGTCGTCGCCAGGTTGAGGATAATTATTCTTTCAATTGAGATGGCCAAGCCAATAATCATACATATCAGAATCGGCGTCATAAATCCAGGGCCACCTTGGATAAACAAATCTTTTAGTAATTCGTGAAAAGTCTGCTCTTCGTCAGCCGGGGCAGACGTATCTGCCGTTGCAACGTCAGCTGGTTGTTCCGTTGCTGCCGGTTCAGTTGCTGTTGTATCCTGAGCAAAAAGAGAAGGGGACGCCAGTACCCCTACGAGAGCGATAATCGCAAATAATTTTTTCATAGTTAAAGGTTTAAGTAGCTTTGAAAGCGCCAAAATTAAACGTTTTGTCGATTTCTAAACACTTTTTAGAAAATATTTCTGTTGGCGGTCCTGACTTTCTTTTTCTTAGGTCTCTAATGGATTGGACCAAATAAAGTCACATTAAAAACCAAAAATTCTTTGTAATATATTGAACTTCAGAGTGTGGAGCAAAAACAAAAAGCCTCGGCTTTAAACCAAGGCTTGCGGAGAGGGCGGGATTCGAACCCGCGATACCGTTTCCAGTATACACACTTTCCAGGCGTGCTCCTTCAACCACTCGGACACCTCTCCTGAAATGCGAAATGGGACGCAAAGAAATCAATAAATTGAACGGATTGCAAGCCCTCAGGCGGTCAATTCTCCCGCGAGCGGCATGCCTATAAGCTCTTTTGCCCGGTCTATTCCCAGCTCGCCAATGAGCAACATCAACTTCGTTATGGCTGCTTCCATCGTCATGTCCGCTCCACTGATCACTCCGATCTGTTGAAGCCATTTGCTGGTCTCGTAACGCCCTTGCGTCACTCGCCCTCCCGGGCATTGGGAAATGTTAAGGATAATGATCCCGCGTTCAATTGCCTTTTTTAATTCTTCCAGCAACCAGCCCAGGGTAGGCGCGTTTCCGGAACCATACGTCTCTAAGACAACAGCCTTTAAACCCGGAACTCCCAACACCGCCTTAACGACGTTGATATCGATACCGGGAAATAATTTCAGGATGGCAATGTTGGTCTCAAACTTCGATCGCAGGTTTAATCCCGTCGATGACATGGGCGAACGAATGACAGAAAAATTATAATCGATCTTCACCCCTGCCTTTGCCAGCGGCGGATAGTTACCGGAATCGAACGCATCAAACTGCATGCTCTCGACCTTCTTGGATCGATTGCCACGCAGCAACTCATAATCAAAGTAGATACACACTTCCGGGACAAGTGCAAATCCATCCTTACGGGCAGAAGCAATGTCGAGGGCGGTGATTAAATGTTCACGCGCATCAGACCTCGCTTCACTTATAGGAAGTTGAGCACCAGTAAACACAACGGGCTTCTGGAGCCCATCCAACATAAAACTCAATGCCGACGAAGTATATGCCATGGTGTCCGTCCCATGCAAGACGACAAACCCATCCTGGTGTTCATACTGATCAAAAATTATTCTACCGATAAGTTGCCAGTGATCAATATTTATGTTTGATGAATCAATCGGGTTGACAAATGAAAAAGCTGTGATCTCGAGAGCCAGATTTTTAAGGGTCGGTAATTCGTGGAGAATATCGGCAAAGTCAAATGGCACGAGCACTCCATCCCTGTCATACGTCATACCGAACGTACCTCCCGTATAAATAATGAGAATGCGAGCGCGCGCTTTTCCCGGAAGGGCGGTGTTTACACTTACTTTCTTAATATCCATCATTTGACTTAAATAACTTCAAAGCATTCTCCGTTGTAGCTCGTTGAACCTCATCGATTGAAATATCCTTGAACTCTGCCACTTTTTTTGCCACCAGAGGTATATACGACGGTTCGTTTCTTTTTCCCCGGTGAGGTACAGGAGCAAGATACGGACTGTCCGTCTCGAGCACCAAATGCTTCAGCTCGATGTCGGGTAGTACTTTGTCCAATCCACCATTCTTAAACGTAGCAACGCCCCCAATGCCAAGGTAAAAGCCAAGCTTTGTGATCTGTAGCGCTTGTTCGACTGTACCTGAAAAGCAATGAAAGATTCCCGATAAGTTTCCATCCTGCATCTGTTGAACGAGGTCGATGGTTTGATCTATACTTTCACGACAATGAATAACAATTGGAAGGTTGTATTTCTTTGCCCAATTAACCTGTATTATAAAAGCCTCCTTTTGATAGTCGAACAGGCTTTTATCCCAATAGAGGTCAGTACCGATTTCGCCAACGGCCGAAAATTTTCTTTTCGAAAGCCAACTTTCAATGAGATATAGTTCCCGTTCAAATCCTTTCTTAACGGAGCATGGATGCAATCCCATCATCGGAATACATTGGCCCGAAGACCGACTTTCCAATTCCAACATGGCGTCGATCGTCGCGTGATCCACATTCGGCATGAATATTTTCGTGACCCGCTGCTCCAAACACCGTTGAAGCATATCGATCCTGTCAGGGAGAAAGTCTTCGTGATAAATGTGCGCGTGAGTATCTATAAAGTGATCCATCTGTGAAGCTGAAAAGATAAAACCGCCTAAACCGTAAGGTATTTCGTGAAAATTATCAATCCAATAATTGACGACAAAACCGAGGCGAACAATACCGCACCCGCTGCCATGTCCTTGACCTTTCCCGCCAATGGCTTTTTCTCCATTGTTACAAGATCCACGAGACTTTCAATTGAGGAATTGATCAGTTCCAGTCCGACGACAAGTCCGATGCACAACAAGATAATACACCATTCAACCGGGGTAATGTCATAATAGAATCCTGCCGCAACAACGGCAGCTGCAATGCAAATCAAAACGCGCAGGTTACGTTGATCAGCAATTGCCGTTGTTATTCCCTGAAAGGCATAAACAAAACTTTTAAGAAACTTCCTCATAATCTTATCTGTTGTGGCATCTCTCGGTCGACAGCCGACTCGGTACAAATTCGTCTAGTGCATCCGTTAAAAAGTGTACGTCACTGGGAAATTGGTTAAATCCCGTAAAGGAATGCGAGCTCGTCCACGCCTCCATAATGTTAAAATCTTTCTGTGCTACAAAAAATGCAATACCTTTTGCTTTCAGTCGCTCCGCCAGATACTCTTGTTCAGTTTGGCCGGGCGTGGGAACAAAGATCGCCTTCTTTCCAAGTGTAGCCATATCCATTATGGTGCTATAGCCACTTCGTGCCAGCACACATTCGGATTGTTCGATGATTGCCTGGAGGTCTGAACCGTTGAGAAAGTTGATACAATGAGGGTTTTTTTCCGATTATCATTGTTCGGGCTGACGATGCCGCGAACAACAAAATAACGCAAGCCTGACCGCGAAAGCTCTTCCGTTGCAATTTTTTCGAAAGCACTGCGCTGCGGCTCAGGTCCTGACAAAATGCAGACAATATCATATAAGATTTCTCTTGGTTTTGGCGGACCAAACCGAGATAACACTCCAATGTATTTGAT
The DNA here is from genome assembly GCA_963774615.1 of uncultured Cytophagales bacterium. GTDB lineage: Bacteria > Bacteroidota > Bacteroidia > Cytophagales > Cyclobacteriaceae > Chryseolinea. The sequence continues at coordinate 366,895 of CAVZFT010000039.1, forward strand.
ACTTGCCACCTGCTTCTTTCCGGTAAGCGACCTTAACTTACCTGCAAGACTTCTGCCATCAGGATAGTCGGGAATCCAGCACTTCGAAAATCTCCTTATCAGAGAATGATTCAGACTTCGGACAATTGGTGAAAGCCATTTAAACCTTTTCGGAAGTAAGATGTTGGTCTGGTGCGTAATAAACACAGAAGGAACAGCGTCAGACCAGCAGCCAAAACGGTTATCTGAAATTATCAGGTCAATTTTAGAATTCTTTATTATTTGTTCGATCGCCGCGTGTTCTTGCTTTATGGTTGACAGGAACCTTGGTAGCTGAGTTAACATTTTCAAGAACATCGAACCTGAGGACGGATAGACTGGCCTATAGGCTGGCAGTGATAAGAATGTGAGTGCGGGAAACTCTTTCTTTAACAGCTCGAGTGACTCCCCACATCCACCTATAATGACAGTGCAATTGCGTTTCAGTAGTTCGTTGATAATAGGGACACATCTCGTCGCATGACCGAGACCCCAATCTAACGGCGTAACCAAGACTTTCTTCATCCAGGGACAACTTTGAATTCAAATCCTAACATTAGGAAATGCTCAATGTACTTTGGCAGAACAAAGGTCAGGTTTTTTTCCGCCTTATAGCTGTCATGAAAGACAATTATTGAACCTGGTCGGGATGCATTGATTGTATTTTTCAAACATCGCGGGGAGGATAAACCGTCGTTATAGTCAATCGCGAGCACATCCCACATTATGATCCTGAAATTGACTAACGATCTTATTTGGCTCCTGGTGATCCGGCCATATGGCGGTCTAAAAATACTGGGGGAGCCCGAAACGGGTGGCAAATTTTCAGTGATCTGTTTGTTGCATTCCTCCACGTTTTCGACGTAACTGGAGTTTGCTGTTCGCCAGCCGTTCAAGTGATTGTGTGTATGATTTCCAATTTTATGACCAGCGTCTACTATCTCCTTAAAGACAGCGGGATGCTTTCTGACATTATCTCCGATACAAAAGAATGTTGCTTTAATGTTGTAGCTCCGCAGCGTGTCGAGAACGAATTCCGTAGGTCCGGGCACCGGCCCGTCATCAAATGTCAGGAACAATTGCTTGCCGTCAGATGGCATTCTCCATATAAGTGAAGGGTAAAGCAAGGGAAGGATAAAAGGTGTCCGATGAACCATATTGAAACCTCTATCCACCTCGTTAACTCACGCGACAAGAGAGTATGGTGATATCGTCGTGATATCCTTTCAGACCCTTGAAGGTGTCCAGCGCAACAATAATATCCTGATGGATAATCTTTAAGTCTTTATCGAATGTCTCGTCCAATTTGAAGTACTCAATCAGTTTATCCACGCCAAATTCAAATCCCTGCTCGTTAACTGTTTCCGTAAGCCCATCGGTATAACAAAACAAAAAGAAGTCTTCTATTCCGGTAATAAAACCTTCATTAAGGAATGGCAAAGGGTGCATTGCTCCAAGAACAGTCGAACCTTCCTCCAGCATACGCATGCCATTTTTCTTGTCCAGCAATATTGGTGGGTTGTGCCCTGCATTGACATACACCATGGTCTTCAGCCTTATATCATAAATGGCAGCAAAAAAAGTAATGAACTTCTCACCCTTGGTATTTTCAAGAACCTGGAAATTCAAAGCTTCAATGATATCGGTCAGGTTAGGTGTCTGCCTTAGCAGAGTCCTAAGTGAAGCCTGGAAGTTAGACATCATGAGGGCGGCAGGAATTCCCTTACCACTGACATCCGCTACACATATAAGGAACTGGTTTTTGTTAATTGGAATATAATCATAATAATCCCCGCCCACCATGTCATGCGGAAGGTAGCTGGCCTCGAGTTTCAGCTTTTCGGTGTATGGCAGCTTATCAGGAAATAGAAATTGCTGAACGTCGCTGGCAATCTCAAGTTCTTTGCGAAACGACTCCTGAACGAGTTGTTTCCTCACAAGTTTCTTATTTTCTATCGCAACAATAATAATATTGCTTAACGCCTGGATGAACTTTACACCATCTTCATTCTGATAGTCGTCTTTCTCCATTCCACCCACAAAAACCAGTGCAGAGTGTTGTCTTCTTGTGTGTAACCGGAATTATGATGTCGAAGACGGTAAAGTCACATTCATCAAATTCCTTGAGATGTGTGATGTCCTGTATCGTTTTGAACTCCGGAAGAAGGTGTGCCTTGAGGAAATGTTTTTTGGTTCCAAAACTAACCTTGCAGCTCCATTCGTCGTCGAGCACAAAAAGCGCCAGCTTTTGGATGTTCAAATTTGAGCGGAGAGTGAAGTTGTATATTTTATAAAGCGATTCTTCCGGCAGGTTATTGTTTATAGCCTGAGTAATCTCGAGCAACGCATTGAGCTGCAGTTCTTTAATTTCAAATTTCGCTTTGAGGGTCTGTTCTGTCATCTTAGGGTAAAGTTAATCTGAAAAGGGAATTGGGTGCAACCCTTTCGGCTATCCTAAAACCTGTTTGTTCAATTTATTGCTGACGGTGAGGGACTTCAGTTTTCTCCCCTTCCATTCAAAGGAATTAAAGTTTGAAAGTACGCCAATAAAGACGACATACAGCGGATAAATCAATTGTAGCAGGACAAAAGCGACCCAATCCCACCTGAGCGACAAAAATTTAGTAACCCTTTTCAAAAAGAGAAATTCAAGACTTGCTTTTGAAAGGATTAAAATGATGAAGGTCTGAATGTCGATCCAGCCGAATGCAACAAACAAAGGAAGTAAGATTGTCGTTAGCTGAAAACAGAAGACAAACGAGGCAAGCGTCCGGCTCGAGCCGCGAATTATTGGCGGTCCATTTTCCAGCCCAGCGTATCCGTTGCTGAAAAAACTCTTTTAGGGTATTATTCGGCAATGTTGTGACAACAGACTGCGGATGTAACACTGGCTTGATCCCATTTGGATAAACGCGCTAAAATCTTCCGCATCAGAAATTCATCATCGCCGGAAGGTATATGCAGGTTACCCTTGTAGCCCCCAACTTCTTCGAAGACTGATTTACGGAATGCAAGGTTGGCACCATTACACATCACCGGATACTTCCACGATGCCATCGCCATGCCAGAACCGATCAAACTGGCGAACTCAAGAGACTGAAGCGCTGGAGAAGATGGAGTTTGCTTCCATTCTCACGCATCCAAAGACCATTTTGAGTTCGTCTTCACTGAAAAATCGCGCTAACGTCGAGATCCATTCCGCAGAAACCCTGCAATCAGCGTCTGTTGTAATGATGATAGTGCCTTTGGCTGCCTCAATACCCGATGTAAGCGCTGTCTTCTTACCTTCTCCGGCGTTATGGATGATCCTAAACCGTGGATTTCTAATAACGACGTCCTGGACCAGATGTACGGTGTTATCTTCCGAATGATCATCCACAACTATCACTTCAAAATCGGCATGATCCTGTTTTTCGAGATCCGTTAAGCAGGTATTCAATATTGTGTCCTTCGTTCCTGTACTGGGATGACCACTGAAATGAACAGCTCGCTTTTTTCTGTTTTGAGGCTCAAATCATTTCGAACTGCCTCGATTCCATCCCACTATCAAAAGGCCAAGGATGATGAAATAGCAGGCAAAAAATATGATCGGCAACAATACCATTTATTGCAATTTCAAAAATTTACAAACGCTGGCTATCTTCGGCCGTGCGAAAATTGGAAAAAGAGAAGATAATTCTGGGTCTCGACCCTGGAACGAATGTAATGGGTTACGGACTCATTACAATCCAAAAGAGTAAAGTGCAATTGTTACAATATGGTGTCATTCAACTTAGTAAGTATAGTGGCCACGAACTCAGGCTGAAGAAGATTTTCGAACGCGTTATCAGCCTGATTGATGAATATCATCCGGATGAAGTCGCATTGGAAGCCCCATTTTTCGGAAAGAATGTTCAATCCATGCTGAAACTCGGGAGGGCACAAGGCGTGTCGATGGCGGCAGCGCTTTCGCGACAAATACCAATAGTGGAGTATGCGCCGAGGAAAATCAAACAATCGGTTACCGGCAACGGAAATGCCTCCAAGGAACAAGTCGCAAAGATGCTTATGACGTTACTCACCATAAAGGAAATTCCAAAGCTGCTGGACGCTACGGATGCGCTGGCCGTCGCCGTATGTCATCACTTTCAAAACGACATGTTCCGGGGCAAAGTCAAAGTCGTGGGAAACTTTTGTCAAGGAAAATCCGAAAAGAGTTCGCGTCATCGCGAAATCGTGAGTGCTCGCCGGCCAAGTAACATTTAAGGTAAGAAGAAGTCGTCAGTCGATGAATAGATCGGTTGAAAACATTGCTACTACGTGAAAAACCAAGGAACGTCATGTAATAATCCTGGAGAAAGGGAACGATTTTAAGAACATCACTATGAAGTCAGATCTTTTTTTTGCTTCCGATCGTTTACCTCTTGATGCGATACCTTATTAAATTCTCATATTTTTACCTTTAGTTCATTAACTTTTTCAAATCCTATTGTCTTATGCTTATTGCTCTATTAAGAAAGTATTTTTTGGTCCTTGCTGCAGTTGTCATTATTTCGTGCGATGATGATTCAGAACCATCGTTGACCTTCGGGCTGGAAGTACACGCATACGACGAAACAACCAAGGAATTTCAGTTAACTCCGGCCACACTATTGGTGTACGTCGGAAAATCAAGCTGTTGCTCACGAAGGAACTCGCCGCCGAAACTTCCGTGATCGCTGTTCCCGAAAGAGAGGGTAGCTATACCGTTAAAGTGACGAAGGCCGATCACCTGCCATTTGAGAAAAAATTCACGGCAGATGAATTCAGGCAATTTAATGGCTCTCTGTTGGTTGTCACATTGTTCAACGAGAGTATTACCCAAGGTCTGGTGGCCTTTTACCCCTTTAATGGCAACGGAAACGACAGCACGTCAAACAATCGCGATGGGGTTGTGCATGGGGCTACCCTCACAAATGACAGGAAAGGAAAAGGCAATTCATCATACTATCTTTGATGGCCAGGACGATTATATCAGCGTTGCTAATCATAGTTCGCTGAATCCGACCGGTGACTTCGCGATTTCGCTCTGGACATTGGTCGCTTCAACACAAGTTCCACACGAAGGAATAAATGATATACTGCGTAAATGGAATGGTAACGCCGAAGGATATCCATTTTCCATCTCTTATTTGAATACGACGGCAGATCCTATTGTAGATAAGATTCTTTATGCGCGGTACGACGGACAAGGATGCGCTAATGCACCCACCGCCTATTCTCCTACTATTGATAATGATGAATTCATACATATTGCACTAGTTAAGCAAGGAACCAAGCTTCGACATTATCTCAATGGAGAGCTTATTCAGGAATTTACTGACAACACTTCATGCAGCTACTGCAAACACCGCGGATATGACCATTGGATGCCGTGGAAATCTTGTAAGATTCTTCAAAGGAAAAATCGACGACATCCGGATATACAACCGTTCGATCTCCGATGCCGAAGTGGCAAACTTGTTCGTCGAGTAGAATTACATCCTGGACAGGACATCGACAATTCGTTCTGCAGTCCGTAAAGGCTCAATCTATTGGCTATTTTTTTTATTCTGATCAATTAAATTTCAAACTACCAATTATGTACACCCGTTTTTTTGCTAAATGCTGCATTACATTGGCCGCTGGTTTGTTTTTGATCGCATGTGATGATGATCCGGAGCCAAAGCCAACCTCATCGTTCAAAATCGAAGTACGTGCTTATAACGAATCGTCACATGATTTTGAGTCGACGCCGGCCACGCTCACTGTTAGGATGGAAAATCTAGATGAGGTCACAAAAGAACTTAGTGCCGAAACTACGACAATCGAAGTTCCGGAAAGTAAAATCTACACGGTCACGATCTCGAAGACCAATTACTTTTCCTATGGGAAAACGTTCAGTGCTTCAGAACTTGAACAGTTCAACAACTCCCCGTTAGTTGTTAAGCTGATCCTCGAAAGCATCAACAATGGAATGATCGCGTTCTTTCCGTTCAATGGCAACGCAAATGACAGCACTCACAATCTCTACCTGGGCGGAACAGTGTATGGAGCCACTCTTTCTACCGGTAGAAAAGGATTTGATGCGTGCTATTACTTCGATGGAGTAGATGATTACATCAAAGTACCTAATCAAACCCAATTAAATACTTCAGGTGATTTTGCAATCTCAGTTTGGACAGCTGTTTCTTCCACGCAAATTGGGACTGAAGGCATCAACGATATAATTCGAAAATGGAATGGAAACACAGAAGGCTATCCATTATGCAATTTCGTACCTGAATACAAATGCCGACGATGCCGAATGAAGACAAGTTTATCTATGTTCGATACGATGGGCAGGCTTGTACACATGCGCCCACATCGTACTCTGCTCCGGTTACGAACGATGAGTTTGTACACATCGTATTGGTTAAAGAGGGGACTAAGCTTACGCCAATATCTCAACGGTAATCTTATCCAGGAATTTACCGACAACACCTCTTGTAGCACTACCAACACAGCCGATCTAACCATCGGATGCCGAGGAAATCTGGTTCGTTACTTTAAAGGAAAAATTGACGATATCCGAATCTATGGCAGATCTGTAAGTGAAGCGGAGGTTGCGAGCCTTTACGTAGAGTAAAATTACAATTGGGAAAGAATGCTGACGATACGCTCAGCAGTTTTTCCGTCCCATAAAGCAGGCACCCGGCCTTTCTTCCAGGTGTCTGCTTTTATTTTATTGAGGCTGCTAACGAGCTTTTGCAAATCATCTCCAATTAATTCATTTGTGCCTTCAGAGATCGTTTCAGGTCGCTCGGTATTCGGCCGAAGGGTAATACACGGGATGCCCAGCACCGTTGTCTCCTCCTGAATTCCTCCAGAATCAGTAATTGCACCACCAGAATGCTGAACCAGATAGATGAATTCAAAGTAACTCAACGGCTCCATGAGAATAATTTTGTCTGACTTCCAGGAAGATTGCTCTAGATTCTTAGCAGTTCGAGGATGCACGGGAAAAACAGCAACGGAATTTCCGATCCCCGCTTCAATCGAATCGAGAATACTTCTGAGCTTTGCCACGTTATCAACATTTGATGGCCGATGCAATGTTATCACATAGTACCCGTTTCGCTTCAGGGAATGCGTGTCAATAACGTCGGGCTTTTTGATCCGATCTTTTGCCCACATCAGTGTATCGATCATAATGTTCCCCACAAAGAAAATACGGGATTGATCCGTTCCACTCAGTTTTAAATTCTCGTTTGCGTAGGTCGATGTTGTGAAGTAATAGTCAGCCAATGCGTCTGTAACTATCCGGTTAACTTCTTCCGGCATCGAGTAATCGAATGATCGGATTCCGGCTTCGATGTGTGCAACTTTTGTTTGCAGCTTCTTAGCCACAATTGTACAGGCCATGGTTGAGTTAACGTCTCCCACAACGATGACCATATCCGTTGGGTTCGCGAGCAGGTCTTTTTCAAATTCGATCATTATTCTTCCTGTTTGCTCCGCCTGGGAGCCTGATCCCACGGCCAGGTTGACGTCGGGTTCCGGGATTTGAAGTTCTTCGAAAAAAATTTTACTCAGCTTCTGATCATAGTGTTGGCCTGTATGAACTAACCGGAAGTGTAATCCAGCTTCCGGCCTCCTATTAATCTCACGTATCAATGCTGCGATTTTTATAAAATTCGGTCTTGCACCTGCAACGATCGTTATCTTCACGTCCTTAGAGTTTAAGTACAAAATTCTCTTTCTTTGTCAAAATTCAAAGAAACTGCACGTATGAATTTAGGGATGATCCTAAACGCGCCTTATCCGGCCGATATGCGGGTAAAAAAGGAGACTGACGCATTGATCAAAGCAGGGTTCAACGTCCACTTGCTTTGTTTGAGAAGGGACGATGAAGCGTATGAAGCGGAGGTAGATCACATCAAAATAACGCGTATTGATGGTGGCAAAAATAACTATGAGCTCGCGGCATGGGATGCTGTGATGTCCGTAACGTTCAGACACCCGGTTTTTGTTCGAGCAATGAAAAAATGGATCGACAAAAACAGTATCAAGGTCGTGCATGTCCATGATTTACCGCTGGCCGGAAGTGCGCTTGCATTGCGGGAAAAACATTCGTTAAAAGTGGTAGTCGATCTTCACGAAAACTATCCCGAGGCTTTGCGAACGTGGTTCGAGTGGAAGAAAGGTTTTCTGGTAAAACTGAAGAACAAACTCTTCATGAATCCGGATAGATGGACGCATCACGAAAGAACAGCTGTAATTAGCAGCGACTACGTAATTGCCGTCGTTGATGAAATGAAACAGCGACTTGTTCGAAAGTACAATGTAGATCCCGGGAAGATCATTGTTATCTCAAATACAGAAGATAAATCTTTTCTGAACCAGGAAATTGATCCTTCTGTCTACAATAATTTTCCCTTAAAATTCAGGATTGTTTATTCGGGTGGCATCGGCCCACACCGGGGCGTGGACACTGCAATCCAAGCAATGAAATACCTGAAAGTGTACGATGATATCGAACTCATTATAATCGGCACTGGAAGTCAGGACGTACTCGATCACTTAAATTCTCTTTGTAATGAACTGGAAGTGTCGCAACATGTGCATTTCTTGGGACACCAGTCATTCGCCAAATTCTATTCGTTCATGCACCTTGCCGACGTCAACATCATTCCTCACAAGTCAAACCAGCATACGGATAACACCATTCCACACAAACTTTTCCAGTCGATGATGTCGGGACGTCCTCTGTTGGTAAGCTCGAGCGATCCTCTTCGAAGGTTAGTCAATTCAACATCATCAGGCCTCGTCTTCGAAGCAAATAATCCCCAGGACTTTGCGTCAAAAGTACTGAAATTGTATAATGACAGAACACTTGGGAACACTCTCGGCGCTAATGGAAGGCAGGCGACCGCGGAAGGGAATTTGAACTGGGATACCGAACAACTGCAACTAATACACTTTTACCGAAGCCTTTTTTCTGAATGAGAAATGTCTCGACCTGGAAACCATCGAAGTTCGAGTATCGAAATGGCAGACTTCGCGCCTCGAAGGATCCCCAAGAAGTAAGTACCTCTTCGAGGTTCGTAGCTGATATCGTTGCGTCCCAATATGACTCTCATCTAAAGGAACATGTACGAGGCCATCTCGTAGATTTGGGCTGCGGTAAAGTTCCGCTTTACGACGCTTATAAGGACTACATTACGGAAAGCCTATGCGTAGACTGGCCTTCATCAATACACAAAAATCCATTTCTCGATGCCGAATGCGACCTGAATTTGACTTTGCCGTTTCAAGATGAACAATTCGATACCATTATCTTATCGGATGTGCTGGAACACATTTCAAACCCACTGCAGCTTTGTAGTGAAATGTACCGTATTTTAAAACCCAATGGCAAAGTAATCCTGAATGTTCCTTTCTTTTACAAGCTGCACGAGACTCCACACGACTATTTCCGTTACACAAAGTTTGCCTTGCTTAAGTTCGCGAATGACTCAAGATTCAAAGTCGTCCTCCTTCACGAAATGGGAGGTTTACCCGAAGTATTGACCGACCTCAGTTCCAAACTCCTGGTCAATATGCCATTACTGGGAAGGTACATTTCCATATTGATACAATGGACAGGCCGACAATTTTCTAGATCGGGTGTTGGGAAAAAACTGACAGCCAAAACCAAAGAGCACTATCCCCTCGGTTACTTCGTGATCCTTCAAAAGTAAGTCAGGTAAAAAGTTGCTTGTATTCCTTTAGAAGGCGGTCGTGTGACAGCAATCTGACTATTGCGTCCTTATTTGTTTCAGCCATCCGATCATCACTGAGGTTAATTATATCTTCCATTGGTCGCCACTTTATGCCTTGCGATGTCAGATCAGGCAGGGAAATGTTTCTGGCATTAAAAAAGACGGGCTTACCAAGATAAAGCATCATTAGAATATTGCCGTACCCCTGCGGCCTGATCGTATTCATAACGAGACCGTCAGCATCAGCTAAAAATCGAGTGTACTCATGGAACGGCATATAACGATCAACAAATTCAACTGTTCCGTATCTATAAGTGAGCTTTTTCTTAAGGAATGATATATAATGCTTATCCCCGTATGAGACAGGAACAAACAGATGAGCATTGATTTTATGCTTTTCGAGAAAACTTACCGTATCGAGGTGATTATTGGTTGGCGATCCTGAATTGCCAATTATAAGTGAAATTTTATCACGACTTGTTGCGGACTTTTCGATAGAATCGAGTTCTGAATATGGAAATTGATTCTCATAAAAGAAAAATTTGTGCTTGGCCTGAAGCGGAAGGTGCCGTAAAGCAAATTGATACTCCTGCTCCATCCATGTCATGACGTTGGCAACTTTGGAATAAGCGCGCTTCTTGAAAGCAGAATGAAGCATCAGGATCTTAAGCTCGTAAAGGATCTGACCCAACGATCTGTTCTTTTTGACGTATTGAGCAAGCGTTACGGGCTCGTAACAAAGGCGATCGAGCGAAGGCAGGTTGTAAATGTCTCCTCCCCAGGTTAACCAATTGACTTCTTTGAATTTGTTCAAGGCAACCCATCTGTACAACAATGGGGTAAAGTAATGAATGTAGACCTTGTCGTAAGAAAAAGTATCTCCTACAATCGAGTCGAATTTTGCGGAATACAGTCGGTGCAAACCGAATGTCACGCTTAACTGCCTTTAGCTCCTTGTTGTTTGAACGAATGACGATACGATTGTTGTCCAACAGCGAGGCCTCTTTGAGGTTGTCATAGAACGCGTTAATAAATGTATTATCGGGAGCTATATGGAGGTTCATGAAAGAAGGCGTGATTTATATTCGGGATCTTTCATTCAAATGAGATACAATAACCGAGCGCTAATTATTCTGAACCCTAAGTATGATTCGGAATACCATGTCAATTTCTTCAGGAGTAAGTGTGTCAAATAGTGGAAGACACAACACGCGTTTGGAGATATCACTCGTAACTTCACACCTCGAACGCGGATGAACGTAAGGCAAATCCTCAAGAGACGGGAAGAAATAGCGGCGAGGATGTATCCAGTTTTGATTTAATGTTTCCTGGGCAGCAAGCAGCAATTTTTCTGAATTAAAAATAAGGGGATAATAAGCATAATTGTAGTCCGTATCAGCTGCAATCTGAGGCTTGACACCTTGAAACGTTTTCAGGAATCGATCATAATGATGCGATAAATCCCTACGTATCGCGATGATCTTGTCAACATACTTAAGATTTACCAGTCCCATTGCGGCGTGGAATTCTGAATTCTTAGCATTTATTCCCAGGTCCGCAAATCTTTCGGGTCCATCATGGCCGAAGTTTCGCAGGTATGACAATTTCTTAAGGAGATCCGGATCTTTTGTTATAACTGCTCCTCCTTCGACGGTATGAAATAATTTCGTTGCATGAAAGCTGCATGTGCTTATGTCACCGTATTCAAAGATAGATCGCCCCTTTACTTTCACGCCGAAAGCATGCGCCCCGTCATAGATGACCTTTAGGTTTTTCGCACGAGCTATTTTATCGATCATCTCCACATCACAGGGATTTCCATAGACATGCGTTGCAAGGATTGCAACCGTATCGGGGGTGATGGCCTCTTCAATCTTCTGAGGATCTATGTTGCACGTTTCACGATCGATATCGACAAATAACGGCTCACACCCCTCCCACACAATACTGCTTGTCGTTGCCACATATGAAAAAGGTGTTGTGATAATCTTTCCTTTAAGGCCCAACGCCTTAATAGCAAGCTGAAGAGCGATCGTACCATTGGTCACGTACAACAAGTGTTTCAGATCCAGGAATTCCTTGAGCTTCAGCTCGAGTTCATTCACCAGAGGACCATTGTTCGTAAGCCAGTTACGTTTCCAGATATCCTTGAGATACTGTTCATACTCCTCTATCGGTGGCAGAAAAGGTTTCGTAACCGGGATCATTTTTTACAGTGCAAAGTAAGACTATTCATCGGCAATGTTAAGAATTTCCTGTTTTACCTTCCTGTGAATTGAAGGGATTTATGAGTGTGATCTCATTTTTATAGGCCCACAAAAGCAAACCGACGCAGCTTATCAAATAGAAAGATGTGGACAACATCGGGATACAGTAGCCCTAAAGTGGGTTCGAGGGTCACTATTAAGATTAGCAATATCAGGGGTACGATAATGACCTTCACAACGTTGAATTGGAAATCGAACACATTCCTTAGATTAAACCTCACCAGATCACCTCGACAAGGGCGCTAATCGCCGACGCAAGGATCACCCCGTAAATATTCATGAGACCAACCAGCAAAAATATTAATACTATTTTCAACACTGAAACAATCATGTAGATCACTGGCAATGGCTTGGTGTATTTTAGAATTCCATAAGGTACCGTAAAGAAGAGTCTCGCACTTCGAAAAAGGTATACGATACCGAGGTAAGGAATGTATCGGATTGCTTCATGGTAATCCGGTCGAGTAACAAATATCTTGATAGCCCACGGTAAGACCAGTATGCTTCCGCAGATCAAGAGCATGACCACGGCAGTAAGTCCGTGATAGTAACGATTGATCCCTGGCGTAGATCCTTTTTTTGCCTGAGCCATTACGGCACTCACTACCTTTGGATAAAAGGAGCTGTGCAGGCTATTCATCAGAAGTTCTACCGGAATCAAACATTTGAGAGCAAAATCGTAAACTCCAACATCCGACAACGTGAAGAAAAAAATCATGAGTACACGATCAAATTGATTAATGACCCATTGCTGCAGCTGATAGATGAAATTGTAGGTGTTAAATCCGAGCGATGACCTTAGCCAACTGAAATCCCAGTGGAAACCAAATTCTCTGAAAATTCTTGATACCGCCCACACGCCTGGAATAATCGATCCAAGAAGTCTTCCGACGATGGGTCCAGCGAGAGAATTAGGATAAATCTCAAAACCGATAATGATAAATATTGCTACCAGCGAAAAAGAAAGAACATTCGACCAGAAGAATGTTTCAGGCTTCTCCCTACTCTGAAGGAGTGTACTGTGCACGCGAAACAGTGCCTGAAAAACTCCTGAACCAACAGATGCGAGTCCATAGGGATAAAAGGAAATATTCGTTTCGGGAAACACTAAGCTAAAAATCAAACTACCGGTGACTGAAAGCACCAACGTAGTCGCCAGGCTCAGCAGGATCATAAAGACAAATGCAGAACTTATGAAAACATTTAGCCTTTTCTTATCGTCTTTGAACTCATGGTAATGAATGTATACTGAAGTGTCGAAACTGAACGTGACAATAATTTGGACAAGGAGCGTGAAGACCATATAAATCGCTAAAGCTCCATAGGCCGCTGTGCTCAGGTTGTGAATGTACAACGGGAGTAAAATAACGGCGCTGGCCATCGGCAGCATACCGGCCAGTGTATAGATCACTGAATTTTTTAAGAAGCCTTTACTTACCAACCTTGTTCTGATCTAAAAAATAAATCTATCTGAATTGACTGAACATTTTACAAGAGTTCGGTCAACCTTTTTGTTATTTCTTTCCGTGAATATTTCAAATCAGCCTTGGGATTTGAGTTGATTACCCCGCTCTTCCATTCTTTGTAAAAGGTCAGCACTGTTGCCTTTAACTTTTCACGATTATTCCCATCCAACATAACGCCTGCTCCCGTCTCTCTAAGTACCGCAGCGGCATCACCGTTTTCAGGCCCCGTTCCGATCACCGGCAGCCCCGTTGCTAGATATTCAAAAAGCTTACCGGGCATATAACCCTCAGCGTCTTTGTATCCTGTAAGAACGATCAATAACAACGCTGACTTTCCATACAATTGAATCAGATCGCTATGTGGCACGGACGGGGTAAACGTCGTGAATGCCGACATCATGGGCGAAGCTTCAACAAAAGCCCGGAATTGCGGATGAACTTCGCCGACAAAATCAACAGCGACATTCTGTGCAAATTCAGCCTCTTCCGCAACCAACTCTCTAATCGCCGTCATAAAAGGCTTCGGATCGCATTTTTCGTTCACGATGCCCACATGTCGTATTACGAATTTGGCGGTTCGTTGAAAAACAAGGGATTCGAAGTCTTCGTGATCAAAGCCATTCGACAATAATTTCACTTTCCTGCCTGATAAAGCTTCAAATCTCCGAACATAAAAAGGCGTTATTGTAATCAGCGTATCGGCATATCTCAGGATCTTGCCTTCCATTCTCTTATGAATGCTTCTTGCCATTTTACCCACGGACAGGCTATCCAGAAATCCCCATTCACTCCACGGATCTCTGAAATCGGCCAGCCATTTCAATGATGGATTCTTTCTTTTCAGCCGGTAGCCAATCAGGTGAATGCTGTGTGGTGGCCCCGTCGTTATAATTGTCCTGATGTTATTGTCGCGTAGAAAGTCATTGAGGAACCTAACGGATGGTCTAACCCAAAAAACGCGTGGATCGGGAATAAAAAGATTTCCACGTATCCATGTCGCAGACCTTTTGAAAAAAAGATTTCTCCTTACCGTAGGCCACCGTTGTCGGTCCTTGTGATTTCTTTTCACCAACCGCGGAAGAGATCTTGAAAAATGTATCGTATGGTTCCCAGATAGGAAACTTAATGACCTCCGCTTCGGGTGGAATATCCTTTAGAAGCGATTCGTCCTTCACGGCAAAAGATGGATTCTCCGGAGTAAAGACATAGGGCACCCACCCGAAACCTGGAAGGTATTTGACAAACTTCAACCATCGTTGAACTCCGCTACCTCCACTCGGCGGCCAGTAATAAGCGATGATAAGCACCTTCTTCTCCATGTACTTCAGATTTTGTCGGCCGTTGATTCACGGTTCCTGTACGATCGCACTGAATTATTCCGTCAATATTATGAGGTTCCATCCATATAATGTCACTATCACGTTGAAACCAGGTCAGCTGTCTTTTTGCATACCTTCTTGAATTTCGCTTTAATAACCTTATTGCTTCCTGTCGATCGTATTTTGCATCGATATAATCAAAGATCTCCTGGTATCCCACAGTTTGTAACGCATTGATATGCTTTAAGGGATATAATGATTCTGCTTCCGCAAACAATCCCTGTGAAATCATTTCATCCATCCGACGA
Source organism: uncultured Cytophagales bacterium (assembly GCA_963774615.1). Taxonomy (GTDB): domain Bacteria; phylum Bacteroidota; class Bacteroidia; order Cytophagales; family Cyclobacteriaceae; genus Chryseolinea. Next base: position 382,013 of record CAVZFT010000039.1, read on the forward strand.
TCTATTCTTTCATATAAGACATCGCGCGGAAGGGTCAGTCCGATTTTTACGATCGAAAATGGGTGTGTCAATTTATTTTTCTTCTGAAATGATCTTATGGACTTGCCGGTGCCTTCAACAACTTCAAGGGCACGAATAAGCCGGTGAGGATTTTGTTTATCTATTTCCTGATAATATTCCGGATCCAATGTCGATCATCCTGTCCTGCAGGGCTTTTAGTCCGTGTTGTTCATAGTCCTTCATGAGATTTTCCCGAATAACTTCCGGGATATCCGGTATTTCGTCAAATCCTTCACAAACAGCTTTTACATACAGGCCTGATCCTCCGCACAATATGAGGTGATCATGCTGCTGCGAAAAGCTTGTTGATCAATTTTAGCGCGTCCCTTCCATATTGAGCGGCATCATACGTTTCATGGATGGAGTGGCTGTTGATGAAGTAATGGGGCACCATGTCCAATTCTGCAGAGGACGGTTTGGCGGTGCCAATATTCAACTCTTTGAAAATCTGTCGTGAATCGGCGGAGATAATTTCAGTTCCGAAATGCTTTGCAAGGGCGATCGCCACCGAGGTTTTACCAACGGCGGTGGGTCCCACAAGAACGATGAGTTTATTAAGCTGCATTTCCCGGCAAGCAAGTTAACAGGGAAGATCCAAAGTGAGAAAACAACGAATTTGGGGAAGACGCAGAGCTGCGGCAGGGCTCTTCCGACATTTCCGCACTATTTCTTATCTTTCGGCCGAAAACCACTAAGAAATAATGATTAAGTACACTAATCAGTTCCTGACCAAGCTGGAGGACATGATCGCCGAATCTGATTACACCCTTAGGTATGAAAAGGGGAATTTCAAATCGGGGTACTGCCTGCTCAAGGAGCAGAAAATAATCATTGTCAATAAGTTCTATACGACGGAAGGCAAGATCAATGCGTTGTTGGAAATTCTGAAGGGCGTCGCTCTGGATGGCACACGTTTCACTGAAAAAAGCCAAAAGCTCTACGAAGAACTCCATCAACAATCTGAGGCCGCTTGAAAGTAACTTTTCTCGGTAGCGGAACATCACAAGGTGTGCCTGTAATCGGCTGCTCTTGTGAGGTTTGCAGCTCCCTTGACTATCGAGACAAAAGACTGCGGTCGTCTATACGGGTAGAAATAGCCGGGCAAAACTTCATCGTCGACACAGGTCCCGATTTCCGTCAGCAAATGCTGAGGGAAAATATACGCCGTGTTGATGCGATCGTCTTCACTCACGCCCACCGCGACCATACCGCCGGCCTAGACGACGTCAGTGCCTACAATTTTTTACAGGGTATGGATATGCCAGTCTATGGCTACCGACCATACGCTTGATCAATTGAGGATTGAATATGCGTACGTTTTTGACAAGGATAGTTATCCGGGAATCCCACGGCTGCAGCTAAACGAGATCAATGACCACCCATTCAGCATCAACGGTGTGAGCATTGTTCCTTTGCCGGTATTGCATCTGAAAATGCCTGTTCTGGGCTTTCGGTTTGAGAATTTCTCCTACATCACAGATGCAAACTTCATCCCCGACGATACGATGGAAAAACTTTCGGGAACGGAGGTGCTGGTATTGAACGCCCTGCAGGTCGAGCCGCATATTTCGCACTTTAACCTTGATGGCGCCATCAAGATGGTCGACCGTATACGCCCGGCAAAAACTTACTTCACTCACATCAGTCATAAGCTTGGACTTCATTCAGCGATCGAAAAAGATCTGCCCCCCAACACATTTCTTGCCTTCGACGGACTTGAATTTTCAGTTTGAGTATCCATGTTTCCTATGTACCCTTACGTCTGGTCATTGGTATTGTCAGTTATTGAAAATATATAAGCTAAATTTCGGTCGCTGATATAATTCACATCTCGACGAAGTGCATAACAACTATTTCTTTCTTCGAATGCTGACACCTCAGATAGAGTCGAGATTGAACGGCACGATCGTATCAGAGTGTTTCAGCCAGAGCAAGGACGAACTGGTGATCCGATTTGAAAAACAAACAGAATCGTTGTTTGTCAGGGCCGTCTTTTGCACCATCGTTTTCATGCCTGTCGTTTCCGGAAGTTTTTCATCGTGCCCGGCGCAATAGCGTTGATCTCTTCCAGGAGCTCATGGGTCGTCGTGTCAATGGCGTTCGTCAGTTTAATAATGAGAGAAGTTTCGCCATCAACTTTTCCGACGGTCTATCGCTACTCTTCAAGATGCACGGAAATCGATCCAACTGTATACTTCTTGAGAATGGCGCAGTCACGACTGTATTCAATCAAAGCATAGGATCCGATCTTGCGCTGGATCCGACGACGCTGGACCGTCATATCGATTGGTCAAACGAAGCATTCTTGAAGAACCAGGACCGTTTGGAGGCGCACTATTTCACATTTGGCAAAGTTGTTTGGAAATATCTTGATGATTCTGGTTTCAACAACCAATCACCGGAAGACCAGTGGGCCGCAATACAGAAAGTTCTCAACATACTGGAGGCACCAACTTATTTACATTGCTGAGCTGGAAAACAAAGTCACGTTATCCCTTCTCCCCTTTCCCAACAGTATTGAAGGAATTCAATGATCCGATCGTCGCGCTCAATCATTTTTACACCGCCTTCACGCAAACTGAAGATCTTTCGTCGGAAAGAAATTCAGTGCTGAGTCGGCCTGAAGGCTAGTCTTCGAAGCAGTGAGAATTACTACAAAAAATCTACTCAACGGCTGGAGTCCCTGCAACACAACAACTACAAGATCTGGGCCGACCTGATTATGGCTAACCTTCATGCTATCGGGGACAATAGAGATAAAGTAACGCTTGCAAACTTTTATGATGAGAACCGTCCGCTGGAAATTCAGTTGAAGCAGGGCCTGAGCCCGCAAAAAAATGCAGAGGTATATTACACAAAAGCAAAGAAGCAGCAGGTAGAAGTGAACATGTTGCAGCAAGCGCTGGTAAAGAAAGAACAAGAAATCTCCATGCTGCACGATCAGATCCAACAAGTGCAGTCGATCAGCAGACCGAAAGAAGTTGCGCGAATTTATTTCTTCCGCAGGAATACCGGAGAAGACCCAAAAGGCAGAGCCACTGCCCTACCATCAATTCGAATTTAATGGCTACAGAATACTTGTTGGAAAAAATGCACAGAGCAACGATACGCTTACCCTACGTCATAGTTTTAAGGACGACCTCTGGCTACATGCTAAAGATGTATGCGGGTTCCCACGTCCTGATAAAACATCAGGCTGGAAAAAAGATACCGAAAGATGTTATCGAACGAGCGGCGCAACTTGCGGCCTATTATTCAAAAAGAAAAAATGAAACGCTTTGCCCGGTAGCAGTCACTCCGAAAAAATTTGTTCGCAAGCGCAAAGGCGATCCAGCGGGGATGGTTGTAGTTGAAAAGGAAGACACTATTCTTGTCGAACCTAAACCATAACTAGGGTCTGCTGAAAAAGTCTATATCCCATCTGCCTATGCCGGCAGGCAGGCAGAATTCGCTGATCGAACGCACCCCGAGTGCCTCGGGGCTGAAAACTTGTTTTCGGAAGTATTTTAAGTCCGCGGCGATCTGCAGGGAGATGCATTTCAGGGCAAGCAGACTCTAACTACAAAAAAAGGGAAGACGGATCGACTCCATCTTCCCATTTCAGAAAATTGTCAGCAGGAAACTCCTTACTTAACAATATTGATCTTTATCGTATTCGTGCGTGCTTTTTCATGAATAGGCATACTGGCCATCACGACAAATATATCACCGGTTTTCACGTGACCTGCGTTCTTTAATATCTCCTCTACATCTGCTATGGTTTCGTCGGTGGAGTTTGTTTTACTATACAGGTAAGCCTGGGAGCCCCAAACGAGATTGATCTTATTCAGCAAAGCTTTGTTGCTGGTAAACACAAAAATATTGGCATTAGGTCGGTATGCAGAAGATTGATATGCGGTATAGCCTGACTGTGTCATCCCCACGATGGCTTTAGCTCCAACGTCCTTCGCCAGCTTACAAGCCGCGAGTACGAAATTGTCATGAATATAAGTCGGTGACTTTTTATCTACGTCGCGGAATCTGAAGTAGATCGAAGGATTCTTTTCCACTGAAGCAATAGTACGTACCATGCTTCGGATCACTTCCAACGGATATTTTCCTGAAGCCGTTTCCGCCGAAAGCATCAACGCATCCGCACCATCCATTACCGCATTAGCGACGTCGTTGGTTTCTGCGCGGGTAGGTCGAGGGTTTTCGATCATGCTTTCCATCATCTGAGTAGCAACGATCACCGGTTTTCCTGCTTTATTACATTTTTCGACCAGCATTTTCTGAACCATTGGAACTTCTTCCATCCATATCTCCACACCCAGATCGCCGCGTGCAACCATCACCCCGTCAGTAGCCGCAATGATGTCGTCAATATTGCTAAGCGCTTCAGGCTTTTCGATCTTGGCAACGATGCGAGCAAATGAGTTATGAGCATCGATTATTTTTCTCATTGAGGTTATGTCGTCGGCGCGACGCACAAAAGACAATGCTATCCAGTCAACATCATTTGTAAGTCCAAATTCAAGGTCTTTTATGTCTTTTTCCGTGAGTGACGGAGCCGACACTTTGGTAAATGGAAGGTTGATTCCTTTCCGCGACTTCAATGGACCACCGTATACTACTTCCGTTACCACATCTATATCCCGGATCTCAGTAACTTTCAATTCAATCTTACCATCGTCGATAAGAACCATATCGCCGATTTTCACATCATTAGGAAGAGTCTTATAGGAAGTGCTTACTATTTCTCTGTTGCCAAGCAATTCGCGTGTTGTGATGATTAATTCCTGTCCACGCTCGATCACAACGTCTGGCTGCATTTCGTTCACGCGGATCTTCGGTCCCTGGAGGTCTTGCAACAAGCAGATCTGTGTACCAAGCTCTTCATTTAACTCGCGAACATTGTTTATAACTTTAAGGTGATCTTCATGGGTTCCATGTGAGAAGTTGAGTCGAAATACATCCACACCTTCTTTAATCAGGGCGCGAAGCATTTCTTTCGAGTTTGATGCAGGGCCTACAGTGGCAACAATTTTCGTTTTGTTAAACGATACTTTTTCTAGCATAGGGTTATAGGTATATCAGATTCAAGTTGTGTTGGCAAGTGCAACGCATGGCAAATTAAAAGATAAAATTAGACTTTGATTTAAGTCCTTCTAAAGGAATCATGGCAGCTAGTTGAATTGATGTGATAGACTTAATGGACTGTATTAATTGATGAGATGACTGCTGCTCTTCCATATCGGTCAAAATTATAAAATCGTAATGAGGAAACTCAGGGATTAAGTAATACTTTCCGCCGTCGCCGTCGGCAGGCCTGTTTTTGAACATTTTCAAACGATTGAACTGCGTCTGATAGTCGTAGAAGGAAAAGGACTTTTCCTCGTTGTTCTTAAAGCCAACCACCAGATCTGGCTGCTTCACCAAGTGAATACCTAGACTTGGTTGAGTTCCCATGCAAGCTTGTATCCCTTCGCCGAGGAGATGAGCCCGACCAATTCAAAATCAAATTCATAGTCGATTACTAATTTACTTTTCTTCATTTCTGCATAGAATAGGCAGCTTTTACCCTCATTTCGCAAGATCAAAAAAGTTTGACAATATTGCCGCAAATCTCTTTCTTTGCACAGATTTTAAAATCACTAAACCGTAAAAACATGTCTGAAATTGCACAAAAAGTAAAACAGATCATCATCGAGAAACTTGGTGTTGAGGAATCTGAAGTTACTCCCGAAGCGAGCTTCACCAATGATCTAGGTGCTGACTCTCTTGACACCGTTGAGCTCATTATGGAGTTCGAAAAGGAATTTAATATCTCTATCCCAGACGATCAGGCCGAGAATATTTCAACTGTTGGCCAGGCAATTTCATACCTGGAGCAAAACGTTAAGAAATAGTTGATTACTGCCTTTTTACAACCACACCCTATCAAACATGACCTTGAAGCGAGTAGTCGTTACCGGACTAGGTGCACTTACCCCCATTGGCAATACGTTGCAGGAATTTTGGGAAGGGCTAAAGGCTGGTAAGAGCGGGGCTGCTCCTATTACACGTTTTGATGCTAAACACTTTAAGACAAAGTTCGCTTGTGAAATAAAAAACTTCGACATCGGCAGCTTCATGGATCGAAAAGAGGCACGCAAGATGGATCCATTTGCACAGTATGCCATGGTTGCCGCCGATGAAGCTATAAAAGATTCAAACCTCCCGTTGGCTGAGCTTAACCCGGATAGGGTTGGGGTGATCTGGGGTTCAGGTATCGGGGGGTTATTAACCTTTCAGGAAGAAGTAAAGACCTATGCAAAGGGTGACGGCACGCCGCGTTTTAATCCATTCTTCATTCCTAAGATGATTCCCGACCTCAGTGCCGGGCATATTTCAATCAAGTATGGTTTCCGTGGCCCCAACTTCGTAACGGTTTCGGCGTGCGCATCCTCAACCAACGCTATATATGACGCATTCACTTATCTCAGACTTGGGAAAGCTGATATTATTGTATCAGGTGGTTCAGAAGCAGCTGTATGTGAAGCTGGCGTAGGTGGATTTAATGCAATGAGAGCTCTTTCCGAAAGAAACGATTCTCCCGAAACGGCGTCACGTCCCTATGATAAGGACCGCGATGGATTTGTCCTGGGAGAAGGTGCGGGCGCTCTGATTCTTGAAGAATATGAACATGCCAAACGACGCGGAGCAAAGATATACGGGGAAGTACTTGGCGGCGGCATGTCGGCGGATGCATACCACATCACAGCTCCTCACCCTGAGGGGGCCGGAATAACCAAAGTAATGTTCAACGCCCTTGAAGATGCAAACATCAGTGCAAGCGAAATTGATTACGTCAATACACACGGCACATCCACGCCATTGGGCGATATCGGTGAAATCAGAGCCATACAGAAAGTGTTTGGTGACCACGCTTATAAAATGAACATCAGCTCGACTAAGTCGATGACAGGACATTTATTGGGCGCGGCGGGCGCAATTGAAAGCATAGCCTGCCTGCTGGCAATTAACCAATCCATCGTGCCACCCACAATCAACCATTTCAATGATGATCCGGACCTGGATCCCAGACTAAACCTCACCTTCATCAAGGCACAGAAACGTGAAGTGAACGTTGCGTTCAGTAATACTTTTGGATTTGGTGGTCACAATTTCTCCATCATATTCAAAAAGGCATAATCTTGCCGGATTCGTCGAACCACCTAACCAGCTCTACTTTAACGATTGTAGTTATTTGCTAAATTAGCAGCTACTTACTTTCAATTTGAATACGCTTGGTTTGGAAGATCCTAAAAATTCCGAAAGGAAAATCGAAAATAGATAAAATGTTGGTTGCCGCTATTCAAAACATAGCGGGATTCACACCATCAAACCTTGAATTGTACAGGCTTGCAACCATGCACAGTTCCATTGCTAAGGAAAACGGAAGCGGGTACAAAGAATCAAATGAAAGATTGGAGTATCTGGGTGACGCAATCCTTGGCGCTGCTGTCGCTGACTTCCTATTCAAGAAGTTTCCATTCAAGCCTGAAGGTTTTCTTACGGAAATAAGATCGCGTATTGTTAACCGCGAAGCACTCAATCTCCTCGCCCGAAAAATCGGCGTCGCCAATATTGTTCAGTTCGATCAAAAAAATGCTCACCTCCAACAAGTCATCCTGGGCAACACGCTTGAAGCAATTGTCGGAGCAATCTACCTGGACAAAGGTTATATACGTACCAAGAAGTTCGTGATCGACAAGCTTATCAATCCAAATTATAATGTCGATGATCTGGTTAATTCAGATTCGAATTTCAAAAGTAAGATCATTGAATGGGCACAGCGTGAGGGCAAAGACGTTAAGTTTGAAATCCTCAACGTTAAGAAAGGACGCAATCACAAGGAATTTACGGCTCAGGTCCTGGTGGATAATGAAGCCAAGGGAACGGGTTATGGAAATAGTAAGAAAAAAGCAGAACAGGACGCTGCATTCAAAACTTGTGAGATGTTGAATTTGTTAAGCAATTAAGAAAACCTTTTCCGGGGAAAGCAAAACACTCTCCTCCGACTTCATTCCAAAATCATTGCCGCGTAATACTGTGAGAAAACTAAAAATTGGAGGAGCAACGGTAAACCAGATCCCCTTCGACTGGAAGAATAATACTAATAACATAGTTGAAGCGATCCAGGAGGCAGTCAGACAGAAGATCACTCTGTTGTGTCTACCTGAGTTATGTGTGACTGGATATGGATGCGAAGACGTGTTCCTTAGCGACTGGCTACCCGAACGTGCCTGGGTTGAACTCATGGGGATCAGACCCCATTGCGAAAACATTACTGTTGCTATAGGGCTACCGATACGGATTGCCGGCATCACTTATAACGGTGCCTGTGTTATTAGTGACAAGAAAATATTAGGGATCAGCCTGAAGCAAAATCTCGCCCGCGACGGCGTGCACTATGAACCGCGATGGTTTGACGCTTGGCCAGCGAATAAAGTAATCGAAATCACGCGCGATGGTGAAAAGATCAGCGTGGGTGACCTTACCTACGAAGTAAACGGAATTCATTTCGGCTTTGAGATTTGCGAGGATGCCTGGCGTAAAGACAATCGCCCTGGACCGGCTATTTGAACGCGGCGTAACCTGATATTGAATCAAGCTACCGGCTCTTTGAACGCGGCGTTGACCTGATATTGAATCCTAGTGCAAGCCATTACGCGATCTTGAAAAGTTTACTTCGTGAAGAGGAAGTTGTGGTGGAAGGATCCAGGAACTTCAAATGCGTCTACGTCTTCGCGAACTTATTGGGGAATGAGGCCGGACGAATAATCTATGACGGCGATATCATAATCGGTCAAAACGGAAAACTTATTGCTGTCAACAAAAGACTTTCATTCAAGCACTTTAATGTGCTGGGTACTGAAGTCGATTTTGACAATCCCGAACAATCGCAGGTCGTGGTATCGACTGACAACAAAGAACAAAATGAAGAGTTGGTGCAGGCTGTAGTCTCTCGGTCTTTTTGACTACTTAAGAAAAAGCAAAGCAAAAGGTTTCGTACTGTCACTCAGTGGTGGAGCCGATTCGTCGTCCTGTGCTATAATGGTCGCGGAGATGGTCAAGCGTGGCTCGAAAGAATTGGGGTGGGAAAAGTTTAATGCAGCGGTTGGAATAGACAAGTCCATCAATGACTGGAAAGAGGCAGTAGGCCAACTTTTGACCTGCGCTTATCAGGGTACCAGGAATTCTTCAACTGACACTTTAAATGCTGCCAGTGAACTAGCACATTCAATTGGCGCTGGCTTTCATCATTGGACCATTGATGAAGAGGTGACCTCCTATACTCAGAAGATCAGAAGCCGCGGTCGGACGTGAGCTTCAGTGGGACGCGGATGATATCACTTTACAAAATATTCAGGCAAGAACGCGATCGCCAATTATTTGGATGTTAGCCAATATAAAGCGGGCCGTTTTGCTCACAACCTCCAACCGCAGCGAAGGCGCCGTGGGCTATGCTACGATGGATGGGGATACCAGTGGAAGCTTCGCACCTATCGCGGGACTAAGTAAGGTGTTCATATTGCAATGGCTTAAGTGGGCGGAAACCACGCTGCAACACACGGGACTCAGGTATACGAATAGCCTTCAGCCGACGGCGGAGCTTCGGCCTTTATCCAGGAACCAAACAGATGAATCTGACCTCATGCCGTACCGCGTCTTGCTGGAAATTGAAAAAAACGCATTAATCGACCGCAAATCACCTGTAGAGGTTTTCAAGGCGATGTCTGGCGCCTATGAGCCAGCGGTTTTGAAAGGCTACATTAGGAAATACTTCAGGTTGTGGTCTGCAAATCAATGGAAACGGGAACGTCTTGCCCCTTCTCTACACCTTGATGACTGGAATGTGGACCCGCGCACCTGGTGCCGGTTTCCTATTCTGTCTTCCGGTTATTTAGAGGAGTTATCCCTACTTGACGAGCTTTGAAAATAGATAAACTCTTGCGGGTCCTTTATGGCAATTTGACCAGTCCGATGCGCAAATCGCTGGATTTTCGGGCCATCGCAAATTGCCGCAGACCGCCATTCTCACCCTTTGCCAATCCTCAATTGTAATTATATTTGCCGCTTATGACTATACTGAATTATATAATCTGGAACAAAAGTCCAGAAATCTATTCCATTGGAACCTTTGCCCTTCGTTGGTACGGACTTTTTTTCGCCCTGGGCTTCCTTATCAGCCAGCAGATCCTATATCATATCTACAAGAAAGAGGGCAAACCGGAAAAGGATGTTGACACCCTCACCATATACATGGTTATCGCCACGATCATCGGTGCGAGACTGGGACACGTAATCTTTTACCAGCCGGAAATCATCCTTGAGAATCCGATCAGTATTTTTCTTCCCTTTGAGCTTAATCCTTTTCGATTCACCGGATTACAGGGTCTTGCCAGCCATGGTGGCGCGATAGGAATTCTTTTTGCGCTCTGGCTATACAGCAGAAAGAAAAAGCCCGGGCAATCGTACTTTCAGGTGGTTGACAGAATTGTGATCCTCGTTGCTTTGACAGGAGCGCTTATTCGACTTGGGAAATTTCTTCAACTCTGAGATTATCGGCCTGCCTACTGACAAACCTTATGGTGTCGCTTTCGTCAGCGAGTTTAAAGAATCGATCACTGACAAACGTGTCGACCGCGATGAGATTGTTGAATCCGTGGTGATCAAAAAGAACGACTCGATTCCTAAGGGCGGGAACGGAAGAGTGCCTGTAAACATCTATTTGTTTTTTAAGAAAGGAGTCAGCAAAAGTCAGGCTGATAATTTAAGCAACTATACCGCGCGTAACATCCTGGCAAACTCGCTACATGAACATTTTGAAGCAACAGGCGAAAATACAAGGGTCAATGTAGCGGAACAGTCTGATGGTACTTTAGCAACTCGCATTAGCACGTTCGCTATCGTACGTCATGCGGCTCAACTTTACGAATCAATCTCATGTGTTATATTGTTCATTTTCCTGTACTGGCTATGGGATAGGCAGAAAGAAAATCTACCACCTGGAAGGTTATTAGGAATATTTCTGATCTGGTGCTTTGGGTTGCGTTTTTTCTTTGAAGTGTTAAAGGAAAATCAGGAAGCCTTTGAAGACAGTATGATATTGAATATGGGACAAATATTAAGCATTCCACTGGTTATAGCAGGTGTCGTAATTTTGTTGTTATCTTTTAAAAAAGAGAAGCAGCTGAATTCATGATTAAATAAAATTAAACTTGTTGTGCCCAATGGAGCTGTGGTACTAAGTGATGCGGGCAACTATCTTCAGCTTTTTTGTATTCCTTTCACTGCAACAGACCCTTGCTGCCGGTACTCCCTATGCCCTCCTGGATTCAATAAAGCGGCCGGCAAAATCGCGGGTAGCTGTGGACACTACTGGCCACTTCATTCACATCAACCGCATATTTATTGTCGGAAATAGAGTAACGAAGGACCGGATAGTATTGCGCGAGCTTACTGTAAAGTCCGGCGATATTGTTTACAGCACGGAACTTCCGATAATTCTGGAGATGGATAAGAAAAAGCTTATAAATACAAGGCTTTTTAATACCGTTGAAATCAGGATGCTTGAATTCCAGCCTGATCAAATGGACTTATTGATAGATCTTAACGAAAGGTGGTACACATTTCCTGCACCGATCTTTGAACTGGCTGACCGGAACTTCAATGAATGGTGGCAAAACTATAATCATGACTTCAGTCGCGTCAATTACGGATTAAGACTCTATCAGTATAATATGAGAGGCCGCAACGAAACGCTGAGATTAACGGCACAATTCGGATTCACACGCCGGTTTGAAATATCATATCGTTTTCCATACATCGACAAAAAACAGAAACACGGCCTTATTGTTGATTTCGATTTTTCGGAGGCAAAAAATCTTGCGTACAGAACATTTGATCATAAGCTTGAATATCTCGAAGCGGATGAACTGTTAAAAAGCACTCGAGGCGGAGGGCTTACCTACACATTTAGAAACTCTTTTTATGCCTCGCACGCATTAAAGATCGAGTACAGGAGCAGTTCGATATATGATACGATCACCTCGCTTAATCCGAATTATTTCGGCGAAGGCAAAAGCACTCAGCAATACGGTATCCTCTCCTATCAATTTACGTCTGATCGTCGAGACTATATCGGTTATCCTTTGCTTGGGTATTATCTCACTGCCGGAGTTTCTAAGTATGGTCTCAGCAATAGCGACGATGTCAACAAGTTCGACATGAATGCCACCTTCGCTAAGTTTTTTAGCCTTGGAAATAATTTTTTTCTTTCAAACAACAGCGTTCTATACTGGAGTACACCGCGCGATTTGGCCTATGCTAATTATGGAGCATTGGGGTACAGGAAGCAGTTGGTACGGGGATATGAGGTGTACGTTATTGAAGGTCCTTACTATTGGTTGAATAAGACAACAATAAAGAAGCGGGTCTTTGCCAGGACATACACGTTAAACTTACTCCCAATCCGGCAATTCCGGCACATTCCGTTATCGATCTTCCTGAAGACCTATGCTGATGTGGGATATGTACGCAACTATCCTAACTATGAAATCAACAGCAGATTATCGGACAAGCTCATCAGCGGCGTCGGTGCGGGTGTAGATATCGTTGCATCTTATGACGCTGTGTTCCGTTTCGAATACACGTTTAATGGGGAAGGCGAAGACGGCTTTTTCTTCCATATCAAAAAGGAATTTTAGGGAAAAAATACCTGAGTTTTGATTGTTGAGTGTTTTTGAAACAGAATGCTTCCGGTCGGAACACTCAACATTCAACATATCAACACTCAACACTCAGGTATTGACTGCTTACCAACCGGTGGTAAACGATGTAATAAGCAAGTGCTACTTGTACTTCCACGGTTTCTTTCTGCCTTTGCGGTCATACTCAAACCACTCCCCGACCCTTTCGCCGTTCTTATAATAGCCGGAATAATTTAACTGACCATCTTCATTATAGAATTCCCAATGCCCATCTTCCTTGCCTTGTAAATAGAATCCGCTCTGCAATAATTTGCCCTGTTCACTAAAGACAATAACCGCACCGTTGGGCATGCCATCGCGATAGTGAAGTATTCGTTCAACAACTCCATTGGCGTGAAAGTGTTTCCATTGCCCCTCGTACTGGCCATTATTGTAACGACCTAACTTCTCAATCTTGCCATCAGGAAAATAATACCTGGATGAATCATTTGGCGTACCCATCTGCCAATGTTCTTTACCCTGAACGGAACCGTTAGGAAAAAAGTAAGTTACCTCACCATCCAATCTTCCCTCATTATAATTCTCAATTGCCATACGTGTGCCATCGGGATAAAAATATTTCCACTCTCCTACTTTTTGTGTTTCGTTAAGCATTCCCTCTGCACGTATTTTTCCATTACTGTATAACTCTGTACTCTTCTGTTGAGCATACAACGGAATAAATAACAAAAGACATGCGATTAACTTGACAATCATATCAGCATTTTCTTAACTTAAAATTAGTAATTCTCACCGTTGTGTATAATGTACTTCCGTTGGTTGTCATGATATTGTCATGGCAATATTCATTGTTCGCTCAGAGTTCCTCTACTCTGATGGGTGCCCGAGCTGCAAGCATGGGGTATTCGTCATCAACTCTAGCTGACGAATGGTCTATCTTCAATAACGTCGCAGGCCTTGCTAAAGTAACATCGATTGTTGCGGCTTTTAGCTACGATGTTCAGCCATCCTTTAAACCATTTAATAAAGCTGCAGCAACATTTAGCTGCCCAATAAACATCGGCGTGGCTGGCTTAGGTCTATTTCGCTTTGGTGATAACCTCTACAACGAACAGCTCGTGACGTTGGGATACAGCAGCACGTTCGGCCTTGCGTCGCTGGGTGTGAGACTCAATTGTATTCAATATAACATCCAGGGATTCGGTAGCAAGTCCGTCATAACAGCAAGTTTCGGCGGGATCGCTGAGTTGACTAAACGTTTGTTCGTGGGAGCGCATGTGATAAATATAAACCAGCCAAAGTTATCTGAACTCGACGAAGAAAGAATACCGACTGTGCTCATCGCAGGAGTTTTAGTAAAGGTATCTGATGATGCCAGCGTTACGGCAGAGATTGAAAAAGACCTTGACCACAACCCTGCAATAAAAGCGGGAATGGAATACCGAATCTTGAAAAAATTCTTCCTTCGAACAGGCGTCCGCATTCATCCCAACACCGGCTTCTTCGGATTTGGCTTCAAGCCAACCCGTTATTCCATTGATTATACTTATCAATACAATCAGGGTATTGGATCAAGGCATCAGGCATCAGTATCGTATAAGCTAAGCAACAAAACGAAATGAAAACGATTCCACTTTTCGTTTGTTTCTGTTTATTTCTTCGCGTATGCGGCCAGGACATTCCGCGAACAGATATCGATGCAGGCAGAATTGCTGATGAACTTTATGGGGTTCAGGATGACGATCTCAACTACGAAGAACTTTATGAGAATCTGTTGCAGCTACTATCACGCCCCCTTGACTTAAACAAAGTCACGATTGAAGAATTGCGATTTCTCAAGATTCTTTCAGAAGAACAGATCACAAGCTTTTTCGATTACAGAGAGAAAAACGGCAAGCTGCTCTCGATCTATGAGCTTCAAGCCGTTCCATTGTTTGATCTTGAAACCATCCTTAAAGTAGCACCGTTGGTGAAAGTAAAAGATCCAACATCAACTCTCGATGCTGCGTTTTGGCATCGCGATAAAAAAGAAGGCGATAATTACTTTTTAATACGATACGAACGCACCCTGCAATCGCGTATGGGCTATACGAGCGAATCTGATTCTCTGCAAAGGTTCAGGGGATCTCCCGACAAACTGTATCTGCGGTTTCGGTCCAGCACACCAGGAGACTACAGTGTCGGATTTACGTTGGAAAAAGACCCGGGGAGAAAATTTCATGGAATCCCAAGTATAGATATTATGGATTTGATTACGTGTCGTTCCATGTTCAGATTCAAAACAAGGGAAGAATCAAAAATCTGATCGTTGGAGACTTTCAAAGTCAGTTCGCCCAGGGAATTATGTTAGGCGGAGGCTTTGGTACCGGAAAAGGGAGCGAAACGATCCTCACAAGTAGAAGGAGCAACATCGGATTGATGCCCTACACCTCAGTCAATGAAGCTGGCTTCTTGCGTGGAGCCGCGGCCACATTGGAGGTTGCATCCAACGTTTACATAACTGGGTTTTATTCGAGGGCCAAACGCGACGCAAATCTTAAAATAGACACGCTTAGCGAGACCGTTGTATCCGCCTTTCAGTCATCCGGACTTCATCGCAACGTTCCAGAACTATCAAAACGAAAAACCGTCACGGATCAAAACGGCGCGTTAGTCCTGCAGTATAAACTCCGCCAACTTGATGCTGGATTGATTTACAATATTGTCAACTTTGATGTTGATGTTGCACGGAACCGCACGCCATATAACCAATTTGCATTTGAAGGCAAGACACAGCAGAATATCGGAGCGTATGTAAACTATACGTTTCAAAACGTGGCATTTTTTGGCGAGTTTGCCAGGTCACTTGGGGGAGGAAATGCTTTAACTACGGGAGTACTGCTGGGGCTCTCATCGAAGCTGGATGTAGCGTTACTTTACCGAACCTTCGCAAGAAATTTTTATTCATTTTACTCGAATGCATTTGGAGAGAACAGCATAACTCAAAATGAAAAAGGTATTTACTGGGGTTGGAGGTACCGGATCAATCGAAAGTTAGGATTATGCGGGTATGTCGATTTTTTTCAGTTTCCCTGGCTTAGGTATCGTGGTTATTCACCTTCAGACGGACATGAATGGTTATTGAGATTCACCTTTCAGCCCACGAGGAAGGTGATGATCTTTTTACAGGCGCGTGAAGAATCAAAACAGCGAAATACGGGAGAAAACAAGATTACATTTCTTACCGACAAAGGCCAGAAGCATAATTATTGGATTGGCTTGGAATATGGACTGAGACAAAAACTAAGGATGAAAACCCGCGCGCAGTTTAGCACCTACAATTTTAATGGTAGCGTAAGCCGCGGAATGGCTTTGCTCCAGGATATCAGCGTTGATATCGGTAAATTTCAACTCACGGCGCGTTACGCCATTACCGACACTGATGATTACGATAACCGGCAATATGTCTACGAGAATGATGTGTGGCTCGCTTATTCTATGCCAGCTTACTCAGGAGTGGGCACAAGAAAGATGGTTCTTGTGGAATACAAGGTGAATCGATTTCTCAGTATTTGGTTAAGGTTTGCATCAACACGATTTCCACATGAAGAAAAAATCGGGTCTGGACTCGATGCGATCGGAACGAATATCAAAAACGATGTTAAATTTCAGCTGCGAATAAGCTTTTGATCGCAGCATTACATGCATGCAATAGACCAGATCACTCCAGAAATCCTACTCGTCATGTGTATAGGAGGAATAGCATTTATCCTCATTTTTCGAAGCATATTTCGAAAAGGGAAGTAATGTTTAGAGAGGAATTGAGAATTTATTGATGGCCGCTCCCGACCAGTTACGGTTTTAATCGTCGGGATGGCTTTATTATTCACGGAAGGCGCGGTTATTTTGATAGAAAATAATGCTTAATTCCATGAAAACCAGTGTTCTAGTAGTCGTTTTATTCCTCGCCACGTTCAGCGCATTTGCTCAAAACACAAAAAAAGTAATTGAACTGCCCGAATTCAAAGGTATCTATGTAAACTCCAACTATACCGTTTATCTCAAACAGACAAATAAGCAGGAAGTAACCGTTGATGCGTTGACGGAAATTTTCGCCGTTACTGAAATAAAGGTGGAAAACGGGATCTTAATGGTGAACGTTGAGCGCAAGCCGGATAATTCTAACAAGAGCATTTGGGCCAAGATTGATGACATCAAGTTAAATCCCGCGATGAAGTTATATGTAAGCGTGAAAAACATAAACGACCTGCAGGTAAATGGCGGCGGGAAAATAATTTCCGAAAACTCCATTGCAACTGATTTTGTAACGCTGGGGGTATCCGGAAACGGCAGTATGGACGTGGATCTCAAAGGCACTACTATCAAAGCTGAGGTGAGTGGAAGCGGAACGATGACACTGCGGGGCTATGCGACGCTTATTGAAGGTGTTGTAAGCGGATCCGGAAGTATAAACGGATTCAACTGCGCCCTCGAAAAAGCAAAAGTAAAAGTTTCCGGATCGGGATCATGCCAGTTGAATGTTACTGACAATCTGGATGCTCTCGTTTTGGGCAGTGGCAACGTTAAGCATAAGGGCAACACCAAATCCGCGAGCAAGAAGATCTACGGAACAGGAGCCGTTGAGCGGGCTTACTAAAAGCCACAAGGACACGTTGCGGGCCAACCAGAGGGTTGAGAGTGCAGATTTATTTCCACACCTACCGATATTAAGCTAACAATCCTGCTAACGGTACCCCCGGTACCTAGGGGGGTAAGCGCAATGAAGCATGGATTGTTGTTTGTGATTTTGGATGGAATCACCATCGAAACGCGAAATCCATGCTTTCCATTAATCAAAATTTCTTATTACTTTTAAATGTTAATTGCCGTCCTTTAACTAAGACCCTCTCTCCTTAGTGCGAGCAGTCGTTTCAGCCAAAGTTTGTCAGTTGACGTAAACTAATTTTCTCATTTATTATTTTGAACAATGAACATTTACGTTGCCAACATCCCTTTTAAGGCATCCGAACCGGAATTGAAGGGATTATTCGAAGAGTATGGCGAAGTGTCTTCCGCCAAAATCATAATGGACAAAGTAACACAGCGCAGCCGTGGTTTCGGTTTTATTGAAATGGCCGATGATTCAGCAGCCCGTCAGGCTATCACGAGTCTTAATGGATTCAACTTTATGGGTAAAACTTTGGTAGTAAACGAAGCAAGACCAAAAACAGATGCGCCACGCAGCGGTGGTGGTGGGTATGGCGGTGGTGGAGGGTATAGAGGAGGTAGTGGAGGAGGATTTAACCGCTAGAGCGACAATTAAAAGACCGCCAAATACGGTATTAATGAAACTGCCCTGGCTTGGGCAGTTTTTTTTTGAATCCCTTCAACGTCACACACTTCACCTATTTGAATTTTATGGAAATCAATAGAACACAAAATGTAGTCCTGGGGATCTTCACATTTCTTCCGTTTGTTTTTTTTCCGATTATATTCTTTCAGGTCTTCGGATTCGTTATAAATATGGTTGCTGCGAGCGAACATGCCGATCCGGAACCCGCTGACATCCTTTTGGGGATCTCTTCATTTCTTGTACCTATCATTTTAGTATCACTGTTATCGCTCGCGTTATTAATTTTCTACATCGTGCACGCCGCGACGAATAAAAAACTGGAGAGCATTGAGCAGCTTATGTGGATACTTTTATTCGTTTTTTTCGGAATTATTGCGTTTCCAATATATTGGATCCTGCGCATCTGGAATACCTCAAAAAACCCTTGATTTTGCTGCGGGAGTTTTGTAAACTTTGTATACAACAAAACGCCTAGTATATGAGTGTTATTACCGATGTCGAACGGTGGGGTAATAGTCATCGGCCTGGGTTTCTTGACATTTTCAGGATCGCCCTAGGATGCTTCCTTACTTACAAAGGACTCTACTTTGTAACTACCATGGATGAATTTGAAATGACTACCGCCGGGATTAATTTTTATTTTGCCGGAATGACGGTTGCACATTATGTTGTCTTTGTGCACATTCTTGGCGGTCCCCTGATTGCATTCGGAGCTCTTTACAAGAATTATTTGTGCATTACAATTACCCATTCTCGTTGGTGCCGTCTTTATGGTTAACTATCCCAAAGGATTCCTTTCCGTTGGACAGCATATGGAGCTTTGGGCTTCGATCGTCGTCTTAGTTGGCTTGGTCGTCTTTATGGTGTTTGGCGCGGGAAAATTTTCCATTGACGCAAAACGCAGAAGAGAGATGGAGGCAGCTCATTAATAATACCTCTACCTAACCTAAACCGAAGGGCATCTGAAAACAGGTGCCCTTTTTGTTTTTATTATATATCTTAACACTCCAATCGAACGAATGAAGTATATAATAGGGATTGACATCGGTACTGGCAGCACGAAAGCCGTTGCAGTTAACACATCCGGTGATGCTGTTCATACAGAACAGGTTTCCTATCCCACACTCAATCCTGAGCCAACCTATAGCGAACAAGCGCCTGAATTGATCTGGCAGGCGTTTATTAAATGTATTCAACGGACAGTGGCCGCGTTGAAGTCGGAACCAGCGGCAATTGCATTAAGTAGTGCAATGCATAGTCTTATCCCTGTAGATAAAAATGGAAGTCCGCTAATGAATATGATCACGTGGGCTGATAACAGGAGTTCTTTAATCGCAAAACAAATCAAGGATTCAGGTGAAGGCGACACGATCTACGAAAAGAGCGGAACACCAATTCACGCGATGGCTCCTATCTGCAAAATCATTTGGCTAAGGGAAAATAAGAACGAATTATTTAAGCAGGTACATAAGTTTATTTCGATCAAAGAGTATATATGGTTCAACCTCTTTGGCGTGTATGAGGTAGATCACTCTATTGCGTCGGCTACGGGCCTTTTTGATATCGAGAAACTCACCTGGAATCCAATATCTCTCAAGCTGTGTGCCATCGGTGACAATATGCTTGGGAACCCTGTACCTGTTGATCACATCAGGCAAGGGATTAAAGACGGTATACTTAATGCATCAACTGACATCCCCTTTATTATCGGAGGCAGCGATGGATGTATGGCAAACATTGGAAGTTGCGCTATCGAGCCAGGCGTTGCAGCCCTTACAATCGGCACGAGTGGAGCAATCAGGGTAGCCAACGGTAAGCCCACCCACAATCACAAAGCAATGACTTTTAACTATTGCCTTTTTCCCAACCTGTATATTTCCGGCGGCCCTATCAACAATGGAGGTGTGGCATTAAAATGGTATATCGAAAGCTTCCTTAAACAAAAACTTGATTCCCCTGATCGATATTCTTCCGTTCTGGGTGAACTAGACAAAATAAACGCGGGGTCCGAGGGACTTATCTTTCTTCCTTATCTGCTTGGTGAACGCGCTCCTATATGGAATAGCGATTCAAGCGGAGTATTCTTCGGTATCAGAAATTACCATACTCAGGCACATTTTACCCGGGCTGTCATTGAAGGGATATCAATGGCCCTGTATAGCATCGCCCAAGCTATGGAAGAAAGCGGCTTGTCAATACAGAAGATTCACGCAAGTGGTGGCTTCACACATACGCGCGCCTGGATACAAATCCTTGCTGATATTTTTGGCAAAGAATTCTACCTGTTAAACTCCGAAGACGCTTCAGCCTTAGGAGCGGCATATCTCGCGCTGAAGAAGTTAAATCTCATAAAAGAATACGGGGAGCTTGCACCGTTGTCGTCGGCACCTATTGCACCAGACATGAAAAATCATGGTGTCTATCAGAAGACATTTCAACTTTACGACCGGCTTTACAAAAAACTTAAAGAAGAAATGTTGCTGGTTGAAGAGCTTAGAGGCCTGAATTAAAAATCTTAAGCACGCTTTAATTCGATGATCGTTATCTCTGGTGGCATACCGATGCGTCCAGGGTATCCCAGGTATCCGTATCCGCGGTTAACGTATAAATACTGAGATCCTTCCTGATGTAGACCGGCCCACTGCTTATATGCATATTGTGATGGGCTCCATTTGAAGTTTCCGATCTCTACTCCGAATTGAAAGCCATGTGTATGTCCGGACAGCATCAGGTCGATATCGGGGTAAAGAGGTCGAACCTGGGCATCCCAATGACTGGGATCGTGCGAGAGCAAAATTTTGACTGGCGCTTCTTCAGTACCCGCATAAGCCTTGTCAAGCCTGCCATACTTAGCAAACCTTCCCCCACCCCAGTTCTCGTTGCCGATTATTGCGATCTTTTCGCCATTGATGTTTATAAAGCGATGCTCATTCATTAAGAGGTCAAACCCCATCATGCGATGGGCCTCAATCAGGCCTTTGAAGTTTTCCTGCTTGGCTTCCTGACTTGACCAGCTCTGATAATCTCCATAATCGTGGTTACCCGTCACTGAGAATACACCGTGTGGAGCTTTTAGCTTGTCAAATACGTCGACGTAATTCTTCACTTCGGAACTTTCATTATTCACAAGGTCGCCAGTGAAAAATATAACATCGGGTTTTTCTTTCATTAACATTTCAACGCCACCTTTCACGGCAGTTTTATTGAAAAAACTTCCGGTGTGAATATCTGATAACTGGGCAATCTTTATTCCGTCAAATTCTTTTGGAAGGTTCGGTAACTTAATTGTTGAGCGTCTTACTCGATAATCATGCGCGCCAGAGATAATTCCATATGTCATGGCACCAAAAGGAACACTTGCCGCAAGGAGAGCGGTCTTTGCAAGAAATTCGGAACGTGGAATCGCAACGCCTGGCAAATCACTTAGAGCCCCTGTTAAAAAAGTTAGCGAGCATTCTTACTCCCCTCTGTAAATCATCCACAAAGAGAAAAAGAACGGCAAACGTCTTCGAGAAATAGGTCGCAACCAGTCCTGTAATTATCCATGCGCGAAAATTATGGCTGTATTTATAAGGATCTGCAAAAGCCCACCAAAGCAATGCTGCGATACTTAGAATCGTCGGGATCCAGAATCCATACCTGGCAATGTTTTTCCATGTCTGCCCCCAATTGCGGCTAACGACAATGACTCCCTGGAAAACATAATAATCAATTATCAAAAAGATAATCGCAAATGTCAATATTGTCATAACTCTTCGCTGCATAAAGAAAGGAAAAAGTCGTCCTACGTGTAAGACGACTTTTCAGAATATTTATTCTAAACGGCAACACCAATTCGAGGTCGTTCGTTCAAAACCAATTTTATATCGAAGTAACCGTGCTTTTTGTTTCTTCGCGGGGCGTTCCAAAAATCCAGGCCATCAACCGTGCTTTTAGTTTTACTGAAAGCAGATACATCACAGGGACCAGGAAAAGTGTAAGGAACGTTCCGAATATCAAACCAAAAATCATCGTCCAGGACAATGGAGCCCAGAAGGCCGCATTATCTCCGCCGAAGTAGATGTGCGGATTAAATTCTGTAAACAAGGTCACAAAATCTATGTTAAAGCCCACGGCCAGCGGAACAAGTCCCAAAGTAGCAGCCATCGCTGTTAACAACACCGGAGTCATCCGGGTCTTGGAGGCTTCGACAATAGCTTCCCTTAGCTCGACACCCTGTGATATTAACAGGTCGGTAAATTCAACAAGAAGAATACCGTTTCTCACCACGATTCCCGCAAGTGCCATTATACCAACGCCTGACATTACTATTGATATCTCCATTTTAAACAGCGAGAAACCTATCAGTACACCAATCACGCTAAACACGATCTCAGAAAGTATAATAAGTGGCCTGCTGATAGAGTTGAACTGGATCACGAGGATCATAAACATCAATCCAATGGCGAGCAAACCCGCTCTGCCCAGGAATGCCGACGTCTCTGCCTGATCTTCCTGTTCACCGGTCATCTTAATAGTAACGCCATCCGGAACGCTAATGTCATTCAGATGGCCCTGCACCTCAGCCACCACCGCATTGGGATTAAAATCGGTCAATACATTTGACGATAATGAGATAACGCGCTTTTGATCGATCCTTTTAATACCCGCGAAGCTGTTGGAATAGTCAATCTTTGCAAATGAAGAAAGAGGGACCTGCCGCACTGCTCCTCCCATCGCCATATCCCTGAACGTGATCGGAAGATTCATCAGCGTATTGATATCATTGCGCTGACTTTCCTTAATCCTCAACTCAATAGGATAGTCATCATTGACATCGCGGAACCTGGATATTTCGTCTCCGTATATCGCGGTATTGAGAATACTTCCAATTTGACCTGTAGAAATCCCTTCGCGGTTTGCTTTTTCGCGATCGATATTGATGATGATCTCAGGTTTATCGCTTTGAAAATCAGATTTTAATTCTTCAACCCCAGGTACCTGCAGCGAATCGAGATAGCGCTTTGCCCGATCTGCCGTTGCAACCAACGCATCAAAGTCATCAGCAGCTATTTCGATGTTAATAGGTTTTCCTGTAGGAGGACCACCTTGCTCCTGTCCCACAGAAACCTCAGCACCTTTTATTCCTTTTACGGCTTCGCGAACCGTACTTAAAAATTCCTTGGAAGACCTTCCGTTTCGCTCTGCGAAAGGGACAAACGCTATCGAAACTTTCCCGAGGTGAGGTTGGTTCTGAGCTCCTCCAAATGGATCTTCAGCTGCCCCGATCGCGACATTCGAAATAACCGACTCAACCATTGCAGTATCTGTTCCAATTACCTTAATCACTCTGTCTTCCACAATATTCGTAATAGAATCAGTTACGCGCTGGTCAGTTCCTATCGGCATCCGGATATATGCATAGACAAAGTTAGGATCTCCCTCCGGGAAGAATACAACGGGAGGTTTCCGGATAGCAGTGAAAACAATAGAAAAGACGAAAAGAACAATCACCCCGGCTACAACCATAAAAGGTTTTACCCTTCCTTCAAGGCACCAGGCAATCATTTTTTTATAACCCGTCTGCACAGAAGGCCATGCCTTCGTCTGGAAATTTGAAATCACTTTTTCCAGTACAAAGCGATGAAGCGAATAAATGCCAAACATGAATATCGTGAAATTGCCAAGCCCAATAGAACCTGTTATATAGAACAACAAGCCAATAGCAAAAAATATGACGGCTGCTATTTTGTATCCTTTTGTTATCCCCGGCTTGCTGTGATGATCATGGACTTTCATAAAGTCAGCGGCAAACACGGGATTCATTATATATGCAACTACCAGCGATGCCAGTAACGCAACGATAAGGGTAACCGGCAAATACACCATGAAACTTCCAATAACGCCAGGCCAGAACGCCAGCGGAACAAACGGAGCAAGCACTACCAGCGTGCCCGATAATACGGGAAGGAATACTTCGCCCGCTGCAAGCTTTGCTGCTTTGCGGATAGGCACCTTGCCATTATCAAAAACACGGTGTGTATTCTCAATCACAACAATCGCATCATCCACAACAATACCCAACGCCAGTAAGAAGGAAAACAACGTCATGAGGTTGAGTGTGAAACCCATTAATGGGAAGAATAAAAATGCGATGAGACTTGATATAGGCACCGATAGACCCACGAAGATCGCGTTCGTTGCTCCCATAAAAAACATAAGGATAATCGTAACAAGGACAAACCCGATGATAATCGTGTTGATCAGGTCGTGCAGTGTTACCCGGGTATTGTCTGATTGATCAGCCGTGATCGTAACCGTTAAACCTTTGGGCAGTACAGTCTTTTCAAATTCTGAAACAATCTCATTGATCTGATCGGATGCAATGACCAGGTTCTCTCCTCCCCGCTTAACCACATTCAGTGTCACCACGTTCTTCTCATCCAGGCGCGCAAAGCTTTCCTGCTCCTTGTGCGTATCAAGTACATCGGCCACATCTTTCAAATAAACCTTGCCACCTTTGATTGAACCCACGACAATATTGGCCATTTGCTCAGCCGAGGTAAACTCGCCGTTTACACTCATCGAACGCTTCATTCCATCCACCGAAAGCTGACCACCGGCAATAAGCACGTTCTCGAACCGTATAGCGCTTGCGATATCATCCATACTGATACCTGCCTGCGCTGACTTAAATAGATCCACGTTTACTTGAATCTCTCGGTCCAATGCCCCTACAATGTCAACTCTTCGGATCTCCTTGAGAGTTTCAATCCGGTCTTGCATCTGTTCCGCATATTTTTTGATCGTCTGAAGATCATAGTCTCCAGACAGGTTGACGAACATGATCGGAACCTCTGAAATGTCAATATCCTGCACAATAGGATCATCTCTTAGGTCAGAGGGAAGATCATTCTTTGCTTTGTCAACCGCTTCCTGCACTTCGCGCTTTGCCTCCTTGACCTCCACATCGGTCTCGAATTCAATAATAACATTGGAAAAGTTCTGCAATGAATTGCTGGTAATCTTTTTAACACCGGCAATGGATTTTACCTGCTTTTCAATCTGCTTTGAGATCAGGTTCTCGACGTCTTCGGGAGCCCCGGGATATATTGTCGCCACATAGATCTGCGGAAATACTACTTCGGGGAAATTCTCTTTCGAAAGGCTACTATAGGTCATCATGCCTGCGATACAGATAATAGCTGTGGCTACATAGATCACAACTTTATTATCGATCGACCAGCTGGTGGGTCTAAATTCTTTATTGGTGTCTTGCATAGTTTTTACACGTTAAGGGTAAATAAGTCGAAATCAGGAATTAAAGCTTAACGGCCTGGCCATCGTTTAATCCCTGGTACCCCGAGGTAATCACTTTATCACCGGTTTTTAAACCTTGAACCTGGGCGAGGTTATCGTAGACTGCATCTACTGTAACGACTTTCTTCCTCGCTACCATTTGCTTGCCGCTCAGTTCGGCGATATAAACAACTTTTTCTTTGTTGATATCTTGAACCACATTTATTGGTACCACTATCGTCGAAGGTTCGTTATGAAAAATAACTTTCACAAGGCCCGTCATATTCGGACGAAGATCTGCCAACGACGGAAGCTTGATTTCTACGGCGAACGTACGTGAAAGTGGATCAATATTCTTTCCCACAAACGATACCTGGGCCGTCAACTCTTTTTTCAGCTCAGGAATGGTTATCAATACTTTGTTCCCCTTTTTAATATTGGTAACATAAGCCTCCGACACATTTGCCTTCAGTTTCAGGTTGGAGGAATTTATTACTCTCGCAGCCGGCATTCCTGGTGATAAATTCTCACCGACCTTTGCTATCAATTCGTCTACTGTCCCGTTGATTGGTGAGGTGATCGTGGACATATCTCTTTGCTCTTTCATTGACTCGACTTGTCTTTCAAGATTTTCTTTGTTGGTCTTCGCCTGAAGGTATTGAACCTCAGTTCCTATTTTCTGATCCCAAAGATTTTTCTGTCGATTATACACAGCAGTTGCCATCTCTAACTGAGCTTTCATCGCCTCGATGTTCCGCTTGATGACGGCATTGTCCAACTGCACCAAAGCCTGGCCTTTTGATACCTGTTGTCCTTCGGTAACATGTACCGCAGTAACAACTCCCATGGACTTTGCACTTAGCATAATATTATCTTCTGCTTCCACGCACCTTGTGTCTGAATAGAGTAATCGAAGCTTCTCGGTGCAAGATCGATCACGGCAATTTCTTTAGCCCTTACTTTAACAGAATCAGGATTAGCTTTTGCAATTTCATCCTCAAGCTTCTTAATCTCTTTCGACAAGCTGGCTTGCTCCTCCTTCAATTTTTGAAGACGAGACTGTTTGTCGTCATCCGGTGTAGTTGCGCTACAAGCCATCACAACACAGCGAGGGTCAATACTGACAAACGGGTGTATATATTTAGATTTCATATTGAAGGAATTTTTCATGGTTAGTTTACTTGGTTGTTGGTGTTACGTACTGTGTGGGGTCAATTTTCGCATATGCTCTGTCAAGGTCAATTTTTGCCAGGATAGCATCGAACAATGCATTGTAGTAGTTTACCTGTGATTCTCTCAGACTTGACTCGGCATCGGTAACTTCGATGTTTGAACCAACCCCCTGCTCATACTTGATTTTTGTCACACGAGCCACTCGATCTGCGAGCTCCATATTTTCTCTTTGAGATCTGAATGTTTCGAGAGCGTTCTTATAAACAATAGTATTCTGTTGAATGCTTAGATCAATTCCCTGTCTCAATGACGTAAAGCTATTCTCGATCTTTAGCAGAGTTAACTTTGCCTGCTGTGTTTGATAAGTGCGTTGCAGTCCGCTAAAGATTGGAACACGAAGAGATACGCCAAATGTGGAATACGAATACCACTTGTCGGGCCCGATTATTCCATTGTCACTAATGCTTGGTATTTGTTTTAAAGACGCCGCCAATATCGGTTGACTGAGTAGAATAACCCAGGTTTGCAAAACCCACCAGGCTTGGATATGAACGAGACTGCTGGTTCTTGATGTCAAGCTCCTGAAGTCTGCGTTGTGTATCAAGTATCTTGTACTCGATCCTGTTCTTATAGTCCCAACCTTCCTCGTATTCATTGAATAGGTTTTCATTTACTTTCAGGTCAGACAGGCTTCCGGCCACGTTGAGGTCTTTATCCATCGGATAGTTCATCTGAAATTTGAGCAGACCAAGACTGAGATTCTGAAGATTGAGAAACTTTAAGTCTTTCAGATTTCAGATTATTGAGGGTCACTTGAGTTCTGTCGACATCTATTGCTTCAGCAAATCCATTTTGATTTAGTGCAGTCGTTGTACGCAATAATGAATCAACACGCGCAATGTTGCCGTCAAACAAGGCGATTCTTTCATTGTTCACTAAAACAGCATAATATGCCTTCGTTACGCCCTCAATCACCTGGATCTGGGTTTGTTCAGCGTTTTTCTGCGCAAGTTCTTTATATGTTCCGGCAGCCTTCAATCCAACGAGATATGTCGTGTTAAAAAGGAGCTGATTTATCGTTAATCCAGCGTTACCGTTGCTTGGAAGCTGAAAGAAGTTCTGAGATGCCACGACGTCTGTCGGCTCTACACCCGGTAAGGTCAATGTCTCGGATTTCCATTTTCATCCTCACCGCCAAATCCCTGGGCGACCTGGTACTGGGCAAAGAACCGCGGTAGTTTTTGATTATGCTGTACGGCGACGGTACCATCAATTTGTGGCAACCCGATGCCAGTTATTTCTCTAACCTTGGCCTGCGCGATTTGTTCATCTACTCTTGCATTCTTCACGTCGATAGTATTCTCCAACGCGAACTTGATGCAATCATCAAGCGTAAAAGCCGATGGAGACGCAGTTTGAGCATTGGCTCCCAACGGAAGAGCTATGCCAATCAAAAGGGTATGTATTATTCGTTTCATGGTTAAAGGTTTGAGAGTTCAACTAGGGTTTCTTTATATTTTTGATACAGCTTTCTGCCTTTCTCTGTCGTTATTCCATAGACAAAGTGGTCGAAGATCTGCATTTGTACTTCTGATAATTTGAACTGAGAAGGCGGAAAAACCCGGTCGTCAAAAGGTAGCTGTACCATTTCAAGCCGGATAGTTGCAATGACCTCCTTGTCAATTTCTGCTCTGAAGTAACCTTCTTCAATTCCTTGTTTCAGGTTCCGTATCACCGATTCACGAATGAATTTGTTCTTGTGATTTAACCAAACGGACCACGCTCTGGGGTGATACTTTTGGAGATCAAACAATAACGAAGGATTCATTTCTTCGGAACTCTGCTTCAGGCATATAGAGATTTTGGCCAGCTCATCGATAGCATTTTTCGCGCTATTTTGTATTTCTTCGAATTCCCTGGACATTTCCTCGATATGTGCCTGACACGTCATCGTGACGATGTCTTCCTTATCAGCAAAATGTTGATACAGTGTTTTCTTCGATACCGACAAGTGCCTCGCGATGTCATCCATTGATATGCTGCGTACACCATATTTCATGAATAGATTTTCGGCAACCTTGAGGATCTTCTGTTTTACTTCGGTTTCTTCCATAGGGCGGCAAAACTAAGGAAACTTTCTACATTACAAAAGTTTCCACAGTTTCCTTGAACGAATAAATCACATCATCGTTCAGGTTTTTTGTCACTTTTTAAGTGATTTTTTGACGAACCGTGAGTTCAATCGTTTGAAGTGGATGAATCTTTAGGCGAGCTGCTCTCTTCCCAATGACACCATTTTTCCTTCATCTTTTGCTTCAAAGCCTCTCGTTCTTCAGGAGTCATGGATGAGAACTTATTATAGAACTTATTCTTCCAGTGATTTTGATAGCTATGGGAACGCCAGTTGTGACCTTTGCCTCCACCACCCCAGAAAAGCAATTTTGACAGTACTAGTAGGCCTAATGCCTGCCAAAAGCCGATAATAGGGCCATTAAACAAGACTGGTACAAGCCAGTTCCAAAGCAGCATGGTGACCAATCCGAAGACTGATACGGCAAGTATTCCCATTGCCGTCCACGCTAATATTCTCATACCCTTGTTCATAGCTTACGATATTTAAATGTCATTATATAACCTTTGTAATTTCTTTCTCAGCGAGAGGATTGCGTATCGTTTTCTCGAAAGCAATGTATTGATGGATACACCGGTTTCTTCAGAAATCTCCCGGAAGCTGCGCTCCTGAATTTCGTTTAGGATGAAGATCTGACGCTGTTCTGCAGGAAGTTCATCCACCGCTTCCATTATGGCCTCCCATATCACATCCCGCAGGTACGAGTCTTCAGGGGTATTGCCCAGGTCTGGCAGGATGTCCTGCAGCGTGAGCGGTGCATCATCATCGGTGCCCGTCTGAATGCCGAGGTCCGTCCTCTTGGGACGCGAGGCATCACGCCTGTACCGGTCAATTATCTTGTTCCTGGCAACAGAAAATAGCCATGACGTGACCCTGTCGAGAGATTCAATCGTGTCATAACCGGCAACAAACTGATAGAATACGTCCTGAAGAATATCCTCTGCTTCTTCGAGCGAAGAGACGCGGTTGCGGATAAAACCCAACAACCTGTCTTTCTCCCTCAGAAACGTCTGTTCTTTTATTTGCATGGCCATGTCCATTGCCTTCAATTCGCTTGTGATCTGATAGTCGGACCAAAGCGGATATTATTGTAAGAATCTGAACTTTTAATCAATACCACTTAGATTCCCAGCTACCTAGATGTTGGATACCTGGGTAGCACTGGTACACTAACGAAATTAATAGCGTGGGAGGAAATTATTCGAACTTTAATCAATGCTACTAACCAGGTACCTAGGTAGCTAGGTAGCCATGGATTCCAAGTCTTTGAACATGCCATCAAATAACTTAGTTTTGAAACACTGCGAAATACCTTCTGTGTGAATAAAGATCTATTTTCAGGACGTCTAATCGGATTTATCCTCGGTCCCCTTCTTTTTGTAATTCTGCTGCTGACATTACCTGGTGACTTCATTTCTCCGGGTGCAAACAAGGTATTGGCCCTTGGCGCCTGGATGATAGTATGGTGGATATCGGAAGCAGTACCCATCCCGGTAACGGCCTTGCTACCGTTGGTGTCGTTCCCTGCGCTTGGAGTTATGTCGATGAAGAATGCTGCTGCGCCCTATGCGAACCCGATAATCTTCCTGTTTCTTGGAGGGTTCATTATTGCGTTGGCCCTGGAAAAACACCGGCTGCATGAACGTATCGCACTTAATCTTATCCGTATCACAGGCACATCTGGAAACGGTATCATACTAGGCTTTATGATCTCAACTGGATTCATAAGCATGTGGATCAGCAACACAGCAACGGCAATGATGATGCTCCCAATCGCTTTGTCTGTTATCAATCTTCTTAAGAGCAAAGAAGATATGAAACCGCATGAGCTGCCAAAGCAAGAAAGAAATTTCGCGATGGGATTATTGCTAATGGTCGGATACGCCGCAACGCTCGGTGGCCTTGCAACCATAATCGGTACGCCTCCAAACGTCGTCTTTGCCGGGCTTTTGGATGAATTCTATCATCAGAAGCTTGACTTCGGAAAATGGATGATCGTTGGCGTACCAGTAGCGATACTGTTGCTACTAAGCACGTACCTTATAATTACAAGGATACTTTTTCCGAACAACCTCAAGAATGTCAAAGGAACGGACGAACTTATCAATAGAAAACTTCTTGAGCTGGGATCGATATCAAAGGAAGAAAAAAGAGTGCTCGTCATTTTTGCACTGACTTCTTTCTTCTGGATCTTCCAGCAGTTGTTTAACACTTATGTCTTTAAGAAGGAGTTGCTTAACGATACGAACATTGCTATGACCGGTGGCTTATTGATGTTTGTTGTTCCCTCCAATTTCAAGAAGCACGTTTTTTTGCTGGACTGGAAAGATACGATGAACCTCCAGTGGGGAATCCTGTTTCTATTCGGCGGTGGCCTGTGCCTGGCTGATGGACTTGAAAACACAGGCATCATCCAGCTAGTAGGACAAGCGTTGGCAGATAAAAGCACGTTCAATGCCTGGCTGATCTTCGGCTTAATCGTTGCCACCGTGATCTTATCTGAATTCATGAGCAACGTTGCCCTCGTTCAGATTTTTGTGCCGGTAATTTTTGGAATAGCAGATGGTATGAATGTCAACCCGGTTCTTCTTGCTATGCCTGTGACCCTGGGTGCAAGCATTGGCTTTATGTTTCCTATCGCGACACCCCCGAATGCAATAGTATTTTCGAGCGGCTACATCCGCATGAAGGATATGGTAAGGGCGGGAATTCTGCTTGATATTGTCTCCATCCTGATCATACTGGTTGCCTCATTGACCCTGGTAAAATGGGTATATGGTTAAAAGGCGATTTTTGCTTTACCTTTAGAAAATTTACCGGTTCATTGTAGGAATTATACGGTGATGTAATCCGTTAGTAAGTACAGGTTAACACGGGCATTCTTTCGGAAGAGGATATGAAGCACCTGAAGGAGAAATTGTATTCGACATCCGTTAAAAGTAAGGTGATCGCAGGATTCCTGTTGGTCTTTATTGCCATTCTTCTTGCCCTGGCCATCACGCAGTTTGGTTTTCGGGAAATGATGGGAACAGTAGATCAGCTTTCAGCCCCCAACAAGGAACTGAATGCATTGAAGACAATATTTCAGGAAATAATTGCGATCGACCAGGAACAACGGGCGGAAGCGCTAAAAAACCCAAGGGGCCTTCACAAGAATTTTTTTAATCAATCCAAGACTTTAGTTGATAAGGTAGACTCTCTCCGCTTGTTGAACTGGGACACTGCGCAGGATGCGCGATTACTCGAAATAAGAGAAATTCTGCAGAATAGAAACCGTCTCTTTTCTTCCTATCTAAAACTGAAATCTGAGGCGATCGAAAACAAAACCCTCAATACACGGCTGGATAGCATCACCCGTATGCTCGTCAATGAGCGTGTTGTTTATGATACCAGCGTGATTACTACAGAGAAGAAAACAACGACAACGTACACCAAAGACTCAGTACCCGATCAAAAGAAACGTTCAGGCTTATCGAAGTTCTTTAGCAGAAAGAAAAAGGTTGAGCCTCAGACTACCCATATTAAAGTGGAGGAGGAGCTTAGCGTAGTGGTTGATACACTTGCTGTCGCGAAGCAAAACCAGGCCCTTGAAGAGGTGGAGCGTATTATTGATCGATCTGGAAACTGATCAGCGAAGGGAGAGTCAACGATTGCTTGATGAAGAACTTGAGCTTATTCATGCAAATAGTATTCTTGTCAGCCAGCTGCTGGGTGTGTTGCATGAAGTTGAGGATGAAGAGTTGGCCAAGATGAATAAAAACAATGATCATGCAGTCTCACTGGTAAACGAAAGCATGCTGCGTATAAGCATACTGTTGATAGTGTTTTTCATCATGTGCAGCTTTTCTTGTTTATCTCATATGGGTCGACATCACCCGAAGCAACTACTACAAAGCACAACTTGAGAAGGCGAAAGACGAAGCAGAAGAGCTAAGCAAGATCAAGCAACGTTTTCTGGCAAACATGAGTCACGAAATCCGGACTCCGCTTCAATCTATCATCGGTTTTTCCGAGCAACTGAAACAAAACGGTGGAAAGGATAAAGATGCTGTTGAGGCGATCAACAGTTCATCCGAACATCTCCTGCATATTGTCGATGAGGTATTGGATTACAGCCGTATCTCCAGCGGAAGTTTTGTCTTGAGCAGCGAAAATTTCCAACTCATGGAGGTAGTTAAAGAAGTTGAATCGGCGTTGCGGATCCAGGCCGGGAAAAAGGGACTTACGTTATTACTGGATGTTGAAGAGGCAAAGGATCATCATGTAAGAGGTGATGCGTTCAGACTTCGACAGGTACTTTACAACCTGTTAGGCAATGCGATCAAATTTACGTCCAAGGGATACGTTAAACTTGGTTTGAAGACAAGGGAGGAAAGAGAAAAGGTTCAATGTTATTTTGAGATCTCAGACACCGGCATTGGAATACGCAGGGAGGATCTTTCCAAAATATTTAATCAATTCGAGCAGGCCAACGCATTGATTACACGCAATTATGGTGGTACGGGATTAGGTCTCACCATTGCAAAATCTCTTATCGAGGCGCAGGGAGGCGCACTTGATGTTTCCAGCGTGCCAGGACATGGATCCACATTTAAGGTTTCACTGGCATTTGACAAAGCTGAAATTGTTGCTGCGGTTGAGCCGTCCACGCTCGAAAACGAATGATAAATCATTCAAAGGAAAAGTGATCGTTGTGGATGATGATATTATGATCTTACGTTTGTGCGGACTGATCCTGGCAAAAAATGGCATTTCCTACATTACGTTCAATGCCGCCACCAGATTACTGGATGAAAAACCTGATCCTGATGTTACGCATATCCTCATGGATATCCGCATGCCTGAGATCAATGGAATCGAATTATGCCACGAGCTTCATAAAAAATATGATTCAGAAATAAAATTCGTGGCGCTTACCGCTCACGTGTTGCCGCAGGAAAGACAGGAATTGTTAGACGAAGGATTTGATGCAGTATCTATCCAAACCATTCCGCGAACAGGAGCTGTTAAGATTGTTCAACATTATTCACACCGGGAATGGCAAGAGTGAAGAAGTCGGTGAAGTTGATCTTTCAATGTTACGCTCAATGACCTTGGGAGATGATGCACTTTTCCAATCGATCATCAATCAGTTCATCGAAGAAACAGAGAACGACATAAGCAACCTTAATGAAAGCCTGAGCGGATTGAACGCTATAACTGTGCGCGAAGTAGTTCACAAACTCGCCGGCAGAACCGGACAAATGGGGATGGCAAGTCTATCATCAACGCTTAAAGGAAATAGAAGTCAACCTAATCGATGGGGTTGAACTTACAACATTGATCCAGCCGATAAATCAAGCAACGAGCGCAATGGAAAAAGCATTGAATGCAGTAAAGAATCATGCATTTGCGCAATCCGATAATCTTTAATTTCTATTCGATCCCGTACTTTTCGATTTTTAAGTAAAGCGTCTTGCGATCGATATTTAGTATTCTCGCCGCCTTGGATTTATTATAGCGGACTTCCTTAAGAGTTTTTAAGATCATTTCTTTCTCCTGGGATTCCTGCAACGCTTTCAGGTCGTATACAGGTGATGAAGCCGAGTTTGTCTTGCTGGCTGGATTCCTTATTGCCTCAAGCATCTCAACGGGTAACGCATGAACTGTGATATTACCTTCATGCGTGAGCAATACGGCGCGTTTGATCACATTTTTCATTTCGCGAAGATTTCCTGGCCAGTCATATGCATTAAAAATGTCGACAACCTCCTTGTCAAATCCATCAACGGAGCGTTCGAGTTCCATGTTGGCCAATTCTTTGAAGAAGCTCATAAATTCCGCCAGGTCGTCATAACGTTCTCTGACGGGTGGAACTTTCAGCTTGAATTCATTCAGCCGGTGGTATAGGTCTTCCCTGAAATTTCCTTTTTTCACACCTTCAAAAAGATCGTCGTTCGTAGCTGTTATTATTCGCACATCGATCTTGATCTCTTTGTTACTTCCAACTGGTTGAATAATTCGTTCTTGTATTGCTCTTAATAGTTTTACCTGGATCTCGTATGAGAGATTACCCACTTCATCGAGAAAGAGTGTTCCTTTGTGAGCATCCTCGAATTGTCCGAGCTTGTCCTGAACAGCGCCAGTGAACGCGCCCCTAACGTGACCAAACAATTCGCTGGCGGCCAATTCCATCGAAAGGGCGCCGCAATCAACTGCAACAAATTTTGCTTTTGCCCTGGGGCTTAAAGAGTGAATGGTTTGCGCAACATTTTCTTTCCCTGTCCCACTTTCGCCTTCGATGATGACCGACATATCCGTCGGAGCGACCAGCCGCACGTACTTATAAAGCTGGTTAGCCGCAGGCGCTGCTACCCTCCACGAATTTTTTCAAGCTTACCTTTGGAACAGGTGGTATTGTTCTGCCCTTTTTTCAGTGCCTGCTGGACAATCATCAGGAGTTCGTCAGGATTCACTGGTTTCGTGATATATTCAAACGCGCCTACCTGCATCGCCTTCACCGCGGTGCGGATATCTGAAAAGCTGGTCATGATTATGACTTGGGTAGCGGGCGATGTTTTCTTAATGTCTACAAGGACGTCCATTCCTGTGACATCGGGCAACCGGTAATCCAGGAGTACCAAATCAAATGCCTTGGTTTGAAACAACTGCAGGCCTTCTGCTCCTCGGTGAGCGACCCTGACTTTGAATCCCTGTTTGCTAAGAAAACCTTCCAGAATACGCGAAAACGTCAAATCGTCTTCAATAACTAAGATCGTGGACATAAGTGCCTTAAAATAAAAGAAAGCTGGAACATATTCCAGCTTTCTTTTTTGTGACGATTTGAAATCAGCTAAAGTGATTATTCAACCTTCTTACCGTCTTTGTTGAACTTAACGATCTTAGTTTCAGCACCGTTCTTCAGGTGAACTTCATAAGTTTCCGTTTTTGCATCCTTGTATGCTGCATCAACAAGCCATCCTCTGTAATCCTGCATTTCAAGGGCCTTTTTAACAGCCTCAGGCAGTTCTTCTGGCTTGATTTTCACTTTTTCATCCTGCTGACCTGCAGGTGTCTGATTTACGCTATATGTGATTACGTTAGCACTCACAAATGCAACACTTCCCAACAAAGCGATAAGGGCAAACATTAACTTTTTCATAGTTTTTGTGATTTAAGTTTTACATAGTTTCCTGACCCAGCACACGAATTGTATGCCAGCAGGGCAACTAATAATAACTTACTGTCTATCAATCGCTTTAGAATTACCAGTAGCGGTAACGTTGCAATCTTACTCGTAGAGTGATTCTACAAGATGAGACAAATATTCTACACCGCAAGCCTAAGGCTGATGAGAGAATACCACAAAAATTTTGGCACAACGATTATGCGTCCGAAAATATTACTATTTAATTCGTGTTTTCGTCCTTAATTTTTTTCTCTTCGATGAGATATGATGCACCTAACCCCAATCCTCCGAAAATAAATAACATCGAAAAGTAAGCGACCTCTTCCATGTAGAATGTACTATCAAGGAAATAGCCCATCAATAGGCCAGCACCCGCGCCAATAAGCAAAAGAGAAGCGCGAAGTGCTCCAGAAGTATCGCGCGTGCGGTTTAGGCGAAATGACTTTGGATCGATTCCTTTTTCAATCATTGCCATTCGTTCCTGGTTTTCAAACTTCCTTAGGTATATCCAAACGATTGCCGCGCAGATAAACAAAACAATGGGGACCATAACCCCGAGTGCTGCTACATCCATAGTATTCTGATTTTTAAGTGATTTTGGCCTTATGACGCACGTAATTAACAGGCGGTTACAGGTGCCCTCCGAAATTATTAAGTTCGGGGTTATTACGTCGGCGGCGATTTCAGGATTTTCCCTGTAACTTCATTCATCAGCAAAGCGTCAAAGATTTGACATGACCAACGATCCGGATCATTCTATTCTCGACAAGATCCTTGCCGGCGAACAGTCGGCTTATGCTGAATTGGTGAATAAATACAAGAGTTATGCATACACTATTGCGCTCAGGATCCTTCAAAACAGACCCGACGCGGAGGAAGCAGCTCAGGATGCATTCATCAAAGCCTACAATCACCTGGCAGGATTTAATCGCGATTCTAAATTTTCAACATGGCTGTACCGGATCGTATTTAATACAGCCATTAGTTATAAAAGGAAGACCAGATATCAATTTCAAAGTCTTGAAAGCACAGTGATCGAGTACCAACAAGAAGGTGACGGTTTGTTGGAAAAAACTGACAAACGAAAATATTTAAATGCAGCTATGGCACGACTTAATGAAGCAGACCGAACGGCATTGACATTATTCTATCTAGAAGAATTTTCATTGGAAGAGATCGCCGGCTATTACCGGCATGCAGGCTAATACTGCCAAAGTACGTATTCACCGCGCAAGGCAGCGGCTGGCTGACGAATTAACCAACATTCTTAACCAGGAAGCATTAACTTTGTAATCGTATGGATAAAGTGACTCCAGAATCAGACGATTTGTTGCTCCATTATATCGACGGAACGCTCAGCCTGTCTGAAAAACAGAACCTTGAAAAAGATCTTGAACAATCTGAGATCTTAAGGAAACGTCTTGATCAGTTGCGATCAACTCACTTGCTATTGCGCGCAAACCGATTGGAGCAGCCTTCCAAGAATTTCGCTCAAATAGTAATGACCAGGCTAAACCACGACCCCATACGTGGCACAAGCTTTCCTATCCGCAATAGCATTTTGCTTCTTGCTGGCGTGTTGCTGGTTGCAATAATCGCGTCTGTATTGGTTCCCGCAGGCGTATTTGACAGCATTTCAACTACTATCGATCTCAATCAGGTAGAACTTCCCAAGAAATATCTCGAGAGGACACTGCCCTCTATATCGATCGACGGCAAGCTTATGGTCAACGTGATAATTTTGGTAAACCTTGTACTTGGGTGGCTCGTGCTGGACCGCGCGATCCTAAAACCCATCTTCCAGCGGAGAGCTCAAGCTGGGCACTAGAAGAGTCTTATTTAGGTTTTGCTGGTGGGCATTCAATTTTCCAATCTCTCGCAAGTGCCAGAGATCCTTCCTTGACCTTTTTTATAACCTCATCGGTCTTCTTGCTGTATTTACAGCCCATATCTACGTAACGAAACTTTGCACCATCAACTATAAAGTTAAAGTGGCAAGTATTTGTCGCCTTGTGCATTTTGAAACAACTGAATTCGATATTAGACCCCTGGTTGGGTGAAAAGGACATTAAAAAAATCAGTCCGATGAACGGAATCTTGTTAAAGTGCTTCATGGCGTCAAAATGATGTGCAAAGGTAAAACAACCGAAGTGCCACAAATTAAAAAAACCCGGTATGTACCGGGTTTTTTTATTTCGATCCACCGAATCAATA
Source organism: uncultured Cytophagales bacterium (assembly GCA_963774615.1). Classification (GTDB taxonomy): domain Bacteria; phylum Bacteroidota; class Bacteroidia; order Cytophagales; family Cyclobacteriaceae; genus Chryseolinea. The sequence continues at coordinate 420,106 of CAVZFT010000039.1, forward strand.
CCGGTAGTAGTCAGGCTTAAAGGGTCCCTTAACCTGAACGCCAATATATTTTGCCTGTGCGTCGGAAAGTTCGTCTAACTCCACCCCTATCTTCTTGAGGTGCAAGTTGGCCACTTTCTCGTCGAGATGTTTAGGCAGTGTATAGACTTTATTTTCATACTTAGACGTGTTAGTCCACAATTCAAGCTGAGCCAGTGTTTGGTTAGTGAATGAGTTGGACATCACAAATGAAGGGTGTCCAGTGGCGCATCCTAAGTTAACCAGACGACCTTCGGCTAGTAAAATTACCTGACGGCCATTTTTTAAGGTATAAAGGTCCACTTGCGGCTTTACTTCGTCCTTAGATGCATTCTTATTGAGCCACGCCACGTCGATCTCATTGTCGAAGTGACCTATGTTACACACGATCGCTTTGTCTTTCATTGATTCGAAATGACGGTCCAGGATTATTCCAAAATTACCGGTAGCAGTCACCACGATATCAGCATCCTTTACGGCGTCGTCCATCTTCTTGACTGCAAATCCATCCATAGCCGCCTGCAATGCGCAGATCGGATCGATTTCAGTGACGATCACCCTTGCTCCTGCTCCTCTAAGAGAAGCAGCTGAACCCTTACCAACGTCTCCATATCCTGCCACGACCGCCACTTTGCCGGCCATCATAACATCGGTTGCTCTACGGATAGCATCAACCAACGATTCCTTGCAACCATACTTGTTATCAAACTTTGATTTTGTCACCGAGTCGTTCACGTTAATTGCAGGCAATGGTAACTTACCGTTACTCATTCTTTCAACAAGTCGATGAACGCCAGTAGTAGTTTCCTCAGAGATACCCTTTATACCTGCGACGAGTTCAGGATAACGATCGAGGACCATGTTTGTAAGGTCTCCACCATCATCAAGTATCATGTTCAGAGGCTTTCCGTCCTTAAAAGCGTAAAGCGTCTGTTCGATACACCAATCAAATTCCTTTTCATTCATTCCTTTCCATGCGTAAACCGGAATGCCTGCTGCAGCTATGGCAGCTGCCGCGTGATCTTGCGTAGAAAAGATGTTGCAGGATGACCAGCTTACTTCTGCACCCAATTCAACCAGCGTTTCAATCAGAACCGCAGTTTGAATGGTCATGTGAAGGCAACCGGCAATGCGCGCGCCTTTCAAAGCCTTTTGTTTGCCAAATTCCTCCCTGATAGCCATTAGCCCGGGCATTTCGGCCTCAGCCAATTTAATTTCTTTACGGCCCCAAGCAGCCAATGATAGGTCTTTGACCTTGAATGTTAGTTTTTTCTCGTCAACAGTCATTTTTTTAATTTTTTTCTTTAACTGGAGCACAAAAGTAAGATAAAGCTTTATAAATAGCTATTGTCGGCAAGCCTACTCGACGGTCAAGTTCAAAAAGATTCCTGAACTATCTAAAAAAGATAGATGTTAGGCAAAGAATTCAAATACGGCGCGCCTTTAACAATTTTTTAAGTAAACGTTTTCGAAGCCGCCAAAAACCACTTTTATGAAACAGGTGATAAAAATAGATATTGTATCCGATGTGATTTGCCCCTGGTGTTACATCGGCAAACGCAGGCTCGATAAGGCTATCGAAGCATTGGATCATATGTACGATTTCAAAATCACCTATCATCCGTTTGAATTGCATCCTGAACTACCGCCAGAAGGCCAAAATCAAAAAGAATATTTGGTAAAAAAGTTTGGCAGCCAAAGCAGCTATCACCAGCTGACCAACAATGTAGCGCGAATAGCTCATGGGAGAGGGTCTGCAATTTGATTTTAACAAACAGAATGTAATGCCAAACACCCGAAAGGCCCACCTAATCATATCGGGCGCAAAAGAGTTTGACAAGCAGGCTGAAGTCACGGAAGGTTTTTTTGATTCATACTTCAGCCATGGAGTGGATCTTTCGAAAGATGAAAATCTGATAACGGTGGGCGTAAGTGCCGGGTTGGAAAGAGATCTGATCGAAGGATGGCTGACAAACGAATCGCTCCTTAATGACATCGAACGATCCGAAAAAGAGCTGAGCAGGTTAGGCGTCCATGCCGTCCCGTTTTTTATCATAAATGAACGGTACGCATTATCTGGCGCCCAGGCAACGGAAACATTTATCCAAGCCTTGAAAGAGATCGGAAGTAAATCAGCTATCGAAACTGCGCCTTCGTGCTCATCGGATGAGTATTGTTAGAAATTGATTTACGACGGGCGTTCAGCAACAATTACTTTTTCTTTTTTCCTTTGGCCGGCGCCGTAGCTGTGATAATATCACTTTGTTTGATTACCGCCGTCCAGACACTCGTGTTACCTCCATCCGTTCGCACCCAGGCCGGCATAATGACCCCATCGCTGGCAGAGATGCTGAGATAATTCCCAAATGTTGCCTTGTCATCTGCGACAAATGGTGTTTCACTTATTTTAACGCTTTTAAAGTTCGCGCCGCTATCGTCTGTGTAAGCAAGATATACATCTGTTTGATTGTCGTCATAGCCGCCTCGGTCGTAGTAAACTATGTAAACAAACCCAGTGGACTGATCAACGGCCATTCTTGGTTGATATTGATGCTTCCCGGTTTTATCATCTCCCATTTTCAATGGTGTTGACCATTGATCGCCGTATGTATGAGATCTTGAGAACCAAACATCCGTATCGTTCTCGCCACTGCGTTTGTCTGCCCACGCGAGATAAAGCACTCCCCTATACTCACCCTTCGATCGATCTACAAGCAGATTGGGAATCTCATTATTGCGATCCAGTCCGGGTACTTTCACATTACATCCGCCGACCCAACCGATAGCAGAAATGTCATTGAAAAGCCACACGCCACCACCATCAAAGGAACGATCGATCAAGATCTTGTCCTGTACCGACCAGGCAACATAAATCTTGTTATCGGCAGAAACGGTCGGTATCGCACCACTGGTCGATTTTTCATCGTCGGAACATGCTCCGGGGTTTTGGGTGAGAACCACAGGTTTGCTCCACTTCTTGCCGTTGGACGACGAGCTTATCAACACTGTAGACTGACAACCAGCATCGGAGCTGTTGTATTTATCGAACTGCGTCCAGGTGACGTAAAGGTTCCCTTTTGAGTCGGTAGTCGCCCAGGGTTTTACCTGGTCTTTCGATGCATTGTATCCCAGGGGTGAGCCCTCCTCCCATGTCTTTCCGCCATCCTTCGAAATATGGCAGATGATCTGGTCAAGACTTTTTTCATTCTTCAATCCTTCGCCACTAGCATCGGAAAGGTGAAGGCAATACATCGTGCCTTTATCATCCGATACCAGGACAGGGTCTCCATAAACGCCAAGCGGCGAGGTCAGCTTTGTTCGTGCCCACGTCTGGCCGCTGTCAAACGAATAGTTTATATTACCGTCAGATGTCGCTACGACAACATTCTTAGGATCATTCGGGTTGATAACAATACTCGGTTCCGCTGCTCTCTTGCCATCGGCACCTTCATCAACCTTTATGTTCTTAAATTGTGCATTCGCATATAAAGAAATGACACACAGAAATCCTATTGCACTGATCTTCCTTGTTATATAGGAAACTTTACTGCAGGAGTAATTCATAATTAGTTAGTACTTATTTCTTGATGTCTATGTTCGCTTTTAACTTTTGCTCACCACCAATCTCCACAACTGAAGATCCATACACTTTTATAGTGGACTTGACAAAATCTTCTGCGTTCGCCTTATAAATGTTCTCAACATACTTTTGCGGGTTCCGGTCGATATAAGGAAACCACGTACTGTGAATTTGAATCATCACTCGATGACCTTTCTTAAAGGTATGAAGTATGTCCTGAAGCGGAAAGTTGACTTCAGTTATTTGCATTGGCGTGAAAGGTTCTGGCTTTTCAAAACTATTTCTAAACCTTCCACGAAATACCTCACTTCTCACCAACTGCTGATAACCACCCATGACAATGTTGCTGGGATTATGTTCATAGTTCGGATGGTCATCCGGATAGACATCGATCAACTTTACTATAAAGTCGGCATCAGTTCCCGTCATCGAAACTTTTAATTTCGCCATGATCTCTCCAGCCACAGTTACATCATTGGTTAGCGACATCGGTTTCGAAGGTAAGAACATCGGGACGGGTAGACGCGTGGCGCTGATCGTCGCTCATAAATGCCCGGGGGGTAAAAGTGAGTTTTTCAGTTTGCGACGTATAGGGTACCGGTTTTGCGGGGTCGCTCACGTATTCAAATACCGCCTGGGTATCGGTGGGTGCATTTAACGACAGTTTGCCGTTCTCACCAAAATAAAGGCGGATCGGTGCAATATTCTTCGGCGGCCAGGTATCAAACTTTTTCCACTGCTTCGTACCGGTGTCAAAAAGATAAGCTTCCGGCAAATTCAAATTCCCCTCTCCTTTCAAATAGTAGGCAAAAAATTTCCTTTCAATTTCACGCTGATAGAAAGTCGACAAGCTATCACCAAAATAAATGTGATTGTGCGTCGACTTACCACTTTCCTTTGCCCAGTCCCCGTGACCCCATGGCCCCATAACTATAGTGTTATGCGCGGCCGGGCTGGTTTGTTCAATTGTCTTATAAATGTTCAATGGGCCATACAAGTCTTCAGCGTCAAACCACCCCCCCACTGTCATCACCGCGTGTTTAATACCTTTGAGATGTGGTAATAGATTTCGTTGCTGCCAGAATTCGTCATAGTTCGGATGGTCAACGAACTGTTGCCAAAAGAAGTTATCATGGTGATATTTCTCAGTGATGTTCTTTAGAGGTCCCTGTTTCAGGAAAAAATCATATCCATCTTTGGTCCCTTCATGAATCAAACCGTTCCATCTCGTCTTTAAACCAGTCTTCTTTTGTTTTTCCGTCGGTCTGATAACCGAAGACGGCAAACGCAGCCGTATAGCTTTCAAGAAATGCGCCCTGGTGATGAAAGTCGTCGAAGAAGAAATCGGCAATAGGCGCCTGCGGCGAAGACGCTTTTAGCGCGGGGTGTGCGTCTGGCAGCGCGGCAGCTGTGTAGAATCCCGGGTAAGAAATTCCGAACATTCCGACCTTACCATTGTTTCCCTTGATGTTTTTGATCATCCAATCGATAGTATCCCATGTGTCAGAGCTTTCATCGATTGCAGACTTATTCTTGAGATCGTTTCCCGGTACATTCGGCCGCATGTTATCAAAAGTACCTTCACTCATATAACGTCCACGCACATCCTGGAAAGCAAGAATGTACATATCCTCCACGAGGAATCCTGAGGGATGCGAGCCGGTATAGTAGTTGGCGTAACTTGACGCGTTGTAACAAGTGCGATTAAGAAGTATCGGATACTGTTTCGATTTGTTCTTCGGAACATATACAACGGTGAAAAGCTTGATCCCGTCGCGCATCGGGATTTGATATTCAAACTTGTCATAGTGCCTGCGATATGAACAGTGAATCGCTAACGGATTGCTGCGCCTGAACAAAGAAACCAGAACTAAATAAGCGCAATGCAAAGTAACTATCCTCATATGTAAAGTTATCACATGAATTAATTAAAATGATGCTTTTACCTATCACTTTTTCATGTGAGAATGTGTAAAAAAATTTATGTCCGCCGTACTTAACATTAACGGAATTTTTTCATTTCCTTAGCACAACTCTTGAATTCTATCCATTCCTTTAAGAATGTATTATCTCCACCACAAATAAAGTTTAAAATTCAACACCATGAAAAACTTATTTATTGTTATGTTCCTTTGCCTGTCATTGACGGGCTACAGTCAAAAAATCAAATTGATTGAAGGGGATGTTAGCGTACTCAAAGGACAGAAGTCGGTAACAACGGAATTCACATACGATGATATGTCCGTTGGTAAATTCCCTAAGGAAGCAGACTATGTGGCGCAGAAGAAGAAGGACCTTAACGCGAAGGAGACCGGCAGAGGTGACAAATGGGAGCAAACCTGGGTTTCGGATCGCAAGGAAAGATTTGAGCCACAGTTCAGAGAATTATTTTCCAAGTATGCCGAGATATCTACCGTGGGAGAAAACGTTCCGTATACGTTAATCTTCAGGACAGTAAAAACTGAGCCTGGGTGGAATATTGGAATATCAAGGGCTCCTGCGTTCATCGACGCTGAGGCTTGGATTGTGGACAGTAGCGATCACAACAAGGTTCTTGCAAAGCTAACGATCACAAGATCACCTGGCCGGGATGCGGTGGGCTTCGATTATGAAACGGGAGCGCGCCTTCAGGAAGCCTATGCCAAGGCGGGCAAGGAGCTTGGCGCTTTTATTAAGGGCAAGGTGAAGTAACAGACAACCGATGTTTGAAAGAGAAAGGCCAGGAAGCAACTCCTGGCCTTTTTTTTGGGGAAAGCATCCTCATCAGACTGTTGAATAATTCCCCATGTTTTCGGTTATTTTGTGGCGAATCGGCGCCCCATTTGCAGTTCAACCCCTATTTTCTACCATTCGTCGCCAAAAACAGCAAAAGCCTATATCTGACGCCTCATTTGTAAACGAGGACATACAACCTAATAAATACACGTATGATCAGAAAATCAATCTTGGCAGTAACTGTAGTAGCAATGCTCTGGAGCTGCGATAAAAAGGAAAGAGAAGCGCTTCAGTCACAGAATGATTCACTCCGCACTGAGCTTCAGGCAAGCCAACAAACTGCAGCAACGCTCCAGGAAATTGGCGTATTAATCGATTCTATCGATGCAAGCCGTCAGCTTCTCCGCACTGACGTAGTAGAAGGTACTTCATATACTGACTACAAGACCCGTCTTCAAGGCATAAACAGCCATATCAAGGAAACACAAGCTAAAATCGCTACCCTTGAGAAATCACTTAAGTCAACAAAAGGACAATATGCAACCACTATTAAGAGGTTGAAGGCTGACCTTGAATTGAGCACACAACAAATCGCTGCGCTTCAGGGCGAAGTTGACAAGATGAGAGGCGAAAATCAGCAATTGGCGATGACTGTAAACCAGAGGGATTCTGCGATCACTCAAAATCTTGAGACAATCAAGATGAAAGAGCAGGATGTAGCAAACCTCGAAGCTAAAGTTGAAGAAGTTAATGCAGCCTCTAAGGCAAGCCAGGCTGACCTCTACTTTGCACAAGCACAGGCTCTCGAAACTGCAGCTCAGAGAACAAAGTTTGCTCCTAAGAAAAAGAAAGAAACACAACGCGAAGCTCTTGAGCTCTATAAGTTGTCACTTTCTTTAGGAAAGCAAGAAGCTCAGGCAAAGATCGACGAACTACAAGAAAAACTCAGCTAATTATTAGCAACCCTGTAAACGAAAAGGGTGGTGCTTCAAAAAGCATCACCTTTTTTATTTTGGTCTCCACCCGAGAGCGAGTAGAAGTTAGAAGTTAGGAGTTAGGAGTTGACTTGGCGCGAAGGTTTGGGTGTGTGCAGTACGCGGCGGACTAGGCAGCCAGCCCTTATTCCTCGATAACAACGACTGCGCAGGCTACAGACTTTAGGTGTGACAGGGAGACATAGATTTTGTTCCAGTTACGTTCGGAGGCCATCTGTTTAAAAGTTCCGTTCAACACAAGCGAAGGCTTGCCATTCGTATCGGATATGACTTCAATATCCGAAAGGTTGTGTCCCAGAGCCAACCCCTGCCCTGTTGCTTTTAGAAACGCTTCTTTTGCCGCGAACCTCGCCGCGTAGTTTTCACCGCTATTTACCTTTGATTCACAGAAGAGTATTTCATTCACTGAAAAGATCTTTTCTCTGAATCCCTGATCCTTACTTATCTTTTCCGTAACGCGATCGACCTCGATCATATCAATACCTACTCCGATGATCATTGTATCTTTTCTTTACAGTGCTGAAGGTTCTTTTGCATGTATACCCTTTCCTGCTCCGTAGCTACTTCTTTCGTCAGCCCCATTTCATACCACTTAACTGCATTCTCCCATTGCTTGTGTTCTTTGCAATAATCCCCTGCCAACATATACGCGTGGTACGAATTCGGATTCCATTTCACAATACTATCCGGCTCCAGTCCCGCTTTTGGATTGAACGGAAATCTGAACTTGCTGAATTTAACATAGTCACTGAAAGCAGGATCAAGAAGAAATGAATCGGCCGGAATCTCCTTCGCTCGCTCATATATCTCCTCATTGCGTTTGGGTTTGTAGCCAAATACTTTGTTCAAGTCATAACAGACGAACCTGCCCAGCTGCCAGGGTCCGATTGAAATCCACGCTAGTTGTTGCTCTGGTTGAAAAATAACCGCATGGTGCGCCACCAGCTGATTGATGGCCCGTTCATTTCCAAGTCCGATATCTTTGTCGTCCAGACCGAGCTGATTACGCAGGATTGCCACGCTTTTGGAAACAGAATTTCTTCCCTGGCGTTCCAACAATTGGTGCACCCTGTCAAAACGATACTTCGATGCACTTGTCTTTACGTGGTCAAGGTTCAGCTGAGTGTTACCCAGCGTATCTCCCTGAAAATGATTCGTGCTTATTATATAGTTACCCGATGATTCGTAAGAGTCGATCGCTTCAGGTGTTTTTTCAATCAACGATGCTTTTCCGTCCTTCGCCGATCCGATGAGAAACGATTCAGCCACAAACATTTTTCTTTTTTTCGCGATTGCATACGCCTCTTTAATAGTGGAAGCATACTGAAGGATCTCCCGCGCCACCAATGAAACCGGCGTCGCAGAGGCTTGAGGAATATCTGATTTTGCGGCATTGATGGTTACGGTAAGTCCCTGATCGTTCATTCCGGACAGAACGCCGGTCATTCCTCCGAAAGTTATCATCATAAACTTGAAACCTTGCGAGGGTTTGTAAAATGCAATGATCTTATCGCGCGCAAAATCATCACCAACATAAAAATCAAAATTCCGTGCAATGATTAATGTACCGTCTTCCGACTTATCGTCCCATGTTGCAAACGATGAGCATCCGACCAACGACATGTTTTGCAATGCATGTCCGATATCATGGGCCGCGTGATAATTCAATATCCGCTGATACGGGCGGGCTATGTCATTAAATTCGGTCGAAGCCGCCTGGGATACACCCAGTATCTCCTGTTTGTACTCGTCCGTAACATTATCCGGTAGGTCGCGGTTAAACCAGCCTACAAAAAATTTCAACATCTCGAGGTAGAATTCATTGGGAACCAGTCTGTGGATCTGATCTGTAAAAACCTGTTCCTGGTAATGGACGAGTTCTTCTGTCAGTCTGCCATTTGCAATACCGCGTTCATAAGGCTCGCCCTCAACATAAAGTTCATAGAGACCGCTTTCGCTTTTTCGAAACCAGTTGTTTCCAAGTAAAAAAAGACCTTGATCCGGTTGACTGAATGCTCAAATTCGCCGTTGAAGATGAAGTCGTTTGTGGAGGGTCCACTTTCGAAACGAACCTTATATACACGACGAGAAGGAATAACAACACTATGGCTATCCCAAAGATCCAGGCGAGTATCCTTACAAAGTTTTCTAAGCATTTCTGATCTTTTCGACGAGGTATTCCAGCCCTATTACCTGTGCGCACGTTGCAACGGCGCTGATTGTTACGCCAAGAATACCATGCATGTTGATATTCTGACCTGTTAACAATAAGTTGGGAATTTTTGTGCGTGGAGAAACAAATGTTCTTAACGGCTCGCGATAATCTTTTGCATAACCATAAAGTGATCCATCGTCGGTTCCGATATAATCTCTTGCAGTGAGTGGCGTTGCCGTTGTATAGGATTTAATAGCGTCTTTAAATCCAGGAAACCGTTTTTCAACGCGATCAAAAAGCCTTTCAGCTTTTGCCCGTTTGAAGGCGTCGTATGCTTCTCCTCGTTCATTCTCCTTCAATACCGTATTAAAAGTATCCTTCCACTGGTTAACTTCATCCATCCGCATATAACTCATGACCGTAACGCCTTCTGCATACTCCGTGGATTTTGATGATGCAACGAAAAACAAAGCAAATCCCTGCGGCCAGTTTTCATCCGTATAATTGCTCACACACCATGGATCCTCCTGCTCAAAGCAATAAATGTTGCTGTTCATGTATTTGAACGAATCCTTTTTCAATACTACGTTCGCATAGAACATGGATGTAGTGCTATCAAGGTTTTTCAAACGCGAACGGTAAGCATTCTTGAACATATTGCTTTCCGTGATTTCAATGGTCTTTACAGGAGTGACGTTTGAAACGAAAAGTATCCGCGTAGTAACGTTCGCCATTTTCGTCTTCGGCATAAGTTATCTTACGGTCCTCTTCCTTTAATTTGACGACATTCACGCGAGTAATGATTTTTCCCCCGTGACTGGTTATTTCTTTGGCAAGATACCTCGCGATCTGGGATCCTCCATCCACAAACTTCCAGGAACTTTCGATATAATGATTGACGATTAGCGCGTGAACAAACAACGGTGATTTATTTGGGGCGCCCGCATACAGGATGTTGGTCCCGGCCAATACACACTGTAACTTTTTGTTACTGGTTATCGACTCAATATAGGCCTGAACATCTGTGGTGTAATCGCTTTCGTCTTGCTTGTAGGGCCCTGCATGAAGGTTGTACAAAGGAAACCGGCTGCATATCTCCCTCAGCTTATCACAATAAGCACGTATTGCAATTTCTTCATCAGGAAAATAGGAAAGCATGATTCGAATGAAGTTGTCGTAGCCTTGTCCGTACCTATAAATGACCGGGTCATCCTTAAAGATCAATCCATCGACAAAGTTCTCATCCATCTTCCGGATCTTGACCTTATCCATGATCCCCAGGTACTTGAAAAGCTGGTATAGGTTCTGACCTTCGCTGAGGCCGCCGACATAATGCACCCCTGTATCGAAGATCACTTTTTCGCGAACGAAGATCTGAAGCATGCCACCGATCTGTTTGTTCTTTTCCAACACACAAACCTTATATCCCTCTTTTGCAAGAATTGTTGCGGATACAAGTCCCCCGAGCCCACTTCCCACAATAATTGCATCATACTTTTGCATCTTCTACGAATAAATTAGGTGCCGATTCCTGATTGTACTATTTTGCGATGTCACGGCACCGCTTTTTTGGATTACAAAAATAACATTCGAAGTAAATTTTGCATCATCTATTACACGTACCGTGCAGACCCGCTGGACACCGCCAGCTTCTCTGATCCTTTCGCCAGAAACAAAATTCAGGGAATTGACGGACTTATTAAACCTGAACAGCTTCACAGAAAAAAATTCCGTAAGCACAGTTCCTTTGTGTCGCTTCGCCAGGTCCGCATTTCCTTCTCTGACAATCAATCTTCCACCCTCGTTGAGCGCGTCAAAGCATCTTTTCAATAAAATATCCTGATCGGCCTCCCTTAGATAATGAAGGACATCGCTGACAACAATGGTATCATATTTATCCAATGGAAATGTTGTAACATCGGCGCAGTAGAATTTCAGCCGGTCGGTTTTTAAATAACCGTTGTTTGCAGTACCAATCTTTTCTTCGTCGTAATCAACGCCTGTTATGTATCGTTCATTCGAAGTGAATTGTAGCATATAACAAAGAAACCCATAACCACAACCCAGATCCAGCACCGTTCCTTTCGAAGGTATCAGGTCATTAAAAGGCGCATAATTTTTTTCAAGTTTTAATTTTATTCGCATGTACCATTCGAGTACCGGACCTTTGTAAAGATAGTTTGTGATGAGTCTGTATGAAAAATAATGAGGGGTTTCGATCTCCTTTGACAATGCATCGAATTCCTCGCGAAAATATCGGCTGATGCTTTTGGTACGCTCAGAGTATGTCGCACCAAACCTCTGGTCGTCAGGTTCGATTCGCGGAAGGAATTTAAGTGTAAGCTTCCCCTCTGTCAGGTAAAATGTTCCTTTTGGAATGCCGTGTGCAGCGCCGTGAATCAACAAGGGCAGGATCGGGCGTTTCAGCGTTTCGGCTAAGTAAAATGCCCCTTTATGAAATCTCTTTATTTTGCCATCCTCCGACCTCTTTCCCTCCGGAAAGATCACAACAGAGTAACCTTCCGCCATCCGTTCGCTCAGCCGGTCAACGCTTTCCTCAGCTCCTTCTGATACTGGATAATAATCCGCCAGCCTCACTACTCCTCCCATTACCGGCGAATTCCAAACCCATTTATTCGTTAACAGGATCAGCTTTGGATGTAAACTGGTGGTAGACAGAATATCGAGGAAAGAAGTGTGATTGGCTATTAAAATGCTCGCACGATCAAATTGATCTGGTGATCGACCGATGGTTTTTCTCTTAAGATCCCAAGCCACGTTTAACAATGTACTCCGTGAAAAAACCTATCAGAGTATGATAGAAAAGTTTCAATTTCTTTCTCCTAAAAGGTATTGATCTTATCAATAGGCCGATCACGGTTAGCTCCATTGCACCAAGAACAAAACCGGAATACGTAAAAAGAGTCCGTAACATTCCCATCCATGTCATAGGTGTGAATCCTTTTCTGGTTCGGTTCGTGATCAGACGTCTGAATAGAAATGGCTCCAGCGTCTGGGACATAACAAAAACGCATACTATACCAATTATGGATATCGAAGCAATTGACCGCAGGGCAGGATGTTTCGCGAAAATCAGCACGCCCAATCCGGCGATGGTTGTTGCAGCTGACAAAAATATTGAAGCGCGTATCGACGGAAGGACTTTTTTTCCATACTGATATTCGCTCCGCAGGCCATCCATAATAAAAATGCTATAATCATCACCAAGTCCGAAGATGAACGTAGACACCATAACGTTCACGATGTTGAATTCGATATTGAACAAGGCCATAATGCCAAGAATCCATATCCAGGTAATAAACATCGGTGCAAAAGTAATTACCGTAAGCTCTATACGCCCGAATGAAACAAAGAGGGCGACGAACACCAAAATCGCCGTGAACGTCACGATGAACGTAAAGTCTGCATTAACGTATTCCACGAACATGTTCGTAAGCATCTGCCGGTCGAAAGCATAAGAAGAAGTTCCCTCGAGCTCGGCGTACACTTCCTCCCTGAGTGATGGATCAACATTCAACAGGGATATGACTGAGGAAGACGTTTCATCCTCGATTATAAATTCATCAAAAAAAGCAGCACGAATGGTGTTCATTGCGGCCGTATCAGCGACCTGGTAACTCGTATTGACCAGCTGTTCGAAGTTTGACAACACCTGGTCTGAAAACTTCAAGGCGCTGCCTTCACGGCGCACAACATTCACAACGGCCGCCTTTCGCGCCGGCGTCCAGAATAAATTCCAATGCTCAAGCCTCCGTTGCTGCAATGAATCTGAAATCAGGAAGGTCGACACTGTAGAATATTTCTGCAGAAGGCCGCGCTGCTTGAGATCCTGAAGCCTCGGCGTTATCTGTTCAGTGCTTCGTAGTGCAGCATGAAGGTCTTCTCCGCTGGAAACAACATAGATCGCGCTAAGAGAAGACCGGTTGATGGATTCCAACCTCTTTTGCGCTTTAATGGTTTCCTTCGTCATGAAATTCAATTTGCCCACATCGCTGTTGAAGCTGACCTTGCTGGCAAAATAAAAGAACACAGGAGTGACGAGCAGTATAAACCATACCAATCGGCTATTGTCCAACCCTGATGAAAGAGATATTCGTTCAAGCCAGCTTTGTTTGCCATGGTCACCAGAAAACAGGTTGGCAGGAGTTAAATGTGGAAGAAAAATCAGTGCACACAACGCTGCACCGATCAAGCTAAATCCCGCAAACAATCCCACATCCCGAAGAACCGCGGCATTGGCGAACTGAAGGCAAAAGAATGCCAGTACCGTCGTGGTGCTTCCTACCGTCAACGGCCATACGAGGTCCTTTATCACCGCCTTGACATCGGGGGTGTGCTTCAAATGCGCCAGAAAATGTAACGAATAGTTGACGGCGATTCCCAGGATTACAGACCCGGCTGCTAGTGCGAGTATCGAAACCGAACCCTTGAAGATATATATGAAACAAAGTGAAAATAAGCCGCCAAAGATTACAGGTACCAGGATCAGGAATGGAACTCTTTTCTTTTTGAAAAAGCCAATCAGAAAAATCATCAGTAGTACAACCAAAAGGCTAATGGTCAGTATGGAGTCACTACGCAGTTGTTTGGCATTTCCAACGGCTACGGCAGACGCACCAAAGTAGGAGGCAGACACTTGGCGACCATATGTTCCAGACACTATCGACTCCAGCTCATCAATGAATGGAGTATTCTTGCCAGTTTCCGCTGCAGAGAAGCGTGGCTCAACGAAAAAGATCAAGTTCCTGTGATCTTTTGTGATAATGTACCCGTCATAAAGTTCAAAATTTTCGTCATACTGAAGCTGGCGGAGTTTACCTAAGGCAAGGAATGAAAAGCCCAGAGGATCCTGGGCAATAATGCGCTTCACAGCGACGCCCGCCGGAGAAATAAGTTGCCTATAGTTCGATTCCAGGACACCTTTGATATTTTCTGGCTTCACAATCGAATCGAGCTTCATATAGTCCTTGTCATCGAGAAAGACCGGAAGGTGTTGATGGACAGTGTTGATCATTTCCAGGATCTTTTCTTCATCAACCCGGGCGCTGATCTTATTTATATAGGGTTTGAGATTTCTTTCAATCTTGTCGACTAACGTATCCGCAAGAGCTATCAGACTGTCAGGCTGCGGCGCAGCTAATGGTGTCTTTTGACAGATACCATAATCACCAAACGTTCAACAAACCTGGAGTTCCTGAACACGTAATCAAGTTTTGCGACACGTTCATCGTCAGGAAAGATCTTGGTTATATCCTCTTCGATGTCTATTTGCGATGCACCGAGGCCAACGGCAAATGTGGTCAGATAAAAAGAATGACCAGAAGACGCGCTTCCTTCGCTGGAAAAAATCATACAGGTTAAGGAAGATCTGCGACATGCCTCAGGTTTTTGATCTCTTAAAGATTTTCAGCGTTGTGTAAGTCAATCCTCCAAAAATAACACCTGCGCTAATGGCAAGAGAGACAGCGCCCAAAACATATTGAACAAGGTTACTCCTGACAGTGTCAAGGGTGATTTCCTTGCTAAACGAAATTTCCTCCGCCTGCTCCCCTCTCCAGATTGCGCCCATCTGATAACTCAAAAAAAGGATCAGGGGGATCATCGGTGGAATACTAATGTTTGCTGCGATTATCACCAATGCTTTATTAAGGCGAAGAAGAAAAGAAAGGGCGATCGCGACAGCCAACTGAAAACCCCAAATGGGAACAATGCCCATAAATACTCCAAACCCGACGGATAGCGCCTTTACCGCATCGGATTCTTCTGGATTGTAGAGATGCTCGTAGAGGATTTCCCTAAAGTTTTTTTTTTAAGGCTCCGGAAAAAATTCCGTGGGATGGATATACAAGAGAGCCATAATGACAAGTACAGTGTTCAAAACGCTGATCCGTGAGAAATCCTTGAACGGCCGGAAATGCGAAATACGTTTTCCTTTCTCCGCATAAAAAACGCGCACAGGCACGTGGGTCATCTCAAATCCGCTCCATGCCGCACGCACCAGCACTTCAATCTCAAATTCAAATTTTCTGGTGATGAATTTTATAGTGCTTAATTGTTTGACAGGATAAAGTCGATAACCGCTTTGCGTATCCGGCATCGTTAATCCCGTCTCTACCCAAAACCAAAAATTCGAGAACTTATGACCAAAGCTGCTTTTGCCGGGAACAGAGGACTGGCCCATATTACGGGCGCCAATAATCACCGCGGACGGGTGCTCCTCCAATCCTTGCAGAAACTTCGGAAGATCTTCGGCGAAATGTTGTCCATCAGAATCAATGGTAATGGCATAATCGTAGCCTCGTTCTACAGCGCGCCGAAACCCCTGGCGCAAGGCATATCCCTTTCCCACATTCTTTTCGTAGGAGACCAATTCGATCTCTCCGAATTTTTTTAGAATATCACGAGTAGAGTCTGTTGACCCGTCGTTCACTACAATCACCTGATTAGTAAAGGAAAGGACATCGCGCAACACTCTTTCCAATGTTTGCTCATTGTTGTATGTTGGAATCAGAACACATACTTTCTTTTGAACAAAAATGGGGCGGAAAGATGCAGGTTCCATCAAGACGTCTTCAACGCAGCCTTTAATTTAAAGAATGTGACCGTTCCTGCAAACAGTGACGCGTTCACAATGAACGTACCACTATCCTCGGAATATGTAATGGAAACATCAACTTCCTGGTTATGATCTGGATTGATCACTGACAAGAACTTCATGTTATCGGCGCTGACAATCATCAGCGATTTTTCAGTTGTCACTTCCATGATCTCACGAATGATCTGCATCATGCAAACTCCGGGTACTATGGGCAGACCTGGAAAATGCCCATCGAAGATCTTGTGTGTCCGGTTAATAGAAATCTTTGCCCGTACCGCGCCATCAGATGCGTCACGATTCATTATCGTATAGAAATCGTTTAGCAGGATCATTCCTTTTGAATACGGGTCAATCTTATGTTCATTCTGAAGGTATGGTGGTCGACCTCAATCAGAGCCGGTGTGGGAAAACCTGAACCCGGCGTGCGCACCGTAACCAAACGCTTACGTTTATCGCCCCATTCCAACCGTTGTAAAGAAGCACAATCTTTATTGGTAATGAAATAGGCCGTTCCATTTTTTTCTTTAAATCCAAAGTATACGTCATCACCAGTCGTATAACGCTGACCAACATTGTTTAAGAACGGTATGCCGAGCAAAAGCGCAAAGTCCCTTTCCAGTGTCTGAATTACAGCCTTCCTGTCAAACTGTTTAATCACTGAAACTGTGCTAAAACGACCCTCCTTGGAAAAAGAAAAATCAAAAAAAGTAAGACCGGCCTCGTTCGTAAATACTACTCTTTTTGAGCTGTCCGGCATGTTCTTGATAAGGAGCAAACCGCTGATATGTTTTCCCATGACATCCACGCTTGCGTCATACCACGATGTTTCTATTGTCAGCGGAAGGATTTTGTCAGTGCAATCTCCATCGTTTTGTGTTTTTTGAAGATGTGCATATTCAGACGCACATCCCATCAAACAGATGGCGATGATTGATTCAAAAAGCAAACACCGCATCTGAGAACTGTGTGTTTAATTTTTTATCCTTAAACAAGATGGTAGTCTTATCACCGGCCTTTTCATTCATTTCAATTGAGTGCGCGGTAAAGTCTTTTTTATCCACTTTCAAAACGATAGTCGAAAAGAATTCACGAAGTGACCTGGCCGTGGGATTCATTTCAAGCAGATAAGTTTTTTCGTCTTCAAATACACTGACATTAAAATCTTTGCTCTCCAACACAGTGCCTTGCACACAATCGATCATGATCTGATTGATTTGCTGAAAGAGTTTATTTGACCGTACATTGACCGTATTTTCTTTCTGATCATCCCTGAGCAACATTTTATCGCCGTTCATGATCATTGTGTACGCATACGGCTTGATGTATTCTATTCTTACCCTGTTGCTCCTTTTGAACCAAAATTTTCCGGTCGAGGTGATTTTTTCTGTAAGCGCAGTAAGCACTTTCTCCTGTGTAAAAGAACTCTCGATGGAAGATACCTTCGACGACTCCGCCGCGAATTGTTTTTTAAATGCCGCCAAATCCCCGATAGGACGATATCCCTGATGCTGGGAATAGCCAGCGACAGTGATAAAAGTGGTCAATAACAGAACCATGGTCCATTCTTTTTTCATCTCACACACAAAAACGGTTCCTTTATGCATATGCTTTTTCATTCAACAGCTGGTCTACACGAACAATTTTCAATCCAACCTTTTTGATGTGATCCAACAGATCGGGCAAAATCTCGAGCGTGCTGTCGGTGTAATCGTGAAGCAGTATCACATCGCCACCTTTTAACGAGCGGGTAATTCGATTCATCAGTACTTTGCTATCCTTGATCACCGTATCAAATGATCGTATTGACCAACCGATTGTTTTATATCCTCCTCTTTTGACGGCAGATGCCAACATTGGATTAGTTACACCATACGGAGGTCTGAAAAAGGCCGGCTTCACTCCAATCGTTTTGAAGATTGCATGATCCGTGTTGATCAATTCTTTTCCAATTGCCGCAGCACTTTGCAAGTCGAATGTGGCGCGGTGCCAATAACTATGATTGCCGATCAGGTGACCGGATTCAAAAATTCGTTTTGTTAATTCAGGATTACTTTCAACCCGATTGCCGATGCAAAAGAAAGCCGCGTGAACGTCGTGTGACTGAAGTATCCTGAGTATCTCTTCCGTTTTGCCTGCGATAGGACCATCATCAAATGTAAGCGCGACGCAATTGGATGACCTGGTACCCTGGTACATTACTGGCATGAAAAATTGCGCTGACAGAACCGCCGTCCCATATGACACAATACCCACGTATAATGCCGCAACTAACCAGTACCAGAAAGAAGAAACGTCATACATTCTGTCCGCAACGAGCAGAAGGACCAAAGAAAGGCCAAAAATGATATTTATCGTCCCGAATTTCAGCATGCACGCAATAAGATGAGAGAATGGTATTTTTCAAAATAAGAGTTGACGATCAGAACACTTTTCACCGGTCTTCCCATATCCCGATCAAGGACAATAGCTGGAGTTTTGCCCTCGCGAATGATCCTCGCGGCAAGCCACAAAGCAAAAGCACTCGCTGTCGGATACTCTCCACAGAGGTGCTTGAATGCGCCAAAGGATGCCTTAGGAAACAAACCAGATGCGAACACTTTCGAGATCGGCATCGCTCTCTTTTGCTCCTGATTTCCCCAACAGCACCAGATCGATATCAGCTGCGTTCAGTGAGGCTTCTCTCACAAAACCGGCGATTTTTTCCTTTACGTCATTCAAGGGCGAATTATAGATTGTCGAGACTGACTCGATGGAGACAGTATCTCCTTCCCCTTTCTCTCCTGATAACGTAAGGTATACTGCGCCCTCGCCGTTAATTGTTCCGTCTCCTGCGGATCTGAACAGGTTAAGACTGGATGAGCTATCGCGAAAGATTCCAAAACGTTTTTGAAGAGTATGGCTATACGATGTGATTTCGTCTACGCCTCCCACCAGCATGTGTTGGTCAGCGTTTTCTTTTAATTCAAGTATCGCATCGATAAGAGAGTGTTCGAAAGAAAACGCGCGTTGCGTATACGTCTGATTATATCCCTGACATTGAAGCAGCAATGCAATCTGCGATCCGATGGTATTGTGGGTTGATTGAATGAACGGTGTCGGGTTCAACGCATTTTCACGGTTCTCGATCATTTTGGTCAAAAACACCCCGGTATCCTCGAGACACCCAAAGCTGGTGCCGGTAATGATGCCATCGGGCGTAGCTGATGCCTGCTTCACGAAGAGCCATCGTTCCTGCGGCTACTCCCATCTTAATAATCCGGCTCATCCTTCGCAGCTGCTTCACATCCACGAATTGACCATAGTCAGGCTCAATACAGCTTAGCTTGCTTCCGGAATAATCCGACGGATTAGCGAGCAATGGATCATCACCCCAGGTTTTCTGAGGAGAGATGTTACCCATTCCTTTAATATAAACTGCCATCGTCAAAATCGGGTTCATCAATGATTCAGCGGTAATTTCACATACCCTGGAAAATATTATCGATGAGCAATTGCCTCCAAATCCAAACGAGTTGCTCATCACGTGATTCACTTTAATGTTAGATTCAAATGACAATTGCGGTTTGATATCGATCTCGGGTATCGGTGTTTCGAATCTGAGATTTGGAAACACACATTGCTGTTCAATTGCCATGATGGAGAATACAGATTCGATCCCACCGCTTGCACCCAGCGTATGGCCGGTAAATGCTTTCGTCGAACTCAGTGGCGGATAACTATCGCCGTAAAGACGCTTGACTGCTGTACCTTCGGAAAGATCGTTGTTGAGCGTACCCGTACCGTGAAGGTTGATATAATCAATATCCTCCGGCGAAAGAGCGGCCATGGCAAGTGCTTTTTTCATTGCTGCAAATGAGCCTCGTCCTTCCGGCGAAGAAGCTGTTTGGTGAAACGCATCGTTAGTATTTGCATATCCACTAACAAAACAAGAAGGATTCAATTGCTGTTCCTCTTTCACACGATCAGAAACCAACACAACAAATCCTGCCCCTTCACCAAGATTAAGTCCATTCCGGCCCGCATCAAAAGGTCGGCATGGATTGCGGTCCAGGATCATGAGACTATTAAATCCATTTAGTGTGAACTTTGAAAGTGCATCAGTTCCTCCCGCGATTACTACATCCAGAATATTGTGTCGAATCAATCTCACCCCGAGGGCAATTGCATTCACTGATGACGAGCAAGCTGTGTTGATAGTAGAAATGAACCCGTTTACGCCCAGGTCATCTGCTATTAATTCCGTCGAACTTCCACATTCATGGTGTACAACACTGCGAAGTCTTCCCCGGGACTGGTCCTTGAGAAAATCATTGAAGAAGTTTTCGGTTTTGTCCATTCCGCCAACAGTGGTGGCTGAAATAAGTCCGGTTCTCCATTTTCCAAGATCAACGCGCGATGCAGCAACAGCTTCTCTGGCTGCGCTTAATCCGAGCAATGCTGTCCTGGTTAGATTTGGGTTTGTCGAGAGTTTAGCTGCCAGGTCCGCGTTTGATACCTTGACTTCGCCGACGGGCAGAGCATCTTTGTAGATCGTGTCAAATAAAGTGACCTGTCCAACACCTGAGGTATGGGTCTTAAATGACGTTAATGTTTCCGGGATTGAGTTACCGATTGCTGAAATTACACCGATGCCGGCTACATATACTCGGCCTTTCAACTTAGTTAAGCGGTTTGGTTGGTCCTGATATATTCAGCGATGGTCTTAACCGACCTAAAGATCTGAGGTCCATCCTGGGGGTTCGACATTTTGATGTTATAATGTTGCTGTAGCAGCACAATCAGCTCCAGCGCATCAATTGAATCCAGTCCGAGCCCTTCGACAAACAGTGGCTGATCGTCGCCGATATCCTCCGGTTTCAGGTGCTTCAAGTTCAACGCCTCGATAATTTGCCTCTTAAGATCCGCCATCAACTGTTCCATAATTCACGTTGTAAAGTTTCTGAAGCTGCTCGGCTGTATGCTCGAGCTCTCCGTTCTTTGATTTCTCCAGCAAATATAAGAAAACATCATGTTGCTCGCCCAGCACGTCTACCCAGCCTGCAATGCATGCGTCAGTCTTCCCCGATGCCATGACAATTTCAGCGTATCCATGTAATTGGGATGCATTGAATTTTGGGAACACAAAGAAAGCATTTTCCCCTTTTATTCCCTGCCTGATGCATATTTCGCCGGCCACAATGTTCGCCAATGTGTATACAAACAACGCCGGGCTTGCAATCGTTTTTGTAGACTCAAAATATTTGAGGTCCGTATCCAGACTGGCATTTGAATTTGATATCACGACTGCAATGCGCTCCGGACGATATTTCTCCGTCAATTTGATGTCCTTAAGCAAAACTTCGGCGCCAAGAAATCCCAACTTGGAAGACCGGTCCATTTTGTAAAATTTCGGGATAAGCGATCGACAGTGTTTGGAAAGCCGAATCCATGAATTCATCAAGATTGCCAGCATTATTCTCATATACCATTTTTTCACCACTGGCAATGACCCGGTTCCGGATGCGGCAATGTCTGCTGATATAATTCATCTATTGGTAGAGAGCATCAAAGGCTTTGTATGCTAATTAATCTCGCCAAACTTTTGATCGCTTTTTCATGTGCTCTGACAAACGGATTTTGTTGATCCCATACGTAGCCGGCAAGCACTGAACAGATCTGTCTTTTCACCACTGGGTTAGGAGTTTTGGAAAAGAAGATTTTTTCGAGCGTGCCATCATACCAGGCCATCACAAAGGTCCGGAACGTGTCAACGCCTTGTCTTATAAAGTTTGTGTAATCTTCATCCCAATTGACGGTTTCTCCCTTTAGTTTACGGATCACCATTTTGCTGGCCAGGTGGCTTGAAACAGTGGCAAACATTACGCCCGACGAAAAGATCGGGTCCAGAAACTCAGTTACATTTCCGGTAAGGACAAAGCCAGGACCGTAAAATTTATCCGTGGTCGCCGACCAGGCCTCAAGCTTGCGCGGTTCGAACACCCAGGACGCATCTCCGAACCTTTTTTTGAGGTATTCATTTCCATCAATGCACTTCCTGAATTTTTCAGATTGATCGCCTTCGATGCTTTCGAAAAATTCAAAACTCCCCACAAATCCGAGGGAAGTGATTCCATTCGAAAAAGGAATGACCCATGTCCATACTCCCGGGGCATACATGACAGCTATGATCCTGTTTGGTTCGTCGTGATTGTTCCTGTGGGCATCGGTTACGTGCGCAAAGATCGATTTGCGGGGATCAAGGTTGGAGGGCTTGTCCAGATTAAACAATCGTGGTATAACTCTTCCGTATCCGCTGGCATCTATAATAAAGCGGGCGTTGATCTTTTCAGTCGTATTATCCTTATGTTGAACGGTCGTTGAAGAGCTTTCATCCTCAAAAAATTCTATCGCAGTAACAGTCGTTTCAAAATCCACTTTTACGCCGCGGCGTTCGACTTCTGAAATCAATGCAAGATCGAATTCCGCACGCTGCACCTGCCATGTCCACTTCCAGCCATCTGAAAACTGGTCAGAAAAGTTGAAGTCTGATACTTTATCATCCTTCATGAACTTTGCGCCGAACTTCTCCTGAAATTTTTTGGCTTTGATAACCTCAATCATGTCGGTATCTTCCAACACTTCCATACATCGCGGAAGCAAACTCTCTCCAATTACAAAACGCGGAAACTTTTCACGCTCCACAACCCGTACCGAAAGTCCGCTCTTGTGGATCATGGCGGCTGCAATTGATCCTGCGGGTCCAGCTCCGATTACGAGCACATCTATTTTCTCACTCATCTTCGTCGTTCTTCTATTTTCCTCTTTATTTCTTTGCTTCAATAGGTTTACATACCAATAGTGTGTGACTGACTCCGACATAGTCCGTTTGTTCAATCACTTCCAGGCCAGCCTCTACCAGGCACCGAATGAAAACGTTCGAGTCGTACATCTGGCTGTTACCGTTGGCCATCACCGTAAAGTATAGCGATGTCTGCTGCAGGGAAAAAGCCGATGCTTCGAATCGTTGACGGTCCCAGAATGTCTCGAGGATATAGATAAATCCGTCGGGATTAAGTGCCTGCTTACAACGCTTTAAAATAGAAACGATCTGTGCGTCGGAAAAACAATCGAGGAACTGGCTCATCCAGATCGCATCAAAACCCGTGGGAAATTTTTGCGTCTCATCCAGAATGTTCATTGGATAAAATGATATCCGGTCTCCATATCCTTTCTTTTCGATCTGTTCCTTTGCCGTTCCGACATAACCAGGCAGATCCATAATCGTGATCTTTACGTCACTGTCATAATCAAAACTTTGCAGTGACCACTTTCCAGTGTTGCCACCTATATCCAGCAATGTTTTTGGCTTATGCTTGTAGACATGGGGCAGTGCTTCGGGAAACGCATTGTCGGAGTAATAATGATCGAAAGAGAACCAGCTTTCCTTGACCTTTTCGGGAAGATTGGTGGACAGTGCCTCATAGATAGTCGGCCATTGGCCGAACACTTTGAGACCTTCAGGTTTTTGATTTTTTATACTTTCCTCCAGGAAATACATGCCCTTATAGCATACATCGTGGGTAAAGTCCATGTTTACTTTCGTCAGCTCATCATGGAGAATGAAGTATGTCGTTTTGGTGATCCTGTATTTTCCGTCGTTCACCGTAAGGAGACCGATACCAAGCGCTGCTTCCACCAGTACGCGTACTCCGTAGTCGGGGAGATCTACCTCCTTTGTGATTTCCTCCAGTGTTATGCCCTTTCGGTGTGATTCGACGACGCTCAATATTCCGCTATTGCGGAGCACGCGCGTTGCCTGAAAAACAAATGGTGCAAACGTGATCCACTGCGCTTCTTCCTTCGCCTTTAATGCCGACAGGCTGTTCAGTCCTCAAAAAAATTCATCTTCGGTTAGTTGTTTTCCTTTTGTAAAATAATTGCTGCGTTGCAACCTCCAAAACCAGACGCTGTTTTCAGGCAGGTATTAAGCGGACGTTTTTCAAGCTCCTTTATCACGTTGACAGGTTGCGACACTCCTAATTTTTCGAAACCTTTTGATGGAACTAATTCATCCATCAATAAACTTTCCGCGCTCATTGCCACTTCAGCTACGCCGGCCGCTCCCAGCGTATGACCGAAGTATCCCTTGAGGCTATTGAGGGGAGTATTGTTCATTCCCAAAAGCGAAAAAGCTTTGGCTTCCATTTCATCATTGTAAAGCGTAGCCGTACCGTGAGCAGAGATAAAATCTATTTCATTCAATGAGATCCGTGACTCTTCCATCGCCTGCCTGACGGCAAATACCAGTTCCTCGCCCGTTCGTGACGGTCCGGAAATATGGTTCGCGTCATTACTTAACCCACCGCCAAGTATTTGGATTTTGGGTTTTGCACCCAGAGCACCCGGATCGGATGATAGAAGTATAGCGGCTGCACACTCGCCCAGGTTAATACCCTTTCGGCCGGCATCGAACGGCCGGCACGGTTCGGGGCTAAGGGCCTGAAGGCTTTGAAAGCCGGAGATTATGAAACGGCTTAAAACATCAGCTCCGACGATCAGCGCGTGATCATATTCACCTGCTTCGATCATTCTTTTGCCAACGATCAGTGCCATTACGCCTGATATACATGCATTGGAAACGACCAATGATCCTTTGAAACCAAAACGTTTCGCCAGGAAATCCGCTATTGCATGCAGGTGGATCCTCGGATGTCCGGGAAGTCCCTCCTCCAGGAAAGCAATGTTTCCTTTTGTTGATGACAGAATGAATAACGTTTTGTCTAACGGAATGGCTAGCTGAGACATAATGTCGGCAATCGCCATCGTAGAAATCTTTTCAAACCTTGTTAACGTCCCATCCTGGGGAACTTCTGGAATGGCTCCTACATAAAACGGAGCCGGGCTTAACCTGGGATCGTCCACCAGTGCAATGCCGGAAATCCCCTTCCTCAGCTTCAGGTAATTGGCTTGTGACGTTGAACCCAACGGCGACACTACTGAATCAGCAACCATCCAAACTTTCTTCATTTCATCAAATCAGGTTCTGTTTCTGCTTCCACTCCTCGAAAAAAGCCGGTAAAGTAAGCTGAAGCTCAAAGCTCTTCAAGTCGACAAACACCTGGACGGATGACCCTTTTGCCACGAGCGTTTTCCGTCTTGCTTCAAATATTTTATAGTCAAACTTCAATTTTGCTGCGGCACTGTTAACGAAGGTCGTCACCACTTTTACGGTGTCGCCATATCGCAATGGCTTATTATAGTCGCATTGAACAGATACAATAGGAAGCACGACGCCATGCTTATAACAGTCGAGATAAGAAATGCCATGCGCCTTACCGAAGGCTTCCCGCCCATCCTCAAAGTACCGCAGGTAGTGACCATGCCAAACAATACCTAAAGGATCGGCTTCATTAAATCTGACAATAACTTCGGTTTCGTAACTCAGCAAAATGTTCCTTTTAGAGAATAGGTTCCTGCATTACGGTCTGTAATGCTTCTTTCGCCACATTTCAAATTCCTTCTTTTCCATCTTAGTGAGTATCGTGTATATGCAACCTGCCCAAAAGTTACGCATACCAAACCCTTTCGGCGGCGCCGCCATACGTTCACTGAAAAGTAGTTCCTTGTTATCCATATTAATAAAAGTGACCCAGATGGATCCTTCTTCATTAATCTTATTAAAGCTCTCAACTATAAACATCAGACCAATGCCGGTCTTGCCTTTGAAATCGTATTCAGAGACGATCTGCTCGACATCGGAAGGCTTGACGTGCAAATAGTCCTTTGGCTCGTCCGAAAACATGCCCATGACATCCAGTTCTGCGTTATGATCCTTTGTAACGGCAATTGCATTTTCAACCGACTTTTTGTCGATCGATTTGGCAATATCAAATTTTTCCGGCTCACTAATAATGAGTCCATTCCATGCATCCAGCAAATGGCGCACATCGGACTCTGAACCGTATTTCTCGCGGTCGCCGATCAGTTTTGTGGTTGTAAAATCCAAACCTAGCCAGGTAACTGGTACATCTTCTTTAAAGACATCGCTCTTTGTCTGACCAAACGCCGATAATGAGATCAAGGTGAACAGTGCAATCAACTTAAGGGGCTTCATATATATAATTTAATTAGGATTGTATCTTGGCAAAGATCCGCATCTCGCATGAGCACAACAATTCACCTTCCTGTTCTACCTTTCCGTGCACGACTGTGATGTCCAAAACTTTATTTACGACCTTAACGGAAGTTGTGATCGTGGAGTTTTCTTTTGGAAGCGCCTTGATCTTTAAATCTTTAACGGCCGCGATAAAGCCAATCGGAATTGGTAACTTCTTTAGTGTGCATTGATAGCCGACATGGACCGCGGCCGTCTGGGCAATATTCTCGACTATCCCCGGTTCGGCGAAGTAGCCGGAAGCCAAAAAAACATTATCAGGTTCAATGGCAAGTTGTGTGACGACGTGATCGTCGTTCGCGTCCAGTAGCTCGTGCACCATGACTATGGGGTTTCGCTGAGGTATGTACTGGAGGATGTCGGTCCGGTTTGCAAGCATTCCCGCAAAAGTTGATTATTTTCCCCAAAAATTAAAATAATTAAACCATTGTTCCGGGTAGATCTTTACTTTTTGTTCCAGCTGATGGACAAAGTTTGAAAGCAAACGGTCCATAAAATCCGTTTTTGATTCATCCCTGGAACGTTCGAGTAAGGGGCTTCCGTAAAAATGATAATGAGTGGCTGATTCCTTAAAAGCAAAGACCACAGATACAGGGACTTTAAAACTTGACGACAAAAGGAACGGCCCTTGTGGAAACTGAGCCTCCTCTCCCAGAAAGTTTGTCACCATTGTTTTGTTGCCCTCCAGGAAACGGTCCGCGTGCAGACAGATGAGTTCATTTTTTTGTAAGGCTTCACCCATCGCATATACATGCGACATATCGGGTCGGATCAAGATGACGTTCAGATTTCTTCCTCCGGTTACTTGTTGAAGATAGTCTTTGATCTGCTGATGCTCACCATCATACATCACAACGTTTATGCGCGTTTCCAACCTTCTCAACAAGTGGCCAGCAGCCTCCCAGTTACCAACGTGGGCGCTGAGAAGAATGCCGCCACGCCCGCCCTTCACAATTTCGCGCAGGTTATCCTCGCCGTCAAACTCATACGTGAACTTGTTATCGATGCCGGCCATGACGACGATCTTATCGAGCAGAGTTTGACCAAAGATGTAATAATTTCGGTAGATCGAAAGGACGGATCTAAGCACTCCATAGTGATGGAAATGGCGGAAATACCGGTAGATATGTTTTGAGGACGTCCAGGAAAAAATCACGTAATAAAACGCAACAAACCGAAGCAGCAGATAAGCTGGCGAGAGGCCGAATGTTTTGACAACAAATACAAAGATCCTGTATCCGAGAGGAGTTCCTTTGGACTTTCCCTGCCAGCGAGGCATAAATTTAGGAGACTACTTTCTCTCCGACGCGCTGAATGACGTAATCGTAGAAACTTTTGAAAGTATCGATGTTAGTAAAGTCCTCGGGCTTTACTTTAAAACCAAAGTTACTTTCGATAACGACTACGAGGTCGATGTAGTCAAGGCTGTCGAGTTCCAACGTTTCTCGCAGATTGGCAGCCGGGGTGATCTTTTCAGGGTCTACCTCGAATTCGTTAATCAAAAACTCATTAATTTTTGCAATGATACTAGTTGTTTCCATCACTGTTTCTCCCACTTTTTAACAATCAAAGTTGAATTTGTTCCTCCAAATCCGAAAGAATTCGACAAAAATACACCAATATTTTTATTCATTGTTTCGGCGATGATATTGAGACGCACGGAATCTTCATCAGGGGTTTCAAAATTGATATTTGGTGCAATAAAAGAATTTTGCATCATCAGCACGGAATATACGATTTCACTGGCACCAGCCATCCAGCATTCGTGTCCTGTCATTGATTTTGTCGAGCTAACGGGTGTATGCGCTTCACCGAAAACATCATAAATAGCCTTAGCTTCACTTGCATCTCCTGCCGGCGTTGAAGTAGCATGCGCATTAACGTAATCGATTTCGGAAGCTTTCAGCCCCGATGCTTTCATCGCCATTCGCAGCGAACGCGCCGGACCCTGGACACTGGGGTTTGAGATATGTTCGCCATTGGATGAAAATCCGTATCCGATAATCTCGCCGAGTATCTTGGCGCCGCGTTTTTGGGCGGATTCCAGGCTTTCGACAATGACAGTCGCAGCTCCGCCGCTAGGAACCAGTCCATCGCGATGTTTGTCAAACGGTCTTGAAGCAGCAGTGGGCTCGTTCTCACGAATTGAAAAAGCACCCAAGGCGTCAAAGTTTCCCATCGAAAATTTATTTATTTCCTGAGCTCCTCCACAAATAATACAGTCCTGCATTCCATTCCGGATAAACATTGTAGCGAGACCAATGGCGTGCGATCCACTTGCACATGCAGCACTTACTGTAAAGTTAATGCCCTTTAGGCTGAAAATGGTCGCCAGGTTCATATTCACCGTGGAGTTAAGAACCTGAAAAACATTTCCGGATCCGACCATCATAGTATCTTTCTTGTCTCTGATGATATCAATTGCTTCAATCACTGGCTGGGCCGAACTATCGTTCCCGTAAATTATGCCGACTTCGCGTTGTGAGAGAAAATCGTGGTCCATTCCAGCCTGACTAAGAGCTTCCTGTGTTGCCATATAGGCAAATTCTCCCTGCTCGGGAAGCATGACGCGGGCTCTTCGGTCGAGAATTCCCTTTAATACTGGTCGCTCGACAAAACCTGTGAGAGCGGAACGATAACCCATTTCCTTACGGGCAGGATCGAGAATTATGCCTGACTTGCCCTTGTATAAAGATTCCGCCACCTGCGCCAGGCTCTTACCAATCGAAGAATAAATCCCTAATCCTGTTATAACGACTCTGCTCATCAAGAATTAACTAAACGAAAAACAACCGACTTTTGAGAATTATCGGCATGCATACCTTTAATCCATGTAAAAATATAACTTTTTAACATTGTTGACGCCATAAATAAATAGAGTTCAATTATGGTTGTTCGTTACTTTTCGCGACCGAAAAAACTTCTAAACAGCACAACATAAGAGATTTTGATCTACGAATAAAGTCCGCCGTTAATAGAAATCACTTCACCCGTAATATAGGCAGCTTTCGGACTAGCTAAAAACACAACTGCATCAGCCACTTCATCCGGCTCGCCAAAACGCTTCATTGGGATAAGGGGTTTCAACTCGGCTTCATTCAAATCACCAGTCATATCCGTTCGTATGAAGCCTGGAGCCACAGCATTCACCGTTACCCCGCGCCGTGCAACTTCCTGAGCAAGCGCCTTGGTGGCACCGATTACGCCGGCCTTCGCCGCCGAATAGTTTGTCTGACCCGCCATTCCCTTTAATCCCGACAGCGAAACGATATTTACAACTCTTCCGTACCGGTTTGCCAGCATTCCATTGATGATGTGACGCGTAACGTAATAAAACGCGTCAAGGCTGGAGCCGAGAACATTTCGCCATTGCTCATCCGTCATCCAGATCATCAATGCATCCTGACGTATCCCGGCATTATTTACTAACACTTCAATGACTTTTTCCTTATTTTTTTCGATCCAGCCACCCAACTCTTTGTCAACATCCGCTTTGTTCGAGACGTCGAATCTTAAGAGTTCAGCCTCAACATTCTTCTCTTTCACGAGCTCAGCAGTTTTGAGGGCCTGCTCCTCATTACTTTTGTAGTTAACAAGAATATTATAGCCCTGCTCTGCCAGCTTAAGGCAGACAGCTCTTCCAATACCCCTGGATCCTCCAGTTACAAGTGCATATTTCACGGCTGTAATTTTACGGTTGCTCCAAGATTAATTAGATATTTTCTAATTGACTGAATATCCTTATAGCGCGGTTGATCTTCGATGACCGGGCCCAATATTGCACGCACTTCGTGATAAAAATTATTTGCAAATGATGAAAGCCTCGACTGGCATTTGAGGTAATCAATCGCCTGCGCGAGAGCTACGGTTTGAATAGCAAGGACATCAAAACTATTGTCGATCACTTTTCTGGCCATCAACGCCGCGTTGCAACCCATGCTTACAATATCCTGGTTATCGTTGTTGTTTGAAATGCTGTGAAGATACATCGGATATGATAACGTTTGATTTTCTGCAACAGTAGAAGTCGCAGTGAACTGCATTCCCTGTAGTCCAAAATTCAATCCGAGTTTGCCCAGATTAATGAACGGTGATAGCTTTTGATTCAGCTTGTCATTCAACAAGTAATTCAATTGCCGTTCAGAAAGCATTGAGAGTTTTGCCACAACGATTTTTAGTTTATCCATTGCAAGCGAAACATAGTCTCCGTGGAAATTGCCGCCGTGGTAAACATTTTCACGGTTGTGGTCAATGACAGGATTGTCATTCACTGAATTCACTTCATCTTCCAATACTCTTTGAACCTCCCACAGCGTATCCAGAACCGGGCCGAGAATCTGCGGTACGCAACGAAGCGAATAATATTCCTGAACCTTGTCTGTGAAGATAGCCTCTTCAATTTTTCTGTGATACAAATGTTCGGGACGTTTACGTATCAGCTTGCTATCATTAAGAACATGGCGAATTGCCTCGGCTATTTTCGATTGGCCTTTGTGGTGCTTTACATGATTCAACTCATAGGAAAAGTGATCATCAAAAGACTTCATCAACTCATTGGTAATCGCCGAAAGGACCACAGAACATCCGATCAGATACTGTGCATGAATGATGCTTGCCATTCCAACGCCGGTCATAGCGGATGTACCATTCATCAACGCAAGGCCTTCACGAAGGTGGACTTCAAGTGCGTTGACGTTGTGTTTTGAAAACACCTCTTTAGTGTCGATCAATGAACCATCTGACAACACTTCGCCTTCACCAATCAGGTTCAATGCAAGATGCGCAAGCTGCACAAGATCACCACTAGCGCCTACACCGCCACGTTCAAATATGCAGGCCGTTATCTTTTTGTTCAGCATATCCTTCAGCAATGTGACTGCCGAAGGATGAATTCCCGAAAATCCCTGCATGAGGCTATTTAACCTCGCCAGCATTGTCGCGCGCGAAAGGTCTTCAGCCATTGGCTGTCCAGCTCCTGAACTGTGGCTTCGAATAAGGTTGTATTGCAGCTGACGTTGATCGTCGTCACTGATCTTATATTGGGCCATTGGCCCAAGACCGGTATTAATCCCGTAGATGATTTTATTCTGCGAATAGGATTTCAGGAAAGTAAAGTTCTTATCTACATTTTCTAAAGCGGCGTTATCTAACTGAATTTCTTCGCCATGGTAGAGAACCTTTTCAAAATCTGAAACTGACAGCCGAGCCTGTCCTACTTTAACCATATTAGCCTCCCTGGTAAAACGTCCGTTTAAATTAGGGCGCAAAATAGCAAAGGGATCGCGGATTTTCACGGATTTATGGATTTCACTGAAGGATTTCACGGACTTAATGGATTTACAGATTTATTCAGTTAGAATCAATCGGTTGATGTTAGCTTGCGAGATAAGCACGCATTAAGATGGAAAGATTTGGAGTTTGAATATCAATTATTTGAACGAATAGAAAAGACCTCCCGCCGGAGGTCTTTTCGTCCATCCTCTGCCAATCAACACAACCAAACTTGTTTATTTCGGCATTACCACCGCGTCTATAACATGGATCACGCCGTTCGATTGGTAAACATCATAAGTACTAATATTGGCGATGTTTCCTTTTTCGTCCTTGAGGATCACGTTCTTAGGTCCATTCATCATCGCCCACAACTTACCGCCGCTCACCGTTTTTAATTCTGCTTTACCATTGCCAGCCTTGATGGCCATCGCGATCGCATCAGCATCAAGTTTTCCGGGAATCACGTGATACGTTAACACGGAGGTCAGCGTGCCTTTGCTTTCTGGTTTGAGCAAGCCGTCTACCGTACCAGCCGGAAGTTTACCAAATGCTTCGTTGGTCGGGGCGAATACAGTGAAGGGACCCTTTCCTTTTAAAGTTTCGACAAGCCCGGCCGCTTTGACAGCCGCTACCAGCGTCGTGTGTTCTTTCGAGTTAATTGCGTTATCAATAATGTCCTTGGTAGGATACATCTGTTCTCCGCCTACCCATACTGTTTGGGCGACGACGGCAATAAATGAAGCACCGATCAGTGCTAGGGTCAAGATTGACTTTTTCATAGTGAGTTGTTTTTAATTTGTAACTCACTTACGATGTCAGAGCAAAAGTTGGATTTTAGGATCCGGGACTTTTTTATTCCGGAATAATTTTCGGGATCTATTTTGACACAAGGACTGCATCTACAAGGATAAAATTCACATGATCCATATCATCGGTGTTAAGCTTAAGCTTTCCTTTTACCATCAACAGATCATCCACCTGAAATTTGGATTGTGGTTTTGCAAAGTTTACCTCGGCAATTGATTCAGGGCCCGCGCCTCCGCAGAAGAAGCATTGGCTCATAGGGAACTTTGAAATGATAATATATTTTCCGTCTTCCGGGGCAAACGGCACATAATAGCCTTCAATGGTAATTTCTTTGCCCTCCAACGCTTTCAGGTCTGGGGAAAAAGTAGGATAAAAAAGGTATTCCTGAATTTTTTCATAATACTTGGGATCAAACTTCGTCTTTGCAAACAACGCCCAGGAGTCGGGTTTGGTCTGGGCTGTTGCAACCGTGATCACCAAAGAAGCCGCTATTAACACTATCAGTTGTTTCATATAATCGTTATCCGTTAATCGTTATCCGTTAATCGTGTGTGAGTGTGGGTGTGGGTGTGTTTACCGCAGACGCGCATTTCCAGTGCCTTCAATTTCCTGCAACACTCTTGAAATATCGGTACGGTACGCCTGGATGGCAGGGATCAAAGCGCACACTAATCCTAATAACAAGCTTGCCCCCAAAATTATCCCCTCTTCACCATAAAATACAAGCCCTGTTATGCCAGCTTTAGATGTTTCCGTCACCGCTGACGGACAACAGGATCAAAACACCATGTCCCAATAACAAACCAACGAAGCTTCCCACAAATGTTAAAATCCCGCCTTCCAGCAAGACAGAAGTAAAAAGTTTAGACCGCGATGCGCCCATGGACCTCATTATGGCCAGGTCATAACGACGTTCCTTCAACGAGTTATACAAAGCAATAAAGATACTTAATGCAGAAATCAGGATCAGAACATAGGCGAATCCCATCAAAACATCCATGCCCACGCCAAGGATGGAGAACAGTCGCGCGGTTTCAAACGCTGGCGATGCCGCCTGAAGACTACTCTGCGCATTGACCATACGTGGTAACTGAACTGCTGCAAGCGGTGACCGGTATAGAATAAGCAGTGACGTTATTTCCACCGTTGAATCACTAACAGGCACAGAGGGTACCAGCCTTGAATAGATCACCTTTTGCCCGGTGTCGCTAAAGGCGCAGATGCAACAGTATCATGCTCTTCATGCATTTTCCAGATGCTCTCGACATTAGTAAGAATCAGGTTATCGAGGATGCTATTTGTTCTTCTTAAAAACTCCCGCTACTTTATACTTATGGTCGTTGTGGGCGCTTCCTCCCATGGTCAGTCCATGTGAACTGGTGAATTCATCCCCTACCTTAAGATTTGCTGACTGTTGAACATTCGCTCCAATGTTACCTCAAGATTATTTGTCCACCAATCGCCCTGAGCGATCTCTGCATTAAACAAGTTTGCATATTCCCTGTTTGTCCCAACAATCCTGAACGTATTATAACTATCTCCCAGCGCAAGCGGGATAGTACTTTTAATCAACCTGTTTCGCGAGATCCGTTCGGCTTCCGCCAGCTTGATATTTCCTGTGGGATAGTCGATGTGAAAAATATTGCATAAGATCAATTGAAGAGGGCTGCCTTTGGCGCCAACTACCAGGTCAACACCACGCACATTATCCTCGATCTTTTGCTCCATCTGGTTCTTAACAAGTAGCAGGATCGTGATCACTGCGATACCGAGAGAAAGTAATAGAATATTGATGGCGGTATTCAGCGGTCTGGCCTTAAGGTAATTCCACACAAGGGTAAACAGTGACATACTAAGCCAAATGAATTTGATCTTTGATAATAGCTTTAAGCCGATGGTCGTGTGTGGCAACTACCAACGTAGAATTATTCGCGCTGGCGGCATCCAGCAATAAACGGATAACGCGTTCACAGTTTTTGTCGTCAAGCGCAGAGGTTGGCTCGTCGGCAAGGAGTATCGAAGGGTTATTCATCAACGCTCTGGCTATAGCAATCCGTTGTGCTTGTCCCTGGCTCAATTCCGTTACATTGTGACTACGCTTGTCAGTAAGACCAACACTAACGAGAATTTCACTGACCTTTGATTATTAGCGGGCAAACCCGCGAGGTAAGTAGAAAGCATTAGATTTTTTTCTACGGAAAGAGCATTGATGAGATGATTACGCTGAAAAACGAATCCTATATGTTGTCCTCTAAACTTATCCAGAGCCGATTCAGTCAAAGTTGAGAGTTCGACGCTATCGACGTTGATCTTACCGCTATAATTTCTAAGTAATCCTCCAATAAGGTGAAGTAAAGTTGTCTTACCACTTCCCGATTCGCCGAGAAGAAGAAAGTGTTGTCCCTTTCCGATGGAGAAGTCCGGGAACGCAATCGAAGTAGCAGACGAATATCTGAATGCGAGGTTCGAAACCGAAATCATAATAAGGGGACAAGGTTATCAATTATTTCCAATTAGAAAATAAAAGATTGATGTTGCAGTGGCGTTGGCTATTTAGGTGGCATCCTGTTGTTCAACAGGCCCATTCGCTGACCTTCAAAAAAAACATACACAGTGTTAAGCTCGC
The DNA here is from genome assembly GCA_963774615.1 of uncultured Cytophagales bacterium. Taxonomy (GTDB): domain Bacteria; phylum Bacteroidota; class Bacteroidia; order Cytophagales; family Cyclobacteriaceae; genus Chryseolinea. The sequence goes on from CAVZFT010000039.1 coordinate 455,048, forward strand.
CGCGGAGGATGGCTGGAGAGGTTTGATATCCATCCTTCGAAGCAGCTTCAAGGATGGGTTTTGAAATGTACATGGGTGAGAGGTCACTATAAATATTCGTTAATACTTTTTCAATCCGGTCCATAGAAAGTTCCTCCACTACTGCCGAAAAATGCTTCAGATACTGATCATACAAATACGAATCCGTAGCAATTTTAACATCCAATTTGTCTTCAGAAGAAAATATCAACGATGAGGGATCGAGCTTGAGGTTACGTTCCTTAATTCCCTCATGCGGGTGGATCATAAAGATATCGTCATAGTCCCACGGGATGATCTTAAGCTTTTTCGACTGCGCGTCGACATAAAAGTAAAGCTCATCGCTATAGTCTCCACATTTGATAATGTAGTTGAACGCTAGCCAACGCATGTAGTCCTCGAGATGCATCACTTCGTTGAGCTTTGTATAAAGCTCCTCTCCCGAATATTGATTGATCATCTTGTATATGGACATAAACTGATCGTGGTATTTCTTTTTTGACGTCTTGTCGAGGTCTTTCTGAAATCTTTCCCGGTCGACGAGGTGTTCTCCACCCCTTCTGACTATATAAGGAGATTTCTGGTCCTTTAATGCCCAGTCCTGCGGACGTTCCAGAATAAGATAGATACCTTGTGACTTCCCGTTGATTTTAACTTCTGAATAGGCGTACTGCAAGTTAAAGAGTCCGAGTATATTCAGTAGATCAAACGAGAACCGGTTGTGATAATAATTCCGGTCCATTGAAAGGCTCACGAGATAGAATGCTCCTAATCCTTCACAACCTTTGCACAGCTTGATCTTCTTTTTGGCATCAATAGAAAAACTCTTACGCTCATAGTATAAGGTCGTCTGGCCATGCAAGTGTGCGTCATTGATCGACACAGTATCGCCATTGAACTTCATGGTCGTGTTTTCAAGATCCAACTCCTGGCCTCTTGCAGCGGTTAACTTTTCGTAGAGTTTAGAAGACATCTCAAGCTCAATCACCAAATGAGGCTTAGTGCCGGCATTGAGCTTCAGCGAATCTTTAGGCGGATATTTTGAGGCCGGAGTCCGCGATATTGCCGGTGTCATCAGCATGGTGAAAATCAAGCCACTCAATATCACGCGAAGATTCCGGCGCATAGTACCCTAATGTAATTCATTTACGCCCGTAAAAAAAGAACGTCGATCGATGCTTAATGAGTTTGTGATATTTTGGAGGAGGAAGCTATATTGGACAAAAACAACCACAATGTATCAAACTGAAAAAGTAAGCTCAGCTGAAGCGCTCCGCCTCATCGGAAAAGTAATCGGTGAGGCTGGCAAAATAGAAAAACAAATTGCTGTCGCTATATGCGGGCCAGAAGGAGAATTGATCAGTTTTTTGCGGATGGATGAAGCGAGCTCCGCGTCGCGGATCGCGCAGAATAAAGCTTACACCGCAGCCGTTGACCGAAAGGACACCCGATTGATGGGTGAATTCATGCTCGGGAATAACCGCCCTCCAGCCTTTTGGGGTGATTCGGGAATCACAGGGTTTGGAGGAGGAGTAACCATACGTCAAGGAGACAAAGTCATTGGCGGGATTGGCGTTAGTGGACTTTCAGAAGAAGAGGACGAACGAATTGCTTATACGGCCATTGCAGCCGTCTATGAATAGTAGGTACATGGAAGGGTGGATTCTGACGTGTGAAAAATAGCAATTTTTGTCATCGACAGTTGCCAGAAACGTCCGTTGATTAGCCTAAAATTAAATCCACATGAACCCCTCATACACTATCACTCAGGCAGGATTTATTGCGACAACCTTAATCTTTTTCGGGCTTTTATTGAACCGGCTGCGGAAGAGCCTGGCCGCCACAAGCTTTACCGAAAGCAAAAAGAAAAGGATATTCAATGGTACGTTGATCAGTCTCGTTGGCTGGGCAATTGTAACATCTGTTCTTTCTTTATCAGGAATTCTCAGCGACTTCAGTTCGTTCCCACCAAAAATAGGAATCGTATTGATCATACCGCTGGTGACGATCATCTGGGTAATTCGCACCAATGAAGTAAAGGAGATCCTGATGCACACGCCTCCAGCGTCGATCATTTGGCTTCAAAGTTTCAGGATCGTCGTCGAAATTCTGATATGGAGATTGTTTGTTGACAACCTTGCCCCTATACAAATGACATTTGAGGGTCGCAACTTCGATATCATTTCAGGACTTACCGCCTTAGTGGTCGCATATCTTGTCGCGAATAGGAAAATCTCTTCGTCACTAGTAATCATCTGGAATTTTGCCTGCCTCGCACTGCTTGTGAACATCGTTACCATAGCGATTTTATCCATGCCGACACCTTTCAGGGTGTTTATGAATGAGCCCGCTAACACGATAGTCACTAAATTTCCGATCGTGTGGTTGCCGGCTTTCCTTGTGCCACTTGCATATGGGTTGCATTTTCTTTCCATCAAGCAGTACCTCGGGAAGTTGAAGAGTTGAGGGAGGTGAAGAATGAGGGGTGATGAATGATGAATGAACTGTAACAATGGTCCTGTTGAACCCCGTTGGGGTTCGCCGGATGCTATGCTGCTGTAACCCGGCATTTCATGCCGGGCTATTAAGCTTGAATCCCTTCGGGATTCGCTATGCCTTATACCTTATCCCTTATACCCTATACCTTATACCCTTATACCTTATATATTCCCTTATTCCCCCTTTTTACCTTAATTTGATTGGAAATAACAAAATGCTATGAAAAAGGTTATCGTCGTCATCTTGCTCTTGGCTCTGTTCGCATCATGCGCGAAAAAGGAGGAAAAAACCCTTGGAAACATTGAAAGGATTGATCCTGCTCTCGACGCAATCGTCAATAGTGATGCAAAGGTTGAAATCATTGCGGAGGGATTTGAGTGGAGCGAAGGACCACTGTGGCTGAACGATCAAAACATCCTTATCTTTTCTGATGTCCCGAAGAACATTATCTACAAGTGGTCCGAAGGAAAGGCTGCTGAGATCTATCTTACTCCTTCGGGTTATACTGGCGATAACTCGCCGTATTCCGGTGAAGAGGGTTCGAATGGATTGTTCCTCAGCAACGACGGTAAGCTTGTATTATGTCAACACGGTGATCGCAAGGTCTCCGTGATGGACGCGCCACTCAATGCACCTACGGCAAAGTTTTTACCTCTGGCAGACAATTACCAGGGAAAGAAGCTTAATAGTCCCAATGATGGTACTTTCAACAGCAAAGGGGATTTGTTTTTCACTGATCCTCCGTATGGTCTACCTAAACAAGCGGAAGATTCGACCAAAGAAATTCCGTTCCAGGGGGTATATCGTGTTTCAAATAGTCAGATCGTGTTGCTGACGGATTCCGTGACGCGGCCAAATGGTATTGCGTTGTTCCCAGGTGAAAAAACATTGATCGTTGCAAACTCTGATCCTGAGAAAGCGATTTGGTACGCCTTCGACCTGGCTGAAAATGACTCAATAGCCAGCGGCCGGGTGTTTTATGATGCAACTCAAAACACAAACGAAAAAGGATTACCCGACGGGTTGAAGATCGACAAAGCAGGTAACGTATTCGCTACCGGCCCCGGTGGCGTATGGATCTTCAGTAAGGAAGGAAAGCTTTTAGGGAAGATCAAGATCCCCGAAGCAACTTCAAACTGCGCACTTTCTCCCGATGAAAAAACACTGTACATCACCGCCGATATGTACGTGGTAAGAGTTAAACTGAGAAGCTGATGACTTTTACTCTGACAGACGGAATCGGGTGGGTCGGGTCTCTGTGCGTGCTCATCGCATACGGATTAAACAGCTATCAAAAGCTCAGGTCCGATTCATTGATCTTTTACGCGTTGAATGTAGTCGGTGGGATTTTTTTGATCATCTATTCCAACCACAAGGAAGCTTATGCCAATACATTCATAAATGTTGTTTGGGTTATCATTGCAATTCCCGCGATGCTTAAAGTGGTTTTCAAGTCGAAAGCCACCTGATTTGTTTACTTCTTAAACGGGCCGGCGGTTTTAATATGAACGAATCACTTATCAACATAAGGGTTCAACGATGGGTAGCTATTGTTTCCGTCGCTCTGCTTGCCGTAAAGTTTTTTGCCTATTTTCTCACGCATTCCGTTGCCATACTGACTGATGCCTTTGAAAGTATTGCCAATGTCGTAGCGGGTTTCCTTGGGCTTTACAGCCTGATCCTTTCGGCTAAGCCGCGCGATGCAGATCATCCGTATGGGCACGGGAAAGTTGAGTTCCTCTCCGCTGCAGTGGAAGGCAGTATGATTGCGCTTGCGGCGGTGCTTATTATTTACAAGGCCATCGTTAATCTTATTACTCCACAACCAATTCACGAGTTGGACTGGGGACTTATTCTAATCACGGCAACGGCGATCATCAACTACATTATGGGGTGGTTCTGCATTAGAACGGCCAAACGAAACAACAGTGTCGCTCTTGTCGCGAGTGGAAAACACCTTCAATCCGATACTTATACAACGATTGCAATAATTGCCGGTCTGGGTCTCCTCTACATCACAAACATTCAATGGATTGACAGCGTTGTAGCAATTTTAATGAGCTGCTTTATTTTGTACACAGGATACAAGATCTTGCGGACTTCGATCGCCGGAATAATGGACGAATCTGATCAGGATCTGCTGGCGCGATTAGTTGAATTACTTAACAGAGAGCGGTCGGAGGATTGGATCGACTTACATAACCTACGCGTTATAAAATATGGCAGCACGCTTCACCTCGATTGTCATCTCACCCTACCCTGGTATCTGAACGTATTCGAAGCCCATAATAGAATAAAAATTCTAGAGAAGTTAATTCAAACGGAATTCGGAGACTCCATTGAAGTATTCGTTCACATCGATGCTTGCAGGGATTTCTCTTGCCACATCTGTGAAAAGAAGGATTGTAGTGAACGAAAACATGCTTTCACAAAAAGGATCAACTGGTCCGTCACCAATATCTCAAGCAACAAGATGCACGATACTCAATCCTGACGATCAACCAATCTCAATGACAACATCGTCCGTGAGCGGATGCCCCACACAAGTCAAGACGTATCCTTCCGCTCTTTCAGACTGTGACAAACCCTCCTCCTCGTCCAGCTTTACCTTTCCGGATAGAGCTTTGCCACGACATGCTGTGCATAATCCGCTTTGGCAGGAGTACGGCAGATCAATTCCCTGATCCAACGCAGTTTCGAGAATGGCTTTGTTCGGTGGAACGGTAACCTTAAACTCCTGGCCATCATATCGAATGGTGACAACGCGTTCTTTCAATTCCTAGGATTCAGCTGCAGCTTCCTTCTTGTGTCTTTGTCAATTGTTCCCTGCACGAAACTTTCCTTAAAAATCTTATCCTTGGGAATGCTCCTCGCAGCAAGCAGAGTATCGACGTTTTTCATCATGCCTTCCGGTCCACACATAAGATACGTCGTGCGTCCAATACCCCAATCCGGTATACGTTCTACCAGTTTCGACAACATGTCGTGATTCAACAAGCCGGAATACCCCTGCCAGTTCATTGGCGCATTGTCCAGAACATGGATCACGTGAAGCCGGCCTTCATCGAGCGTCTGTAACCTGTCGAGCTCGTTCTTGAAAATGATACTATCGATATCACGATTACAGTAGATCAAGGAGCAAATACTGTCTGGCTCCTCCGAAAGAATGCTCTTAATTATTGACATCATCGGTGTAATTCCGGAGCCGCCTGCAAACATTATAATATGGCGCTTATTTCCTTTCTGATAATCGGTAGTGAATTGGCCATGGGTTCCATCACCTTCAGCTTCATTCCTTTTTTAAGATTATCAGGGAGCCAATTGGACATCAAACCATCTTCAACCCTCTTTACCATGACAGCCATATCCTTATCAACAAACGGCGATGTACATAGCGAATAAGCTCGTCGGATTTCCTTACCCTTCACTGGAGTGATAATAGTCAGGAACTGACCTGATTTGTAATTTATGTTTCCTGCGGCCGGTGTCTCGAACACGATAGAAATAGCGTCCTTCGTCTCCTGAATAACGTCCTTGACCGTCAGATCATAATATTTTGGGCCGCTGTGACTCTCTTCCTTTTTTTCTCCCTTATCAGACTTCTTAAAAAAACTAAAGGCCATAATTAATAAATAACAAAGTTCACTTAAATCTGTTCTACCACTTCACAAAAGTAACAAGGAATTAACGTTTCTGAGACTCGGCCTGAAAAAGTGTTTTCAGAGATCCAGGCAACAATCGTAAAGCGATAGATAATTTCATTCGCCTGGGCCGCATAAATGAATACCCCACAGGTAAATTTTGGGTTATTCTCCGAAGGGGTTAATTTTGGACCTTAACAACGCCCAATCGTGCATTTAAATCCCCTCACTGCCATATCGCCCATCGATGGCCGATATTTTGAAACTGTTAAACCCTTAACTCCTTACTTCTCCGAATATGGTCTGATCCGCTATCGGGTGCAGATTGAAATTGAATATTTTATTGCTTTGTCCGGCATGGTGCCTGAGCTGTAGATCTCCCGGTTCACAAGCTCAACGACCTGAGGAAAATATACAAGAATTTCAGGGAAGCGCACGCCACTGAAATCAAGGAAATAGAAAAGGTCACGAACCACGATGTAAAGGCCGTAGAATATTACATTAAGAAACAATTTGAAAAACTAGGACTCGATGATTTCAAGGAGTTCATTCATTTTGGACTCACCTCACAAGACATCAACAATACTTCGATACCGTTGCTGCTAAAAGAGTTTCTCGAGCACGAGTACTTTGCCCTGGTGAACATACTCTTAACCAAGTTGAATGGGCTGGCAAAAGAATGGAAAGACATTCCAATGCTTGCACATACGCATGGACAACCGGCCACACCCACAAGGTTGGGCAAGGAAATCATGGTATTCGCGGCGAGATTGGAAAAACAGCTCCAGCAATTAAGGGTGATACCACACTCGGCAAAGTTCGGCGGTGCTACCGGGAATCTAAACGCTCATCATGTAGCTTATCCTTCCATTGACTGGAATCATTTTGCTGATGAATTCTGTCAGCATCTGGGATTGGTAAGGAGTTATCCAACAACTCAGATCGAACATTACGACAACATGGCAGCGATGTTTGATGCCCTCAAAAGGATCAACACCGTGCTGATCGACTTTAGCCGTGATGTCTGGCAGTACATTGCCATGGAGTACTTCAAACAAAAGATTAAAGAGGGTGAAGTTGGATCATCAGCAATGCCGCACAAAGTGAACCCCATTGATTTTGAAAACGCCGAAGGTAATCTCGGGTTTGCCAATTCGATTTTTGAATACTTGTCCGGAAAACTTCCCATTTCACGTTTACAGCGCGATCTTACCGACTCTACCGTATTGCGAAACATCGGAGTTCCTCTCGCGCATTCCTTCGTGGCCCTGCAGAGTTTAATGAAGGGATTGTCAAAACTTGAGCTGAACGAAAGCGCACTGCATCGCGACCTCGATAACAATTGGGCGGTTGTCGCAGAAGCTATTCAGACCATTCTCCGAAAAGAAGGATATCCAAATCCCTACGAAGCTTTAAAGGCTCTTACCCGCAAGAATGAAAAAGTAACCAAGGCAAGCCTTGCCGAGTTCATCGACGGCCTGACTGTTAAAGATGAAGTGAAGGCAAAACTGAAGGAGATAACGCCATTCAATTACATCGGTATCTGAGAAGCGTTAATCGTTATCCGTTAATCGTTAATCGTGGGCACGGGATTTGGGCAAGGGTGTGAATCGTTATATGCTAATGGTTAACTGGAAATCGTGGGCCGAAGGCATAGTAGCTCCGGATTAGTATCGGGGTTAAATTCTGAATACAGGGTTCGACATTCACTCCAACTCACACTCACAAGGACCTTACGAAAGCCCTGCGTCAATTGCGCCTCCGCGGTCACGATCTACGGATCACACCCACGATTAACGGTTAACGGTTAACGGTTAACGGTCTCAACAAGACGTATAGACGCCGAGTTAATGCAAAACCGCAAACCCGTTGGGCGTGGGCCGTCCGGAAATACGTGCCCCAAATGACAGTCGCAAACATTGCACATCACTTCCACACGTGTCATTCCAAAACTGGTGTCCGCCTCATATTTGATAACATTGTCTTTAACAGGTTCTGTGAAACTTGGCCAGCCCGTTCCGGATTCAAATTTCTGGGTACTATCGAAAAGAGGAGTCTCACAGCAACGGCATGCATAGAGGCCAGGCTCATGTGCCTCGCAATATTCGCCGGTGAATGCTCTTTCAGTTCCCTTTTTTCTCGTGATGCGAAATTCTTCAGGAGTAAGAACCTTCAGCCACTCTTCATCTGTTTTTTCCACACGCCTGTCCGGTGCCGGACTTCCTTTTTTTGATAAATTCAGAACATCTGTCCATCTCATAGCCGTATCGTTTGGTTAAACTGCCGTTACTTCAACTAGTTCTTAAACCCATAAGTTTCTCACACAATAAGATTCAGCGTACCATGGTAGCTACTGGCAGCTAGGTTATGAGTTATGGGTTATAAGTTATGAGTTGGTGTCTGGGTGCGGGTGTGACACACCCGACGCTGACGCACTGCTTAACCCGGCAGTGCGGTTTATGACGGGCAAGGTATTATCACTCCCATAACTCCTAACTCCTAATTCATAACTGTCTCGTGGAATGACGAATAATAAGTTCTGTTTTCATTACAGCCGTTACAGGCTCAAAATGCTCCGGGTCCTGACGTTGTTCAACGAATAACTCTATGGCTTTTTTACCCATGGCATGCGACGGCTGCGAAACCGTCGTGAGGGATGGTTCGATAAAGCGAGACACCGGCTCGTTTGTAAATCCGATGACGGAAATCTCATCGGGGATGGCGACCATTTTGCTTTTGAGGATCTGCAGCGTGGTGACAGCAATTGGATCATTAAAACAAAAGAATGCATCCGGTCTCTCGTTGGCCGGCAGATCCAGGAGCCGCTGCACCTGCATTGCCGGGTCGTCGTGAAGCTCACGGCAATGAACTATTAATTGGTCGTTATCTCCCAGGCCATATTGCTGCAATACGTCAAGATATCCCTTCTTGCGTTGATTGCTTATATAAAAACTAATAGGGCCACCGATATATGCAATCTTTTTACATCCCGTCTTAACGAGGTGTTCAACAGCCTTAAATGCTCCATCATGATCGTCAACCACCACTTTTGAAACTGGTAGGGACTCACTTACCCGGTCAAATAAAACAACCGGGATGTCTTTGTCCACCAATTGCTGGATATGCCGGAAGTCATCAGTCTCACTCGACATGGAAATGAGCATGCCATCAACGCGGTTGGACGCGAGCATATGGACGTTCTGTTTCTCGGTTTCGTAGGATTCCAGGGATTGGCATATCATTATGCTGTAGCCATGCCGTGATGCTTCCTCCTGAATACCGCTTATGGCGGAAGAAAAAAAGTGCAAAGCGATTTCGGGCACAATGATCCCAAGCGTGTTAGTGCGTTTGATGCGTAGACTTTGAGCTACGCGATTTGGTTCGTAGTTCAGTCGTTGTGCCATTTCCTCGACAGCTTTTTTTGTCGCAGGATTCACATCCGCCACTCCGCGAAGGGCGCGTGATACCGTGGAAATGGAAATATTAAGTTTGATTGCAATATCCCTAATGGTGGCTTCGGTGTTCTTCATCAATATTCAATTCAGTTCCAATGCTATCCACCAAGTCCAAGGATCGGCAGATGGCTCAAATTTATAAAATGATAACGTTGCCGGAATCGTTTTTTCGCAACTTGCAATAAAAAATGCGTCCAGGGTGTCAAACTCTGTGCTTAATTTCGAAGTTGATAGTCAAAAAAATTGATTTGGTTAAAATTGATCTGAAAGATAGCAAGCAGAGCTGCGGATTTTTCCCGGCTCTGCCTATCTTCAAGTAATTTTTTCTCACGCAGAATGCTATGAGCCATGCAGAAGCGCTGAAGGTGAATGACCTTAGCCGGAAAACTCGCGCAAGTCTTGTTCGCAATAAATTCCTGGATCTTCACAATCAGGAGCCACTACTGGTCCGTTCACCTGGCCGTATTAATTTGATAGGAGAACATACCGACTATAACGATGGCTTTGTGATGCCAGCGGCTATCGACCGGGATATTATTTTTGCCGTAGGGTTTTCGGACGAACCACATTCCACCTTATTCTCAATCCGACATAATGAACTCATTCCATTTGATATCAGCCACCCATATAAGGTACCGGAGCCCCTGTGGCCGAATTACCTGCTCGGAGTCGCACGAAGATTCCTCGATCGCGGATATCAACTGAAGAACATTCATTGCGTTGTCGGAGGAGATGTTCCGACCGGCGCAGGGTTATCATCATCGGCGGCACTCGAATGCGGCTTTGCTTTTGCCTTAGACCATCTGCACTTGTTTAACACTCCAAAGCTCGATTTGATCTACATGGCTCAATGGGCCGAGCACAACTACGTAGGTGTGAAATGCGGTATTATGGACCAATTCTCCAGCATGATGGGAGCTGAAGGCAATGCTTTTGTGCTCGATTGCCGTTCCTTATCGTACCATTATTTCCCCGTCGATCTGAAAGATTACTCTATTGTTCTTTGCGATACAATGGTCAAACACTCTTTGGCGGATTCTGCCTACAATAAACGGAGGGAAGAATGCGAACAAGGGGTCTCAATTTTAAGATCTCATTTTCACGGGGTGAAAAGTCTACGGGATGTGTCAGCCGATATGATCGAGAGCCATCGAAGCGAATTTTCCGAAAAGGTCTACAACCGTTGTACATACATCGTCGCGGAGAACAAGCGGGTACTTGATGCGTCCGAAGATTTGAAAAAAGGCGACATGCGATCCTTTGGAAAAAAAATGTATGCGACACACGATGGCCTTTCCAGACTATATGAAGTGAGTTGTCCGGAACTTGATTTTCTTGTTGATGAGGCAAAAAAGCTGGATTACGTGGTCGGCGCGCGAATGATGGGCGGCGGATTCGGTGGATGCACTATCAATCTCGTAGCAAAGACCAAAGTCGATTCGTTCATAGCCACCTTACGGGATGCCTATGTGAAGAATTTCAATCATGAAATGAACGAATACATTGTTGCCATCAGAAACGGCACGAGTATCCTAAATCCGTCTGACCTGGCCATAAACACCATTCTTTGATTTTGTTGACATCAACTGCTCTTAATCAAAAAGTATTAGTGCATAATTCAGGGAATATGATATTTTAGTGACCGTTAATCGTTAAACGTTAATGGTTAATCGTGGGTGTGAGAGGTGGGATTGGGTGTGATGATTGCATGGCAGAGAATAATTAAGACTAACGATTGTCGAGTTTTTGCTGAAACGATTGAAAATAAAAAAATATAATAGGACTTTCCCCACACCCGCACACACACCCACGAATTAACGATTAACCATTAACGGATAACGGATACACCAATCGATGACACAACAACTACGACATGAAAAAATACATTCTCCACAGTACCCTGGTACTGGTCAGCATATTACTGTTGGCTTCCTGCAAACCTAAAACAGAACAGGCTGTTATGACCGAACCCGACTCAGCCCAGATGGTAACAATAAACGAATCCCCTTTTGGCAATTTGCCCGATGGCACAGCCGTAACGTTGTACACGTTCAGGAACGCACATGGCACTGAAATGAAGATCATAAACTACGGAGGGTACATTACCTCATTAAGGACGAAAGACCGTTCAGGCGTAATCGAAGATGTCGTACTTGGTTATGATTCGTTAGTCTGGATATCTAAAGGCACCTTCATTCTTCGGATGTATTGTGGGCCGTTATGGCAACAGGATCGCCAAAGGTCAGTTCAAGCTGGACGGCAAGAACCTATACCCTTGTGAAAAACAACGGAGAAAATCACCTCCACGGGGGAACAAAAGGTTTCGACAAAGTCATGTGGAGCGGGACACCGTCAACATCCGCCGATGGTGCTTCATTAAAACTTACTTATCTCAGCAAGGATATGGAAGAGGGATATCCGGGTAATCTTCAGGTCACTGTAACTTACACGCTCACCAACGACAATGAAGTAAAGATTGATTACGAGGCCACGACTGATAAGAAAACTGTTCTCAACCTTACTAATCACAGTTATTTCAATTTGTCGGGAAACACCAAACACAACATCCTTGATCACAAACTTTCATTGGCGGCCTCGAAGTTTCTTCCGGTCGATCAGACCCTTATTCCGACGGGTGAGCTCAAAGATGTGAAAGGCACTCCGTTTGATTTCACAAAACCGGAAGTCGTAGGAAAGCGAATCAACGACGATGACCCGCAAATAAAGGCGGGGATAGGTTATGACCACTGCTGGATTTTCGACAAGGAACCAGGTGCCCTTGCCCTGGGAGCAACACTTTACGATTCGATCAGCGGCCGATACATGGAGATGTTCACTACAGAGCCGGGCACTCAATTCTATTCGGGCAACTTCCTCAACGGAAAGGTCACGGGAAAATTCAACACCGTTTACGAGCAGCGATATGGCTTGTGCCTTGAAACCCAACATTTTCCAGACTCGCCAAACAGACCCGAATTCCCCACGGTAGTATTGAATCCCGGTGAAGTATACCGGACAACTACTATCTACAAGTTTTCGGCGAAGTAGTAGTCCCACTCAAGGTCGCCACGGTGCTTGCGGTCCGCCCTTCAAAGCGAGCGACAGGAAAGTCGTGTTTATTATCTAGTAGTACGTCCAAAAAATTACTGCCGATCAAAAATTTGAGGCAAATCCAGCCTTTGAACCAATTGAGTCAAACTACGAACCAATAGAGGTAAGCATACATACGCAGCTATAAGGACTTTTGGTACCGACTCCAGCGCAAGGCCGCGTTGGATTTAAACCAAATGCTGCTATGAAAAAAACATCAACAACCCTTCTGGCATTATTGCTTTATGGAATTGCTTACACGCAAGGATGTATTCCTGTTCGAAACCTGGTTGGATTTGGCCAGTTCATTAGACCCCAGTACGACTCGTTGAACGGCGAGCCGATTAAATGGCTGATCAATGTAAGCTCCCGTTTTTATGAAGCCTCTCAGACCTTTAGCGGGAGTGATAAAGTTCAGGAAGCACCCCATGACAGGAGGGTGAACAATGTGTTTATCATGAATCTATCGGTCTCTAGGATGTTCGACAACGGTTGGTCCTATTCTATTGATGTCCCTATTTCTGCTTCAAGCCGACGGGCATGGCAGGAACACAATGCCTCGGCAACCGATATTACTACCCATTCATACGGTTTGGGAGACATAAGGATCACTGCCTATAAATGGCTATTCGATGTGTCAGCTTCGCATCGGGGCAACGTTCAGCTGGGTTTAGGTTTAAAGCTTCCCACTGGCGACTATCGTTATGAGGACTTTTTTTACAAGCAAAGCGGAATGGTATCCGCACCCGTCAATCCAACCATACAATTGGGTGACGGTGGCACAGGACTTACTCTGGAACTGAACGCATTTTATAGTATCGCCAGAAAGGTCAGTCTCTATGGAAACCTCTTTTATCTTTTTAATCCGCGTGACCAAAACGGCGTCTCCAATATGTATGGAACCTTGCCAGATTCAGCAACCCTCAACTCGGGCGCGACGGTTAACAGTGTGCCAGATGCTTTTACGGCCAGACTTGGTGGAAATTTCGCGCATAAGAACTTCGTATTCTGGGGCGGATTTCGAATGGAAGGCCAACCCGTACACGATGTATTTGGTGAAAGTAATGGTCAGCGTCGCGCCGGTATGATATTATCTGTTGAGCCCGGGTTAAACTATAGCATGAGAAAGATGACACTGTATACATTTATACCTGTCCCTATTTACCGCACAACCTATCAGACCGTACCTGACAAGACATTAAACAGACAAAGTCCGGGAGGGTTTGCCAACTATTCAATCTTTGTGGGTGCTCTGTTTAAATTGTAAGGAAATACTTTTGCCATGTTTGACGACGGACCTCTATGAACATCTGGAAGGAATTTATCTTAAATTGGATTATAAGAGAGTCGATGTGTTAATGCGCATTTTCATAGCGACAGCAATCCTGATCGGAGCGTTTTCTCCAATCAAATCTTGCTATGCACAAAACGAATTCCGGCATTATTCTTCGGACGAGGGATTTACAGGATCGGGCTATAAGACGATAGTTCAGGATAGCCTGGGTTTTCTATGGATATCCAGCAGCACATTTATCTTTAAATTTGATGGTTTCACATTTACACCGTACAAGGCTTCGGTGAGCCAGGGCAATTTGGCTGTGAATGAAAACCGGCTCTGGGTCGACGGAAATGGCCAACCCTGGATGGGATTGTCAAACTCTATTTCATATTTCGATAGAAATCTTGAAAAGTTTGTTCCGTATGCCCTGCCGATTGATGGTGTTGTACCTGAAACACTGTGTTCTGATGTAAAAAGCAATTTATGGCTTGGTGCCCGAAAAGGTTTAATCCATCTTGATCCTTCGACACAACAGCTTACGATTTACCGAAACGATAAAGGCAATACACGTCGCCTGAATGAAAGGAACAGCATTCGTACCATAGTAAATGAAGACTCAAACCTGCTGATGGGTACGGATGAAGGTCTTTGGAAATTCAACAAAGAAACAAAGGAGTTCTTGCGACCTCTTGCAAGTCCAACCGATACGGCGCTAATTTATTCTGGCATTGTAAGAAAAATCATTACTGCGGACGATAAGTATTGGATTTGGATAGATGACCAATTAGTTCAGCTCAACGAAAGGTGGTCGGCAATACGGACATTGCGATTTCAGACTATTCATGAAAAGTTTGATTCTGAAAAAAAATTCGAAAGCGTTGAGGTTGCCTCCGTTGCTAGGGATAACGGTGGAATATTTTGGATCGCTCTTCAAGGACTCGGTCTTGTGCGTTACGATCCTTCAACTGGAGAGCTCATTAATTATCGTCACGATCCAAATGTATCGCAGTCTCTGCCTTCAGACGTTCTACTTCACGTAATGGTGGATCGTGACCAAAACGTCTGGGTCGCCACCGTTAATAAAGGTATCGCTCAACTCAAGCGACGGACAATTGCATTCCATAACTACTTGCCAGGAGTCAGCACAACAGGCATCGCCCTTGTTAAAGGTACACGTTCAACGCATTTGGTAACCGGGTCTAACGGCCATGGCCTGTGGACTACTTCAATAGATTCGAGGGGGCCGGCCGACTTAAGGTTTGAAAAATTGGACCTCGGAAATATCAAAGGCTTTGAAAGTTCTATTGAACTATCAATGGGACGTGAAAGATTGTGGGTAGGGTCACTTAACTCAGGTGTGGTGGGTCTTCGCGCTGATAAACAATCCGGCCGAATCGATCCCACTTCCGCTTTGCTTTTGCAGCGTGACGATAATAATGTGAACACCATCTCAGAAAATTTTATAACATCGGTGATGGAGGATCAACGTGGCCACTTATGGGTAGGGAGTTATAACCATGGAATGAATGAGATCGATCTGGCACTTGAATACAGAACGCCCGGATCGGTATATCAGTATCACTTGACTGAATCTGATTCGGTTTTTGAGGATATCACGCCCGACATAATAGTTGATGGGGATCAAACTGTACTTACAGCTACGAGTCGAGGTTTATATATAATTCATCCAGCCACAAGACAGGCAGAACGAGTGTCTGAAAAAATACATTGCAATAAAATGTTAAGAGCTTCAGATGGGACTTTATATGCCGGCACAAAGGCGGGTCTTATGGAAGGTGTGAAGTCAGCCTCTGGCTTCTATACGTTCAAACTGGCTCCCCTACCCGGTAGTCCATGGGTTACATTTATTCAGGAAGATCGTCTTGGGAGGATCTGGTGCTCGTCACTTGAAGGACTCTTTTTTTACGACAAGCGCAACCAATTTGTCAGAGTTTTCAAAAAAGAAGATGGCCTACCTAGCTCCAGAACAGTCAGTGCAGCCGGAGGCATTGTGACGCCGGACGGACTGATGATACTCAGCAACGCGGAAGGTATCACAGCGTTTGATCCGGAATCACTTCGATTAAGTACGGTTGCTCCCAAACCAATGTTCACACAACTGAAGATCAATAACCAAATTGTAAACTCAGCAGATGTCGATACTGATGATGTTCCACACGAAAGCATCAACACACTAAAAGAGCTGACGCTCAATCACAAACAAATTATTCTTACCATTGAATTTTCAGCGATGGACTTCAGCGCGCCCGAAAAGAACGAGTATAGATACAAGCTTGAAAATTTTGATAATGATTGGGTACATGCTGACTGGAAAAACAGGACGGCAACATACACTAACCTTAAACCGGGAAACTATACGTTTGTTGTGGTGGCCTCCAACACTGATGGTGTCTGGGGAACTATTGAAAAGACTTTAACGATAAGGGTCTCACCGCCTCCCTGGAAAACATGGTGGGCGTATTCGATTTATGGCATAGTCATCGCCAGTATATTGTTCATCGTTCGAAGAAACATCATCAAGCAAGAAAGGCTTGCATCGAAGCTTGCGCTCGAACACGTTGAGTTGGAGAAAGTCCAGGAGATTGACAAGGCTAAGACAAACTTCTTTGCAAACATTTCTCATGAGTTCCGTACCCCATTAACATTGATACAGGGCCCAGTCCAAAATCTATTGGAGAAGTTCAAAACTGACGCAGAGGTAAAGGGCCAGTTGAACCTTGTTCAACAAAATTCCGACAGGTTGTTGAGGCTCGTGAATCAGATCCTCGAACTCGCGAGGCTTGAGTCAGGAACGCTAAAGAACGAGACGTCGGAAAGTAACATTATACTTTTCCTGAAGCAGATAGTTGGATCATTCTCTTCTTTTGCGATTCAAAAGAGAATATCGTTTATACAGCAATTTCCTGAATGCGGGGTATTGGCGAAATACGACAAAGACAAACTCGAAAAAATCACTAGCAACCTGATTTCAAATGCGCTCAAGTTCACGCCTGAGCAGGGTGCTGTGATCGTGAATGTTTCGGTAACTACATCGAACGGTGCCGGCGAACTCCAGCTTCGAGTGACAGATACAGGAAAAGGGATATCCGACGATCAGATGAGCAAGGTCTTCGAACGTTTTTACCAGGTGAGTGAGGATGGAAATATCAACGTTGGCAGCGGAATTGGATTAGCGCTTTGCAAGGAGCTTGCAGAATTCCTGGGAGGAAGCTTAATACTAGAAAGCAAAGTCGGAGAAGGAAGCAGATTTACTTTGCATGTGCCCCTGGAGAAAGCAGAACGGATTATTGAGACAAAAACCGAAGAACCATTGCCAGTACATGTAGAAAACGTTGAAGTATCGCTCAACGGTAAAAATCAGCACGAAGAACAGCTTGAAAAGCCAATGATTCTTATCGTTGAAGATCATGCCGACCTCCGGAAATTTGTAATTGCATGCCTCGGTCCTGATTACAACTTTATCGAGGCATCAAATGGAAAAGAAGGTTTTTATCAGGCTATAGAGCAAATTCCAACGCTTATCCTAAGCGACGTAATGATGCCTGAAATGGATGGCATGGAGATGTGCAACAAGATCAAGCAGGATCAGCGTACCAGTCATATTCCCGTTATTCTTTTGACTGCGAAGGCCAGCGATGAAAGTAAACTTTCCGGACTGGGAATCGGAGCCGACGATTATATGATCAAACCATTCAACAAAGATGAATTGAAGCTGAAGGTCAGAAACCAGGTGTCTGCACGAACCCGGATGCAAGAAAGGATACGCATGGAATTTCTTTCTGAAGGTACAATGATAAAAGCTGTTTCGGCCGACGAGAAATTTCTCGAGCGTCTTAAAAAGATCATCGAAACACGCATAAGCGATGAACTCTTAAGTGTTGAATCCCTTACTGAAGAAATCGGAATGAGCCGCGCTCAGCTTTATAGAAAGGTCACGGCGTTGACGGGTCTGTCTGGCAATGAATTTATCCGCAAACTCAGATTACATCGTGCAGCTCAGCTCCTTCAACAACATGCCGGGCCCGTCTCTCAAGTTGCCTACGAGGTAGGTTTCTCCAACCTCTCTTATTTCAGCAAATGTTTCAAAGAACAGTTCGGCGTCCTTCCGTCCGAGTACGCTGCAAGAGTTAGCTAGTATTTTTTTCGCGCATGACACGACAAGGGGACAGGAATGTGTCGAAGTTTGCTGCGTTACGCTAATGACTTTCACTGACATCATAACACTCCCCTAGAAATTCGACATTGGACATTGGACGTTCGCCTCGTAACGGTCACCATACATACTTATTGAAAGGCAATATGCGTCTGAAACGTAAAATTCTGTACTCTGATTGAGGTGCACACTTCGTTTCGATTTTGAATGTCCAATATCCAATGTCGAACGCCCAATGTCCAAAGGAGTGGATTAGGCCGAGGCCAGATAAAAAAGGTAACACAATAATCATTCTCCCCCTTGAGGGGGCCGGGGGTCGCACCAACCTCGTTCCCCAGAGAGTTTTGGATCATTTCTACACCGATGAATCCAAAATGTCAAAGGCTGAATCACCGGTGTTAAACCCAACAATCTGCCTGAGTTTACGAACAGAGCCCTGAACCAAATAAGTCAATGAATGATCCCACAGGGGTCGCATGGAGCGCGCAGGCCGACACATCTTTGAACTATAAAAATTGATTGCAACCAGACTTAGTTAAGATGTTCATATGAAAAATCAGGCAAAGAAATTTTACACCCGATGGTTTATCGCCGTACAGTTTGTAGCCATTGCAATGATTATTGCGGTGCTCACTTATTCTGTTGTCGCGATAAACGCAAGGCGTTTTGCAAGTTGTCCTAGACGGTATAGTTCATCTGTTCAAACACTAAAATTTTCGCATCATGAAAAAGATTGCCTCGTTATCCACCCTCATTTGTATCCTGATCTTCTTTTAAGTTGTAGGTCATTCGATTGATAAAATCACAAGTTATCAAATAATGGAAGGTCGGTTTGTCTTTAAAGTTCTTCAGCAGGCAGAGGCGCTTGCTTATGGCAAGTTTATCTTGTTTACTCTGATGAAACCAACGGAAGGGCTGGCGCTAGGCAGCACCACGACCAGTATACTCACTGTCGACGATGATGAAGGCCCGTCCGTTGCTAACTTCGATTACGAGAGGATGACTATTGGCGAAAATGAAAGTTTTGTGATTGAAATTCCCCTGTCCGTGGCCGCCAAAGGAGAAGGAAGCATCACCATAGCTCTGACGCCTAAGCACGCCGTTTATGGTCAACGCTTCACAACCATTCCGGCGCCGGTGAACAGTTCCATTACGATACCAATAGCGCCAAACGCAACCGATGCAAGCATCATCTTCTCACCCGTCGACGATAATCTCTTCACCGGAAATTTTGAGGTTCTTTTTTCAATTACAGCAGTAAGCGGAGTCTGCAAAAAGGCAACCTTACAGAACTTCCCATAGTTGTGGCTGACAATGAGGCACCATCAGTTGCAACCTTTGCATCAGAAACTGAAACACTCGGGGAAGACGATGCAGATGGTTTCCTGTCGAAATCACCCTTTCTGCTCGTGCCCCAGGACCTGGTACTGTGTCTGTATCTTTTAGCTCTGATGGCTTGCCATACAGTTTGTAGCCATCGCAATGATCATTGCGGTGCTGCTTATTCTGTTGTCTCGGTAAAGTCAAGATGTTTTGCAAGTAGTGATAAACAGTTATAGTTCATTATTCAAACACTAAACTTTTCTATTATGAAAAAGATTGCATCGTTGTCCACCCTCATCTGTATACTGATTTATACAGGTTGCGAAGAACACATACATTTTCCGAAAGCAAAGCAATATCCGGCGGATGTTGCTGTTGCCTGGATAACCCTTCAACAAAAGCTCGTTAAAAAGACGGCAGGTTATAACCCCGGAGTAACCTCTTCTCGGTCCAATCTTACACTTTCGACGTTTCAATAAAACTTCATGAAATGTCGGAGGTGTGTTGTCGATTCATTTTTTTATACCCGATCCATTAGAGTTAAGGTGTAGTCAATGATTTGATCACGGCCACCTCTTCTTTCCTGTAAGGCGTTCCATCTTTTCGAAATATATCATGAAACCAAACCTTCGGCTCTTTACCATCAGGCATCGGCAGTATCCCACGCGTAGATCGTATTGGTCTTGCCTGCGACAAGTCCCCAGTTATAGGCGCCAATATTCTCAGCTTTTAACATGGGCATAATGTCTTTAAAGAAGCTGCCACGCGTTCTGGCCATGTATTCAGTACATATCAATGGACGTCCATAGGTTCGCAGGCTGTCGATCCACTGCTTATGAGAGGCCGGATCCATGTAATTGTGATAGGTTGTCACATCTGAGTTGGCCAACTGGTAAACATTCAGATCAACCAACTCTTTACTCCAAACCCCTACTGACAGCGGTTGTGAAGGGTTGACTTCCCTTCCCCATTCAAAAACATCTTCAAGCAACGCCATTGATTTATTTCCGTAATCGCTGTTACCTGGTTCGTTGTAGAGGTCCCAAAGCACAATACGTTTGTCGTTCGCGAATCGCGTTAACACGTCTTTCACGTATCGTTCGAGAGTGAGATTTAATGTAGAGTCCTCATGGATCTTATCGCCGGGATCGCGAACCCAACCGGAGTTGTGAATGCCGGGTTTAGGATCAGGCTGCTTACCTGGCTTGTATGTAGGATTCCAGCAATCGTCGAAAATAACAAAGAGCGTGGAGATGTGATGCTTGTCGGCAATGGACAGATATTGATCCACACGTTCCTTGAAGCCAGCAGGATCCAACTCCCAGGCCAGGTGGTGGAGATACACTCGCATCGAATTCATTCCGATAGATTCTGCCCACCCTAACTCCCGGTTAATCGTGGCAGTATCAAAAGTCTCAGCCTGCCACATTTCCAACTGGTTTATAGCAGTGCTGGGAATAAAGTCAGCACCACGAAGCCATCCCCATTGTTTGTACCATTCGTTCGCCTGCTCTTTACTCCAGACATCCCGTACGACTTGAACTGAGTCCGCGCTAGCTGTATTCTCTGCCGGCTGCTTTTGGCACGAGATCGCTGCGATCGCTAAAATCGAAATAAGTAAAGGTTGAATTGAAAAAGATTTTTTCATTGGTTCTTGAGATTAATGATCACATGGTAAGTCAATATATACGATTGAAAACTATTTCACGACAGGAAAAGCAACAATCCTTACTTTAGAGCATCCGTATGGGATAAGTTTAACCATTTCGACGGTACTACTTACTTCGCCTTTATAGATACCTGTACGATCCGTCACTGGCTGATGCGCTACACCATCAACAACTTTCCAGTTAGGAATTTTTTTCGCAGGTGCTGTAATCTCGATCGGCGCATTCTGAATATTCCAAACGAACTTATCCCCTACTGGCCGGGTCTCAACTTTCAACGTCGCTGACGGGTTGTCCACAACTTCTTTCAGCAATCCGTAGTTCCACGGCTGCGTTGGATAAACGCTCATGTAGTCTCCTTCCGTAGGTTCATTGCCCTTTTCCCAACGCTCTTCAAGTTTAAGCGCATAAACCAATGGTCCCCGTTCAATGGAACGCGAGTTCTTTCCCCAATTCGATGTTTTCATTTCCATCGGTAAGTTCAGGATCACCTTGTCTCCATTCTTCCACGTGCTTTCGATTGTTATAGTACGACCTGCTTCCATCGGCTCCAGCTTTTGACCATTCACTGAAACGGTTGCGTTCCGACACCAGGATGGTATCCTCAACGTCAACGTGAACTTGACAGAATCCTTCATGTTGAATTCGAAGTTGACGGTTTCGTCAAACGGGAAATTTGTGATTTCTCTGATGATTACATCTTTACCCTTCACCTTTGTTTGCAGTTCATTCGGACTGTATTGAAGTGCAGCCAATCCACCGTCATTGGTTGAATACCACAAATGCGACGCAAACTTCGTCCAGCCCTGGTGCATATTCGAAGTACAGCATGTATAGCCACTTCGCAGTCCGAAGACATTGTTCATACCTCTGTCAAATGGCAAGGAAAAGTCGAATACTCCTCTCGAAACCTGGACCTGGTTGGCGATCTGGAAATATTGTTTCATGTTGTAGTCATCCGTAGTTTGCGTAGGCAGGGCGTTGAACGTCATTTTTTCAAGGGCATCCATGTACTGAACATCCTTCGTGATCTGAGAGATCTTTTCCAGCGAATACATCGCTTCAACAATAGCACAAAGCTCAACCCCCTGAGTTGGATCGTTGCCATGAAGATCTTCATCGCCTGAAAAAATACCCATAGGCAGACCGTGAAGAGTCATCAGGTCATTCCAGCCGGTCTTTAATGCCCCCAGGTATTTTCTGTCCCCCGTCCTCTGATAATTAATGGCGGGCGACTTTAAAGCCATTCCCAGATTAACGGCATGTCGCCGCATCCAGTCCTTGTCCGTCTGATTGGCAGCCGCATTCATTACCCAATCGCGATTACCAAGCCACGTACTCCACTCGAACGACTGTGATTCAATCAATCCCGCAAGTTCCAGAAGGGATCGTTCATGGGTAATGTTATAGAGCCATTGAGCCATCATTACATTTTCAGCACCTCGTGACGCACCCCATTCGGTCCATTTTCCGATCGGACATTGCTTCAACGTCTTCAGCTGGTAGTTGAAGTACTTTGTCATGAACGTTATGACGCGTTGATCGTTTGTTGCCAGATAATACTGCTGAAGCACCTTAAGCATGACCATCTTTGGCCACCAATCTTCGCCAGCTGCACAATTATCTGCGGAAACTTTGATTCCCTTTTCCCTCTCCTCTTTTGTGATCGGCCCAAAATAACCCGAAGGACGTTGGTTGTTTAAAGTCCATTGGATATACTTGAGAACCTTGCTTTTCAATTGAGGATCGTCGAGCAGATAGGCCAACGGCACCGCACCATCCAACCAATAAGGCGTTTCCTCCCATCCATCACCTTTGCCTCCAAGCCATCCGTTGTCGTTCTTTAGCTTTGGATGTATCTCATCAAGATGTCCTGTTGATCCGTCACGCATGATCTCGAGCTGATGCAGCAACCATCCTTTAGGTTTGATGTGCCCAGGAGGGATTTCACCATAAGCCTCCTTAATCAGCGTATCCGCATCCACGGTGACCTCGGAACTGCCTGCGCATAGCCGGATCGCGAGAAGCGTACAAAATACCAGCACACCTGTGAGTTTCATATGCTCTCATTTCAATTTTACCAATCCAGCGTTGTACAATTGCTTATGAACTTCATGTAGTCTTGTCGCAGGCATTTTGATAACCTGGCGATCATAGGTCATGAGACCATTCGTTTCAATTTCAACATCCGTTGTTTGTGTATAAACACCGGCAGACAATCCCTGGGCTATCAGCGCGGGAAATCGTTCGATAAATGATTCGTATTTTTTTAACAGCTCTTCCTTGTTCGGAAAACTTTGGTATCCCCAATTATCTTTTGACTGCCAGGTATGTCCTTCCAACGGTAGGCCTAATCCACCATACTCACCGAGCACCACAACCCGATCTTTTCCATACAGTTGAGGATCTGGCATTACCGGGTCTGGGTAATTATGCATGTCTATAATATGACCTACGTTGTGAAAATTTCCTCCACTCGCAGTATTCACCAGCCTGGAAGGATCATACTTCATCGTCCAGTTTACAATTTCTTCTGTCTTAAACTGACCCCACGCTTCATTGAAGGGAACCCAAACCACGATGCATGGAAAATTATAATTAGCATCCATGATCGCCTTCCATTCCGTGCGAAAGATACTTTCAGATTCCGGTGTACGATCCTTAGAGGTTGCTACTCCAATGACCCCGGGCCGCGAATCCCAACGGTTACCCATGTCTCCGCTGGGCATGTCCTGCCAAACCAGCATACCCAATTTGTCGCAGTGATAATACCACCGGGCAGGCTCAACCTTAACGTGCTTCCGGATCATATTGAACCCCATCTCTTTCGTCTTTTCAATATCAAACCTTAGGGCTTCATCTGTTGGCGCAGTGTATAAGCCGTCAGGCCACCACCCCTGATCCAATGGTCCGAAGTGAAAAACAAACTTATTGTTCAACAACATGCGTTGAATCCCATGTTCATCCGGAGCCATGGAAATCTTTCTCATTGCGAAATACGACTTAATTTCATCCACCACCTTTCCCTTTCTTATTACAGCAATCTTCAAATCATACAAGAATGGATCTGAAGGCGACCATAATTTTGGGTTTGGGATATTGAGGCTTCCACCATTAACATCAAATGACTGTTCGGCTACAAGTTGGGTACCATCCAATGCAGAAATACGGACCTGGTCGCCGGGTTGCGCGTTCTGTACCGTCAGTTGTGACAGAGAGATACTTAAGATCAATATCCGGAGTTTGAAGAAATCCTTTGAGATATGTTTTAGGAACGGCCTCCAGCCAGACCGTTTGCCAGATACCAGTAACCGGCGTGTACCAGATAGCATGAGGTTTATTCACTTGTTTACCTCTTGGCTGCGGGCCTTCGTCAGATGGATCCCATACACGTACCACGATCTCCTGCTGACCCGACTTTAAATATGAAGTGATATCGACGGAAAACGGATCATAACCACCACTATGACTGGCCGCCTTCTTACCATTGACATAAACATCGCTCTGCCAGTCCACTGCCCCAAAATGAAGGAGTACAGTCTTGTTCTTCATGGAAGATGGTATGGACTAACGTGCGTCTATACCAAAGGTGATTTTCTTTACCGACATTCTTTCCGACACCCGAAAGCGCTGATTCTATTGCGAATGGAACGAGGATCTTTCCATCAAATGCAGTGGGCACCGCATCCCCTTGTTGTTTGATGGCATAGTCCCAAAGTCCGTTGAGCGACATCCATGGATCACGCACCATTTGTGGCCGTGGATATTCCGCCAATACACTTGATGGATTTACCTTTTCGGCCCAGGGTGTTTGAATTCTTCCCTCAACAATTTTCCATGCAGTCTGTTGCGAAAACCCTACGTGTGTGATCAGGATAAATGCAATAGCTATTACCGGTTTCTTCATAACAATGAGTTTGATGTTGCAGATTTTATATCTAAAGTAAAGCAGTAGGACCCGAATTAATACAGTAACTCCGAAAAAAACGATGCCGGAAAAAAATAGCATTTCCTCAAGTGTTCTCAAGTTACATGTTACGCGATTAATCCCCTGGGCAATTGGGGGCAACTTAAGGATCGTTAAGGCTACAACCAGCCATTGCCCTTCATCCAGTCAAGGCAACGATCCATCCAGCGATCTGGAGAAGTCGGGTTCACCAGGCCAAAACCATGTCCTCCTTTCGGAAAAATAAAAAGTTCGGCTGGCACTTTGTTGTCATTCAGCGCTTCATAGAACCGAAGGCTATTTTCAACTAGTACAGCATCGTCGTCCCCTGCGTGCATGAGAAAGGTGGGAGGAGTCTGGCTGGTAACCTGAAGCTCATTGGAGTAAAGTCGAATCATGTCGGCGGAAGGATCCTTGCCTATTAGATTCGTGCGCGACCCGATATGTCCAATGCTGTCGGTAAAGCTGATGACCGGATATAACAGGATCATGAAATCAGGCCGTACGCTGGTGTTTTCAGGATTGTCTATCAGCGATTTTTGAAAGTGTGTGCCCGCAGTTGAAGCAAGGTGGCCGCCCGCTGAAAATCCAGCTATTCCGATCTTCGAAGGATTCACATTCCATTCTTTTGCCCGCTGCCTTACTATTCTTATTGCCTGTTGTGCGTCCTGAAGCGGACCAATCGATTTATCTTTCATGATTTTGTCGCTTGGCAACCGGTACTTCAGGATAAAGGCAGCGATACCTTTTGCTGCCAGCAACTCGGCCACATCCGTTCCTTCGTGCTTGTATGCGTTGATACCGTATCCACCGCCAGGACAAATAACAACAGCAGCTCCGGTGGCTTTCTCTTTCGAAGGGAGATAGACGGTCAGCGTCGGCCTGGAAATGTTGCTGATATATAACATCATCGGTCTTCGTTTCTGTATCTGGTCCGACAATTTCATTTGGAATTTTGTCTGGATACAACTTGATGATGCTTGCGGCGATCTTATCGCTGTTCTGGGAATTGCTTTTGCTCACAAAGGCTGATATGATAATGAAGAACAATAAGAGCTTCATGGATTATAAATGATAGGTTACAGGCTTAAAGATGTGGAGGTACTTGTGCCAAGCTGGAACTTACGTGCACAGTGAGACATCTTATTGTTTGACCGACGTATCGTTGTTGATCTCGATCAGGTGACCATCAGGATCCTTGAAATAGATCTGTTTTACACCATCTGGTCTAATCGTAGGCTCTTTCGCAGTTCCTGGCCAATTTGTATACTCGATTTTATGCTTATCGAGATTTGCGATAAAACCATCGATTGATTTAACGCTAAAGCACAGGTGATCATTCCTGTCACGCTCGTATTGTTTTGGATCTCCTTGTATAAGGTGCAGGTGTCCCGCTTTACCAATCGTAAACCAGGTATGCTTGCCGTCGTGGAATGGTTCTGGTATTTGCTTGAGACTTAAGATGTTTTCGTAAAAAGCCGTACTGGTCTGCAGGTTGGTGACATAGATCCCGATATGGTTTAGCGTTACCGCGATATCGGGATTTGGAGTTTTGTGCATTTGCCGTGTATGAGTAAACGATCAAAAGGCCGCACAAGATGAATAAATATGGCTTCTTCATGGTGTAGTTCGTTTTTTAGTGGTCATTATAAAAGTAGGGATAAAAGTTAAGATGTCAGAATGATTTTGAGGAGCGGTAAGCCTAAACGGATACCATTCACTGAGCATTTTAGGAATTAGATAAGAGAAACTAAAAAGGATTTTGATAACTTAGACAACCTTTCATCCAATAGAAAATATGTCCGAACAGATTGATCGTCGCAAATTCCTCCAGCGTAGCACGGTTGCTGGAGTTGCTTCCCTCCTGCCACTCGCATCAGCTGCGGCTGATCCCAACAAGATTGAAAATGACATCGGCAAGTCCAAGTGGGATCTTGATAGCCCTGCATTATGCGTTGACCTTGACAAGATGGAACAGAATATTAAGTCGATGCAATCCCGTTTGCAGGGAACCGGAGTGGCAACCAGGCCGCACGCGAAGACGCACAAGTGCCCGGCCATTGCTAAAATGCAAATCACCGCGGGCGCAATTGGGATTTGCACGGCAAAGCTTTCAGAGTCGGAAATAATGCTCGACAATGGTATCAGCAATGTTCTGATGACGGGAGTAAATGTTACTGCACCGAAGATCAAACGGGCGATGGCGCTTAGAAAAAAATACAGCGGGTTTATTCAGGCAATAGATAATCCGCAGAATGCGCAGGACATGCAGGATGCAGCTAAGGCGGCAGGCATAAGAGCAGACGTGGTCGTCGATATTGATATCATTAAGCGATCGG
The DNA here is from genome assembly GCA_963774615.1 of uncultured Cytophagales bacterium. GTDB lineage: Bacteria > Bacteroidota > Bacteroidia > Cytophagales > Cyclobacteriaceae > Chryseolinea. Next base: position 482,479 of record CAVZFT010000039.1, read on the forward strand.
GTGTCATCGCTGGTGAACCAGCCCTGGCGTTGGCGCAAATGATAGATAAAATGCCCAATCTCAAATTCAGGGGAATTCTTGCGTACGACGGCGGGGTACAGCACGTGAAAGGCTATCAGGCAAGAAAAGAGCAGGCGCTTAAGAACTTTGAGCCGATCATAATGACGTACGAAAAGATGAAGGCAAGCGGACTCAACCTTGAGATCTTCAGCGGAGGAGGAACAGGAACTTATGATATTATGACGGCCGTCAAAGGAATTACAGATGTGCAGGTAGGCAGTTATGCTTTTATGGACTGTCAGTACATTGTAATAGGAGGTGCAAAGAACGAATCGGTATTCGATGACTTCGCGCCTTCCCTGACCGTTATGACCACAGTCATTAACGCTAATTATCCGGGCCGCCTTGTCACTGATTCAGGTACAAAAGCGTTGACGTTGAACAAACCTAACGCAATGGTCCTGGGTGAACCTGGTTTTGACTACGTGGCAGGCTCTGATGAATATGGTTCGATAACCTTTACCACATCCAATAAGACTTATAAAGTTGGAGATAAGCTGGAAGTCATTGTTCCACATTGTGACCCAGTCGTGAACCTTTACGACTTTATGTATGGAATTCGTAAGGATAAGGTTGAATCCATACTTCCAATTCTTGCCAGAGGGAAATCGCAATAAAATTAATAGGAGTTACTTTTCCTTCTTTAGTATATAGAAGTTGTAGGTCTCGTCAACCCGAAGCTCGTCATAAGTATCGGCAGTACCTTTGAAGTTATACGTTGCATAGCCATTCGTCCAGCCATTCGCCCACGTATTCTCGGTGACGTATTCTAATCCGAAAGGTTTGTCGTTCCCGGATTGCACCAGTAGGGTTCCATCATCACTACTTTTGATCTCTAGTACGAGATCCCTGCCACGACTGCGGCCCTTATAAGTTCCGCTAAATTTTGCCAAATCTCCTTCGTACTTATGTTTTTCTTCTTCCGTTTTTTTGAAAATGAACTCAGCGATATTCTTTTCGGTCTCTCCGGGAGACACTGGGCCAGTAGAATTCACCAGCACTACAATGCTTACGTCATCATCAGGAAAATAACTGTTCTGGGATAAAAAACCATTAATCCCTCCGCCATGCTCGATGACCCGTTTTCCTCCCAATTGGGTAACGGTAATTCCTTTCGCATACTTCGTTATTGTACCATCGTTAAGCGCCGCTGGTTTAATAAATTCCTGATAGGATGCTTCGCTTAATATCTTTCCTTTGTGAAGTGCATTGTTCCATTTAACAAGATCCTCCACTGTTGAACATATTGAACCCGCAGAAAAAGGCCACGTGTGATCTAAATATGCGGCGCGAACCAATCCTTTTTCACCGGTATCGTAACCATGTGCCCTGTTCTTTATAACCTTGCTTTCGCTGCAATAGTAAGAATTCGTCATCCCCGCTTTTTCAAAAAGATTCTTTGCCAGGTATTCCTCGTACGGCATTCCTGAGACCTTCTCAATGATAAGGCCAAGCATAAAAAAACCAGTGTTGTTGTATATCAGTGCTTCGCCTGGATCAAAATCGAACGGCTCTTTTTCCACCATGAAAAGAAGTGTGTCTCGCTTGAACTTACGGATAGCAAAGTCTTCAAAGAAGGCCAACTCTGTATATCCTTTAATGCCGGATGTATGACTCAACAGGTGCCTTACGGTGACCTTTTTTCCCTTTGTATCAAACTTGATATATTTTGAAATATCATCTTCGAGCGACAACTTTCCCTGCTCTGCCAGCTGCAACGTCGCCGCGGCAGTAAACTGTTTTGTTACGGAGCCAATTTCGAAGGAAGCATCGGTTGGAAGCTTTACATCAAACTCCAGGTCAGCAAATCCATAACTCTTCAACAGAATTTTCTCATTGCCTTTAAAGACAGCTATGGCAATGCCAGCAATTTTAGCGCTGTCGAAATAAGGTTTTACCAGGTCATCTACTTTTTTTTCGAGTCCTAAATTATCGCCGGAAGCACCTTCCTCTTTTGAACAGGCAACGAAGAAGATGATACAAATGAATAACGTAAAGATTTCTTTCATGGCATTCTTTGGTATTGAGTTAATCAAGGTAAGAACAATAAAGTAATGAGCAATCAATATCGTTTAGTTAAACTAAAGTTGCTGTTGCTTTCGACATTGGACAATGGACATTGGGCGTTCGACATTCAGCTGCGCCATTTACTCACTGGGGATTTGCGATCTGATTGAAGAGCATTCTTTTGCTTCCGACGTCAATGTCCAATTTCCAATGTCCAATGTCCAATGACCAATGTTCCTCATTCCTCGTTTAATTAACAGTGGTTATTATTTCGGAACAATGATGAAGTCGTCGTGAATCTCATACACAAACTTGTTGACTATTCTTTCACACGCAACGGAAAGCTCACGAAGCGCAGTCAACCCTAGCGGTAGTATATGCTCTTCCGGCTGATAAGTAGTTCCTGTCGGATAATCTACCCCTTTCGTTCTGGTCATTTCAATGTGGTTTCCCATTAGGTACCGGACCGGATGCTCTTTACTGAACGCGTTCAGCCTCGCAATACTTGAGCAAAATGCCCTTACATCGCGGACATATAGCCTGCCGGGATAAATTGTATCTCCCGTTAAAAGCCATTGCGTCTGCGGATCGTAAATGGCAATCGACATCTCATCGTGACCTGGAATAGGAATAATAACAAGGTCGCGTTGCCCGAGATCAAAATGCGCCTCATCGTTTGGCCAATTGTTCAAATGAAAAAAATCTACATTCCCTTTTTTCGTCGGCGGTATTAACTCCACGTTCGCCTTGTTCTTAAACTGAATGTCACCTGCATTGTGATCGCCATGGCCATGTGAATGAACGACAACCAAAGGCAACATTTTACCACTCTTATTAGTAAGAATTTTTCTTACCGACTCATACAATGGAAAGGATTCATCTGTCTCAGCTCCGGTATCAACGAGAACTGCTTTACTACGTCCAATGAAGAGGTAAAGAAATGGTGCTTCGTAGTTGAGACATTTGTTCTGACGTAGGATATAGGTAGTCTGATCGTACTTCAACACCTGTAAACCCGCGTCCTTGTTTTGACCACAATTGAGGGACCCATGTATCCACAATTGTTTCTCAAGATCAACTTTCTGGGCAAACGCGACAACGCAGAAAAATTGCGAACCAACCACGATCAGATACTTTACTATGGACAACATTGGCTTAGCAATCATTATAAGGGATAAGGAGATAAGGAAATAGGGGAATAAGGGTATAGGCCATAGATCAATATACTATAAATTGAAGTAAATCCTGACTCACAAGTTTTTTAAAAGAGATTCTAAAAAAATCTGTGACCTATCGCAGGGTCGTGCATTTTATTGAAAACATGTTCGCGATGGATACATCGCGCCGCGCGGTTCCAGAATACACTAAACCAAAACAATTATGGAACCCAAGAAGAATCTGAAATACGATATCCACCGGAATCGTGGTGTCCTTTTGAATGTCAGCCTTGCTATTAGCTTGATGCTTGTGATCACCGCTTTTGAATGGAGCGTCAGGACACCGACAAAACACCCGCGCAAACCAGTCGATCGAAATGATCGTATCGAATTGGCGTCTGTCCCTATCGTGCATCACAAGCGGAATGATGTTGCTGCTCCGGAACCGACTAAAGATGCCACAACCAAAACCTTCACCGGAGTCCATCAACTTCAAAGCTGTGGATGACAATCAGCCGGTTGATGAGCCAAAGAATGAAGCTATCGACCAGAATAATCCCATGACTGAGATTCCGATGGGCTCAATAGAGCTTCCGAAAGAAAAACCTGACAGTGTTTTTTTGATAGTCGAAAAAATGCCGGAGCCCGTCGGTGGATGGGAAACTTTTTTCAAGACGTTGGGGAAAAATATTAAATATCCAAGGCAGGCTGCAAGATCAACCGTGGCAGGTCGGGTCTTTGTGAAGTTCACCGTAAATGAAAAGGGTGAGTTGCAGGATTTCTCCATAGTGAAAGGGATCGGCTTTGGTTGCGATGAAGAGGCGATGCGGGTAATCGCTCAGACCAAATGGAATGCTGGCAAACAACGGGGACGACCTGTGAAAGTAAGACTGGTTCAGCAGGTCACTTTCAGCATAACACCTCCTTGAAATAAAAATCTTATAGTTATCAAGGGGATAGTCATGATGCTAACAAGTAATGTGAAATGTCGAAATCCGATAAGGTTGCCGTTGCTTTTGGCCAATTTCGATAATAGGTTTCTTAATGTAACGATAGGGTATTGTTGAAAAAAATTCCATTGCAAAATATTAAGATCGAAAACGCGCCCTACGCCAAAATGATACGTATGATATCGTTCTTGACTTCAATTTTACTTTTGGGTTTTTTGGAGATGACATAACGGGAAAGGTCTTCAATCGTAGGATAATCCGACGTCCCATTGAAGCACCTTGCATCATCAATCAGCAACACATGATTGTGTGGTGATGTGAAGATCGCATCGAGTTCCTCGTAAATAGGACATTCCGTGTCCCCTTTCGCGGTCGACCCTCCACTATAATGTGCATCCAGCCAAAAGATAGTCACCTTGTCTAATTTGGGTACAATGTCGAGTAATACTTTCCCGCTATCTCCTTGCAAAATGGAAATATTGGGATTGTTTTTAAAACGATCACGCTGCGCAGCCCAAAAATCTTTATTTAATTCTATCGAATATATTCTTTTAAAGTTGGGGATTTGCGCATATACCATCGCGCCGAAGTAAGTTCCGGTCTCGACCAACGTGTCACAATGGTGTTCCCTGGAGTAATTCGTGACGGTAAGTTGCTTATAGCGGTCTGGTGGAGGGACGGGCCTCCCCTCGTTTTCCCAACTCCTGATAATCTGCGCGCTTTTGTAGCTGCCATAAACCCTCCGTATGCCCTCAGGTACAATTTTTTTGAGCAATTCGGTTGCAGTGTTCATCAGTAGTTAACGCTAAATGTTGTGGCGGGATAAAATAGAGTACAGTAACCAATATACGAATTATTGGTAAACGAACACCATATATCAACGAAGCATCAGAATAAGAAAAGCCTCCGTTTTATCCAAATTGGATTCTGCCTTTAAAGTATGGACCCACCTAACGGTTTATTTCATTCCCAACATTGGTCTGATTGAATCACCAACGGGTTTTTCGGAAGTATAGTCCAACCCAAGCAAAGCAGCCATTGTACGCGCTACCTGGTTTTGATAGTACTGGCTTTCGCCCTTTAATTCGCCACTGGAGGGAGTGTCGGGCCCGATCACAGCCATCCAGATCTGATCGGCTTCTGCAATCTTTTGCCCATGATGTTTCCAGTCCTCTTTCCCTGGCCCACGTCCATGATCGCACGTAAGGATCAATGTCGTTTTGTCTTTATACGACGGATCGGATTGAATATAATCCCAAAGTTCTCCAACGAACCGATCGGTATAATGAGCTGCATTGAGGTATGCAGCGTATTCTCCGGCATGGGCAAAATCATCCGTCTCGTCAAATGCGAAATACATTACCCTTGGCTTCACCCTTTTCATGTACTCGAGGCCGAAGTAAAAGGTAAACGCATCCAGCCTGACATCTCCCAATGGATTCGGAATGTTTTTCATCAGTTTGTTCAAGGTCTGCTCTACCGTAGTAATTTTATCCCCCTTTGCCTCTACCAATCCCGCGCTCACGAATATGCTGTTTCGTTTGTCATTGATAATATAAGGAAACACATCCCATGATGTAAAAGCCGCAACCTTTCCCCTGAACGCCGCCTGAGCATTGATAAATTCCAGAACGTTCGTATTGGGATTGTATAACTTGTCATTGCTGTGGATCCGTTCGTTATCCGCTCTTCCAGTAAGGATCTCATTATAACCAGGATAGGAAAACCACTGATTGTTGGTAACGTTTACTTTGCACCCGGCACTGCGGTTGCCGTAGAGTTGTCCTTTTGCGGCAAGTGTATTCCAGAAGAACGGCAGCAACATCTTACGTCTTTCAGACAGATCATCGCGCCAGAATTTTTCTTTTAGTTTTGGATCCTTCAAATGTTGCTGCTGTCTCATAAAAGAAGAGTCGCCTCCATTAAAGACTTCCTGCCAACGGAAACCATCAAGAGTTATAAGGACCACGTTCTCTGTCTTTTGCTTTTGTTGAGCGTAAACAGAAAAGGAAATAATTAACAATACCGCCAGATTCAGGAGTTTTTTCATTTGTTTTTGACTAAGAATTGTACAAAAAATTGGCAGGCTAGACCTTTGAGTCGTAATGCACCAGCCGGTGCTCAGAGCTTCCGTCCACATAAAGATCGATAATTGAAAAGACTGGAGGAAATTCGTCTAAAGAAACTGGGTCCCTCCACCAATTACCAGATACTGCGCCATTGCAAAGGTATTTTACTCCAAGATATTCGATTCCATCCACATAATGTACATGACCGCTAAGGCACAACTTCACATTTCCAGCCGAATAAAAAAGATCTTTTATGCGCTGATGATCATTATGCATATCTCCGGACGGGAACATCACCTCATGAACCGGCTTTCGTTTGGTTGCATACAACAGCGCACCCATTGAAAGTATCGGGACATGACTATAGACGCAAACCGGTAGATTCTTAACGTTACCATTGAGTTCGCCCTGAAGCCAATTGAATTGTTCTTCATCCAGCTGATATCCATTCTCGCCATTTATGCTGTCAAGACAAATGAATTTCCATCCTTTCAGCTCGAATGAATAATATCTGGAAGAAAGCTGAGCACATCCATGGCCCATTGTTTCCCGTAGCGGCGATCGTTCTTATATTCTGTATCTAATTTTTCGTCTGGGCCGTACCACACATCATGATTCCCGAGCGCACTTTTTATAAGTAAACTATTTTCTTTTTTTGTGATTTTGTCCCAAACATTCCATCTCGTTGCAACCGTTTCAAGTGTCTGCTTGTTTTCGTCCATCACGGTGTCACCGGTGTTTATAATAAAGTCAGGTTTGTCCTTCATGGAATTTATTTCCCGAAGTACGCGACTAAAACAGGTTTCTGCGTTGGTTTTGTCTAATACGTGAACGTCAGTTATGTGAGCTATCCTGAGGATCCGGTCTTTTTTCCTATCGAAAGGTTGGTCGATCTCTCTTGCGCTTACCCAGTGCGGTGTAATGCTTGCTATGACTCCGGCGATCGAAGTTTTTTTCAAAAATTGTCTTCGGTTTGACATTTTATGGTAATTAAAAACAAACACCTGAAGCGATTCTTCAGGTGTTTAGTTCTTTAGTTAATTTTTGTTTATCCAAAGTTCGTTGTCCAGGTCATCAACCTCGGAACCAAACTGCTGCTGTAACGCGGCCTTATAATTCACGGTGTTGTTAGTAACCTCCGAAACTGGATAGAGCCAACGTTTAGGAATATTACCACCATTGCCTGTGCCAGGGCCAACATCAAAGGTAGGAAAACCAGTCCTGCGATAGTTGAAGTATGCTTCTTGTCCGGAGTTTTGAAAGAACGCAAGATACTTTTGTTTGATGATCTGCTCCAGGCCCGTCGCGTTGTTACCGGCATAGGCGACTGCCGGCTGGCTGAGATAGTCAGTTACAGACACCGTCACAGTGGCCAGCACCTGGTCCGCATCCGGTTCCGTGATCTCAAGTGTTTTTCCATCTTCGATTCCGAATAATCTCATCGATGCGGTTACGCCTTTCTTATAATAGTCGGCTGCATCGCCTGTGGCCCAGCCCTTGTTGATCGCTTCGGCTATAGTAAAACAAAGCTCAGGGTAACCAATCTGGATCGTCGCCTCTGGTCCTGTGAACGTTGTATAGTATCTTTTCTGATTAGCATATGAATAGTCTCCATTACCAGCTTTAAAAGTCATATCATCAAGACTTTCTCCGGAAGGAGCACCAACGTATGCGCTGAAGTCCTTTGGATCCACTCCACTACTGATTTTCTTTTTCGCTGGATTCGCCACTACATATGTTCTTGGATCTTTAAGAGATGTCATGAGGCCAAGGAGTGTCGCTGCCATATTATAACGCCCCTTGTCAAAGCCACGGTTTCCAGGATTTGTAGTATAAAGGTTAGACGTACCGTTGAATACATACTCCATATTGTCCAGGTTGGTTGTCATTAACGGAAACTGTGCTGGATTGTCGAGTACAGCCTTAAAGCGGCTCTTAATATTGAGATCGGTATCTGCTTCCCTTTTACTGAGGCTGATGAGAACGCGCAGCTTAAAAGTGTTCACAGTCTTCTGCCATTTCGATAGGTCATTATCGAAGTAAAAATCTCCGCCAAGGCTGATATCACTTGATGCGATCAATTGGGCGAGATCGGCGTTAGCTTCATCCAGCCAGTTGAGTACCTGCACATATATCTCCTTTTGAGAATTGTAAACGGGCGCTGGGTTTTCCAAACCCAGGAGTGCTTCGCTAAGCGGAAGATCTCCAACACGCTGCGACATCCTCACATAAAAGTATGCACGGAGAAATTTGCCAAGCGCGCTGTATGGATTGACGTCTCCGGCACCCGAGCGGAGAGCTTCTTCTTCCATTTTAATAACATTCTTTAAAGTCATGAAATTTAGCGTAGCCGATGCCCAATACTCATTCGTTCCATAGTAGTTATAGTTACAGCACGAGTACTGGTTTTGACGGTGCTCCAATGACCAGGGTCTTTCAAATAAGTCGTTTAAGACTTGATTAAGGACAAGGGAAGCAGGAGCCGTTGTGGGTCGGTTCTGGTTTTGTTCGAGTTCATCGAAGTCCTTGCAGGAAAATACCAGAACTGCGGCGATCAATATGGTTACAATATTATATGATTTCATAAGTTGGTCGGATTAGAAGGTGAAGTTTAGATTTACACCGTAACGACGCATCGTCGGAGTCTGGAGACCGGAACCGGGTGAGGTATAGTCTCCGTATTGTTCGATATCAAGGTCTTTCTTTTCGGCAAAGTAGAACAGATTCCTTCCGATGAAAGAGATACTGCCACGCTTGATGAATGAATTCCCCAACACGCTGGACGGAAGGTTGTAGGTCAATGTAATTTCACGGAGCTTGGCAAAACTTCTGCTTATGAGATTGCCTTCATTCGTGTTATAGTAGCGGCTTATCCAGTCCTGCAAATAGGTGGGGTTCGTGTTCGGGGCGAATGTTAGCTCACTCATGTTAGTGATGTGGCCCTCATTATCAATGGCCGGAGTTCCACCGGTGAGCACGAGGCCAGGTCCGACATAAGACTTAACACCGAGGTAATCCTGGTAACGGGCCTCACCCATCGCACCCTGAACAGTTTCGATATGTCTTCCGCCGCGAAACGTTTGTTGCTGAATATAGTCCGCGATCACGCCGCCAACCCTGCCATCAAACAGGAAGCTTAGACTCCAGTTCTTAAAACTCACCTTGTTGTTGATACCCCATACCCAATCAGGGTTCGCGTATCCCATAAATCTTCTTGCATTGCCGTTAATAGTTGTCAGAGGAATCGGCCGGCCATCGAGGTGTTAACAATTTCACCATCTGGAGTTCTCACAAGAGCTGTACCCCAGAATTGATCTATCCTTTCCCCTACCTGCCTGAAATTGTCGAGGTTTGAAATATTTTTCTCCGGGTAGATCTCGTTAATGTATTCACGATAAGTAGACCAGTTCACCATAATATCCCAGCTAAAGCCCTGAGGGTTTGCAAATGGTGATGCCTTGAGCACTACTTCCCATCCTCTGCGTTCTGTCTTGATACCGTTTACCAACGCGCTTGTATATCCGGACGTTTCCGAAATGGGCAGGTTGTAAATACCAGGACCGTCAAGGCTTTCAAAATAAGTGACATCAAATCCAAGTCGGTTCTGGAAAAATTTAACATCCAAACCAGCCTCCCACGCTGAGCTGAAACTAGGTTCCAGGTTACTATTGGTAATAGTGTTTGTATAGCTTGCCGCAGGCTGGAAATTATAAATGAGGGAAGTATTGTATACAGGTGAGTTTGAAAAGTTGGGTCCGTCGTATGGAGTTTCATATACTGATCCATAACCCATCGGATTTCCCGTCATCGAAATGGAAGGTATTGGACCTATGTACCTTTGTGTTAGTGGTTCTGCGCTTCCCACCTTGGCATAGGAACCTCGCACCGTTAAATATGAGAACAGCGAAGGCAATTCCAGCGCTTCCGACAATACAACACTCATAGAAGCTGAAGGATAGAAATAGGAATTCTTTGCTTTTGGCAGCGCAGAGTGTTTATCTACTCTCCCCGTAAGCGATAAGTTTATGAAGTCACGGTAGGACAGATCAACATATCCGTATCCGCTAAGTACCTGCATCGGAGCATAAAAATTATAAGACTTCACAGGGTTCAGCGAGTTCGCCATGTTATACCAGCCCGGCACGTTCAAATAGTCAGTCGTCGCATAGCTTGACCGATAGCTGAAGGTTCTAAGATTACCTCCAAGGGAAGCGCTCAGGTGAAACGTAGGTGATATACCTTTTGAATAGGTCAACATGAAATCCGTGTTGTTCTCCATTAAGGTGCGCTTATCCTCGCGATAGTCGCCTTTAGCCTGTTCCCGGCCATAGCTCGTAGCTGAGTATGGAAACTTCTCGGTGCGAATGAGATCGTATGAATTGATCTGCGTCCTTCCCATCAGCTCCAGGTCATCGGTTATCTGGTATTTCAACTTCATATACCCATAGATATCCGTCTTATGGTGACCTCTCAACCATTCCTCTGCCATGAACCACGGGTTGTTATACCGTGTATAGTCTGCGTATATCTGGTGGATACCTTCTTTACCTTTTTGCCAATAATTCTTCATGTCATCGACACTCCAGTCAGACCCACCCCAAATGGTCATGTTATAGATAAGACTATTTGGACCGTAGCTAACATCCGGGATGTTATCCGTATACTGGTAATTGTAATTTACATTCGATTCAAACCGAACTTTTGGCGAGAGGTCAATACCGGCTGAGATATTGAAGTTATTGGAATTCAGTTGTGTATTGGGCACGATCCCCTGCTGATAAGAATAGGTGGTGGAGAAACGCAGGTCATACTTTTCACCAGAAGCCGCGACCGCGATGCTATTTGTTGTCGTCACACCAGGTCGTAAGAATCGATCAAGGTTGTCTGTACCTCTTGCCGTCCACGGTGTGGGCTTTACATTGCCTGTAAAAGTTGTGCCACTGGGAAACGTGGTTGTATATTCTGTGTTGGGCGTCACTTCTCCGTCGTATTGAGGGATCAGTTGTCCTTCGAACGGGGGTCCCCATATATCGTAGTCAGAATCATAGAGTCCACCGCCTTTACCATCGGCAAAAGCGTAGCGGCCATGATCGCCAGGGCCGTATTGATCCTGTACTTTCGGTACTGCAATAAATCCGTCTTCCATCATCGTCGATGAATTGAAGTCGAAGGATAAGCCTCGGCCGTCCTTTGTTCCCCGTTTTGTCGTGATCTGAATAGCACCGTATTGTCCGCGCGATCCATAAAGGGCTGAAGCCGTAGGACCTTTCAACACGGTAATCGATTCTACGTCGTCGGGGCTGATGTTCCATGTATCTGATTGAATCGGAACACCATCAACTACGAAGAGAGGGTCTTTTCCCGCGCAGATATAATTGTGGTCGACCCAATAGTTCAGGAGTTCCCGCAACCGTGAGTCCTGCAATTTTTCCCGCGAGATTATTTATCGGATTGGGGTCACGGGCTTTAACAAGGTCGGATCCCTTTACATCCTGGACTGCGTATCCAAGTTTTGATTTGTCCTTTTCAATACCCAACGCGGTTACTACCACTTCGGCGAGTTGTTTTGCATCCGAAGCCAACGCAACGCTGATGGCGGTTCGGCCACCAAGCGCAACTTCCTGAGCCTGGTAGCCGACAAAGGAAAAGATTAACGTTGCATCGAGATTGGGTACGTTGATGGTGTAATTTCCATTTGCATCACTGATCGTTCCATCAGTAGTGCCTTTTACCAAAATGTTCACTCCTGGCAGTGGTGCAGCATCCTCACCGGATGTTACCTGCCCGGACACAGCGGTCTGCGCATTCGCAGTTCCCAGGAACAATAGCCATGCACCGAGAATCATCAACGGTCGCATGGATCTGGAGGCTAAAGAAATAACTTTCTTTAGTAGAAGTTTGTACATAGCGTTTGTTGGTTAAGGGTTGTTTTGTAGTACGGAGGCGCTGCAAGTGTTCAAAAAGTAAAGACCGGGATTGCCCGGTGGACGATCCCGGTTCTACTTTGTCGCATTTGCTACGGCATCCAAATACTTGCGGCAAATGTTAATAATTGCCTTCACGCTATGTTTAGATGAGCATTACTTCTCTATTAAAGTTTCAAATCGAAAATGAAACTTGGATTAAGATTTCAGACGGCGGAAATAAAACAATGACGGTCTGCAACGCTTGCAATTCATTTGTCGGTTAACATTTATTTAATGCGTTACAACGCGGAACTACACGTGGCCGATCATCGATGCAATTTTCCTATGTTTATATCAGACACGTACACTGACAAGCAGTTATGGTAGATAATGAGGTTGTAGCTCGCATAGCAAAGAAGATCCGCGCTACACGATTGGAAAAGAAGCTCACGATCCAGCAACTGGCCAACCGTACCCGCGTGAGCAAAGGGCTCCTGTCAAAGATCGAAAATATGCGAACTGTTCCGTCGCTACCTGTTTTTGTCACCCTGATTCAGTCACTGGATGTTTCGCTGCGGGACTTCTTTAAAGACCTTGTTCTCACGGATGGTCAGGGCTATCAGCTGATCCGGAAGGAACATTACATGAGCCAGCCCGATAAGGAACCACAACGGAATCAATCGTCATCACCTATCCTTTTGCAAAACATACACGACTCCACTTTGGAGGTTGCTATTGTTTCCCTGGACCCTGGAGATAGTGGAAAATTCTCTACAAGCTCCGGCTACGTTTTCCTTTTTGTGATATCAGGATCTATGCCAATGTTGAAATTAGTGGTGATGTCGTTACCCTGAACGAAGGCGATGTCATGTGCTTTGAAAGTTCAACGGATCGCTCATGTCAAAACGGACGTAACAACTATCAATACTTCAGTTCACCTTTGCTACTTCAAGATGATGCGAACGAATTGTTACATACAAATTAAATCTTGCCTTCCCATAGCATTATCTATTTTGTTTTCCGAAATTCAGGGGCGTTAAGCAAAATTTTTTAAGCACTTTGTCACAATGCCTATGTCTTCAGAGCGAGCATTGTTTGTCCTTAGTAATCGAAGCCGGTTTGGTCAGTTAAAACACGATTGTCGTAAGTGAAAGTACTTATGCTTGGTTGGGAGTTTCCTCCGTTGTTTAGCGGAGGTCTTGGCGTAGCAACCTACGGCATGGTGAAGGCGCTTCGGCATAACGTAGATATCAAGCTGATAATCCCGTCGTACTCCACTTCCAGCAGCCTTTCTAACGTCAACATTGTCGGACTGAATTCAATTACGGCGCATGAGCTGGACGTTGAACAGCTCAGATTCAATCTTGAGGATCTCACGGAAGTACACCGGATTCCGCTAAGCGTGAGCCCTTACCACTTTATCAATGAAGAAATTGAAAAAAGCCGGCATAAGGAGGAAGCGACAAATTTGACTTCGGAACGGACGATGGAAATGATCCATCAGATCTTTTCCGACAGTAATGTATATGGCTACAATGTGATGCACAAGGTCTACTTGTACACCCTGCTTGCGGACGAGATCGCGAGAAATATGGACTTTGATATTGTTCACGCTCACGACTGGATAACATTCTCCGCTGGAATTAAAATCAAACAGACTACGGGCAAACCGCTCGTACTACATGTTCATTCATTGGAAACGGACCGTGCCGGGGAATCCATCAGGAATGCTATATATCAATTTGGAAAAGGAAGCCTTGCTGGCAGCGGATCGTGTATGTTCCGTAAGCCAGTTCACCAAAGACCAAATCGTAAAGCATTACGACATTGCTCCTTCAAAGATTGATGTCATTCATAATGGTATTGATCCAGGAGAAATGCCGCGTAAGCCACATGAGATACGCGACAAGCTCGTCGTCTTTCTCGGACGGCTTACCCATCAGAAAGGGACCCGAATTCCTCCTGGAAACAGCAGAGAAAGTTTCGAAGGTCTATCCGCGGGTGAAGTTTGTCGTTGCGGGTACCGGAGACCAGTTTGCTCACATTCTCGAAACTTCGGCCTACAGGAAGCTTGGAAGCAAATTCATCTTTGCTGGCTTCCTCTCAAAAGCAAAAGTGGATGAGCTTCTCTCCATGGCGGATGTATACTTTATGCCATCGGTCTCAGAACCGTTCGGCATTACCGCCCTTGAAGCAGCGCAACACCTCGTCCCGACGGTCCTGTCCAGCCAATCAGGCGCAGCTGAAGTAATGAAGGCATCCTTAAAAGCCGACTTCTGGGACACCGACAAGTATGCTAACTACATTTATGCCCTCTTGAAATATGGAACGCTGAAACAACAATTATCTGAAAGCGCAAGAGCTGAATTGGACGGATTGACATGGGAACACACGGCGCAGAAAATATTTCACGTTTATGAGCAATTGTTAACCAAATAAGAATAATGCCCTCCATTTGTTTTTACTTTCAGGTTCACCAACCTTTCCGGCTGAAAAATTATGATTGCTTCAAGATCGGACACGATCATTCGTACGAAGATGAGCTAAAGAATCGCGAGATACTGGATCGCGTTTCAACCAAATGTTATCTCGCTGCCAACCGTACATTGCTGTCATTGATCAAGCGATACAAGGGAAAGTTCCGGATTGCATATTCCATCAGCGGAACGGCGCTGGAACAAATGGAAAATTATCGTCCCGACGTTTTACGATCATTCCAGGACCTGGCAGCAACAGGTTGCGTGGAATTTTTATCGGAGACCTATTACCATTCGCTGAGCTTCCTGTATTCGAAGACCGAATTCATCCGACAGGTCGGTAAGCATAAGGAAAAGATTGAAGAGCTTTTCGGTCAGACTCCAACGGTGTTCCGGAACACGGAACTCATATATAATAATGAGATCGCCAATTTTGTTTCCAACCTCGGGTTCAAAGGGATCGCTTGCGAAGGATTGGATCATGTACTCGGCCTCAGGAGTCCCAATTTTTTATACAATCCTCCCCAAAACAAGAAGATCATTTCGCTGCTCAAAAATTACAAACTATCAGACGACATAGCGTTCCGGTTCTCAAATAAAGATTGGAAAGAATGGCCGCTCACCGCTCCCAAGTTTGCGCACTGGGTGCACCAAACAGCAGGCAATGGTGAAACCATCAACTTGTTTATGGACTACGAAACGTTTGGAGAGCACCAGTGGCCGGAAACCGGAATTTTTAATTTTCTTGCCCATCTGCCTCATGAGATCTTCAAACATCCTGACTTCACCTTCAAAACTCCGTCAGAAGTGATTGCTGAATATCCCACGCGTGGCGAATACGACGTTCACCATCTCAGCTCATGGGCAGACATCGAACGTGACCTTTCTGCATGGCTTGGCAACAGCCTCCAGCATGATGCTATGGAACGTATCTACGGCCTGGAGAAAAAAATAAAGGAAACGAATGACGAGCAGATGATTGATACATGGGCAAAACTGTTAACGTCCGATCACTTCTATTATATGTGCACAAAATACTGGAACGATGGTGATGTGCATAAATACTTTAGTCATTATAACACACCGTATGACGCTTATATCAACTTCATGAACGTCGTTACAGATCTTGAACATGTATTGGAAGTAAAATACGAATCCAAAGAAACATTAGCCTCCACAGTGATGGTTTGACACACAATCCTGATCATCCTTCAATCAAGCAAATCACGGTTCAGACATTCTCAAAGTGCGTTTACCAGTTCTTCAGCCAGACCGAAACTCAGCGTCATTCCTGCTCCACCAAGTCCTGTGACGATGGTAACTCCCGGTTCTGGATTCAGAATCAGGCTGGCGTTGTCAGCAACCTTCGGGTACACACCGTTCCAACGTTCAGTGATCCTGAATGGGCCGATCGATGCAAATGTTTCAAGGTATTTTAAGATCAGCTGGTTCACATCTTCCCGGTCAAACGGCTCAGGCGTCCTGGCTGTAGTGGTGCGAGTCACCAATGATCAATTCGCCATAGTTATTTTGCCCAAGCAACACATGCACGCCGTGATCTTTATAATCTATGCATTCAGCGTCGTACTTAGCTGCTACTTTGGCAAGAGAAGGACATTTATTAAAAGCTGCATAGTGCCGCAACGTAAGTCCCGAGCACAACGTGGGGCCCAGAGTAAACTTCTTGTCGGGTACAGCCTTTAGCATTTGAAGCTTGCACTTCGATACTGGGTGTTGATCAAATACCTCAGGATACAATGTCTCAAAGTCGGCACCGCTGCAAACGAAAACCTTTTCAGCACGCCATGCCTCACGCGCAGTCTTAACGTGAGGGAGAGATATCTCGGTAACGGCGTGACCAAACTTAAGGATCAATCCATACTTTTCCTGAAGCCACAATGGAATCCTGCGTATCGCTTCCCGGGCATTTACGGTACTTTCTGTCTCACTGAAAAGTCCGCCAAGCAGATTATCTTTCCTTACGACTGGAAATTTTTCAACGATCTCTCCCGGCATCATCAGCTTGCATTGATAAGAAGAATCAGAATAGAGATGCAGGAACTCCTCAAGGATCGTCAGCTCATCTTCGTTGTAAACTACATGCAGGGACCCATTGTGGTTAATCCATAAGCCCGCACCTTCTGCTACTTCCTTCCAATGCTTGCGTCCACGCATTGCCCTCTCCAGCCCAACGCCAGGTTCCTGACCAATTGTCCACAAAAGACCGAAGTTGCGTACCGAGGCCCCGACAGCAAACTGCTCCCGGTCAAACAATACAACTTTATATCCCTTGCGAAGCGCCATGTAAGCATGCGCCAGTCCAACGATGCCGGCGCCTACGATAGCGATATCTGCGGAACGATCCATTTTATTGTGTGATTGATAAACGCAAAAATATGATTCTTGTCTCCGAATTGAGTTACCTGTCTTTATGATTTTGTTAAGGTTGTGTTTTATTGTTTTTGTTGCAACTTTAAAGCCTGAACTTTTCCTAAGCCTATGTGGTCGAACTTTCATATGCATTGTAATTATTGTGACGGCAAGGCTGAAATGATCGAATACGTTCAACAGGCAAAGTCGATGGGAATGTTAAGTATCGGATTTTCTTCTCATGCGCCTGTTAATTTCCCCTGCTTGTGGTGTATGAAAGCGGAAAATCTTGACAGCTACCTTCGTTCAATCGAAACACTCAAGGTTTCCTTTCCCGGAATAGAGATCTACAAGGGACTCGAAGTAGATTTTATCCCAGGTATTGTTTCGGCTGAGAATTTTAGGAAAGACTTAGACTATACCATTGGATCCATTCATTTTGTCGATCGATATCCCGATGGAAGGCCTTGGGAAATTGATGGAATGCACACGGCATTTTTGGATGGACTCGAAAAGATCTTTAAGAATGACATCAAGACAGCTGTTACAAGGTACTTCGAACTTACAAGGGAGATGATCGAAACTTCCTGCCCCACGATTATTGGTCATTTAGACAAGATCAAGATCCAGAATCCTGCTCAAAAGTTTTTTTCAGAAGATGAAGACTGGTACCAGAAAGAGATCAAAAAAACGATAGATTTGATCGCAGATAAAAAAGTTATCGTGGAAGTCAACACCCGTGGAATTTATCAAAAGAAATCACCAACAACATATCCGAGTCCATGGATACTTGAATTGATGCAGGCGAAGAATGTACCTGTCATGATCAATTCAGATGCTCATCATCCGTCAGATATAATTAATCAATTTCCAGAAACTGCAGCCTTGCTGATGGATATCGGATATAATTCAATCAGCGTTTTGCACGAAAACAAATGGAAAGCATTCTCATTCAATAAGCATGGTATCCAACTCTGAATCGCGTATCACCAGTTGGTTAAGGAATACGAGCGGTTTCTGGTTTGCAGTTTACGCGACAGTTATGGCCTTCAGCCTTTACACCTGCGTTTACGCTTTCCGCAAAACTTTTTCTGTTGCAACTTTTGATGGTATCAGTTACGCGGGAATTTCTTTCAAAGT
Organism: uncultured Cytophagales bacterium; assembly: GCA_963774615.1. Lineage (GTDB taxonomy): Bacteria > Bacteroidota > Bacteroidia > Cytophagales > Cyclobacteriaceae > Chryseolinea. The sequence goes on from CAVZFT010000039.1 coordinate 500,615, forward strand.
GTGGCTTGTTACCTTCCAGGTAATTGGTTATGCGTTTTCCAAATTTGTGGGAATAAAAGTCATCTCCGAGCTAAAGGCGACATCAAGGTCCGTGGGAATTCTTATCATGGTCGCCATTGCTGGAATATCATGGTTATTCTTTGGACTCGTGCCAAGACCGTATAACCTCATTTTCCTTTTTACTAACGGCTTCCCATTAGGCCTTGTGTGGGGAATGGTCTTTGGATTCTGGAGGGCAGGCGATACACGGAGGCGCTAGGCGCAGGATTGTCTGTAAGTTTTATTTTTTCGGCAGGCTTTGCCAAATCAATTGGCGGATTCATTATGCGTGATTGGGGAGTTTCTGAAACCTGGATGCCATTTGTGACCAGTTGTGTTTTCCTTGTTCCTCTGCTCGCCTTCTTATGGTTACTTGATAAACTTCCACCACCAAGTCTGCAAGATGAGGCAATGCGTACTAAAAGACAGCCCATGAATGCAGGAGAACGGAGGAACTTTGTTGTAACCTTTTGGCCAGGTATTGTATTGTTTACGCTCGCGTACATGCTCCTTACCATCTTCCGCGATTTCCGCGATAATTTCTCTGCGGAAGTTTGGAATTCATTGGGCTACGGAGATTCCCCCGAAATATTCACAACCACGGAAATTCCCGTTTCTATTGCAGTGCTCATCGTGATGGGTAGTCTGATGATCATCAAGAACAACAAGCTCGCGCTCATGATCAATCATGTCATCATTTTGGTGGGAATGATTTGCATCGGCATAAGTACTTTCCTGTTATCAAAAGGAGATCATAGGACCAACCGCGTGGATGATCCTCATAGGCCTGGGGTTGTATCTCGGCTACGTACCTTTTAACAGCATCTTTTTTGACCGGCTTCTTGCCGCGTTCCGCTACGTGGGGACCGTGGGTTTTATTATTTACATCGCTGATTCCTTTGGCTACCTGGGAAGTGTAGGCGTCTTATTCTTTAAGGAATTTGGACATGCTGAGCTTAGCTGGCTGGATTTTTTTATTTCTTCAGGGTACATCATTTCCGTCATGTTGGTACTCTGCTGATCGCGGGGTCGATGTCTATACATTTCATCATCAAACATAGGCAATGGAGTCCTGCTCCCTAATTTCGCTGTGCGCCGCTAGTGTTTTGCAGTGATCATATCGGCACGCAATTGCCGGTTGTAATATTCAATGATCGTGATCGAATTCGAGCTGTCGTACTGACGGAGGTGATTTGAGGAAACAAAATCGTCCAGCGTCTCCATCGATGATTTAAGTTGAGGGTAGACTTTCTTACCAAATTTCTTTAACAACATCACATCATCACGGTAGGCAACGTAATACGTAAAATCAAGTGCATCCGAAGGCTTCAGGGACCTCGTCTCTTGTTTTCGTAATACGCTTACTTCACCCTGAACAACGATCTCGAACAATTGATAGTGATTGTGCAACGTACTCTTGTCCCTCAAAGAAATAAATCGTCTGTTTATATCGGAAGAATCATCATAATAATAGAGTGATTTGATTTTATGCGCCGGGTAAACCGTCCTGATGTTGTTTTGCTCAACAAGTAATACATTAAGCGATGGCTCTACAACCATCTTTCCAATAATCACATCACCTGTTGTTAATACAACGGAACCATCATACCATTTTAATGATTGTGCTTTTGTGGTTAGCGAGTTGACTAATAGTAAACAAAAAAATATTTTCTTCACCTCATGTTACGATCACGTAACATGAATTTAATATTTTAATAACACAGGATCAACATTAATCGGAAGTATTTCCAACACTTCGTCTATGTTTTCGATCAGATGAGTATGTCGTTGTTGCTGCAACAGTTCTTTTGAGAATGCACCAGTAGTCACACCGATGATCCAGCCACAACCTGCGGCGTCACCTTCCTGAAGATCTGAAATTGTGTCACCAACCTTGGCAACGTGCCGCGCGTCGGTAACATTCGTCATCTCCATTGCTTTGAAGATCAAGTCAGGATATGGCCTGCCTCGAACTACTTCGTCGCTTGTGACACTGCCATCGATTAATCTTTCCGTCATCCATCCAAGCCTGTCCAATAACGGGTCAGTGATCTGCCGGTCAAATCCCGTGTCGACTATTATCTTGAGTTGACTCTGCTTCAACTTCCGAAATGTCTTACGAACGCCAGGTTTCTCTCCTACCGATGAATCAGTCTTGTAAAAGTGGATCATTCCGCGAACAAACTCATGATGGATCTCTTTGACCCAATCGCCCGCCAATGGCTTGCTCCCTTTATACCGTTTCTCAAGTAACAGTCGGATGGCCACGGGTTTTGGAAGACCCATTACCGAAGTGGCGTCATCCATAGTTATCTCTACACCGTGACGCGAGAGAGCCTGCCATAGCATACGATGCACATCCTGATTGTCTTTTACAGTTGTGCCTGCCAGATCAAATACTACCAGTTCAATTGCCATAATTGTTGAATTTTGTAGTACAAAGTAAATTTGACACGACGTACTTTGTTGTATATCGGCGTGAAGCTTAGTTTATGTTTTTGAGAACCGTCATTATTTCATAAATTCTTAACGCTGGCATGTTTACCTTCGTTCAAAACCCACAAAATATGAAAGACAAAGTGGATCAGATCATTGATGAGGTCTTCGAGCTCTATGAATTACACGGCGGCGAAGATTATATCGGAGAACCTGTGTCTCAACTGGAACATATGTCACAGTCGGCACAATTGGCGCTTGATCAGGGCTACGACGATGAAGTAGTTCTTGCGGCGTTCTTTCACGACATCGGTCACATCTGCGTCATGCAAAATGCATCGAACAGTATGGACGGCTACGGCGTAAAGAGCCACGAAAAAGTGGGCGCAGACTACCTCCGCAGCAAAGGATTTCCCGAACGAATTGCAAAGCTCGTGGAAAGTCACGTACAGGCTAAGCGTTTTCTCACGTACAAGTATCCGGAATATTACAATTCTTTAAGCGACGCCAGTAAAAAGACGCTTGAGTTCCAGGGAGGAAGGATGGAAAAGGAGGAGGCTGACTCCTTTGAGGCGGATGGTTTATTCGAAACAAGTATACAGATGCGCAAATGGGATGAACTGGCCAAAGAGGTGGATGTACCAATAATCGATCTCAATGAGATGAAGGAGCGAGCGAGGAAAACGTTGCAAGGAATATTAACATAGGCTGTTCGCTGCTTTCGTGAACAACATCGTGCTCAACCTTACATAGAGCGGTTCGTGCTGCATAGAATAATTAATTTTCATTATTTTGCGCAGATTGTTTTGACCTCGATGGAGAAGCCTCGTTAGTCTGCATTAAGTTACCTAAATCCGATTTCGTGTATGTTGTCCGTTCCCTTATCGCTTGATTTTTTTCGTTTTTTGCGCACTCACACTTGTTATAAATTCTTTTGACGTACAGGGACAAACTTCTTACCCGGTACATTTAAGCAATGTCTTACATCGAAGCGGTGGATTGGGACCACTTCTGAGCGGCCCAAAATCTGTCTTTGTTGCTGGCAATTATGCTTATGTAGCTAGCGCCGGAAACAATGCTTTGGAAATAGTGGATATATCGAATCCTTCTACTCCGGTCCACAAAGGCAGCATAATCCATGGTTCGGGAGAGGCTCTATTAGACGGGCCCACTTCGGTGTTTGTATCTGGCAACTACGCCTACGTGGTAAGCACTAATAGCAATTCGCTGGAAGTAATTGATGTCTCGAACGCAGCGACTCCCATTCACAAGGGCAGTCTCACGAACGGAACCGGGGGCGCAATAATTAGCAATCCTAATTCTGTTTTTGTAGTTGGCTCCTATGCCTATGTAGTAAGTACTAACGCCTTGGAAATTGTTGATATATCAAACCCTACAGCCCCGGTTCACAAAGGAAAAATCAACAATGGAACGGGAGGAGCTAAGCTAAGTGGATCGCGATCCGTTTTTGTATCCGGCAGCAACGCATACGTGGTGAGTTTGCTTTCAAAGGCTCTTGAAATTATTGATATTTCCAATCCAGCGGCACCTGCTCATAAGGGCAGTATTCCTTTATCAATGGAGGGCGAATCTATTTTCGTTTCGGGGAACTATGCATATATAGTTGGTACCTCCCCTTCCATGTTACAAATAGTTGATGTTACGAACCCTGCTTCTCCCGTCGACAAAGGCAGTCTTTCGAACGGATCGGGCGGGGCTCTGCTAGATACACCATACTCAGTGTTTGTTGCTGGCAACTATGCTTACGTTGCAAGTTTTTGGAGCGACGCCCTTGAGATCGTAGATGTGTCAAATCCTGAGTCACCCCAGCACAAAGGCAAACTAATTGATGGAAGTGGAAATGCATTACTCATTGGACCCAGACGCAGCATTTATCTCGGGCAATAACGCATACGTAGCAAGTGGGTCCAGTAATGCCCTGGAAATCATTGATATCTCCAATCCAACAGCGCCGGTTCACAGAGGTAGTCTTTTAGATGGAAGCGGAGTTCCCTTATTGGAGGAGCCCAAATCAGTTTTCCGGTCAGGCAACTATGCATATGTGGTTAGCGATAAGAGTGAGGCACTTGAAATCATTGACGTCTCAAATCCCTCCTTACCAATTCATAAGGCCACTCTCAGACATGGCACGGGCGGCGCTTACCTAAGTAGCCCCGAATCAGTCTTTGTTTCCGGTAACTACGCCTATGTGGCTTGTTATTCTGCATTGGAAATCATTGATGTAACAAACCCTGCGTCGCCAGTTCACAAAGGTAGCCTCTCGAACGGAAGCGGGGGCGCGACTATTAATGGCCCTTACTCTATTTTTGTCTCCGGCAGCTATGCCTATATCGGAAACGTCGGCAGTGACAACCTGGAGATCGTAAATGTATCTAACCCTGCGGCCCCTGTTCACGCAGGGACACTCGCCAATGGTAGCGGTGGTGCTTTACTCGACAACCCCACCTCTGTTTTTGTATCGGGAAATTATGCTTACGTAACCTCATTCCTGAGTGACGCCCTAGAAATAATTGACGTATCTAACCCCGCAGCGCCGGTTCACAAAACTAGTCTCATAAACGGGACTGGTGGGGCACTGCTGGATGGACCATGGTCAATTTTCGTTTCCGGTGACTACGCTTATATCGCATGCCGGCAAGGTAAAGCGATGGAAATAGTTGACATAACTAACCCACTAACTCCAGTGCATAAGGGTAGTATTTTAAATGGCGCAGGAGGCGCCCAATTGAGTGCTCCACAATCAATTTATGTTTCAGGTAACTATGCCTTTGTCGTTAATATGCTCAAATTCACTCGAGATTATAGATGTTTCCAATCCAGCAGCGCCTGCGCATACAGGCAGCTTAGCAAATGGAACCGGTGGTGCTTTGTTGGAGTGGCCGTATTCTGTTTCTGTTGCCGGCAATTACGTGTACGTGGCAAGCAATGCAAGTAATGCTCTCGAAATCATTTCGATCTATGGGCTGGAGACCCCGGTTGCTACGATCGCAACCGACATGGGTACAAATTCATTTACTGCTAATTGGAAAACAGCAACCAATGCCACCAAATATTACCTGGATGTATCCACTTCAAATGATTTCTCTAACAGTTTTAGACGAGTATAAAAACCTCCTCGTGGGAAATGTTACCAGTTACATCGTAAACACTTCTATTAGTCCAGGCACAACTTATTATTACAGGGTGCGGGCAGCAAATGCAACGACCACTTCCCAGTATTCCAACGTTATTTCAGTAACAACTCAACTGGTGACAGGATTGGAGGACTAATGGTGAGGGACAACCTTCGCTTGCAAATGAAATAGAAATCGAACCACCCTGGCCAAATCCAACGTCTAATTCCATCAATTTTTCAATCATTCGTTCCCGAGGAAAAAGCCTTATATAATATCCAATGCAAGATTACCGACTCAATGGGGAGATCCGCGCTAAAAAGTAATTATGTCCTGGTAAGTGGACATCACGAACTCGTCTTGGATTTGGGCAATAAACTAAATGCGGGGGTCTATTTAATTAGTTTTACTTGTGGAACAACTGTAAAGTCATTTAGATTTATCTCGACACAATAGAATCGAGGATACGTACAATCTTCCAGTTCTAACAGGAATACGACCATAAAACCTAAAGACCATTACCAATAGCTAAAATCCGAAATAAGATTTTGCATTTGAGTAACAGATCGCCTCAACCATCTTGCCAACACGTGGATCATCGGGAAGTTCTCCATTTTCGACATCGCGTCCTATAAGGTTGCACAGTACTCGCCTGAAATACTCATGTCGCGGAAAAGAAAGGAAACTACGTGAATCTGTAACCATCCCAACAAACCTCGAGAGGAGGCCCATGTTTGAAAGTGCGTTCATTTGCTTCTCCATTCCATCTTTCTGATCCAGGAACCACCACCCGGAGCCTAGCTGCATTTTACCAGGCACTGATCCGTCGTTAAAGTTACTGACCATTGTGGCAAAAACTTCATTATCGGATGGGTTGAGATTATATACAATGGTTTTCGTCAGCTGATTTGTGTTGTCGAGATAGTCAAAGAATTTTCCCATCACATCAGCCTGAGGAAACACCCCTATTGAATCAAAGCCGGTATCAGGGCCAAGCTCCCGCATCATTCGGGTACTGTTGTTCCTGAGCGCTCCAAGATGGAATTGTTGTACCCATCCTTTCTTATGATACATTCGGCTCACATTGATAAGGACTGCGCTCTTGAAGATCGTAACTTCTTCGGCGTCCAATGCTTTTCCTCCCAACACCTTGATAAAAATGGAAGGTGCCCTTTTTTCCGATTCCGGATGATAATAAAGTTGTTCCAGTCCGTGATCTGATGCGCGGCAACCCATCTGATGGAAAACGTTCACGCGGTTTTGCAACGCTTGTATCAGATCATCGAAAGTATTGATTGACGTTCCGGCTGCCTTGGCAAGCTTGTCAATATACATCCTGTAGGTTTCGACGTTCTCCACGGCAAAAGATTTATCAGGACGAAATGTTGGCACCATCCGGAAGCTTGATTCCTGGGTAGCAAATTGTTTGTGATATTCCAGCGTATCAGTAGGATCATCAGTTGTGCAGACGATCTCTACATTGTTCTTGGTCAGCAGGCTCTGAACCGCGAAATCATCTTGTTGAAGCATCGCCGTACATGAATCGTAAATTTCACGCGCTGTTGAGGCGTCGAGCAGAGTATTGACCCCAAAGTAGTTTTTTAATTCAAGGTGTGTCCAGTGAAACAGCGGATTTCGCATGGTGTAGGGTACGGTCTCAGCCCATTTCAAAAACTTTTCAAACGGAGGGGCATCACCCGTGCAGAAGCGTTCAGGTACACCGTTACTTCGCATACCTCTCCACTTGTAGTGGTCTCCTTCAAGCCATATCTCTGTAAGGTTTTTGAACTTCCTGTTTTCGGCAATGTCCTTCGGTGAGAGGTGATTATGAAAATCGACGATCGGCATTTTTGCAGCATGCTGTTCATAGAGATATACAGCGGCGTCGGTCTCCAGCAAAAAATCATCACTCAAAAAAGTCCTGGTTGTTTTTATCATACCCTAAGAATTAATTGTCATTCATCCTATGAATCCCAAGCTCCAACCCACGCAATTCAGCAAGGCCTCGCAGCCGTCCGATTGCAGAGTATCCAGGATTCGTTTTTTTGTTCAAATCGTCAAGCATAACATGCCCGTGATCCGGTCTGAAAGGAATTGGTGCATCCCGTCTCTGTTGTTCCGCGATCAACTCCTTCATCACAGCAAACATATCAGCATCACCTTCAAGGTGGTTTGCCTCGTAGAAACTTCCGTCATTGTCACGCGTTGTGTTTCTCAGGTGAACAAAGTTTATACGGTTCCCAAGCCGCCGTACCATTCCAGGCAGATCGTTATCCGTTCGGACACCGTAAGATCCCGTGCAAAAACACAAGCCGTTATTGGGAGAATTGAATGCCTTGATTATCTGAATTGCATCACTTTCCGTGCTCACTACACGGGGAAGGCCGAGTATCGGGAATGGCGGATCATCCGGATGAATCGCAAGCTTGACACCGACCTCCTGGGCTACTGGTCCAATCGATGAAATAAATTCGTACAAATGGCGGCGAAGTCTCGCGTCGTCAATTTGTTTGTATTCATCCAGCGCGACTTGAAATTTCTCCAATGTATAACCCTCCTCCGATCCCGGAAGACCCGCGAGGACATTTTTCGTTAACTGATCGACCTCGGCTTGTCCAACGGACTCGATGTATGCTTTTGCTTTTTTTGTTCTTTCGACAGAATAATCTTTCACTGCACCAGGACGCTTCAACACAAAAAGATCGAAGGCGGCAAAAGAAGTTGCATCAAATCGTAATGCCTTTGACCCGTCCTCGACGACGTATGCAAGGTCGGTTCGTGTCCAGTCGAGTACCGGCATGAAATTGTAACACACAATCCTGATATCACACGCAGCGAGGTTACGGATGCTTTGTTTGTAATTCTCGACAAATTTTTGATAGCCTTCTTTTTGAAGTTTTATATGTACGTGAACAGGAATACTTTCCACAACCGACCATCTCAGTCCTTTAGATTCGATTTCCGACTTTCGTTTCTGTATTTCTTCCGTTGTCCACAACTCACCATTAGGAACCTGATGTAAAGACGTAACGATCCCTGTGGCTCCTGCCTGCCTGATGTCGTCAAGGCTGACAGGATCGTTGGGTCCGAACCACCTCCAGGTTTGTTCAAGCTTTCGTATTGAAGTGCCGGCTTTCAACAGTTTTATAGTTAAGTCTTATTAATCAGACACCACAAAAGACGTTAAATCCGCCATCGACGGGAACGGTCACTCCTGTGACAAATTTTGACGCGTCAGAGCACAGCCAAATCAAAGTACCGATTAGTTCATCCGGTAATCCGAATCGTGCAAAAGGTGTCTGACGGATAGCGGCCTCGCCACGTGCTGTATAACTTCCATCCGGATTAGTGAGAAGCTTTCTGTTTTGTTCTGTAATGAAAAAGCCGGGAGCAATAGCATTGACTCTTATGCCTTCCCCGAACTTTTTAGCCATTTCGATCGCAAGCCAATGTGTGAAATTGTCGACCGCTGCTTTTGAAGCTGAATATCCGACAACCCTTGTGATCGGTCTCAGTGAGGCCATCGACGCAATATTTATTATTACTCCTTTTTTTCTCTTTGCCATTTCCTCGCAGAAAATTTTCGTCGGCAGCACGGTTCCAGTAAGGTTGAGTGCGACTACTTTATCAAATTCGTCCATCTTCAAATCGAAGAAATTTTGTTCAGGCATAATAACCGCGCCTGGCAGGTTGCCTCCCGCCGCATTTACGAGAATATCAATGGTACCAAACTCATCAAGTACCTTTTGCTTTGCAGCCAGCAGGTCCGTTGCGTCCAAGACATCCGCTTTCACGAACATCGACCGCGCACCCTGACTTTTAATGGACTTTACGAGTTCATCGCCGGATTCTTTTCTCCTACCCAATATGACTGTATTTGCCCCGGCATCGGCAAGGCCCTTAGCCATAGCGGTACCCAATACACCGGTACCGCCTGTAATCAATGCAGTTTTTCCTGTCAGATCAAAAAGTTTACTCATGTTCGTTTTTTACGGTGTCAAGGCACGGCCCCCTATTAGTACTTCACGGGTTGTGAAAGACTTCAATGACAGTTTAAATAAGTTGACTTGCAGAAAAGAGCACGACCAATATTTAATGAATATGACCAAGCCTTGTCAGATAAGATTTTCATTTTGAAGTCGTACAGTAAGCCTTTCAAATGCGGTGGCTTCATCAAAGCTTTCCACAACAAGCGGGAAGAGGAACATTCAATACGCGATCCATCTCTTCCAGCTCATCCTTAAGATTTGGAAAATTGTCTGCCAGGAGGGCGAAACGGTCCTCGTCTTCGGCACTTGCTTCTTTTTTCAAATAGCGCGCGATTACAGACCAATCCGCCCATGCTGAGTCTTTTCATTGCCTACTGTATGTAAAAAGACGAATTTGGGCGGTTGTACCCTGACCGAAATTGATGAGCGTAAGGAATTTTACCTGAATGGCATGGAATTGCGGAGATGTTTCAACGCCCTTCCCATCTGTGTTTCTACGGTCTTAACACTAACCTGTAGGATGGTAGCTATCTCCTTGTACTTTAATCCCTGATCCCGGCTGAGTTCATAGATCAGTCTGCATTGCTTGGGAAGCCTGGCAACAGATTGCTCCATGCAGGCCGTTAGCTCACGAAGGACCAAAATTTCCTGACTATTAGCGGTATCTGAGGGTAAATTCGTTGCATTCTCCAGGTCGCAATGAAGCTGCTTCTTTACTTTTCTCAAATGGTCATACGCCTTGTTGCGCACCGACGTAAACAGATAGGCCTTGGGAGATGAAATTATCAATCGATTTCTATTCTTCCATATGCTATAAGAAAACATCACTCACCAACTCTTCGGCTATTTCTGGCGCCTTCACAAACTTTATACAAAACTGGCAAAGGGGATTGTACATTTTCTTGAACAGGAGTTCGAACGCGAAGTAATCATCGCCTTCAATGACTCGCATGATCAACGAATCTATGTTTGTTTCTTTCGTCGGCGTGATTCCCGGGAACTGGTTCGGCTGGGACGCTGTGTTTGAGTTAAAAAAATTGGCGGTCGGTAAAGGTTGACTCATGTCGAAATCGTTTGAGCAACATAATTTTAACACTTTTTTGTGATAATATGTCAATAGTACACTTCATGTTTTTCATAAATATTTTCGAGCCCGTTCCCGGGAACGGTCCCGGAAATATGTTACCTTCGGCCAATTAAGACTTTAGCCGGTATGGACAAAAAAGCCGTCACTATCAAGGATATCGCCCGGATGTTAAACATCTCCAAATCCACGGTCTCCCGTGCCCTCATCGGCCGATCGGATATCCATCCTGAAACAAAAAGCAAGATCCTTCAGCTTGCCAATCAACTAAACTACGAGCCTAACACGCTTGCCATTAACCTCAAGCAACAACGCACAAATACAATCGGCGTGCTCATCCCGGAAACCACCAACCGCTTCTTCTCCAGGGCTGTGGGTGGGATACAAAAAGTTGCCGATATGGCGGGAATGAATATCATGATCTGTCAATCGAATGAATCCTATATCGCCGAGAAGAACAATCTGCACTCCTTAATGTCAAGCCGTGTGGACGGACTGTTGATTTCACTGTCACGCGAATCGGACCGTTCCGATCATTTCAAACCAGTGATCGACAAAGGTATTCCCATGGTTTTTTTCGACCGTATCTGTGAGGACATTAATGCATCCCAGGTGTTTTCGGATAATTACGAGATCGCAATGGAAGGAACCGAGCACCTTATTCAACAGGGCTGCAGGCGGATCATGTTTATGGCGGGACAACAACACTTGTTTACCAGCCGGAATAGACTCAGGGGTTATCTTGATGCATTGAAGAAGCACAACCTTCCCGTGCTTGAATCTTATATTATTCACACACAATATGCCAGCAACAAAGTCGAAGAGTACGCACGATATATTGTTAACCTGCCTCAACGACCTGATGCCGTATTTGCGCTTAATGATTATACTGCTATCGAACTAATGTATCTGCTGAAGAAGAGCGGACTGAGAATCCCGGACGACATCGCGATGTTGGGTTTTAACAATGAGATGATGTGTCGCTTTATCGAACCTTCGTTGAGCAGCATTGACCATCCTGCACATGAGATGGGAGCCGCAGCAGCAGAGATCCTTATCAATCATATCCGTCATCCCGAGCTGAAGCCGGAGAACCGTTTGATAAAAAGTAAATTGATAGTGAGGGAATCATCGATGAAGATGCCTCAACTTGTGACTCAGTGATTATCTCTTTATTTGAGCTCCTTAATCTTAATGCTCCTGAACGATACCTGATCGCCGTGATCCTGTAGAAGAATATGCCCTTTTTCCGCCATCCCGAAATTTTCCCACTTAGCGTATTTGCTGCGTGCAACGAGGGCGTTATAAATCGGAGTTCCTCTTTGGTATTCCACTACTTTGTATCCATTTAGCCAATGTTCTATTATGTTGTCGGGATACACAATCACACGGCCGTAATTCCATTCACCCACGGCATGTTGTCCACGTTTGATCTTTAGGGATGGGATGAGGTCATACAAAGAACCCTGTGTGCGATTTTGTACTACACCTTGTTTGGCATCAGGATGTTTTTCATCGTCGAGGATCTGATACTCGAGACCAATCGCCGATCCACTGTTACCTTCACTTTCCGTGACAAAATATTTTAAGCCACTATTGGCACCTTCCACCAATTTGAACTCAAACTGCAGATCAAATGCACCGTACGTATTCTGAGTTATTATGTCGCCGCCGTTTTGTGATTCTGCGCCTGCCGATTTAAGAACGCTTAATGTTCCATCTGTGACGGACCAACCCTTCTCGGGGAATTTATCTTTGTAAGCACCTCTCCATCCTGAAGCAGTCTTACCATCGAAAAGCAGAGCCACTCCATTTTTCTTTTCTTGTTCTGACAATTGGTTAGGAATCAGGTTCGCAACGAAGATATCGTCTGGTGGAGAAGGTTTGAGGTTGCCGGTTTGAATTCGAATATTCCTCCACCGGATGGTCTTTCCCGCGTCCTCTTCTTTGCCGATAGAATGTACCTGTAGCGCGATGAATCCTTTAGGCGTCATGTCGTCCACGAGATTTGCAGTAGCGATGCCGTTAATCCACACTCTCATAACCGGGCCGATGCATTCGATCCTGCACAAATTCCAGTCGCCTTTTTTATAAGCTTTTTTCGCTCCGGGATTATATTCAAGGGTGTAAAGCCAATCGCGTCGCGCTTCGTCATAAATCCCTCCGGTCCAAGCGCGCTCTGATGGATCTATTTCCATTTGATAACCATGAACGCGACCATCCTTATAATCGGCTTTGCTCTCGCTTCTGAATTGTATTCCCGAATTCATGTCGGCATCCAGCTTATACTCGAGCTCAAGGATAAAGTCTCCGTAAGTCGCTTCGGTGACCATGAAAGAATTTGGCTCCTTGAAAACTGTTGTGCCGATTATCTCGCCGTTTTTTACCTCATACTTTGCTTTTCCATTTAGTGGCTTCCAACCCGTGAGATCCTTACCGTTGAAAAGTTTTGTCCATTTTTCCTGCGCTAGTGAGATATTAAAGCTAAGAAGAAGGACCGCAATAGTTAATGTCCGGCAGCTGTAGTTCATGGTTAGATCGTGTTGTTACAATAAAAATGACGCGAACCTGTAAGAGTACCCGTACAGGTTTTGTAAATTGAGCCAAGGTAATGGCGATTGAGTATACGATGCATTACCTTTCATAAAAATTACCGAATTGAACCGGGAACTGCTAACCGCAATGTTAAGAAGTTACCGCACCGAAGCGGAAGATGAAAAAGTGTTCATCCCAAGATTCCTAAACCTGCTTGAGCATCCAGATGCATTTCAACGCACTCACCTTCCAGGACATATCACCGGCTCATCATGGATTATTGACCCTTCCGGGGAATCTGTATTACTGACACATCACGCGAAATTGAATAAATGGCTTCAACCCGGCGGACATGCCGATGGAGAGGAAGATATTATCAGCGTTGCAAGGCGTGAGGCGTTGGAAGAAACCGGACTCAAGGGGCTGCATCTTGTGCAAAATGAAATCTTTGACATCGACATTCACACTATTCCCGCACGCGGAGAGTTTCCCGAGCATTTGCATTTCGACATCCGGTTCCTGTTTTCAGCAGATACGGAGGAGCCTCTTTGGCTGTCCGATGAATCTCACGCGCTGGCATGGGTGCACGCGGATAACCTTGCACACCTTACCGAAAACAACATCTCCATGTTAAGGATGGCACACAAAGTAACATTATTACTTGGTGCTGATCAGCAGTAAACCAAAAGCGATTACTACCAGCCAGAATTTGTATACACTGATGGATGGGATGATTACCCATTGCAGTTGCATCACGACAGCCAACAACACCAATACAACAGCAACTGCTTTGATAATGGAACGGGTACGATTGCTCATAATTGATCTTATTAATAGGCGACAAGCTAGTTACCTGATTGAAGATTTTCAATTATCTATAAGATATTTTGCCCGGTTATGAGTTATGAGTTGGTGTGTGGGCGCGGGTGTGGGGTGTGACTGACCCCGATGCTGACCCCCGGGTGGGCATTTTCACACCCATGCCCATGCCCTAACTCATAACTCCTAACTCATAACTCATAACTCTCCAGGAAACCATTATGAATTTCATACGTTCTTTCTCTCACCCCGAAAACTTACGGGTTTGTACCATCCTGCCAAATAAATTTTAGTTTTGCATTCCCATGGCCGAAATCGGAGATGACATTTTAAAAGCAAAGACGCTCCTCGAGCAAGGTGAGCTTGTGGCCATTCCGACGGAAACGGTCTATGGCCTTGCGGGGAATGCGTTGAACGCGGCCGCGGTAGCGAAAATATTCAGTGTAAAAGGCAGGCCTCAGTTCGATCCGTTGATCGTTCACGTACCGAATGTAAATGCGGTACACGAATATGTTGTCGAGATCCCCGAAAAAGCATACGCATTGGCCCAAAAATTCTGGCCGGGACCGTTGACCCTCTTGCTTCAAAAAAAATCAATCGTACCTGACCTGGTCACGGCCGGTTTGGAAACGGTCGGGATACGGTGCCCGGATCATCCGCTTACACAGGACCTTCTTAAGATACTTTCATTTCCGCTTGCAGCGCCAAGCGCGAATCCATTCGGCTACGTTAGCCCTACTTCGCCGGAGCACGTGAATGAGCAGCTTGGCAATAAGATCAAATACATTCTCGACGGTGGAAAATGTGAAGTGGGAATTGAATCCACCATTGTTGGTATCGAGGATGGCGAACCCGTGGTCTACCGCATGGGCGGGTTAAGCATCGAGGACATCGAAGGTGTTATTGGAAAAGTAAAGATACAGACCCATTCGTCTTCTAATCCCAGATCCCCTGGACAGTTGGAAAGTCATTATGCGCCTGCCAAAAAAGTATTCGTCGGAAAGATCGAGGAACTCCTGCTGGAATATCCAGCTCATCATGTTGGGCTGTTGACCTTTCAAAACGATTTCAACACTCCGAATCAATACATCCTGTCGCCATCGGGCACACTTGAAGAAGCCGCGCAAAATCTGTTTGAAGCACTGCGTGCTTTTGATAAGATGGATATCGATGTGGTGTTTGCAGAACTTGTTCCCGATGTTGGTATCGGAAGGGCAATAAACGACCGACTTAAAAGAGCAGCTGCAACGGCGGACCGTTGGTAGTTCATCCCGTTATTGTGTAGCAATAAGTCGAACCGCCTTGATTCGGGAGATTTTCAATATGCTCAGGGCAACAGTAATAATCGACGCCAGCAACACGCAGCCACCGATCAAAACGAATAGTGTGAAACTTAACTCATCTCGATAGGGAAACGTTTCAAGCCATTTTTCCATTCCAAACCACACCAGAGGACTAACAAGGATGGAAGACAAGGCGATCAACGCGACATATTCACGTGCAAACAATGCCAGGATCGAAGAAAAGTCCGCTCCAACAATCTGACGAATACCGACTTCACGTCTGCGCTGATAGATGGCGAGCGATGACAAGCCGAAAAGGCCGAGGCACGAGATAATAATAGTAAGAACGCTAAAATAGGTAAACACGCTCATGGCCTTTTCTTCTTTCGCATATTGAGCCGCAAGTGATTCGTCCAGAAACTTGTAAGCGAAAGGTTCATTAGGGAATGTTTTCTCCCACTCTGACTTTATGAAGGCAAGGCCTTCTGTCAATTGCGTGCTTCCCAGAGAAATATATACGTAATAAATCTGATTGCTCCTGTTTAGCACAATCACCTGTGGTTCTACTCTGTTATATAGTGACGTATAATTGAAGTCGCGGACAACACCTATTATATCAATGAACTTTCCCTCCTCCCAAGACACCTTTTGTTCAAGTGGCCTTTTCCATCCCATCATACGCACCATCGCCTCGTTCACGATGATGCCGTTTTCTTTGTCGCCAGGGCCCGAATCGAAATTCCTTCCCTCAAGTACCCGTATACCCAACGTTGAGAAATAATCCTCGTCGATATTGGTATAATTCACCATCCTGGCCTCCTGTTTTCCATCTGTAATTACATTTATTGATCCTCGCCGCGTATCAGCGCCAGGTAGCGAGCCAAGACCACCAGTCGAAACATTCTTAATTGTTGAATGACCCATTAGAATTTTTTTGAACGCAGTCGTGCGCTCGTACATCGTCGAATCATTTGGTGGTTCAAGCACAAGAACATTGTCTTTTTCAAAACCAAGATCATAATCACGCAGAAATACCATTTGTTTGTAAATGACAAAAGTGCAAATGATCAAACCAATTGAAATGAAAAACTGAGCGGCTACCGAAATTTTCCGAATCCATTGTCCGCGTGGCGATGCAATATTTCCTTTCAACGCGAGTACCGGTTTGATCGAAGAGGTATAAAAAGACGGATAACTCCCCGCAATAATGCCAACTACAATCAGGATCCCTAACATGACTAAAATAGACCTGACGCTGAAGAGATCATGTACTGTGAAATGGCGTTCAACCACACCGTTAAATATGGGCATTAAAATTATCGCTATAATGATCGCAAGCACAACAGACAGCGCACTCAGAAGGAAGGATTCAGTCAGATAACCGAGCTACCAATTGCGAAAACCTGGCTCCTATTACTTTATGTATGCCCACCTCCTTACCTCGCTCAATAGATTGTAATATGGAGAAGTTGATATAGTTCAGGCAGCCAATGAATAGGATCAGAATTGCCACACAACTAAAAATGTACACATAACTCTTGTTACCTTTAGGCGTGTCATACGTCAAAGGCTCTTGAAAGTGTAACCCCTTCAACGGCTGGACCTGTAACGAAAAGTTAAGCACGTGGTTATTCTCTCTCAAATAGCGATTAACTTTATCCTCAATTATTTCATTGATCTTCTTTTCGAACGCGGGAATAACACCTGCTGAATTGATACTGTTCTCCCGGAACAAAACATACACGCGATAGTCGAAATCAAACCAATCGTCGGCGCGATTCGTGCTATCCATTGAGGTCAGCATAGTGAACCACAGGTCGGAATTAAGTGGGGGATCTTTCATCACCGCGCTCACGATATGTTCCTTGTCGAATATTGTAAGCCATTGACCCAATGGGTCACCGGTTCCAAAATACTTTTCAGCAGAAGATTCTGTCAACACAACCTGATACGGATGCTTAAGAGCGGATGAAGGATTGCCCTTAGTGATTTCGTAAGAAAAAACATCGAATACATCGGCATCTGCTTTAATAATTCTTTTTTCCTTGTAAAGAGCATCTCCGCGTTTGACGTTAACGTCGTTGCCCATAACACTGAACCGTACCACTTTATCCACTTCCGGATAGTTCTGCTCAATGTGGTCAGCGAGAGCCGAAGCTGTGATAGCAATTCGATCTACAGATCCTTCCGAAACGATTTTTGTGACAACCCGGTAAATCCTATCGAGGTTCTTTTCGTGAAGGTCAAAACTAAGTTCATCGGTGACAAACAGGTTGATAAAAAGGCAGCTGGCAATGCCAATGGAAAGCCCTCCGATATTGATCAGCGTAAGAGCCTTGTTCTTCCAAAGAAATCTGACGTAGACTTTAAGGCTTAGCATGATCGAGTTTTCCTAATGATGAACGGACTGGCATAAAAGTTTCGACATATCGGCTTTATTTTACCCTTGTCGAACGCAACCTTTGTTCAACTCTAAACTTATTTTTAATATTGATAGATACTCAACTAATTCAATCATGCCTAAAAAAGTTCTGATTCTCACCGGAGGTGGCGATTGCCCAGGTCTCAATGCTGTTATACGTGGAATCGCCAAACGTGCACGAAGGGAAAAGGACTGGGAAATCTATGGAAGCATAGAAGCATTTAACGGAGTGTTGAAAGAACCCCAGAAAATAATTCCTCTGAAAAGGAAGACAACCGCCGGTATCCATGTGAAGGGTGGAACGATCTTAAAAACTACCAATAAAGATAACCCGATCAAGTTTCCGGAAAAACAGCCCGACGGGACCGTTAAGTTCGTCGACCGCTCCGACGAGCTGGTAAAAAAGCTCAAGGACTTGAAGTTCGATGCGATTATCAATATCGGCGGCGATGGCTCTCAAAAGATTTCCAGCACGCTTTATAAGAAAGGACTACCCATGATCGGCGTACCAAAGACCATTGACAATGATCTTTGTGCGACAGACATGACTTTCGGTTTCCAAACGGCTGTACAAATAGCCACCGACAGCTTCGATAGGCTGGTCACTACGGCTGAAAGTCACCATCGCACTATGATCATGGAAGTAATGGGCCGGGATGCGGGATGGATCGCATTGCACACGGCAATCGCAGGCGGTGCTGAGATTTGTCTTATCCCTGAAATCCCATACGATGTTAATAAGCTTGTTAAGCGTATAGCCCTACGGTATAAAAAGGGGAAAGGGATTTATCAACATTGTGATTGCGGAGGGGGCAAAACCAAAAGAAGGTAGTGTTACTTCATCGGCGGGCGAAAAAGGCTCTGAGCACGTCCGCCTTGGCGGCGTAGCCTATCAGCTGTCAAAACAACTAAAAGACGCGGGATGTACCGCCGAAATTCGCGAAACTGTGCTTGGCCACACTCAGCGCGGTGGTAGTCCCGTTGCATTCGACCGCATACTGGCAACGTTGTTCGGAGTGAAAGCTTTTGAACTTGTTCTCGAAAATAATTTCGGACGTATGGTTGCCTTCAAGAACAATAGCATCACCTCCGTTACGCTCGACGAAGCGACAAAAGAATACAATATAGTGAACAAGGACTCTTATCTTGTTCAGGCAGCTAAAGGATTGGGGATTAGTTTTGGTGATTGAGTGGTTGCAATCGTTAATCGTTAATCGTTAATCGTTAATCGTTAATCGTTAATCGATGTTGATTGTTGACCGCTGAGACGCCAGGACGTAATTTCCATAAATCTTTGCGTTTCCTTAGGCCTTCACGACTCAGCGGTAAGACACACACTCCACACTCACTCCACACCACGAACAACGATTAACGGATAACGGTACCTCAACTAATGACCCATCGTCTTTCTACATCTCGCATCGAACAAGCATTCAACACCATCGACCCTGTATTCCTACGAACACCTCAATTCATCAGCGAATCGTTAAGCGAACTGTTTTCAAGCCGTATTGTGCTGAAGGTCGAAACACTTAACCCTATCCGGTCCTTCAAAGGACGAGGCGCGGATTTCCTGTTATCAAACGCTGACAAACAAATACCAATAATTTGTGCCAGTGCCGGCAACTTCGGTCAGGCGATGGCATATGCGTGCCGTAAGAAAGATGTACCACTGACAGTCTATGCCAGCGTTCACGCGAATCCTTTAAAGATAGATCGCATGAAAGCTTTGGGCGCTACTGTTCTATTGCATGGAAATGACTTTGATGCGGCAAAGCTGGAGGCAAAAAATGCCGCGAAAGAATCCGGTGCGCGTTTCGTTGAAGACAGCCTTGATATCGAAACGCTTGAAGGTGCAGGAACGATTGGCCTTGAGCTGCTTGATTTTCCTGAACCCATTGACGTATTACTCGTGGCCTTGGGTAATGGCGCCATGATAAATGGAATTGGAAAGATATTTAAAGAACGAAGTCCTCACACGAGGATAATCGCCGTGCAGGCAGCAGGCGCGCCTGCGATGATCGAATCCTGGCGCACAAAGACTGTAGTCACTCATACCGCGGTCAATACCATCGCGGACGGAATAGCCGTACGTATTCCAGTTCCCGAGGCGTTGACTGACATGCAGGGAATTGTCGACGATGCCATCCTCGTCAACGAACCCTCAATTGTAAAAGCAATGAACCTGATCCACCTGCATGCCGGATTGGTTTCGGAACCATCAGGAGCAGTAGGAATTGCAGCATTAATGGAGAATGTGGCCCTATTTAAGGGCTTGACTGTTGCTACTATTATATGTGGTGGAAATGTAACACAACAACAATTGAACGACTGGTTTGGGGACCGTTAATCGTTATCCGTTATCCGTTAAGTCGTAGTGTCCATTACGAAATTACCGGCAGTTCGGACATTGGACATTCGACGATTCAGACGTACTCTCAATCGTAGGGTAGTGGTAGTTGCAAAGGCGTATATTATAGGTGACCGTCGAGCATTGTTGAGCACGAAGAGTTGGGAAGTCAACATTCGCTGTCGTTTTCCTGCGGATCCTCTGCGTGGTGCATTCACTCGGTGTCCTTTGCGCTTAAACAGTCCGGGCACGCCCTTGGAACTACTTTACAACACTGTCCTATGAAAAAGTTCGTTACAGCGCCACCACAATCGTTTTCTAAAAAATACCACGATTGCATTACGCTCGACTGTGACCAGTTTCATAAATTCGTCCCCTATCTAAAACAACCAGACTCGCTTATGAAAACTATTGACGACATTAATTTCAAAGGAAAACGCGCCTTGATACGTGTGGACTTTAATGTTCCCCTTGACAAATCATTCAATGTTACAGATGATAACCGTATCCGCGCGACGATCCCCACTATCAATAAGATCTTAAGCGATGGTGGAAGTTGTATCCTGATGTCTCACCTCGGAAGACCGAAGGAAGGTCCGGAGGAAAAATTTTCATTAAAGCACACTGTCAAGAAAACGGAAGAGCTATTGGGCCGTTCTATAAAGTTTGGTGGCGATTGTATTGGTGATGAAGCCTACAAACTCTCTGGTGCATTAAAACCAGGCGAGGTTCTGCTTCTTGAAAATCTTCGCTTCTATAAGCAGGAAGAAAAAGGCGATGTTGGTTTTTCTGAAAAACTCTCCAAACACGGAGATATTTATGTAAACGATGCATTTGGTACTGCACACCGCGCGCATGCTTCAACAACAATCGTCGCTCAATTCTTTAAAGACAAGTGCGCAGGATATGTCATGGGAGCAGAACTTGAGAATGCCGACAAAGTAATTAAGAGAGCCGCGAAACCCTTCACTGCGATCATGGGCGGAGCAAAGATCAGTGATAAGATATTGATCATTGAGAACCTCCTGGACAAAGTCAACAACATTATCATCGGCGGGGGTATGGCTTACACATTCTTTAAAGCATTAGGTGGAAATGTTGGAAAATCGCTGGTGGAAGAAGATAAGCTCGACCTTGCTAAAGAACTTATCAAAAAGGCAAAAGAAAAAGGAGTTGAATTCCTATTGCCAATGGATTCAATTATTGCAGATAAGTTTGCTGCCGATGCAAACACCAACGTTGCAAACAACCATGCCATTCAAGATGGTTGGATGGGTCTTGATATCGGACCACAGGCTATTGAAGTTTTCTCTAAGGCTGTTAGCAATTCGAAAACAATTCTTGTGGAACGGTCCTATGGGAGTTTTTGAAATGGAAAAGTTTGCAGGAGGAACAAAGGCGATAGCGCAGGCCGTGGTTGATGCAACAGGCAAAGGCGCATTTTCTCTGATTGGAGGTGGTGATTCGGCTGCCGCTGTTGCTCAATTGGGTTTTAGTGAAAAAGTAAGCTACGTATCTACCGGTGGCGGTGCGTTGTTAGAATACTTTGAGGGCAAGGAGTTGCCAGGAGTGAAGGCGTTGGGTTAAGTCCAATTAAGAGATAAACAAAAGAGCGCTTCCTGACGGAGCGCTCTTTTTTTTATGACAAATTGATTAATTGCTAAAAGGCCTTCCGGATTTTTTCTGCAACCTCAGTCAACTCTTCTTTTGTGGGCTTTAGTTTCGGCCGCATGAAATTGAGATCTTCCGTTCTGTTCATCGGAATAAGATGAACGTGAGCATGCGGAACTTCCAGCCCTATAACTTCAACACCTATTCGTAAACAGGGAACGGCTTTTTTGATGGCAATGGCAACCTTCTTTGAAAAAACATTCATGCCGGCCAAAATATCATCATCAAGATCAAAGAGGTAATCCACTTCTTTCTTTGGAACGACAAGCGTATGCCCTATTGTCAAAGGATTGATGTCAAGAAAAGCGAGATAGCGTTCATCTTCGGCCACGATGTGAGCCGGGATTTCACGGTTAATTATTCTGGTGAATATAGATGCCATGAAACTTAGAAGGCCTTAACGAAGTTTACAAAGAAATTTTTATTACTTCGAATTCCATTTCTCCGGCAGGTGTCTTAATTAATGCAGTCTCGCCGATTTTTTTACCTAGCAGTCCCTTTCCAATGGGTGACATCGTTGAAATCTTTCCTGCTTTCAGATCAGCTTCCTCTTCCGATACCAGCGTATAGGTGACAGATGCATTGTTCTTTTTATTCTTTATTGTCACTTTAGAAAGAATGGAAACCTTCGAAGTATCGATGTTGCTTTCATCAAGCAGCCTTGCACTTGAAACGAGATCCTCAAGCTGTGCGATCTTTGCTTCAAGGTGTCCTTGCGCATCCTTGGCAGCATCGTACTCCGCGTTTTCGCTCAGGTCGCCCTTATCACGAGCCTCCGCAATCTGGTGGGCAATAGCCGAACGCCCTTTCGATTTAAGGTGAGTGAGTTCATTCTTCAACTTCTCCAGTCCCTCCTTTGTATAATATGAAATTTTCTTACTCATAGAACACTCAAATTTCTCTTAGATTTTACTTTGACCAAACTGTAAGACTTAGCTTCGACAGAGGTCAAAAAAAGAAACAACGGCCTCATTCTTGAGACCGTTGCCATACACAAATGTAATACATTATTAGTTCAATGCAAGCATCAGGTGCCAACTAACTCGGGCAGGTTCGTCTTGATCTGCTCCAAAATTTCGTCGTCAAACCTAGCCAGGTAAAGGGTTTTAACCTTGGAAAGCTGCTCGACCGTAAGGCCTTTGGCTCCTCGTAAGTCCGCCTTATAAAGACTGGCATTCTCAAAATCAGCGCCCATCAGATAACAGTTCTGAAGGTTTGCTTCCATCAAAAATGCGTTGTTAAAGTTGGCCTTGATAAGGAACGCATTTTCAAAGTGTGCCTTTATCAGGAAAGCATCTTTAAAATTTGCTCCGCTTGCGTAAGCTCCTGTGAGGTTGGCCTGGTTTAGATTTGAATTTTCAAAGTTTGTCTGGTTCAACCGGGCATTCTCAAGGTTTGATTCAATCAATGATGACTGCGAAATGTTGGCAGAGTTTGCATTCGATCCGGCAAGATTTGCATAGTTAAGGTTTGTTCGGGGAAGGTGACAATTGACAAGATTGATCTCGTGTATCTTGTGACGGTTAAGTCGCTTTATATTACCCACTGTCCGGAATGCAGCTTCTTCCGATTCCCACAAACGAAAGTCATCAATCTCATCTTTGTAGGTACGGATCCTTCTGCGTATTTCGCCATTTTGATTTAACCAGAAGATTAGGATACCGATAACGGCAATGTCGAAGATCATTCCGTGCGCTTCTGCAAGCACTTGCACTATGAACGTATCGAACTCGTTGATGTAGTAAGATAAGCTCAGACCAATGACAATAATAGATACGATAAGCAGCACTAGCGTGGACGTTAACAACGGCTTCTCTATGACAGAATTGAAGACGTCACTTACCTTCTTTACACGCTTTTGTAAATAACTCATAGGTGGCTCCGGAATACTACTTGGAAATTAATGGATTTATAGAATTACACCAATCGCAGATGTTTGATTTTTTGTACTAAAGCTACGTTTATTTTCACATGTGATTCATAAGTCCAGCCTGCAATGTGGGGGGTGAATATTACATCAGACCGTTTGGCTAATAAACTGAACGCTTGTCGCTGATCTGTTGTAAGTTTTTCAAGTTTTTCATTTTCCAATACATCGAGTACCGCACCCCGTACCCGCCCCTCGTCCATTAGGCTAGCCAGGTCCGCCAAAGGAACAATTTCCCCTCGCGCAGTATTTATTAGGATGATCTTCTTCTTAAAACGCCGCAAATAATCTCCGTTTACCAGCGACTTAGTTTCAGCCGTAAGTGGAATATGAAGGCTCAGAATATCGGTCTCTTCATACACCCTGTCCATTTGAACTTCTGCACAAACCGAATCGGAAAACCCCGTTTTGTATTTATCATAGGCCAAAACATTACATTCAAAACTGACAAGTCTCTTCGCAAACGCTTTACCCATGTTGCCATATCCAATGATCGCAACGGTCTTTCCCATGAGTTCCTCTCCCCTATTTCCTTCGCGATTCCATGTATAATTCCGCACTTCAGCATCTGCTTTCGGGAGGTTCCTCATCAAACTGAGCAGCGCTCCTATTGTGTACTCTCCTACTGCGTCACGATTTCCTTCTGAAGCATGTAGTACATGAATTCCCTTTTCGCCAGGTATGCCAGATCAATTATGTCTAGTCCTGCACCTGCACGTCCAACAAATCTCACAGTCGGATTTTCACCCAAAAGATCACGATCGATGAATGTCTTACTTCGTACGATCAGACCCTGATAGTGTCCAAGTGTTTGTTTCAGTTGTTCCCGCGTTATTAATGGTTGATAATCTGACTCCCATCCGATTTCCTTCAGCATGGAAAACAGACTATCATGCATTAGATCGATGATAAGACATTTCGGACTTTTCATTAGAGCATCAGGTGTACCGTTAGAAAGTAAACTGTCAATCCCAGCAGATCGTTTGTTGTGGTAATAAACGGGCCGGCCGCCAAAGCGGGATTGAATCCAAAACGGTTCAGGATTAATGGTGTAACGGTTCCGACGAACGAAGCAAAGAGAATAACACTAAAAAGCGCCAGCGATACAATCATTGACAAACGGTATTCTCCAAAGAGGACTACATTTGCGAAGAGTACCAATAGCGAGAGTAGCAATCCGTTGAGAAGCGCAACAAAAAATACCTTTACCATACGCTTCCATAAACCTTCGTCAACAAAATCCGGATTTGCAAGACTCTGCACGATCAGCGACGATGACTGTATTCCCACATTACCTCCAGTTGCCTGAATGAGGGGCGTAAAAAAAGCAATAGCTGTAACGCGGGCAAGCTCCGATTCAAACAGTCCCATGAACTTGGCATTCATCAGACCACCGGCAATTCCAATCAACAACCACGGCAGGCGCGCCCTTGTATTTCTCCACACGCTATCATCTTCTTCTACGTTCTCGCTTATACCGGCCATGATCTGACGTTCTTCGTCAGCCTGCTCGGTGATCACGTCCACGATATCGTCGATAGTAATACGTCCTACGAGTTGGCCCTGAACATTTACCACGGGAACTGATTCAAGGTCGTACTTTTTCATTATTTCAGCCACCGCGTAATCCTCCAAATAGGTTTCCACAGACACGATATCCTTCTCAAAGATATCACCTACAATTGTCTTTGCATCCTTCACGATGAGGTCTTGTAACGCCACCCGTCCCAACAGTTTGTCCCGCTCGTCTACAACATAAACAGCGTAGAACTTATTCACATTTTCCGCCTGCTTTCGTATCTCATCGATACACTCAACAACCGTCCAGAAATAGCGGGCTTTGATTAACTCTTTCGCCATCAAACCGCCTGCAACATTCTCCTCGTAGCGAAGAAGTTCCGTAACCTGTGTCTTAAGCGTTGACTCGAGGCCCGACAGAACTTCTTCCCGTTCTTTAATGGGGAGTTCATTCAGGATATCGGCCGTATCGTCAGATGCAAGCTGATTGAGAAAGTTGATGATCTCCGAGGGTGGATAGATCTTAAGGAAGCGTTTGCGTGTATCCGGGTCGAGATCGCTGATGATTTCGGCCTGAACCTCAATAGAAAGAAGATCCATCACATATTTGGATTCCTCCGAATTGAATTCATACAACAACGCAGTTATATCGGCAGCCTTTACATCTCCCAGTATTTTCCGGATGAACTGTTCGTCCCGTTCATCCAGCGCCTGCTGAAAACGTTCTATAAATTCTTTCGTCAGCTCAAACTCAACCAATGGCTGCTCCACGACTCCGATCAATTAATAGTGTAAGATTAACAAACTCGTCGACCGACAATTGTTCGGCCCGCTTGTCCATTATTTGCAGTGCCGAAATTTCGGCTGGCAAATTTAGATTTTTTAGTGAGTTGCGCAAGGTCTTCCTGCGTGTGTTGAATCCCTGCTTCACTACCTGAACGAACAAGCTTTCGTTGCACGACAACGAAACAACTTTATTTCTCCTGAGACGGATCACCGCCGACAAAACTTTTGGTGGTGGTGTAAATACTCCGGGAGATACTTTAAAAAGATATTCGATGTCGTAGTATGCCTGAAGCAGTACACTAAGGATGCCATAGGTCTTGTTACCTGAAGGAGCAGCGATGCGATCAGCTACTTCTTTCTGAAGCATACATACGACCTGCTCAACAGCATTCCGATTCTCGAGGACCCTGAAAAAGATCTGCGATGAGATGTTATAAGGGAAGTTGCCGATAATGGAGAACTTTTCGGAAAAGATCCTTTCTATATCTTGCTTCAAAACGTCGCCTTCGATTACGTCCAGTGCCGGGTAGTGGGTTTTCAGATAAGCAACCGAATCACGATCTATCTCTATCACCTTCAATTGGATACCCTTAAGTTCCATCAGGAATTTCGTGAGTACACCCATTCCCGGGCCGATCTCCAGGACTTTGTTGTTTTCGTCTGCCTCTACTACTAATGACCCTACAATTCGCCGCGCGATGGATTGGTCATGAAGAAAGTGTTGTCCTAAAAACTTCTTCGGCCGTACCTTTGTCGTTCGTTCCATACACTACATCCTCCACAATCTACAAGGAACAAATAGATATTTTTACTAAATCGCTAAGAATTGATTCGAATCCATGACGCAAGCACACAAACCTCGTATCGGTATAACAATAGGTGACCTTAATGGCGTTGGTCCTGAAGTGGTGATCAAAGCTTTAGCAGATAACAGATTGCATAACATTGTTACTCCGGTGATCTATGGCTCTGCAAAAGTTATTTCCTTCTATAAAAAGCTTCTCAATATTGAAGAGTTCAACTACACTCAGACCCGCAGCAAAGGGCAATTTGCTCCAAAAAGTATAAACGTTGTCAATTGTTGGGAAGATAATTTTGAGATTACTCCTGGAAAAGCTTCCAAGCAAAGCGGCAAGGCTTCTTTCATTGCGTTGAAGCAAGCGTGCGAAGAACTTAAAGAAGGTGTAATCGATGCACTGGTGACAGCGCCTATAGATAAGCAATCAATTCACAGCGATGAATTTCCCTTTAAAGGACACACGGAATATCTTGCCCAGTTCTTTGGCGTTTCTGATAACCTTATGTTCATGGTAAGTGATTCGGTGCGTGTAGGCCTCGTTACTGAACATATTGGCGTAAAGGATATAGCATCGTCCGTTACTCGTGAAAGGATCGAAGCCAAGCTAAAGATCATGGAAAATTCGCTTCGCAAAGACTTTGGAATTGCTAAACCAAGGATCGCTGTGTTAGGTCTTAATCCACACGCGGGCGATTTGGGACTTATCGGCCAGGAAGATGAGCAGGTTATCAAGCCATTGATCGCGGACCAAAAGAACAAGGGGAAATTGGTTTACGGACCGTTTGCCGCTGATGGATTTTTTGCTACCGGAAACCATTCGAAGTATGATGCTATTTTAGCGATGTATCACGATCAGGGCCTGATTCCCTTTAAGCTTATAGCTTTTGAGGAAGGTATCAACTTCACGGCTGGACTTCCCGTTGTAAGGACCTCGCCCGACCATGGCACCGGCTACAGTCTCGCCGGTAAGAACATGGCCAACGAAGGTTCCCTTCGGGCCGCTATTTACCGGGCAGCCGACATTTTCAAGAATAGAATCGAACCTTCCACAGAAAAATAGGTTTAATGGACATAAGCCCCGATTTCCGGGGAATGGCTCATCGTTATATTTCGATTATATTTGAACCTTTCAAGCGTTAGTTGAGATGGACATCGTCACCAAAAAGCAGCTTAATATACTTATACAACTCGCGGAAGCCGATAAACACTTCGCCAAAATCGAACGCGAAATGATCTTTAAGATCGCCCGCGACCGGAAATTTCCAGAAGAAGAGGTCAATGAGCTCATCCGTAACCCGCAACCGATTGATTCATTAGGGGCACTTTCCATGGATCAGAAGTTCGAATACCTCATGTCATGCATTGAGCTCGTATTTGCCGATCAGAACGTTTTTGAAAGTGAAGTGATCTTTTGTAAGAACATTGCCATCAAGTTGGGCTTCAAAAAGGGTATCATCGACTATTTTATACAACACTACGGTAGCAAGACACCCCAGGAGTTCAAAGAGGCGGCCATGACCGAGTACATATAGGTATTTTCTGAACCCGACTCCAGACCCTATTCTCACGCCTTTTTTCGCCGTTTTTTTACTTTCTGATTAATTATCATAAATTTGCCGACTAATTTTTAATACCCGGCAGGGTTTGGCGTTTTGGGGGCTTATAGCATCAATATTGTCGGCCTGAGCAACAAGCAGCACCATTTTCACTATGAATTTGGTGACGAGTTCTTCAGGGAATATGGGTCTGACCCGGTTTCGGAAGGCACTTTTGTGGTTGAACTGTTGCTTGACAAGCGCGAAACGTTCCTTGACGCGGAGTTTAAAATTAAAGGTACAGCCAGGCTGATCTGCGACAGAAGCCTCGAACCTTTCGACTTTCCTATTGAAATCACGAGAAAGATCGTGTTCAAATACGGAGATAAGGACGAGGAAGTAACGGATGAGATTATGATCATCCATCGCGAAACAGCAACGCTTGAGCTTGGGCAATATATATATGAGTTTATTGCGCTGGCAATCCCTCTGAAGAAGCTTCATCCAAAGTTCAAGGATGAGGAAGAAGAAGATGAGGACTTTCAACCGGAAAGATTGTGTATACGTCCGAACCGGAAGAGGGTAAAAATAAGGATGAAGATGAGGTCGACCCTCGTTGGAATATTTTGAAGAAATTAAAATAAACAGTTTTAGCCATGCCGAATCCAAAACGAAAACTTTCGAAAACCCGGAGAGATAAAAGAAGGACACATTACAAAGCAACTGCAAAGCAGCTGGTTGTATGTCCTACGACCGGTGAACATCATCTGCCGCACCGTGCTTTCTGGCATGAGGGTAAACTTTACTATCACGGTAAGGTGGTGATGGAAAAAGAAGTCCTCGCCTAACACTTCATGAATCCGCATCCAGCCAAACTCAAATTTTCGGTAGCAACCTCAAAATTCGAAAAGAACGAGGGGATCACGGGTTATAAATGCATGCTGTAGGAGAAATATATCATTGTGCTCGGTGCTTTTTCGCCGGGCATTTTCTTTTTATGTAGCTAACCATCGTCCGACAACACACAATTAAATGTTAAGATTATTATGACCAAGATCAGAGCTGCCATTACGGGTGTAGGTGGATATGTTCCCGATTATGTTCTCACGAACCAGGAGCTCGAAACAATGGTAGATACCTCGGATGAATGGATCACCACACGAACCGGAATAAAAGAAAGAAGAATTCTAAAAGGTGAAAACCAGGGCGTTTCCGTACTTGGCGTCAATGCGGTCAAGGAGATGATCAAGAAGACTAAGATTGATCCCAAGGAAATTGACCTTCTCATATTCGCTACAGTTACTGCAGATATGACTTTTCCGGCGACAGCTAATATTGTTGCTACTGCTGTTGGAGCTGTTAATGCGTTTAGCTATGATATAAGTGCTGCATGCTCAGGGTTTTTATTTGCGCTCACGACGGGCGCAAGCTTTATTGAATCAGGCATGTATAAGAAAGTAGTTGTTGTTGGTGGTGATAAGATGTCAGCCATTATGGACTATACCGACCGGACTACATGCATCATATTTGGTGATGGTGCCGGTTGTGTGCTTCTGGAACCTACAACAGAAGACGTGGGTATTATGGACTCGATCCTCAAGAGTGACGGAGGAGGTGAAAGCTATCTCCACATGAAAGCCGGTGGCAGCCGAATGCCAGCGTCGCACGCAACGGTTGATGCTCGCCAGCATTTCGTTTACCAGGAAGGTTCTGCGGTGTACAAATTTGCCGTAACAAATATGGCGGAAGTATCGGGACAACTCGCAGAACGTAATAACCTCAACGCTGACAACGTCGACTGGCTCGTGCCTCATCAGGCTAATAAAAGAATAATTGATGCAACTGCCAGCCGCATTG
This sequence comes from uncultured Cytophagales bacterium, assembly GCA_963774615.1. GTDB lineage: Bacteria > Bacteroidota > Bacteroidia > Cytophagales > Cyclobacteriaceae > Chryseolinea. The sequence continues at coordinate 530,799 of CAVZFT010000039.1, forward strand.
GAATTACAGAAGATAAGATCATGATGAACATAGAACGGTATGGCAATACGACCGCGGGCACTATACCACTTCTTCTATGGGATTATGAGAAAAAACTCAAAAAAGGAGACAACTTGCTCCTTGCCGCCTTTGGGGGCGGATTTACCTGGGGTGCAATTTACGTAAAGTGGGCTTATAACAGCTGATCCTCTTCTTCTCAGCTGATCACATGACGTGATTCTTGCAATTAATTAATGTATTTGTAACTTAAAGACTAATTTTTTTATGGCGACTATTTCGGATTTGAGCAAAGGGAATTTTGTTCGTTACAACGGAGAGGTAATGCAGGTGGAGGAGCTGCAACACCGTACTCCCGGAAACCTCAGGGCTTTTTATCAGATAAAGATGCGGAACGTACGGAACGGAAAGATTGCTGAAAACCGCTTCAGGCCTGGAGATGATATCGAGATATTGCGCGTAGAAACAAAAGAATATCAATACCTGTATCAGGATGGTGACAGCCTCGTTTGCATGGATAACAATACCTTCGATCAGGTTTACATCGATAAACGTCTTCTTGGTGATTCAGCGAATTACATCAAGGAAGGCGTTACGCTTCTCATTGCATTTGAGAATGGTGAAAGCGCAATAACTGCTGCGCCTCCAACGCACGTAGTGATGGAAGTTCAATATACAGAGCCTGGTATGCAGGGTGATACAGCAACACGTACGTTAAAACCGGCAAAGCTGGAAAACGGAGCAGAGATCAGAGTACCATTATTTGTAAATACCGGCGACAAAATAAAAATACACACGTCGACGGGCGAGTACGTTGAACGCGTTAAAGAATAACGACCGATCATGAGCAAATCCAAATCGTCAAAACCTGGAGCCAAAAAGGAAAATAACAATTCCCCGGCAATATTAGATACTGGAGCATCAAACCAATCTGCAATGAAAACGTCAGAAATACGAGACCTAATTGACTTCATCTCCAAATCAGGTTTGAACGAGGTGAACATTGAAACCAAAGAACTTAAGCTAAGCGTTAAGCGCGAGCCGGATCAAAAAGTATTTAAATCGACTCCTGTCCCGGTCGTTACACAGGCCGCACAAGTAGCCGCACCGGTAGGGCAATCTCTTCCGGCTTCACCTGTTGCTTCAAACTCAGAAGCGTCAGCTCCCGCTGTATCATCGAAAAAAACGGCGGAAATAAAATCACCGATGATCGGTACGTTCTATCGCTCCGGAAATCCTGACTCACCACCATTCGTTTCGGTGGGAGACAAAATCACGAAAGGTCAGCCGGTTTGTATAATCGAGGCGATGAAATTGTTTAATGAAATTGAATCCGAAGTCTCCGGCACAATAGTGAAAGTGATGGTAGAAAATGCTTCGCCGGTTGAATACGATCAGGTATTGTTTGTTGTTGAACCTGACTGATCTTCTTGTCATTTGCTATTGGCTTAGCCATCTCTTTCATATAAACTCATAGCAGTGTTTAAAAAAATATTAATTGCAAATCGCGGCGAAATTGCATTACGGGTTATCCGGACTTGCCGTGAAATGGGTATCAAAACGGTAGCAGTTTATTCGACAGCTGACCGCGAAAGTCTTCATGTTCGTTTTGCTGATGAGGCTGTATGCATTGGTGATGCACCCAGCAAAGATTCATATCTCAACATTCCACGGATAATCTCCGCAGCAGAAATTACGAATGCTGATGCTATTCACCCCGGGTATGGTTTCTTATCCGAGCGCGCTGAATTCTCAGCCATATGCCATGAATACGGCATTAAATTTATCGGCCCCACCCCCGCCATGATAGAGGCTATGGGCGATAAGTCCACCGCGAAGGATACAATGAAAAAAGCCGGAGTTCCAACCATCCCCGGTTCCGAGGGATTGCTTGAATCCATTGAACAAGGCATGACCCTCTCGAAAGAGATTGGTTATCCCGTTATCGTCAAAGCTACGGCCGGTGGTGGCGGAAAAGGAATGCGCATCGTCAACAACGAGTCTGAATTTAAGAAGGCATGGGACGATGCTAAGCGCGAGGCGGCCGCAGCATTCGGCAACGATGGCTTGTACCTTGAAAAATTTGTCGAGGAGCCGCGTCATATTGAAATCCAGATCGTCGGTGACCAGTATGGAAAAGTATGTCACCTTTCAGAACGCGATTGTTCGGTTCAACGCAGACATCAGAAGCTTGTTGAAGAAACCCCATCACCTATAGTCAATCAGGACTTACGAGAGCGAATGGGCGAGGCCGCTGTTAAAGGGGCTAAGGCAATAAACTATGAAGGCGCAGGAACAATAGAATTCCTCGTCGACAAACATGGCAAGTTCTACTTCATGGAAATGAATACGCGTATCCAGGTGGAACACCCAATCACTGAGGAAGTAACAGACTATGATCTTATCAAAGAGCAGATCAAAGTAGCTGCAGGCGTGCCCATCTCAGGTACTAACTACTTTCCAAAAATGTTTGCCATGGAATGCAGGATCAATGCCGAAGATCCCGCCAATGGTTTCCGTCCATCACCTGGCAAGATCACTAATCTTCATATGCCTGGCGGACACGGAGTACGAATAGACAGTCATGTATACGCTGGATACACGATCCCTCCTAACTACGATTCGATGATTGCCAAGCTGATATGTACAGGGCAATCACGAGAAGAAGTCATCACGAGAATGAAGCGCGCACTGCAGGAGTTTGTAATCGAAGGTATCAAAACAACCATCCCATTCCATATAGCGTTAATGGACAATGCGATTTTCCGTTCAGGAAAATTCACCACAAAATTCCTCGAAACCTCATTCGATTTCAGCCAACTTTCCAAATAAAATTGAGGTCGCTTTAAAAGTGACCATTCATATAAACTATTGACAAAGGATATCTTTTTAGGTATCCTTTTTTGTTTCTTTGGCTACTTTAGAAACAATAACTCATTATCTAAATTCGAAAAACCTTGAAAAGAAGACAATTTGTTCAGCTGGCAGGGTTTGGTGTTAGCGGTATGCTTTTATCGTACCCCATCATGGGTAACACCATACCAGTAGAAGCGTTGCTCGAGCCACCACTGGATGTGGGTCAAAAAAAATCACTGGCAGATGTCGCGTTAAATGTGGCGAAATCAATGAACGCTTCTTATGCCGACATACGCATAGGAAGATACCTCAACCAATTTATAACCACGCGGGAAAACAAGGTACAGAATATCGTAAATTCTGAATCGTTCGGTGCAGGTATCCGCGTAATTGTAAATGGAACCTGGGGATTCGCGGCAACCAATACTGTCACCGCCGATGGAATTAAAAAAGCTACCCAACAGGCTGTAGCTATTGCAAAGGCGAACTCAAAATTCCAGAAAGAACCCGTAAAGCTTGCATCAGCAAAATCGTACGGAGAAGTAATTTGGAAAACACCTATTCAAAAAAATGCATTTGAAGTTCCTGTATCTGAGAAAACGGATCTTTTATTAAAAGCTAACGCGGCCGCGCAGGAAAACGGCGCAACGTTCGCCGCATCCAACCTCTTTCAGGTGAACGAGCAAAAATATTTTGCATCAAGTGAAGGCTCTTACATTGACCAGGATATTCATCGCATCTGGCCGACGTTTACCGTCACAACGATCGATAAGGCAGCGGGACTTTTCAAAACCCGGCTAGCCTTAAGCGCGCCGATGGGAATGGGTTACGAGTACATGATACCAAAGAATGAGGACAAAGTGAAGGGTCCATCTGGCGTTACTCTGTACAAACGCAGCTACGATATGGTAGAGGATGCCATCCTCGCGGCGAAGCAGACAAAAGAAATGCTCACTGCGAAGTCGGTCGAGCCAGGCAAATATGACCTTGTTCTTGAACCCAATCATCTTGGCCTTACCATCCACGAATCAATAGGTCATCCGTTGGAGTTGGACCGTGTGCTCGGATATGAAGCGAATTATGCGGGTACCAGCTTTGCCACACTTGACAAATGGAAATCAGGCAAGTTCAACTATGGTTCATCATTGGTGAATATTTTTGCCGACAAAACACAAGTGGGTTCGCTTGGCGCCGTTGGATATGATGATGAAGGTGTTCAGTGCAAAAGATGGGATCTAATTAAAGACGGCATATTGGTCAACTATCAGGCTATACGTGACCAGGTTCATATTCTCGGACAGGATGAGTCGCACGGATGTTGTTACGCACAAAGCTGGAGTGATGTCCAATTTCAGAGAATGCCTAATGTGTCGCTTGCACCGGGCAAGGATCCCTATTCAGTTGACCAGATGATAAAAGATGTCGAGAAAGGAATTTACATAGCTGGAAGAGGCTCTTACTCCATCGATCAGCAACGGTATAACTTCCAGTTCGGAGGGACGGTGTTTTATGAAATAAAAAATGGAGCAATTGCCGGAATGCTCAATGATGTGGCATATCAGTCGAATACCCAGGAATTCTGGAATAGCTGCGCAAAAATCTGCGATGAAAGCGACTACCGCCTTTTCGGATCGTTCTTCGATGGAAAAGGGCAGCCTTCGCAGGTAAGTGCCGTCTCCCACGGAAGCTCTACTGCACGTTTCAATGGCATCAACGTGATCAACACGGGTAGAACCATTTAACCTGAACCTAACTATGAAAAGAAGAGATTTTATTCATCTGGCCGGTATGGGCGCCGGCGCGATGATGTTACCATTACCTTCATTTGCCCATCACATTCATCCCGAAGACCTGCTCAAACCGGGTATGGATGTTCAACAAAAGAAACAACTTGCTGATGCTGGACTAAATGCAGCTAAGTCCGGCGGCGCAACTTACGCCGATGTGCGGATCGGAAGATACCTGAATCAGTTCGTGATCACTCGTGAAAACAAAGTTCAGAACGTCATGAACACTGAATCATTCGGCGCCGGCGTTAGAGTGATCGTCAACGGCACATGGGGATTTGCATCGTCTAACGATGTAACGCCGGACGGAATCAAAAAGACCGCCGAAAAGCGCAGTAGCGATTGCAAAAGCGAACTCAAAGTTTCAAAAAGAGCCTGTTAAGCTCGCTCCCGTCCAATCCCATGGCGAAGTAACATGGAATACTCCTATCAAAAAGAATGGATTCGAAGTCCCTATAAAAGACAAGGCCGATCTTCTGCTGGCAGCTAACGCGAAGGCTATGGAGAACGGTGCGAGCTTCATCAACAGCCTCATCTTCCTTGTTAACGAGCAGAAGTATTTTGCCTCCACTGACGGCTCTTATATCGACCAGGATATTCACCGCACATGGCCAAATTTCAATGTCACTATGATCGACAAACAATCGGGCCAGTTCAAAACGAGGGCAGCATTTAGCGCCCCTGTTGGAATGGGTTACGAATATCTGGACGCGCGAGCTGAAGACAAGATCCAGGGACCGGGTGGCATCATTCTCTACAATAAATCCTACGATATTATTGAAGACGCCACCATGGCTGCAAAACAGGCTAAACAAATGATTGCCGCAAAATCCGTTGAGCCCGGCAAATACGATATGGTGCTGGAACCTTCGCACCTCTGGCTAACCATCCATGAATCAGTAGGTCACCCGTTAGAACTTGACAGGGTACTCGGTTATGAAGCAAACTACGCTGGTACAAGCTTTGCCACGCTGGACAAACTTCAGTCAAAAACATTCCAATACGGTAACAAGGTGGTGAACTTTGTAGCTGATAAGCTTCAGCCAGGTTCGCTTGGCGCTGTCGGCTTATGACGATGAAGGAGTAAAAACGAGGAAGTGGGATCTTGTAAAAGATGGTATCCTTGTTAACTATCAGGGTATACGCGACCAGGTTCATATTTTAGGACAAAATGAATCACACGGCTGCTGTTACTCCCAAAGCTGGCGCGATGTACAGTTCCAGCGAATGCCTAACGTTTCGTTGTCACCAGGGAAACAACCGCTAACACCAAACGAAATGATCAGCGGAGTGGAAAAGGGTATTTATATCGTTAAAGATGGCTCATTCTCGATCGATCAGCAGCGATATAACTTCCAGTTCGGAGGACAACTCTTTTTCGAGATCAAAAATGGAAAGATCGAAGGTATGCTGAAGGATGTTGCGTACCAATCGAATACACAGGAATTCTGGAACTCCTGCGTACAGATCTGTGATGAACGTGACTACCGCCTTAACGGCGCCTTTAATGACGGCAAAGGACAACCTTCGCAGTCAAATGCAGTATCCCACGGTTCCGCTACTGCCAGGTTTAATGGCGTCAACGTTATCAACACGGGCCGAACACTATAAGAACGATCAATTATTAATATCACCGAAAACAGATTTTATCATGGCTATATTTTCAGCAGAAGAAGCAAAAAAGATCCTCACCAAAGTGCTCGGCTACTCGAAGGCCGACGACTGCGAAGTAAACCTTAATGGTACCAACGGTGGCAACATACGTTACGCCCGGAATAGCGTTTCGACCGCCGGGGAAAACAGCGACGTTACACTTGTTGTCCAATCGAATTTCGGAAAGAAATCAGGCGTGGCGACAATCAATGAGTTTGATGATGCTTCGCTTGAAAAAGTGGTAAGACGCTCCGAAGAGCTGGCACAACTCGCGCCTGAGAATCCGGAATTTGTTGGTCCCCTGCCTCAGCAGACTTACGGGGAATCAAAGACGTACTTTGAATCCACCGCGAAGATTACTCCCGATTATCGCGCACAGGCGGCCGCCAACAGTATTAACTCCCGCAATATGCAAAGGATGTTACGGCAGCAGGATACCTGGAAGACAATCACAGCTTTGCGTCTATGATGAACACCAAAGGATTGTTTGCTTACAATCAATCCACGGGCGTGGACTTCACCGTTACCATGCGTTCAAACGACGGCACTGGATCCGGATGGGTGACCCGCAGTTTCAACGATGTAAAAAAGTTGGATACGGCGGAAGCATCTAAGATAGCAATTGACAAAGCTCTTCAGTCGCGTAACGCAAAAGCTATCGAGCCAGGAAAATATACCGTTATCCTCGAACCGGCGGCGTCGGCTGAACTGATACGGAACATGATGTTTGCCATGAATGCAAGAACTGCTGATGAAGGACGCAGCTTCTTATCAAAAAAAGGAGGCGGCACAAAAATGGGCGAAAAGATCATGGACGAACGCGTCACAATCTACACCGATCCATTTAACGTGGACGTTCCTGCTGCTCCCTGGACAGGCGATGGTCAGGCAAGAAAAAAAATGGACATCATAAAAAATGGAGTTGTCTCTAATCTTTTCTACGACCGCTATTGGGCATCTCAGAAAAACGTGGCGCCGGTTCCCTTCCCTGGTAATGCAATTATGGAAGGCGGCACTGCATCTCTCGAAGAACTAATAAGCGATACGAAGAAAGGCATCTTGGTTACACGCTTCTGGTATATCCGTTCTGTTGATCCTCAAACACAGCTGTATACCGGACTTACCCGCGATGCAACCTTCTTTATTGAAAACGGGAAGATAAAGCATCCGGTGAAAAATTTCAGGTTTAATGAAAGTCCCGTCATTATGCTCAACAATGTTGAAACGCTGGGCAAACAGGTAAGAGTCGACGTTGCCGGAGGCGGCGGAGGTGGAACAAGCTTCCTGATTCCATTTATGAAAATTCGTGACTTTACCTTTACGAGCCTTTCCGACGCAGTCTAGGCGACGATCATTGTATTAACAAGAATGCTAAATCCCTGATCAACAGTCAGGGATTTTGTTTTAAAATCCCCCGTTCCCGGTATTTTTCAAGACCTTTCAGAAAGCCAAAATTCGGGATTTCCTAAGAAGTAAAACTTTTAGATATTGGCCTCACTTATTTTAAAAAGATCAGAAACTCATCAACCCCAAACATCTTGAAACGCAGAGACTTTATTTACACATCAGGCATGGGAGCCGCAGCCGCAATGCTCACAAGCATTCCGGGAATGGGCCATCCTATTGCCCCGGAAAGGCCTTGGAGTATGTCGACGTTGCGCTGAAGAAACAGCTGGCTGACGTTGCGCTCAATGCAGCACGCTCCAAAGGTGCAACCTACACCGATGTCCGGATCGGGCGTTACCTGAATCAATTCGTGGTAACCCGTGAGGACAAAGTTCAAAACATCGTCAACACCGAATCTTACGGCCTTGGTGTACGTGTTGTCGCCAATGGAAGCTGGGGCTTCGCAGCCACAGATAAGATGGATAAGGAAAGCGTTGCGAAAGCTGCCGAAACTGCTGTCGCTATTGCTAAGGAAAATTCCAAACTTATGGCTGAACCTGTTCAACTCGCCCCACAAAAAGGATATGGTGAAGTGAGCTGGAAGGCGCCGATCGAAAAGAATGCTTTCGAAGTTCCCATCAAAGAAAAAGTCGATCTCCTTCTTGGAGTAAACGATGCAGCGATGAAAGGTGGCGCGAATTACATCACATCAATCTTATTCATGGTGAATGAACAAAAGTATTTTGCATCCAGCGACGGCTCTTACATCGATCAGGATATACATCGCATTTGGCCAACATTCTTCATTACAAAGATCGATGCGACAACCGGAAAATTTGAAACAAGAAATGCCCTTAAGTGCCCCTATGGGAATGGGATATGAATATCTCTATGCAAGACCTCAGGATAAGATCAGTGGAGTAACCACACTCTACAAAGGCCGTTACGACATGCTGGAAGATGCTAAATGCAGGCGCAACACAGGCCGGCGAAAAACTGGCCGCAAAATCAGTTGAGCCTGGTAAATATGATCTCGTTCTCGATCCTTCCCACCTTTGGTTGACGATTCATGAATCAGCAGGCCATCCTACCGAATTGGATCGTGTACTTGGGTACGAAGCAAATTTTGCCGGCACCAGCTTCCTGACACTTGATAAATGGCAATCGAAGAAATTCAATTACGGCAGCAAACTGGTAAATATCGTTGCAGATAAAACCCAGGTAGGATCTCTCGGTGCCGTTGGTTACGATGATGAAGGTGTAAAATGCGGACAATGGGACGTGATTAAGGAGGGAATACTTGTTAACTATCAGACTATACGCGACCAGGCGCATATTCTGGGGCTCCCGTCATCGCAGGGTTGCTGCTATGCCGATAACTGGAGCAGCGTACAATTCCAGCGTATGCCTAACATTTCTCTTCAGGCTGGCAAAGAAAAGCGCAGCATCGAAGACATGATCAAAGGCGTGAAAAAAGGAATCTACATCATCGGTGATGGTTCGTTCTCCATCGATCAGCAGCGCTATAACTTCCAGTTCGGCGGGCAGCTATACTATGAGATCAAGGACGGCAAGATTGCAGGAATGCTAAAGGATGTTGCTTACCAGTCCAACACGCAGGAATTCTGGAATTCCTGTGCTGATATGGCGGATCAGAGCGACTACCGGCTTGGCGGATCCTTCTTCGACGGAAAGGGACAGCCACAACAAGTAAGCGCAGTGTCGCACGGCGCTTCAACGACGCGGTTCAACGGAGTAAATGTTATAAACACAGCAAGAAATATCGGATAATACTATGGCTATACTTACAAAAGATGAAGCATTTGCACTCATGAAAAAAGTGCTTAGCTACTCAAAAGCGGACGAATGCGAGGTTAATTTGACGGGAACCAATACAAGTAACATCCGGTATGCACGCAATGCGGTTTCTACGAGTGGAGCCGTGAACCAGACAAGCCTTGTCGTTTCATCCGCTTTCGGAAAGAAGTTGGGGATCGCGACGATCAACGAATACGATGATGCATCCCTTGAGAAAGTGGTTCGCCGCGCCGAAGAGCTTGCGAAACTTGCGCCGGAAAATCCGGAATACGTTCCTTTTCTGGGACCTCAAACTTATAGCGAATCACACACGTATTCTAGCAGCTACGGCAGCGCTAACGCCTGCCCTACGTGCTCAATCGGTTGAAAAAAGTCTGAAAGTTGCGAAAGACGCTAAGCTTGTTAGCGCGGGTTATCTGGAAGATACTGTGGGATTTGCCGCAATGATGAATTCAAAAGGTCTCTTTGCTTACAATACCTCTACCAACGTGAACTTCTCTGTGACCATGCGCACAGAAGATGGCAAGGGATCTGGTTACGCAACGAAAGGATACAACGATGTCACCAAACTTGACACGCAAAAGTCAACACAATTAGCAGCGGACAAAGGAATAAAGTCCGCTACAGCAAGAGCGATCGAGCCCGGAAAATATACGGTTATACTCGAACCGACAGCAGGAGCTGTGCTACTTGAGAACATTTTCTTCGGACTTGATGCACGTCAGGCAGACGAAGGGCGAAGCTTCCTCAGCAAGCCGGGCGGAAAAACCAAACTGGGAGAAAAACTCGTCGACGAACGCGTTAATATCTATTCCGATCCACTCAATTCAGAACTTCCAACAAGTCCATGGACTGGCGATGGCAGGCCGCAGGAAAAGGTGTCGTGGATCGAAAAAGGTGTGGTGAAGAATTTGACCTATTCCCGATACTGGGCAGAAAAGAAAGGTGTTAAAGCCATTCCTGCGCCGGACGGTGTGATTATGGACGGCGGCACAAAATCGATTGAAGAACTCATCAAAGAAACAAAAAAAGGAATACTTGTAACTCGACTGTGGTACATCCGGCCCGTTGATCCTCAAACGTTGTTACTAACAGGATTAACACGTGATGGTACATTCTACATCGAGAATGGCGAGATCAAATTCCCGATAAAGAACCTGCGCTTTAATGAAAGTCCTGTGATAATGCTTAATAATCTCGAGGAACTGGGCAAGGTGGAACGAACAGTAAGTGGTGAATCGTTTACTCACTATCTTATTCCTCCTATGAAGATCCGTGACTTTACATTCTCAAGCCTCTCTGATGCAGTTTGATCGGCATCATTGACTATCAAGAATCCCTGGCGTATTGTCAGGGATTTTTTTTAATACATTGTTACCGAAATCCGTTTCGTCTTGTTAGGTGAAATTTCTGACTTTGTAATTTGTCTCCGCTTGTATAATTTCTCCTCTCGTATTAAGCGCAGAACAATGAAATTGCAACGTCCGCCGACCGCGTGCGCCTGATATTCAGCTATAGCGGTGGCGCAAGCCTTTGCGAAGGCGGACATTTTAATTATGCGCGACCAGAACAAATTTTTCTTCACCCGCATTGCAATATGAATCAGGAGATTGGGATGTGGATCAGCGCATGCCTTCCAATGTTTTGAATTCCCTGATCGAATACACGACGCTTGCCCGTTGATACGCAGGAAAATATTGTTCCCCTGAACAACGAGGAAATTTTCCACTGCCCTTTCTGTTATCTTAGTGGTCATAAACTGGTCGAGTTCACTTCTATAGGAAAAAGAAAATTTTGAACGATACGTTCGCAACGGTGGATTTGTCTTTGTGGACGATTGTAATCATGATATAGACGGCTTGTTCTCGAAGTCATTCGAATCACAGATGGAGCGGATCTTTGGATCTTCGGCCTTAAAAAAAATACCCAACAATCATCCGATATATTCCGCTTTCTTCAAATTCGATGGACCTCCGACAACATCACAGGAACTAAATGGTTGGGGCGATGATATTGTGCACGATTATCTCAAAGCAATTGAAATTGGCGGCCGAATGGGTGTACTGTTCAGCAACAAGGATTATGGATGCGAATGGGATTATGATTTCCGGAATAAACGATTCTACAAGATCGATAATACACGCTTTAGCGTTAACATAGTAATGTATTCAATGCTGCGTTGATCATAAACGCTCAATGCATAAGATAAAGTACAAAGTAATCACACCATGACTCAAGATCTAAAAAAAGCGGAACAAGCTGTACAAGATATAATTAACAAACTTGGCGCACTCCGGCAGGAGATCAAAAAGGCAATTGTTGGTCAGGAGGAAACTATCGACCAACTTCTTATAACATTCCTTTCCGGCGGTCATGCATTGTTGGAAGGCGTACCGGGACTTGCAAAAACGTTAATGATCCGCACGCTTGCCGATGCTATCGACCTTCGCTTCAGGAGGATTCAGTTCACGCCCGACCTGATGCCATCCGATATCATAGGCACTGAAATCCTCGAAGAAGATCATACAACTGGCAAACGCTTCTTTAAATTCAACAAGGGCCCGGTTTTTTCGAATATCATTCTCGCTGACGAGATTAATCGCACGTCACCAAAAACTCAGGCTGCCTTGTTGGAAGCTATGCAGGAGTTCGAGGTCACTTATGCAGGTACAACGTATCCGTTGGAACGACCTTTCTTTATACTGGCAACACAAAACCCTATTGAACAAGCAGGAACGTTTCCGCTTCCTGAAGCACAACTCGATCGTTTCTTGCTGTATATCCGGATAGGGTATCCTACAGCCGAGGAAGAACGGTCGATCCTTGAAAACACAACAGGAAGAAAAAATTATCAGATCAATAAAGTAATCGAAGGAACAAACATTCTTGAGGCACAGAGGCTGGTGCGTGAAGTACATATCAACGCAGACCTGGTGGAGACTGTTAGCCGTCTCGTGAGAGCTACACGCCCTGGGGACAGCGAGTTAGATTTTGTGAAGGACTGGGTAAGATGGGGTGCTGGCCCTCGTGCGGGACAAGCGATGATCCTTACTGCAAAAGCAAGGGCGTTGCTGCGTGGAAATTTTTCTGTTACGCCCGACGATATTCAGAAAGTTGCTTTCCCGGTGTTAAGGCATAGGATACTTATGAACTTCAAGGCTGAAGCCGAGGGCGTAACTCCTGACAATATCACTACCAAACTGCTGGATGCCATTACTCCAAAAAGCAAGGGGATCTAGATCGTGAATGCCGAGATCAAAGAGCTGCTAAAACCTGAAATCCTCAACACGGTCAGTGGATTGGAACTGATTGCCCGTATTGTGGTGGAAGGTTTCATGAGCGGAAGTAATAAAAGTCAGACAATCGGTTCAGGTCAGGAGTTCAGTCAGTACCGAACCTACGAACCGGGTGATGACTTGCGACAACTGGACTGGAAAATGTACGCCCGTTCGGAACGTTACTACATCAAGCAGGCAGAGATCGAAACAAATATCACCGTTAAGTTCATTCTGGATGCAAGTGAATCCATGGCGTACACCGAGAACGGTATTAGCAAGTTGCTATATGCCAAGGTTATGACTGCCGCTCTGGCATATCTGGCACGGAAGCAGAGTGATACTTTCGGGTTGTTCACCGTAAACGATAAAACGATAACAACGATACGGCCACGGTTCGAACAGCAGCAATTCATACGGTTCCTTACCGCGCTCGTGAATCTTCAGACCGAAGGAACCTGGAAACGGGATAACGGTTTGGAAGGATTGTACGATCATCACGGCAAAGAAATGATACTCTTCTTTACCGATCTATATGATGAAGATGACGACCTTCTCAAATTTATTTCAAGGTTGAAAACCCCGCGAAATGAGGTGATAACATTCCATCTGATGGGAAAGAACGAAATGGACCTGGATTTCAACGGGGCATTCACGTTTGAAGATCTTGAAACACGCGAACACATAAAGGTTGACGCCACCTTTCAAAAAAAGCAATATGTGGAAAACGTAAACAAGTGGGTTCAGAAGTCGCGGATGTGGATGCTTGAAAGACACATTAACTACGAGCTTGTTGTAATGAATAATTCATTTGAAAAATCATTGCGCAATTTTCTAAAGGTCAGAAAAACCATTCTTCGTTAATGCAGCTCATCAATCCGATATGGTTATGGGGACTTACGGGTTTACTTATCCCGATTGGAATTCATTTGCTGAGCCGGAAGCAGGGAAAAATCATCAAGTTCGGAAGCCTCCGCCACCTTGAAGAATCGCAAACCAAACAATCGATCAACGTAAGACTCAATGAGGTACCGCTACTGATGCTACGTTGTGGTTTGATATTTCTTATCGTGATCCTTTTATGCGGACTAAGCCTCGATCTGCTTCAATCTCAAAAAAGCGAATGGATAGTTCTTGAAGATGGGTTAGAACGCGATCCTTCTGTCAAGTCACTCATCGACAGTCTCACGCAACAGGGCTTTGAGGTGAAGAGCATGAAAAAAGGGTTTCCCGATGTTTCCGTTCAACAAGCCGAACCCTTTGTCAACTATTGGGAAATGGTAGATAAGCTCCCCATTGAATCACTGAATAAGGTAATTGTCGTGTCCTACAGCCTGGCCTCGAAATTCAGAGGAAAGCGTATATCCTTGCCTGAAAATGTCACTTGGATATCCAAAGAACCAGAGCAAAAGGAATTTACACTTAGTGCGATAAAGTTTTCGAACGACTCGGTGCTGATGCGAATGGGAAAGTCATCTTCCCTGCAAACATCCTTTACAAATCTAACGGAACGTATAGATCAATCGACTCAGCAAAGTTCGTCCGGAAAATCGATTGGGCCCATGCCTCCGGACACCCTGCGCATCACAATCTATGCTGACCACGATTTCGAATATGACCGAAGAATAATAGTGGCCGCTCTGCACGCAATCGAGAAAACGATGCCAGTAGTTTTTAAAATTTCTATCCAGAAGCCGGCCGAAAAACAACCAGACAATAATATTGATTGGACAATTTGGCTCTCACAAAAAGATCCCGGGAACTTAAATACTAGCAGTATCCTGCTCAGGGAAGATCTTAACGACAACTCTCCCTTGCTAAAAAATGTGAAGACCAAAGGCCAAAAACAATGGCAGATAACCAGGCGCCTGAATGAGGAGACGGCGCTAAAGGAACAATTGACCTTAAATCTATCTTTTCTTCTTTTAAAGAACGACTTGATACAGGCTAAGGCTGACAGCCTGGACCAAACGATACATCCCGAAGAACTTTTATGGTCCGAAGTTAAAAGCAATGCAACAACAGCATCCATTCAAATGGAGGACAACCAAAGTGAGCGATACCTGCTGGTAGCGATCATAGCCTTGCTGATCATTGAGAGATTCTTCGCATCCAAACGCAACGCATGAGTTTCGAGGACGCACGATATTATCTGGACAGGACACGACGCAGATACCTCTTAATCCGTGTAACTGAATTGGTTTTAAGCTCTGTGGCAATAGCTTTTTTAGTGCTTTCCATTTTGCTGATGACACCTGTCAAGGGGATTGTGGCCGCTGCTCGATTGCCGTTAGTAGCGGTTTGACCTTCTTTATTCTACGCTCGATTCAACTTCGTCTCTTTCGAATAACAAATGCAGGAGTCGCCAGTTATTTAAATAGAAATTATCCGGTATTGGAAGAGGGCGCGGATCTGATCCTCAAAGAAGATGAAGGACTAACCTCCATCCAACAACTGCAAAAGACCAGATCCGTTCAGCATCTTGCATCTCTTTATCCATCCATCAAGTTGCCAGGTAACATTGGATGGACATTGCTGTTTTTTTCAATCAGCATAGTGGGTTACTTCCTAGTTGACAATTTTGCCAAAACAACATCACAATCTCAAGCTGATCGGACTTCGCTTGCCTCAACGATTGCCGATGATCGTGTCGCATCGTTAAGTGAATTGAACATCCGCATAACACCCCCGGCCTACACTAACTTACAGCCACGTAACACAAACAATTTCAACCTTCGTGTTCAGGAAGGCTCGCTTATACAATGGGACTTAAGCTTTCAAGGCGACGTGCGTGATCCTCAATTCATCTTTTCCGGAAATGACAGCGTTCGCCTTAATACGGAATCTAAAAATCGCTTTAACATTCAGCGCACGGCGAATGCATCTTCATTCTACAATATAAAGTGGGGTAACAAGGACGGATCTGTTAAATCGTCAGACTTCTACCAACTGGAAGTAATCAAGGATCAGCCGCCAGTGATCAAAGTGAATAACCTTAACCAGTTTACAGAATTCAATCTTCACGAGAAGTTAATAGTCGATCTCCATCCGACCTTGACCGACGATTACAGTCTGCGTGATGCGTATATAATTGCAACAGTGAGTAAAGGAAGCGGCGAGTCCATCAAATTCCGGGAATTGAAGATGTCATTTGACAAACCCTCCGCTGTCAAGGGACCTTTGGTCAAACCGTCTCTGACAATCGACATCCTTAAATTAGGACTTGAGCCAGGCGACGAGTTATACTTCTATATTGAGGCGCTGGACAATAAAGTACCTGTTCCTAACCGCGCCCGTACAGAAACTTTTTTCGTGGCATTGAAAGATACCTCGTCGATGACAACCACGGTTGATGCTGGGTTAGGTGTTGACCTCATGCCAGAATATTTCAGAAGTCAGCGTCAGATCATTATTGACAGTGAAAAACTTCTCAGGGAAAAAAAAGGGATTGCCAAAGAGACATTTAATGCGAGAAGTAATTCCCTGGCTTACGATCAAAAGGTACTTAGGCTGAGATATGGAGAATTCCTTGGGGAAGAATTTGAGTCAGGGATCGGACCACAGTCAACTACAGAAGAAGATCATGCCGGGGAGGAGGACGTAACCAAACAGTATGGTCACGTGCACGACAAAGATAACGAGCACAATCTCGTGGAGGAGAAAAAATCTGCAGCTAAAGATCACGATCATGCTAACGAAGACAAGAGCGATCCACTCAAAGAGTTTACGCATTCGCACGACAATCAAGAGGAAGCTACTTTTTTTACCCAATCGATCCGGGCAAAACTAAAAGCAGCGATAACGATCATGTGGGATGCAGAACTTCATCTACGCCTGTACGATCCGGAAAAATCCCTGCCCTATCAGTACCGGGCATTGAAACTTTTGAAGGAAATAAGTCAGGATTCCAGGATATATGTGCATCGCACAGGGTTTGAACCTCCGCCAATAAAGGAAGAAAAAAGACTTACCGGCGACCTTACGGAAATCAAAAATTCCGTTGCCCTCACTGAAAGCGAAAATAAAAATGCGTATCCGGATATCCGTCAGGCTATACGTCAGATTGAGCACTTACTTGCTTTTGAGACTATCACCCTGACACCGGCTTCACGTTCATTATTTGAGAATGCAGGCCAGGAATTGGCTGCTGTAGCGATCAAACAACCCGGGCGTTATCTTACGACCCTGACCTCTTTGAAAGCGTTAGCGCAAAACGAGCTCGACAGCAGCAGAGGTGAGACCGACACTCGTCGAAGTACGGAAAGCATTATGGCGATTGTTACCTGTAGACATCACAGCGCCCCAGTCATCGGACAGGACAACACACAAGCTCGATGACGAGTTTTTAGAAAATTTCGAATTATTGAAACGTGAATGAAGGGATGATGACATTTGACCCGTCTGCGCCACTTTGGTTGATTGCCTTGTTATTCGTTCCGATAACAATATTTCTCCTATGGAAAGAATGGAAAAGGAAATTGACGTTGCGCATACCGCGAGCTAGTAGCTGCTTTTATAATGATGTTGATGCTTGCAGCGATCTTTCTTCGTCCGCATCATAATGTTACCAAATCACGACGCATTCTTTTATTGACCAATGGCTATAACGTTGGTCAGATCGATAGTCTGGTGAATGCGCGCGCGGATGTGCGAATTTTGAATACCCCCGGAACGGAACTTTACAAGGACTCGCGTCCACTCAAATCGTATTATGAGCTACGGGAACTTGAGGGGAATATCGAGTTCATTGCTGGAGAAGGACTGCCACGCCATGCATTGGCGCTTTTAGACAAAAAGAATTTCACCTTTCTACCGGGTAAGCGGCCGACGGGCATTGTTGACTTGACGAGCCCAAAACAAATGATTAAGAACCGGCAAAGCAGGATTTCGGGTACATTTCGAAATGTATCGGGTGAACATTCGATCTTCCTCTTGGGACCTGGCGGAAAAGAAGATTCAGTTACTATCACAAATAATGGAACAACACCCTTTACGCTTTCATTTACACCACGACAGGCCGGCAAGCAATTATACACGTTATCGGTTAAGGATAGCCAGGGCAATTCACAAGAGGGCAACTTTCCCATCATCGTCAATAATTTTTCACCGTTGAGAGTACTTGTCGTTTTGAGCTACCCCACATTTGAATCGACATTTTTGAAAAATTTCATAGTCTCCAGGGGAAATAAGCTGGTCCTTCGATCGCAGCTGTCCAGGAATAACTTCGGATACGAGTACGTCAATCATGAACCATTGAAGTTCTCCACGCTTACAAAAAATATACTTGATGAATTCGATCTGTTGATCGCGGATCAGGCGACTTTACAAATGCTTTCAAATCAGGAATCATCTATCTTGAAACAATCCATCCAGAATGGCCTGGGATTGCTGGCAGTCTATGACGGAGCACCAAAGGAAAAAGCAGAAAACAACTTTTTTCCATTTCGGACAATTTCAGTGAAGGGTGATACAACCACCGTCAATGAAGGATCAAAAAAATACACATTACCAGCTTTGCCATTCAGGATGGTTAATGAAACACCCTTGCAGACGGTGTTAAGAAATGAGAGTGGAATACTCTCTGGCTACACGTTATCAGGTAAGGGCAAGATCGGATTTCAACTCACACAGCAAACATATCGGTTAATGCTCGCCGGTGATACCATCGCTTACGGAGATCTATGGTCACCGCTTCTTGAACGAATTGCAAGGCCGCATGATCAATCGGTTGCTGTAGAATTCGCAAATCCTTTTCCCTATTACGTTGACGAACCGCTTCACATTAAATTGATTTCATCGGGGGACTCCCCCGCCCTGCTGACTGACAGTGTCAGTATTCCCATTCGCGAGGATGTATGGGTTGACGATGTGTGGCATGCGACGATTTGGCCATCAACGCCGGGGTGGCACACGTTGCAAATCGACGGCCGACCGATTGAGTACTACGTCGCGAAGACTGGTGAATGGCGT
Organism: uncultured Cytophagales bacterium; assembly: GCA_963774615.1. Taxonomy (GTDB): domain Bacteria; phylum Bacteroidota; class Bacteroidia; order Cytophagales; family Cyclobacteriaceae; genus Chryseolinea. Next base: position 549,541 of record CAVZFT010000039.1, read on the forward strand.
TCAATGGCCATTGAAAATCAAATGAATGATAATGATCTCGTTTGGGATAAGGGACACTCGGACAATGAAAAGACAACGGATCAAAGGCGCATTCCGCCGGTATGGTTTTACGCAGCATTTCTCATCGCCGCCGGATTCTTATGGCTTGCGCCTAAGCTTTAGGAGGATTCTTTTCAATCAGATTGACGAGCTCATTGTACCATGCTTCCCCATACTTTCTGATAAGGGGATCCTTAAGAAATTTATAAACAGGTACCTGAAGCTCTTTACCCAATGCACAAGCAGGAGAACATATGTGCCACTTATGATAGTTAACGGCTTCAAAATTTTTCTTTTGTGTTATGCGAATGGGATACAAATGACATGAAATGGGCTTCTTCCATGAAATCTTTCCGTCATTGTACGCTTGCTCGATACCGCATTTGAGGATACCCTTCTTGTCATAAACGGCATAAACACATTCACGGCCTCCTATTACTGGTGTGCAGAGTTCACCTTCGTCATCAACCGTGTGGGTTCCGGTTTTTTCGATTTCTTTAATACCTTCCTTACTGAGATACTTTTTTACCTTCGGATATATCTCCTCAAGAATAGCGAGCTCCTCTTCAAGCAATGGCGCACCAAAATCACCCTCGACGCAACAAGCTCCTTTGCACTTTTCCAGATTGCACACAAACTCGCGATCGCGAATATCGTCAGACACTAATACTTCACCGACTTTCAACATGACACAAAGTTAATCAAATACGGCTGTGATTCATCGGGGAAACAATTCGAATTGCAGATGCTCGTTCACATTTACATCACGTTGAATCGACTGCGCAGAAAATTGTCGCGAAAAAAATCCTACTGTATAAGCCGGCAAAGTCATCATCTTTGATTCGAGTTTATGGCTCGAGAACGCAGAATTTAATCCATTGACAAGAAGATTTGTCTGATAAAGTTGTACCAGCTTCCGGTAAAAGTGGGCGTTGCTATCCAAACCCAATAGTCTTTCATAGTTGTTCACACCTAAAAACTTCTTTATCAGTTCAGCCTGGTCGTCACAATAATGGCGGCAATCCAATCTTTCATTCAATGGAAACGTAAAGGGCATCAATAAGCTGAAACCCATTGATGCAAGGCGATCGACAGTATTTATTGAAAAATTCAATGAGAACGGATCGATAAGGCAAAAGACAGCAGCTCTTCTGCCCGATTTGGATGCTGGAATTGTTGAATTTATGGTCTGAACGATTTCATCCTCCCGAACATTAAAGACCTCTACATATTTTTGTGGAAATATTTTTCGAACGCGTTTGTCCAGCGTGTCCGCTTGTTCTCGATCTGCTTCACAAAAAATCCACTTCTGAAAAGGTAGATTCGAGGAGAGTGCGGCGAGGGAAGCACTTGCGAAAACTTCTTTTTGATGTCCTACCGAATATAAACCGCTGCCAGCAAATAGATCAACAAAAATTAGCTCGTCTGATTTTGGGGATGCATTCATTATGAAGGCCTGCACGTAACTGAGGATGACTTGAACCTTTACTTTAAACCAAGGTTCTGCGGCAGTGATCGTTAGTCCATCGGATTGAAAGTTGGGAACTGAAGCATTCGATTTTGAGTTCAAAAAGTTATATGTTTATCCGTTTTACTTTTTGCCTTAAGCGCAAAAGTAGGTTGTGTTAATTGTTTCTGAAAGATCCGGAAAAAACAATCTGAAAAACAATTAAAAATTTTGAGTGTTAATTCGGGATTGAGAAACTGTGATCTAACTTGTGGCGAATTATGATGGATTATCTGGAGAGCTTGAATGAACCTCAGTACGAAGGGGTGGTGAACACAGAAGGCCCTTGCATGCTGATTGCAGGAGCAGGTTCAGGAAAGACACGCGTATTGACCTACCGAATAGCGCACCTGATGAGCAAAGGCGTTGATGCTTTTAATATCATGGCGCTAACGTTCACCAACAAGGCGGCCCGGGAGATGCGTGAGCGTATTGAAAAAGTTGTTGGCAACGATGCCCGCAATCTTTGGATGGGAACATTTCACTCCGTCTTTGCGCGTATCCTACGAGCCGAGGCGCATCACATCGGTTATTCCCACAATTTTACGATCTATGATGCCGATGACTCAAAAACCCTGGTGAAGCACATCATCAAGGAGATGAATCTCGATGACGCCGTGTACAAACCAAGCACGGTGTTCAACCGGATATCGGCTGCAAAAAATAGTCTCATCAGCTGGCAGGATTACCTGAATAACGCTGAGCTGATGGGAGACGATGCCGCGAACCTTCGTCCTGAAGTAGGCAAAATCTATCGGGCGTATGCGCAGCGTTGCTATAAGTCCGATGCAATGGATTTTGACGACCTGCTCTTCAATACGGACAAACTTTTTAAAGAACACCTTGAAGTCCTGAACAAATACCAGCATCGAATTCATTATGTTCTCGTCGATGAGTTTCAGGATACAAACCTTTGCCAGTATTTTATAATCCGCAAACTGGCTGCGGTACAACAAAATATTTGCGTCGTGGGAGATGATGCACAAAGTATCTACGGTTTCCGCGGTGCCGACATTACAAACATCCTGAACTTCGAACGTGATTATCCGGATTTGAAGATCTTCAAGCTGGAACAGAATTACCGGTCGACAAAAAACATTGTGAGCGCGGCAAATTCGGTGATCAAGAAAAACCGCGCCCAACTTCCAAAGACCGTCTGGACGGCAAATGAAGAAGGTGGACTAATTGAACTTATAAAAGCTGTATCCGATAACGAGGAAGGCAGACTGGTGGCGTCATCAATTTTCCACGAAAAGATGCAGCATCAGCTGAAGTTCAGCGACTTCGCTATCCTTTACAGAACAAATAGTCAGTCCCGCGCTATTGAAGAAGCCTTAAGGCGGATGAATATCAAGTACAAGGTTGTTGGTGGGTTGTCATTCTATCAGCGTAAGGAAATCAAAGACCTTTTGGCTTACATGAGGTTCTCCATCAACCAGCAGGACGAAGCATCTTTCAGAAGGATCATCAATCTTCCGAAGAGAGGTATCGGCGATTCAACGGTTGATAAGATAATTGTTGCAGCCAATGATCATGCGATTTCCATTTGGGAAGTTATCCAGCATGCCCAATCATTTATCGGAGGCCGGGCCTCATCCCCTATTGATGATTTCGTGGCGATGATAAAACGATTCACACTGGAGGTGGAACGCAAAGACGCTTACGATGCTGCATTTGAGATAGCTAAAGGTTCTGGTCTCCTTCGCGAGCTGTATGAAGATAAAACTGTTGAAGGATTGAGCCGCTATGAGAACGTCCAGGAATTGCTGAACGCGATCAAAGAATTCGTGGATGATCCGGAACGTCAGGAAAAATCACTGGGAGCTTTCTTGCAGGAGGTGTCGCTCATTACAGGGCAGGATGAAGACAAGGACAAAGATCCGGATAAGGTTACTTTGATGACCATTCACATGGCGAAGGGACTGGAGTTCAGGAACGTCTACATTGTCGGCCTGGAGGAAGACCTTTTCCCTTCTCAAATGATGCTGAGCAGCCGTGCGGACCTGGAGGAAGAAAGAAGGCTGTTTTACGTGGCGATTACGCGGGCACAAAAGGGCCTTTTTCTTTCATACGCACTTACCCGGTATCGATTTGGCCGACTAAAAAACTGTGAACCAAGTCGTTTCCTCGACGATGTCGATCAGTCATTCATTAAGGTGAGCGCGAAATTCGCCGGTTTGGAATCGACACCGCCCAGCTCAGGTTATGCTAAAACGCTGGTCAACGGCATGAAAAAGACCATTAGCAGCGCTCCCGCCATAAAGCCCTCAAACTATAAAGCACCGGCAGATTTTGCCCCCAGCGATACGTCCGGGCTGAAGGAAGGGATGAAGGTAGAACACCCCAAATTCGGCTTCGGTATGGTAACCCAAATGGACCAGAGCGGCCCGGATCGAAAAGCAAAGATAAATTTTGACGATTTTGGCGAGAAGACCTTATTGCTTAACTTTGCTAAACTCAAAATTCATGCATAATAGTTAGCTATGAATTCCGGGGTGGATACGAGCCAGAACCACCAATTTTTTTGCAATCATTTTAACTTAACCAGAAATCAATCAATAATGAAAATAGGAGAATACAATTCTGCGCGCCCTCTGATTATTCTAAAGGAATACGGCCGCAATGTCCAGAAGCTTGTCGAATACATCAAGAGCCTACCAAACATTGAACAAAGAACAGAACTATCTTATACCCTTATCGACCTCATCAAACAGCTGACACCAAGTATTAAGGATCAGCCAGAGAATCCCCAGCGCTTGTGGGATGATCTGTACATTATCGCAGATTTTGAGCTCGATGTCAACAACCCCTATCCCGTTCCCGAGCGTGAAATTCTTTTCAAAAAACCGATGCGGATGGCGTATCCAAAGAACGATGTCCGCTTCCGTCACTACGGAAAGAACATAGAAAAGCTGGTAAAGGAAGCGTTGAAAAAGGACGATCCCCAGGAACGCGAAGAATCAATCATATACCTGGGCAAGCTCATGAAAACATTTTATGGCGCCTGGAATAAGGAAACTCTTGATGACTCCGTCATCCTTCGAGATATCCAGGCAATGTCAGGTGGTGCGTTGAATATGACCATTGAAAAAGTTCGCGAGGACAACCTTTTCGAAAAACTCTACAAAGAGCGCAAGAAAGGCAGACCGCAAGGTCAGGAGGGTGGTCAGAACCAAAGGAATCAAGGCAACGGTGGTCACCAACAACGTCATCAGGGTGGCGGTGGGGTCACCGCTTCAACAAGAAAGGCGGCAGTAACTTTCGCCGTAGAAGAGACCAATAACTTGCCCACTAAGTCCGCGATACGTTAGATATTTTTTTCTTATTGACAATCAATGAGTGTTTTCAAGATCAAAGGTGGGAAAAGACTGAAAGGTGAAATTATCCCACAAGGTGCGAAGAACGAAGCCTTACAAATCCTTAGCGCCACCATCCTCACCTCCGAACCTGTTACCATTCACAACGTACCCAATATCGTTGATGTCAACAAGCTCATTGAATTGATCGGTGCGCTGGGTAGCAAAGTGGAAAAACTGGGACCGGAATCCTACCGGTTCACGGCTTCAAATGTCAACACCACGTATTTAGAATCTGAAGAGTACAGAAAAAAAGCAGCAGCCCTTCGCGGCTCTGTGATGCTACTCGGTCCAATACTGGCAAGGTTTGGTAAAGCCTCCATGCCAAAACCTGGTGGTGATAAAATTGGAAGACGAAGATTAGATACTCACTTCCTCGGTTTTCAAAAGCTTGGGGCAAAATTCAATTTCGATTCAGAAGAACACCTCTTTCATATAGACGCAACAGAATTGAAAGGTTGCTACATGTTGCTGGATGAAGCTTCCGTAACAGGTACAGCTAACATTGTGATGGCTGCAGTTCTTGCAAAAGGAACTACAACGATCTACTACGCCGCCTGCGAACCGTATCTTCAGCAACTATGCCTTATGCTCAACAGAATGGGCGCAAAGATCAGCGGCATTGGTTCAAACCTGCTGACCATTGAAGGTGTGAATAAGCTTGGAGGAACTGAACACACGATGCTGCCGGATATGATTGAGATCGGTAGCTTCATCGGACTCGCGGCAATGACACGATCAGAAATTACCATCAAGAACTGCCGGATCGATATGCTTGGGATTATTCCCGAAATATTCAGACGCCTCGGTGTTAAGATGGAATTCAGAGGTGACGATATTTATATTCCTTCGCAGGAACATCATGAGATAGAAACTTTTATCGATGGTTCAATCCTTACCATCTCAGATGCGCCGTGGCCTGGATTTACACCCGACCTTATCAGCATAGTGCTGGTACTTGCCACCCAGGCGAAAGGAACAGTCTTGATCCACCAGAAGATGTTTGAAAGTCGTCTGTTCTTTGTCGACAAATTGATCGATATGGGCGCGCAGATCATTCTCTGTGATCCTCACCGGGCAACGGTTATTGGTCTTGACAGAAAACAACAACTCAAGGGTATTAAGATGTCCTCACCGGACATTCGTGCAGGGGTATCGTTATTGATTGCCGCGTTATCAGCCAATGGCACGAGTGAAATTTCTAATATCGATCAGATCGACAGGGGTTATCAGAACATAGATACAAGATTGCGACAGCTAGGTGCTGATATTGAAAGGGTGAATTGATCAGTTTGGATCGAGTTAGCTGTTTCTTGTGACTTACAATTCTATCTTCAATCCCACCGGACAATGATCCGACCCTAAGTATTGATCGAACACCATCGCATCTTTCACTTTGTCTGCCAGGTTTTCTGAAACAAGGAAATAATCTATCCTCCAGCCAGCATTCTTAGCACGTGCATTTGTAACATAATTCCAGTAGGTGTATTTCACAGTTTCAGGATAGAACCTCCTGAACGTATCGATAAATCCGCTTTCAAGCAGGCGTGTGAATCCATCGATCTCAGTTTGAGTATACCCGGCTGACTTATTATAATTCTCCTTCGGCCGCGCGATATCGATGGGCTGGTGAGCAACATTCAGATCGCCGCATAAGATCACTGGTTTCCTGCGTCGTAACCACAACAGGTACTCCATAAATTCCTTATCCCATCGCGATCGATAGTCCAGCCGTTGTAAGTCGTCACCTGAATTTGGAGTATACACGGTGGTTAAAAAATACGTAAGGTATTCTGCGGTGATCACCCGTCCTTCCTGGTCGTGTTCTTCAAGACCAAGATCATATGTCACGGATAATGGCTCCACCTTGCTTAGGATGGCGGTACCCGAATAACCCTTTCTTGCTTTGGACGAATTTACATAGGTCTTATATTCAGGAAACAACTCTAATGTGGACTTCACTTCTTCCAACGCACCTTTTGTTTCCTGGAGACAAAGCACATCTGGATCCATTTCACGGATATCCTTAATGAAATCTTTTTTTACGATGGATCGAATGCCGTTGACGTTCCAATTAACAAAATGCACGAGAGTTATGGGTTATGAGTTATGAGTTATGAGTTGGGGCATGAGGGTGTGGGTGTGAGGCTTATGCAGAAATTAAGTGCGTTAAAATAGCCATGGCCAGCAGAAATAGAAAGTATTCGTCGGACTTAATGCCTGGAACACGTCCACACACTCTCCAAACACACCCGCTCCCGCTCCCACACTCAACTCATAACTCATAACTCCTAACTCATAACCGCCGGAAAACAAAAAAGTCCCGCAAACTAGCAGGACTTAAGGAAATGTTCTTAGAAAGTTTGGCTTACGCTTTCTTTGCCTTCGCTTTGAATTCTTCCTTGATCTTCTCGATATCCACGTTTTTGATTACGGGCTGGAAGTTCTGGACCTTTGAGCGACTGCCTTCTTCTGGCTGATTTCGCCTTGTCCTTACGGTTCTTTCTCTTAAGTCTTGTTATTGACATGATTCAATGCTTTAAAAGGAGCGCAAAAATAACCGGTATTTCCGGGATTACAAATGGATTTTTTAAAGATTTTTGGTACAAATGCGAGGAATTGCTGGACTGGTCGTATAGGGCCTGACCCATCAAAATTGCGCTTGGAACTTTAAAGATTGCGGTCAACCTTTGCGCCGACTATGGAAAAACCCACGTTACCCGCAGGAACACGCGATTTCGGGCCGGCGATCATGGCAAAACGCCAATTTATCCTGGATCAAATACGCAAAGTATTCCAAACCTATGGATTCCAGCCCCTGGAAACTCCTGCCATGGAGAACCTCTCAACGCTTACAGGAAAATATGGCGACGAAGGCGACCAACTCTTATTCAAGATTTTAAATACCGGCGACTTTCTAAAGGAGATTGACACTCAAAAACTGACCGGACGCGATTCAAAAAAAGTGTCGCTCGACATTTCTGAAAAAGGACTACGCTATGACCTGACAGTTCCGTTCGCCCGCTACGTCGTTATGAACCGGAACGAGGTAAGCTTTCCTTTTAAGCGTTATCAAATACAACCTGTGTGGAGAGCTGACCGGCCTCAAAAAGGCAGGTACAGGGAATTCTATCAGTGTGATGCAGATGTCGTTGGAACGGACTCATTGCTGTGCGAAGCCGAGATCATCCTCATGATCAAGGAAGTGTTCAGAAATCTCGCAATCACAGATTATACAATTAAAGTCAACCATAGATGTATTCTCGGAGGGGTCGCTGAAACATCTGGCGCGAAAGAAAATGAAACTGCTTTGTTCGTTGCCATTGATAAACTGGATAAGATCGGGGAAGAAAAAGTAAAGGATGAACTCCGATCAAAAGGGTTTTCAGAACAAAGCCTTACCTCATTGTTTGAAATCCTAAATGTAAAAGGTTCCACTAAAAACAAGCTTGCACTCCTGACTGCGCGCTTCGATGGGAGCGAAACCGGAATGAAAGGATTGCGCGATCTGCAGGAAGTTCTTAACTATCTAACCTATTACGGCGAGACCGATCAACATGTAGAATTTGATGTTGCCCTCGCGCGAGGACTGAGCTATTACACCGGGTGCATCTTCGAAGTAAAAATCAATAACGTTTCAATTGGAAGTGTTAGCGGAGGAGGACGTTACGACAACCTTACAAAGGCATTTGGTGATAAAACCAACCTTTCCGGCGTCGGGTTTTCGTTCGGCGTAGACCGCCTCTATGATGCAATGGAAGAACTGGCTTTATTCCCCAACGAAGCACAACTCTCGTCGCGAGTACTGATATGCCACTTTGACGAAGCAAGCCTGGTCTACGGCCTCGGCGTTCTGGCAAAACTTAGGTCAGCAGGAATCTCGTCAGAAATTTATCCGGATCACGCCAAGATCAAGAAACAGCTGGACTTCGGTAACAAGAAAAGGGTATCTTTTGTGATCGTTATCGGATCGGACGAGGTGGCTAACGGCCTGTTGACGATCAAAGACATGGCAACTGGTGATCAGAAAAAGTTGACGGTCGATCAAATCATTGCGGAGCTTCAAAACAAATGACCCTTCGTATCTTTACCGGACTAATTCAGCAGCATAACATTGTAATTGGAAGTATCAAGCGCTAAACCTTTTGCGAAACATCGCTACAATTACGTCTTTGCGGTTAGATATTGCCGAAACGTTTTACCAGAAGCCTAAAGATGGCCGAACACGAAATCTCAGACAAACCGCTCACTCTTGAAGATCTTTCAGCTCTATCCTTCCGCGACATTAAAATAAAACTGTCGGAGAACGCAAGACAAAAAGATCACTCATTGTCGGGAATACCTGGATAAAGAACTCGAAGACTCCGACGAAGCGATCTATGGGATCAACACGGGTTTTGGATCCCTCTACAACAAAAATATCTCAAGTGATCAGCTGGAAAAACTACAGGAAAACCTGGTTAAGTCGCACGCCTGTGGAACCGGACCAGAAGTACCAGAAGAAATTGTGCGGATGATGCTCTTCCTGAAAGTACAGTCACTTTCCTACGGCTATTCAGGTGTACAACTAATCACGGTTGAGCGGCTCATTCAAATGTTTAATGAAAACGTCCTGCCTCTCGTTTATGAAATGGGTTCACTAGGTGCGTCTGGAGATCTTGCCCCGCTTGCGCACCTAACCCTGCCGCTGATCGGCCTTGGAGAGGTTCATCACGATAAGCATATTTTATCAGGTGAGCAGCTAATTAAAAAATTTAACTGGCCAACGATACACCTTCGGGCGAAGGAAGGTCTTGCGTTATTGAATGGCACTCAGTTCATGAGCGCTTATGGGCTTTGGTGCACGCTTCACGCTCATCGTTTGCTTGAACTTTCCAATGTTATCGGAGCACTTTCCCTGGATACATTTGACGGGCGGATTGAACCTTTCCTGCCTGGAGTACATGCGATCCGGCCACATCCCGGGCAAGAGAAAACAGCCGACTACATCTATAAAAAATTGGAAGGAAGCGAGCTCATTCGCCAATCCAAGAAACATGTTCAGGACCCCTATTCATTCCGTTGTATCCCCCAGGTTCATGGTGCAAGCTCGGACACAATTGAACATGTGACAAAAGTGATACTGGTCGAAGTCAATAGCGTAACTGATAATCCCAACGTTTTTCCTGATGAAGGCAAGATCATTTCTGCCGGCAATTTTCACGGACAACCGCTTGCATTGGCTATGGACTTTCTTGCTATTGCTCTCTCAGAATTGGGAAGCATCTCTGAAAGGCGAACATACCAGCTCATTTCGGGCGTAAGGGATCTGCCCAATTACCTTGTGGCCAATCCTGGTATTAACTCAGGATTGATGATACCGCAATACACAGCCGCGTCGCTCGTGAGCCAGAATAAGCAGCTTTGTTCCCCTGCCTCAGTAGATTCCATTGTATCTTCCAATGGACAGGAGGATCATGTGAGCATGGGCGCCAATGCAGCAACAAAGTTGTACAGAGTCGTGAATAACTTGTATTCAATATTGGCTATTGAGCTGATAACTGCTGCGCAGGCATTGACATTCAGAAGGCCCTTGAAAACTTCTCCCTCCCTTGAGTCATTTGTGAATACTTTCAGGCAGCATGTGCCGTTTATAGAAGACGATCGCGTATTACATGACGATATCAAAAAAACAGAAGAATTTCTGAAAAAAGGAGCCTGTAGTATGAATCTAAGGATAATCGTCATTCTGCTTTCACTTTCCTGTTTCGGACTTCTTTCGCACGCGCAGCCCTATGTGAGCGACCTTGGAAGATTTGAAGTAGATCAGGCAAAAGGTTGCGTACCGTTAACCATAAACGTTACTATTCGTCCACCCAACGTTTGCAATGGAGCCAGCCCTTGCGAGATGGACTTCGAAAATAATAGTGGCTTTCAACAAAACGTTTTCACCCATACTTACACGCAGCCAGGAACATATACCTTTCGGTTACTTTTTCAGACGTCCGGATTTGATCAGATCACCATTGTAGTTACGCCGAATGTACAACCTGCTTTCGAAGTTTATTCTTGCGGTGGCAACGGCGCCCAGGTAAAAGTAACAGACACAAATTATAACCAATACGTCATTAACTACAACGACGGCAGTCCCGTTGTGGTGGTCCCCTCGGGAAGTCTGGCAAAAGACACGCATGCATTTGCCACATCAGGGAACAAGACCATTACAGTACGGGGCCGGAATCTAAATGCGGATGATAACTGCAATCCGATGAACCAAAGTGTTAACGCTGTAGCTACACTACCTACGCCTGCGATCACTCAGCTTCGTGTACTCGACAATGCCAGCATTCAGCTCGACTATAACAACCAGCAAAATATTTTGTACAAACTTCAGATTGCTACAAATTCCACCAACTTCCAGCAACTTCAGGATGTTTACAACGTAACCAATACTGTCGTCAGGAATCTGAGGACGGACGACAATTTTTACTGCTTCAGGCTGGGTGCGTTTGACCCTTGTAATAATATTACTGTGTACAGCAATGTGATTTGCAGCTCCAATTTTGACGTGACGCCGCAAAGTGATCTCAACCGGCTAACGTGGGTTACATCATCGACGGGTGTTGCAAATTACGCAATAAGCAAGACCGGGAGCGCACCATTGCCGGCAGTTGCTACCGCTGCTTCATTAGATGATACAAATGTGATTTGCGGTACTAACTATTGTTATCAGATTACATCCAACTACACGAACGGAAGCAGGAGTATCTCGCTGGAAAAATGTGGAACGGCATTCTCTTCAAAAATTCCAGTCGCGCCTCAGAACGTTTCATCTGTCGTTGGCGAAGGTGGCGGCGTTGATCTGGAATGGACACAAGATCCTGCGTTCACTGCCGCATCATATAACCTGCTTAAGTCGGGCACTGTTCTTACGACCTTGACAACGAATGCTATATACTGATGCATCCTATACACCCGGTGATGGGTCGTGTTATAAAATCTCGTATACAGATGTCTGTGGAAATAAAAGTCTCCAGAGTCCCGAGGCATGCCCTATATTCCTAATGGGGACACTGGGGGACAACAACATCATCACCCTTACGTGGAACGCATACACGGGCTGGCAAAACGGAGTAGATCATTATGTCGTAGAGAAATTCAATGAACAAGGTCAACTATTGCAGACATTTAACAGTGGGACAACAACCCTTGTTGACGATGAAGAGGATTTCGACAACCAGACATATGTCTACCGGATCACTGCAGTTGCCAACGATGCCGGCATAATCAAGTTCTGTTTCCAACACAATCATCATTATCAAAGAGGCTATTCTCTCCTACCCAACGGCTTTTACTCCGAATGGAGACGGCAAGAATGATGACTTTAAAGTGTTCGGACAATTTACAGCAGCCGTGGAATTCAAGATCTTTAATCGATGGGGCGAATTGTTATTTATTACGGAGGATCTCGACAAAGGCTGGGACGGCTCGTATAAAGGATCAGCAATGCCTGAAGGCACCTACGTATTCAGAGCTTTCCTTACAGATCACGCTGGCAGAACCTCAGAACGGTCGGGCACCGTGGTGCTGCTTCGCAAAAGTAAATAAGGCGTCTTATTCTTACCTTTGAATCATTAAGGCGGTTTCCTCGGCCTTACAAAGAGCTGAAAAGGAACCGTATTCAAATCGTAAACGAGCAATATATGTTTGACATGATGAAGATGATGGGTAAGATGAAGGAGGTCCAGGCCCGAATCAAGGAAGCGCAGGATAACCTTGTTAGAGTTGTGGCCCACGGCGAATCCGGAGCCGGACTTGTGAAAGCCACCGTCAATGGAAAGAAACAACTGGTATCGATCGATATTGACGCCTCTCTCTTGAAGGGCGATGACAAGATAATTTTACAGGATCTTATTGTTGCTGCGGTGAATAAGGCTAACGAGGAGGCTGAGGTACTGGCAAAAGAAGAACTCCGGAAAAGCACCGAAGGTCTCCTTCCCAACATTCCTGGCCTGGACTTAAGTGGCATGATGGGATGAGCCGCACGGCAGTTGTAATCCTGAATTTTAATGGCGAAAAGTTATTACCGCTGTTCTTGCCGTCCGTTATCCAATATTCACCACAAGCGGAGATCATAGTTGCAGACAACGCGTCGACCGATGAATCAGTGTCACTCGTCAGACTCAGTTTTCCAGAAGTCCGGCTTATTCTCCTCGATAAAAATTATGGTTTTTGCGGCGGTTATAACCGTGCTCTGGCGCAAGTCGACGCGGACTATTGCGTGCTCCTGAACTCGGACATCGAAGTCACGCCGCGATGGCTTGATCCTATTATTGATTTAATGGATAATGATCCAAAGGTGGCGTCCGTCCAACCAAAGATCCTTTCATACACCAATAGAAATAAATTTGAGCACGCGGGTGCGGCGGGCGGTTATATCGACTCACTAGGCTATCCCTTCTGCCGAGGTCGTATTTTTGATCACATCGAGGAAGATCACGGCCAGTACGACGATCAACGGGAAATTTTTTGGTCGACCGGTGCCTGTATGGTTATCCGATCGCAGCTCTTCAAGGCGTTGAATGGATTTGACGAAGACTTTTTCGCCCATATGGAAGAGATCGACCTTTGCTGGAAACTACACCGCCAGGATCTAAGAGTTATGTATTGCGGCAGGAGCAGCGTTTACCATGTCGGCGCGGGGACATTGGGATATGGTAATCCCCGAAAGACATACCTGAATTTTAGAAACGGATTATCACTGATCTATAAGCACCTTGGCCCAGGGGAGTTGATCTACAAGCTGCCCTTAAGGATCTTTTTGGATTGGGTTGCTGCCCTTCGCTTTGCCATCGGGCGTGATGCACACAACGCAGTAGCCATTCTAAATGCCCATCGCGATTTCTTTGCAAACATCGAGCGGGACAAGCGGAAGCGAAAAGAAATCAGGAAAACTAACCCGGGCTATTCGCAGACAGGTATTATGAAAGGATCGGTTGTTTTCAATTACTACGTGCTTGGAAAAAAGACCTTCCCTCAGTAATCCCAGACCGGATTACGTCTGCGCAGGTGCTTTCGAATGTTCATTATGAACGCCAGCGAAAGGTAGATGATGACGGGTGACCCAAAGGTTATAAACGAGGCATAGATAAAGAACAATCGGATACTCGATGTTGCAACACCTAATATCTCGCCCAGGCGAGTACATACACCGAAGGCATACGTCTCAAAAAAATGCTGGATTCTATCAGTCAAATGCTCCATACAAACAGCTTTTTACCACTTTCGACATGCCAAAAGGTTAATTTGTCGAACAAAAAACATGCTTACAAATATAACGCGCCGGCCCCCTTGAAATGTCGGTGTCCTTCATATTTTTTTGAGTATTATTGCAAAAAAATACACGTAAGTATAGTTTTGCAACCTGTTTAAACAAAACCATAAACTAAAACCCAATGAGAAAAGTAGTTTACTCATTTCTAATCTTCGGCGCATTGACCCTCGCGGGCTGTACACTGCCCAAGATGGTGAAAATGTCTAAAGAACAACAGTTAACGGTTACCCCAAACCCGCTGGAAGTTCACAAGGATACTGTTGTCTTTGAGATGGCAGCAAGTCTTCCTGTAAAAATGTTAAAGAAAGGTACCGTCTACACGGTAAACACCTACTATAAATCTGCCTCGGAGGAGACAGCCTTAGAGTCAATCCCCTTCAAGGCTGAAGACTACCCTAACAGCAAGGTTGAGCAACCTAAGGTTACAAAGAGCTTCTCCTTCCCGTACAAGCCATCGATGAAGGTTGGTACCTTGGAAGTAGAGGGCGTTGCTTCAAAGGGAGAAAAATCAAAAGCATCACCTAGGATGCCCGTTGCAACAGGTATGATCACGACTTCCAAATTGGTTAAGCCTGTGTCATTACGCCGCATTCGCAATGCACTCTTACAACAACCAGGAAGAACTTGTTCCTGTAGTCATTCCTGACTTCATCTTCGAGCAAGGAAGATCAGTTCTGAGAACCAGCGAAATTAAGAGCGCAAAAGGAAAACAACTTGATGCTTTTATCGCTTCCAAGAACGCTACCCGCACAGTAACTATCACTGGTACTCACTCACCTGAAGGTGCTGAGCGTATCAACGCAAAACTGTCTCCGGATCGCGCTGCAGCCATAGAGAAATTCTATCGTGCTGAAATGAAGAAATACGATTACAAAGGAAAAGCTGATTCTATCAACTTCATTCTTAAGCCAGTGATCCAGGATTGGACCGGCTTCAAGGATGCGCTTTCTACTTACGAAGGAATAACTTCTGAAGAAAAAGCTGAATACCTCAACATCATCAACGGTGGCGGCACTTTCGAGTCTCAGGAAAAAGATATGAAGAGACTGAAGACCTATCGCAAGGTGTTCAAGGATGTATATCCTAAGTTGAGAACTGCTAAGACTGAAATCCTTGTTGTAAAAGACAAGAAGACAGATGCTGAAATGTCTGTGCTTTCTAAGCAAGTTGTTCAAGGTTCACTTTCTGCAGATACACTTTCATTCGATGAAATGATGTATGCTGCTACCCTTACTCCTTCACTCGAAGAAAAGGCAGGCATCTACGAAGCTGCTACTAAAAAAGGAACAAACTGGACTGCTCATAACAACCTCGGTGCAGTATATATCGCACAGGCTGGTGAGAACGCAAGCAATGCATCTGCACTTGCTGACAAGGCTGCTTGCACAACTTGAGATCGCACAACGTATCCAAGATGCACCAGAAGTTCATGCTAACCTTGCTTCCGTTCACATGTTGAAAGGAAATGCATATGCTGCTTACAGCCACGCTGCTAAGGCATTGAGCTCTGGTCTCACTGGCGACAACGCTGCTGGTGTGAATGGTGTGAAAGGTGCTGCTGAAATTGTTAAGGCACAATACAGTGCAGCAGTTTCTTCTGAATCAGCTGCAATTGACAACGCTGATAACCTGTTCAACAAAGGATTAGCTCAGGTCCTTAACAAGGATTACCAAAATGCATTGACTTCTTTCAAAGAAGCAACTGCTAAGAACAGCAACCTGGCTATTGCCTACTATGGTGCAGCTGTTGCTTCTGCAAGATTAGCTAATGCTGATGGTGTTAATACCAACTTGACCAGTGCAGTGAAAGCTGATCCTTCACTGAAGGAAGCTGCACTCAGCGATTTGGAATTCACAAAATATGCGTCCACTGAAGGTTTCAGAAACGCATTGAAATAATACTCATTGGTTAAACAGATGGCCCCGCGCAGACTAACTCTGGCGGGGCTTTTTGTTGGTGTACACACTGCACAATAAAATCCCCCTAATCCTTTTATTCTGTTGATCCTGAGCCTATTTTTACGTCCTTTCTGAAAAAGACTATGAGAGAAATCCAGTTTAGAGAGGCCCTGCGTGAGGCCCTAAACGAGGAAATGAGAAGAGACCCGAGTGTGCTTCTGATGGGCGAAGAAGTTGCGGAATACAACGGTGCCTATAAGGTTAGCCAGGGTATGCTCGCAGAGTTTGGCCCTGACAGGGTCCTGGACACACCCATATCTGAACTTGGATTTGCCGGTATCGGCGTCGGCGCGGCTATGAATGGATTGCGTCCTATTGTCGAATTCATGACGTTCAATTTTTCTCTGGTCGCTATTGACCAGATAATTAACGGCGCAGCAAAGATCTATTCTATGTCTGGCGGCCAGTACAGCGCTCCTATTGTGTTTCGTGGACCTACCGGAAATGCCGGACAACTCGGTGCCCAACACTCTCAAAACTTCGAAAATTGGTTTGCAAATACACCCGGACTAAAGGTGGTCGTTCCTTCAAATCCGTATGATGCTAAAGGTCTTCTTAAGTCAAGTATCCGCGATAATGACCCTGTTATCTTCATGGAGTCAGAAGTGATGTACGGTGACAAGATGGAAGTGCCGGAAGAAGAATATCTGATCCCGATCGGATTAGCTGATATTAAAAAAGCGGGCAATGATGTTACGATCGTTTCCTTCGGAAAGATCATGAAGGTCGCCTTGGCGGCTGCCGCTGAGTTGGAGAAAGAAGGTATCTCAGCAGAAGTGATCGACCTGCGAACAGTAAGACCAATTGATTACGCCAGTGTGGTTGAATCTGTAAAGAAAACCAATCGCCTCGTGATAGTAGAAGAGGCGTGGCCCTTGTCGTCAATCGCCACTGAGATCACCTATCACGTTCAGAAGCACGCCTTCGATTACCTTGATGCACCAGTCCACCGTGTCAATAGTTTCGATGTCCCTCTGCCCTACGCACCGACCTTGATCGAGGCGATTTTGCCTAACGTGGCGAAGACCGTAAAAGCGGTGAAGGCCGTGATGTACAAAGATTAACCAAGTAGTAAAACAGTTAGCTGTCAATTTAATGCGAACCGTCAAAAGCGTTCTGATCCACGGATTAGGTTTACTCATCATATGTCTTGCGCCCCGCTGCAGCGAAAAAGAAGCTTCTTCTCCCTATCCCAAAACTGTCTCAATAGAGTATAGAATTACGTCTCCCGACTTAGCTGTCTTGAATTTTTCATATACCAACGACACAGGTGGAACAACCCACGAATCCGGTGCGGTGCTTCCTTTCACCAAAAAGATAACCCGCACCGTCAATTATCTGGATGGAACTATGGTTGACACACTTGTAGCACTCGGCGCCATAGATGTAAAAATTCTGGTTGATGGCGTTGTGGCTGAAAGTGAAACCTGTACAGGCACCAGCACAACTATCGTCATGTGCCAAGTGAATCATATTTTTATGTGAGGAACTTGTCCGCCTTATTAGGACAACAGAATTTTCCACGCACGCATTATGTCGCCCATCAGCAAATATTCATGCGCGAGCTGATGCATCGCTTCCTCACCTTTTAGTCTGTGCATTTTGAAGTGCTTATGTCATTCTTGATTTCTTCCATGGACAGCGCCCCTGGTAACTTTTCAATCGTTCCTAACATTCCCAGATCATTCCCCGTAAGAACCTTACTATTTCGAATAGTCTCCGGTATTGATCATACTCCAATCCCTATTCGCTCCAAAGGTTTGGGTATTTTGAAAATGGCATCGCCATGAACACGGCAATAAAAATCCCCACCGAGACGAGCAACTGCATCAAGTTTGAACGGATCGATCCTGCCCGAGTCATCCAGCACGTCCTCATGAACATGCATCATCATCACATGGCAGATGACGAGATTACCCGCCCCGCCCTTCTCGCCCGTTGGAATCACCTGTGTCACCTTGCATTCAAAAGCAACCGGAGCTTCTTTAACTCTGGGTGGTTTTACTTTTAGCGAAGGAATCGCAGTAAATCCCGCCTTTACAAATTCATTCACCCCTCTGGGGTATTCGGTGCTCGCAAGAGACATCTGTTGTACTATTGAGTAATTGACAATATGAATCACTACCTCCGGTACTTCGAGAATATTTTCATAAGTGTGTTTTGTTGTATTGTCACGACCACGCCTCGCGGGTGAAAAGATCAAAACCGGGGGATTCGCACCAAAGCAGTTGAAATAACTAAATGGGCTTAGATTGACATTACCATCCTTATCGACCGTGCTGGCGAATGCGATCGGCCGTGGGATTACAGAACCCAGCAACAATGCATGCATCCTGGCCATTGGGACTTCTTGCGGATCAATTACCATCGTTTTGTCGTTTGATTCCAACACTGGAGATTCGATAATTGGTATTCGCAAGCGCGGCAATGTTATCGAAGTATATATAAATACCACGAAAAGAATAGCGGGCAATAGATAGGCTCCAAATTTGAAACGTATTCCCGTGTGACTGTAGGTACCCTCTGAAAAAACCATCACTACCCTTGCCAACAAGATCAATGAAACGACGGCTAATAAAAAAAGGATAACCTGCCCAGCCATTCTTTTTATTAATTCCTTTTTTACGACGTAACGAATTATCTCAGCAATGATTGCTGAGATTCCAATGACTAAAGAGACGGTCAACAATGCCTTGGGGAACGTTCTCAAGTAGTGATACTTGTAGAACCACAACCCAATTTTGCCAATGAGATTGGGACTTCTTATCAGGACCGCATCCAACACAATCAAAGCCATTAAAAAGAGATAAAAAGTAATTCTGTTCTTCATAACTATTTCTTGACATTGACTTACAACGCCCCCACTACCTTACCCCTGCATTCACCAAAACCGATTCGGATATTTTTATTCATAGCGTAACCTCGAAGTATCACAGTATCTCCATCCGCCAGAAACGTCCTCTCGCTGCCGTCCGGCATCTGCAATGCCTTCTGGCCATTCCAGGAAAGTTCAAGCAAAGATCCATATGAGCCTGGTGAAGGCCCGCTTATTGTCCCGGAAGCATACAAGTCGCCGACTTGCACGTTACAACCATTCACCGTGTGATGAGCTAGCTGCTGATTGACATTCCAATACAGGTATTTGCTGTTTGTGCGGCAAACAACAACCTCCTCTAATCCTTCAGGTTGCAATAAAGCCTCAAGTACAATGTCAAAATTCTTAGGCCCTTCACATGCGAGATACGGAAGTACGTGAGGCACCTGCGGGGGACCCTCAACTTTGAAAGGTTCAAGGGCATCCATCGTAACTACCCATGGAGAAATACTCGAGCCAAAATTCTTTCCAAGGAAAGGTCCAAGCGGGACATACTCCCACTGCTGAATATCCCGCGCTGACCAATCATTGAACAATACGAAACCAATAATATAATCGTCGGCTTCCTTTGTGTGAACAGGGTGACCGAGGGTTGATTCACGGCAGGTAATAAATGCCAGTTCAAGTTCAAAGTCCATTTTGTGCGAAGGGCAATAGATAGGGAACTCGGAGTCAGCATTCTTTATCTGCCCACGTGGGCGTCTTATAGGCGAACCAGATACAACAATTGAAGATGCTCGGCCGTGGTACGCTACCGGCATATGCTTCCAGTTTGGTAATAACGGATTCTTCGGGTCGCGAAACATCGAACCGACATTGCTGGCGTGTTCCTCACTGCTGTAAAAATCTGTGTAGTTGCTTACTCGCACAGGCATAAGCATTTGTACTTCAGCCACTGGTATCAGTGCAATTTCACGCGCGCCAATATTTGAACTCAACTCATCATTGTCAATACGCAGTAACTCAGAAATCCGTCTCCGCACTTCTCCGACCTTGCTTCGACCTAATGAAAAGAAACTATTGAGATATTTCTGATTAAAAATTCCTCCGGGAAGGTCGAGCCCATCGAGGTATCCATTCTCATGCAGATAGACCAGGTCCAGGACGTAGTCGCCAATAGCAACGCCCGCGACAGGCGACAAGTACCTTGTCTTAAAGACGCCGAATGGCAGATTTTGAATAGGAAAGTCCGAGGCTCCTGGAACATTCACCCAACTCTTTAACTTTGGATCGTTCGTATCAGCAATGTGGGATAACATACGGCTAAGATAGCCATTTAATAAGCGCGTGTCATCCTTTGCGTCGGGGTTATGGTTCGACCAACTTTTTTTGCGGATAAATGTCTGGCCTGCGTGATATATTGCAACTGAATAGTCAGTGTTTTGCCATCTAATGCTTGCATCCTCGTGACGAACGACCAACGGTTTCCTGACGTATTTGAACAACGAATGCGCGACCATCTTGGAGAAGAATGGGAAAATTTTTCAGCTGCGCATGAACAGCACTCACCGGTAAGTATTCGGGTTAATCCCAAAAAGTTTTATAAAATAGACTATCAGAATAAAATCCCCTGGACCACGGCAGGGTACTACCTGGACGAACGGCCTACCTTCACGTTGGATCCCATCTTGCACGCAGGAGGATATTACGTGCAAGAACCAAGCTCAATGTTTATTGAGCAGGCTGTTCTTCAAGCAACAAACCATCAAGCTGATTTAAATGTGCTTGACCTTTGCTCAGCACCCGGTGGTAAGTCGACTCATCTCTTGAGTCTGATTTCAAGCAAAAGCCTCCTTGTTTCAAATGAAGTTATCCGTTCACGTGCTCCGATCGTGGCAGAAAACATTCAAAAGTGGGGCAACCTGAATACCGTTGTTACGAACAACGACCCAAAAGACTTTCAACGTCTGGGCGCTTTCTTTGACGTCATCGTTGTTGATGCGCCTTGCTCCGGCGAAGGCCTTTTTCGTAAAGATCCAGACGCTATCAACCATTGGTCACCCGACAACGTTCTCTTGTGCGCGAATCGTCAGAGAAGAATTCTGAAGGACATCTTGCCTGCGCTAAAACGTGACGGAATCCTGATCTACTCGACATGTACCTACAATGAAAATGAAAATGAAGAAGTTCTTCAATGGTTAAGCGAATCTGATGATGTTGAGTTCATTCGTTTGACGCTGGATCCCAAATGGGGCGTGACGGAGGTAACAAAAGACGGAGTTTATGGATACAGACTATTTCCACATCGCGTGAAAGGGGAAGGTTTTTTCCTATCTGTTATGAGAAAACTTTCAGGAAGCGATACCCACCAGAGGTCAAGAAAAGTATTTGCGCCACCTGAAAAGAAGACGTTGGATCAAATGCATGATTGGCTGACGTTTCCTCAGGAAAAGGTATTCATTCTCCGCCAGGACCTCGTGCAGGCATTGCCTGCTAATAAAATAAATGAGATTGAGTTGCTGGCCAACAACCTTCATCTAATTTCGTCAGGAACAGCAATCGCTGCCGTCAAGCATAACAAACTTGTTCCGGAGCATGCGTTGGCGTTATCCATAGAGTTGAATGCAAAAAACTTCAACACGATTGATTTAAACCTTCACGATTCCTTACGATTCCTAAGAAAGGATACAATCGAAGTAAGCAACACCAAAAAAGGATTTGCGTTGGTTCGTTTCAATGACCTTCCAATCGGCTGGGTCAACGTCCTGGATAGCCGCATAAACAATCTTTATCCAGCGCAGTGGAGGATCCGCATGCAGGACCCTAGGCAATGAGCAATGAGCAATGAGCAATGAACAATGAGGAATGAGGAATTAATGTCGTTTAGTTAAGCTAAAGTGCTGTTGCTTTCACCTGCCCGTCCGGCAGGCGGGGGCGTTCGACATTCGGCTGCACTATTTACCGAACTGGAGATTTGCGATCTGATTGAAGAGTATTCTTTTGTTTCCGATTTCAATGTCCAATAATTGCATTCATTTAATGATCAATGATCAGTGATGAGTAAACAAAAACCGGAATGGCCGGCCGACGTGAATTCGACCGACGCATTCCGTAAACCAACCCTGCTTGTTTTGTCTTTAAAATGCCTGGATAGCTTCCAGTATTCCGCTAGGTACTGCGGCACCACTGAAAAAGATACCCACGCAAAAAACTTTGTCATAATAATTCGAAAGGCTCATTGCCAATGGTAATGAGCTCACAGAAATCGACGTGAACATGATGGCAAAAGCCACGCAAATGACGAGTAGTGCTACCGTGGATTGAGCAAAAAAGACCGACATAACACAGATCATGATCAGCACAAAACTTCCCCAAAACGAGCGTTGAAGGCCAATCTTGTTCACCAGACTGCTAACAGGCAACGAAATCAAGGCGGATAACACGAGGATATTCACGAGCATTACCTTGCCGCTCATTCCTCTCAATGCATCACCAAGCTTTGCACTTAAAAGATCTGGAAATATGTTGAACATAATCGTCGTCGGTAATCCGAGCGCAAGTCCCAAAAAGAATATGTATACAAACTGGGACTTCTGCGTATCAAGAGTGATCGCCGCCAATGGCCGCTCACTCTCTTTGTTGTCACTCAGTTTGAAAAGCGTCAATGAATTTTTCTTAAGCGCAAATCCCGAAATGAAAACCACAGTACCTCCGGCAAAAAATGTCAGCGGAGCGCCTACGTAATCTATTATATCAACAATTATCGGCTCGATTGCGTAAATCAGGTTTGCCACAATGGTAAGGATAGCCATCGCACGTGGCAGCTTATCCACGGGCGTGAATAGCTCAAGCGTTGACAACGCAGGACTTGTAAAAATGCTCATGGCGATAAGCCAGAAGACAATCAGAATAGGGAGTATCCACTTGAATATTTCACCGGGATTGCTGAACAACGTGAATGCAACGGCCATAAATACCATGGCTGCAAAGCTGATCCCAGTGGTAATTATTGGAATACGATGACCCTTTTCAAACCGATAACGGTCGCCCAATCGCCCGGCGAACGGCGGTGTTACCACAAGGATGATTCCTTGAAACACCATTAAAGGGAATGAAAAATCTGTAAACTGAAATTTCTCCAGCAACTTTGGCTGGTAGTTTTGATATGCGATCCAACCAATAACGATCGAACCGTACAGCGCAGCCAGACTCCACAGCTGCTTCCATTGGATGGAGTTCTTCTCCTGGGGGATAGATAAAGCTTCCATAGACGATTAGGCCCATTCATACGACGAAGCGCAAGAAGGTAGATGGGGAGCCTGTAATAAATTCGGTTTTAAGGCCGATTTCTTTATTTTTGCCCGAAAAATGCCCGTTTTCGCTTTTTCGGCAAGAACGCCAAAAGGGCCATTTTACGGAGTTTGAAGGCCTGCTGCTTCCCCGATAATATCGGGGCTTCTGCGGAGCGAGGTTGGCAGACAAGGGTGGAACTTGAGATTTTAAACGCGTCACATGCTATCGACAAAATACAATCCGGCCGATGTTGAGAATAAATGGTACCAGTACTGGATGGAACATGGCTTCTTTCATTCCGAGCCTGACCAGAACAAGGAACCATATTGCATTGTAATCCCGCCCCCAAACGTTACGGGTGTCCTTCATATGGGACACATGCTGAACAACACGATTCAGGATATACTTATCAGAAGGGCCAGGATGCAGGGAAAGGAAGCATGCTGGGTACCGGGGACGGATCATGCATCCATTGCAACGGAAGCTAAGGTAGTCGCCATGCTTCGCGAACGGGGAATTAAAAAATCTGATCTCACGCGTGAAGAATTTTTGAAGTATGCGTGGGAATGGAAGGAGAAGTACGGCGGTATTATCCTGGAACAACTAAAGAAATTGGGAGCTTCCTGTGACTGGCAACGAACAACGTTCACGATGGATCCCGATTATTATGAAGCCGTCATTGACGTATTCATTGATCTGTACAATAAGGGCAACATCTACCGTGGACTTCGTATGGTCAACTGGGATCCTGTGGGCAAGACGGCGCTTTCAGATGATGAGGTTATACATAAGGATGTTCAATCGAAGTTATACTACATTAAATACGCTATAGAAGGCAGCCAGGAAGATTTTGTCACGATCGCAACAGTACGTCCTGAGACTATCATGGCTGATACGGCTATCTGTGTTAACCCGAATGACGAACGTTATAAACATCTCAAAGGTAAGAAGGCAATCATACCACTCATCGACCGCGCAATTCCAATTATCGAGGATGATTATGTGACGATGGACTTCGGAACAGGTTGCTTAAAAGTGACTCCGGCTCATGACATGAACGACAATGAGCTTGGAAAGAAGCACAACCTGGAGGTCATTGATATTCTAAATGAAGATGGAACGCTAAATGCGAAGGCAAAGATCTTTGTGGGAGACGATCGTTTCGTCGCACGGAAGAAGATCGCAAAAGAACTGGAGCAAAAAGGATATCTCACCAAGATTGAAGATTACCAAAGCAACGTCGGGTTTTCGGAAAGGACCGATGCAGTAATCGAGCCGCGGCTATCCTTGCAGTGGTTTCTAAAAATGAAAGAGATCACTCGACCGGCGCATGAGCACGTAATGAACGACGATATCCAGCTGATACCTTCGAAATTCAAGAACACTTATAATCACTGGATGTCCAATGTACGCGATTGGTGTATATCACGACAACTTTGGTGGGGACATCGCATTCCGGCGTGGTACGATGAAGAAGGAGATCATGTGGTTGCGAGAACAGAAGCAGAAGCTATTACGCTGTACAAGGAAAAGAAGGGAACAACAAAAACCCCTACGCTTACTCAGGATCCTGATGTTATGGATACGTGGTTCTCCAGCTGGCTCTGGCCGATGGCAGTCTTCGACACTACGATTTTCAAGGATGGAAATAAAGGGAACAAAGACCTTAACTACTACTATCCGACCAACGATCTCGTTACTGCTCCCGAAATTTTGTTCTTCTGGGTTGCCAGGATGATCATTGCCGGGTATGAGTACCGTGGTGAGATGCCATTCAAGAACGTGTACCTGACGGGTATTGTGCGGGATAAACTGGGCAGAAAAATGTCGAAGTCGTTGGGCAATTCTCCCAACCCCCTGGATTTGATCGCCACGTTCGGTGCCGACGCAGTGCGCACCGGAATGTTGTTTAGTTCACCAGCAGGTAACGATCTCTTATACGACGAAAAACTAATAGAGCAGGGTCGGAATTTTGCCAATAAGATCTGGAATGCATTCAGGCTCGTAAAGGGTTGGACCACAGAAGCGACGACTCAGGCGGACGGACCAAGAATTTCAGTCGACTGGTTTGAAGCAAGGTTTAATCAGGCTCTGGCGGAGCTTGACGATCATTTTAATAAATTCAGAATAAGCGACGCACTGCACCTGATCTATAAACTAGTGTGGGATGACTTCTGTTCCTGGTATCTGGAAATGATAAAGCCGGAATTTGGTAAACCCATTGATCAAACAACTTATTCAAGAACGATCGGCTTCTTTGAAGACGTACTTAAAGTGCTTCATCCGTTTATGCCTTTTATCACAGAAGAGCTCTGGAATGAATTGACAGAAAGAAAGGAGCGCGAATGCATCATTGTAGCTTCATGGCCAAGCCCCAAACTATACAACAACGAAATTCTTAACGAAGCCGCTTTTGCGTTCGATGTAATCACTGAAATCAGAAACACGCGCAATATCAAAGGAATATCGCCAAAGGAGGCGCTTAAGCTTAAGGTGAATTCAAATGATCAGTCGTTACTAAGTTCTTTCCGGCCAATGCATACAAAAGCTTTCTAACCTGAGTGAAATCGATATTGCATCACAAAAAATCAACAACGCAACCAGCTTCATTGTCAGGTCCACCGAATTTTTTGTCCCACTTGAAGGCAAGATCGACGCAGAAAAAGAACGCGAAGCTATTCTCAAAGACCTTGAATATCAGCGTGGCTTTATGATTTCAGTAGATAAGAAATTATCTAACGAAAAGTTTGTGTCCAGCGCACCACCGAAGGTTATTGAAATGGAGCGCAAAAAGAAAGCGGACGCGGAAGCTAAAATTAAAGCGTTAGAGGAAACTCTGGCAAGACTTTGATATCAAAATCTTGCTGCGAGCAAGAGTTCTATGTTCTTGTACTTAAGTCCGAACTTGTGTGCAACGTGTTCGTTGGTAAGGCCCCCTTTATAAGTGTAGACTCCTTTCATGAACCATTTGTGTGAGAAGATCATCGCTTCCACCCCACCTTCTTCCGCTGCACGCAAAATTGTAGGAGTGAAAATATTGCTCAAAGCGTTAGCGGCCGTGTGTGCTACCCGTGATGCAACGTTTGGTACACAATAATGGATAACACCATGTTTCCGGAAGACCGGCTTGCTCAAGGTTGTGATATCCGAAGTTTCAATGCAACCACCCTGATCTATGCTTAGATCGATAATCAAGGAGTCTGGCTTCATTTGAGTCACCATCTCCTCAGTGATAACGTGTCTTGCTCTGCCTTTTTCTGCCCGAAGAGCGCCGATCACCACATCAGCGGATTTGAGCGTTTCGCTCAGGGTGATAGTATCGATTGTTGATGTGTAGATCTGCTGACCAAGCAAATGTTTTATACGTCTGAGCTTATAGAGATGGTTATCGAACACTTGCACATCTGCACCCAACCCTAGGGCAGCACGAACGGCGTATTCGGCAACAGTGCCTGCTCCGATTACCACAACCTTCGTTGGAGGAACTCCGGTTATTCCGCCGAGTATTACACCTTTCCCATTATTTGCAGTACTGAGGTATTCAGATGCTATCAGCATTACCGTACTTCCGGCAATCTCGCTCATCGCTCGAACAATAGGCATCCCTCCAACTTTGTCTTCAATGAACTCGTACGCCAGCGCAGTGATCTTCTTCTTGCACATCGCCTGAAGGCTTTCAACCTTCAGATGACCGATCTGTAACGCTGAGATAAGCGTCTGGCCCGCGTGCATCAGTTCAATTTCTTCCAGCGTGGGTGGCTCAATCTTGAGGATCACATCTGCCTGATAGACTTCCTGCGGAGAATAAACTATTCTTGCTCCGGCATCGCTATACGACTTGTCAGTGAATTTGGATCCAATTCCAGCCTTCGTTTCAACCCATACATCGTGGCCATTGTTCACCAAAAGCGCAACAGCATCCGGTGTGAGACTTATCCGATTTTCCTGTAACGAGATCTCTTTAGGCAAGCCAATAAAAAAAGTATGTCTTCTTTTTCTCACCTCGAGCAATTGCTCCTGTGTTTGCATGCTGGCTTTAGCCAACGCCTCAAATCCTGTTTTCTTCTTTTCCGTCATGGAATGATATCACTATAGTTCGTTTCGTATTATTCTCTACCTGAAGATCGATGGAAGCATGTTTTGGTGGTATGAGCGAAGGTATTTTTTCCGGCCACTCAACAAAACAGGGCGAACCCGAATAGAAATACTCATCAGTGCCTATATCATATGCTTCCGCCTCGTTCTTAATTCTATAAAAATCAAAATGGAATGCCTGACCGCCGGCAGTCTCGTATTCATTTACGATCGAAAATGTAGGACTGCTCATTACGTCCGCCACCCCGGCTTCCCTGCATATCTCTTTAATCAGTGTTGTTTTGCCGGATCCCATCTCTCCATAGAAAAGCCAGACTTTAAATTCAGCCAACTCTTCGACAATACGCTGTGCAATCGCTCTCAAATCAGATAAAGTCACCGAACGAAAGACCAGTCCTTCGTTGATCATGATGCATTCTTCGAAGTTAAGAAAATAATGGGAATGATGATCTCCTCCAAGCTGACACCCCCGTGCTGAAAAGTGTCTTTATAAAAATTTACATAGTAGTTGTAGTTGTTCGGGTAGGCGAAAAACTGGTCTTCTATGGCAAATACATACGAGGACGAGACATTTAGTTTCGGAAGGAAAAGTCTTTCGGGCTTTTGCACATGCATAATTTTATCCCCTTCGTATCCAAGGTTCTTTCCTTGTTTGTACCGGAGGTTGCTGTTCACGTTCCGGTCGCCAATGATCTTAAATGGCCTTTTCACCCGGATAGTCCCGTGATCGGTTGTTATTATGACCTTTACGTCTTTCTCTGCAATCTTCCTCAGGATATCTATGAGAGGTGAGTGAAGGAACCACGACTTCGTAATGGAACGATACGCTGACTCGTCTGGTGCCAGTTCCCTTACCATGGCCATGTCAGTTCGCGCGTGCGAAAGCATATCAACAAAGTTGTACACGACAACATTCAGGTCATTATTAAAAAGGTTATTGACCGTGTCGACCAGATCCCTTCCCTCCTCAAGATTTTTGATCTTGTGGTAGCTTGTTTTCATATTCAGGTTATTGCGACGAAGTTGCTTCGAAAGAAATTCTCCCTCAAAATTATTCTTGCCTTCATCCTCGTCTTCACCCACCCAGAGATCGGGGTTGGATTTCGCCATCTCTGAAGGTAACAATCCAGAGAAGATTGCGTTGCGCGCGTACGCCGTGGTGGTTGGCAGTATCGAATAATATGATTCTTCTGACGTGACATTGAAATATTCAGTGAGAACAGGCTCAATGACTTTCCATTGATCGAAACGCAGATTGTCAATCAGGATCACGAATACAGGTTTCTTACCAAGTTCCGGAAAGATCTTTTTCTTCATCAACTGATGAGACATCAGTGGTTTATCAGAATTCGGATCATTCAGCCAGGAATCATAATTGCGTATGATAAATTTCGCGAAGTTGGCGTTGGCCTCGGTCTTTTGCATGTCGAGAACGTCGCCCATCTCCTCGTTGTCTTTGTGATCCATTTGAAGCTCCCAGAAAATGAGCTTTTTATAGATGTCCGCCCACTGTTCATGGTTCATGACATCCTGAAAGGCCATACTTATCTTGCGGAATTCCTGCTGATAGTTCAGGTTGGTTTTTTCCATAACCAACCGCTTGTTATCAAGTATCTTTTTTACGGACAACAGTATCTGACTTGGATTCAAAGGCTTGATCAGGTAATCGGCAATCTTGGATCCGATCGCCTCCTCCATGATATGCTCCTCCTCATTTTTGGTGATCATCACCACTGGCAGGTTAGGCTTGTTGTTTTTGATCTCATTCAAAGCTTCCAATCCCGACATTCCAGGCATGTTTTCATCCAGAAATACGACATCAAAATGCTTTTCATCACAAAGTTCAACGGCCTCTGATCCATTATTGACCGGAGTGATATCATAACCCCGCTGCTCCATAAACAGGATATGCGGTTTCAACAAATCGATCTCATCGTCCGCCCACAAAATGCTATATCTTTGCATAAGGGAAATTTTTACGAATTTAATCATTAATCGCTATCCATACCTATCGGACAAACGAGTCTGGGGAGACCTGGACGAAAATGATTCTGACCAATACTACTTCTGATGAAGAAAAAGATCATCAATGATCCGGTTTACGGATTTATTACGATTACCAACGAGCTGATCTATGAAATTATTTCACATCCGAATTTTCAACGGCTGCGTCACATTAAACAATTGGGGCTTACCGATTTTGTCTATCCTGCGGCGTTGCACACCAGATTTCAGCACGCGCTCGGAGCGATGCACCTCATGGGAAAAGTTCTCGATACACTTCGCTTAAAGGGTATCGAGGTCTCTGACGACGAATACGAGGCGTCCCAGCTTGCGATCCTGCTCCATGATGTCGGACACGGACCTTTTTCTCATACCCTTGAGGACTCCATCCTTCCAGGCATAAAACACGAGAGCCTTTCGTATCTCTTTATGGAAAGACTGAATAAGGAGTTTAAAGGCGCACTCGACCTCGCGATCAAGATCTTCCGTAACAGCTACAAACGAAAATTCTTTCATCAACTGGTCTCCAGTCAGCTCGATATTGATCGGCTCGATTACCTGAAACGTGATTGTTTCTTTACCGGTGTGCAGGAAGGTACAATTGGCGTAGATAGAATTGTTTCGATGCTGACTGTTCATCAGAATTCTCTCGTTGTAGAGGAAAAAGGCATCTATAGCATCGAAAGTTTTTTGAATGCAAGGCGACTGATGTATTGGCAGGTCTATCTTCACAAGACTACTGTGAGTACTGAACGAATGCTGGTGAACCTTATGCGCCGGGCACAAGCACTAATACGTGCGGGGGAACCGTTGGTCGCAAGCGATTCATTACTACCGTTCTTACAAAAGGATTATGTCCTGGCTGACTTTAGCGACGACCCAAATATTCTTCAATACTACGGCCAGCTGGATGATAATGACATCTGGGGTGCAATAAAGTTTTGGATCAACAACCACGATCCAATCCTGTCGTTGTTGGCAACAATGATCATTGAAAGAAAATTGTTCCAGATCCGCCTTAGCGCAGAACCTATCAAAAAAAATCAGGTTGAAGATATCCAGGTTGCAATAACAAAAAAATACGGACTACTGAGGGCAGAAGCCAAATACCTCTTCTCCCATGGAACCGTGACCAATGAAGCCTACGCTGAAGGACAGGAGATAAACGTACTCATGAAGGGTGGAGAGGTGTTGGATCTCGCCCAGGCATCGGATCTCCCTAACATCAAAGCAATCAGCAAAATCGTAAAAAAAAACTACCTCTGCTGGCCTAAAACTGTATCTTTGTAAATACCCCTAGCGGTAAGTTGATAAGTCGTAGTTCGTCATTCATGGGTTGGGTTAATCTCGTACTTCTGGAAGCCTCAAAAGGCAAGGAATAATTTGTACCACACTCACACGCTAAATAGCATGAATGCTAGAGACAAATTTTAACTGAAACGAAATGAAATTTACCGTCAACCAGGTAGCTGCAATGTTGGGTGGGGAGGTGAGAGGCAATGGCGACGAAACGATAGTCATGCTTGGCAAAATCCAGGACGCTAAAAGGGGCCAGATTTCGTTTCTATCGAATCCTAAATACGAGCAATACATTTATACAACTCAAGCTACCGCTGTAATCGTTAAGAAAGATTTTGTTGCCAGGAAAGAGTTGTCTTGCATCCTTGTGCTCGTGGATGACCCTTATATAAGTTTTACTCGTTTACTGGAAGAGTATCACAAGCTGATAAGCTTTCAAAAGACCGGTGTTGAGCAACCTAGTTTTATGGCGGAGAATTCTACAATCGGGAAGGATTTTTACCGCGGTGCATTCTCATATGTAGGAAGTAACGTGAGGATAGGTGATAATGTGAAGATCTATCCACATGCTTTTATCGGCGACAACGTAGTAATCGGAAACAACACTATCATTCATTCCGGGGTTAAGATATATGCTGACACAAGAATTGGGAATAATTGTGTCATTCATTCAGGTACCGTAATTGGAAGTGACGGGTTCGGTTTTGCTCCTCAGGAAGACGGATCATACAAGACGATTCCTCAATTAGGATCCGTGATTATTGAAGACGATGTAGCAATCGGAGGAAATACTGTGATCGATTGTGCCACCTTATTTGGCGATGCAACGATTATCCGGCAGGGCGTCAAGCTTGACAACCTCATTCAAATTGCGCATAATGTTGAGGTGGGAAAAAACACCGTGATCGCTGCGCAAACGGGGATATCGGGTTCGTCAAAAATCGGAGAGAACTGCATGTTAGCTGGTCAGGTAGGTATTGCTGGTCACCTTGTAATCGCCAACAATACCGGTTTGGGCGCGCAAGCAGGCGTTTCGAAATCGATTAAGGAACCCGGCAGGAAGATGATGGGATCGCCAGCCACTGATGTCACCGACTATTTTAAATCCTACGCGGTCTTTAAGAAGCTTCCAGACATAAATCAGCGGCTTCGGGAGCTCGAAGCTAAGCTCCAGAATGTTCAAACCAATTCCCTGTCGGTTGACTAACCGTTGTTCGGGTCTACCGGCTTGCGAGGGCATAAAAGTCAAAATTGGATAATCTGTAGTTTGGGGTTAAATTTGCCCACTTTTTGTCAAATCATGCTTAATATAAAACAGCAAACTATTCAGAAATCCGTGTCCCTTTCGGGCGTGGGGCTGCACACTGGTGTTCAGACAAACATGACGTTTGTTCCCGCGAAACCAAATCACGGGATCAAATTCCAGCGCATAGACCTGCCGGGATCGCCAACAATAGATGCCGACTGCGACAACGTCGTCGACGTTTCTCGCGGGACTACCATTGAGCAAAGCGGCGCGCGCGTGAGCACAATTGAACATACGCTTGCAGCATTGACGGGTTTAGAGATTGACAATGTTACTATTCAGCTCGATGGACCCGAATGTCCTATAATGGATGGAAGCTCTATTGAATTTGTGGAGGTGCTGAAGGCCGCTGGCGCTGAGGAGCAAAATGCGCTTCGCGACTTCTTTGAAGTTCAGGAACCGTTGTTCTATCGCGAGGCTGCAAGAAATGTTGAAATTGCGGCTCTTCCGTTGGATGATTACCGCGTAACGGTGATGATTGATTATAACTCACCTGTCCTTGGAAGCCAACATGCATCGATTACCGATATCCGTCAATTTGAAAAAGAAATTGCTTCATGTCGTACGTTTTGTTTCCTGCATGAACTGGAGATGCTTTATAAAAACAATCTCATCCGCGGTGGAGATTTAAACAACGCGATCGTCATTGTTGATCGCGTAGTTCAGGAAAACGAGTTGGATAATATTGCCAAGATGTTGGGTAAGCCCAAGGTCGCTGTCAAGCAGGAAGGAATTCTAAACAACATCGAACTCCGATATAAGAACGAACCTGCGCGCCATAAGCTACTTGATATCGTAGGAGACCTGACGCTTGCGGGACGTCCCCTTAAAGCACAGGTATTGGCTGCACGTCCGGGTCACGCGGCTAACGTCGCATTTGCAAAGAAACTGAAGAAAGCAATGCAGGAGTCGGACAAGAAAGGGCGGCCGAAATACAACCCCAGTCTTCCTCCGGTAATGGATATTAACAAGGTAGCATCTACGCTGCCGCATCGTTATCCTTTCCTCCTTATCGATAAGATCATCTACCTCGACAACGAAAGTGTCGCAGGCGTAAAAAACGTTACGGCTAATGAATATTTCTTCCAGGGACACTTCCCGGGGAACCCCGTAATGCCGGGAGTATTACAAATTGAAGCGATGGCGCAGATCGGAGGCATACTGGTCCTAAACACTGTTCCTGACCCGGAGAATTATTGGACGTATTTCCTTGGTATAGAAAATTTCAGATTTAGAAAGATGGTACTTCCAGGTGATACACTCGTAATACAGTGCGACTTGCTGGCGCCTATCAAACGCGGTATAGCTAAAATGACAGGTCGCGCTTACGTAGGCAACACACTGGTTTGCGAAGGCACCATGACAGCCAGCATTGTTCGAAAAGACTCATGAGTAGATTCCCTCAAGCAAACGTACATCCCGAGGCCAAGATTGGTAACAACGTTATCATTGAGCCATTTGCAACGGTACAAAAAGACGTAGAGATAGGAGACTCCAGCTGGATTGGAGCTGGCGCTATAATTTGGGACGGCGCGCGACTCGGAAAGAATGTAAAAGTTTTCCCCGCTGCTTCTGTCTCATCCCCACCTCAAGACCTGAAATTCGCCGGCGAGAAAACTGAAACACATATTGGCGATAATACGGTTATTCGTGAAAGTGTTACTATTAGCCGCGGAACGGCGGACAAATTTAAGACCGTCATTGGCAGTAATTGCTTATTGATGGCATATGTGCACATCGCGCACGATTGTGTCATTGGAAACAATTGCATTCTTGCAAATGCCGTGCAGGTTGCAGGACATGTTACAATTGATGATTGGGCAATCATCGCCGGAGCAAGCGCATTGCATCAGTTTGTGAAAGTCGGTGCACACGTAATGCTCTCCGGAGGATCACTTGTGAGAAAAGACGTTCCTCCCTTTACGAAGGCAGCCCGTGAGCCTCTCACCTATGCGGGTATAAATACCGTTGGATTGAGACGCCGGGGCTTTACGTCTGAAAAGATAAGCGAGATACAAGAAATATATCGATACATTTTCCTCAAAGGTCTTAACAATTCGAAAGCGCTCGATATGGTTGAGCGTGAAGTTCCATCAAGTGTGGAAAGAGATTATATCGTAGAATTCATAAGAACATCAGAACGAGGAATCATGAAAGGTTATGGAGGAAATGATTAATCGTTACTCTGTTAAAGTAACTTCATCAACCTTGTGATACATGTCATCCCCGTCTCAAAATATGTCGTCAGGCAGTGACAAGAATCTGGCGCGGGGATCTGATAAAAACCTCAATATTTCAGTCCAGCAGCTGGGGAAAAGATTCAACCGCGAATGGATTTTTAGAAATTTTAGCTACTCGTTTCAATCGGGTGAGGTCTATGCGATCACAGGTCCTAATGGCTCAGGCAAATCAACACTGATGCAGATCTTGTGGGGGCAAATGCCTCCCAGCACGGGAAGTATCAAATACAAAATTTCAGGCACAGATATATTGCAGGAAGATATTTACAAACACGTTGTTGTGGCAACACCCTATCTTGACCTCATCGAAGAGTTCACCCTTGAAGAACAACTCCGCTTTCATTTCCGATTAAAACCTTGCCGGTACGCATTGACGGAAATTGAAATTATGGAGAGGATGTACCTGACTCACGCCCGTGATAAACAATTGTCCAACTTCTCGTCCGGAATGAAGCAGCGAGTAAAATTGGCACTGGCATTCTTTTCGAAAGCTGACGTCATCTTTCTGGACGAACCTGGTACGAATCTGGATAGTACAGCGTTTGATTGGTATAGTCGTGAGCTGCAGGCCTTACCGCCGGAGTGTCTCGTTTTTATCGCCAGCAACCAGGCTGCAGAATATCCGGCCAACGCCCGAAAAATAGACATTATGA
Source organism: uncultured Cytophagales bacterium (assembly GCA_963774615.1). Lineage (GTDB taxonomy): Bacteria > Bacteroidota > Bacteroidia > Cytophagales > Cyclobacteriaceae > Chryseolinea. The sequence goes on from CAVZFT010000039.1 coordinate 584,420, forward strand.
GCCTAAAGTAAGGGTTACATGGAAATCTCGAACCTTATTAATCACTAACATGAGCGTGCGACTCTGGCGCCATGAGTTTGATTTTATAATTTTTACTGGCATATTCGTGAATCAATAATCCGTTTAAGATGAAATACGTGGCAAGATTACTTTCTCTTTTAATACTCGTTAGCGCAGGAATATTTTATGCCAGCTGCGATGGTGGTGATGACCCTCAGAAATCTCAGGAAGAATCGCAGCTTGAAAAATTAAAGGGGACCTGGAACATACAAAGCGTTGTCAACGATGCAACGACCAGAACAGATGAATACCCCGGCATGACCGTTACTTTTGCGGGAACATTTAGCGAAGGAGGTACTTATAATTATACCAGCGATGCCACACTCATGGCCAAGCGTAAGTCCATGGAAAGCACTCGACACCTGGAAATTTGATGCTGGAAGTATCAGCAAGCGTTATTATAAGGCAAAGCGACCTTACCCCAATCACTTATACGCTTTCTAACTCGGACAAGACACTTGAACTCAGGTTCGATTATTCCGGCCCTGGATTTCATAACGGCCGCGTCGAATCGGTGGCGGGCGAGTGGATATTTGCATTCGACCAAACCATAAGAGATTATACATTAGAAAAAGAGCCTGCAAGGGCTCTTTTTTTTGCCCTTATTTTAAGATGACTACGGTAATACCGTCGCCACCGTGTTCGATATGCTCATCCTTCATAGCAGCTACCTCCTTAAATGATTTTAGGTGATCTCTCACCACTTTCCGTAGAACTCCTTCTCCTTTGCCGTGCAAAATCCTAAGCTCTCCCTGTCCAAGTAAAATGGCGGTATCCATAAACTGATCCAAAATGCCGGTAACTTCGTCAACCCGCTTTCCCCGAATGTCCAACGTCGAATTGAAGTTTGCTCGTTTTTCCTGAACATTAATACCTGCTGACCTTAGCTTTGCCTCCACGTCTTTTGCTACCGGAGTCGTTATCTGTTCAAGCTTTTCAAGCTTGGTAACGGACTTGATCAGACCGAATTGGACTGTAGCATTACGTCCCTGTATTGCTATTATCACACCACTGCCCTCCTGGCCAATCAACCTTACCCGATCACCAGGTTTCAATTCGACAACTTTCTTTTCTTTCAGAGGGGCCTCAACCACCTTACGATTCAACGTCTCAAGGTTCTTGCGGACCTTTACCGTCTCTTTTTTCTCTGCTTTGTTTTCTTTAATGTGCCGTATTGTTTTTTCAATCTCGCGATTGGTTTCTTTTAAGAGATTGGACGCATCCTCTTTTGCCTTGGTAATAATATCCTTCTTGCGCGTTTCAAGATCAGAATACAAAGACTGGTATTTTGAGAGCGACTGTTTCAACTCCTGGTCCTGGCGTTCCATCCTTTTCACTTTATCGCTCAGCTCCACACGCTCTTTTTCAAGCGAACGCACTAATGTTTCAAAACCTGCGAGATCTTTGCCTACGAGTTTCTCTGCTTCTGCAATTGTATGTTGCGGAAGTCCGGTTTTCCTGGCGATCTCCAACGCAAACGAACTACCAGGTTTGCCTATGTCAAGCACGTAAAGGGGATTCATGTTCTTGTCATCGAAACGCATCGCTGCATTTCTTATTCCCTGATGTTGCCCCGCGAAAAGTTTCAGATTGTAGTAATGAGTCGTGGCAACCCCCCATACCCTTTTCTTCAACAACGCCTCCAATATCGCCTGTGCTATTGCACCGCCGAAGTTCGGGTCCGTTCCGGAACCCAACTCATCCATCAGCACCAACGATTTATCGGAGGCAGAATGAATAAAAACATTCATGTTCCTCAGGTGACTGCTATACGTACTCAAATCATTTTCGATCGATTGTTGATCACCGATGTCTAAAAAAATGTCATGAAATATTCCGACTCTCGATCGATCAGAGAGAGGTATGAGCAGTCCACATTGGGCCATGTATTGTAATAATCCAACCGTTTTCAGGCAGACCGATTTTCCGCCGGCGTTCGGCCCTGAAACCAGGAGCATTCGGTGTTGCTGATCCAGCTCGATGGAAAGTGGAACTATCTCACGTTTACCCTTCAGGCTCAGATAGAGCAAAGGATGCCTGGCGTTGTACCAAACCAGTTCAGTAGTATTTTCTATCAGCGGCAGATCTGCATTAACCTCTATTGCAAATTTTGCTTTTGCCCGTATGAAATCAATCTGTGAAAGAAATTGAAAAGCCGTACGCAGAACCGTCAGGTGAATTCTGAATTCATTTGTAAGGTCGGTGAGTATCCGTATTACTTCCCGCTTTTCGGAATGTTCCAGTTCGCGGATCTCATTGTTTGCATCGAGCATTTCGGTAGGCTCCATGAAAATCGTTTGGCCCGTCGCCGACTCATCAAGAATAAACCCCTTGATTTTCCTTTTGTGCTCAGCCTGAATCGGAATAACAACCCGTCCGTCACGAATTGTAGGCAGTGCACCTTCGGGTACCCAACTTTCGCTGACAGCAGTGCGAAATATTTGGTCTGCCAACCTTCTCAACCTTGCCTGTTCGTCTCTGAGTTTTTTTCGAATCCTGGCTAGCTCCCCGGTTGCATTGTCGCGCACTAATCCCTTATCATCAATCTTTGAAAATATGAGCTGGTGCAACGTACCGGGTAATGCGATCATCCTGCTTAACTTGAAAAGCTCCGGATACACCTCGGCTGATTTCGTGAGAAACACCCTGCATGCAATGATCGTCTCAAGGGAATACGCCAGGTTTAAAAATTCTTCAGCTTCAAGCCAACTTCCCTCAATTGAAATTTTTTGAAGCCATTCGGTGGGATCCGAGAAATATCTTGACGGAAAAGGTTCACCCTTCTCCAATATTTGCTTGAACTCCAGATTTTGTTTTAACAGCGTCGTGATGAATCCTGCATCGGCATTGAAGTGCATTTTATCAACCCATGCTTCACCGGCAGGAGAACTACAGTACTTTTTAAGTTTTTCCCTTATTTGGTCGAAGCCTAATTTTTGCTCGAGCGTATCAGGATAAATCATTTTTTTTGACCGGAAAGAGCGCGCTGTTCTCTGAGGTTGAGGGAATCGACAAGCGAAGTATAAATGGTTTCCATTTCCAGGGGGTGGTCCATATAATAATCCATGGATTTCCTAAAGACAGAATCTGTAATACCCTGTTTCGCAAACACTTTTTCTTTCATCACGTCAAACATCTGGCTTAAAGAATCGCGCTTCACCCCTAACGTGCTGATCTTTTGCTCTGTGACATACAATTCAGACATCACAGCGACCATTTTGTCCCGGGTCAAGATCCCCTCAGGAACCTGCTTTTTTTTGCAGCAGGACAATCCAAAGATGATCATGATCACGATACAAGACCGCATTAAATATCCGCCATTGCCTTTTACAGATTTTACCACGCTATACTTAATTTTGGGTGGGGCAAAATACTCATAATTGTTCTATTTTTGGCCAATTCAGGTTCTCGCAGTACGTTATCGTAACGCCAGAACAAATACTATTCCAACGGAACACGTGAAGGAGCTTTTAAAGAAATTAAGGAAATACGAAATCCAGATCCGCAAGGCTATTAACAGCCAGATGCAGGGAGATTTTCATTCCGTGTTCAAGGGGACGGGGCTGGAGTTTGACGACGTCAGGCCATACCAATACGGTGATGACATCAGGACAATCGATTGGAATGTGTCCGCAAAAGGTCACGGTACCTTCGTAAAAACCTTCCGTGAAGAAAAGGAACAGACTGTATTCTTTATACTCGACGTGAGTGCTTCGGAAGATATTGGAAATCCCGGCAGCACTAAAGCCGATATTGGCAAAGAAATTTGCGGTGTGCTTGCTCTCTCGGCAGCAAAGGAATCAGGCCACGTCGGGCTAATTTGTTTTTCGGATGTGAAGGAGAAGTATATGAAACCTACGAAGGGTCATTCACAGGCCTATGAGATCATCAGCACATTATCCAAGCTTCGTCCTCAGTCGCTGAAGACAAGCCTTACGAAGGCCATAGCTTTTGCATTGAATGCAATACGCCGCCGAAGTGTAGTCATCCTGATATCGGACTTCATTGACGATGGTTATTTGAAGAACCTTAAGGCGTTGGCCCACAGGCATGACCTCGTCGTTATTCACGTTAGTGACAAACGCGAAACCCGGTTACCCAAACTAGGGATTATTCCTGTTATCGATAAGGAATCACGACGTACGTTGTGGGTAAATACTTCTTTTGGCGATTTTCGCGAAAAGATCAGCTCGCGGCATGAAGCAAGAAGGGCGGAATTAGAAAAGTTCAGTCGGAAACACCAGATCAATTTTATTTCACTGGACACGGATGAGGACTATGTGCCCAAACTTCTTCGCCTTTTCAAAGTCAGAAACCGATCCTTCAAAACCACTTAGTCGCCATGGAATTTAGCTGTTTCAGAATGAGCAGGATCATGGCAATCGTTCTCCTGTTCTGTTTGGGTAAGGTTAATGCACAGGACGTAATCGTTAGAGGAGGTTTTTTTAAAGATAGCCTTAGGGTTGGTGATCAGTCGGGTTTTTACCTGGCGGCGGAATATCCGACAAACCTGAACATTCTTTTTCCCGATTCAACTTTCAACTTCACACCTTTTGAATACGAAAGCAAAAAGTACTTTCCCACAAAAACCACCAAAGGACGAAGCTATGACAGCGTGATATACTACCTGTCTACTTTCGAAATCGAGCGAGTCCAGGCGCTTAGCCTGCCCGTGTTTCAGCTTAACCCGATGGATTGTACCGCTTACCTCTCAGCACGCGATACTATTTTGCTGTCAGAATTAGTGAAGGATTTGCCTGATACTGTAACCTTGCAAAACCTTCCACTTAAAGTCAACATAGCCTACGAAGACGTACCGTACACTTTCAATTATCCCATTGTCGTAATAATTGTCGGCGTTTTGCTGGTGCTTTCAGCAGTAACCTGGGTAGTATTTGGCAAGAAGATCAGGCGACATTTCCGACTCAAAAGGATGCAGAAAGCTCACCACAAATTTCTGGAAACATTCAACGTTCAACTTGATTCGATCAAGTCCGCGTTTTCCTCTGTCACGACCGAAAACGCTTTGTCACAGTGGAAAAAATACATGGAACAGCTGGACTCAAGACCGTACACAAAGCTGACGACCAAGGAGACATTACAAATGGAGAAAAATGAGTCGTTGGGTAGAAATCTCCATGCCATTGATGGAGCGATCTATGGTCACGACACAGCCGTCGTCGAATCACTGGAAAGTCTCCGGAATTTTGCTGACAGACGTTTTGTTCAAAAACTGGAGGAGGTAAAGCATGGATAACGAGGCCGGTACATTCTTATCACTCGACTGGTTAGCTCCTGCGACCCTCAATACATTTACCTGGGAAAATCCCAGTTTCCTATACGCGGTCGCTGCTGTACCCCTCCTATTCCTGTTGAGATGGTTGTTGCGATTAAAGTTCAATCAAAAACTGCCCGTAGCCGTCACGTCAAAAGACCTTCATGTATCGCCATTAAATCTTGTACGGTTGTTACCTGAAATTCTACTAATGTTTGCAATGGCATTCATCCTTATGGCGCTGGCAAGACCGCAGAAAACAAATGAAAAGGTGGAGCAATGGACTGAAGGGATCGACATCATGATAGGGCTGGATATCTCACAGTCTATGCAGATCGAGGACTTTCCTCCCAACCGGCTTGAAGCTGCAAAAAAAGTCGCACGGGAGTTTATAACAGGCAGGCTACAGGACAGAATCGGGATAGTTGTATTTTCAGGAGATGCATTCTCGCTGGCACCGCTTACCACTGACTATGATCTTCTCAAATCTTACTTGGACGAGATAAATTTTGAGATGATCGAGAATAGAGGTACCGCCATAGGAAGTGCCCTTGCTGTCGTAACCAATCGTATGGGCGAGTCTGAAACAAAGTCAAAGGTGTGTATTCTTTTAAGCGATGGTGATAATACCGCGGGGAACATAGACCCGATAACGGCCGCAGAATTAGCATCAGCGTATGGGATCAAGATCTATACAATTGTCGTTGGCAAAGAGGGTTTGGTGCCGTACGGTAAAGACTTTTTTGGACGACCGAATATGATTGAAAACACGGTTGACGAAACGACCATGCGGAGGATTGCTGAAATTGGTGGCGGGGAATTTTTCAGGGCAGCCGACAATAAGGCGTTGACCCAGGTATTTGCGCGCATCGACCAGTTCGAGAAAGCGGAGATCAAGGAAACGCGTTTCAAAGACACGTCCGATTATTATTTTGTATACCTGCAGTGGGCTCTGGTTTTCTTTCTTCTCTGGCTGATGTTGAAATCCACTTTTATGACAAACGTTCTGCAGGACTAGTGCGGAATATTGTCGGGAAAGAAAATCAGCCTGCCTGCAAAAACCACCAGCACCAAACCTAGTACGATATTCATCATCCGGATCAGCCTGGGTGTGACAAGCATCCTGAGCTTGTCAGCAAGTTTGGCTTTGATAATATCAGTTGTAAAAACCGTACATACAATTGATCCGAAAAAGATGAATACATCATTTGAGGCGGTGTACCCCAGCCTTGTCGTTGCTAAGCTTACCGTCGCGACCCAAAAAAACAACACCATTGGACTGAGCCCGTTGATAATAAAACCCTTCGCCAGGAGCCTGAACCAGCTGCGCGTGTGGATCCTTTCGGGATCATAGTGAGTAAGGCGTTTGCTTTTAATGAACAGGTAATAGATGCCAAACGCCAACAAGATACTTCCGCCGCCATAGGCAAGGTAATGTCGGAAACTTTCGGCTTCAATAAATTGGATAAGACCGAGATAAGAGACTAAAATATAGACTGCATCGCTTAATGAGACACCGATAGCAACAAAGACGCCGCTCCAAAATCCTCTTTCGATGCTGGTTTGAAGTATTGTAAAAAATACAGGCCCGATAAGAAAGGCCAACACAATACCAGAAACGATTCCGTTAAGGACGATATCCATTCGTTTGCTTTTCCAGGAACCTTTTCCAATCTTCCAACTGGGCGTTCTTCATTACCCTTGGAAACTTATTTTGACCGCCAACTTTTCCTTTCGACTCCATCCATGCATAGAATGTTTTTATAGGAATCACATCAACAAAAATATCCTTCAATGCCGCGCTGCGTTCGACAGCGTAATCATCGTTGAGCGCCTTCAGGTGTTCATCGATCTTTTCCTTCAACTGCTTGTTATCCACCTTGTCGTCGGTGCCAACAAACCAGTGGTGAGCAAACAATGATTCATAAGGTATACCTGCTACAACGAATTCAGGAATAGTGATATTAAAATCGTTTGAAACAAGCTCTATTGCCTTATTCATATTATCCACTGAAAGGTGCTCTCCGCATAGGCTGAGGAAATGTTTTGTCCTTCCTGTGATTACTATTTCTGATTCTTCGAGGGAGGTGAATTTGATGACGTCGCCGATAATATACCGCCACGCGCCGGCACACGATGACAGCAGGATCGCATATTCTTTCCCCTCCTCTACTTCATCGATCAACAATGATTCTGCATTAGGATTGATTTCACCATTTGCATCAAAGTTTTTTTCGTCGAAGGGCACAAACTCGTAAAAGATGCCATTATTCAACACAAGGCGCATAGAGCGACGGTGAGGATAGGCCTGAAATGCAACAAATCCTTCCGAAGCGAGATACGTCTCGATGTAGTTAATAGGCCGACCCAACAACTTTTCAAAACCCTTCCTGTACGGATCAAAGGACACACCGCCGTGAACATACACCTCGAGATTTGGCCATACTTCATGGATATGTTTTAACCGATGATGTTTGATTATTTTTTCCATCAGGATCTGTATCCATGCAGGTACACCCACAATAATACCGATATCCCACTCCCATGCTTTTTTCGCGATCTCGTCGAGCTTAGCGTCCCAGTTGCGCGTCTTTGCAATCTTTTTGCCAGGCTTGTAGAAATGTTGAAACCAAAAAGGCAAACGGGCCGCCTGTATGCCACTTAAATCCCCTTCAAAATAGCTTCCTCTTTTGTTCAGGTGAGTGCTCCCTCCCAGCATCAGGATACCTGATTCAAAGATCTCCGGTCTGAGATCATATTTTGACAAGGTCAGGATCTGACGAATGCTCGTCTTCTGGATGGCCTTCGTCATTTCTTTTGTAACCGGGATATACTTGGAAGAGGCTTCTGATGTTCCTGAGCTCAACGCAAAATATTTAATCGTCCCAGGCCAACAGACGTTGCGCGCTCCCTGAAGCGCAAGCTTCCACCATTCAGAATGTATTTTGTTGTAGGTATGGATGGGTATTTGTTTCTTGAAGCGGTTATAAAACTCCTTGTCTCCTTTTCGAAAGCCATTCAACACATCTGCAAAGTTGTAGTATTTGCCAAATTCCGTCTGACTTGCCGTGATCAGCAATTCCTTGAGTTCTTTCTTCTGCAGGTCAAACGGCGACGTATATTCCTGCTCAAGCATCTCGCGGAGTCTGATTCCTTTTTTCAGCAATGTCCCGAGGATAGCCATATTTGCGTTAGCTTTGGTGTATTAAGGGCTAAAAATAGGAATGAATATTAAGAATAACCTAAATAATCTTCGGCAAAACTTATCTCCAGACTGCAAGTTGATCGCAGTTAGCAAAACAAAACCGGTAGAGAAAATCATGGAAGCCTATCAGGAGGGGCATCGGTTATTTGGGGAAAATAAGGTCCAGGAACTTGTACCAAAGTATGAGGCTTTACCCAAGGATATTGAATGGCATATGATTGGGCACCTTCAGTCAAACAAGGTTAAACACATAGCATCGTTCATTAGTATGATCCATTCTGTTGATAGCGTAAAGCTATTGGAAGAGATAAACAAACAGGGACTTCGTTCAAATCGAACAATAGCCTGCCTCCTTCAGGTGCATATCGCCGAAGAGGAATCAAAATTTGGTTTTTCGGGCGACGAGGTCATTCAATTTATCCAGTCAGACGGACCAGCTCCTTTAAAGAACGTAAAAGTCTGCGGTCTTATGGGTATGGCAACTTTGACCGAAAATGGTGAACAGATAAGAAGGGAGTTCAGCGGGCTCAAAAAACTTTTCGACAAACTAAAAAGCGCGGCATTGCCAAATAGTGTGGAAATGAAAGAGCTTTCGATAGGTATGAGCGGGGATTATAAGATCGCCATCGAGGAAGGAAGCACTATGATCCGCGTTGGGTCTGCGATATTTGGAGGACGCTAATAGAAACCTGATGAATCAACGCAATACAATTTTATCGGGCGCCATATTTGGGTGCATCGCTGTCATGGTGGGAGCATTTGGCGCACATGCGCTCAAAGAAATTCTTGCCGCAACGGGACGGGTAGACACTTATGAGCTGGCAGTGAGATACCAGTTTTATCATTCGCTGGCAATTTTACTCGTCGGTTTGCTGATGGGGCAATTCGGCTCAAAGTTCTTAAGGTACTCGGGCCTTTCATTTTGCCTGGGTATCATTCTTTTCAGCGGAAGCCTTTACGTATTGAGTCTTACCGGGAAAACGATACTGGGAGCGGTCACGCCGTTTGGCGGATTGTTTTTTATTCTGGGATGGGTATTCCTGATGCTGGGAGTGTACAAAAAATAAAGCCCGGAATGCCGGGCTTATTTTTTAAGCTATATGGCCTTATTGCGGCGTTGTTTTCTTTTCCAGGACATTCGCTGTGAATGATATCTGGGCGCCGTCTGCATTTGCTGCATTAGATACTATCGTTACAACCTTATTCTGTCGCCCCATTTTGCCAGCGCTGCTGAACGCGATTGTAAGCTCGCCTTTACCTCCGGGAGCGATTGGATCACGTGGCCACCCTTTTGGAGTTGTACATCCACAGGTCACCTGCACGTTCGTAATAATAAGAGGTTCGTTACCGGTGTTGGTAAACTTGAAGACCTCCTCCACTTTATCGCCCTGATACATATCTCCAAAGTCATGCACCTTCTTTTCAAAAGTGATAACAGGACCATTTAATTTTGCTTCCTGGGCATACCCGAGGCCGGCAAATCCAACAATAACAAACAGGAAAAAATACTTCTTCATACCTTAATTTTTTTTCAAATTTAACCTCTTTACGTCAACAATTCTGCCAGAATTATCAAATTTCTGTGCCTCCGCGTGACTTTGTAATCGATATTGAATTATTCTGATGGGTAACCCGATGGATGGGGAAATAGCCAAAATTTATGGAGATCGGCTGCGGGTGCGAGTCTGCGGTCTATGCTGGGATGGGGATAGAATCTTACTGGCGAATCACAGCTTGCTATCAGGCAGCAACTTTTGGATTCCGCCGGGTGGAGGATTGGAGTACGGCGAAACGGTCGAAAAGGCTCTAAAACGCGAGTTTTCGGAGGAAACTGGTCTCGAGGTCGAACAGCTTAGGTTTTGCTTTTGGATGCGAATTCGTCAAAAAACCTCTCCACGCCATTGAGTTATTTTTTAACGTGGTGAAAAGCGGGGGAAAGCTCAAAACTGGCTATGACCCTGAATTACAAATAATTCAGGACGTAAGATTCTTCTCGGAAAATGAAGTCAACGAGCTTTCGAAGGATCAATTACACGGAATATTCCGGATTGCCAGCACCACAAATGAATTGCGCAAACTGTCCGGTTTTTACAGCATTTAATTTGGGTTTCTGCAAAAACCACCTTGTGATTTACCCTATAAAATATTTATAATTGCACACTTAAACCTAGAACAATGAACCTCACAAAAATCTTATCGGTTGCATTCTTTCTTATAAGCCTTGGCCTAGCATGGTACCTGTATGACAGTATCAATGATACCATTGAATTCAAAGAAGCGATCGTCACTACGGAGAAGCAAATCACAGACAAGCTCGAAGTGATAAGGGAAGCGGAAAAAGCATTTCTCGAACAACACGGTCGTTACACGTCAAACTGGGATTCGCTGATAAACTTCATTGAGACCGGCAGAGTGCCCATTACACTGAGGACAGAAAAAATCACTCAGTTGAGCTATGGTGAAGAAAAAGTTGAATTAACGGTCGATACAATCGGGTATATGCCGGCTAAAGACCGCATTTTCAAGAAGACGTACACAATAAACGCCTCAACCGACGGGGTTTTAATGGGCTTGCTTGCAAAACCTGGGGATTTTGTAATAAAGGGATCAGGTGCTTACCGAATGAAGGCTGCTAATAAGGAAAAAGCTGAGGTATATAATTTTACCGAACAAGGGACCATTACGACCGTTGCGAATATTGCCCCCGGTACCGAAGTCACCAGAGGGACCAATCTTTACAACCTTTGGGATTATGTTTTGAATCCTGCCGTTGATATCAAGACGCTTGGCGTCGTTCCTGGCTCAGATGGAAAAATGTTCGACATCTTTGTAGGTAAGATCGAAAAGAACAACACAAAAGTAAGTGTGATTGAAGTAAAAGATCCTTCGCCGATCAATCCTGAAAGAAAAGCCACAAACGAAGCCAAGAATCGTCAGCCACTGGGATTTGGATCCCGTGTTGATGTGGGTACTGGTGGAAACTGGGAATAAGTTGCAGACGACAGCACTGAATCATAAATTAATACGAAAAATCAAAGACGACCTTTTTGATGAGGAGAATATTGACCAGTATCATCTCTTGATCAATATCGGCACGCGTGATTTTCAACTCTTAGTTATAGCACCGCAAGAAAACAAAGTCCTCCTAATGGAGGACTTTGTTTTACCGGGTATCACTTCTAATGAAGAATTACTGAAGATACTGGATCAGTTGTTCGATAGTCATGCTTTTCTGAAGGCCGGCTTTTGGAAGAAGATTAAAGTATCTGTTAAGAATCAAAAGTTTGTTCAGGTTCCTGCTGAGCTGTTCTCGGAAGATTCCATTGCTGAATACCTGAGGTTCAATGCTTCGGTCGATGCTTCAAAGGAGGAGTGTATGTCAAGCGTGAATCCGAAAGCAAAAGCAGTCACCGCATTTGTAATAAACTCGGACCTGAAGAATTGGCTTAATAACGTTTACCCAAATAACCCGCCAATTTTCACCCATCAGTCGGCAGCGCTGATCGAGGGGACTTTACAATATGCCGAAAGGCGTGACGACAACCCACTGTACATTTACGTCGACAGGTTTAAGCTTCACATAATGGCATGTGAAGACGGCAAACTCCGTTACTATAACCAATTTGCCATTAAGGAATTTTCAGAATACATCAAATACATAATGCTCGTCCTCAAATCACTTGAAATGGATCAGAAGTCGAGCCAGGTTGTTTTATGGGGTTATGTAGGAAAGAACTCCCCACATTACCATGAGTTTTATAAGTACATAAGCAATGTAACGTTTGGTGAAGAGCCGGAATACTTGAATTTTGGTTATGTATTCGATGAAGTTCCTGAACACCAGTATTTCGATCTGTATAGTATCCACCTGATCGACTAATAAAGTTTAGGTAGCGATTCAGTTATAAACATTGTATCCAACCATTCTGGTTCTTTAAGATTACTATGGCAAAACGAATTGCACTTTTCCCCGGATCGTTTGATCCCTTTACAAAAGGACATGAGGATATAGTTTTACGTGGACTTCAACTATTTGATGAGATTATTATCGCCATCGGCTACAATAGTCAAAAGAGCGTCCGCTATTTCGATATCGATTCAATGATGGGATACATTCACAACACATTCCGTGAATACCCGAACATCCGGATACATAAGTTTTCAGAATTGACGGCAGAGTTCGCGCGGAAGAATGGTGCTCAATTCCTGCTTCGCGGGCTGCGTAACACGACGGATTTTGAATATGAAAACAGCATCTCCCAGGTGAATCGTAAGCTTTACAAGGAACTGGAATCAGTATTTCTTATTACGACACCTCAGCTTGCCTGGATCAGCTCTTCAATAATCAGGGAAGTACATAAGTATGGTGGCGACGTGTCGGAGTTTCTGCCCTATAAGTTGAAGGCATAACATCGGACGGGATCTCGCAGGCTACTTTGGGAATTTTACTTCGACCAGCTCGTAATACTGCTCAAACACGTAGGCGATCGACTTATAGGAGTGTCCAAGTGCGTGGTAAACCTCCTTGCTGTTCATCCAGCGAGTCTCTTCGATATCTTCAGCCTCCGCAGGACGCATTCGAGTATCATCGATCGCATCCATAATATACCAGCGCGTTTTTTTGATCATCGCGCGTTTATTCATGGTATACGTGTGCCACGTTGTACAAATTTTCTTGCCGACCTTTACGCTAATGTTGCACTCCTCCTCTACTTCCCGGACTGCAGCTTGTTTGCTCCTTTCGTTGCGTTCTCTCTTTCCCTTTGGAAGGTCCCATTTTTTCATCCTGTAAATCATCAGGAACTTCTCCTTCTTCCGGACAAGGCCACCTGCTGCCTTGACTACTTTGAACCGGCTTCGCAGATATTCCTTAATCGCCTCATAATTCTTGACAGTGACAAAAAGTGTAAGCAGATTTGTTGGCACCCTTGAATCCAGGAACCCTAGCAAAAAGTCGAATTCAGATTCCCCGACATTCTGCACCCAAACGTGATTCAACAGCTTGGCCTGCGTTAGGGCTTCCTGCGACGCATCAATGATACTGTTTACCCTTCCCCGGTCCGGCTGTTCATCCAACTTAAGGATGTGAACAGGGACATCGTTGATAAAAATGACCATGGGTGCCGTGTTTACACGTTAACATTCTTCGCAAAAGAGCAAATATTTATCAAGCTGGCAAGGAGATTTAAAGATTTTTAAGAAGTAAAATTAGACCTCCTTGGATATCTAATTGGTCAACAAGGGTCTTTAACGAAAGGAATTTAATTTTAACTTTCGAAATATGCCCATAATTAAAACACAGGACGAGATGGCCGGTAACGGTTGCCGGTATGCTTCTACAGATCGAGGCGATCAAGCTAAACACAGAAAAACCTTTCATATGGAGCTCGGGATGGAAGTCCCCGATCTATTGCGACAACCGACTTTCTCTTTCCTATCCTCAAATCCGCAATTTTATCCGCGATGGGCTGGTAGCTGCTATTCGCGAAAATTTTTTTACCGTCGAATCGATTGCAGGAGTAGCGACAGCGGGAATCGCACAGGGAGTGCTAGTGGCCGAGGCATTGGATTTGCCATTTCTTTATGTACGTCCAAAACCCAAGGATCATGGAATGGAGAATCTCATCGAAGGCAAGGTAGTAAAGAGACAAAAGGTAGTAGTGGTCGAAGACCTTGTGTCGACGGGCGGAAGTTCACTAAAGGCCGCACAGGCTCTTCGTGATGCTGGCCTGGAAGTACTGGGTATGGTTTCGATATTTAATTATGGATTTGATATTGCTACACGAAATTTTTATGACGCAAATACATCTCTCATCAGCCTTTGCGATTATAGCAGTCTCATAAAATATGCGCTTGAGCAAAAGCAAATCTCCGACGCACAAGTGACATCATTAAAATCCTGGCGTATTGATCCTGCCACCTGGAAAAACTAAGCATGGAGGAGCCTAACCTTAACACATTCGCCCCAAAAGTTCCTCATAAGAACGACATCAGCAAAAGAAAGATCGGATTCGAAAAAGGCACTCACATTGTTGTGATTGGTGCGGGTGCGTTCGGAGATGGTCTGCGCTTTATTTACTGCGCAAAGGATTCAAAGTCACGTTGGTCGATGCCTGGGGTCCCGGACATTCGCGATCCAGGGCAATTAACACCCGATCATTAAGAGATTGAAGGCAAGATATAGCCGTTATGATATTTTGCGCTAAGGAACTTGTTTGCTTCATCTTCACGAAACTTTGAAAGTTGGTGGTCCCAATGCACTGGCATTCCCGTTCTATACGAAATATTTCCCATTTGACACACCGTTGCTACATGTGCACCTGCGTGTATCGGACACGTGAGCTCATCAAATTTCCGCGATTTCACTACGGACAGGAAGTTCTGCGTGTGCGCATCAAGGCCTGAACCTTTGTTAGGCTGAAAAGGAATAGGTTCCATTCGTTTTTCATCGCTTATCACTTCCCACCCACCTCGATACAACACCAGCGTTCCATTATTTCCTATATATGAAATACCATGATCCTTACCGTAGTTTCCGTTGCTGATCCCCTGAGCCTGTTCCCATAACATGGTGAAGTTATCAAACTCATAGGTGGTCGTCAAAGTATCTGGCGTCTCATGAGCCCCGTCAGGATACGCATATTTCCCACCTGACGCGTAGATGGATTTCGGCTGGGGATTATTCATACCCAGTAGCGCATAATCGATCAGGTGAACTCCCCAATCGGTCATTAAGCCTCCTGCATAGTCCCAGAACCAACGGAAATTGAAGTGAAATCTATTTTCATTAAAAGGTCTCTTTGCAGCGGGCCCGAGCCACATGTCATAATTTACGCCAGCGGGAACAGGAGCATCTGGTTTGACGACAATGTTTTTCATCCATCCCTGATAGGCCCAGGCTTTAACTGTGCGAATCTGACCCAACTGTCCCGTTCTCAGGAAATTCAATGCGTCGACAAAATGGGGCATGCTGCGTTGCCATTGCCCCACCTGGACTGTCTTATTAAATCGCTTTTGAGCAGCAACCATGGCGTTACATTCGGCAATAGAATTTCCTATAGGTTTTTCAACATATACGTCCTTTCCTGCTGAACATGCATCCACCATTTGCAAGCAATGCCAGTGATCAGGTGTTCCAATAATAACGACGTCGATATCCTTGTTCTCAAGTAGTTTTCTGTAGTCACCGTAGGTTTTTACTTTGATATTGGAGGTGGCTAACTCAGCGACTCTGCCAGACATCACATTTTCGTCCACGTCACAAAGGGCCACTACATTGACTTCAGGGCTCTTCATGAATGATTTCAGATCAGACCATCCCATTCCCTTCGTTCCTATTAATCCAACATTGATCTTGTCGCTCTGAGCGACCGACGCTTTGATACCTGCGAAAGATTCCGAGGCTAATGGTCCGAAGATCCCGGCACCGGCTATTGCGGCCGTAGATGTACTGATGAATTTTCTACGTGAGGTCATGACATTATATTTTATTTTCCAAAGTAACGAATAGCTACTCAAGATTGAACAAAAAATACACGAATGATCGAAGGAGTCCTGTTGTTCCTGGGAATGCTTGATATAAGATAAAAGAAAGGCTACTATTTGGCTATGGGCGTTTCGAGCCAGGATGATGTAATGTCGTTCAAGACCTTGACCTTATGGTTAAAATCGCCTTTGATCTGTTCCCGGATCTTCTGCATATTCTCCAGCAATTGATTTGTCTCTTCTGGAATCGCCTCTTCAAGGTATTCGCGCATCCTTTTTGAAATGGTGGGTGATTTGCCGTTAGTGGATACTCCGATCTTAAGATTGCCGCGCGTGACCACAGACCCAAGATAAAAATCACAGAGATCCGGAGTGTCGGCAACATTCACCAGGATTCGTTTTGTCCGCGCAAAATTGCGTATGTTCTCGTGCAGGCTTCGATTGTCCGTTGCGAGCAACACGATATCCTTATCCCACAAGTCCCAAAGCTTAAAATTTCTTTCGTGTAGTTTTACTCTTGGATGGCTATGCGCAAGTTCTCTAATCGGTTCCTGAATTGTTCTTGCTACCAACGTCACGCTGGCAGATGGACTGTTCTTAAGGATTGCCGAAAGTTTTTCAAACCCGACATGCCCACCACCCACGATCAACGTTTCGAGTGATTCAAGTCTAAGAAAGATTGGGAAAAGATTATTGCGTTCCATTCTTCACTGATATTGAGCTATCACTTCCTTTACTACTTCGTTTATTGCTTGCGCATAATTTACCACTTCACCGACAATAATGATCGCCGGCGAACCAACATGTGCGTGCGATGCCAGTTCAACAATTGTCGAAACTTTCCCTATTATGTTTTTTTGATTGGGGAGCGTTCCATTTTGAATAACGGCAACAGGTGTATCGTGCTTTCCGTGACGCTGAAACTGTTCCATTATGTCGTGTATCTTATTCAGTCCCATTAATATCACTACCGTTGCGCTGGATTGAGCAGCAAGCGCGATATCACCCGAGACCTCGCCCGACTTAGTGGTGCCTGTAATTACCCAAAAGCTTTCGCTAATTCCCCTGGCCGTAACAGGGATCTTTATGCTGGCGGGAACCGCCAAGGCGCTACTGATGCCTGGGACTACAAAGGTCGAAATACCATGGGCTTCCGCATATGCTATTTCCTCTGATCCGCGTCCAAATACGAATGGATCTCCTCCCTTCAATCTTACCACGTGACCGTATAAATAGGCAAATTCAACAATAAGCTCGTTGATCTCTTCCTGTTTATAGGAATGAGAGCCTGCTCGTTTGCCTACGCACAATGAGGGAACACCACGAGGAATCATGTCTAAAATTTCCGGTGATACCAATGCATCATACAATACGATATCAGCGGATGTTATGGCATTTATCCCCTTAACAGTAATGAGTTCCGGATCGCCCGGTCCTGCACCTACTAAAGTAACCTTTGGCGAACGATGTGACATAAGGAATGTGGGTATCATGTACTTCAGGAAGCAATCCGGGCAACAACCTTCTCGGCTGCTTCTTTTTCTGAACGGTATGCAGCCATGGTTTCCAAAAATCTCAAAGAATCAGAAAGGAAGCTTGCCGCAAAACTCTCCGTAGGTTCATTCTTGTTAATGCTCAGCACAAGCTCTTTAAAGTTTCCGTCGAAATCAATAACCTTTGTATCTACAAATTCCTTCTGGAAATCGTTGATCGTTTGATATTGCGAGCTAGGCTTGATGTCGCGGGTAAGTAACATAGCTTTTGCCGTATTGATAAAAGAGCTGTAGCTATGATATATCGAATCAGCGTATAGATTCTTGTCTAACGCTTCTCTCGCCCACGCCAGCTTGTCTTCTGAATCGTAAAGCAGTGTGGAAACAAGGTCTATCATTACGCCTGCACACTCGCCAACAGCGGTGTGGAGGATGAAGTTATTTTCCTGACCCCAATCAACGTACTCATCCGGAGCAGTCACGCTTATATCTCCAAGCGGCTTCAAGATTTGATAAAAGTGATTTCTGCCAAGTCTCTTAAAATAATCATGATAGTATTCACCGTTGAGGCTATTTGTCTTCATAATCGTCCAAGAGATAGCGAAGCGCCTGGGGACCGCGTTTGCTTGGTATCTTGATGATTTTGTCGGAAATAATTCCTTCACCATTGAGCAGTTTGCCGCCGCCAAGTAAGACTACTAGCGCAGGCAATACTTTTCCGCTCTTGTCTTTGATGGTGCTGCCGTGCAGACCAATGCTTGCCAGTCCATGTTGTCCGCATGAGTTGGGGCAACCGCTAATCTTGATCTTGATGTCGCTGTTGTGGATCAGATCAGGGTATTCTTCGCGAATAACTTTCTCAAGTTGCAGTGAAATGGCAGTACTATCTGAAATTCCCAGGTTACATGTGTCGGTTCCAGGGCAAGCTGTTACGTCAGCAACGCTATCAAATCCTGGTTCTGCCAAGCCCACTTTGTCCAATGCAGCGTAGAGCGGGTTTAATCGCCTCAGGACGCACATAGCGGAGGAGGTAGCCCTGGTTGATTGTAACCCGCATCTCATTTGAAGCATAAGTATCAACTATTTCAGCAAAGTGTCTTGCTAACTTCGATGACAAGTTGCCTAATGGAAGTTTAACGTACACGCCATAGAATCCTTCTTGCTTCTGCCCGAATACGTTCGTCTTATACCAGTTTTGAAATTTGCTCTCGTTACTTATAGTTACTTCGTCGAATACTTTGGCCTCAGGTATGAAAGGTTCCGGCAATATGTTTGTATCGATCTTATAGGTCTTGTTCTTCAGCGCTTGTTTCTCTTCTTCCACCAACGCCATTAGTTTTTCAAGTCCTATATCTTCAAGAAGGAATTTCATTCGCGCTTTCATTCTTCTGTTTCGTTCGCCGTAGCGGTCGAACACGCGCAGAAGGGCTTCTGCAAACGGGATGATCTGATCTTCCTCAAGAAACTCATAGGCAAGCTGCGCCAGCGTTGGGTTTGCTCCCAAGCCACCGCCAATCACCACACGGAATCCGCGCTTGCCGAACGCAATACGTGGAATGAAACCGATGTCGTGAATAAAAGCGAACGCAGTATCTTTTTCACTAGAAGAAAAAGCAATCTTAAATTTTCTACCCATTTCCTGGCAAATAGGGTTGCGCAGAAAATACTTAAATGTCTCATGCGCATAGGGAGAGACATCAAAGGGCTCATCAGGATCGATACCAGCAGTTGCAGACGCTGTTACGTTACGAACTGTATTTCCGCAGGCCTCACGCGTTGTGATCTCATCTCTTTCCAACTTGGCCCATAGCTCAGGGGTTCTGTCGAGACTCACATAGTGAATCTGAATATCCTGACGTGTCGTGGCATGCAGAGTGCTGCTCGCATATTCGTCAGATATGTCGGCTATCCTGCGAATCTGTTTCGTTGTAAGGCGACCGTAGGGCAGCTTGATACGGATCATCTGAACACCTTCCTGTCGTTGACCATAGATTCCTCGTACCAAACGAAGGCTGCGGAATTTTTCACTGTCAATCTTACCATCCCGAAACAGCTTGATCTTCTTTTCAAGGTCAATGATATCACGCGCAACGACGGGGTTGTTTAAATCTTCCAGTTCTGAGCGAAAGCTATCCATATCTATATACTTAGTAGTTATTCCTAATTCTTACCGTTTGTTATAAATGAGCCTTTCCTGTTTGCAGAAAAGGCTCGCATCTCTTTCTTGTTTGAATGCCAGGAGACCAATACTTACCTGTTATTCTGCGAGAGTTGGCACTGCCAACAGCAGCACTTTAGCCCTTTACAGTTATGTTTTCCGCCCACAGGTCAATTGTCTACCAATCATATAGGGATTAAAGGTAGGCGATCAGCAACAAAAATCAAATCATTAGTCACAAAAATTGTAATGAAATTCAGTTAGTTGCCTAGCCTGCGTACACAAACGATTGTTTATATGAAAAGTTGGCGCCCTGGTAACCCAAAAATATTTATTGGCGGGGCTAGTTTTTTTACCGGTCCTTCACCCGGATGACAAACTTTAACCCTGACCAGACCTCATCAACTGCGCATACTTTTACATCTACAAGGCCATTTGCAAGGCCAAAATCGCGGATTATGTTTTCGTCCAGATCAGTATCCACTTTTGATGATTTTTTCGGCCATGAAATCCATAACATGCCATCTTTCTTAAGATGCTTTTTGCACTCCAGGAATTGTTTTTTAAAGACATTAAGCTGAGGGGTGAACACGTGGATAAAGTCCATCTCCCCCATTGCACGTGACTTCACATTAACTCCTTGCGGCAGTGGGCTAAGCCAGTCAAAATAATTTTTCGGTGGATTGAAAACGTACATCACGGAGTTTTCTTTCACTCCTAATTTCTTAACCAACGGTGTTCCGCTATATCCTGCCATAATTTTCGGACAGTCAAAAATGCAAAATGCCCCGGCTTTTTGCCAGGGCATTTCACGAAGCTTTAAATTCTTTAGTTAGTTTTCATTTCCTAACTTTTCCATTTCCTTATCGAAAGTTTCCTTGAACTTCTCATAGTCATAATCGATCTTAAGACGATCATCCTTGGAGAGTCTTTCGTTATAAGTTGCAACCAGTTCATCAGCTGATAACTCTATGGCTATATACGTTTTGTAAGTAGTCTGATCGGTTTTCATCAATTTCTCACAAATGGTTTTGATACCGGTGAGTTTCTGGTCAACGATTTCGCGATTAAGTTGTTCGAACCTCTCCTCGACTTGTTCCTTGTTGTTCATCTCGCGAGAGTTGGTGTAGTTGTCAGTCACAGCTTTCACTGTCGTCTGAATACTCGCAGCAAGTTCAGCTCGCGCATTTGCCAGCGCCTTCTTTTTAGAAGTCACCTGGTCCTGACTTTCACCGATTGAATTTGCGCGGAAGTACTTCGTGGTAGTGAAAAAATCAGAACCTGAACAGGGCACAGTTACTTCGGTCTCACCTTTAGGGGCCTTTTCCTTGCTTTTACAGCCTATCATAAAGACACCGCCTACGAGAACCAGGACAAGGGTAGAATAGGTCATTCGTTTCATACTTAATAAAATTTTAGTTAAGATATACTTTACAATTTAAATACCAAACTTTGGCACCCATTTGCGAGCCGTTGCGGTTATTGAAGCACAGTGTCCAATAACTCATTCATGCGTTCCTTTTCCAGCGATTCAATCGCTTTGTTATAGGCATCTACGCTTGACTTGTCGTAATCAAGTCCGTAGCCTTTTACTCTGTCGAAGGTAGTAGCATAAATTTCCTTTCCTCCTTTAATTGCTGAAACTTTTATTACACTAGTCAGATAAGTGATATATATGCTGCCTGAAACAGATCCTCTTTCGCTATCTGCTTTTACGTCGAACCAGAGGTCGGCACTGCCCTTATCTTCCGTGAATTCAAAACCATTATTCGTCAACAGATTTCTCAGTTTGTTACTTATTTGAAAGTTTGCCTTCGATTGCCCCAGACTCCTCTCTTCTGAAGTCAGGAAAACGATGGGACGTTGCACCTTCAATACCACAAGCGCTTGTGGAACATTGAGGGTTCTTGCAATAAGGGAGTAGATGGGTGAACTGCTCGAGCCACTAAGGGCATCGATGTCCACCTTGACGCCTACGGTTTGTTCAAGGTCTTTTGATCCGATCTTCGTCATCAGGATCTTTGCATTACCTGAATCATCTGTTTTGTAAGATGGAAAAATATCGCCAGCACCTTTCTCAAACCCTGCATGTAATGGAAGGTTACTCGCTGGTTTATTAAGATCTTTGTATACCGATTTTGCAATTACGGTTTGAGTGCTTTGATTAACCCGTCTGTTCAATGCGATCTCGGATGGATCGACTTTTATGTTAATACGATCAAGCAAACCCTGAATTGAAGCGTAAATTTCATTTACAAGAAGAACTTCTTTGTCATCGATATTTACACGTATAGCCTCACCCAGATATTTTTCCACGCTACGGAATGCCTGGAAATAGAAGCTCATAGCCTGTAGCCGTTCACCATTCTTTTCAGCCTGTCTGGCTTTTTGCAAGTAATCAGTTGCCAGCACTGTAGCATTTCGCTTTTGTTCCTCCTTGATTTGTCTATACCGGGCAATTGATAAACGATAATAGACCCAATAGTTAGCGGGGTCTTCCCATGCATCAACTAATTCAAATTCTTCAATTTCATCCGCAGCTGTGGTCTGAATGATCTGTTCATACTGTTCCTGTCAATTTGCGGTCTATTTCAAACTGACTTAATACTGAAGTGCTGGAAACATTAACCTTGATCTGGGAAACAAGGTCATCAAGCGCGCTTTTCTTCGCGCTTTGGATGTAGTTGTTGGTGCCATCCTTTACACTATGACCAATGCCGGTATAATAACCGTCCTGATAGGGTGTGGTTTTTAGCCAAGCTGGCTTTAAAGATTCCGGATCAGGGGGCTGTACTTTGGGACTACATGCACCCAGAATGATCAGAATAGTGAGGAATCGTTTCACAAAATATCCATTAGCGATTGACGTTAGATACCATAACCCGTGCCAATTATATTCCAGCGCAAATCTACGTGCGAATGCGCGGTAATTATGGATAGTATGCCATTTTTTTTAAATTTAGATGAAAACAAGGATGTTATGAAAAGGATAGTTTTGGCGCTGTTTGTTGGTGCGGCGGTTACGGCTTGCCAGGAAAACGAAAATATTTCGGTAGATACTACCGGAAATGAAATGGTCTATCCGCTGCAGCAGGCTTCGGATTACGCGATAAGCGGTACGGTCAGCATCAGGGAAAAATGCGATGGTTCATCAATTGTAGTTGTATCCTTGAGTGGAACAGAAGGCGACATCGAACATCCCGTTCATTTGCATCTGGGAACCATAAGTGAACCAGGCGCCGATGTAGCGGCGTTGCTGAATCCTGTCCTTGGTTCGACCGGACAAAGCGAGACTCTATTAAAACAGCTTTCTGATGAAACACAGATCACCTACAAACAATTAATTGACCTTAATGCCTGCATCAAAGTTCACCTGGCAGCGTCTGGTCCCGATCGTGATATTGTGCTTGCAGGTGGAAACATTGGCGCGGCTAGCTCAGACATTGCCGGAGGAAGAGCGGGCGTGGGTCTCTGCAAAAGCGAATAAGACATTGGAGTGTACAGCAATAAAAAAGACCCTCGATAAAGGGTCTTTCGTTTTTTATGCACGGTGACCTGCTTTAATCACCGCCTTTTGATTGAACTTCATAGGAACTCATAACCGCAGAAAAATATTCCCTGTTCATTCTGGCTATGTTTGAAAGGCTGATAGCTTTCGGGCATTCAGCTTCACACGCTCCTGTGTTGGTACAGGCGCCAAAACCTTCGGCATCCATCTGAGCGACCATCTTTTCTGCCCGTTCTTTTCTTTCGGGCTTTCCCTGTGGGAGTAACACTAGTTGAGAAATCTTTGCACTTACAAAAAGCATCGCAGAAGCATTCTTGCAGGCTGCCACACAAGCGCCGCAGCCAATACATGCTGCTGCGTCGAAAGCCTCGTCGGCGATCTTTTTCGGTATCGGAATCTCATTAGCGTCTGGTACGCCGCCGGTATTAACTGAAACATAACCGCCGGCCTGCTGTATCCGCTCAAAAGCATTTCGGTCAACAACCAAATCACGAATCACCGGAAACGCCTTAGCGCGCCATGGTTCTATTGTAATCGTTTGGCCGTCACTAAATGTTCGCATATGCAGCTGACACGTCGTGGTCTGTAGTGGACCGTGAGGACGACCATTGATATACAAGCTGCATGTTCCGCATATTCCTTCGCGGCAGTCATGGTCGAATGCTATAGCCTCCTCGCCTTTCAAAATCAAATCGTTGTTGAGGACATCGAGCATTTCCAGGAAAGACATATCCGGAGAAACATGACCTAGGGAATAGGTTTTAAATGAACCCTTTGCCTCTTTGTTTTTCTGGCGCCAAATCTTCAGTGTGATCTTCATTTTACTTATAGCTACGTTGAGTCAACTTTACATTTTCAAATATCAATGCTTCTTTGTGAAGCACCTCCGGCTGGTTATCTCCGGTATATTGCCATGCAGCAACGTATGCGAAGTCGTCATCCTTTCGCAATGCTTCTCCATCCGGAGTTTGAGATTCTTCTCTAAAATGTCCGCCGCACGATTCACTAGCGGTGCAATGCATCGTCGACCATGAGCTCGCCGAGTTCCATAAAGTCTGCAACACGCATCGCCTTCTCCAGTTCCTGGTTCAATTCATTTGCTCCGCCCAGAACGTTAACGTTTTGCCAGAACTCAGCTCGCAACTGCTGGATTTTAGCTTTTGCTTGTTTAAGTCCTTGTTCGGTACGTGACATGCCGCAATAGTCCCACATCGTTAGTCCCAACTCACGATGGAATTGGTCCACTGTCTTTTTGCCTTTAATGCTAAGAAACTTTGAAATCGTCGCGTTAGCTTTTTCCAATGCTTCTTTAAACTCCGGACGATCAGTGCTGACTTTTTCGTAGGGAAGTCCAGACAAGTAGTCTCCAATGGTATAAGGGATAACGAAATATCCGTCAGCAAGACCTTGCATGAGAGCGCTGGCCCCTAATCGGTTTGCACCGTGATCGGAAAAATTGCATTCTCCAAGTGCATACAAACCTGGTATTGTTGTCATCAGGTTGTAGTCGACCCATAGCCCACCCATTGTATAGTGAACCGCAGGATAGATCATCATAGGCATCTCGTATGGATTGTCTCCCGTGATCTGCTTATACATATCGAAGAGGTTTCCATATTTCGCTTCAATGACTTTTCTGCCGTCGCGTTTGATTGCGTCTGAAAAATCAAGGAACACCGCCAACCCTGAGCCTACACCTCTTCCGTCGTCACACATATATTTTGCGTTTCTCGACGCAACATCCCTCGGCACAAGGTTTCCAAAGGATGGATACTTGGTTTCAAGGAAATAATCTCTATCAGACTCAGGAATACTTGCTGCATCCTTAGCTTTCAGTCCGGGCCTTGCAGTTTTAGGGACCCATACTCTTCCATCATTCCGAAGTGACTCTGACATCAATGTAAGTTTCGATTGATGGTCGCCGCTTACAGGAATACAGGTTGGGTGTATCTGCGTGAAGCACGGATTTCCAAACAATGCTCCTTTCCGGTGAGCTCTCCAGATTGCCGTTGTATTACACCCTTTGGCATTTGTAGAGAGAAAGAATACGTTTCCATACCCTCCGGTACAAAGTAACACTGCATGGGCGCTGTGGGCTTCCAGTTTACCTGTCACGAGATCGCGCGTAACAATACCTCTTGCTTTGCCATCTACAATTACGACGTCAAGCATTTCAGTCCTGGTGTACATCTTCACCTTGCCGTTTGCGATCTGGCGGTTAAGCGCTGAGTAGGCACCAAGAAGCAACTGTTGCCCTGTTTGTCCGCGTGCATAAAATGTCCTTGAGACCTGTGCACCACCAAAAGACCTGTTCGCCAACAGTCCTCCATATTCCCGGGCGAAAGGAACACCCTGGGCAACGCATTGATCGATGATGTTTACGCTTACCTCAGCAAGACGGTAAACATTTCCTTCGCGCGCACGGTAGTCACCTCCCTTAATCGTGTCATAAAAGAGACGCTGTATGCTATCTCCGTCGTTCTGATAATTCTTGGCTGCGTTGATTCCACCTTGCGCTGCGATGCTATGTGCCCGGCGAGGGCTGTCCTGAAAGCAAAACGCTTTGACGTTGTATCCTAATTCACCTAATGATGCAGCTGCCGATGCGCCTGCAAGCCCGGTACCTACTACGATGACGTCG
The DNA here is from genome assembly GCA_963774615.1 of uncultured Cytophagales bacterium. Classification (GTDB taxonomy): domain Bacteria; phylum Bacteroidota; class Bacteroidia; order Cytophagales; family Cyclobacteriaceae; genus Chryseolinea. Next base: position 610,245 of record CAVZFT010000039.1, read on the forward strand.
TACTTCCGCTTATTCGCCGGGTTAACCAGCTTAAGGTTGAACTTGTGTTTTTTCCACTTCTCCGCCAAAGGGCCGTCAGGGATTTTGGAATCTAATTTCATCTGTCTCAATATTTAATCAAGGATACATTCAACTTCGATATGAGTATAGCTGGTGCGTTAACCATTTCGTTGGTAAACATTAGTCAAGGAACATCCAGATCGGAATAAGCGCAAACAACGCCGGGACAACGATGGCGAAAGTCTGGCCGACGAACTTGATCAATGGATTGTATTTCACGTGATTCAATCCAAGCGTCTGAAATGAGCTTGCGAAACCATGCCAAAGGTGGAATGCGAGTATGGCCATACTAACAACATAAACGGCTACGTACCAAACATTTGAGTACGCCATGTCCACCACCGCGAATAAATCTTTCACCTCGCGGCCATCATAATTGGCTTTGCTGATACCTCCCCAATGCATTTCATACCAAAACCCTTTAAGGTGTATCACGAGGAAGATGAGAATAAACGTTCCCAATATTCCCATGTTCCTGGAGGTCCACGGAGAAGAGTTCTTTACCATAGCGTATCCCTCACTTCCGCGAGCTGCACGATTTCGTTGTGTGAGCATTATTGCCCAGATCACATGAACGAGGATACAAGTGTAATTCACATAAGAGACCGTCACGATCACCGGATTGGATGTCATGAACTCGGCGTAGACATTAAATGCCTGGCCTCCATCTGATTTGAGCAGCTGAAGATTGCCGATTAAGTGAACTATTAAAAAGAGAATAAGAAAAAGGCCGGTCAGAGCCATTAGTAATTTTCTGCCGAGGGTACTTGACAGAAGTCTGGTAAACCAGTTCATAGGATTATGTTAGTCGAGTATTTGATAGCGGTCAAAAATACTCCCTAAACCCTATTCCACCAAAGGCGGAATCATTTATTAAAATTCTAAATAATGCTATTAGCTATAGAAACTCAAAGAGTAAAATAATTAAAGAGATAGCTGCAATTGCTACAAGCAAGAACCACTCTTTACGTAGAAAATTAATTACAAACCTGAACAACTGTTTCATATAGCTTTAAGAAATTCTTCTTTGGAGCTATAGATCCAAGAATCAGGCCTAATGCTAAAAGTATTGATTTATAGCAAGTTACAGTTAAATGATGCATTTTGATCAATCCAAATGCGGGTCAAAATTGAACTAGGTTCCCATTCCTGGAAACAATAGATTTTTTTCTGGTGAACTAAATGCGTTCTGTAACAATTGAATTCATGGAGTAACTTTAAGCCCACAACCACATTTAGACCTGATGTATTTGATTTTCGACACGGAGACCACAGGGCTTCCGCACAATAAGACTGCACCTATAACAGACGTTGACAATTGGCCACGACTGGTACAGATAGCGTGGCAACTACACGACGCGAGGGGCAAGCTTCTTTCTCAACAAAGCTTCATAGTAAAGCCTGACGGCTTTGACATTCCTTTTAAGGCAGAGCAAGTTCACGGGATTTCGACAAAACGTGCGATCGAAGAGGGTCATGAATTAATGAAGGTCCTCGAAGAGTTTTCGAAAGATCTAACTCAGACTGTCCTCTTAGTGGGCCACAATATCGAGTTCGACATTAATATAATCGGCGCTGAATTTATTCGCCGTGGTCTCGACACAGATCATTTCTTGAAGGTTACTAAACTGGACACTGGAATATCGGCCACAGAATATTGCGCATTACAAGGAGGTATTGGTGGAAGACTTAAAATGCCAACGTTGGCAGAGCTACATAAAAAGCTCTTTGACCGTGCTTTTGAAGATGCTCACGATGCTTCTTACGATGTCGCGGCGACGGCTCGCAGCTTTTTTGGTCTCATTCAACAAAACGTCGTTAAGCCTTTCAATCCGATAGCACTTGAGGAAATTGAATACGAGGAACCCAATCTCGATGCGGCCAACTTTACGAAGCGTGAAAAAAGAAAGGCTGCCGGCTATTCATTGACTGAGGCGGCAACAGAGGTCAGCGACAAACCATTCGTCCACCTCCATGCTCATTCTCAATTCTCCGTCCTTCAAGCGACACCCGACGTTAAATCTTTTGTCAGCAAGGCGAAGGCACTCAATATGCCAGCTGTTGCTTTGACAGACATTGGCAACATGTATGGAGCATTCAAGTTTGTACGTGAAGCCATCAATCATGAGATCAAACCTATTGTCGGCTGTGAATTGTATGTTGCTGACGAACGCCTGAAACTCAAATTCACAAAAGACAACCCCGACAAGCGATTCAACCAAATATTGATCGCGAAGAACAAAAATGGATATCACAATCTTGCGAAGCTAAGCTCGCTTGGATTTACGGAGGGCCTATACGGAATTTATCCGCGTATTGACAAAGCCTTAATTAAAGAGTATCATAAAGACCTCATCGCGTTTACAGGTTCCCTGGCCAGTGAGATACCCTACCTGATTCTCCATGTTGGCGAAAAGCAGGCGGAAGAGGCGTTCAAGTGGTGGCTTGAGCTATTCAAAGATGACTTTTACATCGAGTTAAACAGGCATGGCATACCCGAGGAGGATAGAGTGAATGAAACTCTTCTCCGTTTTGCTGAAAAGTATGGCGTAAAATACTTTGCCGCTAACGAAGCATTTTACACTGACAAAGCGGAAGCGAACGCTCATGATGTCTTGTTGTGTATAAAAGAAGGAGAATTCAAATCGACGCCAATCGGATATGGCAGAGGGCATCGCCTGGGTTTGTCAAATTCTGAATACTATTTCAAAACGCAAGATGAGATGAAATCAATCTTTCGGGATTTGCCGGAAGCAATTGAAACCATAGGCGAGATTGTTGACAAGATCGAAACATACACGCTTGAGCGTAATGTATTACTTCCGAAGTTCGACATACCTAAAGAATTTCAAAGTGAAGATGATTACCTGCGTCACCTGGCGTATGAAGGAGCCAGGAAACGGTACGGCGAGCTTACTCCAGCGATCGTTGAGCGACTTGATTTCGAGCTGGAAACCATCAAGAAGACGGGCTACCCCGGATACTTTCTTATTGTACAGGACTTCACTTCAAAGGCGCGGGAGATCGGCGTGTCTGTAGGTCCAGGACGTGGATCTGCCGCGGGATCCGCTGTAGCCTATTGTATCGGGATAACAAACGTGGACCCCATTAAATATGATCTTCTGTTTGAGCGTTTCCTGAATCCGGATCGGGTATCACTTCCCGATATTGATATTGACTTCGATGATGAAGGAAGAGATAGAGTGTTGCGTTATGTCATCGATAAGTATGGAAAGAGCCAGGTGGCGCAGATCATTACGTATGGTACTATGGCCGCGAAATCGTCCATACGCGATTGTGCACGAGTGATGGAACTTCCCTTATCGGAAGCCAACCTGCTTGCCAAGATGGTTCCGGAAAGACCAGGAACATCTCTTGAATCCGCATTTCAGGAAGTTAAGGAACTCGCCGCCATTAAAGGCGGCACTGACCTAAAAGCGCAAGTATTACAACAGGCCGTGATTCTGGAAGGATCCGTCCGAAACACAGGCACTCATGCTTGCGGAGTGATCATCACCCCCGACGATCTTACCAAGTTTGTTCCTGTATCGACGGCTAGAGATTCCGACATGCTTGTCACTCAATTTGACAACAGTGTGGTTGAAAGCGCGGGAATGCTTAAGATGGATTTTCTTGGGTTAACTACCCTGTCCGTTATAAATACTGCGTTAAAGAATATTCAGAAAAGCAAAGGTATTACCATCGATGTGGATTCAATTCCCCTCGATGATCTCAAGACTTACCAACTGTTCCAGCGCGGCGAAACGACCGGAACATTCCAGTTCGAAAGTGTCGGAATGCAAAAGTATTTGCGTCAGCTGAAGCCGGATAAGTTTGAGGATCTCATCGCCATGAACGCGTTGTACCGTCCAGGCCCGATGGAATACATTCCAACCTTCATTAACCGTAAACATGGACGTGAGCCGATAAAGTACGATCTGCCCGCAATGGAAGAAAATCTTTCAGAGACATATGGTATTACGGTGTACCAGGAGCAGGTTATGTTGCTTTCACAGAAACTCGCGGGTTTTAGCAAAGGTGATGCTGACGTTCTTCGGAAGGCAATGGGTAAGAAGCAAAAAGCGGTGCTGGACAAGATGAAAGATAAATTCATCGAAGGCTGCAAGAAAAACAACCACCCCCAGGATATCTGCGAAAAGATCTGGATCGACTGGGAGGCATTTGCTCAGTACGCCTTTAACAAATCTCACTCGACATGTTACTCGCTGATCGCATATCACACCGCTTATCTCAAAGCAAACTATCCTGCGGAGTATATGGCTGCCGTGTTAACACATGCCCAGAGCCAGCTTGAGAACGTTACATTTTTTATTGAGGAATGCCGAAGTCTGGGCATTAAAGTATTGGGTCCGCACGTAAACGAATCTGGAGTCTATTTCGCTGTGAACAAAGACGGCCAAATCAGGTTTGGACTCGGGGCGATTAAAGGTGCAGGCGATGCTGCCGTTGAGGCGATCATACAGGAACGCGATGCACGTGGTCCGTTTCAGGATTTGTTTGAGTTTGCAAAGCGCATGAATCAACGTTCAGTTAACAAGAAGACTTATGAGTGTCTGGCTTTATCAGGCGCGTTTGATAGTTTTGGAGGCATACATCGCAGACAATATGTCTACGCAAAGGATGGGGAAGCAAGCCTCGTTGAAAAAGCCATAAAATATGCGGCAAAAACCCAACAGGAGGAACAGAGCGCACAAGCCAGTCTTTTCGGCGGAAGCTCCGGTACTGCAATGCCACAACCTAAAGTGGACTACATCGAACCGTTTACAGAGATCGAAAAACTGAATCTCGAGAAAGAGGTAGTCGGTATATACATCTCAGGCCACCCGTTAGACAACTTTAGGTTTGAGATGGACAATTTCTGCAAGTCCACCTGTAGTGAACTTAATGAGTTGGAAACGATGCTTGGTCGCGAAACGAAGTTAGGTGGAATCGTTTCCGGTGTTGAGCACAGGACGACAAAGACAGGCAAACCCTTCGGCAAATTCACCCTTGAAGATTACAGCGGAAACTACACGTTCACGCTTTTTGGAGAAGACTATCTGAAGTTTAAGAATTTCATGAACATTGGATGGTTCCTGTTTGTCGAGGGTGCTGGCGTACGGAATACCTGGGGACAACAAAACCTTGAGTTCAAGATCAGAAGTATTGATCTACTGAATGAACTCGGGATAAAGAGAAGCAAGGGAGTTCAACTAAGGATCAACGCAAACGATATCACTAAAGAAATGATCGGGCGTATCGAGGATGTATGCCAGGAATACACAGGCAATACACCATTGTATCTCAAGATCCAGGATGCTGGAGAAAACATAAACCTCGAACTGTTGTCGCGAAAGTTCCGGGTAAGTCCCGTGAATGAAATGGTAAAACAAATGAAGAAAGCTGGCGAAATCGAGGTTGCCGTGGTGTTTTAAAGGAGAAAGTCTATGGGACTGCCAACTTTGAACTAAAACGTATACCTTTGCGTTGGACTGATACTGAACTATTAAAAAATATACTCTAATGGGAAAAACGATTGAACTAAACGATGCAAATTTCGATCAGATTATAAACTCTGATAAGCCAGTGCTTGTTGATTTTTGGGCCGAGTGGTGTGGACCTTGTAAGATGATCGGTCCTGTTGTCGAAGAATTAGCAGGTGATTACGAAGGTAAAGCGGTTATTGGAAAACTGAATGTTGACGAAAACCCAGCGGTTACGGCGAGATTCGGTGTTCGTAGCATCCCGACATTGTTGGTTTTTAAAGGCGGTCAAATTGTTGACAAACAAGTTGGGGCAGTGCCTAAATCGGTTCTATCGCAGAAGCTTCAAAACCAGGTAGCCTGATCTTTATTTCTTGAACTTATAGTAAAGTGCGAATCATCCGGTTCGCACTTTTTTTATTATACGACAATATTTTTGAGCCGCTCAACGATCTCCAACACAGCGGGACAGACCAAAGTATTCTTATAAGTAAGGTCTGTAATCTGAACCATCTTTTTCCGGTCCGTGTGAGGATATTCACGACATGCCTTGGGCCGGACATCATAAATCCCACAATAGTTATCATCATGCAGGAAAGGACAGGGTGAAGACTTCAATACATAATCATTGTCTTCGTCAATCCTGAGATATTTTTCAATAAACTCACCAGGTTTTGTTTTCAGCGATTTAGCGATTCGGTCGATATCATTTGGATAAAAAATGGGACTTGTGGTTTTGCAACAATTCGCACAAGTAAGGCAATCAATAACTTCAAAGACATCCTCATGCGTCTTATGAAAGGCATCATCAACTTTCCGCGGATCTTTTGACTTCAGGCGTTGAAGAAATTTTTTATTATCGTCCGCCCTGTTTTTTGATACCTGGTTGAATTTTTTCAGATCCAATGCCTTATTTTCACTCTTCATACGACACAAAGATCATAAAATCCGTGTCAAGAGTAATACAATGGTCACAATCTCCAACGGCGTACTTGTAGAGAAAGCGCGCATCTCCTCGATCGACACCGTGCGCGGATTAGTGATGGTGATCATGGCTCTGGACCATGTTCGTGACTACTTCCACATTGACGCTTTCAATTTCACTCCAACTGATCTGACGCGCACATCCGCGGCATGTGTTCTTTACCCGCTGGATCACTCACATTTGTGCCCCTACATTTGTTTTCTTATCCGGAGTGTCAGCAAGATTAAATTTGGAGAAAAAATCCAAGAGCGAGTTATCCATTCAACTACTAACGCGAGGTTTATGGCTCATCGTCCTTGAACATACCGTAGTACGGTTCGGTCTCCTATTCAACTTCTACTACGATTTTACGTTGTTCCTGGTGATCTGGGTGATCGGCTTATCGATGGTAGTCTTGTCCGCATTAATCCATTTAGGTGAACGTGCCGTATTAATTATTGGGTTGATACTTGTATTTGGACACAATGCATTTGATGGTATGAGGCTGCAACCGGGAGACACCGGATTTGCAGCGTGGACGTTTCTTAATCAAAGCGGGTTGCTGCAGGTTTCACCTGACCGGTTCTTTCTCGTTGGTTACGCACTGATCCCATGGTTGGGGATCATGTTAACTGGATATGGAATTGCCCGTTGGTTCGCAAGGGATCTTGATCCGCGAATTCGTTCAACGTATCTCCTAAGGGCAGGCATATTATCGATTGCTCTTTTTATCCTGCTTCGTTTTCTGAATGTGTATGGTGATCCGGCGCCCTGGGCCCCTCAAAAGAACGCCGTGTTTACCATAATGAGCTTCCTTAACTGTACAAAAACCCCGGTGTCGCTACTTTTTACATTGATGACTCTAGGACTCACGTTCCTGTTGTTATGGTTGATGGAGAGAGTACGAGCATTGAATGTAAAGCCACTGATTGTCTTCGGCCGCGTTCCGCTTTTCTATTTCATACTTCATTTTTACCTCGCTCATTTTCTTTCGCTGATATTACTGATGATCACTACGGGACAGTCATTTTCCGAGATTGATTTTCATTTCAGCAAAGGATTTGGAGGAATACCACCGAACACTGGCGTTTCCTTATCCTGGGTATATGTCGTTTGGATTGGCGTTGTATTAGCGTGTTATCCCATTTGCAAGAAATACAACGAATTCAAAAGCACCCACAACTATTGGTGGCTAAGTTACCTTTAGGAATAGGGAAATAGGGTATAAGGTATAAGGTATAAGGATAGGGCTGGCGGGGTGATGGAACAGTGAATCGCAATACACACTCGTGGCTCAAGTGTCTGGAGTTCCTGAGTACATACTGACATTAATGAAGGATTGGCTGACGTAAATGGTGAGTGCTCAACTCATCCACCAGCTCCATAAGAATTTCCCTGGCTTTTTCAGGCGATTCAATTTCAACATTACTTCCGAACATCAACAACCATCTGCAGAAGGAATGGAGGCAAGCGGAAAGAAAATGCATACGAACCTTTGAGTCTAACACTTCCTCGGACACGTAACCGTACAGGTATTTACTCTGCCTGATGTGTTTGGCCACCTTAGCATCAAAAAGCACAGTAACTTTTTCGACTTCACGGTTACCCTGTACGACGGTTGTTAAATATTCCTGCAGGCTTAAGAGATTGCGCGAATCGAATTTGATTCCAGGCCACGTCAGATTTTTGATACGATCAGCCCTGAAATCACGATAACCGTTTCTCAGCCGGCACCATCCTATAAGATGCCAGGCTGCACCATAGTGAAACAATCCAATTGGTTCAACATCACGAGAGGTGAGTTCATCGTTGTTACTAAAGTATTCCAGATGGACAACGTCCTTTTCAACAACTGCGCGCTGAATATCCGTCAGGAAATTATTTGGAAACTGATACTCCTCCCGGGGCGACCTTAATACTTCAATGTGCGAGTACAGATCCTCAAGATGATCTTTTCCTGAATCGCTCAGTACTGCTTTTATCTTGAGCAAAGCCGATTCAAAAGCTGTCTTTATTGACTTGTCCGTCATTTTTTCAACCAACTTCCCCGCAAGCAGCATTGCACTTGCCTCATCTTGCGTAAACATTACCGGTGGAAGATGATATCCATCAACGATAAAATATCCTTTTCCCGCCTCTGACCCAATGGGCACGCCAGCTTCCATCAGCGCCTTTACATCGCGGTAAACCGTTCGGAGGCTCATCTCAAAACGTTCAGCAATCTCTTCAGCCTTCACCACACGTTTTGTCTGCAGATGAATAAGAATAGCGGTCAGACGGTCGATCCTGTTCATACATTAAAGTTACTTGTTCTCAGGAAATAAGAAAAAACAAAAACGCCCTGCTCGATAAAGGACAGGGCGTTTCGTTGAATTAAACTGAATTCTATTCAGGTCCAACTACTGGTGCGCTTCCCAGAGCAGGAGAATTGAACTCGAGCTCATTCATTGGCACATCAAAGTAGCTGAGATAATTATAATTGATAAACGCGTCCGTATTCACCACCATCGAGCCGGTGAAGTTGGAAAGCACTACAGCATTTGATCTTCCGCCTCCTTTGCTCTTGTCATCAAGTATACCCATTCGCCGGGCATCGTAGAAGGCTAATCCGCGGAACAATAATGAAATCCTTCTTTCTGTCCTCAACTCCTCCAATGCAGCATCTTTTGACAACGCACCAAGCGGTGCCAGGCCTGCACCCTGCAGAGCGCGAACGGCGTCAATCAGACTGGTGCCACCTGAAATATTGCCAAGCTGAATTCTTGCTTCCGCCTTCATAAGTTCGTTTTCTTCGAAAGAGCCGGCAATGTAAGTGTCATCCGCACCGTACTCTAGCGTATGAACGTACGTAAAGACGCCAGGCATATCCTTTCCACCGTCAACTAGATAAAAACGTGTTCCGAAACCTAAACCTCTTCCTCTCTGATATACAATTGGTGATTCCATCAGCTCAAAGTTATTTTCAAACCGTTTGTCTCCAGGGCGAAAATCCTGAACAAGTCTTTCGCTCACATAAAATGTTTGTCCATCTTCAGTTGCAGAGTAAGCAGCAACTGATCCAAAGTTGGGATCGATCACCGAACGACTGAAGTCCTCTGTTGTTCTCACCACAAACACAGGGTCCGTTAACCTTACCCCATTGTCAGTAAGATCTTGTAATGTCGTCCAGTCAGCGGTAGTCATATCTTTCACGCGGGTATTGACGAGCAGGTTTCGGGCTCTCATTGTGTTCAAATTCCTGATCCACTGATCCGGGGACGGAATGCCTCCTTTACCCTGCTGGCAATAACCGGGAATAATCAGCCCCAAAACTCCGGAGTAAGTGCTGAGATCCGAGATGCTTTCCAACTCTGCCTGTGCTTTATCAAAATTCGCGTTGGCTTCGGCAATTATTTCAGTATTGGTAACGAAGTCCGAGTTGGTCGTATTTGGCTCGTTGGTAATAACACCAGCGATGTACATCGAACCGATCCTTGAATATGCATAACCTTTCCACCAATATGCCCATGCGCGTAGTGTCTTTTTCTTTGTATCCGCGTCGCCTGCGTATGACGCCTCATCGATTTTTGACAGCATTAAATTCATGGAGTTATTCATGAAATATAACTGGGTCCATTCCATGAGAAAAGTATTTGCCGCGCCGTACGCACGGTCATTTCTCAAGCGAAGCTCATATGGTTGCGAGATGACCGATGGGGTTTGTGTGGAGGCTTCCGTCGTCGAGCGTAAAGTCTGTTGGGTTATCCGCGTATCTGAAGCTTTGGTTACCCCAGGGGACATAGATAACATCACCCATAGACTCGTGAAGACCATATATCTGTACAGTAAGGTATCCAAGGTTCTTACCTGTTCTCGGGCCAAGCTGATCATCAACCGAGGCATAGTAATTTCCTATTCCACTTATATAAGTACCTCCTTTTCCAAAAGCGACCAATCCTGATTCCGTTCCGAGCGCAGCTTCTAAGGGTTCATTTTTATTGGTGACTTCTGTCAGTTCATCTTTACACGCCTGTGAGACCAACAGGAGGAAGCACATTGCGAAATAATATATCCTTTTATTCATAGTTGAAATTCTTTTAGTTGAATGAAACGTTAAGACCAACCTGGAAAGACTTAAAGTTTGGATAAGACCAATAGTCCAAGCCCCTTTGTGTAGCTACCTGAGGCGCAGCGGAGGTGGTACCTCCACCGGATGTGTTCTGGCTGGCTTCAGGATCCATTCCGGTATAGTCTGTCATCGTATAAAGGTTCCTTCCGGAAACGACCAACTGCAGTCTCGTTAAGTTCTTCATCTCGAAGAATCGGGCAAAATCAAAACCGATGGATATATTTCTAAGCCGTGCGAAAGATGAGTTTTCAAGGAAGTAATCCTTCGTACCGTTTGCTTCTGAAGCATCATAGAAACTCTTATAATATGCAGTCCACGCTCCCGTCTCACCGTTGATCGTGATAGGATTGTCATAGTCGTTGTGCAGACCTTCTGAATACATCCATTCTTTTGTTTGATTGTATGTCTTTGAGCCGGACACCCAATCTATCTGAACCGATACTGTGAGAAAATCCTTGTAGCTAAAGTTGTTAATAAAGGCCATATTAAACTTCGGTGTTGTATTACCCAGGAAATACTTATCCGGTGTGAACTGTACCCGTTTCGAGGCTTTGTCCACTACCCTTCCATCTACGAGCTCATAGTTGGCGGCACTTGTCTGATCCAGATAGAAATTACCTTGAGTATCCTTTTGATCGATGCTGGTGAGTGCCTTGTATCCGTACACGGTTCCTATTTGCTCCCCTGGTTTCAGCGTATACGTCGCTGCGTTTGCCCATACCAATGGAATATCTTTTCCATCTGCTGTGCTCAAAAGCTTGGATATAGTTTTGCCAAAGTTTGTGGTCAGATCCCATTTGAAATTGTCGCCTGTAAAGATGTCGGCATCCAGAGAAAACTGAACACCATTGGATTCAAGGTCGATGTAATTGTCCCATATGGTTTCAGATCCGTTCGATACAGGTTGTGTTCGTTGCCAAACCACACCCTCGCTCTGTCTCTTCCAGATAGAAGCGCTTGCAGATATATAGTTCAGCCATGCGCCGTTTTGAAAAGGTGCAATCCCAAAGTCAAATCCATATTCAAATTCTGTTGTCCTCTCAACGTTCAAGGCAGAGTTTGCAACGGTAGGGTTATTGTAAATATAAGCACCATTGTCTACGGTCCCTGTTTTGAATGTTGTCGTTCTTAAATAATGGTTAGGTACCGGGCCAGCCAGATCGCGGGAAGCATCCAGCAAATAACCCACGGGCTGGATACCTGCTTCGCCATACGCAGCTCGTAATTTGAATTCAGGGATAAAAGAAGATAGTCCGCTCCAGAAACCCATTTTGGACAAGCGAAGGAACGCATCACCACGGGGGAACGTGAATGGTGATTTTGCATCTCCGTAAGTTGAGCTATAGTCAGAACGGAACCCTCCCGATATACCCGCCAGGTCTTTGTATTCGAAACGTTGGTTAATGAGATATCCATACGTTATAAACAGATCTTCATATTCGCTACTGCTATTCGAAGAACCCTGGGCGCCATTGATGTCGTCAATGGTGGAATAAGAAGGAAGTCCGGTAAATATTGAATAACCACGATGGAAGCTACTCTTCCTCCAGTCAAAAGCGAGTTGGGTTGTGGATACCAAAGGGAAATTCATTCCCAGGTCCTTAGCGAAGTCAACCTTTGCTACTCCTGTAATGAGCGAGTTAATGTTGAATACATCGGTTTTCGATTTGCTGAAACCTCCGGCCAACGATTCTCCAATGAAGCTGTTGTTCTCAACCGAAGACGCATTCCCCTCCTGGTTTTGTGTGTTCCTTGCAAAATTGTTCACTGAATAGTTTAATCCAATCTTATAATCCAGCTCAAAGATTTTGTTTGCTGTATAGTGGAGATTTAAGGTTGGAATTATATCGATGCTTTTGTTATCGAATGCCTGATACTGGTTAAAGTATAATGGGTTATTATTATTTGCTCCGGCTCCTCCGAAAGTATACGTATAATTACCATCCGCATCCTTGTATTCGAGGTCCGCAAAAGGATAGGTGTACATTGCAGACGAAATCGGAGCGCTATTGACGTAATATGGGTTGACGGAGTTATCTGTATAGACCAATTGAGTGATCGATCTGAACTTCAAATTTTTGAAGAGATCCACACCGATATTCGTAGTGAAGTTATTACGGTCAAGTGTTCCCTGAACCACCGATTCCTGAACAAGCTTGGAGAAAGTAAATGCGTAGTCCGAAGCTTCCTTTCCTCCCGAAAGACTCACACTATAGTTTGACGTCTTTACGCTTCTGAACGTCTGATCCAGGTGATCGTGGTAGCTGACGTTCCCGATGTAAGGCTTATTGTTCAGCGCACCGGGACCATTTTCCCAGTTTGCTTGTCCCCACAAGCCAAGATCATCCTGAGTGAGAAGACCTCCATTGTTATCGAGGATATTTCCGCTCGGATCTGTAGTAAAAGAGTGATTGAACGGCTGATGCATATCACCAATATTTAACACCTCATCTACACTGGTACGCGCGGAAGCATCGATACGTATCGGACCTAGTTTTCCCCTTTTAGTAAAGATTTGAATAACGCCATTCGCGCCTTGTGCACCATAGATAGTTGCAGCCGATGCGCCTTGCACTACTTCGATGCGTTCGACGTTATTAAGGTCCAGCGAGTTGAGTGAAGTAGAACGCATTTCAACACCATCAACCATTATCAATGGCTGCGTACCTCCCGACAACGTGTTGATACCACGAAGTTGAATACTTACCGGCGCGCCAGGATTACCCGATGCGGACATGATCTGCGCACCTGCGATCTTTCCTACCAGTGCCTGGTCGATTGATGCGTTAGGTATGGAAGGAAGTCTGTCACCGGAAACGGATTCAACAGAAATAGCAAGTTTTCTCTTGTCAGTTGCAACGCCCAACGCCGGTAACGACAACTTCTGAAAGTTGCGTAACATCCATTGTCAGTTTAGTGTCAATGGTAGACTGCCCGGAGACAGATACCTCCTGTGTTTGCAAACCGATAAACGAGAATACAAGTATCCCTCCAGACGAGGGAAGCGTGAGTCGATAAGTACCTTCGGCGTTCGTAACAGTTCCGAAAGTTGTACCCTTCAACACAACGTTTACACCCGGTAATGCGGAGCCATCGTCGGCTGCCGTGACCTTACCGGAAACTACATGTTCCTGGGCCGCAGCAAAAAATGATGCGCCCATCATAAAGATGACCAGTAGAACTCTTTTCATAGGTTGGTTTTGTTAATGATTTGTTAATACCAAATCTTGGCAAATCCCCATTGAAAAGAATCACACCTTAGAGGTGAAGTATTTGCAGTTTATATAGCGTCTAATGAGGGATGACCGGGCGAACCACACGTGTAATTCGTTCACTTTCGAAAGTTTACCAACATGGGTGACGTTAGTCAAACAACGAGCGCCATTAACAGCTTATGTCCAAACAATCGAGATAAAATTCAACCCAACGACACAAAGATTAGAGGGACTTTCAATCGAAATTCGGAGTTCGACATTGGAAATTCGACATTGACCAAATAGAAGGGATTATTTAGCTACAAAGAAGGCGACGATGCTGAAGCGGGTTTGTTTTGAAAGTTGCATGAACGTCAAATTTCGAATGATTAAAGTCGTATTAGACGCGGATATTCCAAGGAAAGAAGATTGTCAGGTTTTCCGAAACAAGATTGATATCTGAACTTCACAATTTTTCTTTTAATTGAACTTCCATTCGGCACCAAGACGGTCAAAACATTAATAAAACTGAAACTCGTTGGCCATGAAATATGATTTGGAAGAACGGCTTATTAATTACAGTGTATTAATCCTTGAAATTGTTGATTGCCTACCGGACAATAAAGGAACAAATCATTTAGCCAATCAAATTATCCGATCAGGTACAGCCCCAACTTTGATGTATGGTGAGGCACAATCTTCTGAATCACGAAAGGATTTTATTCACAAAATGAGGCTGCCGTTGAAAGAACTGCGCGAAACATATAATTGTTTGAAAATCCTAAGCAGAATGAATTACATCGACACAAATAGTGAGCGATTGACGATGGCTCTTGTGGAAAGTAATGAATTGATATCAATCTTTGCCAAAAGCATCGGAACCGCGATCAAAAATTCAAAAATAAAAACTTGATTCTGCACTTCAATCGAAATTCAGAGGTCGACATTACATATTCGACTCATTGAAGACCGAAATCTAGGGATCACTTAACCACAAAAAAGGACAAATACTTTCTGAATTTGAAGCGGATTTGTTTAGATAGTTCCGTCAACTGGATCAGTGAATGTCGAACGCCGAATGTCGAATGACGAAAGGTATGTGATGGGGAAGCAACATCTATTGCTGCTGCAATTGTAAACTCGACACCGTTCAAAAAAACGGGCCGGATTTACGTCCAGGCCCGCCTTCTCTCGTTTAAAAAAAATCTTACCAGAATATTATATAAAGCGCTGCAAGAATTCCGCACACAAGAAGCGAACCCGCAGCAAACGAAGGATGCAGTTTGAACATTGATCTATCAATTTCCAGTCCTTTCGGTTTAATTCCTCTTCTGTTTTCAATGTTCGTGATTATCGACATTCCAATGACACAGAGAATGAAAACAAAACCCATACGGTCGAGGAATGGTATTTCATACACTCCGAGGCCGTTATCTTTTGAGAAGCCGGCGGGAGCCAGGAATGAAAGGTCCGCAAACTGCGGTAACACTTTAAAGAAGAGTGAAAACAGAAAACCTCCGATCGTTGCAAACAACGCCGCATTAGATGTCGTGCGCTTCCAGAAGAATCCAAGGATGAACATCGCGAATATACCCGGTGACACAAATCCTGTATACTCCTGGATGTACTGAAATCCTTGTTTACCTTCACCCATCAACTTCTCTCCTACCAATAGCGAAAGAATCACCGCCAATATCATTGAGACTATCACAGCTATCTTGCCCACATTAACAAGT
This sequence comes from uncultured Cytophagales bacterium, assembly GCA_963774615.1. Classification (GTDB taxonomy): domain Bacteria; phylum Bacteroidota; class Bacteroidia; order Cytophagales; family Cyclobacteriaceae; genus Chryseolinea. The sequence continues at coordinate 625,790 of CAVZFT010000039.1, forward strand.
TTTCTCTCGCTTGCTCCCTGGTCAAATGCTTTCTTGATAAATATCAAGTGTAAAGATCGTACCGATGCTATTCGCCTTACCTGCAAGCGATGCAACTATTGCCGCGGTTAGTGCGGCAAAGGATAGTCCTTTTAACCCTACGGGTAACAGGTTTAGTAAAGAAGGATAGGCCTTATTTACATCGACATAACCTTTTGAATCCAGCATTTCAACCTGAAACATTCCTTGTCTGTGTAACACATATGCGGCGATACCCGGGATCACGACAATAACCGGCATCAACAATTTCAAGAAAGCAGCAAACAAAATTCCATTACGTGCGGTTGGTAAGTCGGCGCCTAGTGCCCGTTGCGTGATATACTGATTACATCCCCAATAATTTAAGTTTGTTATCCACATCCCGCCAATCAGTACTGTAAGACCCGGCAGATCCATGTAATTGGAATCCTCTTTCTTAAAGATCATATGGAAGTGATCATTCGCCTGCGTTGTAAGCAGGGAAAACCCATTGAGATATTCCTTGCTGCCCCGATTTTTCAGCCACAAGATTGAGAGCAATATAGGTCGCTACAAGACCACCCAAGCACGAGGAAAAAGACCTGGATTACGTCAGTGTAGCCTATCACTTTCATCCCTCCCAGTGTGATACCAATAGCAAATATTGACAGCAAGAAAATACAGAGGTAGATATTCAGGCCAGAGATACCGCTGATCGCAAGCGCTCCCAGGTAAAGTATCGACATCAGGTTCACTACAATGTAAAGCAACAGCCAGAACACTGCCATGATCATGGCTACCGTGCCGTTATAGCGTTGGTGGAGGAATTGGGGCATCGTGTATATCTTATTCTTCAGATATACTGGGATGAAGAAAATTGCAACGATGATAAGGGTAGCGGCAGCCATCCATTCGTAGGTTGCAATGGCGAGCCCCATTTTAAAGCCGCTGCCGGACATTCCGATAAATTGTTCGGCTGAAATATTGGAGGCAATAAGGGACGCACCAATAGCCCACCAGGTCAGGGCGCCTTCAGCGAGGAAGAAGTCCTTCGAGTCCGTGACGGCTTTTTTCTTTCTGTTATAAATCCAGTAACCATAGACGGCTACTACAAGGAAATAGATGAGGAATACGATGTAATCTGTAGGCAGTAGTTTCTGTTGCATCAAAGTTCAGCGGTTTAGGACGGTAACGTTTCGTATTCATATCAGCTGTCATGCTTCCAAAAAGGAATAGGACATTGAACAAGCGCATACGATTTAACGAACTAAAATGATCTTCTTTTTTCAAAGTAGCAAAGAAATGGCCACTAGTTTTTAGTGTTTTTCTATATTGCTTCATGGCTTAAGAATCGTTAATACAAGCCTTTCCGATGACACATGGTCTACTGATCGATATGGATGGCGTTATTTACGGTGGAGACTTCCTCATACCGGGAGCTGACACCTTTATTGCCCGCCTTCTCAAGGAAAAGATACCCTTTGCGTTCATGACGAATAACAGCCAGCGAACGCCGCTGGATGCGGTCAGAAAGCTTAAACGGCTGGGTATAGAAGTCACTGAAAATCACATTTATACCAGTGCAATGGCCACCTCCAAGTTCCTTTCCAGCCAGGTGCCCAAGGGAACCGCGTACGTATTAGGTGAAGGAGGATTGTTAAACAGTCTGCACGATCATGGCCTTTCGTTAGTCGAATCTGAACCCGATTTTGTCGTGCTGGGGGAAGGGCGCAACTTCACTCTTGAAATGGTCCAGAAGGCTGTCGACATGATTCTGGCCGGCGCAAAGTTCATAACCACTAACCGCGATCCATCGCCAAAGAAAAAAGGGTGGAATAACCTTGGCATTGCGGCAACTACAGCAATGATCGAAGAAGCGACCGGAATCAAGGCATTCGTGGTCGGTAAGCCGGGGCCGGTAATGATGAGATCTGCACGCAAGTTTATAGGTCTTGAAACGGCTGAAACTACCGTGATCGGAGATACTATGGACACAGATATCCAGGGTGGTGTGCAAATGGGATATCACACTATCCTCGTTCTTTCCGGAATTTCGAAGAATGAAGAGCTTCAGAAATACGCATTCAAGCCTGACCTTATTGTTAACTCTGTTGATGACATTGAACTACCCCTACCGTGGTGGAGTTAGAAGTTAGAGTTAGAGTTAGAGTGTAGTTAGTGTGTGAGTGCGGGTGTGACTACGATAGTGCACGTTACCAATCGCCGATGGCAGGTCGACGCATCCTGTCACTCATCACATGCCCAACTCATAACTCCTAACTCATAACTCATAACCCTTATTTCGTCAGCTTCACCACGACGACTGATTTCGCGGGCAATTTAAGAGTTAATGATTCCTTCGATTTTTTTGCGCCATTAAAAGTGGCGGGTTTGACGGTACCGGGTTTATCAAACGTATTGTGGTCAGTGAATTTATCTGCTGTAATCACCTGGGCAGATAACGAATGGGAAGCAGTTCCGGGCACGTCCAACTGAAGGTCGATCGAATTAACAGGATCAATATTGACGATTGAGATATTGATGTTACCTGCTTTATCCTGAGAGGCAGAGGCATTGATAGCCGCAAGTTTCTCACCGCCGAACGTATAATCTTTGGACTTGATGGTAAGAGGAATCAGCGTGGCGTCCTGGTGAACCTGGTACAGGTCATACACATGATAGGTCGGAGTCAATAGCATTTTTTCCTTATCCGTGAGGATCAGCGCCTGCAGCACGTTGATGGTTTGAGCGAGGTTCGCCATTCTTACGCGATCGCAGTGATTATTAAAAATATTGAGAGTAGACGCCGCTATGAGCGCGTCGCGAAGGCTGTTTTGCTGATAGAGAAATCCGGGATTGGTGCCTGGCTCAACGTCAGTCCAGATACCCCATTCATCTACCGCCAGAGCTACACGCTTATCAGGATCATATCGATCCATAATTACAGAATGTTTCGTTACCAATTCCTCCATCTTAAGGCAGTTCTTCATGGCGGAAAAGTATTCGCGTTCTTCAAAATTTGTTGCGGAACCTTTGCTCTCCCATGTTTTTGGTATTGTATAATAGTGAAGTGAAATGCCCCACATCATTTGCAGCGGTATTTTCTTCATCAAGACTTCAGTCCAGTTGTAGTCGAATGAGTTCGCGCCTCCGGCAATTTTCATCAGGCGTGCATCGCCATAGCTTCTTGCATAAGTTGCGTAACGCTTGTATTGATCAGCGTAGTAATCCGCAGTCATGTTTCCGCCGCATCCCCAGTTTTCATTTCCCACACCCCAGAATTGTACCTTCCACGGTTTTTCATGTCCATTCTTTTTGCGAAGGTCTGCCATTGGACTTACTCCATCGAAATTCAGATACTCAACCCACTTCGACATTTCCTCTGGCGTTCCGCTACCGAGGTTTCCGCATATGTATGGTTCAGTCCCCAGGAGTTCACACAGGTCCAGGAATTCGTGGGTGCCAAAACTATTGTCTTCCACAACGCCACCCCAATGCGTATTGATCATCTTCGGTCTGTTTGCCCGGTCTCCGATACCATCGTTCCAGTGATATTCGTCAGCAAAACATCCACCAGGCCAACGGAGGTTCGGTATGTTGATCTTACGCAGTGCATCAACAATATCAGTTCGAATCCTTCGTGTATTGGTGATCGATGAATTTTCTTCCACGAAAAATCCTCCGTAGATACATCTTCCAAGGTGTTCGGAGAAATGTCCATAAATATGACGACTGATAGTATGCTTGCTCAACTCAGGGCTGGCGATGATGCGGTTATCCGTAGACTGAGCAAAAAGTCTTCCGGCAATCATGAACAATAGAATCAGGGCTGTTCTGGCAAAATTCATGGTCTGGGGTTTAAGGTGGTTTATAAATGTATAAAAAACATTTATTTCTAAAAAGCGAAATACTACAAACCCCTAAATCCCCTGAAAGGGACTTAAATGCAATCTTCGTCCCTGTAAGTATTAGAATTTGCAACAATCGATCGTCTCCCATTCATAACTCACGATATATGCTTAGCATCTCCAGGAAGCGCGGGCGAAAATAACAGGCTCTTCCTAAGAGACTGTCCATTTGGGCTAAAGCCCAATGAGTTTAAGCATCAATTACCACGAGCTTAAGCTCGTGGCAATTGATAAGCATAGCCAGGGGCAACCTATGACAGGGGCATCTCAACTTGTTTGAGCTGAAGGTATATCTCTGAATAAACTCTTGTTTTCTAGGCTACGTCACAAATGTGTACGCCCTGCTTGAGCGATGCGATTTTGTCTTCTCGTTTGGGGATAAATTCCTGCGCCACATATCCCTTATAACCCGTTTCCAGGATAGCCTTCATAATGGCAGGATAATTTAATTCCTGGGTGTCGTCAATTTCATTTCGGCCCGGTACTCCGCCGGTATGATAATGCGAGATGTATTTCTGATATTTTTTGATCGTGGCAATCACGTCACCTTCCATGATCTGCATATGATAGATATCATAAAGAGCTTAAACCTGTCCGATCCAACCTTGTCGCACAATGCGGCACCCCACGCCGTGTGATCGCATTGGTAATCCTTATGATCGACTTTGCTGTTCAGCAATTCCATCACCACTGTTACCTTATATTTTTCGGCTATTGGCATTATTTTCTTTCAATCCGATAGCGCAGTTCTCTATACCTTTTTCGTCGTCAAGTCCTTTTCGATTACCTGAAAAGCAAATGATCTGTGTCAACCCGGCGGCGGCGGCTTTTGGGATCACCTCAGTATAGCTTTTCACAAGTTCATCGTGAAGCTGCAGGTTGTTGAATCCATCAACGATACCCTTACCTGCTCCCCATGGCATTGCTGACGTAAGGCCATACTTTTGAAGAATCGGCCATTCATCCGGGCCAGTCAATTCAATCGAGGTTAAGCCTATTTCATTTGCAGCTTTGCACAGATCCTCCAGAGGTATACTGTTATAGCACCACCTGCAGACGGAATGATTTACTTTTCCTTTTAAGTCACTATCCATATTGGATTCAGCAGCAGAAAGTCTGTTCGATAATGAGGAACCAATAACAGCCACAGCTGTTGTCCCTGCGATTTTTTTTAAGGCACTTCTTCTTGAAGAGCTTCCAGTTCATTTTTCATAGTAATATAAATTTTTATAGTCGTTATTTACAGGCGTTTAAAGAAGATCAGGTTGATTGATTTCTTTTTGCGTTTGGTTACAAAATATCTTACGAGCACTATCGCCATCAGCATCGACCAAGCACAACTCCCACGATCGCCTTTTTATTTCCTTTTCACCGGGCACCTCAATAATTGTAATCAATTTATTGACGGGTTGATTCGTCAATATCTGCTTCTTTCCGCCGGTCCAAGTTACAATAACGGAGTCGATCGCTGTCGCTGTTCCCAGTCCAAAATGTGCAATGGTTGAGTTCTGCGACAGATGGCTTGATCCACCATCAATCTCGCGAATCATTTTGATTTTGCCTACAACAATTTCAACTCGAGAACCAATTCCATGAGTATCGGCATCAGTACCTTTTAACACGACCTTCAGCCAGTTCCCGTTGGTTGAATCATTACGGTAAAGATGAGTTTCTGAAGCAACCGGATAATTAAGCACCGGTTTTTGGTTGACGACCAAAAGATCAAGGTCGCCATCATTATCCATATCAAATACAACCGAACCACGCCCAAACCATAGTCATTTAGGCCAACCACAGGAGCTTTTTCGGTGAAATTCCGTTGTTATTTTCAAAATAATAGTCCGCCATCGGAACGTCGTTGGGATTGAGATCGCCATTCGCAACGAACAGATCGAGATCAGTGTCGTGATCAAAATCCGCAAAGTTTGTTCCCCAGCTGATGGAAACATAACCCATACCAAGTTCTTTCGACTTGTCAACGTATGGTTTGCCTGCGCCCTGGCTCACCATAAAGCGGTTAAAGCGAATGTTCGTCACATAATAATCCAAAAAGCCATCGAAATTGTAATCGCCCATAGCGGTACCCATTGCGTTGATTTTAAGATCCATGGCAAGCGTCTTTCGCCTTGTTTATAAATTCATTGTTTGGATATTCATTTTGAAGAAAAACATTCGGAGTCGCCTTGTAACCAAAATCATGGTTAACGAGCAGGTCCAGGTCATAGTCATTATCAAAATCAGTGAACGTACCTCCAAACCCGAATCCTTTATGCGAAAGTCCATAATCCGAATAGACATTTGAAAAATACTCGCCATTCACATTTCGAAGCAGGTATCCCTTTGACGTCGCATTGGCGTTTACAATCGTTGCATCATTTATCGCGCTTAGCTGGCCATCATAGTCCTGAAAGTAGTTGCCAATGTATGCGTCCGGGTATCCATCGGCGTCGATGTCGCCGAAGCTTACTCCCATGCTGAAAGAAATGAGATCCTTCAGTCCATACTCCTCCGTTACATTTTTGAATGTTGAATTTCCATTATTCAGAAATAACAAGATTCTCCGCGCGGGGAATAGTTTTTACGCTGTCTTTGGTGGTGATCGTTGTAATAAAGAGGTCAACCCAACCATCCTTGTTGATATCGGCTCCTGCAACGCCCTGGGTAACATAATGAGAGGTTATATCCAGACCCGAATCCTTAAAGATATTTTTAAACGTTCCATCGCCGTTATTCAGATAGAGGACATCATCGTTCATTCCTCCCGTAATGTAAAGGTCTTCGAATCCATCATTGTTAACATCAAATACGCAGGCACCGCCACCGAACATTCCTTCGTACACAACAAACTGGTGACTGAATTCCTGATTCAGCCGTGATATCTTTAAAAGTCTGCTGACCATTAACATCAATGGACAAAATAGCGATCGTCAATGGACTATCGAGAATGCAATCGTCAACTTGTTCATCTTATTCTTTTGTTGATGCATAAGTTTCGTCTTTCTTCCATTTCAAGAGATTGACATTCTTACCCATTTTGCTTCCTTCCGCCAATCCAATATCGTTGTCCATCGGACAGTGTATCCCTCCATAAAATCTGGAGTTCGCTGTTTCTTCCGCAATTTGCCAGAAGGAAGTAAATATCCTTGGTTTAAAATCTACATTGCGCAACTCGTCACGATTACGTTTCCAATGAGCGCTGTCTGCAATAGTCATCTCGGATCCAAACAAATCGATCATGACAGTTGCCACGGCCGCTGCCTGTGTGGCGTGGCCCGAAGGAAACGCAGGAAACGGCGGATCCGGCCAAAACGATTGCCAGCGTTCATCGATATTTCTACTGATAAAACTGGAGGGCCTTTCTGAGAAAAATTGATACTTCCACTTCCAGCAATTGATAAAAGCATCTGCTACCGCGATGCCTATCCGCGCATAAGTTTCAGCACATACAATTAAATCGGGATTAGTCTTTCGCAGAACAAGTGTTCCCAAATAATAGGAATGGCCAGGTGGTGTGAACGTCTCACCAGGATCATCTCCCCACCATAGTGCAGTTTCCTTTTCTTCCTGCGTTAAGGATTGGCTCTTTTCATAAACACGTTTGAACTGAGCGTAATAGTCAGAACGTGACTGCTTGTCATACGAAATTATTTTCGGAGTGGGCAGTTCGGCATTGAGTTTTACAAAAGGTCTGTTCTTTCCCCAATGTGGATGTAATGGGTAATGACTGAACGATTGTCCATACAAACGGAGGTTCCCACGATCCAGGAGCAGTTGGTGGCACTAACGCCTTATCAAAGTTTTGGAGATAGCCACGATGGCCTCCATCTGTCTTGGACCACTCGAATATCGCCGCAGCCACTGACTTGCCGTATTGAACGGATCGATCAATAATTTGCGCATCAACATCATCGTTCCTGAACTGATCGACAAACAATGTTTCAAGCGAATCGATCTTTCTCTTATTTGCATCCGAAGTCTGAATGTAGATGCTTCTCAGAATTTCCGCCTGCCCGGCATTCAGTGAAACAATCCAGTTGTAGTCGACACCTTGCTTGAGGCAATGGTAGTTTATCAAGGCCATTTAACTGACCGGCCAACGAAATATGATCGGAATATCCATGAACATCGGATTCGTACATGGTGACGCCTATGTAACCAAAACATCTAGAGGCGAAGGTCGGTGAGTTAGAAGGTGTATGTTTTCGTAATATACAATGTCATGTCTGCCCAGGCATTTGCGATTTCCTGACCATTGAAGGTTCGCCTAGGGTCCTCGTTGCAGCCTGCAAAAAACATGCATACCAAAAGAATCAGAGACCAGACCGTAAGACTTTCTTTTCATTCTGGACTTCAAATAATCTGCGTATTTCATCTTATCGCCATTAGTGCACAGCCAATTTATCGGTTCATTCTATAGGCCTTTGGTGATAGTTCGTTAATGCCAAAGAGTAATACATCATTGATCTCCAGAACGCTTCTGACATCACCTCTGAAGCTGAAACCCTGAGATCCTTTTGATCTACGTATTCAAATCCACCCTTGCCGTCCCCTTTGAGAAGTACTCCATAGTTTGCATCGAATTTTCCCAGTCTAATCTTCGTATGACTGTTATTGCCACATAGCAGCAGATCGTTATTGCCGTCGTTGTTGATAATCAAGAATCGTAATTGTATTCACTGGAGCGTATTGTGCCTGAACCGGTAGCGACGTTGGCGTAAATTTTCCCGTCGAATCGCTGATAAAAAAAGTGGTTTCCATGTGATTAACCTTCAAATGGCCGGACCCACTAAGTTCTTCAGGTTTGAAAATATCCTGCAGGGTTACGTCAGCATAACTTGCAAAAGTTGTAAAGCGTTTTCGTAAAGCTCACGATTTGTTCCAGCATTTCATCACGCGTCACATACGGGAAAACTTTTTCCCTGAATGTAAAAGCAAAGGATTGGGTCGACGATCCGTTGTTGTCAAAGTCCTTATAATACATTTCAACCGGTTCGCTATCACTTGCTTTAAACTGTGTATTAATTCCAACGTTTCCTACGATTATGTCGGTGTTGTTGTCGTTGTTAAAATCACCGGCTAAAATTTTGTTCCACCATCCGGTGTAAGGTTAGAAAATATTTCGCAGTCTCATCATTAAGCTTGTTGCCTTGGTTTATAAAAGTGGAGACAGGCATCCATTCACCTGCTACAACGAGATCTTTATTCTGATCCTTATTCACATCCACCCACACTGCATCGCAGATCATACCCAGTTTCTGTAACGATGGTGCAATTGAGGAAATCTGATCCGTAAACTTTCCATGGCCGTCGTTGATCAATAAATAGCTCGCGCGGAGTTTCAGGATATCTTCCGGGTATTACTCTACCTCCGACGAACACGTCCATGTGACCGTCCTTGTTGACGTCGTCCACCGCTACACAACCTTTACTTACCAACATCGCCGGCAATGCGTCTTGTTGGCGTGTAAAATTCCCTTTACCATCATTGACGTACAAACGGTCCTGCAATAACGGATCATCTATCTGAAAAGTGTGATATCCTCCACTGGCGACGTACAGGTCGTTATGTCCATCACCATTTGCATCAAAGAAAGCTGCGTCCGCATCCACGTATTGTTTGTCTGCTTCAAACGCGGCTACAGTTTTTCTTAAAAAACTGCCACCCTTTTGTTGGATAAATACGATGCCAGCCGTTCCGTTTCCTCCACCCACGTATACATCCTCTAATGCATCCGCATTGACGTCTCCTTTCACCATACACGGACCCGAAAAAGACATCTGATTGAGCAACAGCGGTTGACGTTTAAAATGATTGACCGATAAACGCGGATGTTGATAGGTTACGGGAGAAGTCACCTCCTTAAATATTGTTTTCGATGGTTCAATTGAATTTTTGCGCGTTGCTGAAGCATTTTTTTCTTCGAGAGTAAGTAATTGGTTCGCATCCACATTTGTCAGCATCTGTCGTTTGCCGCTCGGCCAATCGATCGCTATTGAATCGACTTTCACATCTTGATCTAATCCAAAATTCAATACAGGTGATACGGAAGATAAATAACCTCTCGTGCACATTTGCTCGAGATATTGTTTCTTTCCTCCGGAACTGATAGTCACTTTAGCACCGATTCCTTGTGTGTTCAGTCCTTCGCCCTGAAGCTTGACCTGCAGGTAGTGGTTGTCGGGATACTTACTGGACTCATTCTGTAAATAAATGCCGGCTGATTAATATTGTTGACAACAAGGTCAAGATCTCCATCGTTATCAAGATCGGCATAAACAGCTCCATTACTGTTTGAATGCTGATTGATTCCCCAGTCGTCGTTTTTGTTTTGAAAACTGCATCCTTGTTATTTTGAAAAAATATAATTGACCACATTGGATGATGGCATCTCTTTTATAATATCCATCACATCTTCCCGCTGAAGCCTGCCTTTTTCCTTTACAAACTCATTCATGTAATTGATAAAATCAAGATTGGTATAATCCCTGAATATCCATTGGTAACAAACAGATCTTTCCAGCCATCATTATCATAATCCGCAAAAAGTGCGGCCCAACTCCAGTCAGTATTGGAAATTCCTGCAATCTGCCTGATTCGCTGAACGTACCATTGCCATTATTCAATTGCAGCATATTTCGCATGTACTGGTAATAAAATCCGTTGCGTACAGGTTCAGATCAAATTTGGCATAGTTATCAGGAGACAGCAAGAGTTTTTGCCGGTGATTATCTTCCGGCAGCATATCCAGTGTAAAAATATCCGGTGCAGCCATCATTATTGATATCAGCCACATCATTTCCCATGGAAAACTGGCTGTTATGACCGATGCTTCTGTTGCAATTTATTTGTAAAAGTTCCGTTCTGATTATTGATATACAAATAATCGGGAACTGCATAATCATTGGATACATAGAAATCGGGCCAGCCATCGTTATTCAAATCCGAAACTCCAACTCCAAGTCCATACGTCAGTGCTGATCCGCTTATTCCGGCTGTTTTAGTAACGTCTTCAAACTTGCCTTTGACTGCTTAATAGTCTGATGCCCATTAGGGGATCATCCTTTTTAAGAAGTTCAGCGGTACTTACCTCATTAAGACTGGCAATGACTTTGGATTATGATTGAGCAGAATAGCGATCAAGATCGCCATCTTTATCATAATCGAAAAAATAGATCTGATTACTGTAGGCACCTGGCTTGCCAGATCCAAATTCTTTTGCCTTTTCTGCAAAGAGCGGAATGTCCCTTCTCGTTGTTTCCCTGATTTATAAACAATTGGTTTACCCGGTTTTCGTCGCTTACTGCTCCGGAATAACATACATAAATATCCAGTCTGCTATCGCCATTGACATCAGTAAAAGTTACCCCGGTTTTCCATGGACCTTGTCTTCCGCCTGCAGGCGGCCATTGTGTAATATCCTCAAATCGCATATTGCCCTTGTTGAGGTAGAATTTGTTATTTCCCATGTTGGAAGTGAAATAAATGTCACCAAGCCCATCGCCATTAAAATCTACCGGCAGCCACCCCTCCACCGTTATAGAAATACTCATACATCAGGATGTTTGTGTTCAGTCCTTCATTCAGAGTGTTAGAAAAGTTAACATTGGTCTTGCTTGCCGATAATAGTGTAAACATCGGCGGTGTGGTGATAGCAGCGGACGATAACGAATCCGTAGAATCATTCTTCGTGGAATCTTTATAACAACCGCCGATCATAAGCATTACAAAAGCACCTACTCCAATTGTCAACCCTTTACACATTCGCATTACGGTCGTGGTTTAGTGAAAGAAAAAAATCTATCCCAGAAATCGGGATAGATTCTTTTCTGACTATACGGTATTTTAGAACTGGTTAGTATCCTGGATTATTAATCAGTTTACTGTTCTTGTTAACTTCATCTCTGCTGATAGGTCTATAATACATTTTATCGTTCCATGTTCTTGTTTCGTTCGAGGTATTCATCTTGTACGACGTATACGTATAATCATATACCGTTTTATCATACCGTAAGGAACAAGTGGCGTTTTTCCTGCCTTCAATGTTGCATTGACGTTGATGCTCTTAATTCCTCTTCCCAAAGTTTGGGCAGGCAATCATCCACCTTCGTGCATCATGATAACGATGTTCTTCATAGGCAAGCTCTATTCTTCGTTCATTCCGGTAACGGTTCTTCAGAGCGGGACCGGTTTCTGTAATGGCAGGCATACCGGCACTGAATCTGATCTTGTTGAGCCAGGTTTTTGCTTCGGCTTCCTCACCAAGTTCAATACAGCCTCGGCATAGTTAAGTACCATTTCAGTGTACCGGATGAATGGCCATGGAACAACCTGGTATCAGATTGATTGTCAAGCGCAGGATTCGGATCGATAAATTTACAGGTGTAATAATGTGTACGGCTTCCATTCCAGTTTTCAATAGCCGATTCACGTGTGTCAACACCGTTGATTATGCCTCCAGCACCGTTGTCATAGTAGCCTGTTTGAATCTGGTTAACCGGATCGATAGCCAGCTACATCTGAAGGGCGTGGTTTCCAGTCGGCACCATCATAAAGAATCGTGGCATAAAACCTGGGGTCACGATTAGCATATGGGTCGGCTTTATGTGCGGGATTGCTCCAGTCAAATTTAGGTTCCGTCCATCATTTCATAATCATCTACCAATTGCTGAATAGGTGTATTACCGGCCCAGTTATGATAACCATTGGGTCCATTATTGATACCATAATGGATTCCTCCCAATGGCCAGTCATTTTCTACTGTGTAGAGCGCCGTATCTGTACGTTGAAAGATAAGTTCGACTGGCGGCAGCATATCGGCAACAGCGCTTCCTCCGCCCATGGACAAGAGCCCGATAATTATCAATTCCCTTCTTCAGCAGAAACAGGAGCTGCAAGATTAAATTTATAGCCAATCCCTGCATCCAAAACTAACTTTAGCAGCATCCTTCGCAGCTGCCAGCGTGCCGTTTGGTCACCGGCTGGATAACCAATCAGGTCCATATCTGCATAGCCGGAAATAGACGTTGATTTTGCTGATGCAGTAGGCGTTCGATGAAGGTCACTCGCGGCATAAAGAATACCCGTGCCTTCAAGCGCCTGTGCAGCCAATCTTCGAACCACGGCCTGGGGATGTGGATTTTCCATCCAGCAATTGTGCTGCCTGATCGAGATCACTAATATAAAATTGACACATTCTTCCCAGGTATTTCTGGCAATAGTGTAATCTTCATTAAGTCCATAAGGCTTGTCAATGATAGGGAACCCTCCATAAAACCGGAGCAGCTGATGATAATAATAGCCGCGCAGGAAATAAGCTCTCGCCTAGCAAAATGTCCTTATCAGGAGTCGGTAAAAGGCGCATCAGGCAAATTCGCAATGGCAACATTTGCTGAGCGTATGGCTTCCCACATGGGGCACGGTTGGTATTCATCGGTGTCGTCCATGCATAGGTATGGACTTGTCCAGGCGAGGTTTGAAGCACTTTCGGTACCTTGCGTGTGAATTTCAATTCTTCTTCCCGCGTGGGTAAACATTGCTTCGTCTGTATAGGCCGCGAGCATTTGTTCTTCAAAGCCACCATACCCCAGGTAGGAATAAATTCCGAATACAAAAGCCTGCGAAAGCGGTCCGTCATTCCAGGTTGTTTCATCAGGAACCCTGTCGAGAGGTGTGGTGTTTAGGAAATCTGTATTGCACGAGAAAGGAAGCTCCATGAATGCAAGCATAATCCAATTGCTAATAATCTTTTTCATATGCATTCGTTCGTTAGAAAGTTAAACGTAGACCGGTATTGATCACTCGTGCTTGAGGATAGTAAGAGCCCGCTACCATTGTCCGTCTCAGGATCAAAGAGCTTGTACTTGTCCCACGTAATCAGGTTAAGTCCGTTGACGTAAATTCGCAGAATTGCTCAACAGTACTTTCTCGGGCAATTTAACAGGGATATTGTACCCCAACTCTACGTTTTTCAGGCGCACGTAATTCTTGTTGTAAAGGAAATACGTGTTATCCCCAAAGTTACCGCCGGTATAATAGGTATCACCGCGGATGGCCAATCTTGGGTGCTGCGCTGCTTGGATTGTCAATGGTCCATCGATTGTCATGACTGTACTTGCAGGTAATTTCCGATATCGCCGGATTCGGTTCCGAAAGGAAGCAACGCTCCTGCCGCACCCTGGACCAAAATCGACAAGATCAAAATTCTTGTACTGGAAATTCAAAGTTACGCCGAAGTTAAAGTTGGGAACATCGTTTTTATCCAATCTGACCTTGTCATCCGCATCAATCTCACCATCACCATTTACATCCTCGAATTTCATATCACCAGGTATAAGCTTTGTGGTTACACCACTGTAATCGAGCTCTTCATTGTCGATATCTGCCTGGTCAAGGAATACTCCATCGGATTTATACGCCAGCTAGGCTTCGAAAGGGTGACCGGTCTGCCACTGATATTCCGGCGCAGCTGTTGATTTCGTCCATGTAAACTACCTTATTCTTGTTATAACCCGCGTTAACACCGAGGGTATACATGAATTCGCCAGCCTGTCCGTTATACCCAGTGCGAATTCAAAACCTGTTGTTCACCATTTCTCCTAAGTTTACCGGCGGAAGGCTGTTACTGATACCTGAACTGCCGGCTGTGGATCCAGTTTTTTGTATCAACATTTGTTCACGCTTGTTATAGAAGTATTCCAAGGCTGAAATCCAATCTGTTTTGTAAGATGGATCCATCGAGACCAATGTTGGAATTATTGGCTCTTCCCAGGTGAAATTCGGGTTGGCCACAGTGTTTCAATCAACGTTGTGGCTACAGCGATTGTTGATCGGATATCGTACCAGGATTGTAGGTAGACAAATATGCATATTCCTGAAGTTTGTCCTGATAATACAACCTGATCATTTCCCATTGTGTCCGTAAGATGCGCGCAATTTCAGATTGCTAAAGACTGACACGTTGCTGGAGAAGAAATCTTCGTTGGCAATATTCCATCCCACAAGAAGTCCGGGGAAGAAACCAAAACGGTCCGCTTCGGGGAAGAATGATGAACCATCTTATCTCCAAATAAACTCAGCCAGATATTTTTCCTTGTAATTGTATGTAACCCGTCCGTAGTAGCCTAACCTTGCGCGATTATAAGTGTTGTCTTCATCAGGTTATCTCCACCTGTGATCAATTGAGTCGTTCCTCCGAAGAAAGGCTGATCAATCGCTGGTGGAAATATAATTCTCTGCGATAAGCCTGAACATAGTCTGCAGTAGAATTCTTCACGGTAACACCAACCAGAATGCCAAGGGAATGATCTCCAAAGTTTCTATCATAATTAAGTAACGCAGTAAGGTTCGTATTAAGTCTGTTACCCTATTGCCTGTGTAAGTCTGGGATCGGTAAATGTTGATCTGCATGGCCTTGACCAATATAGGCGTTACTCCATCCGCTTCATAGGTTATTTTATCCCAGGTATAAAGATACCATGGGGTTTCCCACATTTTTCTGTTGCGATGGTCTTATCAGCAGACCCCGATGAAAGTAAGTTTCAGACCCTTAACCCAAGGATTGGTGATATCCACAGAGCCATTGCTTTGAAAATAGTCCGTTGGGTTATCGATCATAACCTGTTGCACTAGTGGTAATCACATACGGGTTTTGACCGTTTTCAATATCCGGACCGGGCAAGCCATTTGGCCATACTTCAGGTTCAGTTGGTCTTCCCCGCATGAGCATCCTGAAAATGTCGCCTGCGCTTTCGGTTGGGAAGTTTCGTCGACTCTTCACGCGCCATGAGACCTAAACCTGAACATTGATGTACTTGTTGATCTTAGCGTCGAAGTTCAGTCGGAAGTTGTATTGTTTATAGAAAGTTGCAGAGTTCTTATAATAGCATCCTGATGAACATAACCGATAGAAGTCATGTACCTGCACATTTTCAGTACCACCGACTGATCTGGAGATTATGTCGTGATTGTGGTGACCATGTCTTGAAAGCATCGGCAAACCAATCGGTATTCGGGTGACCCCAAGGATCGCTGCCATCTGCAAATTTCTGCACGTCAGCGGGACTATAGTTAGCATTAACCGTCGTGACCGGTTGTTGGCGAAGTGTAGGTCCCGGATTGCTGTATCGCTGCCCAGGCAGCTCGCCATTCTTGAGGCGTTGCATATTCCTTTATAGATAGGAATTTCGTTCATGATCGCCGCATATTCCGGTGCACTTGACATCTCAGGAATACGCGTTGGCTGAGCCCAGCCCTGGTTAAAATCGTAAGTGACTTTTGGTGCACCTGATTTTTCCACGCTTTGTCGTCACCAGCATAACACCATTGGCAGCACGTGCACCGTAGATAGCAGCTGATGCATCTTTCAATACAGATATTGATTCAATATCCTGAGGTGAGAGACGGTTCAGACCACCTTCACGATCCGGGATTCCATCCATTACAACCAATGGGTTCCTGTTTTCCAATCGTATTGACACCGCGAATGCTGAAGTGTTGACTGGTCGTTCCCCGGTTCACCACTTGTCTGCACGGCCACAACACCTGCGAGACGACCTGCAAATGAATTTGAAAGGTCAATCGCCGGAGATTTTACGAGGTCAGCGCCGTTTACAGCAACCACTGCGCCCGTTACCGTAACTTTCTTTTGTTCACCATAACCAACGACTACGACTTCCTGCAAGGACTGTACATCCGTCGCTAATGTCACATCGATCGTTGTACGGCTTCCAACTTGGATTTCCTGAGTCGTATAGCCAATGAAGCTAAACACGAGGACACTGTTTTCATCTTCCACTGACAAGGCATATCGTCCGTCTGCGTCAGATGTAGTGCCGTTGGTAGTCCCTTTCACAAGGACGTTCACCCCAGGAACAGGCTGAGATGCATCATCAATAATTCTTCCGTTGATACTGATAGCAAAATTCGGGGCTATTACTGGGGCGTCATCCTCGTCATCCGCTTCACCGGCCGGAACTGCCTTGAGTACGATCTGTTTTCCGATTACTTCATACCCCAAAGACGAGCCGAAAACTTTCGCTAAAACATCATATAATGGAGCCTCTTTGACGTCGAGGTTCACGTTTTCTAGATCCCTTATAAGGCGCGGTCTGTACGTAAATTTTACGTCAGCCTTCTTCTCAATTTCAGCCAGGACTGTTTTTACATCCGCATTTTCAGTCTGCAAAGTCAGTTTACGCTCCAACACCTCCTGTCCGCTGGAATCTACCGCATAACCCATCATTACGGTTACACTGGTAATCAACATATGGATTAGCGTGATTTTCATAAAGAATAGCAATGCATTTCGAATAGGATTAGGTTTATTCTTCATAATTTTGATTGTTTTTGTTTGATTAATAGGGCAAAAACTGGATGCCCCGACCTCAGTCGGGGGCATTGACAGGGCTGATGATGGTTCCAGCATCGTCGGCCCACTTTTTTTTGTCGGGGGATTCGTATGGGTCTAATGCATAGGCAAGTTGGGTTTTGTTCGGGTTTTGCTTTTACTAATGTTTTACAGGCATCCTTCGCTGTAGTGATCAAAATCTTTCCATCCTTCATCTCATACTTCGCTCCAATTGCCTGGCAAATGATCTCGATCCTTTCATACAGGCCTTCCTCCGCCATCGACGTGGTAAGGCTGCATGACGACAATTCCTTGTCGTCGTACACTATATCTATTCCGTAGTTTTCTTCAATTACCTGAAAAATTCTAGCCACGGGAGTCGCATCGTATTCCATGGCAAACAAGGTTGGCTTTTCAAGGATGATCTGCGGATCATCAACGATCTTCTTTAAGAAATTTTCATCAATCGTATTATAAACAACTTCCTGATTAGGAGTTAGGATGATCTCTTCCTTTGCGATCGCTTTTCTTTGTGTCAACGTCTGTTCCTTTTGCGTAAACAGACACTTTCCCAGACTTGACTGCAACGGATATCTCTTTTGCTCCCTCATAGGCCCGTCACATTAAAACTGGTATCCAAGTACTTTGACAGTAACGTCGCCGGTGTTAATGATAAAGGGACGGTTCTTATCCTTGGTTACGTCGAAGAATGCCTCACCTCTCAATATTATCTCTCTTTTATCCAAAGGGAATTCTTCAAGAAACTGAAGGCTGCCGTTTGGCTGAAGCACGATAACTGTTCCATCCGAAAGCACTTTACGCACAACGGCCTTCGTACGATTAGTGACGCTTAAGAACCTTAGATGTCGGACCGGCGACGACTTGACTGGAGAATAATGTATTCTGATTGTAAAGATAGAAGCCCAATCCCGCTACCATCAAGATGGCAATCGCTGCAGCGGCTCGGTACCAGATATTGACAGCGTAACAGATTTAGGAGTAATAGCTTTCAGTTCAACGTTGGCCTTGATACGTTCAAACATCTTGGATTCCAGTTCTCCCGCTCGTATACGTCGATCAGTCGATCATCATCCGGATTATCTTCATGAGACAAAAACCAATCGTCGATTAACTTTGAGTTCTTCCGGCGTACACTGACCGTTGACGTACTTCTTAAGAAGTCCAGAAAGATGTTCCTTTTCCATTGCTTGACCAATTTACCCAATTACCGCGTCGCTAAAGCTATAGCGGTGGCGCAAACTTCAATCGATTTAGGGTTCAATAGAGTAAGTCAGATGGAAGGCGCTTTCCCCCACTCAGAGTTGGAATTTTTTTTATTGGAAACGTGTAAAACTTTGAGTGTCCGAAGTTGAATGAATTGTGGATCACCAGGAAGAAGATCATTCAAACTCAAAAATCCCGCCTACGCGAGACGCTGTCGGAGGCAATAGTCAATACTCAAGTTGATTACGGATCTTTATTGAGGGGCTCAGATGAAATGCTTCAGATTAAGCTTCAGCATTTTCATTGCTTTGCCGTACTGGTTTTCGACCGTTTTTTCCGAAATGCCCAATTGTGATGCAACCTGCTTGATCGAAAGGTTCTCCTGGCGATGTAGCTTAAAGATCATTTGACGTTTTGCCGGTAACTTTCCAATTGCTTCCTGCAATGCTCCCTCCAGGTCGTCGAGCAGTACGGTTTCTTCTGTGGAATTATCTTTTTTTACACCGCAAGCTGCTGATCTGCATAGCTCTTTCTGCGACAACTCTTTCGCGAGGTGATTGATCACCTTATACTTAATAGCGGAAAACAAATAAGCTGAAAGATTTTCTATTGAGGTCCTTTCTTTACCCACCCACAGGCTTGTAAAAATATCCTGGACCAATTCTTCAGAGATCTCGCGTGATTGAACGCGCTTGTATGACATTGAATATAATCGTTTCCAATAACGGCGGTAGATTTCTTCGAAGGCTTCAAGCCCATTCTGCCGTAATAATTTCAACAGCGCCTCGTCGGAATATTCCCTCAGCATAGCCATCATAGGTCCAGATCTAAGTCGTTTAAAAAGTTGTAAGGGTTATTTTATTGTTAAATCCCTTGCAACGCCAAAATAATTATAAAGTGTAAAGGATACATCTATATTACGGAAAATTCGCCAAGAAAACGATTGCAGTGGCATTTTTTAGTACACCCGATTCTATCAGCCTCCCCTAAACCACGTGTGTTTTTTCGAGGCCGAACCTGTCAGCTCGCAAGTATAAAATTTTGAATGCTGCTCAACAAGCCTGTATCAATACCTGTTTGACCATGCATGGAGAATTGTCCAGGTGTTACCTGCTCGATAAAATCAAATCGATACAATACCTGGGTTTTCGATTTCCATCGGTTTGAAAAAAATTGAGTCTGAAGAAAAGCGTCTAAATCGTCCTCCGAGCAATTAAATAATTCTTTAGATGCGATGAACAAAGCACAACCAAAGTTCAAGACCAGCAAGGATGCTTTCTGGTAAAATGAAATCACTATCATGTTAAGCCTGAAGACTCACACCAAAAATGTGGGACTTTTCATTTTGCTCTAAACAATCATTCTCCCGCTTGAATACGCGATAGTCCGAAGACCCATCAGTTCTTTTACTCTGATGACTTCGCCTTATTTTAGTATCTTTCTAGCACACAACAACTAACACACACAAAATTTGTTTAACCCTCTAAACGTATAAAGACATGAGAAGAAAAGGATCAGCAGTATGGACCGGCTCAGGTAAGGATGGAAAAGGACACCTTACAACACAGAGCACGGTTTTAAATAAAACTCAATACTCAGCAAGTTCAAGATTTGCCGAAGGCGTCGGAACCAACCCTGAAGAACTGGTAGCCGCCGCTCATGCCGGCTGTTTCAGCATGAAGCTGAGCTTTGTTCTTGGTGAGGCAGGATTTACGCCAGATGAACTCACAACAGATTGTTTTATTACGATTGACAATGGTGTGATCACCAAGTCTGAACTGATATTAAAAGCAAAGGTTCCAGGGATAACTAAGGAAAAATTCGATGCCTGCGCGCAAGACGCCAAGGCGAACTGTCCTATCTCCAAACTGCTCAATACTTCTGTTAGTTTAGAAGCCACTCTCGCATAGCTCCCGATAAAAGTTGAACACAAAAACTGTTATGCAAAGAAACATTTGTTTCCTGCTCCCGGCTTCTTTGACCTTCCTGTTTTCTTTTTTGTACCAATAAGGAGAATAACGAAACCCATCAGGACCGAGCACAGCTGGCTGATATCATAGAGAAACATGCGCGAACCGAAGTGCTGGATAAATGGTATCCTCAATCGGTCGACCAGGAGGATGGTGGATTTCTTAGCACGTTTACCTATGACTTCAAACCAACAGGCCCGCAGGACAAGATGATCGTAACGCAGTCACGGCACATTTGGAGTAATTCAAAGGCCGCTGAACTGTATCCTGAAACGATTCATTACCTCACAAGCGCCAAGCATGGATTCATGTTTCTGAGAGATAAGATGTGGGACAAAGAGTTCGGAGGCTTTCACACCCTGGTGGACAAAAAAAGGAATTCCTAAGTCCAATGCCAATGAGGAAAAGACAGCCTACGGGAATGCGTTCGGGATCTATGGACTTTCCGCCTATTACAAAGCGTCGAAGGATACCGCTGCATTAGCTCTTGCCAAGGAAGCTTTTGCATGGATGGAAAAGTACAGTCACGATCCTCTGAAGAAGGGATACTTTCAGCACATGAAACGCGACGGCACTCCTATTCCGCGGGATGCATCGGTTGCCTCCGTTGAAGAGACAGGTTACAAGGATCAAAACAGTTCGATCCATCTATTGGAGGCCTTCACTGAATTGTATAGTGTATGGCCTGATGATCGTGTGCGAGAACGCCTGCAGGAAATGCTTTTTCTCATTCGTGACACTATTACTCATCCTAATGGTTATTTGATCCTTTTCCTCACTCCGGATTGGAAACCTGTATCGTTCCATGATTCGGCTGATTCAGTAATTGAAAAGCATCATCGGCTCGACCACGTTTCGTTTGGTCACGATGTGGAGACTGCTTACCTGATGCTGGAGTCGTCCCATGTTTTGGGTCTCAAGGAGGATACTACTACTTTGCGTGTAGCCAAGAAGATGGTTGATCATGCGTGAAGAACGGGTGGGACGTAAATGTTGGCGGGTTTTACGACGAAGGATACTATTTCAAGGATCGACCCGGCGTAACGATCACCCATGACACCAAGAATTGGTGGGCGCAGGCGGAAGGACTAAATGCGCTCCTGATGATGTCGCAGCTTTTTCCCGACGACGAGAATCAATATTACGAGAAGTTCCTGAAGCTATGGCATTATTGCGACACCAATCTTATTGACCATGAATATGGCGATTGGTATGAAGGAGGTCTTGATAAACAACCCGATAAGAAGACTGCATTAAAAGGTCACATCTGGAAGGCCACTTATCATCAATTGAGATCGCTGATTAATTGTATGCACGGATTAAGAAATGAGCAGGGTCATGGGACAGTTGGGGAATAGTATAAGGTATAAGGTATAAGGTATAAGGTATAAGGTATAAGGTATAAGGTATAAGGTAGTTGATACAAAAAAGGATCTGTTGATGTCATCAGCAGATCCTTTTGATTTCTATTCTTGAAAAAAATCACAATTTCATTTCCCAGCCCTTTTCGTATTCGCGGCTAAATAGTTTTGACGCTTCTTTATCGTCTTTAATGTGGCCGTTTGAAGGATCTATATAAAGAGTTCTTCCGGTCCGGTAAGCGATGTTACCTAACTGAGGTAAAACGTCGACATATGACCCTCTGAAATGGGCATCGTCAGCTTTGACTTACCTCTCACTGATTCGGCAAAGTTCGACAAATGCAAACTATCGAGACGTTCGCCCATTCCCATCGTGTTCGTCGCGTCCACCTGTTGAATATCTGTCTTTACTTCCTTGATCAGCTTACTGGCAGGATCATAAATTTTGTAGTCGTCGCCACCCGGGATGATCAGCGTTCCCTTTTCGCCATAAAAGATCACTCCCCTACTTGCTCCTTCAACGGGAAAATCATTGCAACTTCTGCCTTCCCATGTCATTGCAGTATTGTTCGGAAATTCAATGGTTATCGTCTGTGTATCCGGAGTTTCCCAATCATCCTTATAGGCAAAGCGGCCACCTGCGGATACCACCTTCGTTGGATAATTCACACCGAGGCCCCAACGCATTACGTCGATCTCGTGGGTTCCGTTGTTGAGCGCTTCACCCGTTCCCCAATTCCAGAACCAATGCCAGTTATAGTCACAAGTCCATCTGTACCTGTAAGTGTGCCAGCTACGTAGACAGCCTTATTGGATGGATTAAATTCTAAGGCGAGGGGAAGACTGTTAACATCTGTTGTAGAAGCCAATGTATTATTCTCACTGTTTAAGATAGATATAGAATTGGATACAACATTACCTACGTACACATCAGTATTGGACGGATTGAATAGCATAGCAACGGGCTCGGTACAACTCCGACGGTATCGAGTAATGTGTTATTTGAGCCGTCAATTACAGATACAGTTCGAGAACCACGATTGGCTACGTAGATGTCATTGTTAGCAGGATTGAATTCTATAGTAGTCGGTTCGTTTTCAACTTGAACATTATTCGCTATCGTGTTATTCCTGGTATCTATGACAGAAACTGTTCCTGCATCCCTATTAGCAACGTATAGGGTGTTGTTTGAGGGGTTATATTTTAAGGATATAGGCGAGCCTCCGACTTCTATCTCTTTGATCAGCGTATTGTTATTGCCAGTATCAATAACTGAGACAGTGTTTGAGCCTTCATTTGCTACGTAGATATAATTATTGGATGGATTAAATTCCAAGTCTACAGGATCTATACCAACTTCAATATCATTGGTAACCTCATTAACATTGCTGTCAATTACAGAAATAGAGTTTGAAATCACATTAGCTACGTAAATATTTTTGTTGTCTGGGTTGAAGAGCAATTGTTCTGGGAAGCTACCGACGGTAACATTCTTAATTACTGTATTATTGTTAGCTTCAATTACAGACACAGTCCCTGAATCACGGTTAGTCACATAGATGTTGTTATTGGATGGGTTGAAAACTAGTGCATGAGGAGATGCACCAACGGCAACGCTTTTGATTACTGTATTATTGTTAGTCTCAATTACAGACACAGTCCCTGAATCACGGTTAGCGACATAGATGTTGTTGTTAGATGGATTAAAGACAAGTGCCTGTGGAAAACTACCTACCGGCATTACTGAGATTACCGAATCTCCGAAGACCTGGTTTATTCCAGGCGATGATATAATGATCATTAGCCCTATAAATAAGCATAAGCATACGAAGAGAGATGATAACATGCTTTAAGTATCATGGTTAATTGGATTATATATAAGACTTCTATCATGGCATAAATGGCGACACTGTATTTTGACTTGCAATGGCATAAATGGCATACAATAAACGTTGATATTGCCACGAACTACCTGCCAGAAGCCGGGAAGGAGTTTGAGGCTTGGCTCGTAGACGATTATTACGAAGGTTCAGGTTATGCACTGCGTATGAATAAGATCTTAGAATCTGGGACTCTGGGATTTCATGAAATAATGACTAGGGCCAAGACTTACACAGATATAGTAATAACTCAAAGACGGCTAATAATCTCAGTCCATTAGCATCTTGGTCAAATGCAGTTCCTCAAACCTGGCTAATACCCCCGTTCGGTAGGTGATCCCATAAACCGAATTTTTCTTAAAGTTATCTACTTCTGATTTTCTTGAATCTTCTCATCTTTTAGAGTTCGAAGAATGAGTCTCTACAGTTTAAGCTTTAGTTACGACTTACAGATGATCTATGTATACTTTTATTTACATACTGCATGTAATGAACCTTAAATAAAAGCAAATGTAATTGTAAAATATGCGTAGAAGCAATAAAGGCTCGAACTTGCTCATAATTTTAGGAATAGTTGTTTGATAGTAGCCTTTAGCGTTGGAATCCTCATATGGCGTGCGATCTTGAAATGGTAACTTAGCACGATTGGGAATGAACTACAGATGTACATGGACAGAATCTAGGACCACTTAAAATAGACTGTAGAGATAAAATCAAGATCATTCATAAGAGAACGAGATCTATTTAGAATTAATGATGTATTTTCGAGATACTCACGTACCTTATCACGAGGAGTCGTAAAAGGTACCCATATTCGTCTTAAATCTAGTCCTTATACGACGATTCTTTTTGTGCAAGTGACAACATGGATATATATTGTCACTCAATTGGTGACCGCCATATTTGAGTCAGATTGATGTCAGAACCGAAAAATAATTCGAGTTTTCGTAGCAGTTAGCAAGATTTTGTTAAAATCATATTAGTAAAGCATTAAGATCCTGTCTACTATATTGATGAAATAAGTTTTCAACAAGTCAAAGAGAGCGTCAAGGTTGGAAGCGTGATAAATGTGATCGGTGCATCACTTATTGGAACTGTTGTCATGCCACTTTTTCATGTGATTCTTATGTGTCAATATCGAATGCACCATTGATAATCTCCTAGACATTTACATTCTACTCCTTCCCTTACCGGGAAGCCGAACGCTTGCATTCTAACTCTTTGTTCAGTAGGATAACTTACCTTTGTCCATCGATTGGAAAATGACTCAATAAATCTTTAGAGTTAATGATCTCTGCAGTAAACCCTGGGAGATTATCTTTGTAATCTACATTTGCCATTGCAAAAATATATTATCGAGCGCCCAGTTAGGCGCTAGAGCGAATTCTTCATAATCCGAAAAAATGGGGAAAATTTCATATTTGAAATTAGGGTTTCCCTGCTAACAAGCGGGAATTTCTATGCGATGAATATGTAATTGTTCATATAGAAATAAATAATTCTGCTACTGAACTAGTCTCAGTAATAGATTAGCTAAATCTGCAGTTGGAATTATGGTTATTACTCATGCGAAGATGACAAAGGGATGAAAGTCGATAGTCAGCAGGAGGAGTAATCTACGAATCTGATAATACTGATGATACTCGTAAATTTCTATAGACTGAAACATTTTTTCCGGTAAATGTCTTCATACTGGTAATGAGCTCCTTTACCTACAGGGATCTAACCCCCTTCGGGCCATATAAGATGTTTTTTAAATCCTGAAACTATCTTTCTTACAAATTGGTTCAACTTTCTGTGCGAACTAAATCATGACTAAACGACAGCAAATCAAAGTATTACCGTAGAAAAATTAGGAAAATAAACATACACATATCGTCTAATTTAAAGAAATAATGGTCTTACATATACCAGCATTATAATTCGAATAAAATTATGATCCTGATTTTGAATGACAATGTTAGTTCAGACCTGCAATGGTACTCATGTCCTAATGGCTAATTGTTAATCCTAATTAAAGATCCTTCGTATTGTTTGGTTATACTATGTATAGGGGAGCGAGACAATGGAGGCTCGAGCAACTAGGACTTATTGTAAGACAATAATATGGAAATTCATACACAAGTCCAGAGTCCCCATCCTTATGAGTCACCCCTAATTTCGGATATCCCTTTCATAGAGATTAAGTCATAGCGTATGTTAAATTCTTTTTTACCAAATTACAGGCAATCGTCATAAGATACGAGATTAGAGATGAATTAGGAAAGAAGGAGAGGCGGTTCTTAAGATAATTTCTGTCCTTATTCCAAACTTGAAAAAGAATTACGACAGCAGATTGTTTCAGAAAGAGATTTGAATTCTATCTTGAATAATTTTGCCTAACTAGTTTCGCCTCTATGAAATATGCTGATATGTGAGCTACTAATGATATGGGGTGTGAAGTCGTCCAGTGAGCCACAAGTCAAGTGATCACATTTATGGTTCCATTAGAAGCAAGATTAGTCACTGACTCAAAAGTATGACCGTTATCTCCACTAATTCTAACAACAGGTTCATCGCTTGTTGCGTTTATCTGCTGCCGCCAAATTACAACTACATTATCAGCACCTGCAGCAACTTGTATATCTTGTAATTTTGCATTGGTGGTATTACTTAGAATTATTTTGTCATTAAATGTCGCGCCGGCATCATTGGATGATCTAAACATTACTTGATCGTTGCCTGTCTTGTTAGTAATCCATGCAATATAGACATTATCACCAGATATAGCTAATGTGACTCTGCTCTCTGGTCCTTGCACCGCAATGGTCCCATAGGTTAATTGTGGGGTTAGTTGAGCCAAAAAGAGTGCTACTGTAGATGTTGTTGTCCCAACAGCAAATATTATGATTACCCATGTAGTATGCTGCTTGTTCATTATGAAATTATAAGGTTAGGTAATGGTATAAGAGTTATGGCATAGCAGGTTAGGTCTTAACTATGCTTATGTCTCGATAGCTTTAACATACTGGCGGCGTAATTCTAAAATAGGCATCTTGGTCTTTTGCATATTCGACATAAGAGTTACGACCCTTATCGTAAGCGGTCTCAATCCATCTCCACTCTGAGACCAAATGTAGATTCTCCGGAACACTCTGCCACCCAATCCAACGACTAAGGATCAAATTCAGAGCCAACAGGCGATAGGGTGGGAACTGCCATATAGCATATTGTTCTTTATCTTTTTTATAGCGGATTCCTGTCTCTGCCTGAAGCTCACTGGCGTATTCTGTTGATAACTAATCCAGCCTTTCTAACACCTCGTTCCAACGTTTGTTAATTCCGTCGACAGATTTTGTGTCTCCAATGATCTTTTGCAATTCATTGAAGTATTTCTCTTCGTTAATCATGATTTCTCAACCGGACTATTTCGGAGCACATATTTAAGGGTCGAAGTTAAGTCATATTGTTATTGTTATACCGCAATTTCATAATTACAGTGAATCGTCGAATTCTTTAAGAAACTATATTAACTTCCCATAACCTTTGGAAGATCATGAGAGGTAGATGGGCTTCGGCAGCTTTAGGAGCAGGTATGGCCAGAAGGCGGGCTGGACATGAGATGGACCAACAAGCACAAGCATATGATGCTCAACAACAACAATCACAAAATCAAATCGATGCACTACAGCGACAACTAGAACAACAAAAACAACAACCCCAACCACAGCAAGAAGACCTTACTGAAAAGTTGAAAAAATACGCTGATCTAAAGAAACAAGGATTATTAACGGAAGAAGAATTTCAGAAACTCAAGGCGGACTTATTATCAAAATTGTAATCTGTAAGTTACCGCTAGACAAAGGGTTAATTTTTTAATTATGGCTTTGTACATTCACAAAGCTATGAAATTACAGTATTTGACAAGATTTTTTAGAGCCGGCTTGAAAATCAATAGATAGGCCATATTGATTTCGATGCTTCCTCCTCATCATAGTATCCAATCTGGGTCCGCCGAATGTATAAAAACAATTAACAAAGCCGTTTGTGAACGTTTCGAGAATTGCATAAACTAAATTTTTATACATGGATATTCAACCATCATCTAAAATTTCAGCCAGTTCTATTCTTGGCTATCAATCCCATACAAATAGAACTTTTGCACTTCTATTACTCTAATCATCGGGACAGTACAGACAAGTCGCATACAGTCCATGCCTCCTTGATTTTGTCTCCCTCAAAATGCAAGATCTCGACTCCTTGAGCCTCAAACCTCTTGTGAGTTGCAGGAAAGTCAGCAAAGTCCCTTTCATGTGTAGCTTGTAAGATCCATCTGATGGCAATTTTATTTTGCTCCCCAAAGGCGTCTAGTACCTGTGACCTTCATATCAGGAAATGCGGAAAGATCTTCGGATACCCACTTTTTGAAATCCTCTAGGCTTCTAACCTCTTCACCCGCTCCATGGTAAATTATATCGGGTGTAACGAAGTTCTTTGCTAATTCTGTTTTCCGCGCATTAAATATTTCTTCAACAAAACTTCGAGCTATCGTGCTATACTGTGTATTGTACATGCCACATAATGATCTTATGTAAGCATTAAGGTTTGCTATCCATGTTCCAAGAGTTTTGGTCAAAATCCATTTCTAAAGAGTTAAAAAGAAATCAATAAGACTGGAGTTAAGAAACGACTCATAAACTCCATTTTCTATCAATTGTAACAATTAGCATTTTTGATATGCATGTATTGCCATAGTACAGATGAGGAAGTCAGTTAAACTCACCATCTCAAGATCCCACGCCATATCAGGACTCCTACGATTAAGGCTACTACCAAACCTACGATTCCGACTGAGTAGGTTCGAGCCTCCAGTATTCCTTCGCATATTCTACAACCACGTTTGCTTCTATTTAAAGTTCATTCCCAGTAGTATGTAAATAAAGGACTGCGAAAGATTAGTAAACGGGACTTATTTCTTAAGGAGTATAAGTTAATTTTATGTAATTCGATAACATCGTCTTTGTAGGTGTGCATGAGTAGTGTATAAATCATGGCTTGATATGTACAACCAATATGCTAGGAGTTATGAAAGGATGTATCAATTCTTCTATGGTTATGGAGACAGAATGAAAGCATTTAATGAGTTATTTGTTGACGCATTACAAAACTTGATCAAGATTAATGAGCAGTATAAAGAATCGTTTAAAGCCAATGAAAATGTGCTTGCTCTATACGTGGCGTACATAGAGCTTTTTCAGAAATTGAATAAAGAGTGGATACAGTATTTATCGAGGTCTATTCATTTGACCAATCAGTTCAACACTAGTTGAGGATAACTTTACAGACTTCTGACTTTACAGCAAGTATTGGGAATTGAACTTAGATCAGATGTCTGACCTGTTGAAACTAATTCTTGATGGAAATGCATATATTGAAATCCAGACATTTGACGCACCATAGGAAAAATCGTAGGGAAGATAACACCAAATCTTCCATCAATACCCCCTTTTTTATGGGTAAGTAAAAATATAATTATGATAGAATTTAGGTGACAGACAAAAATATGAAAGGATTTAAATATAATTTATTATTGAATGATATGATGAAACAATACAACTTTTCTATTGATATTAACATTTGTTATTGTCGTTATTTGGAATTGGAAAGGGATTTGCTCAAATCGATTCCTTACTTGAGCAATGATCCTTTGTAGGTAAGTATTGTTTGTAAGAAATTCTAATTCTTATAGTGAAAATGGAATTTTTGTCTACTTTTTTCTTATTATTATGACAGATACAAATATTCCCGCCGACATCAAATGAGATATTCTATATGCAGTTTTGTAAAACAAAGCAATATATCATACTCTCTGTGTTAGCCATACTCATCACTTTTACTATCCTGTGTTCTCCAGAGGTAGCAGAGAATCAATATGCATACTCCCAATCTACCAATTCGACTGGGAATACGACAGCCTCAAGGGTCGATATGATAAATATTCATCCTTCACCTTCAAATGTAAAGGCTGGCAGCAATTTTGAAATATTAGCAACAGTAGTTAATAATTCACCAGACACAATAATGTTACCTGCTGGACGTTGCGATTCACCTTTAACTGCGTTCTTTATGAGAAATGTGCTTATAAGACAGGATCAATTCCAAGGCTGCACCGCTACTTCATCCCCGTTCGAATTAAACCAAGGAGAAGAGGTTACAGTGGCCGGTCCAGTTCCTGGGACAATATACCAAGCAATCAAGGCTGGGAAAACTCCAGCGACCGCCACTGTTTATTACCTAACAGAGAATAGGCAGCCCGGTAACGTTACAAAACCATTTGTATTCACAATAGGTTAGATTTCCCTTCTGAGCCAGGACTTACTGTTTATCAATTAGCTCACCGGATACTCCAATAAGGCTTTACCATCGTCTCGATTCGCTATATCTAGAAAAGCAAATTCAGATTATTACAGTTCTCAGTATTTATTAATAGCCTCTAAAAGTGGTGACTGACACTCCTTGACCACCTAGTGAATATTATTTCCGGTATACACAATTGGCTAACTTGATTGCTTTTTATTCCTTGTTCCCTCATCTGTAGAATTAAACATGACAGTTATTCCATACCAATGATTCCAAACGTATCTGCAACGATTACATTCGTCTAACTTTCCCTGCAATCTTGTTCCACACTCGTTAAAGTGTTCATAGTCCTGATCTAAAGAATAGTCAAACCCGTCTTGTCTTGGGATAAACAATTATACTAATAGATAAAAGTGGAATGGATAAATTTTTTGATATATTGTAACATCTCTTATGAATATAGAAAAAAATTAAGGGGTTACTGACCGAATGGTGGTATTAGCCAGGTTTCTGCGACCGAGTTTGACCAAGATGCTAATGGACTGGGATCATTATCTGGTTCTTGAGTTATTACGATATCAGTGTAAGTCATGGCGTTGTTCATTACTTCACGAAAATCAAGTGTACCAGTGGCTAGGATCTTACCCAAACTTAAGGCGTAACCTGAGCCTTCGAAAGCATCGTCTACAAGCCAAGCTTCAAAGACCTTACCTGACTGTGGAATATAGTTTGTGGCAATATCGACGTCTATTCTATGTCCATTAGTACAGACATCTGCAAGTCCAAATACAGTGCCACCATATCCTATAAGAGCTCCTCTTTGGCATTTTAATGGTTCTGTCTGGGCGTCAAACTTCTGAACAAGGCCTGAGAAATCAGCACCTCCTCTCTCTTGCTGAAATTCCTAATATTTGATCCGTTAACGCCTAACTGAGACATTTGCTGGGATAATTGCTGTGTCAAGTTTTTGAACTGAGGTGAATCAACAAGTGTTTGCAGTCTTTCTGAAAGATTACCACCCTGTGGCAACGAAAGGTTTGCGCCTGAGCTATTGACCAGTCCTCTAAATTTTTGTGCAAGCTCATCAGGCTTTTGCTGCGCACCTTGTGACATTTCTGATGGTTCCTCAGAACGCTCATTGAACAAATTTCTTTCTATCCCTTTGTCTTCACGATCCCGAGAAAGTACACTCTTCTTTGTCATATAAATAAGCTGACGATGATGTTTGCATATCATCCGAATTCTGTTCTGACGATTCTTTTTGCGCAAATGATTGGCAGCTGATGATTATATCTTTACTAGTTAAGAGATAGACTAGAATTAGAACTATTATCTATAAGTATCAAACACCCCTACTCTGTAGTTTACTGATAATGATGATATTAGCCTTATTTGTAACCTATGAGAACTAACATATGATTTCAGAACACCGACATTCGTACGAGGCGTGCGCCCTTACAGACAGGACAAAGATCAATCTGTGCTTGTAAATCCAACAACGATAAACACCAGTAACATGACTCACATAACAAAAAGGCTATTTGGGTGTGAATTAAGTTTTGCTTGTTGGTTACTGGGGTTGCATTAGGTATTCCATGAATTGATAATTGGGTAGAATTATTTCTGGTATTTTGAGATAGTAACTGTCGTTGATACCGTGAATCGAAATTGATGGTTCTCAAACCTATTCATCATCTTATTTAAGAGGCACAGTACGTATATAACCATAGACTAACTATGTTATCTCGACATTAATTGTATACATAACGTGTTAGTTGAAATTTTTTCCGAACTCGCTAGTGATATTTGGTCCTTCCACTCTCTCAGGACTTTGTTACTCTCTAACTAGTAACAAAAGATAAAAGAAAGGTACTGACGTAATATCACCCTATCGGTTCGGTATGCTCATGCTTACTAAGTGGTATCACCATTTATAACAGAAGTAAATAGGACTAATCCTTGTGGGATAGGTGATGGCTTTTGTATGATCTGATAAGCAGAATTTCCTGGAATATTGACGGTTACGGTTACTGGAGATTGATCTGCAGACCATGACTTCGGATTAACGTCAGTCCGTCCTAGGAGGACTATAGACAATTGCCTGCATCGTAAAGTCTCATGGGTAAGGACATGAAAAACCTTCTGGACAAGCACCACAAGCGCCAAGCTTTCCTCTTACTGCTTACTTTTCACCTAAGCAGTATGTACCGACCTATCAGATTTCCTTGAATCAACCCTGAACGTCCTTAAAATATCCCGGGTATTTTCTCTTGAACTGTTTTTTTGTGTCTTGTTCTGAAATATTAAGTAGCACTTTCCCGTCTTGATAGCTGTCAACTTTTTCCCGCGGAATTTTATAGGACCCTAGGACTAAAGAGTCCATCCTTTACAATGAAATATACACTCCCTAATCCATCAACATGCCCTAAATGCTTCTTGTCATTAGTTAATACCTTTTTTGTTATAAGTTGTGTAAAATCTATCTTTTTCATATACTATGTTCTACTACCAGATATAAAATACGTACGGACGAGAATGTAATTAGTGCATTTAATCTCAGGCTTATCCCAACTGCACTGCAAAACTCTCAGTATGACACAATGATGTATAGCTTTGTATCACAATCCAGTTGGAAGGGGCTTTATTCCACACTATATTATGTTTGTAAAACTCTTTTAGTGTTTATTTCTTCTTTCGAATCGCACTTGTTTGTAATATTTACAAAGCCCTTTCGGTACATTCTCTACGAGATTGACTTAACTTTTTACCTTTATTTAGAATGGACATTTTACTTTTAGTTTCTTGTGGCACCTGTCTGTTGTTGGAATCAAGTGATCAGGTGAGTCGCTTCTTCGACTTTTGTGGGTAATTTGGGTATTGATATACAT
>CAVZFT010000040.1:0-120191 GCA_963774615.1 uncultured Cytophagales bacterium
TCAGCCTTTGCCATGGCAGAGCCAGTCGACTAGCCGTGCGCCTGCATCGCCGCTTGCGCCATAGGCTCTCCTTTGGCCTACCAGCCGCAATCTCGTGCGCAACCCGATGCGGCTGGTGAAAGCTTTTCAGCGACCATTCCTCCATGACCGGCAACTTGATGATGCGTCCCTCGTAGAGGTTGAGAAAGCGGCTCAATTCGGATGACAGGCCGCAGAAATCCTCGATGCGGGCACCCTTGAAGGCGTCGAGCACGGCGGCGCTGGCGGCGGCGCGCCGCCTGATCCCGACGAACAGGACAAACAGGCGCTGGCCATGCCTGACCCGAAACACCCATCCCTGGTTCAAGGCCTTACCTCGACTTTGCTCAATGAACTAGGGCGAGAACTCGCCAACACGGCTTCAGGTTCCAATACAGCGTGTCATGGGCTGCCAGGAGACCGGCACAACGGTGAAACTCCGAAGAACATAGATGCACGCCGGCCTTCGGTAATCATCGACCAAAACATTCTGCGCGGCCCCGAAGAACCGCGCAGCACCATGAAAATAGTGAGGCGTGGGAGAAGTCCGGCAAGCTGGCTGAGAACGCGGCAAACCCTGACCGCGTCGGCACTGTTGCTCGCGGGCGAGCTCAGAACCGACGGGCATTTGCGCATGAGCTGCCGGCGCTCGGTATCCAACGACCGGCAATCTCATGGCCAATGGCGCCATTATTGCCATTGCTGCCGCCATTGTTGCCGTTGTTGCCGCCACTACCGTTACCCGGGCCGCCTGCGCCAGGACCGCCGCCGTACAGCGGGCCGAGCCCGAGGCTGACCTTGACATCGACGCCATTGGTCCCGGCATTGGCGCGTGCCTTGAGCGCGGCCGCTCCGCCCAGACGGATCTTGGCATTGGCGGCAAGTATCTTGCCCTTCTTGGTCAATGCTTTGGCCGCGACCTCGGCCTTGAGGTGACCCAGGCTGACGAAGGCTTTTCCATTGAGGACAGTGCCATACTTGTCGAGCACGTAGATCCTCGCCTTGGCGTCGAGTTCCCACCAAGCGGGCATTGGCATGGACCTTCACCAGGCTGCCATGCTGAAGCACATAGGCATTGGCCTTGAGCAGACGGTCGGCAATCCGCGCATTGACACGCACGAGATTGCCGTAGCCGTCGAGCACATAGACGCCGGCCTTGATGCCGAGCACATTGGCCTTCAGCTTCACCAGCGCCTTGTTGCTGAAATGTCCATCACTACGAAGCTTCCGTCGTTGGGGCTTGATGATGCGGTAGAGCTGGCTTGCCCTTGAGTGTGTGCTGGAAGGGGTCGCGGAGCTGTTGGTCGCCCAGCCGCCTCCACCCGTAATCCCTTTGACGGCGCCGGTAGCGCCACCAACAAGCCCGCCTGCCCGTATTCGCGACGCCGGACACGACGCCGCCGAGACCACCTGCATGAGCCGGCAGGGTCATCCCGGCCAATACGATTATTGAAGCAGGTTGCCGCTAATACTTTCAGCTTTGAAGTAATGCCAGTCATGGTTCACCTGGCCGATATAAGATTCTAACAGACCGACAACGCGTCAACCTTCGGGTTTGTTCATTGATCTTTGGTCTGGAACGAAAGTCTATTTGGGCTCTCCTGAGCTATATTTGAGTTATATTTTACTTTATTTTGATCATTGACGTCACGTTTTACTATTGCGGAGAGCCGAATACTGAAAATTGGAGAATGTGGAATTGGACCAGGATGTGATATTTCCGGCCATGACCGACGACCCGCCACGCGCAACTCATGCCCAAAACGCCAGATCAAAACCAAGCGCCGTCAGGCCGGCCATCAGCCGACAGCGCTGACCCATGCTGTCCAACATGATCAGTGAAACGGTCGGGGTGATCGGCTTGGGTTATGTGGGCCTTCCCCTCGCGGTCGAATTTGGCAAGACGCGACCCACAACGGGATTCGACATATCGCGAGACGCGTCGAAGAGCTGCGGGCCGGATGCGACCAAAAGGAGGTCGATCCGGCGGACCTGATGACGCAAGCCGCTTGCGCTTTTCCTGCACCGGCCGATCTTAGGGATGCAGTTCTTCATCGTGGCCGTTCCGACACCCGTTGATCTCGCCAATCGTCCGGACTTGCGGATCATTGTACGAGGCATCCAAAACCGTCGGCCAAATGATGGGCAAGGGCGCCTATGTCATATACGAATTGACGGTCTATCCGGGCTGTACCCGCGACTATTGCGTACCAATCCTCGAGCGGTTTTCCGGCCTCAAGATGAATGAGGACTTCTTCGTGGGCTACAGCCCGGAGCGCATCAACCCGGGCGACCGGCTAGCACCGGCTGACGACCATCACCAAGGTCACCAGCGGGTCATCGCCGCAAGCCGCCGAGGTGGTGAACGACCTTTATGCATCGGTCGTTTCCGCCGGCACCCACAAGGCGCTCGTCGATCGAAGTGGCGGAGGCCGCGAAAGTCATCGAGAACACGCAGCGCGATCTCAACATCGCGCTGATGAACGAGCTCGCCATCATCTTCAACAAGCTCGACATCGATACCGGCGAAGTCCTGGCCGCGGCCGGATCGAAATGGAACTTCCTTGCCTTCCGTCCGGGCCTCGTCGGCGGACATTGCATCAGCGTCGATCCCTACTATCTGACCCATCGGGCCCAGGAGGTCGGCTATCATCCGGAAGTGATCCTGGCGGGCCGGCGCATCAACGACCGCATGGGCCCCTATGTCGCCGACCGCGTCGCCCGGATGATGATGGCGCGTGGCTTTCCGGTGGTGGGTTCGCGTATCCTCGTGCTCGGACTGGCATTCAAGGAGAATTGCCCGGACCTGCGCAATTCCAAGGTGGTCGACGTGATCGCGACCTTGCGCGAATACAACGCGACGGTCGAGGTCTGGGACCCGCAAATCGATGCGACCGAGGCCCGGGACGAATTGAACGGCTCATCATTCACGAGACTGCGCCGCCCCTGGCCTCCTATGATGCCGTCATCCTCGCGGTCGCTCACCGGGAATTTGCCGGTCTCGGGCGCGCAGAAGATCCGCGCCTTCGGGCGCCCCGGCGCCGTCTTTTTCGACGTAAAGGGAGTGTTCGCCAAACACGAAAGCGATGGACGGCTCTAGGATGCGAGTTCTCCGCACCACCCACACTTCCTTCGCGGAGGGCTGCGATCCCCTAAATTTTCTGGAACCTGCCCGAAGTTCGCTATTCGTAGGTTCCGACTTTCGCCGTGGAACGGGAAAGGTCATGAAAATCCTGGTAACCGGTGCTGCGGGTTTCATCGGCTTTCACACCGCCAAGCGGCTCATCGAGCGCGGCGACGAAGTCGTCGGCTTCGATGTCGTCAACGATTATTACGATCCGTCGCTCAAGGAAGCGCGGCTTTCGCCTCCTCGCCAGGTCGGCGAAGACGGCGCAAGGCGGCTGGCGGTTCATCCGCGCCGACCTCACCGATCAGGCTGGCGTCAACAAGGCGTTCAAGGAGCCGTTCGACCGGGTGATCCATCTTGCGGCGCAGGCCGGCGTCCGGCACAGCCTCAGCCATCCGCGCGACTATATCAACTCGAACATCGTTGGGTTTCTCAACATCCTGGAGGCCTGCCGGGAGCAAGGCACGCCGCACCTCACCTATGCATCGACGTCGAGCGTCTATGGCGCCAATCAGAAGATGCCGTTCTCCGAGCATGAGATCGCCGACCATCCGCTGCAGCTCTATGCCGCGACCAAGCGGTCGAACGAGCTCATGGCCCATGCCTACAGCCATCTCTTCGGCTGCCGACCACGGGCTTGCGATTTTTCACGGCCTATGGGCCATGGGGCCGCCCCGACATGGCGCTCTTCCTGTTCACCAGGGCGATCCTGGCCGGCAAGCCGATCAACGTCTTCAATCACGGAAATCACACCCGCGACTTCACCTATGTAGAGGACATCGTCGAAGGGGTCATCCGCGCTTCAGACCAGATCGCCCAACCGGATCCGAGATGGGATCCGATGCGGCCCGATCCCGCGACATCAAGCGCCCCATTCCGGATCTTCAACATCGGCAACAGCGCGCCGGTGGCGCGAGGATTATATCGCAGCGATCGAGGAAGCGATCGGCAGGAAAGCGACGATCAGCTATCAGCCGCTGCAGCCGGGCGACGTACCCGATACCTTTGCCGACGTATCCGCCTCGCTGCGGCCGTCGGCTACAAGCCCGCAACACCGGTGCAGGAAGGCGTGCGAAATTTCGTTGCGTGGTACCGCGATTATTATCGCGCATGAGGGGTGCGACAGCGGCGCTGCCCCTGGCCAGCCACAGCGGCATAGCGCGGCATAAAGTTCGCCCGCAGGATTTCTCTCCTGCGGGCGGTTCTCAGAGCAATGTCTGTAAAGCAGTGCCTGCCGCGATCACGCCTGGACCGTCGTTGCGGTCATCAAGCCGAACAGGAGCCATAGGAAAAACCTACCGTCCGTTGCGGCAATGACGCGGGCGCGCGGGATTTTTCTACGCATGACCTGAGGCCTAGATCATATCCCGCCCGACAATGCGGCCGCTGCGCGAATTCACCATCACCCGGAAGGTGTCGCCTTCACGACGGCCGAGATAGGTGTAGACACCGCCACGGCATTCCACCACGCGGACGCGGTTGAAGCGCTGGGCAACGATCGCACGGCCCTCGCCGCAGCTGATCCGGCCGGGTCCGACAACGTAAGCCTGAGTCCAATAGGGCTCCGCATAATACCAGCCACCATAGAAGAAGCGGAAGGTTGCGCTGCGGTTGCGGCTACGACGCTCGCGGCTGGAATCGAAACGCCACCTGCGGTCGCCCTGGACATTGACATCGACGTCGACGTCGTTCTGCTGGACGCCGACACGACGCTTCTTGCGAGTCACGGTTTCCTCACCGCTCTGCGTCTGCACATCCGTGTCGGACTGCGCGCCCGCCCGCTTCTTCTTGCGCGGTGTGGCTTCCTCGCCGCTCTGTTCGTTCATCTGCTCGTTCTGCTGCTTCATCTTCTTGTCGGCGCCCGGGCAGTTCTCGCCAATGCATTCGCCGCCACTGTTGTTCATCTGGTCGTTCATCTGCGCATCCTGGGCGCGGACAACGCCAGGGCTGGCGGACAGTCCGAAGACCAGAACGGTCGCCAAAGCAGTCGTAGTTAGGATCGATTTCATGGTGAATCTCCTTTCGCTACAAGAAGATTGCCGGAACTTGATATGGTTCCCCTGAAGGAACATGGGATTGAATTATTGCCGCAAATTGCGGTTTGCGCGGAACAAAAACTGTGCCCCGGACTTGACGCAAGTCTCCCTTAGCCCATGGGAACAACGGGAGTAGTGACGGGTCGTTGGCGGTTCCGTCGACCGCCCGTCACAGCCCAAATCCCCGCATGTATGGAACTCTCATCCACAAGCCCGGCTGGTCAGAACAGGCCAAGTTCCTGAAGGGCTTTTTGTCTCTAAACTGCAACAGTAATTCAAGCTGGAATCCCGGCAGATCCGAAGAATCTCGAGGGCTGGAAACACCGGTCAGGGCGTGCGCGCGGAAACCCAGTCGAGAAGCTTGTCGAAGCCGCCAAAAGGATAGAGATGCGGCCCCGCAATGCCGAGCTCGGGCTTCTCGAAATGCAGCCTGGCCAAATTCTCGACCAAGGCGTCGGGACTCGACACCGTCAGCAGCTTGGTGACATTGAGCGCCTGCTTGCGGATGAAGCGGGCCGAGTTGCCGACACCGCACATGGCGGCATATTTGACCAGCGTCTTGATGGTCGCGGGGCCGGGCACGCCCACATGAACGGGAAGTGTTATGCCCTGATCGCGCAGGCCCTTCGCCCAATAGGCGACGGGTCCAGCCTCAAAGAGGAACTGGGTGGCGATATAGCCCTCAATGCGATGCGCCAAGAGATAGGCCTGCTTGAGCTTAAGCGCCTCGACGAGAGCCGGTTCGCCCCTGGCCTTGATGATGTCGGGATTGCCTTCGGGGTGCCCGGCGACCCCGATCTTCCTGATCCCATGCGCCTCGAACAAGCCCGTCTCGAGGAGTTGGATGGCGGCATCATAGATGCCCAGAGGCTGGAAGCGCCACCGCCCAGAACGAGCGCCTGGACGACTTTTCCGCCATGGGCGAAGGCGCCAAGCCGGTGCTCGAGATCGGCGCGGTCGCGCACGAAGCGGGCCGGCACATGGGGGACCGGTTCGAGCCCGGCGGTGCGGATCGCCGAAACCGCCTCGATCTGAAGCGCCAGGTCCGCCGGGTCGATCAGCGCGACATAAACACACGTGCCTTGCGGCAGCCTGTCCCTGAGGAGAGCGACCTTCTCGATCTGCCTGGGCGTGATCTCGATGGAGAGCCGCGCCAGGAAGGCAGCGGTAAGGGCCGGCATGCCACCGGCGTCGACCTCGATCTTCGAGAACATGTTCAAGGCTTTAACTCCAGGTGGACGATTGCCCGACAGCATTGCGCAGGCCTTCGCCGGACGCATGAGTTTTTGCGACACCGGCAATCCCGGTTGCGACGGGCGCGCCGCACGATAACCCTCTTCCGGCGAAGTTAGTAAAGAGAATTGTTAAGGAACGCATTATTGAAAATGAAGTTATAGTGGCAAACAAATCAATTAAATAGATCAAACTTGGAACCGAGCTCCAAAAGCTAATCAAAATCGAATCAAAAAATAGAAGCAAGCATCAGGTCGCGTGCGTCGATCCTGGTGGGTAGGTTATTCGATAGGGCGTACCCCGACTTTTTAATCGCAGAGAAGAAAGGGCTTTCTCTGCGACTCTCTGCGATGGGCTCACTCTGTGGTTCTCTGCGATTAAAACCGGATTCAATTTTAAGCTAATTTTTTTTAATTAATTGTGTAACCGTTTGGTTACTTTTCGTATATTTGTAACCGATCGGTTACAAGATCAGCTGCTATGAGACGAGACGTATTTCAGGCCATTGCCGACCCTACCAGAAGGGAGATCATCAACATGCTTGCGCATAAGTCGCTGAATCTTAATTCAGTGGCTGAGAAATTTGACGTGAGCCGACCCGCTATATCAAAGCATATTAAGATCCTTACGGAGTGTGGCCTTGTGGTGATTAATCAGGTAGGCCGCGAACGTTATTGTGAAGCAAAGCTGGCAAAGCTTAATGAAGTATCGGCCTGGGTAGAAAAGTACCAGGCGTTTTGGACAAAACGACTCGACGCATTGGAGGTGTTCTTGAACGAATTGCAGGTAAAGGAAAAGAAATCACATCAACGAAAGGGCAACAAGCATGGAAAAGCAAAATGAACATGAGCTCGGAATAATCATGAAAAAGGTTGACGGGCTTGAGGTAAGATTCGAACGTGTTTACAACGCCAGCCGTGAAGTAGTATGGGATGCGATCACAAATCCGGAAAAACTGGCTATTTGGTTCACGGATATTGAGATGGATTTTGT
The DNA here is from genome assembly GCA_963774615.1 of uncultured Cytophagales bacterium. GTDB lineage: Bacteria > Bacteroidota > Bacteroidia > Cytophagales > Cyclobacteriaceae > Chryseolinea. The sequence continues at coordinate 7,408 of CAVZFT010000040.1, forward strand.
TACCGGTGGGAAGATGGTGATACGTTTCAGAGACGCGGATAAGACAGAATCATTTGGTAAAATAATACGGATCAAAAAGCCGGAGCTGTTTGAATTCTCGTGGGACGATGAACTTGCTACCTGGGAGCTATTCGAGGTTGAACCCCGACGTGTCGGGGCGAAGTGTAGGTTGGTGCTGACGTATAGCAAGCTGGCGGAGAATTATGCATTTAGCGTACCGGCAGGCTGGCATGTACTATTGGATCAGCTGGAAAAAGTATTGAATGGAAGCAAAGAAAGTTATCCATTCGGCGGCGAAGAGACGGAAGCGGCACGAAAGATGAAGGCCATTTACAAGGAAATCGTTGCGAGACAATTTCCAGAGCTGATTAAGGCGTGAATGAACGATTCAAGAGTTCGGTTAACTGGTTTCATAGGCCGTAACAGAATTATAATGTCGAATAGAGATGATTGAAGTTTTTAAGACCGATGTGAAAGATCCTGAAGATGCAAACAAGTTGATCTTTGAGATCGATACTACCTTCTCTGGTTGCGTCGCCAACTTTGATTTGACCGACTGTGACCGGATACTGCGGATAAAACATCCGGCAACGATCGACCCTGCCGCGTTTATAAAGCTACTGGATCGATATGGTTATCAAGCGGAAGTTTTGCCCGATGACTTGCCACAATAAGCAGATTTAAATCAACATTGTTATGGATTCCCCATTTATAATAGAACGATCTTATAACGCGCCGCGCAACAAAGTCTGGCGTGCAATTACCAGCAAAGACGACATGAAACAATGGTACTTCGATCTTCCGGAATTTAAGCCAAAGGTCGGGTTCGAGTTTGAGTTTCGTGGAGGACAGGAAGATGGCATTCAATATCTTCACCATTGCAAGATCACTGAGGTGATTCCTGAGAAAAAGCTGACCTACAGCTGGAGATATGAAGGCTATGAAGGTATTTCGTTCGTTACTTTCGAGTTGTTTGACGAAGGCGAAAAGAAAACCCGGCTGAAGCTTACACACTCTGGACTTGAAACTTTCCCGAAAGACAATGCTGACTTTGACAAGAAAAACTTTGCGGAAGGTTGGACCGATATCATTGGCAACCAGCTGAAAAACTTCGTAGAGAAATAGATCTTTTAACGGATCGCTCTATTCAGCAATGAATTTTCTGCATAGCTCGTCGAGTGTGGAAAAGTCAAATCCACACCCACCGACGATTTTTAAATTTGGGAAGTGTTCCTTTACTGTCGTTAGATCGGATGCAGAAGTCTTCGCAGTGATCTGAATTCCATGCAGTCTCGCGTTCCAGTAGCCCGACCGATGAATTAAGCGCTCCCGATGTATTAGCCGCTCCACTGTCTCCAGGTTATCACAATACAAGGTGTAGTACGTCGGATAAAGCCGCGTTTCCTGGTCGACACGTGAGATTGCTTTACCCAGCGATTCTCCACTGGCAAGGTTTCCATCATGGTTAATCTTGAAAGAAATCACTACCGGTATTCCTAGCGCGGAGCAGGCCTTAACAACACCAATGGCTTCATTGCTGTCATTAAATGCACGTGCGGTGATAATGTCGACGTCCTGTAAAGCAAAGGCCCTTATTTGTTCGCTGTGGTATAATGCGGATTCGTCAGACGTCATTGCGCAGGTTGAGTCAAAATCATCTTGCCGTGGTCCCACAGAACCGCTTACGATCACATCACAATTTTTTCCGAGTTGAGTTTCCCGAATAAATTGAACTGCATGCTGATTGACTGCTGCTGCATCCTTGTAATCATAACCCAGTCTGTATATCCAATCTCGATTGGCGCGCCAGGTCGGTGTCTCTAAAATGTAGGTAAGTTGATACCGCTCGGCAAGTTGAAGATATAGTTCGTGATATTGCTTCATAAGCATCCTTCCCTCATGCGTGTATAACAATTCAAAAGCTGCATTATGTGTGAGATCAATCTTATAATCCTTAACCAATACTGACTCCAGAGTCGCTCCTGCCAGAAAAAATTGATTAACGCGATCAGCCCCGAACGCCGGGCCTGGCGTCGCCTTGAATATTTGTTTCATAACTGACATGGCGGTTATTTGTTTTTTTGACTGGCGATGTCTTTTGCTCTCAGCATATCCCATATTCGCGAGGAAGCGCCATGGTAGAAGCCAGTCTCATATTCAAAATCCTTGGGATTTTTAAATGTGCCGAAGATCAGGTCAAATAAAGGAAGGTCCGAATAATTGCATTCGTGTATTCCTTGCGCGTGATGGTAGGTGTGACTTTCAGGGCGCTGCACTATGTAGCCAAGCCATTGTGGTGTTTTTATATTCGCATGTTGAAAGATGCTGAAGAAGTTCGTAACCAGTAGCATGACCGTGATTGCGGAAGGATCCAATCCTGCGATCAAACTAAAGCAAACACTTCCTAACAACGTCCAACCGATCATATCCAATGGACTGAAGTAAAAGGCACCGTAAGTGTCAAGCCGTTCAGCACTGTGATGCATTTGATGGAATGACTTCCAGAGAAAATCGCTTCGATGCAGGGAATAGTGCCATACAAACACGCCAAATTCATAAAGGAGTACCGCAAAAATTCCACCCCAAACGGTTCCCCAACCCGACAGGTCAAAAAACCGATACGGCTCGATGAAGGGATTGATGAACATCGGCAGGTAGGACGTAAAAAAGAAGTAAAATATGAAGACAAGCAGTCCTCTGAGCTTCCAGTATTTTACGTGTGGCAGTTTTCTGCCTGGAAAAAGCGCTTCCCAAAGCATCAACAATCCGTACATGGACAAAATGATCAGCGAGATCGGATCTAACAGAATTTCCAATGGAGTGGGCATATTTCTTTGTTTTGATTATACCCTAAAGGCGTGAGTTTCTGCCTTACAGTGTAAGTACTTGATTGAATTACTGGGAGAGTACCCATTTTATCGGTTTTTCGGGGCAATAAGAGCAGAACAGGCCAGTCTTAATAGAGTGAGCCAGATGTTTCCCCAGTGCCGGATGACTTTTTTCAATTTTTTGAATCGCGTTACGGATGCGCCACGTAACAGCCGATCTCATCTTGTCCATGGGATCGTTAACTTTTCTCGTCTTCCCTCCCATTCCAAGTGATGTCGTCAAATGGTCTACCAAGGTAGAATATTCTTGTTGCAGCTCGGCGGCTCGTTCAAAGTTGCTGTGATCCTCGCAGTGTTGGATCTCTTCCTGAAGATCCTGTATTTTCCTTTTGTAGGATTGTTTTGCTTTTTCATCAAAGACCAGTTCGGCTGTCACCTGCACGCCAGTGCCAAACAATGATGTGCAATGAAATTCCTTTTCCGGGAATTCAAGAAGTCTTGCCATGTCAACAAAACCTTTCACTTCCGGAATAAATACCGTCTTTCCCTCATAAGAGATCTGCCACATCTCGTTTTCTCTAAGAAATGAATTCTCCACCAAAGGTTCAGCAGTCTTTGAAAATACTCGTGATGAAAGGGAAACTTTACTTCCACTTATGTGTTCCCAAAACGGCAGCAGGTTCGTGCTCTGACGTATAGGAGTTACGTTAATGATCCACTGCAGCGCCTGTTTTTCATCAACTTCATTACCCTTCAGGATCTTCTCGCGGAAATCATCGAGGTAGGCCTTCCAATGGGTTTGCATGCTTTCTCGATTTCCCGTCATAAAATAGGCTGCCGCTATGAGACCATTAAAATCTACCCATGGAGGATTGAGCTTCGCACCCAGGGCGAGGCACTTTTCGTAGTCGCCCAGCTCGAAAGCTATCGTAGCCCCGATAGCGTCATAATTATTTTGATTTAACGGGTTAAGTTGCAATACTTTATTGTAGAGATTTTCGGCCTCCTTCACATATCCTAAATAGACAAAGCATTGGGCGATCTGAATGAGATTGTCAATATCATTTGAGATTCAGCCGCAATGCTCTGCGCAGATAGTGTTCTGCGGTGTCATATTCCGCTTCATATAAATAGATCCTGCCAAGCACGAGGGCCGCCACATAGTTTTGTTCATCCAACTCGATCGCCTTCTTGGCCCAATCATAGGCGCCTTTCTGAGAGACATCCCAGCGTTCCCAAAGCTGACAGCTCCACTCATTAAAATACGTGAGAGACATTCCGGAATACGCGAGTGAATAGGTTGGATCAATTTCAATGGCTTTCTGAAAATGAACACGCGCATTCTGGTCAGCCTCGAGCGTTCCTTTTTTCAGCTCCTCCATTCCATAAAGCCAGCATTCATATGCTGTGAGATTAACGGAAGCTTTCTTCCGTAGTTGTATCAACAAATCATAATTGAGTTGCTGTTGAAGCGATGATACAATTTGCCTCAGCAGATCTTCCTGAATAGAAAAGATCGATTCCCGGTCGCCTTCATACCGGTCAGCCCAAGCAACTTCATTTGTTGAGGTCTTAAGGAGTTGGGCGTTAATTCTCAACACATCGTTGTTGTGATGCCGGAACGATCCTTTGATAGTGTAATCCGATGCAATTGCCGTGGAGCCCTGAAGGGATTCATGCGCCAGGATCCGGAACTGACGGAAACGTGACAGTTCGGTTACCAGGTCGATGTAAAAGGATTTACAAATAATATCCAGCCCATTGGCCTCAGTGAGGTTTTCGAAGGGAAAAATGGCGAGGATAACCTCATTGCTGTTTCTACTGTTCTCCAAGTCTTCGAAGTTTTATAATCTGCTGATCGCTATCTGCACGTCCGACCGGTTCGGCGGACAAAGTCCACTTCGGATGGCTTCGGCGGACAAGGCCCACCTTCGCCCCGACAAGCGCTTCGGCGGACAAGGCCTATACGTACGCCAATTTAACAGGTTGACGAAAAACTGTAACCTAATTTGTGAGAAAAACCAGTTGGAATTGTCAGTTAGCAGGTCTCGTCTACTTTATTTCTGGCGCTGTTTGTTCTGCGGTGGTTACGCCGGGTGGCAGCTCGATGATCTTAAGATTGCGGAAGTGTATCTCAGCGCCCTCCGACTCCAGACACAGGTATCCCTTCTTTTGCGTTGACTGGCTTATACCGTTCACTACTTTGCCGTTTACCGAAAGTTTTATTACACCATCAATACAAACAACATCGTATGTATTCCATTCACCGCGACCTTTGCACAGGTTTTCAATGGACTTGCTTCGTTCGCCACGGGGATTGTCGGGCACAGTTTTAACTCCGCCGACCCCAAACAACTCACCATGAACATACGCTATAGGTGGAGTCTCTCCATTTCGTTTATTGAGATTTACCCAATCCAATTCCAGCATCTGGACTTCAACACCATCAGGTAAACGGTTCTCTTCTCCAGGCTTAGCTGCACTCCATACAAACACACCTGAATTACCACCAGGCTCCATATGCATCCATTCGACATGCAGGATAAAATTCTCGAACTGTCTCGCCGATCGCATTACCCCAATCGGTTTGCCGGTGCATTTTAGCAATCCGTCCTTTACATTCCATGTATCAGGATCCGTGTTGACATTCAACCACTCTACAGGCTTTTCCTTTTCCTTCGTATCCATCGTGACCTTCGACAGGTTCATGGATACACCAAAGGTTATAGGTTTTTGCTGTGCTATCAGTGAGGTATTCAAATACAAACACAGCAGTCCGAAGACAACGAAAGAATTACAATAGATCTTCATAAACGATTTTGAAAGTCAGACGTCGAAGTCTAAAAGAGCTTCGTAATACCAGGCTTGGCGACATCTTGCCCCGGCCACTTTAATTCCCACGTATATTGATCGATGGCTGGGCCGAGAACCTGGTTCGAATTCAATGCCTCTTCCCAACTGATAGTCTGTCCTGTATACGCAGCCATCCTGCCCAGGACTCCAAGCATGGTACTTAATGCCATCGAATCTCCGTCATTCATGAGTTTGCCACTTCGAATAGAAGCAAACAGCTCATCGTGCTCGGTCTGATACATATCATTTCGCGCTCCTGTGAACTTCCACGCGTTCTTGCCCGAGATCTCGTGGCCGGTCGCTCCTCCGATAAATGCATTCCCCAACGTACCGGCTACCTCAACCTTATTGACCATGGAACAGCCATCCAGCTGCCGGCTAAAGTGAAATCCCCGAACATCATTTGGATACTCGAACTCGATCGCAAAATGATCGTAAACATTTCCGTAAACTTCTTCAGTCCTGACTTGCCTTCCGCCGGTACCCGTTGCCTTGAGCGGAGTTTTGTCGCCAAGAGCCCATGACATGAGGTCAAGACTGTGAACCATCATCTCAGTAATAAAGTCTCCCGAGAGCCAGCTGTAGTAGAGCCAGTTTCTTAGCTTGTATTCCATGTCTGTCCATCCCGGTTGTTTCGGTTTTGTCCACAATGGTCCACCATTGCGCATGGTCGAAACTGTCCTTATCTCGCCAATATCGCCGCTGTGTATTCTTTTGAATAACTCACGCTTCGGGTTGTCATAGCGAAAACAGAAACCCGACACCACAGATAACTTTTTCTCTTTTGCTTTTTTTGCCGCGGCCAACACTTTACGCACTCCTGGCGCGTCTACCGCGACCGGCTTTTCACAAAATGCGTGTTTACCTGCATTTATCGCCGCTGTAAGATGATCGGGTCTGAAGGCTGGTGGCGTTGTTAAAAGCACCACATCCACACCTGAGTTTATAACTTTCTGATAAGCATCAAAGCCTACGAACTTGTTCTCCTTGTTTACTTTGACTTTAGTAGGATACAATTCCATTAAAGCTTCATACGATTCATCCAGTCGATCAGAAAATACATCACCCATCGCCGTGAGGATAACGTCTGGGTCTGCAGCCAATGCCTGACCAGCAGCTCCGGCACCTCTTCCTCCACAGCCAATTAGTCCAACTTTCAAAACATTGGCAACTGAGGGCGAAGCGTTGATATAACTGATCGGTAGGGCCATTCCTCCAATAACCGCCCCGGTATGCTGAAGAAACTTCCTTCGCTCGGGGTTAAATATTGACTCCTTCCCTTCTTTCATAGAATTGGTATTTGGTGGGTAGATTCTTATCCTATCTTACTAAAATATTTGACGCTGTCCAAATTCCTTTACATGGGGCATCCCACATCAATGATCGGCAACTGCGAACATATTGAATTGAACGAGTTCATCAATTCTGGCAGGATGACATGGGATCATCTCGTTTTGGAGTTCGCCGTAATTAATTATATCCGGTGACCGCTTTTAGATATAGTTTCATGTGTCGTGCATCGTTATCCATCCATCCCTGATATTCACGAATGGCAGATTGACGCTCTTCTTCCGTGAGATAACCATCGGCTACAAGCTGTTTCCCTCTCGTCTCAGCTACTTTTTTCCAGATGGTGATCTCCTCAATGAACGTCTCACTGCCGGCGCTAGACACTTCGGACTGATCCCGTACATCAACATTTCGCATGCCGATCTCTTCAAACATTCCTTTCATATGATCGGCGATACCGTTGTCCATACCCGCATCGTGACGCCAAGTCAGGAATGCATCGTAGAACCATTTTACGATCCGTGGAACATGAGGGGCGAATTCGATCTTCTCATGATTGTAGTCAAGGATTGTGATACATCCGCCCGGCCTGAGTAGCGCTTTCATTTTAAGCAGTATCTCCTTTGGATTAGCCACCCATTGCAATACACGTGCACTTGTGATCACGTCAAATTTTTTGTCGTACGCATAAGTATTGATGTCAGCGACTTCAAACTGTAGGTTTTTGATTTCGAAAAAATTGTCCTGAGCGAGTTTGATAAGCTGATCACTTACGTCGATTCCTTTGACAAATCCTTCAGGACCTACGTGATCTACAATGCCCCTGGTGATAGAGCCGGAGCCACAGCCAACATCCAACACAGAAAGTCCCTTCTTCAGGACTTCGAGCAAGTTTGCATTGTCTTTTGCCAGTGTGCGCCGGTCGAGTACGGTGTTAGCACCTGACGGCATTTCGGCCCGCTTTTCAGTGTTGTTCATTAGTAGTCTTATTTATCAGCACCAATATAAGACGGAATCGAATTTACTTAGTTGCATTTACTAACTATTTGCAACCTACCGAACGCTAGGTTTATGGCTAACCGTATAGACGTACCGTGACAAGAGCTCACCGCATATGACTAGGACTTTGAATGTCCAATGTCCAACTGCCCAATGTCGATAGAAATACAGGAATGTAAGATTCCTCACATTCTCAAATTCGTCAAATTCGACATTGGACATTGGGCGTTAGACATTAACCTGGAGGCGAATAAACCGATGTCTTTGTTACTTAGTTTTTTTAGTGCCTATAGCATGGCAAAATTATTGATGGCGCTAGCTTAGACATAGCCTTCTAAACATTTGCGACTCTTCGTTTGTACTCTGCAAGTGCATCTTCCACGCGTTGTTTCGCCGTTGTGTCGCCGGGAACATTGTGTGAAGGATGAATGAACAGTTTTACTCCGCGATCGGCAAGTATTTCAGCGACAGTTGTTACGGTCATCCACACGCAGGTGATAAAAGCCATAGTGGATACAGGGCCTACCTTATCGCGATGATTTTTCAGCGGAACCGACGAGTCGCCGATCGGAGCACAAGAATCAACGACCAGATCCGCTACTTCAAAAATAGTTTTCCCACTTGAGTGTCGCGATTGTTTTCCTTTTGCTTCCGCCGCCGAACCATAAGCGATAACCTTCATTCCTTTTTTCTTGGCTTCCAATGCGATATCGATGTTTACATTGTTTATCCCCGAGTGAGAGAATAGCCACATCGTGTCTCGTTTGTCGAAGTTGTATCCTTTCATAATCTCTACACCATACCCCTCCACTCTTTCAAGGAATAGAAACTGATGCACTCCCATTTCGCCGGTAATTCTTGTAAAGAATGTCAGGGGTAATTCAATGATGGGATGAAATCCGACGAACCCGCCGATCCGGGGATACATTTCCTCGATGGGAATGGTAGCATGTCCGCATCCGAAAGTATGAACCCACCTGCCAGCTTCGATGCTGTCAGCCATTACTTCAGCGGCTTTCTGTATGTTTTCCATTTGTGTGTCCTCGATCCTGGACATTACGTCCCTTGCATTTTGAAGCCATTGTTTTGCCAGCATAAAACAGATGTTTATTGTTATAGATTTGACTTTTTTCTTAGTAAAGTAAATAGGGTTATCATGATTACGGTCAGGCTAAACGCCATTGTGGGAAGGTGAATAATTCCGAATTTTTCAGCGACCACCCCCATCAGAAAATTCACGATCATATTTCCCACCAGCGCAATTGTAAGCACAATACTGAATGCGGTGCCTGAAAGTTCTGCAAATTTATTACCGATGAGCCCGAGCATAACCGGGAATCCGGCTGCCAGACCCGCTCCTATTGCGATCGAGCCCTGCGACTGCTACTATATGGCTATTGGACAACCACAGAAGTAAACATCCCGCCAATAGCAAGACAAATGAAATCTTTACGATTAAGACCTGAGAGGTACGTCTGAATATGCCTCCGATGAATATCCGCATCACAGCCATTCCAAGCACATACAATGAAAGTGCATATAATGCTTTACTTTCCTCGACTGAAAGTTTTTGTATGAGATAAGTTGTTGTCCAGTTATTGATTATCGCCTCGAAACTGCTTTGGCAAAACAAGAAGAACCCTACCAATAGAATGAGTTCATTTCGCAGTAAGATCGGAATCTCTTTCAGGGGAAGTTTTTGCTTTTGTTTTGGCTCCGGGAACCTTGGTTAGAAGAAAGAGTAATGTTGCTGCTAAAGGGAGCATTCCAATTGCAGAAACGATCTGTTTAAAGGAGAACGAAGCTTGAAGCGTTCCGAGTACGAATGGCATACCGAGGGCCCCGATTGCAAAGAACACACCCAGGAGACTGAGATTTGCACTTTTGCTCTCGTCGCTGATATCTGATACCAATGCATTAGCCGCTCCGTTAAGGGCACCTCCGCTAACACCGAAGAGGAAAACACAAATCTCGGAGGACATTCAATGATCCGGAATATGCGATGCCTTGAAATCCCACAAAGATGATGAGGCCGGACAACACCAATATTATCTTATAACCGAATCTATCTGCGAATGGACCAAATACAATTGACCCGATCAGAATGCCGATCGGGAAGAATAGAAAAGAGAGCGCCTGATGAGATCTTGTCGAGCGCAAACTCCTGTTGAAGACTGGGCGCAACAGATCCCTAGCGTAACCAGGGAAATACCAAAGATCAGAATACCAAAACAAGCTGATGCAAATACGAGCTTTTTACCTTCCATACGTCAGCTATTTGAATTGAAGGTTTTTTGAGACAGAGATAACCCGCGCCATAAAGACTTGCATTTCCCGAAAGCGCCGATGATTCAAAGGTGACCTTCGTGCGGCTAATGGGTTGCGCCCATTTATCTGCTTCGACCTTTATGGCAGGTATGAATTTTATTGCCGGTCCAAAAACACCGCCGCCAAAAATAATTTTTTCCGGATTGAACAGACTGATGAGATTCGCTGTGGCCATGCCCCAATACTCTATGCATTCCTGGATAACTCTTATCGCGATAACATCATTTTTTTCGTAAGAGGAAAAGACGTGGTGCGCTGTAATTTCCTCGCGTGGATATTCCAGTAAAATGCCGCGGTAGTCGGATTGCTCATCCAGGATTTCCAGTGCTAATCTTGCTATGCCGTCACCCGGACGCGTAGTATTCGAAACATCCGAACGGTATGTATTTCTTTTCATAGGGTTTTTGTAATGCCATCCATCCAATTGCTCCAGCGATATCGTTGTTTCCTCTTATGATGTTCGCGGCTGATACAATGCCGGCACCAATACCCGTTCCGACAGCAAGGAAGATTGCATCATGACAACCTTTTGCGTTTCCGACCCATAACTCTCCAAGTATTGAACAGGCCCTGTCGTTGTCAATGTCTATAAAAATATCACCTGCAGCAGCTCTTAATTCTTTTAATAATGGATAGTTGTCCCAACCCTCGATATTGGGTGCCCAGACGGTACCTTCTTTTTTGTAACTGATTCCCGGTACGGATACTCCCACTCCTTTGATTTTCAGCTTTGGATCCGCTTTATACTTGCGGACAAGGTCCGTGATAAGTGCGCCAACTTGTGTCGACTTACGACCTTCCAGCATCACTACCTCCTGGGTTATGATGGTTCCCGATTCGTCAAGGACCGCTGAGGCCAGCTTGGTACCTCCGAGATCCATCGCAAGTATTGCCATGTATGTAGAATTAAGCGTCGGATTGATCCGGAAATAAATCTAGACATAACGCATAATAATACAAAGGCAAAATAATAGCCATAAGGAAGCATGACGCAACCTTATGGCTAGGCATAGCAAGCTACTGGCTAACAAGGTAACCTAACAACCTGGGTACTTAAGTACCCAGGTTTGATTCTGACAACAAATGATAGTGAACACCCACAATTAATGTTTCGGCGCTTCTGCGAGTTTTGTCACAGGGCGGTTGCGATAAGCGATTTTGGTTATGAGGACAAAAAGGACTGGTACAACAAAGATCGCGAGTGAGCTTGCAGCAAACATTCCACCCGCAACAGTCCATCCAATAGTTTTGCGCGCCTCCGCTCCTGCTCCCGAGGAAAATGCAAGCGGCATTACACCAAGTATAAACGCCAGTGAGGTCATAATGATTGGCCTGAGTCGTAACGAGACTGCCTCCAATGTTGCGGCCACAATCTCCATTCCGCGATCAACACGTTCTTTTGCAAATTCGACGATAAGGATCGCATTTTTTGCGGCTAGTCCGATAAGCGTAATCAATCCGATCTGAGCATAAATGTTGTTTGTAATGTTTGGTAGCAATGTTAATGTGAGGATCGACCCAAAAGCGCCGATGGGTACTGCAAACAAGACTGAAAAAGGAACAGACCAGCTTTCATACAAGGCCGCCAGGAATAGGAACACAAACACGACAGAGATGGCAAAGATCATTCCGCTGGCATTTCCTGCTTTTATCTCTTCACGACTCATGCCTCCGAATTCATAGCCGTAGCCGGTTGGCAAGACCTGCGCTGCTACCTCTTTCAATGCATCAATTGCCTGGCCGCTGCTATAGCCAGGTTTTGGTGCTCCCATAATCTCCGCTGTGCGATACAGATTGTAATGAGACACCAGCGCCGGAGTCTCCACTACTTTGGAAGTTATCAACGCGCTCAACGGCACCATGCTCCCCGTACTGTTTCTGACATGGTATTTACCAATGTCGCTTATGTTTCTTCGGAATAGTGTATCCGCTTGTGCCACCACGCGGAAATTACGCCCGTATAAATTAAAATCATTCACATAACTGCTTCCAAGCAATGTTGAAAGTGTTGTGTACGCTTCCGAGACGGACACTCCCAGTTTCTTTGCTTTTTCTTTGTCTATATCAACCTGATAGCTCGGTGTTTTTGCTGTAAAAAACGAATAAGCCCGTGCAATCTCCGGACGCTGATTTATAGCAGCCAGGAACTTCTGCAACACGGCTTCGAACTGCCGGATGTCATCGGTGCTTGTTGTTTGCTGAAGCTCAAACGTGAATCCTGAAGACTGTCCGATACCAGGGATGGCTGGTGGCGAAACCACGAGGATACGCGCTTCTTTGATGTCCGCTGTCCTTCGCTGTATTTCGGCCATGATCGCGACAACACTTTCCGTCTCCGGGTCCCGTTCATCCCAATGCTTGAGATTAACGAATACTGTTCCTGCATTCGACTTGCTGGAGAATGTTAGAATGTTCAGACCGGCAAGTCCTCCGACAACATGGACCGCGGGTATATCTTCTATCCGCCTCTGCAGTTCCTGCATTAGTTCAACGCTTCGGGTAGTGGACGTTCCTTCAGCCATTTCGTATGTAACCTGCATGCGTTTCTCATCCTCCGTGGGAATGAATCCCGTCGGTTTGTTCTTGAACAGGAAGTATAGACCTACAAAAAGACAAGCCATCATCACCAGAACATATGGTGTTCCCTTTATCCACGAGTTCACGCCTTTTGTGTACGAGGATGTTACACCCTCGAACCATGTATTGAAGCGATGATGGAATTTATCGAGCCAGTTTTTCTTTCCGTTTTCCGCTTCGGGCCTTAACAACAACATACTAAGCGCAGGTGTGAGCGATAATGCAACAAATGCCGATATCATTACCGACACTGCGATCGTTATTGCAAATTGCTGATATAGTTTTCCAACAATACCCGGCACAAAGCCAACGGGAACAAACACTGCTGCAAGAATCAAGCGCAATAGCAATTACCGGAGCCGAGATGTCTTTCATTGCAGCGATCGTTGCGTCTTTCGGCGACAACTTTTCATAATCCATTTTATGCTGTATCGCTTCAACGACCACGATGGCATCATCGACCACAATTCCTATCGAGAGAACAAATGCAAATAGCGTCAGTGTATTGATAGTAAACCCGAAAGGAATAAAAAAGATGAACGTTCCGATCAGGGATACGGGTATTGCGAGGATCGGTATAAGCGTCGCCCGCCAGTTCTGGAGGAAGAGGAAAACAACAATTACAACCAATGTCAATGCTTCCACTAAGGTAATTACCACTTCTTTGATGGAGACCTCCACTACAGACGTAGTCTCGACAGGGATAAGTATATCCACATCTTTCGGGAAATTCGCTTTTAGTTCATCAAGCGTAGCCATTACCCTGGCGTTTGTTTCAAGAGCATTAGCACCAGGTGCCAGGTACAAGAGCATGAACGCACCTTTCTTTCGGTTTACGTATGGATGATTGCCGTAATTGAACTTTGCCAGTTCAACCCGCGCAATGTCTTTGAGGTAGACCATATTTCCCTGAGCCGGGTTGGTACGGACAACGATGTTCTCAAAATCCTCAACGCGATTAATACGGCTATTAGTCAGTACGTTGTACTCGAACGCCTGTGCATTTGGTTGCGGATTACCACCGATAGATCCGGCAGCTACCTGAAGATTTTGTTCCTGTAAAGCGGCGTTAACTTCCGCAGGACTTATCCCCATGCTCGCAAGCTTTTCAGGGTTCAGCCATATGCGCATACCAAAGTCATCGCCAAAGGAGATCACATCGCCAACACCTCTTACACGCAACAAAGGATCGCGCAAATAAATGTTGGCAAAGTTCCCGAGAAAAACACCGTCGTGGGTGCCATTGGGCGAATAGATTCCCAGCACCAGGAAAATGCTTGGCTGTCGCTTACGCACGATGATTCCGAGCCGTTTTCACAATTTCTGGCAATGCAGGTTCGGCGACGCTCACCCTGTTTTGAACATCAAGGGTTGCGATATTGATATCCGTACCAATATCGAATGTCACCGTAATGTTGCTTATTCCATTTGCAGTACTATTACTCGCGATGTACGACATCCCCGGAGTACCATTGACCTGAGTTTCAATAGCAGTCGTCGTCGTCTGCTCCACGGTCTGGGCATCCGCGCCGATATAATTTGACTGAATCGAAACAGTCGGCGGAGTTATGTCAGGATATTGCGAGATCGGTAACGTGCTCATGGCAATCAGCCCCGCGAGCACTAGCACGATGGATATTACTATCGCCGTGACTGGCCTTTTGATAAAAACATCTGCAATCATTTCTTTTTCAAGTTGGGGTTTGGCTTTATTGTTTGGCTGTTACGGGAGGAGTAACTGAAATTGCTGCGCCTTCTCTTAGGTTTTGAACGCCTTCAGTTACAATTGTTTCGCCCTCTTTCAGACCGTCCTTAATAATGATAGACCTTCCGATCTGTTTGCCTAACGCGACTTTGCGTTGCGTTACCTTTGCGCTATCAACTACATAAACGAAGAACTCTCCTAACAATTCGCTCACGGCTTTATATGGAATGACAACCGATTTTTGGCTGGCAGAAAGTACTTTTAGCGTGCCGCTCATTCCCGATCGTAAAGTATGGTCAGGGTTCGGAAATGTCATCCGCATTTTTAATGTGCCCGTTTGTGGATCCACGGCCCTGTCAATGATATTGATCTTTCCGGGCTCTGGATATATATCGCTGCCAAATGCCAGGCGGAATGTGGTATCTCCTTTCGCCAGCTTTACTTTGGCAAGCTGGGTGAAACGATAGATCTCCCGTTGGTCAACGGTAATGTCTGCGCCGATTGGATCATCCGAAGAAATAGTGTTCAACAATGTAACGCCTGGTACAACGGATGCACCTATACGCACGGCGGAAATTCCAATCGTTCCATCGAAAGGTGCAACGATAGTCGAATATCGCACATTAGTTTGAACGCTTCGAACGGTTGCCTTCGCTGCCTCTACTTGTTTTTGCGCAGCTTCGTAAGCGGCTTCCGCATAGTCAACCTGTTGTTTGGCAATCGCATCGCTCTTATTTAGCTCACGATAACGTTCAACATCTTTCTCAGCCCGGATCAGATTGCTTTCCTGAACCTTCAGGTTTGCAAGAGCCTGTTGATACGCGGCTTCCGATTGTTGCTGATCTATTGAATAAAGTTTCTGGCCTTTTTTTATTCTTTCCCCTTCCTTAAAGTGAATCGCGGTTATGTAACCTGGTACCTGTGGTCTCAACTCCACTTCGCTCAAGGCTTTTATCACCGCAGGGTACTCGTCGTAGAATGTCACGTCAGCAGTAGTTACCGCGTGCGTTACGACAGGAACTGCCGGCGGCGCCTGCTTTGCCTGCTCCTTGTTTCCGCATGCTGTCGCTATTGCTAATAGTGTTATTAAAGAATAGTGTTGAATACTTAATGACATAGGGTTTGGTGTAATTTCATTAATAATTGATTTGTCCAAGAGCTCGCTGTACATCCATCTTGCTGGCCAGCACTGAGTACAGTGCGTTGAAATAGTTTATTCTCGTGGTTCTCAGGTCAGTCTCAGCAATTGTTACATCAAGATACGGCCGTATTCCGTTCTTGTATTGAAGCTGGATCACATCGTAGACTTCCTTGGCCAGCCCGACATTTTCTCTCTGAGCAAGATACGTTGCAAGGTTGCTCTTGTAAGAAGCTAAAGCCCGGGTATATTCGGCGTTAAGCACATTCTGCAAGATTCTTCAGGCTCCAGTCCAATCTTTTGCTCGTCCATTTTTGCTCCTGTATTTTCGAAATTCGTTTTCCACCCTGGAAGATTGGAAAAGCTAACGTAGCACCGACATATGAATAGGGATACTTATTGGTCATACAGCTCGCTAAACTTGTTGTTCTGATAGTTTATTATATAGGCGCCGAAGAGATGACAGATTTGGCAATAAAGCCCAGTTGGCATACTTTACATTTGCCTCCTGCAGCTCCTTTTGTGTGTAGAGTAACTGGTAGTCTATGTGCTCAGTGTAGTTGATATCCTGTAACGTATCAAGTGCTACGTCGCTTTCCATTTGTAAAGTATCGTATTGAATCGTGAAGTCTGAATCCTGAGGATAACCAATAAGTGTTTTCAAATACTCCATTTTGAACTTAAGAAGTTCGGTATTGCTCTTCAGGGCTGCTTCCGTATTGCTTAGCTGGATCGTTGCACGTTTGTAATCGGTCTTGTCGGCAACGCCGGTTGTATACCTGCTGTATGCATCCTTCAGACTTCTCTGGAGCCTTACGACCGATTCTTCACTTACTTTTATTTGCTGTGACGTGGCTAGAATGTCATAGAACGCTTTCGTCACGTTAACTACGACATCGATTTTGCTTCTGCTTGTGTTCTGACTTGCATATATCCTCACCTTTGAAGCGGTTTGGCTAGCTATCAATACGTCACGGTTGAAAAGGTTCTGCGTAGCGGTGAATTGTGTCGACGATGTGTTTTCTACGCCGAATTTAATTACGTTTCCACCTATTACGCTCGACTGCAAATCAGTGTAGTGCTGAAAGTTGTAGGTAAAGTTGATCTGTGGATACCAATCAGCAAGCTTTCCCTTTATGACCTTGTTAGTTATCTCTTCATCTGTCAACGCTTGCTGTACTGCGGGCTGATGAACGAGCGCGTATTGAACGACATTGTCCAATGTCGCATCCTGAAGCAAGCTGTCCTGGTCGGCTTCCTGTGCTGACGCATTGTAAAATGAGAGTATACCAGAGAAAAGTATCGAGTAATGAAAGGATTTAATGGCTCGGTTAAATGACATAAAGTTTTCTTATGGGCGATTGTGATTTAAGTTGTTGTAAACTGCTAATTCAGGCATCTCCTCATTGAAGATGGTTCTGTAGATAATCTGTTTTCGATCGAGTAAGAACTTGCGATATGCGGCATCAGTCATTCCATGAATCGTTTGGAGCACAGCCTTGGCAAGTAACGGATAGTTGCACAATGCCGACAAGTTGATCATAAAATGTTCGGCTGAGATCGGAGCGATTTTGCCGTTATTTATCTCTTCTTCAAGCTGCTCACGAATGAGGTCGCTTGATTTTGCACGGTCCATAGAACAGAAAACGTCCACCTTCTCCGGACTTCTTGCCGTTTCGCTTATGATGAAATTATCCAGGTATGGATATGTCAAACCATAGTCGACTATCGTATCGATGAAGTTTGCAATTTTTTCACGGAATGGAATTTCTGAGGTGAGGACCTTCCTTACTTTCTCTTTCTTCTCCTTCAATGTTTCATGCAATAAAAGATCAAGCAATTGTTCGCGCGAACGGAAATAGTAATGAATCAACGCCCTGTTAACACCGGCTTCATCCGCGATTTCCTGCGTCGTAGCATTGAGAAAACCCTTTTGGAAAAACAGGATCTTAGCCTTTTGCTTGATCAGGTTTTCGGTTTGTATTTCGTCAGCAGCCATTGGCTTTTTTGTTTAACAAATTTGTTAAACGCAAATTACAACTTCAGGGTTCCAATACATTGCTAAAACTTTTGGCTTTGAAGATAGAAACTTATGCCAACGATTGTGGGAAGGTAAACATCGAGAACAAATCCATATATCTCCTTTAAATCAATGAGATATGAACTCAAGCTTCAAGTGATACATGAACCTTTTTACCCGTTTTGACAAATAAGGATGGGGTACTCGCTATTATTATTTCGCCCGAACAATTGACCTGGGCTTCATCATGAGTTCCAAAGTAATTGACCGCAATCACCTTTCCGGCGACGCCACGCTTTTGCTTAAGATGGACTTTGAAAGCCTCAGGTCGGACCATCAACTTCTTGCGCCCTGATTGGTTGCCCAGATATTTCGAAAAGATACTTTTCCTCGGATCTATGAGTGTATAGTTGCCGAGAAGGCCAGCCGTATATTCGGTGGATGGCCTTTGATAAATGGATTCAGCAGTGCCCTTCTGCACTATTCTTCCCTCTTTCATCACCACGATCGTATCTGCCCATGGAAGGATATCTTCAGGATCATGGGACACCAGGATGATTCCTTTTTTGAGCGTTGTTTCGATGTTAGCAATAACAGTTTTTAACGTGGCTTTGTGCGCGCGATCAAGATTGGAGAACGGTTCATCCAACAGAAGGACTCTTGGATTAGTGGTCAACAATCGTGCAATAGCGATCCGTTGACGCTCTCCACCGGAAATATGATCCGTTTTTCGGTTGTATAAATGATCAATCTGGCAGACCTGGAAGATTCGGTTCGCGTCGTCGTGAGAAAGTGTTCTTGAGTATTCGAGCACTTGTTCAATTCTCAGGAATTTTGGGAGCTCAAAATCCTGCGAGAGGTAGCCAACCTCGCGATGACCTGGCACTAATTGGTCGTCAGGACCAGATAGGATCTTGCCTTCGAATAAGACTTCGCCGGCATCGGGTTGTATTAGTCCCGCAATGGTCTTTAACAGTGTACTCTTCCCGGATCCCGTCTCGCCTATTATGGCAATACGTTGACTGCGACGTTGTGAGAAACTCACGTCATTTAGTATTGGGCCGTCATCGCCGTTTTTGGTAATCTTGGATATTTTCAGAAAGGACATACTACGATTGTCACTTATTGTGCAGTGGACTTCTGCGCCGAAACCAGTCGGTAAATTTTTCCATCGGGCTTCGTGGTAAGATACAGTTCTCCATGTCGATCCCTGCCAAATCGCTCATCTACTTTTGAAGCTCCGGAAAGCTGAACAAGTGTCTTGCGTTCACCATTAAAGTTTACCTGCCATTCTTTGATCGTTGCCTGGCTTCCAACCTTAAGATCATTCATTTCAACATAGAACAATCTGCCTTTCACGATGTCGCCGAAAACGAACTTGCCCTGAAGCTCAGGAATATTCTTTCCCCAATATTCAAATCCACCCGTGATGGCGTTCCCCTCGTCGTGATCATATTCGGCAACGGGATAAGTAAAATGGTAATTGGCATCATCCGGGGGTAGTGGGTATATGTTAAACATATTTTGGGAAGGATCGATAACAAACGTGCCCTCACGAATAGGCCACCCGCAGTTCGATCCAGCCTGAACAAGATACAAGGCCTCAACGTTGTGATGACCAATATTTGCGACAAACATATCGCCCTTCTTGCTCCAGGTTATACGATGTGGATTCCGGAATCCATAGGCGTAAATTTCTTTTACGCACGTTCGGATTATCACTCTTGACAAATGGGTTTGAAGATGGAATGCCGTACTTTCCGTTCTTGCTATTCTTTCCTTTTGGATCGATTCGAAGAACGGTTCCCCAGATATCTTCAGTGCTATTGCAAAGGAAAGGAAAGTGGTTTTCTGCACTTCCTCCATCCCCTACGCCGACGTACAACAATCCGTAATCTTCGTCACCTGGTTTTGAAAGGGGATTAAAAATGACGTCCTGTACACCATGAATTTGACTGACCATGTTTACCCTCAACAACTCCCGACCTTCGCCTTTATACGGAAATGCTTTCGGATCCTTTGTTTTCCATTCTGTGAGCACCCATTGCAATGTTACTTTTATTGAATCAGCGTATTCGAAATCCGCCTTTGCTGTCGCCGGTGGTTCGGTGTGTGTAGTGTAGAGAACTCCATTCTTTTGGAACTCAGGATGGAATGCAAAGCTCCCAAAGCCGGTTGCAAGACCAGGTTTGTGAATGAAATTTGGCCGCTCAGCTGCCATATCAAGGTAGACTTCCGGCTTGTTATCTCGTAAATAATAAAGTTTACCCCGCAGATCCATCACGAACAAATTGTCTGAGTTCGGTTGATAGTCAAGCTTTGATATCCGCGTGGCCTGTTGCTCGTCGCTAGAGCGTGGTATCTGTGTCAGTTGCTCAAGGTTGATAACGAGGTCTGACATTTGTATCGGCTCGGGGATCGGATTCTTTAACGCGTTTGGATCGAGCTTCACTTCCGGGCCGGGTGATTTCTTTGTGTGAATGAATGCAATGAGCTGATTGATCTTATCGTCGGAAAGATGCGCAAATGAAGGCATCATCGCTTTATACTTTTCATATAAACCGCTTGCCCGCTCATCGCCGGATTCAATGATCTTTTTTGGGTCCTTGATAAAATTGCGGATCCAATCCGCAGTTACGGATGAAGTCACGCCGCCAAGTTGTGGCCCAATACCGTCCTGAACAAAACCGTGACACCCACTGCAATCCTGACTAAAAATAGCCTGGCCATTTGCGATGGTTATCGAATCGGTTGTAATGCTTTCACTTTCTGACGTTTGTTTGGAACTGCAGCTGTAAAGGAAACAAGCGGCTGCAATAAGGATCATTCCTCTATTCATGGGCACAGTCTGGTACTAGGCTCAAATCTAAACTATTTCCACACAATTAAGCAATTAAACTCTCAAACAAGCATCTCACAGGCACAACGCTACGCCTAGACTCATCTACTATTCTTTCTCTTTCAGATTAAGGGTAAGCCACTCTTTTGCCGACGTCGCCGGATAGTCCGTCCCCGCCCGACACGTCGGGGTTCGGCAATCTTGTTTTGATAGCCATACCTTATCGATGACTTTAACACCTTTTGATGATTTCCTGAAAAGATCGAACATGTTACGAGGCTTTGCTTACCAAAGCTAACAAGTAAGCGCAGTTGTGAAAAACACAGCCAGATAACCATCATTCATTGCGCAAGCACGTGACTGGATTTGTCCGCGCCGAACGTATGGCCTGGCCCCCAACAACGATGATCGTTAGCAACAAGGCGGCGGCCCCGGTCAGCGGCAATGTCCACCAGGCTACGTCAATTCGGTATGGATACTGCTCGAGATAATGATTAATAAATTGCCAGGCTATAGGTGAAGTTATGAGTGCTGCGACTACGACCAGCTTTGAAAAATCCTTAGAGATCAGTAAGACTAATCCCGGTACTGTGGCACCTAATACTTTTCTGATACCTATTTCTTTCTTTCGTTGCTCTGCTGTAAAGGCCGACAGTCCGAATAGACCGAGGCAAGTGATCACGACAGCGAGCGTGGCGAAAATTCCGGCGAGTCGGCTGATGAGATTTATGCCGGAAAATTTGGTATCAAATTCCTCGTCTGCAAACCGATACCACATGGGATAGTTCGGATTAAGTTTCTTGAATACTCCCTCTACTTTTTCGACTGAAGCCGATATATTATTCGACTGCTCCAGCCTTACCGTGACCGTACTGCTCCATTCCGGTGAAAAGATCATAACGAGTGGCGAAACTGGATGATAGGGCGAATCCATAACGACGTCGTTCATGACGCCTATGATCGTCCACTCCCTGTTCCACATTCTCACAGTTTCGCCGATAGGTTTTTCCAGCTTCATAACATCCAGCGCCGCCTTGTTTATTATGATAGCAGACGAATCGCTCTTGAAATCTCTCGAGAAGTCGCGGCCCGCTAACATCTTTATTCCCATGGTTTCCGTATAGTCGTATTCTGTCGCCAACGAAGTAAATGACACTCGCTGATCTTGTAGTTTTCCTGGCCATTCCAGATCCGTAGATGAGAACACTCGCGTAATCGGACTGCTTGATTTGCAAACACCCTTTACAACTCCGGTCCGTATCAGCTCATCTTTAATGGTTTGGAAACTGGATTCGATCTCCGTATTGGTCCATAAAAGCATTAGATTCTCACGATCATAACCAACCTGGCGATCTCGCAAGAATGATATCTGCCTGTAAATCGCAATCGTGCCAACGATAAGAAAAATGGAGAATCCAAACTGAAGAGTAACAAGCACCTTTCTTGGCGTGGTGGCCCCTTTGCTCGCGACTATCCTTCCTTTTAAGACCTTTACTGGTTTGAATGATGACAAATAAAATGCGGGATAGCTACCAGCGATCGAGCCAGTAATTAGCACGATAGCAGCCGCGGCCGACCAAAACCAAGGATTGCTGTAGTCGATTAAAAGTTGTTTGCTTACCAATGTATTGTAAGAAGGCAACAGCATCTCGACGAGCACGATGGAAAATAAAAATGCAAGCGAGGTAACAAGAATAGATTCGCCAAGGAATTGAAAAACGAGTTGCAATCTTCGTGAGCCGACGCTCTTTCTTATACCAACTTCGCGCGCACGGCCCTCAGATTTGGCAGTTGCCATGTTCATGAAATTGATACAAGCTATTACCAGAATGAGAACTGCAATGATTAGCACCTGTCGGACTGACTCGATCTTACCGCCCACTACTTTTCCATTTTCAAAATCTGAATATAGTTTCCACTTACTCATAGGATGCAAGAAGACCTGACCCATTTTCTCCTGTGTATAGTTCTTCCCAATGAGATCTTTGATAGCCTCATTTACACTTTCCAATGATTCGCTTCGGTCAAGTTCCACATACATCTGAAAGGAATTGTTTTTCCAGCTGCCCTTAGAGTTTTTTACCCATCCTTGTGTGGATTCATAGAAAGAGAAAGGCAAGAGATAATCGAATCGCAGTGTGGATTGAGGGACAACATCCGCAATGACTCCTGTAACTTTCACCTCATGATTGTTATCGATCTTAACATATTGGCCAAGCGGATCTTCGTCCCCGAATAGCGCAGTGGCTGTAGAACGTGTAAGGACGATTGAAAATGGATCGGCTAATGCTTTAGTCGAATCACCCATAATCACGTTGAAGCTAAACATCTTCAGAAAATCCTCGCTCACGGCGTTACCAACTTTGTTGATCTTGTTTTCGCCCGCGGTTAACAAGTTGCCTTCACCATAATTAGTCATGGACACATGCTTAACGTGCGGCGATGCATTCGCAAGCGCTTCTTTTAATGGGTAAGGAACAGTGGTCTGTGTTTGTAATATTCCCGACAATTCCTGGTTCATATGCACCTTGTAAAGGGTGGTATAATTCCGGTGAAATTGATTGAATGAGAACTCATCGGCTGCCCACAGAAAGATGAGAAGGCTGCAGGCCAGCCCTGTTGATAACCCGGCAATGTTGAGGAATGAGTAGACTGAATTTCGACGCAGATGGCGTATTGCTGTGATCAGGTAATTCTTCAGCATAACAGGAAGGTTTTACATTTTGACATATCAAAGACCAACAGCGTGCCATTTATAACTAGTTGAAAAATAGATGATTACGTTTTTTACCATGTTCTATAGTGAACAGTAACGACCAATTTTGATCATAAAATTCTTTGATCGCCGAGGTAAGGTCAAAAGGAGATTTACGTCATATTCCGTTGAAAATAAACAATATCTTTGCCCCTATTTTTTGAATTATGATCTCAGTAGACGCAGTAAGTGTAGAGTTTAACGGGTCCGCCCTCTTCAGTAATATAACCTTCAACATCAATGAGAACGACCGGATCGCTCTTATGGGTAAGAACGGTGCGGGAAAATCAACCATGATGAAGATCATTGCGGGTGTAAGCAAACCCACTCGCGGAAAAGTATCGGCTCCGAACGATGCGGTCATTGCTTACTTGCCGCAGCATCTGCTTACACAAGATCATCTCACCGTGTTTGAAGAGGCTTCCAAGGCGTTCAGCAAAATTCTGAACATGAAAAAGAGAATGGAAGAGCTTAATCATGAGCTGGAAACACGGACAGATTATGAATCAGACGAATATTCCAAGATCATCGAAGAAGTCTCAGAGCTCAGTGAAAAATATTATTCAATTGAAGAGATCAACTTTGACGCGGAAGTAGAAAAGACGCTGATGGGATTGGGTTTCGTAAGATCCGATTTTACCCGGCCGACACATGAGTTCAGCGGAGGTTGGCGCATGCGCATCGAACTCGCGAAAATACTGTTGCAGAAACCTGATCTTATCCTGCTCGATGAGCCAACGAACCACATGGATATTGAATCCATTCAATGGCTCGAGGAATTTCTGATCAACAATGCTAAGGCGGTCATCGTGATTAGTCACGATAAAACGTTTGTCGATAACCTGACCAATCGCACTATCGAAATGACGATGGGACGTATTTATGATTATCGGACTAACTATACTCATTACCTGCAGCTGCGGAGAGAGCGAAGAGAACAACAACAAAAGCAATTTGACGATCAGCAAAAACAAATTGCAGACATACAGGGGTTCATCGATCGGTTTAAGGGAACATATTCCAAAACGTTGCAGGTGCAATCGCGGGTGAAAATGCTTGAAAAGATCGAGATCGTTCAGGTGGATGAAGTTGACTCATCGGCGTTGAACCTGAAATTTCCACCGGCGCCGCGATCAGGAAACTATCCGGTTATTATCGAAGGGACTTTCGAAAAATTATGGAGAACACGTTGTGTTCAAAGACGTAGCGGTCACAATTGCGCGTGGCGAAAAAGTTGCTTTCGTTGGAAAGAACGGTCAGGGTAAGTCAACCCTCATCAAGGCAATAATGGGTGAGATCGACTTCGATGGAAAACTACAACTGGGTCACAATTCGTTGGTTGGATACTTTGCTCAAAACCAGGCGTCATTGCTTGACGAAGAGTTATACCGTTTTTGAAACAATTGACAATATAGCTGAAGGTGAAGTTCGCGCAAAGATCAAAGATCTTCTTGGCGCATTCATGTTCAGCGGAGACGCCATCGACAAAAAAGTCAAATTGCTTTCCGGTGGGGAAAAGACCAGGCTTGCCATGTTGAAACTTTTGCTTCAACCCGTGAATGTGCTGATCCTGGATGAGCCGACAAACCACCTTGACATCAAAACCAAAGATATTCTTAAAGATGCTCTTCAGGCGTTCGATGGAACTATCATTCTTGTGTCGCACGACCGCGACTTCCTGGATGGACTTGCAACAAAGGTGTTTGAATTCGGGAACAAGCGGGTAAAGGAAC
This sequence comes from uncultured Cytophagales bacterium, assembly GCA_963774615.1. GTDB lineage: Bacteria > Bacteroidota > Bacteroidia > Cytophagales > Cyclobacteriaceae > Chryseolinea. The sequence goes on from CAVZFT010000040.1 coordinate 32,473, forward strand.
ATTTTGAAGATATCAATGGCTTTTTGAGGAATAAAAAGCTGGAAAATCTTCGCGAGATTGAACGAACAACGGTGAAATAGACGATTTCTGGAAGCGCTAAACTTTATGGCGCTGTTGTGAGCAAGAAAGCTGGTGGTTTTGGTAAATTGATACTGAAATCCCCACCACAATGAAAACATCAGGTCTGTTCTTGCTCCTTTGTGATTTTTGACTTTTGAAGCTCTTGCTCAGCATCATCACGAACCAGCACCAGGTTCTCCTCTACCTTTAATCGAGAATATCGAACCTCAGCCATTGATGGCGCAGGTCCTGCGTATTAGCGAAGCATTGACATTTATAGGGAATCCACTACCGGCGTCTGATATCCAGCAACTGCAGGCATTGTCAAACAAAAAACTCGATAAGGAAACTGTTAAGAAGATTCAGCAAATTCTTGATCCCTATTGCCTGGCGATGGTTGATATCAACCCGGAATCAAGAGTGAAAGTAGTGCAGGGTCGCAGCTTCAGCCTGTTCTGATGCAGGAAGGTTGGTCTTCGTTTCTTCTGAAAGTAAACAACCAGGCACATGTAGTTGCTGAACTTGAGGCGGAAAGCCCTAATGCAGAACCAGTACTTCACGGCTCAACGTCGGCGCACCGGATGAAGCCAGAGAATGCGCTCACGCCTGGCCAACTTGACAACAGATTTCTTGAAGTTCAAATGTATCAAGGGAGGCCATTGCGTCCCCGGCTTTCCGGCCTTGGGATTGGAATATACTGTGGTTCAGATCTATACTCGCGTCAAGCGGAAAGAAGGAAGGCTAAGATTGGTTTCAACGTTGGTCAGGGAAGTCAGGATATCGGTTTCAGAAATACAATCGATATTTTGTTCGATATAAAACCAGCAGTTAAAGTTGTTTTTGATATTAAGGATGAAGACAATAAGTCTACCATGGCGTCTTTGGTGATCACAGATGGCGTTGGAAGATTAAGCAACAGCGAATCGGAAACTTACTTTCCCGATGACTACAGACTTTCACGGGCGATGGCGAGGCATTGGGAGGAACCAACCAATAGAAAGCCCCGATTATAAGATATCGGATGAGAAAGAAATTATTAGGAATATATCCCTTACCGTCAAGACGTTTGGCATCAAGAGATACTTATCCGGATTTTTTCTTCCAACCCCAGGTCTACCGCGCGGATGGAGAACACGTTTATCTTCCGCCCGGCAAGTATCATGTAACGTTTGGTAAAGGTCCTGAATACAAAACCCAGCAACAAGAGATAACAGTTCCTGAGAAAGTGGATTCATTGACTATCGCCATCAAACTCGAGCGATGGATTCATATGGCCGCGCTAGGCTGGTATAGTGCGGATCATCACATCCATGCTGCGGGTTGCGCGCACTATGAAAGCCCCGAAGAAGGTGTACTTCCTGAGCATATGTGGAGACAAGTAGTTGGCGAGGACCTGAATCTGGGAAGCAACCTTACCTGGGGTCCGAGTTGGTATTACCAAAAGCAATTCTTCACGGGAAAGGATCATCCTCTTTCCGACAAGACGAATCTTTTGCGTTACGATATCGAAGTTTCAGGGTTCCCTTCATCTCATGCAGGGCACATCGTCCTTCTTAATCTGAAAGAAGATGATTATCCAAACACTACTACTGTTGAGCAATGGCCAACGTGGACACTTCCTGTGCTTAAGTGGGCAAAAGCTCAAGGCGGAGTTACTGGCTATGCGCATTCCGGGTGGGGACTTGCTCCTGTCAGTCCGACAAGAGATCTGCCGAATTATGTTACGCCGAAGATGGACGGGATCGGCGCTAACGAATATGTTGTAACTGTTACTCATAACGTTATCGACTTCTATTCAGCGGGTGATACCCCTGCTCCCATGGAGCTCAATATGTGGTACCATACACTCAATAGCGGATTCCGTACCAGGATAAGTGGCGAAACAGATTTTCCATGCATTTCCGATGAGCGTGTAGGGCGGGCGAGAATTTATGCAAAACTGGATAAGCTTGATTTTGCAGGATACATGGAGGCGATCAAAAAAGGAAAAAGTTATGTGTCTGATGGTTATTCTCATCTTATCGATTTTTCAATCAATGGCTTGGCATTGGGAGAAAATGATAGCGAATTGAAGGTAAAGGGAAATACTGCTTTGAATATATCAGTTAAGGCATGCAGGTTTCCTCACTGAAAAGCAGGACGAGATCGGCGCAATTATCGCTGCGACGAACTCCATATCAATCACCTTATTGGCATGTTGAAAGAGCGAGGGTTGGAACCTCAAGAATGATACCTGTTGAATTGATTAGTCAATGGATCGCCTGTAGAAAAGAAAGAAATTGTCGCAGACGGAAAATGGCAGGATGTGAAGTTTACTTATCCTATCACGAAGATCAAGTTGGGTTGCAGTCAGGATATATCAAACTGCACATACCAATCCGATCTTTGTGATCGCAGATGGTAAACCGATTAGCGGAGAAAAAAAGCGCGCAATGGTGTCGCGAAGCTGTCGACCAATGCTGGAAGATGAAAAAGGAACAGATTAGAGCCGAGGAACTGGCTGCCGCGCAGCAGGCCTATGATCACGCGCGAAAAATTTATGATGGCATCATCGAAAAGGCGCAATGAACAATGAGCAGATGATCAATGAACAGTGAGTAATACTAATGAGAATTCGGAGAGGCTCATTTCATGACGCCTCTGCCGTGTCTCTTGCTTCGGAGCTGCGTTCGAAACCCCTAAATCCCCTAAAGGGGACTTAAATGCACTTACTAACTTCTCCGTGATGTCAACTCAATAAATCTCATCTAAATGCGTCTAGTTCCGCTGGAGACTGCGCCTTGACTATTGAAATGCGCAATGAAAAAAGGCTGCCTGGATAATCCGAGCAGCCTTCTTAAATTCTATTATCTACTAATCATTGCTTCAACTTGCTCACTGTTCATTGTTCATTGCTCAGAATCTTACATTGACAGCAAGGTTGATCATCGTTCCAAGTTGACTAAAGTGTGATCCATCATACGTGACGATTGGATAGCGTTGGTTGAACGTGATCAGGTTATCTTGAACTTGCAGCGGAGTAAGTCCGAAATAGCCTGGAACTGGTGTTGATCATTCATCAAAGCTGCTCCTTCTGCATTCAGAGCAACAAATTTCCATTCCGGCAACACATTAAAGATATTGTTGATATTGAGTGCAATAGATGTGTTCTTGGTTGCCTGAAAAGTTATCCCGAGATCTGTTACCAGCTTCGGTTGGAATTCAATTTGCAGGTCGGTGCTCATCCCGGCATTTCTGAATTTCGTTGGTCCGAATAGAGTGTTGTTCAGTGAAAAGATGAACTTACCGAGGCTTAAATCGATACCCAATATCCCTTTATACTCAGGTCTTGAAGTAAAAATCAAAGCCTCCTGTGTTGCATCCAAAACGCTCTGACCTGCTTCTTCCACGATGTCAGGATTGGTGATCGCTCCATCGCGTTCGTTTTCTATCTGGTAGTTACCGGCAAGGTTGAAAGAAATAGCGCCTGTTCCCATTTCAATTCCTTTGTAAGAAGCCACAAGGTCAAGTCCCGATGTCCTGGTGTCCATCGAGTTGGTAAAGAAGCTAAGTGAAACGATACCATTTTCTGCAAGGATCTGATCCAGTTTCTGAGCTAGGATCGCCGCTGGGGCCAATCTCTTTGCTCAGTACAATTCTGTCTTCTACCATGATGTTGTAGTAGTCAAGCGTGATGCTGAAGTTGTCAGACGGTTTTACGCCAAGGCCAATAGTAAGATTTTGTGATTTTTCTGCATCGAGTTTGGGAACTCCAAGGAGGTTTGCTTCACGAGACACGTTGTTGGCCAATCCTGAAACTTGAATACCCTGGCCTGGAACAAAGCTGTACTGAGCCTTTTGAGTATAAATCTGGTGCAGCGAAGGTGCTCTGAATCCTGTCGAAAAAGAAGCGCGTATTGTAAACTTGTCGTCAAGAAATTTGTAACGGCTGCTGAGTTTGTACACAAAGGCGTCACCAAAGTCGCTATAGTTTTCATAACGGCCTGTAGCGTCAATAAGGAAATCTTCGGTGATGTCGAATCCGAAGGACAAATAACCACCGATGTTGTAACGATTGGAGATGAAAGAGTTTTCGGCGCTATTCCCTGCAAATGAATCCGCGCCGCCTGCTTCATAAGATGCAAGGTCACCTTCGATTGTCTCGAAAGTTTCGGATCTGAATTCAGAACCAAACGACAATGTTACTTTTTCCGAAAGCGGTCTTGAAATATCAATATTTCCCACAACATGGTTGAATCGTGAGCCGCCTGCGCGGAATGTCACGGGACTGTTTTCAAGGTATTTAAGATCACCCTGTACGATTTCGTCAGCATCTACCATTGCCGTTGTCGTTAAGGTCGCCGAGATAGGTGTCTGGGTTCCGTACGCCGGCAGTATTCCTGTTGTGAGAGTTGCGCACGGTATACGTTTGTCTGTTACCTCCAAGCGTAAGGCTTACATCGGCGCTCCAGTCATTTTTCATGGTCTTGAATCCAATGGTTGCATTATAGTCGTCGAGGTCGCCATCAAATGTTGGAACGTAGCCAACATAAGATTGCGGCGTACCATCGCCGAAGAAGTCAGCGAGGTACGGATAATCTGCAAGGGTCCTCCAGTAGGGGGTCCGGTAGTTAGCAAAGCTGTTAACTTTCTTATATACGTATGCTGCATTAAAATAAATATTGGTGTTATCAGTCACATCTACCCCACCGTTAACCAGGAATTTTGCGGCTGTTGTTTCAGGAGAACCGTTAATGTTTCCCGCATCGGGCATTTTCGCGAGAAAAGCTTGAACATCCGCAAGTGCTCCGCCGAAGTCACCGGCATCCCCTTCTGCGTTCACATCTCCTGAGCGGGCAGCGAGTCCAACTTTCGAAAAGTCCAGCGTATAATTCAGAAATCCGCTGTTGCCAAGTTTCGAACCGTTATTAAGACTTATGCCTGCCATTTCGCCGTCACCTTCTCCGGTAATTCCTGCTCTGAAGGTAACAGAACCAACTTCGCTGTCGTCTTTAAGAATAATATTCATTACACCCGCGATAGCGTCGGATCCGTACTGTGCAGAAGCCCCGTCGCGAAGAATCTCTACTCGCTTAATGGCATCCGTTGGAATTGCCGAAATATCGGCACCGGTTTCTCCTCTACCGGGAGAAGTCTGTGTATAGATCAGAGAGCTTGAATTCTTCCGCTTTCCATTAATAAGGATTAATGTCCGGCTAGGACCCATGTTCCTGATCTCATATGGATCGAGTAAAGACGTTGCATCGTTAACCGGAGTTTGAACCGTATTAAATGAAGGTACGCGGTATTGAAGGGCTTTGTCAAAAGTTAACTGCCCAGTGCTTCTGAGGTCATTGGCGGAAAGGACATCGACAGGAAGCGGCGTGTCGGTAATTGTCCGTTGTGTAACTCGGCTACCAACTGTGATCACAACTTCATCCAATTGGCTGACGATTTCTTCCATCTGGATATTGACTTCACCTGATTCCGGGACAGCAATCTCCTGCGTAGCGAAACCAACGAAGGAGAACACCAATATGGTGGCAGTCGGTGGAACATTTATCGAAAATCTGCCAGAAGGATCTGTTAGTGTGCCGAGTGAAGTACCTTTTACAACGATATTAACGCCCGCAAACGGGGCCCCGGTCTTGTCCGTAACGGTTCCACTAACGGGTCGGTCCTGGGCATTCGCCCAATGGCAAAATAGCAGTAGTAACACTGTGGTTTGAAAAATTCTTTTCATGGGTTTTTGTTTAGGTTCTAGATAAATAATGAGCTAATTAAAGTTAGTAATTAATCATTTTATTATCCTTCACAACGGAGCATTTTCTTTCTAGCTAAACATCAACTCAACCTTTTTTATGCAGGGAAAAATGTGGCAGTCTTGCAATCGAAGTCACAAACGGAACATTAATAAAACGGGAACGAATAGACCTATTACTAACTCCTTCTCAGACAGTATACAACGCCTTCCGTACTGGAAATCACCATTGTATTTCCTGAGATAGCAGGTGTGGAAAAGATTCCCCCCATCTTATATTCTGCTCCAATCCATTCGATGGGTGAACGTAGAATGGCGCCAATGTCATCCCGGAATGTATCGTCAGACTTAAAGTATTTCAAATGATTAGTTGTATAGCCATCGGTATCAAAGGCCCACCGAATAGCTCCGGTTTTTTTATCGATACCGAAAAGCTTTCCCCATATCGAGCCTACATAGACCATTCCGGAAGTAAAAGCGCATCCTCCGAAAATGTTAAATTTTACATTCGTTTTCCATAACTCATGGCCGGTCCGCGCATCAACGCGAGTAATAACCTGTCATCAGATGTTCCAACATATAGTACAGTGTCCTCTACCGTAGTTGATAGGGCCCATCCTGCCTGAAATTTTCTGTTCCAGTTGGCGTATCCGCCATTAGAATTAATCGCATATAGATTGTAATCTCTTCCTCCGATGAATATACTACCATGACCCAATGAGGGAGATCCCTGCATTTCGCCATTTGGAAAATATTGTTGACCCAATGACTTAAACTTCCAAACCACCTGGCCACTGCGAATGTCCAATGCATAAACAAAACCATCGAAGCACCCAAAATAGATCTTGTCCTTTGCTATGACCGGGGTATTGTGGATGATATCTCCCGCCTTGAATGACCAAATGGTCTCACCATTATCAGCGCTCACTGCATTAAAACGTCCATTGCCTGAGCCAAAATAAACCACACCGTTATTTACAACCGGTGATGAATGAAAATAATCCGCGAAGTCGTACCGTCGTTCTGCAAGGAAAAGAGCTGTATTATCGAACACTGATCGCCATACGGGCTTACCTGTATTCTTATCGATACACGATAGAACTCCGTTTCCTCCAAGGAGATATACTTTCGTGCCTTCAATCGCGACTGTCGACCGTAACTCGCCGTTTGTTCTTAGTTTCCATTTTACATTTCCCGTTGAAAGCTCCAGTGCGTACAGCGTGCTGTCCAATCCGGCAACATAAACAGTCCCATCGCTGATCACAGGGCTCGAGAAAACAGGTTGTTTGATTTTGAATTTCCATTGCACCACCGGTGCCTTTTCAAAATCCAGCTGCTGAACCTTCTGTGAGAAACCAAATTCAGTCACAAGAATTAAAAGCAGTAAAGAAGTATATATTTTCATATTTTATTGTTTTCATAATTATTCACTCCTCATACTTCAATTCCCATTCTCATTAATTGGACATTGGAAATTGGACATTGGGCGTTCGACATTCAGGTACACCTATTACCGAACTGGAGATTTGCGATCTGATTAAAGAGTATTCTTTGGTTTCCAAGATCAATGTCCAATGTCCAATTTCCAATGTCGAAAGCAACAGCACTTTAGCTTAACTAAACGACATTGTTTTCATCATTCCTCATTCCTCATTCATCATTTCTCATTCTAATTCATGAACGGCGAGGTCATAGATAAGCTTCAGGTCTTCATCATGAATGTTAGCGTACCATCCCCATGTCCTGCAAGAGACAAATCCGGAGCCATGGACGTTCATTGAATTTTTTCAGCCATGCGCTTACCCGATTGTATTCGTCGTATGCCAATGCCGTTACACCTTTAGGTTCAATAGTAGAATACGTAACGGTCAACCAGGATGGAAGTCCCCAGTTCATACCCGTTTGCGTTGCCTGGCTATAATAGTTCCCGGATTCTTCAGGTCTGCTTATGTCAATGCCCAACATACGTTCTGCAATTGTTTCGTCCAGTTTTGGTTTTCCCTTACTGTCGAGTGAGTAAAGATTCGGAGGGCTGCCAGGCCAAATGATCTTTCCACCCTTTTCAAGGTACTGTCGAATCATTCCCTTTTCGGGTTCATCGCCTACCATATTGGAGGGGATTTGATCATATGCAAATACTATCACGCTTGGAGCTCCGTCATTTATTCTGCTTTCGAGAAATCGAAATAGTTTTGCTGAGTCGAGTTGCTCAAAACCGTGATCCTTCAAATAAGGAGTGATCTTTTTATCTATTGTAAATCCTTCTAGCCTGGGATCTTTCGGAATAGGAAGATAAACAGCCTTACGTGGTTTTGCACCTTCGCCAATCGCATAGAAGAATCCGTCATCGCTCCCAACGAATACTGTATTCGAATCAGCGATGGGCGAAGAGTAAACGCATCCGCCGGTCTTGTACGACCATCGTTTCTCGCCGTTGCCTTTTTGAAGACAATAAAGATTTTCGTCAGCCGATCCGAAGTAGATATCCTTGCCTGTGAGAAATGGTTTCGTATAAACCAGTGAACCGCTTTGAAATTTCCATTTCTCTTTTCCCGTCGGGACATCGATAGCACTTAGCAGACTATTGTCAGACCATCCAATATAGGCTACGTTGTGCTCACCTGCAGCAGACATTGCCCACGTGGGACCATAAGTGAAGTCCCACGTCTTTTTATGTGTGACCGTGTTTACTGCATACGTTTTTCCATCCCGGGAGGCGACTATCATCAGGCTGTCTTGTAAAACTGGTGCGGCATAGATTGAATTACGGTCCCATCCGAATTTACGTGAGTCGTATTTTGATCCATCAGTTTCAAACTTCCAGAGGAGTTTACCATCCTGAGCATTTAAAACATAGACGATCCCATCGTTACTGGGTTGAAAGACTTTTCCATCTTTGATAAGAGCCGGCGTCCTGATTCTGCCATTCGTCTTGTGCTTCCAAAGTAACTTTCCGTCCATTGATAACGCGTAAAGGTGAGAGTCGCCCGATCCGATATAGACACGTCCACCTTCCACAACGGGAGATGCTGTATAATAGTCCCACTCCCAATAGGAGGGCACTGAGGCCTGCATCTGATATTTCCAAACCAGCTTGCCCGTACTTTGGTCGATTGCTTGCAGGGAATTGTTATTGCTGGAAATAAACACCAACGCTCCCGACAATGCTGGTGTGCTGCTGATTGGACTTTCAGCTTTGAATTTCCAAACCAGCTCGCCGTTATTCTTATTGACCGCATACAAATGCCCGTCTGCGCTTCCAAAGTAAATGTTCACATTGTCGGCGACCGAAGATCCTCTGATGGGGCCATGAGTCTTAAACTTCCATTTCGCTATAGGGTTAAGAATTGTGGGCTCGTCTACCTGAGCACGGGTGATTGTGGCACCAAACAGAATTAAAGTGAGTGTGCATAGTAAAGATCTCTTCATTCTTTGTGGAATTTATTTGCGCGATATCAATGATTATTTTTGAAAAAACGGAAATTTGGGTGGCCGTGACCAGGAGCGATTGGTTCAACTACGTTCAACTTCGTTCAAACTGATTCACGATCATTAAGAGCTTGATACCGATGGGATTAGAAACAGACGACAAATTCGTACAAAAGTGCCTCTTGCTTATTGAAAAAGAGCTTGGATGGGGCGACGCAAAGGACTGGTCGACCCGCGATTTCGAAGCGCTAAGCGGAAGGATCATGGAAAAGACTCACGTTCAATTAAGCGTCGTGACGCTGAAGCGAGTGTGGGGAAGAATTCGCTACGAAAGCAAACCCACGATCACTACCCTCGATACACTCACTCAATACATCGGCTTTGAAAACTGGAGAGCCTTTAAGCAGTCTGATAGGACATCGGGTGCAGCACAACAACCCAGGCCGGACACAAATGATGCTAAAGACAAGCCGAGAAGAAAACCCGTCGCCATTGCCATCGTTGGGGCGCTTGTCGGCGCGGTTGCAGTGATATTCTACTTTACGTCATTTGATACAGCAAAACCAAACGTTGATCCTGCCAAGTTTTCATTTAGCAGTAAGAAGATGGTGGACGTCGGTGTTCCCAACACAGTGATCTTTGACTATGATGCTACAGCGGCGAAACCATCTGATTCAGTTTTTATTCAACAATCATGGGATAAGCGATTGAGCAGACTCGTTGGACGCGATCAGCGACAACACACTTCCATCTATTATTACCCGGGTTTTTTCCAGGCGAAGCTCAGAGTGAATGACCAGATTGTAAGACAACATGATCTCTTTATTAAGAGCAACGGATGGCTTCCTTTGGTCGATGTCTCGCCCGTTCCCGTATATTTTAAGCCGGGCGATATTATTAACGATGGTTCCATTGGCCTTTCGTTAGACAAAATTATTTCTAACAATATTGAGCTTCAGCCTAAGGCACCATGGGTGGGGTATTACAACGTTGGTGATTTTGGAGACATAATAAGCGATGACTTTGTATTTGAAACGGAAGTGAAAAATGAGTACAGCGAAGGTTCAGCGGCATGCCAACATACAGAGGTTCACGTCTTATTTGAAGGAGCTGCATTGATAATACCGTTATCGATTCCTGGCTGCGTCTCCGAATTGAGCTTTGGGGACATGAGCGGGAAGAAACTGGATCTCTCGCCGTTGGGAGTTGATTTTAACACATGGGTAAATGTTAAAGTGAGCGTGCAGGATTCCCTGGTGCATTTGCTGATCAATGGAAAGCAGGCTTTTGAGCTGAAGGTTAACCTTCGTCCGATTAGATTTGCCGGAGTGATATTTCGATTTCAGGGAACGGGAAGTGTCAACTTCATTCGTATCTCAAAGCAAAACGGTGAAGTAACATATGAAGAAAACTTTGACCGAAGGCCGACTGCTAAGGATGGTATTTAATTCAGCTTTAGTTGAAGAGAGTATATCTGCTTCATTACATGCTCAGCAACACGCGCGCAACGTGTCGCATGGAATTCAAAGATCTCCATGACGTTTAGATTCGACTGAAGCATATTCTTAAGCATGCCTTTTGCCCTGTGTAATCTGATCTTCACATTTTCTTCTGTTATGCCAACGATGGTGGCTGCATCAGCGACAGGCAGATGTTGAACTTCACGCAAAATAAAGACTACCCGGTACTTGGCGGGCAAATGGCTAATAGCTCCCTCCAACGCCTTTGCGAGATTCTCGCCTACTTCTGGATTTGTGGTTTCTACCGGAGCATCTTCTTCGCCGTCTATACCATCGCGAATCAACGTGTCCAGGCTGAGATGTTCCCGGCCTTTTAATTTGTGAAGGTGTTGTAAAGCACAATTGATGAGTATGCGGGTTAACCAGGTAGAAAATTTTGCTTCTTGCCTGAATTGTCCAAGCTTCTCATATCCTCTTATGTACGCTTCCTGCATAACATCTTCAATGTCGTTTTCCGCTGAAAGTATTCCACGGGCCGTCTTGTATAGAAGGTTGTTATAGCGTCGAACCAGGATCTCGTAATCTTCCGTCTTCCCGTGCAAGACTCGGGATATTATGGTTTCATCGGTCAGGGTTTGATCTGCGGCAAGATGTACGGCATTGGCTAGCATAGCACGGTATTAGTATAAATTAGATCAGACAAACCTTCCTCCGTTACATTTTTTCCATGTAAAAATGTATCCTGTTGAATTTTCACCCATCTAATGGGAAATCCTTCAACTATGATAACAATTATTTTACTGTTTGCAGTTGCTGCTGTGTTCGGAATAGTTTTGATAATTCCAGTACTACAGGGAAAAACGCCTTCCAGAGCCCTGGTATTTACTCATGGTGGCATCGCCGCATCGGCACTGATTATGTTGCTCTTGAGGTATTTTAATGAGCCCGGCACGGTACCTCAATGGAGTCTCATTCTTTTTGTTGTCGCGGCGTTAGGAGGTTTTGTTCTCCTTACCAGCCATTTGCGCAAGAACACCGTACCTAAGCCACTGGCATTGGTTCATGCTGCGGCTGCGGTAGTGGCCTTTCTGATTCTCTTATTCTCCGTGTTCAATTCGTGAAATTCAATCTGCTGGAAGGAAGATTGGGGAAGCATAGACTTCATCCTATGTTGGTACATTTTCCGACAGGTTTGTACCCTTTCAGTCTTGTAATGGATATCATGGGCAGCGTCCTTGGTAATGCTGATTATTTTATCACCGGAAGGCTCTCCCTTATTGCGGCTGTGGTAATGAGCGTGCCCGCGATCTTTTATGGATTGATTGACTTTCTAAAAATTGATTCAACCAGCAGTGTATGGAAAAAGGCGGGCTTGCATGGGATTCTCAATTTTACATGGTTCTTGATTTTCTGCACGACCTTATTCTACAGAGTTAAGCATGTACCTGTTGGAAATCTCTATCTGCTAATCATGGCATTGTCGACGATTGGATTGTTTTACTCTAACTATCTTGGTGCGGACCTTATCATTTCTCATCGAATCGGAATTGAGCCCGACGCCGAGAAGAAGTCGGAACGAAAGCAATGAGCAATGCTTGCCCGCCGAAGCACTGCCTCAGTGCGAAGGTGGGAGCAATGATCGATGAACATTGATGATCGTTAGGATTTTAAAGGACTGCTCTGGATTATCCAGGATGCATTTTTTTACGATCACTCCCTATCGCGTCAAAATTCATCGTGTGTCTGGTTGATTAGTTTTCTGGAATTGACTAGCTTAAAGGAACGTCGGGTCCCTGCTCTATTGGTAGTTGCTGTCCACATTCGACGTCGACCAGTCATTTGAAGAAATGAAAACGTTGGTTACAATTAGTATATTGGTTTCCCTGGCGATCGGCGCGTATTTTTTCTATTTCGACTAGCACAAAGCAGCGCGCCCATTCCATCGCCGTTATTCCTTTTGAGAGTTTACGCAGCGAGCCAGGACAAGAATTTCTTATTGATGGTGTTACAGAAGGAATATTGAATTCCCTTTCTCTGCAGGAAGGCTTAAAAGTTAGCGCCCGCTCGTCGTCATTTCAGTTTCGTGGAGGGGCTACAACGTTGGAAGAGATCGGTACAAAACTTGGTGTTCAGGCGATCGTGGAGGGTGCGGTGGATATCGATGGCGATCGAATACGAATTGTAGTTCAACTTATCAACGCTGAAGATCAAATGCATTTATGGTCAGATCGTTTTGAGGGCAACGTTGATGAAATATTTTCAATCCAGGATAAAATTGCTAATAGCATTGCAAATGCTCTCCTACCATCCAGCCGTAGGGTTGTAACGCAACGAACTACGAATAAAGAGGCATATGAACTTTATTTGAAGGGCAGGTCGCATTGGAACCTAAGGACACAAATGGAATTGTTAAAGGGTGTTGAGGTATTCGAGGAGGCCATTGAAAAGGATCCCGAATTTGGCGCAGCCTACGCTGGATTGGCTGACTGTTATACTGCGTTGGGCTATGCAAGTTTCTTGTCACCCAAACAATCTTTCCCTAAAGCGTTCGATGCGGCAACAAAAGCGCTTAAACTGGATACCACGCTTGCAGAAGCACACGCAACCCTGGGTTTTTATCAATTCTACTATGAATGGGACTGGGCAGAGGCTGAGCAGGAATTCCGAAAAGCGATCTCAATAAATCCCAATCACGAGCTGGCGTATGATTGGTACGGATATTACCTCACAGCCATGCAACGTTACGACGAAGCTCAGGTGGTTTTCTCCAAAGCCGCGTCTCTGGATCCGTTATCTGCTGGCATTGGAACGGACATGGGTTTTAGTCTTTATTACAATAAACAATATGACAAGGCCGCAGAAGCGTTGAGGGCTGCACTGAAGCTAAATCCAAACTTTCCACTTGCACGTATTTGGCTGGGACGCGTGTATCAAGTGAAGAAAATGTACGACCAGTCAATTGACGAATATAAAAAGGCATTGACTGTGATGTCGGGCTGGCCTGTTGCATACGCACAAATTGGAAATGTGTATGGAGTTTCTGGAAACCATCAACAAGCGAGAGTTATACTGGACAGCCTAAATTCTTTTGCAACGAAGAAGTTCGTGACATCCTATGGAGTGGCCCTGGTTTATGCCGGCCTTGGTGAAAAAACTAAAGTCTATGAGTGGCTCAATAAAGCGTACGATGAACGATCACATTGGCTCGTATGGCTGAAGGTGGATCCACGGTGGGATGAATTCAGATCAGATCCTCAATTTGCCGAGCTGCTTGCAAAAATTAGTTTACCGGAAACAAAAGAGTAACCCTATAGTTTAAAGAACGCCCCAATATTACACGCAACAATTAAGCCTTCCGAACGCCGGAAGAGTGAGAGTCTAGTGTTGAAGTTATACTCAATGTTTGCTATAAAAATGTGTTTCCAATTACCCAACCGTTGTGTCAACTACCCAGTTTGTCCCCAACTACTCATTTCCACTGACATTACTGGCTTGCTTTTGCGATTTTTTTTTTAGTCACTCTCGAATTCATGGATAAATAAGTATATTTATTTCATCCCATCCTGAACACTATACCTATGCCTGGTAAACACTCGTCCAGGTTTCTTTTCGACTTTCGCGACCATAAGAATTTGGTCCTTGCTATTCCTTTTGTCAGCAATAATCCACAATCAATCATTCGCACAACGAGTCAGGATCGACAGCCTCAAAACATTGTTATCGGAACTTAACGACAGCTCAAGGGTTGATTGTTTGAATTCTTTAAGCTTGGCGTACTCCTATTTAAGTACTGACACAGCACTGAGTTATTCTAAGCGGGCATTTCGTGAAGCTTCTGATCTAGGATATGAACGAGGACTGGTCAGCGCGCTGAACAATGAATCCCGAATTGCCGGGCACGGACTACATGACTTTGCACTTCAGGAGAAATTAAGTCGTGAAATTATCGACAGGTATAAGAACATAAAGGACAAGAATGTAATTATTGAGGCGTACCTCAATCTTGCCCTGGCATTGTTCATTCAGGGTGCGTTTGAAGGCTCGGAGGAGACGTGTTCGACTATCGCTTCACTATCCAGATCTACGGGCAATCAAAAGTATCTGGGAGAATCGATTGCCATCATGGGCTGCATTAGCCTGGAGACAGGCAACTATGGAAAGTCGTTCGAATATTTCAACGAAGGACTGAGAATTTTTAGGGCTATTAAGGATTCGTACAATACAGCGATATTGCTGGTAAAGCTGGGGGACCTCTATAGACTTGCTGGAGATCATCAAACGGCGGTGAGTTTTTATTTTCAAAGCCTTGAATACGCAACCGGTCCATCATTGTCATGGAATCCTTTGGTTGATCTTGGCGACATTTCTTATTCCATCGAACAATACGATTCCAGCTCATATCTGGATGACCAGTATCTGCAGGTGATCAAGTCGCTTACTGTCAAACGCGGAAGCTCTGATCTTTCGCGAATACGCAAGGCGGAAATGTTGATAGCATCGCGAGATTTCCACAACGCCCTTCCTCTTTTGCATACCGAGCTTCAGATGTCAATTAAGAACAACACTAAAAGCCAGATCATGAGGTTGCTGCTGGACTTGACGTAAGGCGTATGCAGGCAAACGAGATTTCGCGCAGGCATTTTCCTACTCAAGAGAACTGATGCGTACTGCAAAAACGCACAAGGCCAAGCAATACATCAGGGACGCTGACTGGCAACTATATCTGCTGCACGAACAGCTTCACCACACCGATAGCGCGTACTACTATTTTAGGCAATACACGATTATGAAGGATGAGGTCGCGTTGGATCAATTCAGCAAGCGGCTCGCTATTTACAAAGCCGCCACTGAAAGTGAGAAGCAGCAGGCGCAGATCGAATTGTTGAACCGTGAGAAGCTCATTGATCAGCAACAACTTCAGATAAGCGGACAGCAACTGGAAAACGAATCAAACTTCAGGAAGGTCATTTTTGCTGGTGTGGTGGTTATGGGGTTGTTTGGATTTATTGTTTTCCGGAACGTCGCGCTGAAACAAAAAAATGAAGCTAATCGCCGGGAGATCGTTGAACAGGAGCTGAATGTGCAAAGATTGGAAAGCGAGAGAACGAAAAGTGAGTTACAACAAAAAGCTTCGGAGTTGGAGATGCAAGCCCTAAGAGCTCAAATGAACCCGCACTTCGTATTTAATTCTTTAAGTTCAATCAACCGTTTCATTTTGCAAAATAACCGAAACCAGGCGTCAGAATATCTCACAAAGTTTTCCAAGCTTATCCGCCTTATTCTCCAGAACTCGCAGGCTTCATTGATACCGCTGGAAAGTGAGTTGGAGTCGCTGGGGCTGTATCTTGAGCTTGAAGCAGTTCGCTTTGAGCATCATTTCACGTATAAGATCGTTGTCGATAATCAATTGGATGTAACGGCGCTAAAAGTACCTCCCCTTGTCATACAACCCTATGCTGAGAATGCTATTTGGCACGGACTGATGCACAAAGAGGACAAGGGCACGCTGACGATCGAGTTATTTGAAGAAACGGAAATGTTGTGTTGTAAGATAACCGACGATGGGATTGGTCGAAAGATGGCTCAGCAAAAAAAAAGCAAGTCAGCGAATTCACACAAATCGATGGGGATGCGAATTACAGCAGAAAGGATTTCGTTGCTTCAACGCCAGACTAACTTAATGACATCAATAACAATTAATGATCTTGTTCTTCCCGACGGAAATGCCGGCGGCACAGAGGTTTTCTTGAAACTACCACTACAATATGATTAAGGGTATCATTATAGATGACGAAGTACACTGCATTGAAACGCTCAGCTTGCTTCTAAGAGAGTATTGCCCCGATGTGGAGGTTGTTGACCATTGTAAGTCGGCGACCAGTGGGCTGACCGCTATTACAAAACATAAACCTGACCTTCTTTTCCTGGATATTGAGATGCCAAACATGAATGGTTTCGAAATGCTCGAGCAGTTTTCGGAGATTCCGTTCTCAATAATATTTACTACCAGCTACGATCAGTACGCAATAAAGGCAATCAGATTCAGCGCTCTTGATTATCTGCTTAAACCGATCGATCCCAACGAGCTTGTTGGTGCGGTTCACAAAGTCAGGTCACGAAAGAATGGTCCCTCCGCGGAACAATTCCATATGCTGATCGACAGGATACAAAGTAAAGAACAGGGTTTTGCAAAGATCGCGGTTCCCACCTCGGATGGTTTTGAGCTGTTTCCAACGGACCAGATAATCAGCTGTGAAGCAGATGACAATTACACGAACTTTAATATCAAGAATAGAAAAAAGATCGTGGCCTGCCGCTCATTAAAGGAAGTAGAGGAGCAACTAACAAATGGTTTTACGTATTTTATACGAGTACATCACTCCTACCTTGTCAATCTTAACGAAGTATCGAAATATGTTCGGGGAGAGGGTGGATATCTGGTGATGAGCGACGGTAGTACTGTCAATGTTTCACGCAGCCGTAAGGAGGCTTTACTGAAAACACTGAAAATCTGATCTATCAATCTACCCGCGAAAGCAGCCAACTGCGAAGTGAGAGTATCAGATTACTCTTTATCGATTCATCGAGTGATTTAGATGTAATAGGTTTAGCAAACAATCAGATTAAATCATTCACGCTAAACCAATTGTCTATGAAAACTCAAGTATGCTAAAAGGCCGGCTGTGACCGGAATTCTAAAGTCAATCTGCATCTTACTGATCCTTGCCGCTTGTTCTGATGAAGCTGAAGTGCTTCCGTTACAGCCAGAATCCTCCAACGCAAGGAACTTCAACCCGGATCATCCCTTCTACGACCTAAATGTGTTGCTTTTTTCGACCCCGAACTCTTCGGAAATAGGTTTCATACAATTCAGGCAAAATGAAGACGAACCCAAGGTGATCCATCTGGATACTAGAGTGTATGGCCTGGAACCCAACACTAATTATGTCCTGCAACGCGCTGTAGACACCAATCTCGACGGTAACTGTACCGGTTCAACGTGGCTTACCCTGGGCGCGGGACTAACTGATCTGGCCATCGTAACAAACGACAAGGGGTTTGGCGAAGCTGCGCTTTTCCGCAGTGTCGCTGCATTTGCTTCTGGAACTACATTCGACATTCACTTTCAGATATTAAATCCAAACACATTGGAAGTTGTACTTGCCAGTGATTGCTATCAGTATACCATCCAATAAAGGCAGAAACTATCGTTGTTAGCAATTTTTCGAATTCGCGATAACGCATCTGGAAGCTGGATGCGTTATCTGTTTTTCGCGCAATCTCAAAAACAATCACCGCCGATTGTATAAAATGCTGGTATTCATAACTGTTAAATCCTATTTTTAGAACGAAAGTTTTAAAAATATTCAGTTGCTTATGCCCCAAGCATTCCCCAGGCTCAGATCGTTTGTTGGACTTTTGTTCCTTTTCGTTTCAATGGTGTTGATACAATCGTGCGACCGGTCGACGCCACCACGTGTTCTCGTATTCTCAAAAACAAAAGGATGGAAACATACTTCCATTCCGTACGGTATCGAGGCAATCTATAAGTTGGGTAGTGAAAACGGCTTCCTTGTTGACACTACGAAAAACTCGAAGTTCTTTGATGACTATAAT
The DNA here is from genome assembly GCA_963774615.1 of uncultured Cytophagales bacterium. Classification (GTDB taxonomy): domain Bacteria; phylum Bacteroidota; class Bacteroidia; order Cytophagales; family Cyclobacteriaceae; genus Chryseolinea. Next base: position 50,779 of record CAVZFT010000040.1, read on the forward strand.
TTGAAGCAATACCATGCAGTCATTTTTAATAATACAACGCGCAATGTTTTGAACGCGGAAGAACAAGCCGCATTTGAACGGTACATTCAGGCCGGTGGTGGCTATGTGGGAATTCACGCAGCTGCTGATACAGAATATGAGTGGCCGTGGTATGATAAACTGGTTGGAGCTCACTTTTCGAGTCATCCGCATAACCCCAACGTTAGAAATGCTACAGTAAATGTTAGCGATAAGAAACATTTGTCGACCGCCGAACTTCCCGATCGCTGGCAGCGCAAGGACGAGTGGTATAACTATCGCTCGTTTTACCCGGATATCAAGGTGCTTGCTTCTCTTGACGAGAACACTTATGAAGGGGGTACCAACGGAGCTGACCATCCGATATCCTGGTATCATGAATTTGATGGCGGCCGTGCGTTTTACACGGGCTGTGGCCATACCGATTCTAGCTTTAGCGAACCTCTTTTTCTAAAGCACCTGCTGGGCGGAATAAAATACGCGATGGGTACTGGCAAGCTCGATTATCGAAAGGCCTACGCTGTCACCGTTCCGGAAGAGAACCGTTTTGTGAAGACGGTCCTTGTGAATGATTTGAATACGCCAATGGAGCTTGCCGTGGCAAATGATGGCCGTGTATTTTATACGGAACTGAGGACGGCTAATCTGTCTGTCTACGATTCAAAGACGGGCAAGAATTCTCTCGTTCACCAATTTAATGTTGCCACTAAGGGTGGAACGGGCCTCATTGGAGTTACCCTTGATCCAAACTTTGATTCAAATAATTACATATATCTATACTACAGTCCGCCTACCGACAAGGAACCAATCATATTTAATCTATCACGCTTCACAGTTACGAAGGACAACACGCTCGATCTTGCCTCAGAAAAGGTATTGCTTGAGGTTCCCGTTCAGGAAAACAGCGGTGCTCATCATGGTGGATCGCTAGCCTGGGATAAGGATGGCAATTTGTTCATTTCCACCGGTGATAGTTCAAGTCCATTTCCGTCAAATGGCTATGCGCCGATCGATGAACGACCAGAGAAAGAATATTACAGCCTTGATGCCCAACGGTCCGCTGCAAACACCAATGATCTCAAAGGAAAAGTCCTTCGAATACATCCGGAGCCCGACGGAACATATACAATACCTGAAGGCAATCTCTTTCCGAAGGGAACTGAGAAGACACGGCCCGAAATTTTTACAATGGGATGCCGTAATCCGTATCGGATCGCAGTGAATCCAAAAACATCAGTGTTGTATTGGGGGGAGATCGGCCCCGACGCCGGCAAAGACAGTATCCAGGGGCCGCGAGGTTACGACGAGTTCAACCAGGCGAAGAAGCCCGGTAACTATGGATGGCCATACTTTGTAGGAAACAATCAGGCTTATGTCAAATGGGACTTTGCCACGAACACGGCCGGACCTAAGTTTAATCCAGAAGCTCCCGTGAACAATTCGCCAAATAACACAGGCCTTGGAAATCTACCGCCTGCCCTATCCGCCATGATATGGTATCCCTATGCCGCTTCCAAAGAATTTCCAGAGCTTGGGGAAGGTGGCCGAAGCGCAATGGCCGGAGAGTTCTATACGTATAACGATAATTCATCCCCGAGCAAATTTCCTGAATACTATGATGGTGCTTTGTTTGTGTTTGACTGGATGAGGAACTGGGTGCTGGCACTGAGGTTCGATGAGGATGAAAACTACCAGCGAAGTGAACCCTTTATGGCGGCAAACGGAGATTTTCGAAGACCTATTGATCTTGCTTTCGGAAAAGATGGCGTTATGTTCATGCTGGAATATGGATCCGTTTACGGCGCCGACAATGACGATGCACGCCTGGTAAAAATCGAGTATTCTACGGGGAATAGACCCCCCGTTGCTAAGGCTGGTGTAGTCGATTCGGTGGCAACAGCCGAGAAAGATAAGAAGGTCTTTCTCACGTCAGAACGGCCAGTTCCGCCAGCAAGAGAAGCGGTGGGTGAAAGCCCTTTGCGAGTGCTATTCACAAGCCGAGGTTCGAATGACCCTGACGACAATGATACATTTTCTTATGAATGGCTGTTCGATGGTAAAACAGTTGGCTCTACGCAACCCAATCCCTCCTACACCTTTAACACCCCGGGAACCTATCGCACGGTGTTGAAGATCACTGACAATTCAGGTTTGGTGGGAACAGACACGTATAGTAGTCAAAGTCGGAAATAAGGCGCCGGAGGTGAACATCGTCACAACTAACAATAAATCTTTCTTTTGGAATAAGAAGCCGTTCAAATATTCGGTGCAGGTAGCCGATAAGGAAGATGGTAAAGTGAAGGCCGATGAAGTCAAAGTTACATTTGATTATTCTGCCAAACCTGTCGCGACAAATACGAGTGCGGCCTTGCCATTGGGATATACTCTAATTGCCAACAGCGATTGTAAAGCCTGCCATACTTTGGATAAAGTCTCTGTTGGTCCTACATACAATGCAGTAGCGCAAAAGTACAAGGGTCAACCGGGCGCCATTTCTACGTTGGCTAAGAAAATAATCGCGGGTGGTGGTGGAAACTGGGGCACAGAGCACGTAATGGCGGCTCATCCGCAGATTTCGGTACAGGATGCCAATGAAATGGTCACGTATATTCTTTCCCTCGCCGATGCGAAAAAAACGAAAACGCTGGCGACTCAGGGAACCGTTGCACTTTTAGATCATAAGGACGATGAGCCACGGGGAATCTATACGCTTACAGCATCCTATACCGATCATGGCGCTAATAATATCGAGCCCATAACGAAAACCGAGACGATCACGCTTAGGAACGCGAAGGTCAGAGCCGTATTTGCCGATGAGCATACTGGTTTCAGGCGGTTTGGAAATAACTTGAGCAGTGGAGATCACAAATCATTTGTGCTACTGAAAAACATTGACTTGAATGGTATCAGGAAGTTCACGTATGAGTACGCGTCCAAGAACAGGGATGGTGAAATCGAAGTAAGGATTGACTCACGAGCAGGTCCGGTCATTTCAATGGCGCCATATGTGGCAACCGGAACATGGGATAAGACATCAACGATCACAGGCGACATTTCTGCTCCTGTGTCCGGACGGCATGATGTTTACTTCTTCATCATAAAAAAGGACAAACCTAACGATGATATCATAAATCTTAAGTCGATTCAATTCGAGCAGTAGATGCATATTTCCAGTCCCGGCCTTTTTTGTTTAATGGTGTAATATCTTACACGGATAGTTAATAGCTACGAATAAGATTTTTCTCGCGGCGATAGAAGAAACGTACGTATTAAATTTCGGCAAAAGTCTAATACATTATGATAGCCGGAATTTGCAAGAACTCCCTCCTCCCGATATTTATCGGGATTGTGACCTTCATCTCATCTGTCGCATATGGACAGGGTATTAATAACACATGGAAAACTGAAATGAACTCGTCTTTACAACAGTTTTTTAATTGTCAGAATACTTCGGCTGGAAAGTCAGAATGTATTCAGTACATGGGCGAATCGTTAAAAAAGATCTACAAGGTCAATGACTTCTATTCAACCAAGTCAGGTCGCTACATGACGGCATCGGAAATTTCGTCGTTTCTTAAAGAGAGCGACAAGTGGAGGTTGATCGGACCATCGTATGAACAGAAAACACTGGCCTCGGCGCAGGAATTAGCGAACTCCGGCAAAGCGGTTGTTGCAGTATATATGAACTCAGCCGGAATTGGACACATGGTCGTGATCACGCCCGGTCAGCTTCAGCAATCGGGCTCCTGGGGATTAAACGTACCCAATGTGGTTTCTTTTTTTCCGAGCCAGCCTGACAAATCGTTCGTAGACAAAGGCCTTTCTTTCGCTTTGGCAAGAACCTGATGAAGGATATTCTTATCTACGGAAGGAACTAGCCTCCATTTACCACTTACTACTTACTACTCACTACTATACTCCTAACTCCTCACTCTTCTTCTCCCGCCCAAAGCACGGCATCGCGGACTAATTTGAAAAAGTTGTCGTCCTGGCAAAGCGAAGCGTCGTGGCCAATGCCAATGTAGATCATCCGCCGGAACTTTGGATTTGTCCATATTATGGGATGATCGCCCATTGGTTTGTTTTGTTTATAAGTCGACTCATCCGCGGTTGCCAGTACGTGTACATTTGGCCTTGGACTCCTGTCGAATTCGTACCACTCATCGGAGACTTCAAATTTGGCCGGAAGGTTTTTCGTAGCAGGATGCTTCCGATCTTCAACTACCACGGTACCTTTTTGAAATGCGGGATGCGGAGAATAAATTACTCCACCCATAAGATCCTCAAACCATTGCCAGTAGCGCTTCGAAGGGGAAACAAAATCTCGTCCCGTAAGCCCGGCCGCGTGTATCCCCACCCACCCTTTGCCTTGCATGATGAATCGCTGCAACGCATCCTGCTGGTCCTGCGACATATCAAAAGGCGCTTGCTGTAGTTGTATTACCACTTGATATCGTGCAAGGTTGGCGTCATTTAGTTGGCTGGTGTCATCCGTTATGTCAACAACGAAATTATTTTCCTGTGCCATCCTTTCGAGGAATGGCCGCGCACTGGTCATCATTTTCATGTGGTCAGCCGCGCGCGACAAGATCACCATTGCCCTGAATGCCGGCGGCTTCGTCATCGACATCAGGATTGTTACCAAAATAACTACTGAAAATGTTACAATAAGGTTTCGTTGATTCATACAAGGGTGGCTAAACTTTATCGATTGAAAATAATGAATAGAAACCAAATTCAATTGTATAGAGGCAAAAAATCCGGAAGGTGACTTGATCAGCAATTCAGCCTGCCTAAGTCGCGATATATCTTAAAATTTCTTTTATTCGCATTCCGTTGAGTTAAGAAATATATTTTTGACTTAGTATGATGGAGAAGCGCTATTGGGATGGTTTTACATTCAAGGGCAATATTTACGTGGCAATGTTACTGCGGCTTGCTCTGGCAATGCTCTTATTCACACTCTGCCGGATCGGCTTTTATTTGTTCAACACGAATTATTTTCCAGGGTTAACGGCATCTGAATTCATTCGTATTTTTTATGGCGGGTTGCGTTTCGATCTGACGGCCATTTTGTATATCAACGCGCTTAATATTCTGCTCAGTGTAGTACCATTTGATTTCCGTTTCAACAAGATCTACCAGACGGTGCTGAAGTTTTTGTTTTTTATTCTGAATGGGCTTGCTCTTGCGTCAAACGTAGCCGACTTTATTTATTATAAGTTCACGCTGAGGAGAACGACAGCAGATATTTTTGATGAATTTGACGAGGGACCCGGAGCAGGCAATCTTTTCTTTCGTTTTTTGATCGACTATTGGTACGCATCGGTATTCCTGGTCGCTCTTCTTTGGTTGATGGTTTGGCTTTATAACAAGATCACGGTCAATGGTCCAATGCTACGAAACAGAGTAGTCTACTACGTAGCCGGAAGCTTAACTGTGCCATTGATAATTTACTTGTTCATTGGCGGCGTGCGGGGTGGGTTCCGTCATAGCACGCGCCCGATAACGCTAAGTAATGCGGGTGAATTCGTGAATCAGCCGAATGAAACCAATCTCGTGCTTAACACACCGTTCTCCATCTTTCGCACAATCGGAAAAAACAAAGTAAAAAAACTGCAATATTTTTCCGACGAGGGCCAATTAGACGCACTGTTCAATCCGGTGCATACACCAAATGATTCCATACCTTTTCAGCCTCAGAATGTTGTGATTATTATGCTTGAAAGTTTCTCTAAAGAATTTTTCGGCGTCTTCAACAAGGATAAGGAAAACTATTCGGGATACACCCCATTCCTCGACTCGCTGGTGCTACATAGTAAAGCCTTTCAATATTCGTACTCAAGCGGGCGCAAGTCCATTGATGGCCCTCCTTCCATTCTCGCCAGTATACCAACCTTCAATGTTCCGTTCGTTCTCACTCCCTTTGCGAACAACAGCTTCAACAGCCTCGCCTCTTTGCTGGGCGAAAAAGGATATCACTCTTCATTCTTTATCGGCCATCCTAACGGAGCGATGGGATACACATCTTTTACAAAGCTCGCCGGCTTTCAACATTATTATGGTATGGATGAGTATGGCGATGACTCGGATTTCGATGGGATGTGGGGAATATGGGATCACAAGTTCTTCAGTTTTTTTGGTTCCAGGCTGGCCGAGTTCCCGCAACCATTTGTGTCGGTGTTATTCTCAGTAAGCTCACATCATCCGTTCATCGTTCCCAAGGAATTTGAAGGGACATTCAAAGGAGGCGAGCAACCCATTCTGAAATGCGTTCAATACACGGACTACTCCCTTCGCGAATTGTTCAGGAAAATAAAGAACGAACCGTGGTATAAGAACACTCTATTTGTGTTTACTGCGGATCATTGCTCATCAGACATAATATTTGACGAATCCCGAACAACAAGTGGTCTTTTTTCCGTGCCAATATTTCTTTTTCAAACCTGACAACAGTCTGGGTAGCATGGAACCAGAAATAATTCAACAAGCCGATATAATGCCATCGATATTAGGATATCTGCACTACGATCAGCCGTACTTTGCTTTTGGCCGCGATGTCTTCCGTGAAAAAACCACTCCTGTCGCCTTTAACTACCGTGACAGTTATAACCTGTTTATGGATGACTACTTATTGAATTTTAACGGAGATAAGACAGTAGGCCTTTACAATTTCAAGGCAGATAAGCTTCTGACCAACGACCTCAAGGATAGTGAGACTGAGATCGTTGGTCAGATGGAAAGTAAGATCAAGGCAATTATACAGCAGTACAACAACCGGATGATTGACAATAAACTGACTGCCCGCTGAATAAATGGCTATTGTTTGCCGTCGCTGGCTATAACTTTATCGCTTACATTGAGCTTAATGATGGAGCCCTTTGTTCTTGCCATTCAGCGTCGCGTTAACGATGAGCGAATACTGACCGGGAACAGCATTCGATGATTTTATGATCACCTTCGTAACTTCGAAATTTCCTTTTTCAGGTGAGAATGTTACTTCAATTCCTTTTGGCAAGGAAGATGACAATCCCATGACCGCCGAACTTTTAAGATAGGCTTTTGATCGAAGTATCGTGATCTCAATTTCCTTGCTTTCGCTTCCGGAGATCTCAACATTGTCCTGCGAAAGTACGATGGCAAATTCCTTTTTTGGTGTTTGTGTCTGCGTGTATCCCGACAGGGATAGGGACACCAGAAATAAAATTGCGAGAGGTTTCATAAGAGTTTACGCTTGATTTATTAATTGATTTTGATTGTAGACACGTTGTTTGCCTGCGGCAACAAATTCGATGACGGAATTCACCACATAGTCTGATTTCAGGTTGTGGCCGAGTCCTTTGGTGATTTGCAAATGCGAATGTTTCCAGTTTGCATTAATCCTCCTGGCGTGATTGACCGACGTTTCCTTATCCTCTTCGTCGTGAATTATTAACCCGTTGGCTGTGACCGATGAGGCAAAGTTCGGTGCTGAAAAATAAGATGGAGCGTGGCCGAACACTTCCTGGAACCGTCGTATAATAAGTCTTTCAGTTCGTGTGGAAAGGCCCAGTGTTTTTTTATAAAACCCGAAGAATTCATCAGCCTCCCCAGGCGGGGCTAACAGGACAAGCATTGGGGAAACCTGCTCCTGGCTCTTATAAAAAGTATATAATGCTGCAAAACCACCAATAGAGTGACAGACCAAGGCATGGACATCGCCAAGTTGGTCAACATATTTACTGATGACTTCACTATAAAGTGGTACGCTTAATTGGTTTCCGCCGGACAAGCCGTGGCCCGGTGCATCCAGGGCGTATATAGTGTATTCATTTTTATCGAACGAGTCGATATAACGCTTCCACCGATAAGTATGACTCTGCCATCCGTGAAGAAATAGCAGCTTCGTCGCGCCCCTACCCCATTTATAGGTTTGGATTGTTGTTCCGTTGTGCTCAAGGGTCACGTCCTTTCCTGACTGCAAGGAATTCCGTTTGTTTCGAGTTCAGGGCCGGCCTTATAGGGTTACAAAAGATCTTAAGACCCTGCTTCGCTGCGCTTTTCGGGTTTATCACTGCCATCATATTCAGATAAAGCCCGAGGGATTTTGTTATCATTTTTTTCATAGGGACTGGTTTTAGATACCAATCGGTATCTTGACTGATAAAAAAATTTAAATTTCTATTTCTGCGACCTGCTTGTCAAGATGTTTGATCATTCGCTTTATATCATCGTCGTTTTCGGATAGTTTGCTCATCATAATTGCTCCTTCCAATCCCGCTATGATAAGGGTTGCGTAGTATTCCTTATCAATGCCTGCTTTGATCTGCTTGTATTTTATTCCGTTTGCCAGCATAGCGACAATTGATTCCCGTAAACCTAGTTAAAATTTTCAGTGCCGCTTTTCGCAGCGCAGGGTTTGAGTCGTCGGCTTCAATGGCGGCATTGAGCAACGGACAACCTCCCTTCAGAGGCGGATTGCTCATATATGATTCGAAGTAATGAAACACGGAACGAAGTTTATCTCCCGTGGTAGCATTTTCCTTGATCCTCTCCCTCAATTTCTCAAACATTAACGATGAGAGGTACTTGAGGGTTTCTATTTCCAGTTCATCTTTATTTTCGAAATGGCGGTAGATAGCGCCTTTCGTAAATCCGGTCGCATCGGTTATCTCACTGATGGATGTGGATTTATAGCCCTGAGTGTTAAACAAAACACCGGATTTTTTGAGTATTGTTTCTTTCGTGGCTTCCGGATTCCGCATGGACAAAGATACCAATTGGTATCTAATTTCCAAATACCTGAGATTGAATCAGGCTTTAAAGGATTGTCGCGCTCTAAAGTTTGAGTTGGAGAGTAAGGTAAAAGCTACGCCCGTCTGAAGGCAGAATACCCGGCCCGGGATAGCCTGTTGCTCGTCTTGTGAAATACATCCGGTCGGCCAGATTGTTGACATTGCCCTCGATCCGGAACTTTTTGAATTGGTAAGACAAACTGAGATCAATAATCGAATATTCAGGAATAATTCCCACTACTGCGGACGCATCGCTTTCCGTCGAATTAGTCGCATCTGTATATTGACTTGATAGGTAGCTATACTGAACCGATGCCTTAAGGTTCTTGAAGCCGAGACGAAGTCCGGTCTTTAAGTTTACATTCGGGACGAACTCCACTTCATTGCCGGTAACTCCTGCATTTTCACTCTGCTTGTATTCAGAATAGATAAATGCAAAATTGCTGAAGAGTACACCGCTCCATCTGTTCTGACCCGGGTACGCCATTCCGATCAAGTCGGCCTCGCCATACGACTCTATTCCCTGAATGATTGCCTGGCCAATGTTGGTTCTGTTTCTCAGTACTCTATTATTCTCATCATAAAATTGTATCTCCCCTATTCGGTTGTCGTAGTTCATGTAGAACGCGCTCACGTCAAAATTGTACAGGACCGTCTGGTCACTCCTGAGCCCGATGTCAAAAGAATAACCTTTCTCGTCCTTAAGGTTGGGATCGATGACAGAAGATGGGTTGGAGATGCGCATATCGCTAAAGGTGATTGACCGATAATTTTGTGAAAGATTGGAGTATAGCTCCATCCTCCCCGTTGGTTTGAAACTGATTCCGAGACCCGCCAGCAGGAATTGCCGGCTGCTGTTTCTTTCCTCTTCGTAACGCGTGATGTCGATAATGTTTCCAGCGAGATCCTTATAGATCGTCCCGTAGTATCCTTCAGCCGTCGTGTTAATATGTTCAAACCGTATTCCAGGCGTTATCGAAAGCTTCTCATGAACATAAAAAATATCTTCAGCAAAAACTGAAATATTACGGTTTGGAAAACGATAGTCATAGGTGATGAATTGTTCAGGATTTATATACTCGAAGTCAGGATCGCTTCCAGTACTTCCCAACCCTTGTGTACTGTGATTAAAGCCATTATAGAAACGACTGCCCACCAATAGAACCGACTGGATATTTCCAATTGCATACTTCTTCAGGAATCGTGCTTCGGCACCCCAATTGTTGAAATCACCTTTGATCAGATCACGTTCGCTATTGTCATCAATAGTAGCTACCCTATTAGGTCGGAACCCAACGGAATAACGATACGCGGAAAGATGGAATACTCGCAGATTGAACTCGCTTGAAGCGCCGAATTTCTGATCAAAGTGCAGAGCGAATAGATTCCAGTTAACCTTAAACCAGTTGCGCGCGCGATTCGTTTGTCGTGGATTGTCATTGAACATTTCGTCCGTCAGGCCTCCAGGCTGGTGAGCCAGGTATCCCATTTGGGTAATGTCGAATCCTATCTTCGTATTGGGTGTGATCGCGTAGTTAATGTTGGCATACAGTGTATGATTTTCAAAATCTGAATTATCGCGCCAGCCGTCACCTCGCTTGTATTGAAAGAATGTATAGTAGCTTAATTTTTTCACCGTTCCACTCAAGCTCGTAAATGAGTTATAAAATCCAAACGAGCCGACCGATTGACGTGCCAGAAGTTCCACCTTCTTGTCAACGACGGGTTTCTTCATGTTGAAGTTGATGAGTCCGCCAAACTGGGTTCCGTATTGAAGCGAAGCGGCGCCCCTTACTATCTGGATGCGCCCAATTCCTTCAACGGGTGGAGTATAATAGCTTTCGGGGTAGCCGAGGGCATCAGCGCTGATGTCGTATCCATTTTGGCGCACATTGAAGTTCGATGTGCGGTTAGGATCCAATCCCCTGCCACCAATGCTGAGTTGAAGACCAGCGCCATCATTCTCCCAGATGTTGAGGCCGGCGACGCGTGAGTAAACTTGTCTAGCATTGTTTGTGGCGAGGTTAGCCACAAGTTGTTCCGGAATGATTACCTCAGATTTTTTGCCCTCATAAATACCCATGCTCTCAATGGCACGCATCCTGGTAAACCCGAAGCTGGATTGTTCATCCCTTATGGTCACCTCATCCAATATTTGTATGCGAGGGGACAGTGTTACGCTTACGTAGCGGTCACCGTTGGAAATATTGACTTCAACCTTGTGGTATTGAAAATCTTCCGAGGTAAAATGCAGACGTATGGTTTCCATTGGGCAGGTCCTGAAACAAAAATCGTCCTTTGCTGTCCGTAACTGCTGTAAATTTGCCTTCATTCAGATAAACAACACAGTCTTTTATCGCACTGCTATCTGTCTCTGATGCGAGAGCACCTGATAACCTGTACTGGGCTTGTGCCGAGACGTACAGAATGAGTAAGAAAGCTGTACTATAAACCCTTAATCTCATCGTTGAAAGTCAATACCCATGGCTTATGGCCAAATGAATCCCGTTGTTTTGTAAGATCTGTCAGCGGATCTATCAGCGGTTTTCCTAAACGTCCATTGAGTGCTACATAAGAGTCTACATAGACTTCAGGCGACTGAAAACCTTCATTCGTATAGTGTTCACGCAGGATGTGCGCATACTGCAGGATCATGTCTGGCTGCGTGGACATCATCTTTTCCTGAAGAGGCGTAAGAAACAGTGTGTTATCCACGGCGGCCTGTTTGCCAGATGAATCCCTGATGGTAAACTGCGCATGCCCGGCTTTTTCCATTAGCATGACGCGCCAGGAAAAGCGATAGCCTTCTTCGGTCCAGAAGAGCTCTCCTGGATACAACCAATAACGGAATGGAAGCACAAGTTGTATCAGAAAGAAAGCGCAGAAGGTTGCACTAATGACTGATGAACTCAAGCGCGAATATTTGTACAGTTGACCAGGTCGCAGGAAATCACTTGAAGCATTGATCCATGCACCGATTTTATTAATAATACGTTCGTGAAATTCCGACGAAAAGAATATCAATGCAGTTGCGATCATTATATACGGAAACATTCCAATCGGAAACAGTACGGCAGTTAACGTATGGAAAACAACAACCGCGATAAAAGCAAAAGAGCGGGTTGATTTGTTCAGCAACAGGAAAGGAATACTCAGATCGTATAAGCAGCCAGCCCAGCTGAAGGCATACGCGACCCATACATGATTAAAGACAGGTCCAATGATAGGGAGGTCATTTTTTGCAGGGAGCCACATACGCAAGGGTTGTGCTTCCAAAAGCCAATCGCTGTTTATTTTTGCGATACCAGCGAAAACATAGACAAAGCAAACGAATAATTTCACTGCATCAAGATTCCATCTGGGGATAGCATCTGCGCAAAGTCGTTTATTTCTGAAAGCGTCGAGGGAAAAATAGGCGTGTGCCGGAAGGAATATCATCATCAGACTAATCATGCTGATGAAATAGTAGTGATTCAAATAAGTGCTTTTGTCCATTAGCTCAATGTATGTGAAGCTAATGAATAAGGAGATACTTGCGGCGCGATAATACAATCCGAAGGCCACAAGCAAAGCCGAAAGGGCGCAAACCACAAAAATGATATAGGTGTACTCATTTAAGGGCTTTACAAATTCAAATCCATAAAAGGAAAAGAAATACTTCGGCTTTATATAAAGATCATAGATCCACCCTTTCGCCCAGAATCTTACAATACTTCCAAAAATCAGCAAGCCGAATAGGATTCTGAATACCGCTAACGGGGCAGCTGAAGTTGATGTTTGAAAGTAGTTTTTCATCGATCACTTTTTTAAACTAATCTCCGTCATTGTCGGTATACGTGATCGTTATACTCATGGCGGACGTCATATCTACCTTCAACAGGCGTACTGCTTTCTGCATTTCAGTATACACGTCTTTCATCGCCTGATTATTGGTCTGAACTTCCTCGATAAAAATTCTCAGAGAGCAGATCAAGCTTTGAATCGATCGTTGTGAATTGGCCATTGATAATTTCAGAAAGTAAAGTACCTGTAGCCGAGTCCTTCGCTCCTAACGCATCCAGGTAACTTTTGAAAGATGGACCCTCAGCTTCTGTTGAGACGTCAACGCCATTGAAGAAATCCGACTGTTGCTTCCTGGGCATTCGTTGCCAGAAGCTTGGAAATATCTTGCTTATAATACGCCTCAACCTTGTCCGGATAGGCAACACCTGAAACTCCAGCCACAATGCCGGCCGGTATTCCAATTTTTCCCGAACGGATGTAGCGCTCATAATTGAGGATGTAGGCATTCACGACGATGCCCATCGACGAACCAATATCCAGGCCGGTACTGCTTATAAATGTGTCTTTGTATGAACCGTTCCACTCTGTGATGACATTAGTGATGAGCATGTTCATCCGGTCGGTAAGTTTTTTCAGGTATGCACGACTTTCGGCTGCATCTTCACCGGTTGTGTAATATGCGACGATGCCGTTATCATCAGCTGGATACTCCGTTGATAAGATAATCAAGTGCGGGAAAGCCTTGTCTGGCATAGCTGCTTGGTACTTCCAGGTTTGCCAATGGATCAGCAATGTTCGCAGCTATACCGGCTACGTCAGCAGGATAGATATTGAAAAAATTCCGCACCGTGTAACGGTCGGCAGGGCCGAATTCAAATAATTCGACCTTTTGCCATTCGGCATATGCGTCGACCCAGGCCGCTCGAAAAGCCGTGAGGGATTCATTGGTTGGTGCGTCCGTGAATTCGACAGACTTGGACAACATAATGTCAAACTTCACATCAAAGTTCTCGTAGGATGGAATGATAATATTCTCGGCCCAATGTGTGAGGATCTCTTGCCTGTCCTTGCTGTTGTCTGCAGGTGATGGGTCACCTCCACTTCCACTGCATCCCCATACGCCGGCAATGACCACAACTAACACAAGCATCCTTAACTTCATAGTACCTTCTTTTAACAAGTAATGGATTGACAGCCATTATTAGCTATCAATCCATGTGGAAATGACGGTTTTATATTTTATAGACCGAACTTAGCTTTTATAGCGTCTGATGCGTTGTTTACCTTTTCTGCAGTCAGATCCCAAAAACCGTTAGGCGACTCAATCAAGTTTGTCAGAATGCCGTCTGAAAAAGCAGCATCCCCACCATGAACGGTTGCAAAACGGAGCGAGTAGATGAATCCTAACCCTTCGCCAATTGCATGGGCACGCGTCGCGTCATCTGCTCCCGATTTCCACTTTCCAAGATACCCAAGAGCGGCTCCGGCAAGCGCTTTTTCAAACTCTGTCCGTATAAATAATGCTTGCGCCTGGTATTCTGCAACGTCATTATTTACAATAGCCACTCTTCCTTTTAAGAATGCAGGATAGATATTAGCAAAATTTGCTTTGTTGTATTCCCATATATAAGAACCGGCACCAAATTCCGTTGTGCCTCTTGCGTCGTTGGTTGAACCCGCTAGATAGATCGGATTGAGTGTTAGTAAACCGTAAGCTTCGTCCCAGTTGTGCTCGAGTTGTGTATAGTTATTGTCCCCAACAACACTGTGATTGTCTGCGGTAAGTCCTTTATCAAGCAAGATATTTCCAATGTAATCAAGCTCCAGTGCGCCAATGAGTGACTTTTGGATAATTTGAGTGATCTCAATGCCTTTGGCATCCACAAGATAATTACCCAGCTTACCTGCTACGCCCTTAGAGGCGGTGGCATTTACTGAATTACTTGCCGCATCGATTTGGTCAAACAGGCTTTCAATTTTTGCCCGAACGGCATCGGCCTCGCTCGCTGACTTGGACGACGCAACAACATCTTTAAGCTGTACATCCGAAGCATTTAGCTCAGCGCCAACGACGGAGATTGTAGAAGTAGAAATATCAGAAAATGGATTCCCCGAATTTGAGAACATGCTCTTCAGCTTGGCTGCATCGATGTGCGTTTTTGCCGATATCGAAGATGATGAATAATAATTCAACGCTTGAAACATTTTATGGCGTGAGTTGCCCTCTGTTAGATCCACCGTCGTAGCTCCATTCGTGTCAACGAAGAGCTCAGAGTAAGGCGTTTCTGCAGTCGCAGCCGAATAATCGATGCTCGGTCTCAGGTGGGATACTTCATCATCATCACAAGATGCCAGGACAAGTACCGAAACCAGCATCGCTATTTTTCCATATGTCAGCGTCATAATTTGAAATTTAAGGTGCTGCAAAGATATTTATTTAGACTTATTCTAAAATAGCTGTTTAGAAAAATTCTAAACAAAATTGCAAAATACCCTCTGCGTGGTAGCTGCCGAAAGTGAGGCCTAAACTGTCGTTTTTAGCATTTTTTCCCGCACCTTGTGGTTATGCGACTTTTGATTCTACAGGAAGCCAGGAACATATGGAGTTCTTTTTTAGCAAATGTCGATTCCCCGAATCCGCTACAACCCCAATAAAGTCCGAATGGAGAAGACGACGATATCCGACAACTATGTAATCCAGGAAGGTACTATTAAGGAGCCGCCTTCAACAATTGGTCAAAGTCTGGGGTTTCTTGGACCCGGATTCATTCTTTCCGCGTCAATCGTCGGCTCCGGCGAACTGATAGCTACCACGACGCTGGGTGCAAGAGCAGGATTCGTGGCGTTCTGGGTGATCATTGTAAGCTGTCTTGCAAAAGTCGCAGTTCAACTTGAATTCGGTAAGTACACCATCCTCACGGGGCAGACTGCAATGACAGCATTCAATAGCCTTCAAGGTCCGATGCTTGGACGAGCTCGATGGACGGTATGGATGGTCTTCTTATTAATCGTGCTGAAAATCATCCAGCTAGGAGGCATGATAGGCAGCTCAGCGATTGTCTTGAATATGCTGATGCCGGATATTCCTATTGTGATTTGGGTATTCGTTATAGCATTGTCACTGGCTGTTCTTATCTACAAAGGTTTTTACACCATTGTAGAAAAATCGTCTCTGTTTATGACATTGATGTTTACGGTGCTTACGCTCACCGCTGTATTCTTCCTCACCTTCACCCCCTATTCCATAACATCATCGGATCTGCTTTCCGGTCTCAAACTTCAGTTGCCGCGAGAGTTTGTGGCTGTAGCGATCGGAGCGTTCGGCATCACCGGCGTGGCGAGTGATGAGATTATCGCATACAACTATTGGTGTATCGAAAAAGGCTATGCCTCCTATACTGGCCCGCGCAATGATACTGTCGAATGGCAAAGGAGAGCGCGTGGCTGGATTAATGTAATGTACCTGGATGCAACGGTTGCCATGGTGATCTATACTCTCGTAACGGCTGCTTTTTATCTTTTGGGCGCGGCCGTTCTACATCAACGTGGAGCAATTCCTGAAGGAAATCAACTTATCGAGACTGTGGCATTGATCTATACCGAATCACTTGGTCCAGGAGTAAAAATCATTTACCTGGTTGGCGCCTTTTTCGTATTGTACTCGAGTTTGTTTGCTGCGCTGGCAGCATGGACGAGAATGTATTCGGATATTTTTGGTCAGCTGGGATGGATCGACTTCTTTAATCTCAACCAGAGAAAAAAAGTTATTGCATTATTAGCATGGGCGCTTCCTTTTATTTGGGCGGCAACGTATTTGTTTGTCAATCTTCCCGTGGTCATGATCCTGTCGGGCGGTGTAGTCGGATCTATCATGCTGTTTCTTACTGTATTTGCGGCGCTGAATTTTCGGTATCGAAATGTTATCGAAGCATTCAGACCGAGCGCATTTTATGATGTTGCACTTTGGATAAGCATCCTGTCGATAATTGGCGTCGGCGTTTATGGTTTGTGGAGTTTGTTTTAATCCATCGGCGGTTTGCTAAAAGAAGGGTTTAACTTTAACTTAGGTTATTACCCCAAAAAGCAAAAACTTATGATAAACCGTAGGAGATTTATAGAAACCGGAATGGCAGGGATAGCGGGACTAACGCTAGCTCAGACGGCGTTCGCCAATATAATTGTTCCGCAGAAAAAGGAAAGATTGGGAGTCGCCTTGGTTGGGCTGGGTTATTACAGCAATGACTTGCTTGCTCCAGCGCTACAGCTAACGAAACAATGCAGCCTGGTAGGGATTGTCACAGGAACACCATCCAAAGCAGAGAAATGGAAGCAGATGTATAACATTCCCGATAAGAATATTTATAACTATCAGAATTTCGATTCCATTGCCAATAATCCAGACATCGATGTGATTTATATAGTGCTTCCGCCATCGATGCACGCGGAATATAGCATCAGGGCCGCGAAAGCAGGTAAGCATGTTTGGTGTGAAAAACCGATGGCACCGTCCGTCGCGGATTGCAAAAATATGATTGATGCGTGTTCGAAGAACAAAGTGAAGCTGAGTATTGGTTATAGGATGCATCACGAACCAAATACAAAAAAGATCATACAGTTCAGAAAGGATCTTGCGTACGGAAAGATCGTCAAGGTTGAAGCTTCGGCCGGATATTTCGATGCTCGAACCGATCATTGGAAACAAAAGAAAAGTATGGGCGGAGGTGTAATGGGTGACATGGGTGTTTATCCGCTAAATGCCACACGTTATAGTGTGGGCCTTGAACCAATTGCTGTTACTGCGGTCGCTTCGACCACAAGGCCGGAGATTTACAAGGAAGTTGAAGAGACCATGAATTTTGAACTGGAGTTTCCAGGCGGAGCAACGGCAACTTGTGTCGCAAGCTTTGGAAAAGGAATGAACGATCTTCAAGTGAATTGTGCCAAGGGATGGTATAAGCTCTCACCTTTCCAGGCATACAGCGGTATTGACGGAGTCACGAGTGATGGTGCTAAACTGAATGCAAGCATTCCAAACCAGCAGGCACTTCAAATGGATGACGACGCACAAGCCATCAAGAATAATACTGCTGTACTTGTACCAGGTGAAGAGGGTCTAAAGGATACGATCGTCGTAGAGGCTATATACAAGTCTGCCGCATCAAAGAGCAAAGTGAAGATCGGGTAAATAGCACTCAATGTCGTTGAATTAGGCTAAAGTGCTGTTGCTTTCGACATTTCGGAAATTGCCTGCCCGACCGACAGGCGGGGACATTGGGCGTTCGACATTCATTGTAGTTCAATGTCCAACTCCCAACTCCCAATGTCCAATTAATTGCTTAATTCAACGGCATTGAAATACCGTCCCTATCTCTTCCGGAAGATGCCATCGTAATGGTTGCCCATATAAGCACCCCAGCGGATTTCGGTATTTAAAGGAAGACCGGTAGCGATACGGTTGACCTGGAGTCCCCTAAAACTATACGTTTTCTTAACGTTTGTGCCGTGACAATAGATAATGTCTAACAAACCGTCATTGTCCAGGTCACCAATCCAGGGCGTGGATGCGATGTTGCTGCCCGGCTGGCTGTCCCATACTTGAAGCACTTCGTTACCCTTAAAATTCACGACCAGCATAATGTTTTGGAATGTGGCGTTGTTCAATTGATCATATGCTTGTATGTTGACATTAAGCAACGCTTCGTCTATACCATCTTCATCGAGATCTATAACAACAGGCGTACTGGTTTGATAACTTCCCAGGGAATCTTCGTAAACGATCTTGCCCGTAGCTCCATCGACCATCAACTGTCGGCTCCACCCTAAGTCCGGCCATTGCCCAACAGCGTACGTCGCAAAGAAATCCGGTATGTCGTCGTTGCCGGTAAAATAACCTGGCGCGACTGAACTGTAAGCCTCCGTTTCCGGCACCTTCACAGACCAGATAGGCTTATACGTGCCACCGTCGAATGCCAGCAGCTTGCCTTCAACTGCGTTTGCAATAATATCAGCGACCCCGTCTTTGGTAATATCTGCTAACACAGGGGGTCCAATGTAACCTTTGGAGGGACTGGTGTCTAATAGTATTGAATTCGATAGGTCCCCTTTCATTATAGCCGAAAGTGTTGTGACATACAGGTTGCCTCCGAGTGTCTCACCACCTGTTCCATAAACAACTCTGTAATCCCGGTTGTCGTCCGTAGGCCACACAACTACCGACATATACGTCTCATTTCCATCTGGCACTTGCGCCCGTGCAAGCAGCTTTCCATTGGCACCGCTTAGTACGACGAGGTTTCCCGGCTTTCTTTCTTTCCTGTCGAAAGGTGCGGCCATAACATTACCGCCATTGGAAACGAGTATGTCCTCAACTCCATCGCGATCCTGGTCCTTAATGAATTGAGCGTTGTAAAAGTTAAACCACTTGATCCCGCCCTTTGTCTTATCGAACTTCCAAATGATGTCGCCGTTCTTTCCGTTGAGAGCAAAAAGAGATGCAGAGCGACCACCAATAATTACGTCCTGTACACCATCACTATTCAAGTCTTTCAACGCTGCTGATCCAAACACGTGATCGACGTTGGCCAATCTCCACAACATGGTCCCGTCAACACCGTTGATGGCGAAAACAGCGGTGTCACAGGGTTTGAACTCCTCCCGACCTGCCCCTAATACAATATCTCCCACCCCATCACCATTAAAGTCAGCTACTCGCGGTGATGAAAACAAACCCATACCTTCAAACTTAACAGACCATGAATTCTGACCCTTGCTTTGGGCGCAGATGGTGTGGCTACCAATGAGCAGGATCAGCAGTAAAACCGCTTTGATTGACCCTACCAGGAAACGAAATTTCACAATACAGAATCTTGGAATCGCCATATACCGTTCGTCGGCTTGCCTTACCCAAAATATGAAAGTCCGCTGGATTAAAAAACAATAGGAATTTACGCTATCGAGATTGTCTTTGGCATCAGCTCTCCTATCTGAAAATAGTTGTAAGTTTAAATTGAGATTTTTCGGACAGCCCAATTTTACTATGCAACCAGAAAAGATTCAACTCATTCGCAACGTACTTGTTCTTTTGGCTTTCGTAATGACAGTTGCCTGTGGCAAGAAAGACGCTTCAGACGGCGACCAGGAATGGCGCGAGTACCTTGGTGGCCACGATAGGAATCATTACTCTTCACTATCCGAGATCAATGCGTCGAATGTGGACAAGCTGCAAGTAGCCTGGGTCTACCATACTCAAGACAGTGGTCAGATTCAATGCAATCCGATTATTGTTAATGGAATCGTATACGCAATGACTGCGACAGTTCAACCTTTTGCTTTAGATGGGTCAACAGGCAAAGAGATTTGGAGGGTCCGTGATACAACGGCAGGTACATGGTACGGTACAAGTCGTGGGGTGACCTATTGGGAAGACGATGATGATAAGCGAATACTTTACACGCAAAGAATCGTGGCTTTATGCAGTAGATGCAATGACGGGCAAGCCGATACTTTCTTTTGGTGATAGCGGAAGGACGAGCCTTGGGTCAGGACTTGGCCCACTTGCAAAAAAGAGATTTATTGTTTCCAACACTCCGGGTGCAGTGTATGAAGATCTAATCATCATGCCCTTGAGACTTTCCGAAGGGAACGATGCAGCGCCCGGTTACATACAGGCGTTCAATATAAGGACTGGCAAACTTGCATGGGTGTTTAAGACTATTCCACATCCCGGAGAGTTTGGATATGATAGCTGGCCGAAGGAAGCGTACCAGGATTCTACCCTTGGTGCTGCAAATAACTGGGCCGGTATGGCTGTCGATCAAAAGCGAGGAGTCGTATTTGTTCCAACGGGTTCCGCAGCCTTTGATTTTTACGGCGCTAACAGGCATGGCGACAATCTTTTTGCTAACACCCTCCTTGCGCTTGAGGCAAAAACAGGCAAAAGGTTGTGGCACTTTCAAATGGTACACCACGACATTCTCGATCGTGATGCGCCGGCGCCTCCGAATCTCTTGACAGTAACACAAGGCAGGAAAACGAATTGATGCCGTAGCTCAGGTTACTAAGCAGGGTTATGTATTTCTATTTAACCGTGAGAATGGCGAACCCCTATTTCCGATTGAAGAGATTCCGGCCCCGCCTTCGGATGTTCCCGGGGAAAAAGCTGCGCCAACTCAGCCAAGGCCAGTCAAACCTTTGCCCTATGCGCGCCAGGTCTTTGAAGAGTCTGATATTAGTCCTTTTGCCCCTAACAAAGATGAGTTATTGAAAACCCTCAAAAAGAGCCGAAGTGAAGGACCATACGCGCCGCTTTCGAAACAAGGTACGGTGATATTTCCCTGGCCTGGACGGCGGCGCTGAATGGGGTGGTGCCGCGGTAGACCCTGATGGCATAATGTACCTGAATAGCAGTGAAATGCCATGGATCATCTCATTGGATACTGCAACTGAGAAAAAGAATATTGTTCACCCTGGTGAAAAGTTATACCTCGCAAATTGTGCAACATGCCACGGTCCAGAACGAAAGGGAAATCCAGCAAGCGGATACCCGTCACTCCTAAATGTCAAGAAGCAGTTTAAACGTGAGCAGGTATTTACCGTGATCGGGACAGGAAAAGGTATGATGACTGCAAACAAGGCACTGACCGATGACCAAAAGAACCTCATCGTGTCATTTTTATATGGAGATAAATTCGAAGCCAAGGAAGATAAAAAAGAAGTTGTCAATGCATCGAAACCTAAAAAGGATAATTACAAGATCTCCGGATATATCAAGTTTCTTGATAAAGACGGATATCCGGCAGTAAAACCTCCCTGGGGAACACTTAATGCCATTGACTTGAATACGGGAGAATATCTGTGGAAGAAAACATTTGGATGAGGTTCCGGAGCTTGAAGCTAAGGGAATAACAGAGACAGGATCAGACAGTTATGGAGGGCCCGTTGTTACGGCTTCCGGATTGTTATTCATTGCCGGGACCAAGGATGGCAAGTTCAGAGTGTACGATAAGAAGAATGGCAAGCTTCTTTGGGAGACCGTGCTTCCTGCACCAGCATTTGCCACGCCGAGCACCTATAGCGTGAATGGCAAACAATATATAGTGCTTGCCTGCGGTGGGACAAAACTTGGCGCGCCAAAGGGCGAAAGCTACGTTGCGTTCGCACTACCATAGCGCAAGTTATAAGAATCACGACGGTTTGACCCTAATTGGTGTAGCGATTCAGCGACGCGAATTTTCTAACAGCACATAGGCGTCGGGTTAAAACTTATCCAACCCTCGTTGCATCACATACATGAAACGCAAACCTTTCATGCTATGAAAAATCTATTCTTGCTTATCTGCTTTTTCACGTTCACAAATGCCATCAGACAGGATAAAACGTCAAGCCACTATGGAAAAAAGGGCGCAACGAGCTTCACCGCGTAATGGGACTGAATGAACAAGGAACAATGGAAAAAGTTTATGATGGAAAATTACTCTAAATCCATGCTGGAGAGGCCGGTAAAGTCAACCATTAAAACCGAAGAAGAAGAATCGACGACCTCAACCAGCGCTACGACGGCTGACAAACTTGAGGAAAAAGTGAAAGTATTTGAAAGGCTTCACCAGGATTTTGGAAGCAGCAAGATTGTATCGATAAAAACAGTCAACGAAAAGATTGAAATGATTCTTGAAAATACGTCGGGACTAAAAGGAAATTTCAGCATCACCTTCGAAAATCAGTCGCCATTCCTAATCGATGGGATCGCTATCGAAATCAATGAGCGTAAACATTGACGTCGTCCGATAAAATAATAGAAATTTGGTTCCGGAATCGTTTGAATCTATCGAGTTTTCATTGTTATTTTTCCCTTGCTTATAAACGGTTTACAAACAAAAAGACGATGGATCCTGATGGGAGACTTTGGCGTTACATCAAGAACTGACTTATGGTGGTTACGTCCACTATTGGTCCTATTGGGACTTTCGTCATTTATTGTCTACGCTACCTGGGCCGCTTTGCAAGGCGAACATTATGCTGTTGGCCCCTACCTCTCGCCGTTTTATTCTCCCGAAATTTTTGGAAGCTCTCCTCATAGTTGGTTTGGACCGAAGCCAACGTGGTGGCCAGTGGTCATACCATTTTCGCCGGCAATGCTAATACTTTGGGCACCGGGAGGAATGAGGTTCACTTGTTACTATTACCGTGGTGCTTATTATAAATCATTTTGGGCAGATCCGCCTGCATGTGCAGTTGGTGAACCGAGGAAGTCATATTGGGGTGAAAACTCGTTTCCATTGATACTACAGAATGTTCACCGTTACTTTATGTACCTGGCAATTGTGTTTGTGATCATACTCGCTTATGATGCCTGGAAGGCAATGTGGTTCATTGATCCAGCTACTGGTGAAGAATCTTTCGGAATCGGTGTAGGCACATTGGTGCTTGCATTAAATGCTACCCTTTTGGGTGGATATACCTTTGGTTGTCATTCGTTTCGCCATTTAGTAGGCGGGATCAAGGATCGATTGTCAGCGTCACCCGTTCGAAAAACAGCTTATGCATGCGCGAGCTGCCTCAACAGGAAGCATATGAATTGGGCATGGTTCAGTTTGTTCGGGGTGATGTTCGCCGATGTTTACGTTCGGCTGGTTTCAATGGGAATATGGACTGACTGGAGAATTATCTGATGACAAAATACGAAACATATCAACACGATGTCCTTGTGATCGGCTCCGGTGGTGCAGGTTTGCGGGCCGCTATCGAGGCCTCAACGGCTGGTGTATCTGTTGCAGTGATTTGCCGATCACTCCTGGGCAAAGCGCACACGGTGATGGCAGAAGGAGGAGTTGCCGCAGCGCTGGCGAATGTTGATGACCGTGATAACTGGAAAGTACACTTCTCTGACACCATGCGCGGAGGACAATACTTGAACAACTGGCGAATGGCCGAGCTTCATGCAAAGGAAGCACCGGACAGAGTGAGAGAACTTGAAGCCTGGGGAGCAGTCTTCGACAGGACCGATGATGGCAGGATCCTTCAGCGAAACTTCGGCGGACATAAGTATCCGCGGCTTGCGCATGTGGGTGATCGAACGGGACTTGAGATGATCCGCACCTTGCAGGATTTTGCGATTCACCAGAAGGTTGACGTTTACCAGGAGTATACGGTTGTCGCATTGTTAAAAGACGGCGAAAGAATAGCGGGAGCTTTCGGTTACGACCGCGAGAAAGGACATTTTAAAGTGTTTAAAGCAAAATCGGTCATCATTGCAACGGGTGGCATGGGTAGGATTTATAAGATATCGAGCAACAGTTGGGATTGTACCGGGAGCGGGATATCGTTGGCCTATCACGCGGGGGCCGAGCTAATCGATATGGAATTTGTTCAGTTCCATCCTACTGGAATGGTGTGGCCTCCAAGTGTTCGAGGATTACTTATAACGGAGGGAGTACGCGGCGAAGGCGGTGTGTTAAGGAATAATCAGGGGCGTAGATTCATGTTTGATGATATACCGGAGCTCTATAAAGCGCAAACATCCACCGACGAAGAAGAGGGCTGGCGTTATACACAGGGAGATAAGAATGCTAAGCGGCCGCCTGAGCTTTTAACACGCGATCATGTCGCGCGGTGTATAACGCGCGAGATCAAAGAAGGGCGTGGTTCTCCGCATGGCGGAGTTTTTCTCGACATCGCGTGGATAAAGGAAAAGATTTCGAATGCTCCTGAGCACATCAAGCGCAAGCTGCCGAGCATGTATCACCAGTTCAAAGAGCTTGCTGGAGTCGATATTACAAAGGAGCCAATGGAAGTAGGCCCAACGACGCACTACATCATGGGCGGAGTCCGGGTAAATGCAGATAGCCAGATGACGAGTATACCTGGCTTGTTCGCTGCCGGTGAGTGTGCAGCGGGACTTCATGGTGCTAACAGGCTTGGCGGGAATTCTCTCTCGGATTTACTTGTCTTCGGCCAACGCGCAGGAGCTTATGCGGCGACCTATGCGAAGGAATCACCTGAGGGAGTAATAAGAGAAGATCAAATAGATGATATTGTTAAATGGGCTTTGGAACCTTTTGAACGCGGAGAAAAAGGCGAATACGAAAATCCGTTTCAAATACAATCTGACCTGCAGAATGAAATGCAGGAATTGGTAGGCATCGTCAGAATGGAAAAGGAATTATCCGAAGCGATAGACAAAATTGCGGCCTTTAACCAACGTGTTTCGCGTGTCGGTTGTAATGGAAACCGGACCTTTAATCCCGGTTGGCATACAGCCATGGAGTTGAAGCATATGATAACTGTTGCTGAAGCCATTGCACGCGCAGCCAAGGAGAGAAAGGAAAGCCGGGGTGGACATTTCCGCGAAGATTTTCCGGAGAAAAGTGAAAAATTTGGGAACGTTAACATTTCAATTCGAAAAGAGAGTGACGACAAGATGAACGTGACGCACCTCCCAAAGGCTACGATCCGGGAAGACCTTCAGCAGATCATAAATGAAATGAAATAAGAATGAAAGTTCTTTTCAACATATGGCGGACTAATTCGAGCGGCGGCGAATTTCAGGAATTCAAGACTGAAGTGACTGAAGGAATGGTGGTGCTTGACGCGGTGCATCAGATCCAGGCTGACCAGGCAAACGATCTGGCTGTACGCTGGAATTGTAAGGCAGGCAAGTGTGGCTCGTGCTCGGCTGAGATTAACGGTCACCCGCGGCTGATGTGTATGACAAGGATGAGCGACATGCCTGAAGGAAAACCGATCACTATCCAGCCCTTAAAAGCATTTCCGGTTATCAAGGATCTCGTTACCGATGTTTCGGTGAACTACAGGATCAAAAAACGAATAAAAAAATTTAAACCGAGACCTCCTGATGCTCCGGATGGAACATGGCGGATGGCGCAGAGCGATATTGACCGGGTCCAGGAATTTCGTAAATGTATCGAATGCTTCCTTTGCCAGGACGTTTGTCATGTATTGCGTGAACATCACCTACATGAAAAGTTTGCTGGTCCGCGACACATGGTCTACGCCGCCGCCCTGGAAATGCATCCCCTCGATGTTGAAGACCGGACGGGCGACCTGAAAGACATGCATGGCGTAGGCTTTTGCAACATCACTAAATGCTGTACTAATGTGTGTCCTGAGAATATTCACATTACGGACAATGCAATAATTCCCCTAAAAGAGAGAGTTGCAGATAAGTTTTATGACCCGCTCATGAAGCTTTTCCGTATATTTAATAAGTGACGTAAACCTTAAGCTTTCAAGGCCATGAGAACCGCATCACAGACCACCGACACTCCTCAATTCGAGTTGAAACGTCTCACCAAGGATAGCATCGAACCTTCGCTCGAAAAAGCGGAACACTACAGGCTGTTAAACCAACCGCGACTGGCTGAAAGCATCTGCCAGGATATCCTCGATGTGGAACCAGGAAATCAAAAAGCATCGGTCATACTTTTGCTTGCATTGACTGATCAATTCAAACTATCCTCAACGAGGGCAGCCAAACAAGCTGTTGAACTCGCCAATAGTCTAAAGGACGAGTACTCCAAAGTTTACTATACGGGAATCATTCATGAACGTCAGGGAGCGGCTGCACTTAGTTCGAATTCACCTGGTGCTGATTTTGATGCCTACGAATGGTATAGCGAAGCCATGGATTTTTATGAAAAAGCCAACGAGATCAATCATGGTGAAAACGATGATCCGATCCTTCGATGGAATACCTGCGCACGAATTATCATGGAGCACCACCTTCGCGAGCGGCCCATGACGAGAACGATCCGCAAATGCTCGAATAGATTCTAAATCACCAAATCACAAAATCACTAAATCACTAAATGAATCAATGGCTGTCCTTCAGGTGAGGTAGCACTTTCTCAACTGGTTTTGGTTTGATCTTCATGATATCAGTAGGCGTGTGACACACCACTGCATTGCCGTTAAAGATCACTATCGGATATTTCACGAGGTGAGCATCATGAACTAATACTTCAAGCCATCCATCCATGGTAAAGGTGTTGTTTGATACCTTGGCTTTATAATCCGGGTGGGAATGATCGAGAAGGTCATTGGGATGAACGCCAGCCATATTCACGATTTCTTTCCAATAAGTGGGTGAAAGCTTTTCATGGACGACATCAACTTCGTTGACGTGTTTACAAATGTCATGTGCGATTGCCCTGGTTTGCTTTCCGACATTGGAATGGGGATCATAGACCAGAAACAGCTCATTAGGATGGAATTGCATGGCCGTCAGAATTTTAATTGAATGAATGTACAATAAAAAACGCTGCTGGAGCAATCGATTGCGCCAGAATGTCAGCTAATTGAGGACCACCAAAGTCTGGATTAAATCAAGGATTTCACCTGGGGCAATTCCGATCCAAACCAATAAAATAGTTAGTAGGGCCATCGTTACGCCGCTGACAATATAAATCGATGGATGGAGTTGGTCGGAGGTTCCTCCTCTCCTGCTTCCCTTTGATCGAACATCGTCGCGATGATCTTGATGTAGTAGTACAAGCCTAATGCACTGTTTACCGCCAGCATGATCACAAGCAACCATTGGTGGCCATTTACTCCTGCTGCTACAATGTAGAATTTGCCAATGAATCCTGCGGTCAGCGGAATCCCTGCGAGTGACAGCAGCATTGCCGTGAAGATAGCCGCAGTCCAGGGTCTTGTCCAAAACAATCCTCTGTAATCGTCCATTTGTTCAGCATCCCTGTCTTTGTCTGAAAGAGTAGCAAGGACTCCGAAGGCGCCCGTTGTGGTGATGAAATATGCCACCAGGTAAAAGCTAACAGCTTCAACTCCCAGTTTTCCTCCAGCGAGGAAGGCAACGAGCAAATAGCCGATGTGCGCAATAGATGAATAGGCCAGGATCCTTTTAACATTTGTCTGGCGCAATGCCAGGAAATTGCCGATGAACATGGATGCGATCGCGATTACCGTGAATGATAATGCCAACGGCTGATATTTGCTTCCTTCTACCTGTTCGAAAAATCTCACTAGCAACGCAATCATTCCCCCTTTTGAAACTGTGGCTATAAATGCTGTAACTGGTGCGGGAGCTCCTTCATACACATCCGCTGCCCACATATGGAATGGCACAACCCCTAACTTGAAGCCCACCCCTACCACCATAAATCCAAACCCCGTGTAAAGAATTGTCGAAAGCGAACCGGTGGAAGAAAGGTATTTACCAATGCCTGCAAATTCCATTGTGCCGGTAGTAGCGTAGATGAGGGCCATTCCAAACAGAAGGAACGCTGACGAGAACGCCGCCAGGATAAGATATTTTATACCTGCTTCATCTGATCTTTCGCGTTTTCGAAGATAAGCGATCATGGAATAAAGCGAAACGCTGAGGATTTCCAGTCCAAGGAAAAGAGATATGAAATGTTTGCTTATCACTAAGACAACGGCCCCGAGAGTGGCAAGTATAAGCAGGATATAATATTCTTCTTTTCGTTCCTCGCGTTGCTCGAAGTAAGCATATGATATCATCGTAATAGCCAATGATGTCAATAAAATGAGTCCGGTATTAAAGGTTCCAAAGCCGTCAAAAATGAACAGCGGCTCTATTATCCATTTTGCTTCCGCTTTATACAATGCGAGATAAACAAAATCAGCAGCCAGGGATACCGTGGTAATTACATATATTACTTTGTGGTTCCTTTTTACCGCTATTGAAAATAGAATCAAAATTGCCGCACTGGTCAGGATAAAAAGAGGGACAATACTCATAAAATCCGTCCTACTCATGGTGCCCTCCTTTCTCGAAACTTGCTGTGGAAAGTTCATCCTGAGGTCCGTTTTGCGCTGCTTCGATTGTCAATGGTTGTACTGTCGGCTTTGACACATTAAGTACTGATTGCGGGAACAAGCCCAACCAGATGATGGAAACCACCAAGGGGCACGAGTATCAATTTTTCCCGAAGCGTCAAATCGTGAAGGACATGCTCCTGTGGGGTCTCGCCGCCGTAGAATACCTTCTGCACAATCCGCAGGGAATATATTGTGGCGGCAACCAGCCCTATCGTGGCAAGGATGGTCAGCTTGTGACTCGCCTGCCATGAGCCTACCAGCGTGAGAAATTCGGCAATGAAGTTTCCCAGGCCCGGTAACCCGAGTGATGCCATGGCGAAGATTAGGGCCACCGTTCCCATAAACGGCATTTGCTTCCAGAATCCTCCCATCAATTCAATGTTTCGGGTATGTATTCGCTCGTAAAGCGAACCTGCCAAAATGAACAAAGCTCCTGTACTGATACCATGGGTGATCATTTGCATCACCACCCCTTGAAGCGCGAGTTCATTAAAAGCGAAAACGCCGAGCATGACAAACCCCATATGGCTTACGCTTGTGTAGGCGACAAGCCGTTTTAGATCTGTTTGCGAAAATGCGAGCAGCGCACCGTATAAGATACCAACCACGCCAAGCAGCATCGCCCACGGGGCTATTTCATGCGCTTCATTTGGGAACAATGGAAGAATAAAACGAAGCAGTCCATAAGCACCGGTTTTCAGGAGAAGACCTGCAAGGATAAGGCTTCCGGCTGTTGGCGCTTCCGAATGCGCATCCGGTAGCCACGAATGGAACGGCACGACCGGTAATTTTACAATAAATGCCGCGAGGAAGCCCAACATCAACCACCGTCCTGTGTCGCCTTCGAAAGTTGTATTCAATAATTGAAAGTAATCAAACGTAAAGGTTCCGGTGAGATTTCCATGAGCGAAGTATAATCCTAGTATCGCAAGGAACATCAATAACCCGCTGGCTTGAGTAAAAATGAAAAACTTATAAGCAGCATATCTTCTGTTTTCATGTCCCCAGATGCCGATCAGTAAGTACATGGGTATGAGCATGACCTCCCAGAAGAAGTAGAAAAGGAAAAGGTCCATCGTGAGAAAAACACCAGCAATTCCAGCCAGTACCCACAGCAAATTGAAATGAAAAAATCCCGTCTTGTAATTAATTTCATTCCATGATGTGACAACGGCAATAATGCCCAAAAAGAAAGTAAGGATCAGCATGAGTAAACTCAAGCCATCAATAGCCAGACTGAAGCTGATACCAAAACTTGGTATCCAGGGAACCGTGTACCTGGCTATCCATTGAGATGGTTCGCCTGCAACAGGCTGTTCAACCAATATTGTAAGCGTAAGAATCAGGTTAATGAACAGCGCAGTGACAGCTGTCCAGCGCGCAAAAGAGCTATTAATCCTTGCGAGAATCCAGGCGATAAGTCCGCCAGCCATGGGTATAACGATGAGGAAGTAGCAGGATCATAACAGTAGCCCAAGGGTTATAATTAATATCGCTCCAACAACAATACCCATCACATACCATCGTAAAATGCCCGCCTGACCTTTTGCAAACAGGCGATTAAACTGCTCAGTAATCAAAACGATCATACTATAGAATTTGTCGACCACGTCAGCCTTTGTTTATGGTTGCGACAAAAACAAACGGTTTTACGAATACAGCGTCATAAAGGCTGTCAAATCCCCACCCATTGAACCATACATGATGTATTCCATCCAATGATCGTTTTACTTGATCTGCGAGTTCAGGATTCTTAACATAAAAATAGTAGGCAAGGTATACGCCGGTTAATGAAAGGGCGATAGTGATCAACTGAATGGTCCATTCAGCGCTTTCAGCTCCTTCATGCAATGAAACTGCCGGCAGTACCGGCCTTAGGTATTCTGAAAAGAGCTCGACATGGCCAAGTGTATGAGGAAGTTCGATGAAACCTCCGATCAGGGAAAGAACAGCCAAAATGATCAGCGGAATGGTCATTGCCGATCCGGCATGATGGCTCACATGAGTTTTTTCGACTCCAAAAAAAGTCACAAACACCATCCTGAATGTGTAGACGGAAGTTATGAAAGCGCCAATCAACGCGGCAAGAAAGAACCAGATGTTGCCTTTCTGTCCTGCAAAGGCAAGCCACAGGATTGCGTCCTTGCTATAAAAACCAGCCGTGATAAAAGGCAGGGCTGCAAGAGACGCAGAACCTATAAGGAACGTCCAATAAATGACCGGGAGTTTGTTCTTTAATCCACCCATCTTGAACATGTCGTGTTCGTGATGAAGCAATAGTATCACAGCGCCCGCACCGAGGAACAGCAATGCTTTGAAGAACGCATGAATCATAAAGTGAAAGATTGCCGCTGACCAGGCGCCAACACCCAGGGCAAGAAACATGTACCCGATCTGGCTGATCGTTGAATAGGCAAGTACTCTCTTAAGGTCTGTTTGCGTGAGTGCGCTGAATCCTGCTAACAACAAAGTTATTGCTCCAACAACTCCCACACACTGTTGGGCTACCGGCGCCAATTCAAAAAGAACGTGCGTACGCGCGATGAGATAAACGCCAGCTGTCACCATAGTCGCGGCGTGAATAAGTGCGCTGACCGGCGACGGACCTGCCATAGCGTCCGGCAACCACGTTTGAAGCGGAAGTTGTGCAGACTTCCCAACTGCGCCGCCCAGTAATAGCAAGGCTACTGCAGTCACCGCCTGAGACCCGGGCGACCACATTTCGCCCGCGCGGCCCAAAATTTCCTGGATATTAAGTGTCCCGAATGCATCGAAGAGCATAAACAGGCCAATAGCCATAGCGGTATCTCCAACACGAGTGACAATAAAGGCTTTTCTGGCAGCATCGCCGTTCTTTTTCTCTTCGTACCAAAAGCCGATAAGAAGATAGCTGCACAAGCCTACTCCTTCCCATCCGAGATACATGAGTACCAGATTGTCTGCGAGCACGAGGATAAGCATTGCGCACACAAATAGGTTCAGGTATGCAAAGAAGCGGGAGAAGCCCGGATCGTCATGCATAAATTCTGTGGAATAGACGTGTATGAGGAAGCCAACGAAAGTGATTACAAAAAGGAATACGAGCGAGAGTGCATCAAGGTGAAACGCAAAAGGAAGGCTAAGTCCATCAACGTTCACCCAATTCCATACGACCTGTGTATAGATTGGTGTCGAGGATGACAAAAACTCGAATCCGATGAGGATTGTGACTAACGCTGCAACGCCCACTGTACCCGCGCCAATTATCGACACGATTGTGCGTGAGAGCCGTGTGCCCATTGTAATCAGAATAAAGGCTCCCGCGAATGGCAAAGCAGGAATGAGCCAAAGTAATTCTTTCATATCAATGTGTTTTTTGCCACTATCATGTTGTTATTCTTGTTCACGACAATGCAGTTATCCTTTCATCTTGTTAGCTGCGTCACTATCCAACGTTTTAAGTTGATGGTAAATCTGAAGTATCAGGGCGAGGCCGACGGAAACCTCAGCTGCGGCCATTGTCAGAATAAAAACGAACATAACCTGTCCGTCGGCTTGCGCCCACTTCGCACCGGCTACTATAAAAGCAAGACCCGCAGCGTTCAGCATGATCTCAACAGAGATCAGCATGAAAATTATGTTGCGTCTGATCAATACGCTGAGAAGGCCAAGCATAAATAAGATGCCCGCCAATAACAGTCCCGCTTCAACAGGTATGGTTTTCATTTCCATTTCTATTCTTCTACTTTTTCCAAAAAACGATGTACGATTTTCTTCTTCTGCCTTCCGAGGTGGTACGCTCCGACGATACCCGACATCAACAGGATACCGCTGAGTTCAACGCCTATCACATAGGGACCGTATAACGACATTCCTACCGCCTTAGCGTCCACAACATGATACTCATGACCAGTCATCCCAACGTTTGAAATGATATAAAACAGCTCGACTAGTAATACAATAGAAAGGACTGATGGACCGATCAGGATTCCGCCTTGCATCCATTGCCTCTCCTGCTCCACTGCTTCTGCTTTAAGATTCAACATCATGATCACAAAAATGATCAGGACGACGATGGCACCTGCATAGATGATAACTTCAAGGGCTGCAATAAATGGAGCGCCAATTAAATAAAATACGACAGCGATCGCCAGAAACGAGACTACGAGATACAACAATGCATGAATAAGGTTGTGTCGCGTGATCACCATTATCGTTGCGATCACCGCTATAGCGGATGCAATGTAAAATGTCGTTAGCATCTTTATTTATTCAAATTAATTCTGCTCATGGCATAAGACTCCGTACATCAACCGGAGTGTCTTCATTTTGTGCTTCGCCTTTGTCTTTCCCGCCTATGGCAAGCCCCGCTACTTTGTAATAGTTGTACCCTTCATATTTACCCTGTCCATCGATTAGCAGATCCTTCTTTTCATATACAAGGTTCTGGCGATTATATTCTGCCATTTCAAAATCCGGTATTAGTTGAATCGCATACGTAGGACATGCTTCTTCACAGTATCCACAGAAAATACAACGGGAGAAGTTTATCCTGAAAAACTCCGGATACCGTCGTCCGTTTTCATCTTCCGTTGCTTGTAGGGAAATGCAGTCAACAGGGCACGCGGCTGCGCACAAGTAACAACCGACGCATCGTTCACCCATATCAGGATCGCGTGTCAGTACAATTCTACCTCGCCATCGCGTTGATAGCTTATTTTTTTGTTCAGGATACTGAACGGTCTCACGCTTATGAAACATATGCATAAATGTGATCCACATACTTCTTACGATACTGAACATAACTGTCTTTTTAAGTGTTACTTCTTTGTTTATCCTTTTAAAAATAGTATTACACCCGCCGTTACCATTAAGTTGATCAGCGTCAGGGGCAATAATATCTTCCATCCGAATTCCATCAGCTGATCATACCTCGGTCTTGGAAGGGATGCTCTCAGCAAAATGAATACTCCTATAAAAATGAACGTCTTTATTACGAACCATACCAATGGTGGAAGAAATCCAGGGCCAAGCCATCCACCGAAGAACAAACAGACGGTAATGCTTGAGATCAATGTTATACCCAGATATTCTCCGACGAAGAACATACCGAACTTCATGCCTGAATACTCAGAGTGAAAACCTGCGATCAATTCACTTTCTGCCTCTGGAATGTCAAACGGCAATCGATGAGTTTCTGCGATCCCGGCAATAAAGAAGATGATAAAGCCTATGAACTGCGGAACAACAAACCATAATCCCCTTTGAGCTTCGACAATGTCTACGAGGCTGAAAGAGCCTGCCATCAACACGGTACCCATAAGCGCAAGTCCCATAAACACTTCGTAAGAAATCATTTGAGCTGCACCTCTCATTGCTCCCAACAGCGAGTATTTGTTATTCGATGCCCATCCTCCAAGAATGATACTGTATGCGCCCATAGAGGACATTGCCAGAAAAAAGAGTATTCCAATATTTATATCGGCAACGATGATGCCCGGCGCGAACGGCACGATCACAAAGCTTAGAAATACGGTGATCATCACAATCGCTGGCGCCAATACGAATACAGCCTTATCCGCGAACGGAGGAATCCAGTCTTCCTTAAAGAAGAGTTTGAGCGTGTCGGCAAGTACGATGAGAACTCCAAATGGTCCCGCCCTATTCGGTCCGTAGCGGTCTTGCCACAAAGCCAGTAGCCTTCGCTCAAGCCAGATGAGGCCAGGGGCAACAATAAGAAGCCCGGCCAGAACCCCACCGACTATGAACAGGTGATTTAAGACGGACTCATCCATATTTAACTCTTTTTAATTATCGCCCATGCAGGCAATTCTACAAATGGTAAACCATGAAGACCATAAGGCAAACCACCAATTCCCTTGGGAATGCTGTCGTTGAACTTGACCGGTAATCGATACGGTTGTCCATCAACTTCGAAACTCAACAGTTCGTCCTCTTTGACATTAAAGTGCGTTGCATCTTCAGGGTTCAGGTTAACGTAAGGTTTCGGACCTCGTTCTGCAACTGACGGAGACCGTGCGCTTAGTTCTTCTGATCCAAAAATGTGATGAACAGGTACCATCAATAGATGACCTTCCATGGAAATGAATTTCTCGGGCACAGAAGTGAAATATTCCGGACTTCGATCAGTTCTTTCGAAAAGTCTGATTCCCGGATCACCCCCGCGCAACGGTCCACCTACTTCTTGCTGGTATTTATTTATCGATTGTACAGAGTTCCATCCCGGAGACCAGAAGAACGGGATCATAGATGAAGGTGGAAGCCCGCGATAACCCTCCATTGTATATGACAATGGAGAATCAGGATCTATTGGCGGTTTAGGCTCACTGACATTTATGTTTGCAAGCATAGCCGTGCGGCCACTAAAACGGTGTGGCTCACGCGGTATACGTTGACCATTTACTCGATAGTTTGCGGGAGGTGTTATTTTGTCCACACCTTTTAACAGTGGCTCGTCCGCGGCAATAGCTGAAGTAATTCCTTCAAAGTTTTTCCAGGACGTCATTTCTTTTACTCCCATTTTAACACCGATATCCAGTAACCAACGCCAGCTTTCCTGAATAACTTCTGTGGCTTCGTGCACCTGGAAAAAACGTTGCGCCCGGCCCTCGTTGCTGACCAGAGTTCCATCTGATTCGGCAAACGTTCCGGCAGGTATCACCACGGACGCATTTTTTATAGTGGCAGTATTCGTGTGATCTAATGACGATAACATTTTTTGCAGCCTTGAGTAGATTTTCAACGACGGAAGTTTTGCCATGACGGTAAAGGTCATTTTCCATAACTACAACCGTATCAACATGCCCGTTGCGAACAGCATTGAAGGCTGATTCGAGACGTTGTCCTTGCATCATGGCCAGCCCCATTGAATTACATTCTGGAAGAGTGAGAACAATTCCGGTCTGCTTATTCTTTTTGCTCAATGCCCAGGAGATGTTAGCCGCCGCTTTAATTACATGGTCCGTTTCACAGGAGGCTCCTGAGATAATTACTGGCCGTTTAGCTTGCGATAATGCGGTGGCTATGCGCGTTGCTAATGTTTTTATTTCTTGAGGCAGCCCCGATACATCGGGGAGACTACTGTCAAGTAATTGCGCGACGGCAAATCCTAATCTCGCGATCTCATCCGGCGAGCCTCGAAATGTTTGTGTTGCCAATTCGTCGAGCTTGGTTCCCTGGACGGCTGCAATAAACAGGGGGCCTTTGTTTTCCTGGATCAGTTCCCTTGCCGCGGCATCATTCCACTCCGGCACGTTTATTTTTGACAGCTCCTCCATCGGTTCTTGCCGTACACTTTGACGCACTGCTAACGCCATCATCGGTGCCGTGTTTGTAAGGTCTTCACCGAGAATGAATACGGCATCCGCCGTTTCGACTTCTTTCATGGTTGCGCTTCTGGCTGGTCCATCGCGCAATATCCTGATGGCCAGGTTGGCCAGGTCATGCTCATTATCTGAAACACCGTGATAAAAATTGTCCTTGCCAACGAGGGTCCTGAGGGCAAAATTAGATTGAAGCGAAGCCCGTGGCGATCCAATACCAATGGTTCTGGATGTTGAGAGAATTTGAACTACCTCGTTAAGTATTCTGTCGCGGCTTGCTTCCTCTCCGCGAATGGAAGCGGTTCGTATCCGGTCTGATGCATTCACAAACTCGTAGCCAAACCGGCCACGGTCGCAAAGGAAATAGCCATTCACCTCACCGTTGTATCGCGTAGTAATCAGGCGCAAGCTTCCATAACGCTCTCCTGCGATCGTGTTACATCCGAGGCTGCAATGGTTACAAATGGAGGGTGCGGTTGTCAGGTCCCATTTCCTGGTATAATGTTGTTTGAGCGTCTTGTCGGTGAACACTCCTGTCGGGCAAACCTCGGTAAGGTTGCCGCTGAATTCACTTTCGAGAACACCGTCCTCGTGCCGACCAAAGTAAACGTTACTCCGGGACGCGAATGCATCGAGGTCTTTTCCTCCGGCATAGTCCTTGTAGAAACGAACACAACGGTAGCACTGGATACATCTGTTCATCTCATGGTTGATGAACGGACCGAGATACTGATTCCGATGTGTTCGCTTTTTGAATTGAAATCTGCGGTAAGCGTGGCCAGTCATCACAGTCATATCCTGAAGATGGCAGGAACCACCTTCGTCGCATACTGCACAATCGTGGGGATGATTTGTCATCAACCATTCGATCACGTGTTCGCGAAACTCTACCGCCTCTTCATCTTTTATAGAGATCCGTTGGTTATTTGTCACCGGTTCCATACAAGACATTATCAGCCGGCCTTTTTGATCGTTTTCATCTTTGTAGACCTTTATAGCACACTGACGGCAAGCGCCAACTGACCCGAGCGCAGGATGCCAGCAGAAATATGGCAGGTCAAAGCCAAGGGTAAGGCAGGTTTCCAGGAGATTCTTTCCCGTTTTTACTTCATACGCTTTGTTATCTATATAGAGCGTTGCCATCGGCAGTTCGTTATAAGTTATCGAGTACTTTAATTGCTCTTTGCATTATTCGTCAGTGTTTATTCATCCAGTTGCAGACAATACCTCTTGTTTATAAGAGCATGTCCGTTCAGTGATATGTCTTTCAAAATCTTCTCTGAAATATTTCAGTGCGCTCTGCAAAGGTTCCATCGCTCCTGGCGCAAATGCGCAAAATGTATTTCCAGGTCCCAGATATTTTGTATGGAACTCAAGAAGCTTTATGTCTTCCATCCGGCCCTCGCCGCGATCGATAGCTCCAAGTATTTTTTCTACCCACGGCAGACCTTCGCGGCATGGCGTGCAAAAGCCACATGACTCCTGAGCAAAGAAATGCTCAAGGTTTTTCACAAAACCCACGGGACATGTTTTATCATCCAGCACAACGAGTGTACCTGTACCGAGACGACTACCCGCCGCCGCTACGGACGTGTAATCCATTTTTACGTCAAGGTGTTGTTCTACCAGGAAATCAGTTGAGGCGCCACCTGGAAGAGCACCACGGAATTTAAGACCATCCTGCATTCCACCAGCGTGTTCTTCTATCAGTTCGCGCATCGTTACCCCCATCGGTAATTCCCAGGCACCAGGCTTTTTTACCTTGCCACTTACTCCATAGATCTTTGTTCCGGCGTCACCGGTCTTGCTTAATTGTTGAAACCACGTTGCGCCATTGTTGACGATGTGAGGTATACAACATAGGGT
Source organism: uncultured Cytophagales bacterium (assembly GCA_963774615.1). Lineage (GTDB taxonomy): Bacteria > Bacteroidota > Bacteroidia > Cytophagales > Cyclobacteriaceae > Chryseolinea. Next base: position 88,358 of record CAVZFT010000040.1, read on the forward strand.
CTCCACATTGTTCACAATGGTGGGTTTTCCAAACAAACCACTCACTTGAGGAAAGGGAGGTTTCGCCCGTGGTGTAGCTCGTTTACCCTCCAATGAATTCAACAAGGCGGTTTCTTCACCGCACATGTAGCGTCCAACGCCGGTGTGCAAATACATTTCCAGGTCGTAGCCGGATCCCAAAATGTTCTTGCCCAGATAACCGGCTTCATAGGCTTCCGCCAAAGCTTTGATTATTGATTGAGCTGCGAACTTATATGCCCATCTCAAATAGATATAAGATATATCAGCCTGGATGGCAAATGCAGAGAGGATCATCCCCTCAATCAATTGATGCGGCGTGCTTTCAAGCAGAATGCGATCCTTAAATGTGCCAGGCTCCATTTCATCCGCGTTGGCAATCAGATATTTTGGCTTCGGAGCATCTAAGGGCACGAAACTCCATTTCATCCCTGTACCGAATCCTGCGCCGCCCCTACCCCGAAGGTTAGATTCCTTGACCAGGTCAGTTACTGCTTTTGGCGTCATTCCCTTAAGCACTTTGCGTATGGCCTGATATCCGCCCACGCCCTCATATTCTTTCAGTGAAAGAGGTCGTTTATCGGGATGAATATGTTGAGTCAACGGTCGTTCCATATGCGTTTATCGGCTATTCATATTTCTTCAGGATATCTTCCAATTGCTTTATCGTCAGATTTCTGTGTAAGTCATTATCTATCATAAGCGCCGGTGCGCAATCGCAGGTTCCCAAACAACAATTCGGCAATAGTGTGAATCGGCCATCGGAAGTTGTTTCGCCTAACCCTATGCCTAACTGTTTCTTGAAATATTCCTGGATGTCTTCATACCCCATCACCCAACAGCTGATGCTGTCGCACAAGAGGATAACGTGTCGACCAACAGGTTTCCGGAAAATCATATTATAGAACGTAGCTACAGAATCTAACTCTTCAACCGACATACCCATGTAGAGTGCAATGTCATTGAGACTTTCATCAGATACCCACCGGCGATGCTCCTGTATGATCTTTAATGCTTCGATCCCAGCAGCTTTTCGAACGGGTACCAATCGTATTGCTTCGTCTATTTCGTGTTTTTCGTGAGTTGTCAACATTCCTTTTAATTTTTTACCTGTCAATGTCCGCCAGCACAAAGTCCATGGCGCCGAGGATACTTAATAAATCAGCTACCGTATATCCCCGACTGATATAAGGCACCATTTGCATGTGTGCGAACGATGGAGTTCGTATACGAATCCGGTATGGCGATGTATTACCATCACTGATCGCATAATAGCCATTAGCTCCTTTGGTTGCTTCGATACAGCTCATCGCCTCCCCTGGTGGAATAACCGGTCCCCAGCTAACACCAAGGAAATGAGTAATGAGCGTTTCGATATCCTGCATGGTATTTTTTTTCAGGGGTGGCGTTGTAAGCGGATGATCTGCTTTATAAGATCCTTCCGGCATATTCTTAAAACATTGCTCGATGATCCGTAGGCTTTGCCGCATTTCTTCCACGCGTACGACAGCGCGGTCGAAGCAATCTCCGTTCTTGCCCAAAGGGACTTCAAAGTCGAACATTTCATAGCCGGAGTAAGGTTGTTTTTTCCGGAAGTCATATTCCATTCCACAGGCTCGAAGGTTAGCGCCGGTGACTCCCCATTCAATAGCTTCTTCAGTTGTGAAAATGCCAATACCCTGCGTCCTTGCTTTGAACAAGCTGTTCTTAATCACCAGATTGTCGTATTCTTTCAGCCGGGCCGGGAAGTAATCGATGAATTTTTTGACGAGTGTCTCCCATCCTTTTGGAAGATCCTGTGCTACTCCGCCAATGCGAAACCAGTTGGGGTGCATTCGTCCGCCACACACAGCCTCGATGATGTCAAAAACGTTTTCACGATCAGTGAACATGTAAAATACCGGTGATAGTTGGCCTACGTCTTGCGCAAATGTTCCATACCAAACAAGGTGGCTGGCGATCCGGAAGAGCTCGCACATCATCACCCGAATTACTTTTGCGCGGTCCGGGATTTTAATGCCTGCAAGTTTTTCAACTGCTAGCAGGTATGCAAGATTGTTATTTACACCACCGAGGTAATCGATACGATCGGTATATGGAATATAGGTGTGCCACGATTGCCGTTCCCCCATTTTTTCTGCACCACGATGATGAAACCCAATGTCCGGAACAGCATCCACAATATCTTCTCCATCCAATTGTAGGATTATACGCAATACGCCATGTGTGCCGGGATGTTGGGGCCCGATATTAAGGAACATAAAATCAGAATCGTCACTCTGTAATTCCATTCCCCATTCTTCTGGCTTAAACTGCAATGCCGATTGTTCATGATCCGTTTTTTCATCCCATAACCGGAATGGCCCCATTTCAGTGGCCCGTGCCGGGATGTTCTTTTCGCAACGGATGTCCTTCCCAGGTGAGTGGCATCAGAATTCTTGCAAGGTGCGGGTGACCATCAAACCGTGATTCCAAACATGTCGTACACTTCCCGCTCATACCAGCTTGCGTTTGCCCATAATTTGGTGATGCTTGGTGCAGTCGGATATTCTGACTTCAACGCCACCTTTATGCGCAGAAATGCATTCCTATCGAACGACAATAATGTGTATACAAGGGTAAATTCCCGTGAAGGGTAATCGGGATCGATCTTTCGGCTTCGCTCATCAATAGCGGTAAGGTCGAAGAGGAAAGGATATGGGTGGGTTATTTCGTTCTTAAGGTACTTTAATACGCGTACAATATTGTCCAACGGCAACCACAAGGTGAGGATGTCATCCTTTGTCGATTGTTTAATGAAAGTTGTTTCATTAAACTTCAACTTTAACTGTTCTGTTGGATCATTGATTTCCATAAATCCATGTTTGACAGTTACATTCCTAATTCTCTCAGCTCATGTACCCTTCCCGATTTTTATTTCCCATTAATCATTTTCACCTATTTGGATTCTGTAAAAGTCCTTATTAAAGATCTATATCGATTTTTAGATTTCATCTGGAGACCTGAACGACACCATTTCTTTCCTTTGTTCCTGCCTCGTTCCTTTACCGATATTTTTTCCGGTTTTATAACTCCCTGATCTCCGATCACCCAGCTCAATGGACGTTGTTCCTTTCCTACAGATTCAGCCAATAGCATTAACCCTTCCATAAAAGCGTCAGGTCTTGGGGGACAGCCTGGAACATATACATCTACCGGTAGGAATTTATCAACTCCCTGAACCACACTATATATATCGTACATGCCACCCGAATTGGCACATGAACCCATCGAGATCACCCAACGCGGTTCCATCATTTGTTCGTGAAGTCGTTTGATAATCGGAGCCATCTTAATAAAGACCGTACCTGCAATGATCATGACGTCTGCCTCACGCGGAGTTCCACGAATAACTTCAGCGCCAAATCTCGCGACATCGTACTTAGGCGTCATGCTGGTTGCCATTTCCACAAAACAACAGGACAAACCAAAGTGAAACGGCCACATAGAATTTTTGCGACCCCACCCCAAAAGTCCTTGTACAGTCGTGAGCATAATGCTTTGTTGGACCGACTCTTCAAACGAGCCTGTGCCCTTTACAGCATTTACTGGTTCATTTCCTTTACTCAACCACCACTTCATTTCTTATTTTTCTTTTCTGTGAGACGTTTGTATGCTTTGAGAATCTTCTTGCCATCGGGACCAAAATCGAGAGCTCCATTCCTCCATTCATAGATAAGTACGACAAAAAGCAATATCACGAAAATGATTACCCCTACGTATCCAAACCATCCCAATTCTTCGAATGCTATCGCCCAGGAGAAAATAAAAATCGTCTCCACATCGAAGATGACGAATAGCATTGCGATCAGATAAAATTGGGATGAAAAACGGAGTCTCGCAGAGCCGGTGCTTAAGATCCCACCCTCGTAGGGTTCATTGGTAGCGTGTTCTTTATGTCGCTGACCCAATACAAAAGAAAGACCTAGCATTATTACTACCAGGCCTACAACAATAGCCCCATAAACCAAAAGGGGCCACAATGGGATAGTATTTTCACTCGAAACTTCCAAAGCGATTTGCCTCCCGCAAATATTCTTTTATGTTCGAAATTCTAAATACCAACCAAACGTGTTGTTCAGTAACTACCAAACAGTGCTAAACATATAATCAAGCTGAACAACGATGAACAAAGAAAATACCAGTCTGTTTACTGACCAATATTCCTTTACCGGATACTTTCTTGCGATGAATTGAAGGTAAAAGTTTTACTGAGAAAAACAAAGGGCAAACGTTTGTGGCGCTCTAAAAAGATATATTTTTTTTTCAATGGCCAACTAGCGATCTATACGTGCTCTAACGCATTCTTTTGGTTGAAAAATTATCATCGATAATTGGATTGCAATTGCCGTTAGTAACAACTCTCCGTGTAATGTCATCTCCGCATATAATGATCGAGGAGATTTTTCGTTTGGTTAGATGGATGTATTCGACAACCGATGTACCTGATTTTAATTTCAATTATATCTGAAGAGGTAAATCTACCCCACATCCTGTGGCGGGTTTTGCACAAACAAGAACGATGTCTTATGAACGAATCCGCTTGTGCACTTAACCGTTCCCGTCAATGTAGCCTCTTGCTAAAAATTGCAGCGTGTAATTTTAATTTTGCTGGCATCGCTTTTTGCAATACTTTTCCGGTTCGATTGATCAGAATATCCCCTTAAAACCCGTTAATTTTTAAATTTTTGAACTTCGTGAAGGAATTTTTTAGATCGCCGGTGACTTTTTTTACCCTCTTACTACAAACGCTGATGGGTGTATCGGCAAGCGCCCAGCAGGATTCACTGTTGTTCGTTCTCGAAACCGAACTGCATCGGGAATTTGCTGAATTAAAAAAAGCTCAGGTTCCCGCATATTATATAGACTACCATGTGGATGATATTGAATATGCTTCGCTAAATGCTTCCTTTGGAAGCCTCACCCAATCAGCAACCAGCAAGAATCGGGTGTTGGCCGCCCGTGTGAGAGTTGGCGACTATAGTTTTGATAACATGCATCCGATCAGCCCCGATAACAGTACCTTTTTGCCCCAGGGAGGATTCGGACCGGTAATGCTACCATATGAGAATAATGCGAAGGCATTACAATTTATGTTGTGGAAAACGACGCAAAATGAATACAAGCAGGCAATGGATTCATACAAAGTCGTAAAAAACGCTTTTGAAAGAAGGTCACAAACAGGAGCGCCGATAAACGATTTCTCTAAAGAAGAACCAACCGTTTTCATGGATCCAAAGACTATTGAATTCGCTTCTATCTTTGATCAACCTTTATGGGAAGAGAAACTCAAGAAATACTCCTCTCCGTTTTTGAAGAATCACGATCTTATCGAGGGAGACGTTACACTCGCGGTTTCAGTAGAACGGAAGTACTTTGTATCGACCGAAGGAACTCGGATAGTTCAGAATTTTACATCCGCATATATTAACGTGTCTGCGAGCGTGCGATCGTCTGATGGCGACATCGCGCCGCTTCACCTTTCCTACTATGCGCCGCTACCTTCCGGGCTTCCTGCCGATGAAAAGATCCTTTCTGATGTTGAGGCCATGGTTGGTATTTTAAAAAAACTTAAGGATGCCCCACTTGCTGAGCCCTACAGCGGACCTGCTATTCTTTATGCGCCGACTGCCGGAGTGTTTTTTCATGAGATATTTGGCCACAGAATCGAAGGACACAGGCTTAAAAATGAATACGACGGTCAAACCTTTAAGGCAAAAGTTGGAGAGGTGGTATTGCCAAAGACACTAAATGTTTACTTCGATCCGACAGTTGAGAAAGTTGATGGTCGTTCTGTAAATGGTTCATATACATACGACGACGAGGGAATCCCCAGCAAAAAAGTTACGGTCGTCGAAAAAGGCATTCTTAAAACGTTTCTGATGTCGCGTACACCACTGGAAAATTTACCTCGCTCCAACGGTCATGGTAGAGCATCACTTGGCGCTACGCCTGTGTCACGTCAATCCAACCTTATTGTGGAAACGACAAAATCTTATTCTATGGATGAGCTTCGCAAGATGCTGATCAAGGAATGTAAGAAACAGGGCAAACCATACGGGTATTTTTTTAAGGAAGTGGTCGGTGGATTCACGGTAACAGACAGATACAATCCGAACGCGTTTAACATCTTCCCCACACTGGTATATCGCATATATGCCGACGGAAGGCCAGACGAATTGGTACGTGGCGTGGATCTTATCGGCACTCCACTGGCCATGTTTGCCGAAATTCAAGCTGCGGCCGGCGATCGCGATATATTCATCGGTTTTTGTGGTGCAGAATCCGGTAGTGTACCCGTTAGTGCAACGTCTCCATCTCTTTTTGTAAGGAGGATCGAAACCCAGAAAAAGCCAAGGCAGTATCAGGAAACTACATTGCTTGCGAGACCGTCGGATAGCGATCATTAAAACCTAGAAATGGCAGAATGAAGATTTCCAAAATTAAATTAATCAGCTCCCTCCTATTTGCAGTTGTCAGTTCATCACTGTTAGCGCAACAAGAAGACAATGTCATCCTCCGGGCGATGAAGGACGAATTGAAACGAAGCATGGAGGAGATCAAGTATGACAATCATGATCGGCCGTTCTTCATTAGCTACGGAATTACCGATAGCAAGAACCTGAGTGTTTACGCCACATTGGGAGCACTCGTCCAGTCCAATGAATACCAGAATCGCGACAAATCAGTCAGGGTACTAGTGGGGAATTATGAATTCAATGACGAAAGTCTGGACAATAATCTTTATAGCGAAGGTACTGCTAATGAAATTCAGCTTCCTTTAGACGATGACTATTTTGGAATCCGTCGAGCGTTATGGACTACAACGGATGTTGTTTACAAAGGGGCAGCTCAAAAGTATAAGAAACATCAGGCCACACTCAAAGAACAAAATAAGAATCTTGGCGATTTGCCCCACAGAGTTTTTGCAAAGGTTCCCGTGATTCAATCTATAAAGCCAACAACACTCAGCGGTACCAGCCTGACAACTTTGAATGATTATTGCAGGCAGGCATCATCTGTATTTCGTGATTTTCCGGACCTGGAATCCTCTGACGTGCTCGTCAACTTTTCATATGGAACCAAGTACTTTGTTAACAGCGAAGGTACAGTTGTTGTTGAACCATATTCAATTGGCATCGTGCAGTGCCGCGCTCAGGGAAAAACAAAAAATGGCGAGCCGATTTACGAGACAGTGGAATACTACGCGAAGGCTCCAAATGAATTTCCTTCGATGGAAAAATTAAAGGCAGATGCGAAGGCCCTGGCTGAAAAACTCAATAACCTTCGAAGTGCAAATGTGCTGGAAGAAGAGTACTCCGGTCCGGTCCTCTTTCTTGGACCATCCGTGGCTCAGGCTTTTGCCACGACACTGTTCTCGCAACGAGAAAGTCTCATAGCTTCAAACGCGATCTTGAGTCAGAATGACTACCGCCCCGCAGCAGTTGCCGCATTGGATGCGCGCCTTGGAAAGGCAGTCATCGATAATTCCCTTACAATAAAGGCAACCCCGACACTAAAATCATTCAAAGGCAAAACATTAATTGGTTCCTACGATGTTGACGATGAGGGTGTGGTGCCTCCCGGCAACCTTGTTCTCGTCGAGAAGGGAATTTTGAAGGCGCTATTGAATGACCGTTCACTTTCGTCATTGAGCCAGGCCGCCAACGGACACAGTACTGGTCCCGCAGTGATTGAAGTAAGCTCTGACAAAACCTTATCGATAGACGCTCTAAAAAACGCGCTTATTTCTGCTGCAAAAACTGATGGCCAGGACTTTGCGCTCATTGTGCGGACCAATGCCAGCTTTGGCGAAGCTATGTCTGAGGTCTGGAAAGTTAACCTTGAAACCGGAGAAGAGGAAGTCCTTAGATCATCGCAAGTCGGAGAATTGTCTCTAAGGAACATGCGACGAATAGTGGGCGTAGCATCAGATCAGGACGCGTACACTATTCAGGTTGGAGGCACTTTGGCCTCATTCATTGTACCACAGGGACTATTATTGGACGATATCGAAATTGCACCAATTAAACTGCCGTACCTCGAGGAACAGGACGCGTATGTTAAGAATCCGTTGAAGAATTAAGATTATTTTCTTCCTGCTTGAACGCATGACTCTCAAAAGAAACATCCTGGCTCCGCTCTTCAAAGCAAAAGACGTTTTCGGAAGGACAATTGACCTGAACGATTACCGGGACTCTAAAGTATTGATTGCGTTCTTCCGCCATGCTGGTTGTCCGTTCTGCAACCTTCGTGTTCATGAATTGTCGAAGGCGCATCAGGAACTCAAAGCAAAAGGACTTGAGATGATTTTTTTCTTTGAGTCCAAAGAGAAAGTGATTTTAAGAAGTTCCTTTCATACAGGGGTATCCCCCATTCCTATTGTGTCGGATCCGGAGAAGTTCTGGTACAATGCATACGGTTTGGAAACTTCCGCCTACAAATCGACGATGAGTCATCTTACTTCATTTGTGCAGGCGGTGATCAAGGCGAAGTCGATCGGCGCGCCGGTTCACATGATGGCCGATGGAGAATCCATCAATACAATACCGGCGGAATTTCTCCTCGATAAAGGACTTGTCATCAAGAAGCTCCACTATTCTCAAAGATTGGACGACAGGATGGAAATGTCGGACATAAAGAGGTTTGCTGAGAACTCATCCATGTTTGACAACGAATAAGGCTTGTCCGCCGAACCCCGACGTGTCGGGGCGACGGCGGTCATAGTTGCCCTTCCACATAAATTACCTACCTGCAGTTGATTGTTTGCTTAAATTGGCAGATCAAAACCTAAGCTATGAAACCGATCTTATTGCTTTCTTTCTTATTGCTATTCTACACCTCTGATGCGCAGAAAACAATTTCCGGATTCACCCGGGAATCAGCAGACACGCAACGAGCAGCAGAAGAGAAATTCGATAGTTATTTGAAACAAACAAATCTTGATCAATGGATGAAGCGGCTTGCTGCACGGCCGCACCATTTAGGCTCCGCGTATGGAAAAGAAAACGCAGAATATATGCGTGACCTTTTTAAGAGCTGGGGTTACGACGCAAAAATCGAAACCTACAAGGTCTTGTTTCCAACACCGAAAGTAAGGATCGTGGAACTCGTATCGCCTGGTAAATTCAAGGCTAAACTTTCAGAACCGGCCCTTAAGGAAGACGGGACAAGCAACCAACTAAAAGAACAACTTCCTACCTACAACGCCTGGTCGGCCGACGGTGATGTTACGGGTGAGCTTGTTTTTGTCAACTATGGAGTGCCGGATGACTATGAGCAGTTGGAGCGTATGGGGATTGATGTGAAGGGAAAAATTGTTATTGCGAAATATGGAGGATCATGGAGAGGGATCAAACCGAAAGTAGCTCAGGAGCACGGTGCCATTGGCTGCCTCATTTATTCCGATCCTCAAGGCGATGGATATTTTCAGGGTGATGTTTATCCTAAAGGCCCCTATCGAAATGAGCATGGTGCACAGCGCGGTGCGGTAATGGATCTTCCTGTCCGACCTGGCGATCCGATCACACCCGGTGTTGGTGCCACCGAAGACGCCAAGCGTATTGATCGAAAGGATGCCGATAATTTGCTCAGGATCCCAGTTCACCCTATTTCATATGCTGATGCGGAGCCGCTGTTGCGTGCGCTGGGTGGTCCCGTTGCGCCGGAAAAATGGCGTGGAGCGCTGCCTTTAACTTACCATGTTGGACCTGGCCCTGCGAAAGTTCACCTTAAGCTTGAATTCGACTGGAAGTTGGTCGATTGCCACAATGTAATTGCAACGATGAAAGGCAGTGAGTTGCCCGATGAATGGGTAATGCGTGGGAATCATCACGATGCATGGGTGAATGGTGCCAACGATCCAATTAGTGGTATGGTAGCCTTGATGGAAGAAGCAAGGGCGGTTGGCGAACTGGTGAAAACCGGATGGAAACCGAAGCGGACACTGGTGTATTGCGCCTGGGATGGAGAAGAACCTGCGTTGATCGGCTCAACGGAATGGGTGGAGCACCATGCAGATGAACTCCGTCAAAAGGCTGTTGCCTATATCAACTCTGACGGGAATGGTCGTGGGTTCTTGTATGCCGGTGGATCTCATACTCTTGAACCTTTGATGGCTGAAATATCACGCGATGTTATCGACCCTCAGACGGGAGTTTCTGTTTTCCAACGCAGCCGCGCATTCGAAGCAGTGAATGCCGCATCGCCAAAGGATAAAAAAACAGCACTTGATAAAACAGGACTTACGTTGGAAGCGTTAGGATCGGGATCAGATTACAGTCCTTTCTTTCAGCACCTGGGAGTACCATCGCTCAATCTTGGATATGGTGGTGAGGATGGCGGCGGAGAGTACCATTCTATCTACGATTCATACGATCACTACGTTCGATTCAAGGATCCAAAATTTGAATATGGGATAGCCCTTGCAAAAACTGCAGGTAGAGCAACACTAAGGCTAGCGAATGCTGACGTACTGCCTTTTAACTTCCATGCATTCCATACAACCGTAAACAACTACATGAACGAAGTAATTGTACTTCTGGAGAATATGCGAGAAGCTACTGAAGTGGAAAATAGATTGATTGAAAACAAAGACTTCACGAATGCGGCTGATCCGAACGTCAAATTCGTTGCACCAACATCAAAAGAACCTGTGCCCTACCTCGACTTTTCGTCGCTTCAAAATGCAATGGCGCAACTTCAGTCCGCTTCAGTTCGGTTTTTTGAACTTTCGCAGGCCAACCCCAAACCAAATACCAACCTAAATTCACTAAACAAGATTCTTTATCAGGCGGAACAAAAATTGATGGTAGATGGAGGCCTTCCAAAGCGTCCATGGTACCGTCACACTATTTACGCCCCGGGTTATTACACCGGATATGGTGTAAAGACCTTGCCAGGGATTCGTGAGGCGATCGAACAACGAAACTGGAAAGAAGCCCAGGAGCAAATTGAGATTGTTTCAAAAGCGATTACTAGTTATACTCAACAAGTGGAAGCAGCGGCTAAGATTCTAATGATGCGATGATCAGGGTCTTGGCGTACTAACGAAATATCCGTTAACTTGAGCGTGTGGATACACGTAAAATGTAGTGAGTACAGGTAAGAACTAAAAAAACTTGACTTATGGATTCACCGCTAAGGATTGTCAATGATGAGCAAAATTATCAGGCATTCCGATCATTGCTTAAGTCTTCAAGCCTTCCGTCTGATGATTTGAATTTCAAAAAGGATCTGCTGGTAGGATATTACGAAGATGGAGCAATGGTCGGAACTGGTGCTCTCGAGGTGTACGGCGACTACGCCTTACTTCGCTCGCTGAGTGTTAAGTTGGGAACACGGGGCAAAGCGCTAGGCACGGCAATCACGGAACACCTCATAGCTGAAGCAAAAAAACGTAAGTTGAAAGGTATCTATTTGCTTACTGAAACGGCCCACGGTTTTTTCCTCCGGAAAGGGTTCCAGGATGTACCGCGCGACAAGGTACCTGACCCTTTAAAAGCTTCATCCGAATTTTCACACGTTTGTAAAGACACCGCAGCTGCAATGCATCTGGACATTACAGACTAGTTCGAATTTTCCAAAACCTTTGTTTATGATTGTTAGTTTATAGATATCTATGAGTGTTGCACCCATTGATGGAAATAAAACGATAGTCACTACGCGTATCGAGTCAATAGATCTGTTACGCGGTATCGTAATGATAATTATGGCGCTGGATCATGTTCGCGATTATTTTCATGCTGACGCGTTCCTATATCACCCACTTGACCTTGAAAAAACGAATGCCGCGATTTTCGTAACACGTTGGATAACACATTTTTGTGCCCCTGTTTTTGTCTTCCTTGCCGGGACGTCGGCATTTCTTGTAGGCCAGCGAAAAGGAAAACGGGAATTGAGCACCTTCCTGTTAACTCGAGGGATCTGGCTCATCATCCTGGAGTTTACTATCATAAACATCTCATGGTTCTTTAATTTTAAGTTCACTTTTTTTGCACTCACCGTCATTTGGGCAATTGGCGTGGGAATGATAGCGCTTGCCGCAGCAATTCATTTACCTTTTAAAGCCATTCTCTTTATCGGAATCTTATTTGTTGCGGGTCACAATTTGCTGGATCCTGTCCACGTGGATGGCGAAACAGCGCAATCATTCATTTGGAAAGTGTTGCATGAAGCGGCATTGGTGAAGTTCCCTTACTTCACCGTGTTTATAGGTTACCCGGTGCTTCCATGGACCGGGATAATGTTGTTGGGGTATTGTTTCGGCGCGTTGTATACACCATCCGTTGATCCAGTGTTCAGGAAGAAAAGGCTCTACCTGTTGGGATTCTCATCCATCATCGTATTTTTTATTCTACGCGCTGTCAACATTTACGGCGATCCTGTGCCTTGGTCTGTGCAGTCAAGCACTTTGGATACGTTTCTTTCTTTCATCAAGGTTACGAAGTACCCGCCGTCGTTATCGTATGCCCTGATCACTCTCGGTCCGTCACTGCTATTTCTGGCGGTTTCTGAAAAATATTCGGGTAAGCTCGTCGATATCGTTACGGCATTGGGCAGAGTACCCATGTTCTATTATATCATTCACCTGTACGTGATTCATATTGTCGCCTTGATTGCCGCTCGGGCAACCGGCTTTAAACTTACCGACATGGTATTTGATACCTGGGTAACGGATTCTCCGAATTTGAAAGGTTATGGATTTTCTCTTGGCGTGGTTTACATGATCTGGATCCTTCTGGTACTTGGCTTGATTCCATTATGTTTGTGGTATGACAGATATAAGCGAAATCACCGCGATAAACGGTGGTTGAGTTATCTTTAAACAGACCATGAGATATGGATTTGGCCGAAGAACCTCTATTTAACAAACTTGGAGAAAGCAACCTTCAGTTGCTCGTGGATCGATTTTATGATCTTGTGTTCGAGAATCCGCAAATCTCACGCCTCTTTAAAACGGACAAAAGTGTAATCAAGGAAAAGCAACGGCTGTTCCTGACGCAATTCCTGGGAGGGCCGCCATTATACTCGAGTCAGTATGGACATCCCCGCCTGAGAGCCCGACACCTTCCTCACACGATCACTGCCGACGACGCCGTCGCTTGGTTAGCGTGTATGTCAGCTGCTGTTTCCAGTCTACCAGTCGAACAACAATTGAAAGACGAATTGATGGAACGACTGATTCCCACGGCAATGTTTATGGTAAACCGGGAATGATCGAGCGGATTATTCAGACGAAAAATTTTTCTTAAGGTCCGCCTCAAATCCTATCACGTGTTAGGCGGAATAAAAAATTGAGTTTTGTAAATTTTTAAGTGATAAAACCAATTTACATTTGCCGTTTACAACCACGCGATGAAGCTCAATAAGTACTTTGTAATCGATTTCGATAGCACATTTACAAAGGTGGAAGCGCTGGATGTCCTTGCCGACATCTCGCTTAAAGACCATCCTGATAAGGAAAAGCGAAAAAAGCAGATTGTTGATATCACAAATCAGGGAATGGATGGATCTATTTCCTTTCGCGAATCGCTGGAGAAAAGGTTAAATCTTCTTTCTCCGTCAAAGCAGCACATTGAGCCCCTTATAAATGTACTGAGAGGAAAAGTATCGGAATCTTTCAAGCGCAACCGGGAATTCTTTACCAATTATTCTGATAACATCTACATTATATCTAATGGCTTTAGGGAATTTATCGAGCCGATCGTTACCGAGTTTGGCATAAAAGAAGAAAACATACTTGCAAACGAATTCCGCTTCGATACTGAGGGGCGTGTGATAGGATTTGACACCGATAATCCACTTTCGTCCAATAACGGTAAGGTTGAACAGTTGAAGCGCTTGAATCTTCCCGGAGACGTTTACGTTATTGGTGATGGCTACACTGATTATGAGATCAAAAATTCAGGGCTTGCCAATAAGTTTTATGTATTCACTGAAAACGTAGAAAGGGAAAACATTTTGAACAAAGGAGATCATATCACCCCCAGCCTGGACGAAGTTTTATACTTGAACAAGCTTAATACGGCAGTTTCATATCCAAAGAACAGGATAAATGTACTGCTGCTGGAGAATGTTCATCCTGTAGCGGTGGCACTTCTTAAATCAGAAGGGTTCAACGTTGAGATCTATCACGCGGCGTTGACCGAGGACGAACTTTGTGAAAGGATCAAGAACGTTACTGTGTTGGGGATAAGATCGAAGACCCAGGTCACAAAAAAGGTTCTCGAAAATGCAAACCGGTTAATGGTGATTGGCGCTTTTTGTATCGGTACTAACCAGATCGATCTTGAGACTGCAACTAAAAAGGGTATTGCAGTATTTAATGCGCCGTTCAGTAACACAAGGTCCGTTGTTGAATTAGCAGTTGCTGAAATGATTCTGTTAATGCGGAACATCGTCGATAAATCTCTTAAGATGCACCAGGGCATTTGGGACAAATCCGCTAAAGGCAGTTTCGAAGTGCGCGGCAAGAAGCTCGGACTGATTGGTTATGGCAATATCGGAACGCAATTGTCTGTTATTGCTGAATCGCTAGGCATGAAAGTTTATTACTATGATACCGAAGAGAAATTGTCGCTTGGTAATGCTGTGAAATGCAAGTCCATGAAGGAAGTTCTTGAACAGGTCGACGTTCTTTCATTGCATGTTGATGGTCGTGCAATCCAATCATAATCTTATTAGTACACGGGAATTCGGCTGGATGAAAAAAGGTGTTATTTTCATTAACCTCAGCCGTGGTCACATTGTCGATATTCAAGCCCTTCGTGAAAATATTCTTTCGGGCAAGGTAGCCGGCTGCGCAATAGATGTATTCCCTTACGAACCTGTAAGTAATGACGAAGAGTTCAAGTCTGAATTGCGTGGACTGCCTAACACTATTCTTTCGCCGCATATAGGCGGGAGCACTTCAGAGGCGCAAGAGAACATTGGAAATTTTGTTCCCGGGAAGATCAACGATTACATAAATACGGGAAGCACTTCAAACAGTGTAAACTTTCCAAACTTAACACTTCCGTTGCTCGAAAATGCGCATCGGCTGATTCATATTCACAACAACGTGCCGGGTATACTAGCTAAGATCAACCACATCCTTGCAACCCACGGCATAAACATCGTTGGTCAGTACCTGAAAACGAACGAGACAATCGGTTACGTGATCACTGATATCAATAAAGAGTATGACAAAGACGTGATAAAGGAATTACGTCAGATCGATCAAACGATAAAATTCAGGGTGTTGTTTTAAGCAGGCTCTATCTTCTTACAATAAAAAAAGCCCACTAGGTTTGGTAAGGGTGTTTCTGAACCCCATTAAGACAAGTTTTGAGCTGCCTGTGTCCGCAACCTTCTTCTGTTAACCTGCTTTTTGGGCGAGGCCCCGACTCCCGATAGCTATCGGGACGGGGATGAAGCCTGATTTTGTACAAAAGCTACACTCGGTATTGTTTATTTTGTTAGGTTCAGCAAACGTGTCCCAAACCCGAGTGGGATTTTGATGCAACTTAGGGAAAACACTATTACTCAACAACCTTGATAAAAATGTATTTTTTAATTAAGTGTGTTCGAAGCCAGTTGTTACTTTTGCAGCCGCATGAGCTACTCAAAAATTAATTTCACGCCCGGACCATCTCAACTTTATTTTACCGTTGAAGATCATATGAAGCAGGCATTCCGCGATGGAATTCCTTCTCTCTCCCACCGGAGCAAAAAATTTGAAAGCATTTATGCCGAAGCAGTAAGCGGCTTGCGGCAATTATTGAATTTACCTTCTGATTATCATATCTATTTCACCGGCTCAGCAACAGAGATTTGGGAAAGAACGGTGCAAAATCTCGTCGGAGAAACTTCATTTCATTTGGTGAACGGTTCTTTTTCAAAACGTTTCTTCGAGATAAGTGCACAACTGGGTAAAAACGCAGCAAAGCATGAGGTGGCAGCAGGTGAAGGATTCTCTACATCATTAGAAGTACCACCTTCAACCGAACTCATCGCCGTTACTCATAATGAAACGAGCACTGGCGTTTCATTGCCGCTTGATTTTATTTATAGTTTTAAGACTAAACATCCGGATGCATTATTGGTAGTTGACGCAGTATCTTCCCTTCCCTATCCCGACTTTGATTATTCGAAACTGGATTCGGTTTTCTTTTCAGTACAAAAGGGATTCGGATTACCAGCAGGCCTCGGAGTATGGATGGTAAATGATAGATGCCTGGCAAAGGCCGAGCAGTTAATCACAAAAGGACGGTCTATTGGATCTTATCATAACCTTCCAACCTTGCATTCTCATGCGTTAAAAAATCAAACGCCAGAAACGCCCAATGTACTGGGCATATATTTGCTCGGGCAAGTTGTGTCAGACATGTTAAGACATAGTGTCCATAAGATTCGAAAAGAGACTGAGTATAAATCGTTCCTGCTGTACAATACACTGAAGAAACATTCGCATTTAAAGGCATTCGTTAAGGACGAAACGTTTCAGTCACGCACTGTTATGGTTGTTGATAGTGGTGACCTCACTGAAAAGATGACTAAGGGCCTGCTTGAAAAAGGGATGCAGCCAGGTGATGGTTATGGTTCTGCAAAAAAGCACCAGCTTCGTTTTGCCAATTTCCCAACGCATGCAAAAGAACATTTCGAGCTGTTGGTTGATACCCTGGAATCAATGTGACAACTTCTATTGAACTGCCCGGTGTTGCGTAATTCGATGGTAATTCGCTTTAAGTTCTAATTTTCGCGGCTTACCTTTAAACCTAACCAGGCCCGTTTAGTCTAACCCCCGAAAATCAAGCATTTTCTTCGTTGGAAGATAAAGAGCTCCTATTCAAAATTCGAAATCCAGAGACCAGGAATTACGGTTTCAATCTGCTCGTTCGCGAATATCAGAAGCGGATTTATTGGCATGTTCGCAAAATGGTTATTGACCATGACGATGCCGATGACCTGACCCAGGAGGTTTTTATTAAGATCCATAAAGCAATCGATAACTTTCGCGAAGACGCGCAGCTATATACCTGGATCTATCGGATCGCGACCAATGAATGTCTAACCTTCCTGCAGCGTAAGAAAAGACGATTCTTTTTACCAATCGGAGATGTCGAAGGCGAGCTTACAAGAAAACTGGATAGCTCTCCGCATGTATCGGGTGACGAAATTCAACTACGTCTCCAAAAAGCTTTGTTAAGACTTCCGGATAAACAACGGCTTGTGTTTAATATGAAGTATTATGAGGACATGCCTTATGAACAGATTTCTGAGATCACGCAGACCAGCGTCGGGGCATTAAAGGCGAGCTACCACCACGCGGTGAAGAAAATTGAAGATTTTTTGTCGGAATGATTAAACTTTTAAGTACTTATTTAGTCTAAGAAATGCAATGAAAAAGCTGGAAGACATACCTAAAAAAGACGTTTTCAAGGTCCCTGAGGGATACTTTGAAAACCTTCCGTCGATCATTCAGTCCCGGGTGACTGGCCAGAAGAAGGAAAGAGCTTTCCTTCCGTCATTTTCATATGCGTTGCGTTATGCATTGCCAGTCGTGCTTTTAGGAGTGGTTGGATACTTTTGGCTCAATCCGAACAGTCAACCTGCAACTGCTGAATCGATCCTTGCAACGATCGAAACTGAAGACCTCGTGGCTTATTTAAGCGAAACCGACCTGACGACCGAAGAATTACTGGAGAGTATTCAATTGGATGCCAACGATGTGGATCAACTCGAAGACGAGATTTATGGCGAAGAGTTAAGTGATGAAGACCTTGAAGGAATTTTAGATGAGATATAACATTCACATGATGAAACCACTGTTCAAAATATTGTTCATGATGCTGATAACGCTTCCCGCCTTCGCGCAGCAGGATGAGTTACCAGCTACGATCGATCCGAAAGTCGAGGCAAAAAGTACGGGCCGCGCACATCGCTTACATCACGGACCAGTTAGCTCTCACGCCGGAGGAAGCGGAAAAATTCTGGCCTATTTATCGCGAGTTTTCTGTAAAGAGGAAAGAGATCAGGCACGAATTGAGGGAGATGAAGAGAAATCCGGATCCTAATAAGACTCAGGAGCAAAATGAAAAAGAGCTTGTCGATAAGCAGTTTGACGTAAAACAAAAGGAACTGAACCTTGAAAAGGATTATTCGGGCCGTTTGCTGAAAGTTATTAGCGCACAAAAACTAAGAACGTTACCAGAAGCCGAACGCCGATTCAGGCAAATGATACTAGATCAAATACAAAGGAGACAGCTTCAGCAGGAACAACAACGTAATCTGAAGGACCAATCCCAAAAGAGACTTCAGCAGCGAAACAACTAAAGCATCAAAACATCCGGCATGGGTTTGTGTAGAAGATGGCTCTTAGCAATCATCATGGCAATTTCCGCGGCAACAGTACATGCCCAGGAAGCTGATTCAGTGGTGCTTGTCTCAGGTGGAAGACATCCTTTCATTTGAGGATTCACTCTCTATTTTTAATCTTATTGACAGCTTGCTTCAGAATGCGGAAGTTGAGAGTTCACAATTTGGTATCCGACTGGCCTATAACAGCAACGTCCTGTCTGCAGGCCGAACGTTAGGCATTGAAAACTTTGGACTCTCTTCTGGCCTTTCATATTATCACAAGTCCGGTTTCTACGGCGACCTTTCCGGATTTTGGAGCAAAGATTTTGATCCCAAGTATTATCTGACTATCGCATCAGTTGGCTATATGTATAGCTTCCCAAAAGTATTCTCTATCATGGCGGGTTATGACCGCTATTTTTATAATATGCAGAGCGAGGATGAGTACATTCCTTATAAGAACACATTATCCGTCACGCCTCTGTTCGAAGTGAAGCCATTTATGCTTGCAATAAATTATTCGTATCTACTTTGGCGATGCTTACGCAAACAGAATAATGCCGAGCTTCGCTTTGGTACTTGAAAAAAAGAAGTTTCTTAAAGATTGATAAAGTCGTTCTTTCTCCTACATTCTACATGCTTATGGGGGATGAAACATTGACGGACCTTGAGATCGATGGACCATCAGTCAGAAATTATATTAAGTATGGCACCTGGTTCAGGATCACTGAAATAAATAAAAGAGTTTTCGGCATAATGAACTATGCTTTCAGTGTGCCCATTGAGCGTTACACACAAGAACTGGTCCTTTATGTTCAGTTATACCTATAATATTCCCAAGGCACTTCCAGGAGAACCGCTGACTATTTCCGAAAGCAGCTATTTGTCGGGCAGCATACGCTTATTTTATCAGTACCCGGAAGAATAAATTCCCTTTGTAAAATTCAGGCCTTTAGATATTTTGCAAACGTTATCGAAAATTGTGCAGTATGTTAAGGTATTCGTTTGTTCTTTTATTGTTGTTATCAAATTTCTTGTGTTACAGCCAGGATTTTCGCTGGCAGCAGCGCGCAGAATACAATATGGATGTGCGCCTGGATGTTAAAACACATCGCGTTTCCGGAAGCCAAAAACTCACGTACCACAATAACTCCAGAGATACACTTACCAAAGTGTATTATCATCTCTACTTTAATGCATTCCAGCCCGGAAGCATGATGGATGTGCGTTCGCGTAACATAGTTGATCCGGATCCTCGCGTCAGAGACCGCATCGCCAAATTGAAAGATCAGGAAATTGGATTTCAGCATATTCAAAGCCTCAAGCAGGATGGACGCGAAACCACGTACAAAGTTGATGGGACGATCCTGGAAGTTACACTGCCTAAACCAATTCTTCCCAATACAAAAACGGTCTTTGAAATGAAGTTTGAATCGCAGGTACCCATCCAGATCCGACGATCAGGTCGTGACAATAAAGAAGGTATCTCCTATTCAATGTCTCAATGGTATCCAAAGCTGGCGGAATACGATTACCGCGGATGGCATGCATACCAATACGTTGCCAGGGAATTTCATGGTGTCTGGGGAGACTTCGACGTTAAAGTAACATTAGATCCCACTTATATCGTGGCCGCTACTGGCCGACTTCAGAATGCCGATAAGGTTGGATACGGTTATGAAAAAACCGGAGCGAATGTAAAACGTCCTGAGGGTGACATCACCTGGCATTTCGTTGCAAAAAATGTTGTAGACTTTGCCTGGGCTGCAGACACCGATTATACCCACGACAAAGTGCAGGTACCCAATGGTCCCGAGTTACATTTCTTCTATGTAAAGAGTGAAAAGACCGCTGAAAACTGGAGGAAGTTACCTGACTATGCAATTAAACATTTCGAGTACATGAATAAGACGTATGGAAAATACCCATACGATTCTTATTCGATTGTGCAAGGAGGTGACGGTGGAATGGAATATCCGATGCTTACATTAATTACCGGTGAGCGCACATTCGGAAGTCTCGTTGGAGCAACAGCTCACGAAACGTGTCATAGCTGGTACCAGGCTGTTCTGGCATCGAATGAGTCGTTATATCCCTGGATGGACGAAGGTTTTGCGGACTTCACCAGTCAGGAATCAATGGCTCTGCTATTCAACACCTCAATGGAGGAGGCGCATCAGGGAAGCTACGCGGGCTATTTTAGTTTAATCAAACGAGGATTGAACGAACCCGTTAGCCAGCACGCGGACCACTACTCTACGAACACAGCCTACACTACTTCTGCATACTCTATCGGTACCGTGTTCCTCCATCAGCTGCGGTACATTATTGGCGACGAGAATTTTTTCAAAGGAATGCGTTTGTACTATAACACATGGAAATTCAAACACCCAGAACCCAACGATTTCATCAGAATAATGGAACGTGTCTCAGGGCTCCAGTTAAAGTGGTATCTCAATTATTTAATTTTCACCACCAAGAAGATTGATTACGGTATTAAGAATATAATAGATAAGGAAGGGTCTTCCTTTATTGTGTTAGAACGCATTGGCGAATTTCCTATGCCTGTGGAAGTAGTAGTTACTTTCAACGATGGAACAAAAAAGATGTACTATATCCCAACAAATGAGACGATCGGTAACAAGCCACTGGAAGGCAAAGGAATCCAACGCGCGGATTTAACTGCATGGCCTTGGGTGTATCCGACATATACGCTAAAAGTTGATGTGCCTGGCGCTAAGATTGTGTCTATTGAAGTTGATCCATCTCTTCGAATGGCAGATGTAGAGCGATCCAATAATCGCGTCGATCTTGACGCGAATATGAAACCCTTCGCAGATCCAACAAAATAATCCTCATTGTTAACGTTCCCTTTCACCTTAAGCAGTCTTGCTTTGATACGCGCCGCTATTTAGCTTTATGGCCTTATGACCCCACAACAGGCACAAAAGGAAATTGAAGAGTTAAGCAAGACGATCAATCATCACAACGAACTCTACTATCAGAAGAGCCGAACCGAGATCAGCGATCAGGAGTTTGATGCGTTGTTAGCCAAGCTTGCCTCATTGGAGGAACAATTCCCACAGTTCAAACAGCCTGACTCCCCTACTCAACGGGTTGGTGGAACCATCACCAAAGAGTTCGCAACGGTCTATCACAAATATCCGATGCTTTCCCTCGGCAATACCTACAGCCACGAGGAGCTTAACGATTTTGATGGCCGTGTCGCACGGGGACTGGAAGGACAATCCTATGAGTATTTTTGTGAGCTGAAATTCGATGGAGTCTCGATGTCTTTAACCTATGAGAACGGCGTGTTGGCGCGCGGAGTAACGCGTGGCGATGGTGTGCGGGGCGACGACGTAACAGCTAATATTAAAACCATCAAAAGTATTCCGCTGGTCATAAAAGGGAAAAATGTGCCTCCGTCATTTGAAGTGCGGGGTGAAGTTTTTTTGCCGAAGAATGTTTTTGCGCAATTAAATAGAGAAAGGGAGGATATTGGAGAAGAACGTTATGCTAATGCGAGAAATACGGCATCTGGAACGGTGAAGATGCAAAACTCGACTGAAGTAGCTCGCCGAAAGCTGGACTGTTTTGCATATGCACTTTATGTGGATGATGCGACCGTTACATCGCATGAAAAAAGTATAAAACTGCTGGAGGCGTGGAAATTCAACGTGTCGCCTACCTATCGAAAGTGTAAGAACATCAGTGAGGTGATAAAATATATTCAGGAATGGGAGACCAAACGACTTGATCTTCCTCTTGAAACTGATGGTGTTGTTATCAAGGTCAACGATCTCCAGCAACAACGTCAGCTCGGTTTTACCGCTAAGAGTCCACGATGGGCGATCGCGTTTAAGTATAAAGCAGAAAGTATTAGCACGAAATTAAATGGTATAACCTATCAGGTAGGTCGCACTGGAGCAGTCACGCCTGTAGCCGAACTTGAGCCGGTATTTCTTGCTGGCACGACGGTGAAGCGTGCATCGCTCCACAATGCAAATGAAATTGCGCGCCTGGATTTGAGGATCGGCGACTTTGTGTTCGTGGAAAAGGGCGGTGAGATTATCCCGAAGGTCACTGGCGTTGATCTTTCAAAGAGAAAAAAGGACAGCGCCCCCGTTGTGTACATAGGCAAGTGCCCTGAATGCGGGACCAAACTTGTGAGAGAAGAAGGTGAAGCAGCTTACTATTGTCCTAATGTCACCGGATGTCCACCCCAGATACGAGGGCGAGTAGAACATTTTATCCTGCGTAAAGCGATGGACATCGATTCACTTGGTGAAAAGACCATTGAACAGCTTTACGAATTGAACCTTGTAAAAAGCCCTGCGGATCTGTATGACCTCAAACGGGAAGATCTGCTGCGCCTTGAAGGTTTTAAAGATAAGTCTGTAAAAAACCTGTTGGACGGCATTGAAAAATCGAAGTCAGTTCCATTTGAAAGCGTTCTGTTTGCTATTGGAATTCGATACGTTGGAAAGACGGTGGCGGAAAAGCTCGCGCGTCATTTCAAGTCGATCGATAAGATTAAGGAGGCATCCAGGGAGGAATTGCTGGCCGCACCTGAAGTAGGAGAAAAAATCGCCGATAGTGTCTATCAGTTCTTTCGCAAGGCTGAAAGTCTAAGAGAAATCGAAAGACTCCGGAAAGCTGGGCTGTCAATGGAGAGCACGGCCAAAGAACCGGAAAAAGTGAGCGAAGTTTTGGGTAACAAGTCTTTTGTGATCTCAGGTGTCTTCAAGAATTATGAACGCGACCAGCTTCAGGAGATAATTATTAAGAATGGAGGTAGAATTCTTTCCTCAGTTTCCGGAAAATTGGATTACTTGCTGGCCGGTGATAACATGGGACCGTCCAAAAGGGAGAAGGCTGAAAAACTTGGCGTTAAAATAATTTCGGAGGAAGAATTTGAAAAATTAATGAAGGGTTGAACAGATGACCGCAATGAAGCTCAATTTCCTGAAGCACAGAACCAACGCGCTGCTTAAGAACAATAAGACTCCGAGAGCTAACGTGCCATATAAAAAAGCGGAACTGATAGGTATCATTTTCAGCGTTGAGGATAAGGTGAAACATGACAACGTAAAGGATTTGATAAAAAAATTTGAGCAGGATGGAAAAAAGGTGACTGTAATTGAATTCCTGCCAGAAAATAAAGACAATTACGAATTCAGATTTGATTTTTTTACAGAAAGGGATTTGTCTTTCTGGGGAAAGATCACTTCCACTGGTGCTTTGAAATTTGCGGATACTCCCTTTGATTTTCTCTATTATATCGATGCTACGCCCAATCCGATGATACTCCATTTGTTGGCATTAAGCAAAGCAAAATGTCGTGTTGGGATGTCCTGGGATGATGGAAGATCGTACTTCGAGTTTATGATCGAGTCGGTCGCAAACATCAAAGCAATGATTGAGACGATGTACAAATACACTGCTCTTTTGAGATGACCAGCAGGTGTGGTTTCCGGCTGAAATCCTAAGAACTAAATTGAAGAAATGAATCGAATAATCGAATTTATAAAATGAAAAAATTTTACGGAACAGGGGTTGCATTGGTCACGCCATTCACGGATACATTGGAAGTTGATTACAAGTCGCTAAAAAAACTGCTGGTTCATACAGCAAAGGGCGTTGACTACTATGTGGTGATGGGCACTACAGGTGAATCCACGACCTGTTCAGAGGAAGAAAAGAGTGAAGTACTACAATTTATCAAAAGGAACAATACAAAGAGACTTCCCGTAGTTTATGGCATAGGTGGCAATGATACCAGCCATGTTTTGGAATCAATCGCCGCTACGGACTTAACTGGGGTCGACGCTGTACTATCCGTTAGCCCTTACTATAACAAGCCATCACAGGAAGGGATTTGTCAGCATTTTGAAACGATCGCCGACAAGTCGCCCCTACCGCTCATCCTATACAACATTCCTGGCAGGACAGCTTCCAATATGACAGCCGATACTACGTTACGGCTTGCGAATCACAGCAATATTATCGGAGTCAAAGAGGCATCGGGAAATCTTGAGCAGTGTATGCGGATTGCGAAACACATGCCGAAAGGTTTTCTCTTGCTATCCGGTGATGATTTGTGGACCAGTACCCTCTATGCAATGGGTGGTCAGGGAGTTATTTCCGTTTTAGCTAACGCGTTTCCTGTTGCGTTTAAGAAGATCAAAGAAAGCGCATTCGCAGGGAAACATGTGGCGGCATATCGGGAGCTTTCTAAATTACTGGAAATCAATGGCCCTATGTACGAAGAAGGCAACCCAGTTGGGATCAAATATCTGTTATCGATCATGGGCATTTGCGGCCCTTATGTGAGGTTGCCTTTGGTGAGGGCATCAAAGGGTCTTGAAAGTAAGATCGTTAGCCTACAGGCAAAAAAATAAGGGATAACGACGTGCTATCCCCTATTAATAAGACTTTAGAATTTAAGCCTGATTAGGCTTTGTTTTTGATCTCCTGAACTTCAGCTCGAATTTCTTGTGCGAGATTCTTAAGGTCTTGCATACCCTTTCTTACACGGGTACCGGCCGCACTGTTGCCTTTATTATAAAATTTGTCAGCATCTCCTTCTAACGAAGCAATGAGATTCTTGAGCTCTTCAAACTTTTGCATTTTATTAGAATTTTAGGATTAGAAATTAGTTTCTTACTGCCAAGTTAAATAAAAACCTAAAAAAACAACTGAAAAAGCCCTTTTTTTTACATTCCCTTGGTCACAGACACTAATGCTTCCTCCTTATAAAACCCGTTATCAAGCTTCTCTTTTAGCTTCGAAAACACTCCGAGTGTGAGCTCTACATCCTCAAGGGTATGGGCAGCCGTCGGAATAATGCGGAACATTATAACGTCCTTAGGAACAACTGGATATATCACGACTGAGCAGAAAATGTTGAAGTTCTCGCGAAGGTCCATAGCCATGTTGGCTGCCTCTCCAACCCCACCCTTAAAAAGCACAGGTGTTACAGGCGAATTGGTGCCGCCAACATTGAATCCACGCGCCTTCAAGCCGTCCTGCATAGCTCTTACAATCTTCCACAAATTTGCCTTTAGTTCAGGCTTGGTACGCAACAGTTCAAGTCTTTTCATTCCTCCGACGACAAGGGGCATAGGTAAGCTCTTGGCGTAGATCTGAGAACGAACGCTATATCTTAAGTACTTAAGGATCCTCTTATCACCGGCTACGAAGGCGCCAATGCTTGCCATGGATTTAGCAAATGTCGAGAAATACAGATCTACTTCATCCTGGACACCTTGTTCCTCTCCTGTTCCTGCGCCAGTTTCTCCCATCGTTCCAAAACCATGGGCATCGTCAACAAATAATCTGAAATTGTACTTCTTTTTTAGTTCAACGACGCCTCTAAGATCGCCTTGTTTGCCGGACATTCCGAATACCCCCTCCGTTATGACCAGAATACCTCCGCCTGTTTCATCTGCGAGCTTTGTTGCGCGCTGCAGCTGCTTCTCGAGGCTATCCATATCATTGTGGGTGTACACGAAGCGTTTGCCTATATGCAACCTGACACCATCTATGATACATGCATGTGATTCGGCGTCGTAAACTATAACGTCTTTTCTATCAACCAATGCATCAATAATGGAAACCACGCCCTGATAACCAAAATTCAGAAGCATCACGTCTTCCTTCATTACAAATTCTGCCAACTGGCGTTCAAATTCAAGGTGATTTGTAGAGTTACCCGACATCATTCGGGCACCCATCGGTAAACCGAGGCCATATTGCGCAGCTGCATCTGCGTCGGCTTTACGAACTTCAGGATGGTTAGCTAATCCCAAATAGTTATTTAAGCTCCAGTTCAATACCTCGCGGCCATTAAATTTCATCCTGGGCCCGATCTCGCCCTCAAGTTTCGGGAAGAAAAAATAATCCTCCGGAAGGTGTGAATACTTGGCTAGTGCACCAGCCTCCATTCTAAGTTTCTCAAACAAGTCTACCATAGCGTCACAATTGAGTTAAAATTGCGGCAAAAATAAGCAAAAAACGGGTTTGTTTGAGCATCCAATCCCTTTGCGTGTGCATAAATTATGCTTAGCATTGTGTTTTAAGCCTTTTTGGTGAGAAAAATTCAAAAAATTTTAGTCGCAAACCGGGGAGAAATTGCCCTCAGGGTGATGCGGTCGGCCCGCGAAATGGGAATAAAGACAGTCGCTGTCTTCAGCGACGCGGACCGCCAGGCACTGCACGTCCGATATGCCGATGAAGCCATTGGAATCGGCCCCGCCCCTTCTTCAGAGTCGTATTTGCGGATGGATAAGATCATAGCGGCGGCAAAATTAACAGGAGCCGATGCTATTCACCCTGGATACGGATTTCTATCGGAAAATGAAGACTTCGCCCGGTTAGCCGAAGAGAGCGGAATTATTTTTATCGGCCCATCGCCAAAAGCAATTGAGATCATGGGAAGTAAGCTTGCGGCAAAGGCGGCTGTTAGCAAATTCAATGTGCCGCTTGTTCCCGGTACTTCGGAACCAATATCAGACATAAAGGCAGCAAAGGACGTAGCGCAAAAAATTGGCTATCCAATTCTAATTAAGGCGAGTGCGGGTGGCGGTGGCAAGGGTATGCGAATCGTCGAGGGCGAAGACCAATTCATTGAACAAATGGAACGTGCTACCAGCGAAGCAAAGTCCGCATTCGGTGATGGTTCTGTCTTTATCGAAAAGTACATCACTAAACCTCGACATATTGAATTCCAGATTCTGGGCGACCAGCATGGCAACGTTGTTCATTTATTTGAACGAGAGTGTTCAATTCAACGGAGGCATCAGAAGGTTATTGAAGAAGCGCCATCAAGCGTGCTTACACCTGACAAGAGAAAATTAATGGGAGAAGCGGCCATAAACGTGGCAAAGTCTTGCGGGTACTATAATGCTGGGACAGTTGAATTTATTCTTGACGAAAAGCTGGACTTCTACTTTTTGGAAATGAATACGCGTCTTCAGGTAGAACATCCCGTAACAGAAATGATAACAGGTTTGGATCTCGTAAGGCTTCAGATCCAGATCGCTCAGGGGGAACGTATTCCCTTTAGACAGGAAGATCTTAACATTAAGGGGCACGCTATTGAAGCCACGGGTCTATGCTGAAGATCCATCAAACAACTTTCTACCGGACATTGGCGTGTTACGAACATATACGAGACCTCAGGGTGCCGGCATTCGCGTTGACGATGGATTCGAGAAGGGTATGGAAATACCATTTTATTATGATCCGATGATCGCTAAGTTGATCTGTCATGCTGATAACAGGAGCGCAGCTATTGAAAAAATGATCAGAGCGATCGACGAGTATGATATAACCGGTTTAGAAACTACTCTTGGGTTCTGCCGATTTGTGATGCAACACGAAGCATTCAGATCTGGAAACTTCGACACTCGTTTTGTCGAAAACTTTTTCTCGCCAAAGGACCTTATCTCACCTTCAACAAACGAAGAAGAAAAAATTGCATCGGCCCTGGCAGTTCTGCTTTTGAATGAAAAATCTGCCAAGGGACAAAACAACACAGTAAAAGCTACCACCAAATGGAAAAAAGCACGTTCGGAGTGACGGCGTCTATAGTATTACGATTGGTGCGGGGCTAAAGCTGATCACAAAAATAAGGAGGGCGATCCATCCTAAAATAATTCGCTTGCTATCCAGCGGTTCTTCTATCTCCGAAGGAGGATGTTGAATGCCAATAAACCGTCCCAATATGAAGATAAACAGAAGCCACGGGTCATATCCGTGTGCTGTTGGAAACATCCAGCTAACAGTAATCATGAAGGCAAGGATCAGCACAGCATACATTAACGTATCTTTCATGGGCAATCCTAGCCCAAAGAGCGATAAATAGAGGAACACGAACGAACCTCCGATCCACAGTGCTAAATCATTCGGATCCTTTGATAGATCTATAACACCAATTCCGGAGTACAGCAGCAGGATAAAAAAAGCAACCGTTGCAATGATCTTATGAATCCGAAAACCGAATAGACCATAGACTACATGGCCACCATCAAGCTGGCCAATAGGCAGCAGGTTGAGGCACATGAACACCAGCGAAAGGAATCCGGCAAAAAGATAAGGATAGTGAATAAGCTCGTGTGGATTTGGGATACGAGTGGGATCTGCTACAAACTTTTCGAATAATACAAACAGTACATTTTTTCCTATGATCACATCAGTCATCGGCGGAAGGTCATCATAGACATGTTCGGCATAACTCAATCCATATTGTTCGTAACCGGGGTGAATCTTAAAAATGTATTCCGGTTCTGGCAGATGGGTAAAACCATAGAACAACACGATCAATGCGGCCACAAAGCCAGCCAAGGGACCGGCGAGTCCTATGTCAAAGTTTTGTTTCTTGGAATAGACCTTGCTTCTTAGTCGGATTACGGCGCCCATCGTGCCGATAGAAAACAGAAAAGGCGGCATTGGAATGTAATATGGCAACGTTGCTTTGACCTTGTGATATTTTGCCATGAAATAGTGACCGAACTCATGGACAGTGAGTATTCCGAGGAATGGAATAGAGTACTGAAAGCCGCTTAAGAAATCACTCCAGGTATAATCCTTCATATAAACAGACCTGCTATGCGTCCATTCTGATCCAGCTAACGTTGTGCAGATGAGTGTTAATAGGAAAAGTCCGATCTGGAGGGCTACCCGCCGTTGATCACTGTTCATGGAAATAGTCAAGTATTAGATCGGGTGTAACGACATGAACAGTTTGAATGCCCAATTGTTTCGCTCCTTCAATGTTGGGGAGATTATCGTCGAGGAATAAAGTTTCATGGGCCAATAGAGAATTTTCATTGAGCACTTGTTCGAAAATATCGGCGTTAGGCTTCCGCTTTTTCATGACATGTGAATAATAGGCTCGATGGAAGTAACTGTCCAGCGAGTTTCCGGGGTGTGTGATCCCTGGCAACATTATTTGATTGATATAATTTAAATGGATGTTGTTCGTATTGCTCAATAGATATACCGAAAAATTCTTTTTCAGGCTTTGCAGAAGATTCAATTTTCTGATTGGTAGTCCCAGAAGCATGGCGGTCCAACATGTGTCGATCTCTTCATCGGACGATTGAACAGAGAAAACGTCCTGACAAAATCTCTGAAATCCTTGTCATTCATCAATCCTTTTTCATACTCCTCAAATCCGGGTGTCGATGCATAAAGGTCTTTTACTCTTTGTTTGTCCAAACCAGACAACGCAGAAAATTGCTCCATAGTTTGATCGACTGAAAGATCAAGGATGACTCCTCCCAGGTCGAAAATGAGGTTCTTAATAGATGGGTTGTGCTTCACAGTTCAACAGTTTAGAACTTCAAATATGTGATTATCAGTTTCCATTTTCAAATTTTTGACTACGCGCCATCGAACAAATACTTAGGTCATAAGAAGGTCAGTGAGATTGATTGATTTGCAGTTACCCAAAACGTAGACGGGAACTCGCCTGGTTACATAATCAAGGCTTGAGAAAGGACTTAGGAACCAACCTTAATCCTTCTCGCGAGTTTTCATAAGATAAAAAAGCAGTCACGCCTTGTAACGGCCTGATATTCAAATGGGTCCAGCTGGACACGATCCAGCGACCCCCTGGTTTTGAGTTGTAGAACGTATTTAGGCGATTGCCTAAAAATGACTAATGTTTAACTGAAAAAAATGGGTCCATTCCAGCCGGAAACACTTTGCATACTTGGCGATGGAGTACATGCTGTGGATTTTGCGAGGGTAATTTATACTACCTTGAAAAAGAAGGGCATTCAAATTAAAACCATCTAATCACAACAGTGAAATCAAAAGCATCGCAATCTGCAATTTTAGGAGCAGCATTCTTAATGGCTACATCAGCCATTGGCCCTGGCTTTCTTACTCAAACAACTGTTTTCACAAATCAACTGCTCGCGAGTTTTGGTTTCATTATTTTGATTTCCATTTTACTGGATATTGGAGCTCAGTTATCAATATGGCGTGTGTTAGCCGTGAGCGAATTGCGCGCACAGGAACTAGCGAACAAACTCTTGCCCGGCCTTGGGTATGTGTTGGCTGCATTAATTGTGTTGGGAGGATTTGTTTTTAACGTTGCCAACTCTGGTGGCAGCGGACTTGGATTAAATGTGTTGTTTGGTGTTAGTACAGAGACTGGAGCGATAGTAAGTTGCATCATTGCGATAATTTTATTTTGGGTTAAAGAATTTGGTAAAGCGTTAGATACTTTTTCAAAAGCGTTAGGCGCGTTAATGATCTTGTTAACTGGGTTCATTGCAATTAAATCGGCACCCCCCATGGGTGATGTGTTGCATCGCACGTTTATCCCCGAAACAATTAATTTGGTTTCAATAGTAACGTTAGTGGGTGGCACTGTAGGAGGCTACATTAGTTTTGCGGGAGCACATCGATTGTTAGATGCGGGTATTAAAGGCCAGGATAATTTACCGCAGATTAACAGAAGTGCGGTTAGTGGAATTATGGTTACGGGAATAATGCGTTCTGTTTTATTTCTTGCTGTGTTAGGTGTAGTGGTAAAAGGAGTAGTGCTTGATGCGGGAAATCCTGCTGCTTCGGTTTTCCAATCTGGTGCAGGTGAGATTGGTTATAAAATATTTGGCTTGGTTCTTTGGAGCGCGGCCATCACTTCCATTATTGGTTGTGCATATACGTCCGTTTCGTTTCTCCGAACATTCCACCCTTTTATTGAAAAAAATCAAAGAAGTTTTATCACCGTATTCATCATTTTATCGTGCGTCATTTTTTTAGGAATTGGCAACCCTGTAAAGCTATTAGTTTCAGCAGGCGCAATTAATGGATTTATTTTACCGTTATCGTTGTCAGTAATACTACTCGCTTCGCGAAAGAAGACTATTGTGGGAGCATACATTCATCCTGTCTGGATGCAAATAACCGGATGGATAGTGGTAGCATTGATGAGTTGGATGAGTGTGTATGTTTGTATTTCGTTTTTCAAATAATACCTACTTCGGCAGACTTGCGATTAATTCCGTAGTCTTGTAGGAATCACTTTCACCGGCGACGTATGCTTTTCGTCTACTTCGAAACCGATATTTGCAACTAGACTCTCGTTAGCGGATCCCAAAACCTGGAATTTTTGGCCTGATCTCTGTAAATGTGGCCTTTGGCAAAAAAGGGGTTATTTGCTAAAGCCTTTTTAAGCTCCATATAGCAGCTATTGAGGGTTCTGTGTGCCAGATGTAGGCCAGAAATCCGACTCTAACTGCTTGATTTTCAAGTGGGCCCAGCTGGGCACGATCCAGCGACCCCCTGATTATGAGTCAGGTGCTCTAACCAGCTGAGCTATGGGCCCTTTTGGGAGTGCAATGTTAGGGATTTTGGAATTAATTTCCCCCAACACAATTTTAGTTTTTAGTATATTTCTCCATTACTGTGTCAGTTC
>CAVZFT010000041.1:0-202932 GCA_963774615.1 uncultured Cytophagales bacterium
TTCATACCGAAGATTGGTATCCATCGGCGGGGTGCCAACGATCTTTCCGGGATTGAAGACATTATTGGGATCCCAAACCTTTTTCAGGTCCTTGATCAGTTCATAGTTCTTCTGCCCGATCATCTGGGGAATGAACTCGCCACGTAAGCGGCCGTCGCCATGTTCACCCGATAGCGATCCATCATATTTCTTAACGAGTTTTGCAGTCTCTTCTGCCATGACCCGGAATAACTTCACGCCAGAGGACGTCTTCAAATCCAGTATTGGTCGAAGGTGGATCTCGCCTGATCCGGCATGCGCATAGTGTACGCTATACAAACCATGCTGCTTTAGCAATACGTTCATGTCTGCTATGTAAGCAGGTAGATCAGCTACATCAACTGCGGTGTCTTCAATAACCGGAACAGGTTTTTCATCTCCAGGTACATTGGAAAGAAGTCCGAGGCCTGCCTTTCTCAGCTCCCAAACTTTCTTAATATCCTCACCCCCGACCACCGGGTATGAGTAACCCAGTCCCTGACTTTTCAGATCATTGATGAGTGCTATCACGTCTGCATCAACCTTTTCAGCAGAGGTCCGGGTTAATTCAGCCACAAGGATTGCTTTGGGATCTCCTTCAATAAAAAATCTATTCTTGATCTGAGACCGGTTTCGTTTCGTGGCTTCAAACACATAGTGGTCCAACAGCTCTACAGCAGAGGGATCGTACTTCAAAGCAACAAGATTTGCTCTCAACGACTCGTCTATGCTATGGCAGTGAATACAAACCAGTTTTTTATGCGGCGGCGTGAGTGGTGTGAGTTTGATCTTTGCCTTCAATACAAATGCAAGGGTCCCTTCAGATCCCGCGATAAGGCTGCAAAAGTTAAATGGCTCACCATTCGGACTGAACGGCTGCATTCTGCACAACATGTCAATCGCGTAGCCAGTATTGCGCCGCACGATTGATTGCTTTGGAAACTCCTTTTCGATCTCCTTTATATTTTCATGATCGGAAAGAACCGAATAAATGTGATTGTATAGTTTAGATTCCAGGGTGTTATCCTTTTTTATAATTTCTGAAACGTCGCGTTCGCCCTTTGGTCCAAACTTTACCCTGCTGCCATCGGACAGAAAAGTATCTACCTCCAACAAATGTTCCCTTACACTTCCGAAGACAACGGAGTTGGATCCACAGCTGTTGTTTCCGATCATTCCCCCGATCATAGCGCGGTTTGCCGTAGATGTTTCAGGGGCAAAAAAGTATCCGTATGGTTTCAGGTGCTTGTTGAGATCATCGCGAACGATACCCGGTTCAACAATAGCCCATCCCTCATTAGCATTTATCTCCAGGATACGGTTGAAATTTTTTGATACGTCAACAATGATCCCACCGCCAACCACCTGGCCGGCCAATGATGTTCCTCCGGTACGAGGCACAATTGAGGTTTTGTTTTCGTTTGCAAACCGTATCAGTCTCTCAATATCCTTTTCGTTTTTTGGTACTGCTACGGCAACAGGAACTTCCCGGTAAGCTGATGCATCCGTGGCATACAATCGCCGGGTGGTTTCATCTGTATAGAACTCACCTTCAAATTCCTTCTCTAATGCACTAAAATTCATGCGGCAAAACTAAATAAAAACTTGGAGCGATAGCAGATCTAACGTATCAATGAGAGATGCATTGTCAATTTTCGAAATTGACCTCAAATCGATATTATCGTTTGTGCGGTCTATAAAATCACTTATATTAAAAATTCATTGAACGAAATCGATTGTCGAAACCGATATGCTAAAAAGAAGTTATTTCATTGGTTTGTGCATCGTGCTTGGTTACGCCTGTCAACCTGAAGACAATAAGCTCAGGACATGGGGCGTATACAAGGCCGATTCTGAGAGCAGCAGTTATTCCCCGTTGGCCGAAGTTAACAAGCAAAATGTAAGTCAGTTAAAGCAGGCGTGGACATTTCATCCAAATGATGCAAGGGGAACACGGTCTGGCAATAGCGAATGTAATCCGATAATAATTGACGATGTGATGTATGCCACCTCGGCTCGCCACCGATTGTACGCGATCCATGCCAGCACTGGCCAATTGAAATGGTCTTTCGATCCATTCAATGGTGCTGAAGGAGGAGGAATATTACGTGGTGTTGCCTATTGGGAAGATGGTGATGACAAGCGGATACTTTATACAGCGGGGGACAATCTTTTTGCGCAAAACGCGCTGACAGGTGAGCTGATCAAATCATTCGGCAACGGTGGTAAAGTCAGTATGAACGTTGGATTACGTGGCGACTCCTCTGTTATTTCAGTTATCCCTACATCTCCAGGAATAGTCTACGATGACCTGATCATCCTTGGCGCAGAAGTTTCAGAGTTATTTGGAGCAGAACCTGGATATATCCGGGCGTATAATGTCAGGACCGGCACGCTGGTTTGGACATTTCACACCATCCCCCACCCAGGTGAACCAGGATACGAAACCTGGCCGAAGGATGCCTGGAAATATGTTGGTGGCGTTAACGATTGGGCCGGAATGAGCCTTGATAAAAAAAGAGGAATGGTCTTCCTGGCATTGGGCTCGCCTTCTTATGACTTCTATGGAGCTGACCGTATTGGCGCGAATCTATTTGGAAATTCAGTAGTGGCATTGGATGCGAAGACCGGAAAATACATCTGGCACTTTCAGACTGTTCATCATGATCTGTGGGATTATGATCTGCCGGCACCACCTAATCTCATCAGTGTTAAAATGAATGGAAAAGAAATAGATGCGGTCGCACAGACCACCAAAACAGGATTTCTTTTTGTTTTTGATAGAGAAACGGGAAAGCCGCTCTTTCCGGTTGAAGAGCGAACTGTACCTCCGTCTTACGTACCAGGCGAGAAGGCCTGGCCAACTCAGCCGTTTCCTTTAAAACCGTCGCCCTATGCGCGCCAGCATATGAGCGTTGCCGACCTTTCAAACTTTTCTCCGCCTGCACATGATTCGCTGGTTAAAAAGTTCAACTCCCTTCGTTACGAGGGTTTGTTTACTCCTCCTGATCCGAGGGGAACATCTGATGATTCCTGGAACAAGAGGCGGTTCAAACTGGGGCGGCGCTGCGTTCGATCCGGAAACAGGCATACTGTATGTTAAGTCAAGTGACTCTCCCGAAATAGACCATCTTCAAAAGGTTCAACCTACAGAACACACCGCTACACAAGCGCCATACTTTCAGGGGAAAGCGATCTATATGAACCACTGTGCCAGCTGTCATGGTCGCGACCGTAAAGGTGATCCACCCAACTTTCCATCGTTGGCTGATATCACCAGTCGCATGAACAAGGAAACTGCTTTGACAAAAATAATGCAAGGCAGCGGCAGAATGCCTGCATTCTCTTCGCTGCTAAAAGGTAAAGAGGAATCAATTATTGCTTATTTATTCGACCTTCAGCACGCACGACCTTCTCAAAAAGAAGCTGACCTGTTTGAGATACATGCAAACCGATCCGCGATCAGAGAGAGTGACAACAAGACCGACACAGCTTCGGTGTATCTCAACGTAACTCCCTTCAGCCACTTCAGAGATATCGAGGGAAGGCCTGCGATCAAGCCGCCATGGGGAGCACTGAATGCAATCAATCTAAACACCGGGGATTATGCGTGGAAAGTCTCGATTGGTAACATTCCTGAACTACAAGGAAAGGGTGAACCCATCACAGGTATGGAAGGCTACGGGGGCCCTATTGTAACTGCCGGAGGATTGATTTTTATTGGAGGAACCCGTGACAAAAAATTCAGAGCATTCGACAAGGACTCGGGTGAGCTGCTTTGGGAAACGGACTTACCCGGAGTTGCAAACGCTACTCCCTGCACCTATTGGAGCAATGGCAAGCAATTCATAGCAGTGTCGGTATCAGGAAGCGAGGGAGATCCAGCCGGATCTATAGTCACCTTCGCGCTCCCCTAAAGAATTAGAATAATTCCGGGCCTATCACTTTGTAGGTTAACAATCCCATGAGGACGAAACCTACGAGAACCGTGGTCCACCTGAATAACGCTCGCGTTTCGCGCTCCGTTTGTTCTCTTCTTGCGTTTTCGATACGCTGTGCGACGTAGCCCACGCGATCTGAATTTGTCAGTAGAAACCATCCCTTAGTCGTGAGCGAAAGACCTTGCGTCGTTTCCTTCAGCGTGCGATCCCTTAACAGAAAATTGATGTGGTCTTCTACGATCGTGTAATCCGGATCGATGTTTTGATAAAAGGTTTGGTGGCGGATATCAGAGTGAGAATAGCTGATATTCCCGTCAAATTTTCGCAAAATGTTATCACAGATGATCTCATTGGTTAACATGCTCTGGTTCATGTTCGTACGAGGTTATGGTAATTTCAAGGTAAATATAAGTGATCCCAATTAAAAAGTTGCAAGTCAATTGGTTAAGATATGCCTTCAATTGTAATGCTTTAGGTACATGAATCTTACATTTGGGGACTTTGTGACCAATAATTTACGGCCTCGGGCGGTAAACAGCCATCCGAAATCGTTGGAAATACCTGAATTCCGATCAATTGCCGGAGGTTACCGATGGAGCCCGCCTACATGAAGGAGAGTCAATTAAAACCCCTCTCCTCCATGAACAAAGTAAGAATCGTTATGCTCATCCTGCAGTTCTTTTGCAGCAACTCTACCGCAATCAGCCCGACCCCGGTGACAATCAAGCCCGTTGAGCCTTCAGCTCGCTCCTTTATGCTTGACGTCCTGACAGTATATAACCCTGTCTCCAGGCAATGCGATGCGACTCCTCTAGTTACGGCGTCAAATCAGCGAATAAATGAAACAAAACTTAGGTCGGGTACGATCCGATGGATGGCATTGAGTCGCGACCTCCTCAAAAGGTGGGGCGGACATATTCATTTTGGAGATACTATCAGCCTTAGTTCAGGCGATCCGGCTATCGATGGCCTTTGGGTTGTACATGATACAATGAATAGACGATTCCGCAACCACGGAGACTTGTTGTTTGATGCGAAAGTACGTTCAACGGGCAAGTGGTCTAACGTGGTGATTACGCTGCGATCGAATGGAAAAAGAAGTCCTCTCGACGAAGACAAACTTGCTACCGCACTCCTTTGACTTTCATCTTGAGCGTATACACTGACTTTGATGCAGTCACAAACAGGGTCTTCTGGCCTTTGCCACCAAAGCAGACGTTTGCCGTCCATGGTTCGTCAATATTAATGTGTTCAATCTGTTTGCCGGAGGCATCGAAAACTGTAACGCCTTTGCCAGTGAGATAAACGTTTCCCTTGTTGTCTGTTGTCATACCATCGGATCCCATTTCAGCAAACAGCTTTCGATCCGTTAGCATGCCAACGTCATTGATCTTGAAGGAGTAAGTTTTCCTGGCATTAATATCGGCCACGTATAAAGTCTTGCCATCCGCACTTCCAACAATACCATTAGGCCTGACAAAATCCGTGGCTGCTACAGTCAGCTTTTTCTTGTCCGGAGAAAGGTAATAGACGTTCTCTTTTTCGATTTCTTTTTCCGTCCTTGACCAGTATTCCCGCTTGTAGAAAGGGTCGGTGAAGTATATGCCGCCCTTTGGATCAACCCATAAATCATTGGGCCCGTTCAACTTCTTTCCCTCAAAGTCCTTGACCAGAACCGTGACCTTTTTTTCTTTGTCTATAAGCCATAACTCATTGTTGAGATCGGCACAGGAAAGTAAATTCCCGTCGTTATCGAAATAAAGGCCATTGGATCTGCCGGCACCTTCCATGAACACCGAAATTGTACCGTCATTTGACCACTTGAGTATCTTGTCATTGGGTTGATCCGTGAAGAAGACATTTCCATCGGGATCAACGGCAGGTCCTTCTGTAAAACTATAACCGCCGCCAGCTTTAGTAACGGTGGCTCCCTTCGCAATAATAAGACTCTGTTTTTTCTCAGCTGATTGTGAATACCCGATTGATGCGCTAAGCACACAAAGAATTGGAAGCGAGTAGAATAGATATCTCATTTTATTCCGTCGGTGATTTAGATTTTTGATTTATTTTTTATGCCGTACCGGAAATATAATGAATTCTTCCACAGCGCAATCAAAACATGGGATGGATGAAAATTAAACTATATATTTAGCTCACTTATTTATTTATACACAGCTATGATAAAGTTTATAACATATTTTCTGTCGACAGCATTGCTTGTTACATTATTAGGCTTCAGAAGCGAGTCCCCCGTAGATGAATGGGTCAGTCTTTTCGATGGTAAGACTCTCACCAATTGGAAGGTCGGTGAACACCCTGCAACATTTTCTGTTGCCGATGGCGCGATAGTGGTATTTGGTGAAAGGGCACATCTGTTTTATGAAGGCCCTCTGAAGAATCACGACTTTAAAAACTTCGAGTTCAAGCTCAGTGTGATGACAACGCCCGGATCCAATTCAGGGATCTTTGTCCATACGGCGTTTCAGGAAGAAGGCTGGCCATCAAAAGGATATGAGATCCAGGTAAACAATTCTCATACAGACTGGCGGAGGACTGGAAGTGTGTATGCATTACAGGATGTCAGGGAAGCTCCTGCAAAGGACAATGAATGGTTCACACAACATATTATCGTGAAAGGAAACAAGATCACGGTAATGGTAAACGATAAGGTAATCAATGAATACAGCGAAAAAGATCCTGCAAAGATCACTACCGGTACGGTTGCCCTGCAGGGACACGATCCGAAAAGTAAGGTCTTTTACAAAGACATCATGATCAAATCTCTTCCTGACTAAACTGCACCCTTTAAAAAGCTAAGCACTTTATCAATGTTTCTTTTCTTTGCTTGAGCTGTCTTAAGATAGTTCAAGTATCGAAGGATTTCCTTTTGCCGTGAAGGTGTAAGCTGCTCGAATGTGAATAGTAGTTTTGCCTTGACTAGTTTGCTTCTTAAGTCAGCGGGCATCGTCTCATCCTTGCGCCTGGCGGTACTTTGTTCAATGCTAAATGTCACCGTGTCGCCCACTTTTGCGTCCGACCCTTTCAGCATCAATCCATTCACGTACAGCCTGTACGGTCCATCCTTAACTGGAACCAGGGTTTGCTCAAACGGATAGTCAGCAATATGGCCTCTCACCGGTATATAGCCTCTTTGAGGTGTCATTCGCGCTGGTGATTCTTCGAGGCACCTCGACACATGGGTTAATCCCAACTTTATATATTTTCGCGCGAAAAGTAAACTTCATCAGTTAAGATTATAATTTCTTACATCTCTCATCCAAATACTTGAGTGTTGAGTGTTGTTTTGTTGAATGTTGAGTGTTCTGATCGGAAGCAGTTAGGTTCAAAGAACACTCAACACTCAACATTCAATAAGACAACACTCAAGTATTTTCTACTACCTAATCTCTTTATACCAGTTCGTAGAAACCCAGGCACTCAGTCCACTCGTATTTTATACTGCCTATCTCTCTATTCCCCACCAGCACACTATCCCCCAAATGATCCCTCATCCGATTATACGCCTCTGCTGCCGCGCCATTTCCCCAGTCATAGATCGTAAACTCTCCAATGCCAAATCCCTCATCGTTGGTCTCACCGCCATGACCATAGTTTTCCATCATAAACCCATAATCCTTCTCATTAAAGAAAGGATATACCTTCTCCCATTGTGCTTTGGTTTCCGGATTTTCGGGACAATACATCATAACAAAAGACGCACGCAACGCTGCCAGTCCACGCTGAATGTATTCTTCATTATCTAACGTCTTACCGTACAAAACAATAAGTTCCGCAAACAAGCTTTGCCTTGAATCATTCCATTCTCCATCGGCATTCATCACACCAAATCCGCCCAATGCATTGATGGGTATGAACGGTGGCTGCCATGCGGCCTGATACATTAACAGCTCATCCAAGACCCGCTGACCGATCCTGAGGTATCTTTCATCTTTTGATTCATTGTAGAAGTTAAGTAGTGCCTCGGCAGTCCAGTACATTGAAAAAGTATTCTGCTTGAAAGCATTGTTCCGAGCGATGCGTTTGCCCAGGAGCGAATCGAACACGCTACTGCACGACCAATAGGTTTCAAAGTCTTCCCAGCGACTGACAGGGACGACGTTATCAACAACGGCGTTCATCGCTTTTTCGGCAGACTTCAAATATTTCTCATCGCGACTTAACTTGAACATCTTAAGCAAAAATGTTACAGACATTGATGTCTCGGGCGATTGCCTCAAATGCGGAAGCGGTTCCAACGTTTCGGTGTCCAGCCAGGCGGGAAAGAAACCCGCGGAATCTTGAAGTGTAATCAACTTGTCAGCATATTTCTTTGCATATGCCTTCAGACGTTCGTCTTTTTCCAGTTCGTCGTACCAGGTCAGCATCAGATAGGCTGTCCAACTCATATCCAGAATATGGAGTGGTGCCTTTGCTGCCGATCTCCATTTCTCAATCGGATTTCTGTTTGAATTTCCAAAGTAATATGTTGCCCATCCCTTTGATCGTGAGACCTTTTTTCCGTTCACCTCAACGGTCTCCATATCTGTCGCAATCACGCTGGGAAACAATCCGTCCCGTTGTGGAAACAACAACGCCAGCTCCTTTGTCATAAGCGCTTTTTGTAAGAGCTCTGCATCGTTGACTCTTTTAGCGTAACGATACAGGCCTTGTGCAGAACGAAGTGAACTAAACCATGCCTGGTTCCAGATGGACCGGAACTCACGTTCATTGATGTCGCCGGGATAGTTAGGACTTTGCGTAACGTTGACAATAAAAACTGGAGCACCGACTTTTTTCTTTCCTAGCTCAAACTCCTGCCACACATTCCGGCTCCATGTTCTGAATGCCCAATTGTATGTGTGCTTCACGTATGGTTCCAGATCTCCACTAATGGGTTCACCCTGTTTGAATAAAGGTTTGCCCCACAATTCCCATTGAAATGCGAGCGGCCTTCGCCATGGGTCCGCAAGGTTTGCGCTGTCGGTGTCAGTCATGACATAAAATCCAAATTCAAAAGCTGGAGGAAGGCACATTCCGGAGTCGCGTTCAAAAAGGACATGCTCTGTGACCTTGCTCCTGCTTAATCCGATGGTGAGAGTGTTATCCAGAGCATCAAGATCCATATACCATTTTAGTGGAGGTTTTGTCCGCAGCAGATCAAATCGGGTATGATCGTGAGTTGCTTCTTATTGTCCGCGACAATCAATGCAGGCGCACGGAAAACATGTTGTGCTATAATGTTCTCTTCAGTAGGCGATAGATGCGGACTCCAATAAAACGTGGGCTTAAAGGAAGGTTTGATTGTTACCTTCCAATCATCCTGGCAAACGGAATCCTTTAGTTGAAACCTTAATGTTACTTTGACCAATCCCGGCGAGACTGTAGCAACTGATGCCTCAGGATAAATACCATTGATTGAATCAACGTGAAGGCTGGAAACAAAACTTTCAATAGAAGAACCCAGTACCGGATGCTTTAGCAAATCAGCTTCTGGTTTTTGCGATGGACCACATCCGGTCAGAACAAGCAATGTCACGAAGCCGATCGGCCACAGCGTGGATGTTAGTTTCCGCCACACGCCATTAATCAAAGCTCCCATCCCTTGCGATACTCCCGCGTTAAATATTGATTAGCTTCTGGCACGTTAGTGATCTTCATGGCCGCTGCATCATAGACGACCCTTTTACGAGCACGAAGTGCAATTGCGCCAAGGTTTATCGTTTCCGATACGGGTCCTGCTAAAAGGAAGCTGCCAGGTGATTGTTTTTTGTTTTTGAATGCATCAATCCATGTATCATCAGATCGGTCAGTGACTTCGGCTGGCACGGTCCGGTCTCCCATGTAGCTCTTCATCCGGCTCTCGGGAATAAGGACCGGTTTTTCACAGCGGAAACCTCCAAGTATTTTGCCTTTGTCGCCGACGAACATCATTCCTTCCTGAGGAAGGTCCTTGCCGTCTACCTCCATCTCCTCAGGCGTTGGAGGTTTCATACCTCCGTCGTACCAGAACAGATCAAATGCCGGCAATGTTGGCTGTGGTGCAAACTTGAAACGAACGATGCAGGAATATGGAAAGGCTACATTATTTTCAACCGAACGACTTACGTGATTTATAACGGTACGGGTAGTCGTTGCATACGCCTCGGCGCTGTAGGCGGGACTGTTTATGCCGAGCGTAAGGAAAAGCGGCCAGAGGCTATAATGACCCATGTCAGCTATACTGCCGCCGCCGAAGTCATACCAACCACGAAAAACACAATGCGTGTAATTGGGGTGATACGGTCTCTCCGGAACCGGACCCAACCAGAGATCCCAATTAAAATCTTTTGGAATTGGAGGGGTATCATCCGGATTTGAA
This sequence comes from uncultured Cytophagales bacterium, assembly GCA_963774615.1. Classification (GTDB taxonomy): domain Bacteria; phylum Bacteroidota; class Bacteroidia; order Cytophagales; family Cyclobacteriaceae; genus Chryseolinea. Next base: position 10,318 of record CAVZFT010000041.1, read on the forward strand.
GTCCACTGCTGCCATACCGGCCGGTATGACCAGTTGTGGATCTCTTTCAGCGTACCTATCGCGCCTTCTGCTATCCATTGTTTCGCCATGTCCATACCGCTACGCTGACTCCACGCCAACAGATGCGTGCTTACTCCGGTGTTCTTCGCTGTATCAATGGTGAGTCGTGATTCATAAATCCGGTTGGCAATAGGTTTATGGATTACAATGTGTTTTCCTTTTTTCATGGCAGCAATAGAAATCGTTGCGTGCAAATGATCGGGGGTCATGATCTTACAGGCATCAATATCTTTTTCCTTTTCCAAAAGCTCGCGGAAGTCGATATAGGATGTACAACCTTTAAATTTTGTGGTTTTGTCTTTCGAATAGAACTTATCAACAAAATCCTGCGCTACATCCCTCCCACCAGGAATTCCATTAAAACCCTCTCCCCAGGTGTTGTCGCCAAGAGCTTTGCGAATACCATTTCGTATCCCCTCGGCAGACCAATCGATGTAATCGGTACTTCTTTTGTTTGGATCACACACGGTAACGATCTGGACTTTTGGGTTTGTTATCAACTCAGCCATTTCTCTCAGTCCCTGTGTACCACATCCAATATATGCTATTGTCAGTTTGTCGCTTGGAGGAATAAACGAAGGGCCTCCAAGGACGTGGCGGGGAACGATGGTGAAAGCCAGTGACGCGGCCGTTGCTGATCCGATAAATTTTCTGCGATTGATTTTCTTTTCAGGTGTCATAGGTTTGTGGGATGGAATAGGTTATAAGATAAACGCTTTCCCAATTATTACAAACCGATAAGTCTTGTTAGGTAAATAATGTTAATTTGGATGAAGAATTGTTATGCAAAAGGCTTTTCAATCTCGTACCCAACTCTTCGCCAAAATTGAAGCACTTTTGTTTTGGTGCTTGATCTTTTCATTAACGGCATATAGTCAGGGCTCCACTTACTTGGTAAAAGCGGGAAAACATCCGGCGAAAGTCATACCCGACACTGTTCAATTCCAATATCCGGAGTTCCAAAAAGGTCTTCTATTCTTCCGATGGGAGAAAAGTCTCCTGTTATGCTTTTGAACTACAACTTGCTTTATGCTACGATCCAGCTTATTAATGAAAATGGAGACACGCTGGCACTTGATGAGAGCGCAAACATCGTCGAGTACGTGCGTATTGAATCGGATTTGTATTTCCGGGATCATAAAGAAGGATACTGTTTAATCATTTCAAAGGAGGGTCCAATAAAGGTGGTTGTTCGTTTCAGACTGAACATAGTTAGAAGGGAGACTGTCGTCAACAATGGATACGGTGTAAGTTCGGGTGGATCAACGTCGGCGAGATCTGCAAGACGTTCCAGTGACAATGGACTCTACTTGCAAAATGAAGATGTCTATTTCAGAAAAGATTACGACTATTTCTTTCTGGCTCCAAAAATAAAATATTCAAACCGACGAAAACATCATTACACAAATTGTACCCAGAACATAAGAAGGCAATTCAAACTTTTATTTCAGAAAACAATGTGAATTTTGACAACGAATCTGATCTTACAAAATTAATATCATACTGTAACTCACTGACACCAGCAACAAACCCGGCTGAATGATTTCTATCCGCAATGACTGATGTAGCAACAAATTAATTCTGCAACAATCTTGATCGTGACCTTTCATCCATTTGATGATTAATGCAGGTCACAAAGGCCACGAAGAACCACCAAGTCCACAACGCATTTCTCTTTGTGATCGATTGTGATCTCCCGATAGCTATCGGGAGTGCAAGCTTAGTGTCCGTCGTGACCCTGCATTTTATTTCACGGTGTTACTCCAAATGCATGTCGCAAAATTGCCTTGTTTGAACACTAATAATCAAGTCTGAGCTGTCCATCAGTCATCTCTCCGCTCCCCTCGAAATTTGATACACCTATTCCCAACAACCGGATTCTCTTGTCTTCAAGGTCTGTAGATCCCAACAACTTTCGCCCTGCTGTTCGTATAGTTTCCCAATCAGCGAAAGGCAGTGGCAAGGATTGACTTCTGGTGATCTGCTTAAAATCATGATACTTGATCTTCAAAGTAACAGTTCTGCCTTTTAAACCGTGACGTCGAATCCTTTCACATACAATTTGTGAAAGCTTATCAACAGCTTCATACATTTCATCAAGTTCTTTCAGATCATAGGGAAAAGTATCCTCTGCGCTGATCGACTTCGTTTCGCGATGTGGCTGAACTTCGCGTTCATCGATTCCCCTTACAATATTGTAATAGAATTTTCCTGTCTTACCAAAATGCCGGACGAGTTCTGATTCTGAAAGTTTTTTGAGGTCAGCGCCTGTATGCAACCCCATACGTTTCATCTTTTCAGCCGTTACTTTACCAACGCCAAAGAACTTCTCCACGCCAAGCGCATCGACAAAGGATTGTATTTTTGAAGGCCCGATAAAAGTGAGACCATCAGGCTTATTCATATCAGAAGCGATCTTAGCGATAAACTTATTGATGGACACTCCCGCGGAAGCCGTTAGCTGCAATTCATCTCTTATCGCCTGCTTTATTGCTTTTGCTATGTCAATAGCGGAACCGATCTGCTGCTTGTCCTGCGTAACATCGAGAAAGGCTTCGTCAAGCGATAGTGGTTCGATCAGATCAGTATAACGTTGAAAAATGGCGCGGATTTGCGTGGAGACAGCCTTGTATACTTCAAATCTTGGCCGTATAAAAATCACATCAGGGCAAAGCTCGAGAGCTTTCTTTGAAGGCATGGCTGAACGAACGCCGAATTTCCTCGCTTCATAACTGGCGGTTGCCACAACTCCACCACGTCCTTGCGGCAATCCACCAACAGCGATAGGTTTACCCCTGTACGCAGGATTATCCCTTTGCTCGACTGAAGCATAGAAGGCATCCATGTCAATATGAATGATCTTTCTGTAAGATGGATTCTTATCCGCCACTCACAAGGTCCGTTGTCCATAGCAAATATACTTTTTACAAAAAAAAGAAAGGCTGCCTTGTTCGGGCAGCCTTTAGATCAGATTAAGCCTAGTATAGTGTTAGTAGATCTTTTGCTTTTCAACAGTCGTTTGCGAAATGATGCTGTTCATCATTCCCAACATACCAATGACCATTATGCTCACCATACCTATGGAGAAGGCCATTGCGTTTGTTTCAACTACTGACTGGAAGAAGACATAGATGCCGGCAAATACAATCGCAGAAGCCACCATGAAGAAGAAGAACATTAGAAAAGTTGTTTTCATTTTGATTTAAGTTGGTTTGATGACTATCAACATCTAAATACTATGCCACCGGCCAAATGTTGAAAAAAGCCGCAAAAAAGGCGTTTCTACCGGCCTATAATCCCAATTATGGAACTAGTGTTTCCCAATTCTCAAAGGCACAAAAAAATCCTGCCCTAACGAGCAGGATTAATTAGCAAAATTCACGGTCCGCTTTAAGTATGTCCAGCAAACTCCTACCTTATACCCTATACCCTATCCTTATACCTTATACCTTATACCTTATTCCGCTTTCGTAAGGCTTTGCCGGAATTCAATTTCATTGACCTGCATCAGAATCTGATTCGAAGCAGCCTGAGGACTCTTAAATACAAAGTAGACATCGTGCACTCCATCAACAACCTCAACTGGAATAACGGCATGGATGGACGACATTCTCATACGTGTCGCAAAATCAGGTTGAGGAGGTTGAGTCCCGGTATTCCGGCGATTTTGGGCCGATGGCTGCGGATTACTTGCCATCAGGCGTCGGAAGTTGATCTCCCGTGGGACAACCATTTCCGAAGTTCCGATAAGTTTTCCTTCCGGCGAATCGATATGTACTTCAATTGTGCCACCTGAAGCGCCAGAGCGCGGCGATGCCTGAACCAGCAATTCAATTTCTTTAATTCCAGTCATGTCAAGACCATGATAGCCCAGGTGTCCTCCCGAACCTACCATGTTCAAGGAACGTCTTGGTGTGGTCATCAGCATTACACCCTTTGAGGAGTCGGCTTTCTCCGGATCAAGAACCGGATTTCGCAAAGCAATAATTTTTTCAGCTGCAAGAGATCCGAGTTCTTTCGTTCCCCGATCTTTGTAAGCAGCGCGTAATAAATATCCACCCCTGCCATTATCGTCTTGCGGCGAGGTCATAACAATTGAGCCTGAAAGTGGAAGCGCTTTCGCTGTAGATTTCTTTTCTGCCAGTCCAACGATATACTTCACGATCGAATTTGCGTCCTGCACCGTTATCTGCGGATGCGCACTCATCGCATGATCTCCCCAAACTCCACTTCCACCTTCGATTATCTTTGTCGCTATCCTTTCCTGTTCCTTTTTATTGTCCTTGTATTTTACGGCAATGTCGAGGTAGCTGGGGCCAACAGATTTTTTATCCATTAGATGGCATGATTTACAATCGCTTTTGTTAATCAGGTTAAGCCCCGTAGAAAACACAGCCCATTCATCAGCTGCTCTATGGTTCTGCGCGATTTCTATCAAATCAAATCCCTCCGGCACATAATCAAAATTTATAGCCACCTCGTTGCTTTTGATTTTTCCGTCTGCGAGCGTGCCATCCTCCGTATCCGCCACGCTAACACTATAGGCAACTTTGCTCTTTTGAAAAAAGAATGTCTTGTTCCCTTCCGCAATGTCGATGTCCACAACAGGCGGATCATTGCCTGCCTTCAACTCCAGCATCTGGCTGTTCTTTTCACCTTTTGAATCCGTAACCGTGAAATTAACCGAATATGTTCCGGCCTTATCCAGGGTCAAAGTGGGATTAGGTTCGTTTATTACTTTTTCAAAGCCATTATCAGACTTTACGACCCATTCGTATTTTAAAGCATTCTTGTCATAGTCATCATAATCAAGAGTACCTGCTGATGATAGATTCACGTTAAGTGGTATGGCGCCCGCGGATTTGTCAGCGGCGGCATGCACTACCGGCTTTCTGTTTCCGCCATTGAATTCTATCCGCACGATCTGCGCATTTTCATTTCCTCTGAACCATGCGGATCCATATTCAAGAACATAAAGGTCTCCGTCAGGGCTGAATTTCATATCAATGGCACTGCTGAAGTTTTCCTTTGGAAGGAATCTTTCCATTGATTTATAGTTTCCCTCGTCATCCATCGTAATCGTCATGATCCAACCTCTCATGAATTCCACAATCAACCATTTGCCTTCAAAGTATCCGGGAAATGGTCGTTTCGCATTTTCAAAATCCGATGACCTGAACACCGGTCCACCTGTTGCGCTACGTCCTGAACTTCCCACAAGAGGGAATTCAGTCGAATTTGCATAAGGATACCAAATGAAAGCCTTCTGTGGGGGCGGTAATTCCGTAAGGCCGGTATTATTAGGTGATTTATTTACGGGATGCTCTGCGTTGAAAACTTCGCCTACACTATCCGTTGCGTAGTCGAACATGCTGTAGGCCTTATTATCACCGATGAAATATGGCCATCCGAAAAACCCTGGTTTTTTTGCCTGGTTAAACTCGTCATATCCACGTGGACCAATGATGGAATCTTTCGATGCATCGGGACCAACCTCTCCCCAATAGATATATCCGGTTTCATTGTCGATTGAAACTCTCCAGGGATTGCGGTGTCCCATCGTATAAATCTCAGGTCTCGTCTTTGCGGTTCCTTCCGGAAAGAGATTGCCTTTAGGAATAGTATAAGTGCCATCGTCCTCGGGGTGGATTCTCAGGATCTTTCCACGAAGGTCATTTGTGTTCCCGGCAGTTCTCTGATCATCCCAACTCGAGCGTTCCGGACGTTCATCCAAACCAGATGTGCCGGCGGTCGGATTACCGGTATTGTTTCCCGTGGTGAGAAAGAGATTTCCATCCTTATCGAATACCATTCCTCCCCCCGTATGACAACAGGTCTCCCGTTGAGTGGGGACTTCCAGAACAATCTTTTTCGTATTTGCATACAATGAATCGCCGTGAAGCTCCCATCTCGCCAGAACGTGTTTTGCTTCGGCAGTGTCGGCGTAGTACATGTATATCCAATGATTCTTATCAAAGTTTGGATCAGCAACAATTCCCATTAATCCCTCTTCAGCTTCGGTTACGCGACCTTCTTTGTTGGTGTATTTTGTATTAACCGGAATTGTCGTGATGGTCTTTACCTGATTGGTTTTCAAATCGAATGATTTTAGAGCGCCCTTGCGTTCCACAAATAAAATCCTCTCATCGTTGGTGAAAACCATTTCCATCGGCTCATCCAAAGCGCCCGGTTTCGAAATGATGGTCGTAGTAAATCTGTTTTCTTCTGGTGGCGTCGTGTCTGCGACCTTGGTACCTGTCTTACAGGAAACACCGACAAAGATTAAAAGGAGAAGCCGGAGCGAGCTTTTTGAAATTCTATTGGTTGTATACATTTTTAGTGAACTGTTCTGTGCTAAAAGTGGAAATAAAAATGGAATTGCTAAAAATTGCCAGTGATTTTTAGACAGACGGCTTAAACGCCTCGACGGACTCAAAGCCACGATCATTTATTACCGACTGTCAGATGGTAAGAGTTATGTCAAAAGAACTTAGCGTGACATCATCAAAACTTTTGCACCCTTAACATGCTTATGTTTAAGATCGAGGATCGCCTCGTTTGCTTTTTCGAAAGGATAGATTTCGACTTCAGAAACGATAGGAATGCTAGCCGCCAGTTCAAGAAAACGCTCTACGTCCTTACGCACAATATTAGCAACACTCTTGATCTCCTTTTCCAACCAAAGATGCTCAGAATAATTGATTGCCAACAGTGATTCTTTATCGACGTTCTCCTTTCTTATTGCATTAATAACCAATCGTCCTCCAGGGTGCAGATTTAATAATGACTGCAAGATAGTACTCCACACTGGCGTGGTGTCGATGATAGCATGCACTTTAAAGGGAGGTGCCTCGTTGAAATCACCAGCCCAATATGCGCCTAATGATCTGGCAAACTCCTGTTCAGTCTTATTCCTTGCGAATACCAGTATCTTTGAATCAGGAAATAGAAATGTTGCCATCTTAAGTACCAGATGCCCGGATGCGCCAAAACCGCTTAGTCCCAGCGTTTGTCCGTTGATAAGTCCCGTTAGATTCAACGACCTGTATCCAATTGCACCCGCGCAAAGCAAAGGAGCTGCTTGCGCATCCGTAAATACTTTCGGAATAAGATATGCAAACTTTTCATTGACTATCATATACTCAGCATAGCCACCATTTGCATCCCTGCCTGTCCCTTTAAAATAAGTGCAAAGATTCTCCCGACCGGCAAGGCAGTCTTGACATTCGCCACATGCCGAATAGATCCATGCAACACCTACCCTATCGCCGATCTTGAATCGATGTGACTTCGGGACCAGCTTTGTCTATCACCCCAATAACCTGATGACCGAGAGTCATCGGAAATGAAGCAGGTGGTGTTCTGCCTTCTATCTCATCAAGTTCGGTATGACATACTCCGCAACATAATACTCTGATCCTTACTTCATGACTCGCCTGGTTCCGGCAAGGAAACAGTCGATCATAACAAGAGGATTTTTTTCTGTCGTGCAAATCACAAATATTCTCCAGAACCCAAGCTCTCATAGTTAGAAGAAAACTTAAGATGAAGTTAAGAGCTTGTGTTTGGATAAAAAAAATCCTGTTCTTTTCACGGAACAGGAGTAAAGTTTAAAATATGGGAGTATGGAAATCCTAAGCAGTGATCCCTGGGCTTGAATCCAGGCTACGCATCATACCTGCAATTCCTAATACAACAATGGCCAATAAACCAAAGGAAAAAAATGTAATGTGTTGTTTGACGAATGCTTCAGCAAGACCATAGAACACAGCGAAAGAAAGCGCGGTGTAGAAGATCAAGTAGAAGAAGAATTTGAAACTCGTTTTCATGGGTTTGGGGTTCTGCGATCATCTATTGGAAATATCATGCCTTGGACTGGAAACGCCAATTAGGGCCAAAAAATGCACTTTAATCATGGACATATTCCCATTTTAGGAGTTTTGTTTCCAAATTCCCAATATTGATCCGACTGAGAGGGATCAAATCCTCAGGCTAGAATTGCGCAGTTTTTGGAAGACGAAAGGCTTCATCCCAGAAATGGCTTGCCTTCTTTGGTAAGTTCTTTTTTGATGCCTTGTATAACGTCCGTTAGACAGATGACCAGGTTACGGTCAGTCGTAGCGGTGATTTCCATTCACAGCCGGATCCACATGAACGCTGCCATTTTGCTCTTGTCTTTCAACAGCCTTAAGACTTGCATAGTGAACGGCATTTATAATACTTCCGCCCGCCAGTTCAAATTTTTTCACCACCTCCGGGATATCAAGTCCAACATCGCCATTCTCTCCCTTAGGATCTTTCGCAAAAATGCATTGCTGCGGGAATGACTTTGCCCATATGCTAGCGCGTTCATTCGCATCCGGGAAAGGAAATTTCAGAACAGTGTTGAACCGCCGCATAAAAGCATCATCGATGTTACTTTTCATGTTCGTGGCTAAAATGATAAGCCCATTATAGTCTTCAATGCGTTGAAGCAGGTAGGAAACTTCCTGGTTGGCGTATTTATCATGCGCATCCCGGACACTCGTACGTTTTCCAAATAGAGCATCGGCTTCATCAAAAAACAAAATCCATCCTTTGTCCTCTGCGCGGGCGAATAACAGTTCAAGGTTCTTCTCTGTTTCACCGATGTACTTTGACACAATCATGGAGAGGTCAATCTTATATACCTCCCGGCCAAGCTCATTCCCAAGCAAGTTTGCCGTCAGCGTCTTACCGGTACCTGGAGGACCATAGAACAATGCCCTATACCCTTTTTTCAGACGGTCGCCCATTTGCCAGGTAGATAAGAGTTCATCATTATACTTTAACCAGCTTATGATCTCTGCAATTTGACTTTGTAGTTCTGCATTGATGACAAGGTATGACCAATCTCTTTCCTCTTTAATTCGTTTAGCTGGAAAGCTCATGCTAAAGTGTGGAGGAGTTGGCTTTCCAAAGATGAAAATATCGACGTAGTCCTGCGAAAGAATGATCCTCCCGCTCATCGGTGGTTCTCCCGGTGGCATTTCTTCAAGCCAAAGAATCTTCTTCAGCAGCGAATAAATGATCAGCACCAAAAAGTTGTTGGACGGAAAGTCTTGTTTCCAGGTCGCTTCCCCCTAATATAAACAATGCGGTTTCTCCTGTTGGCAAAAAGCCACGTGCATTTTTGCCACGCACACCTCCAAGCTTTGGAAAATTACCTCCTTGTGGAATAACGCCATCAATAGCAGCATCAAAAAGGTCAGGCTGTATATGTGGCGTGAGGGCAATCAACAATAGAGAAGCCTCACCAACAGTCAGCTTGTTCTGAAGTATAAAATTTGCTAAGGAAGATGCCAGTGATTGATAGACAGGCAATGTAGGTTCACTCACGCTTTTCCCTGGAGGAAAATATTGACTAAGCCTGAATTCTATTAATTGGCTGATATACTCCAATTCGTCAATATAAACCGGCATATCAATCTAAATTTTCGTTTTCAAATTATCTGCTTACGCAACTGCTGTGGTCTTTGATGGCACAGGAAAATCTCCAACCGGAGCCACAATGTTTCTTAGCCCACGACAGAACTCAGGACTTACGTCATTTCCCTGGCAAGCTGCCAACGTGCCGAAGGCTGGATCATGACCCTCTCCCTGACCAACATGCCAAAGTTCATGTGCCAGATGATTACAAGCCCGGGTTAGGATTTTTTTGGTTGACTCCGATTGCCGCATAATTTCTCCCGGAGTAGGAAGCATCAAATGTTTGATCTTGCGTAACCGTTACACCTCCCCCGGAATCCTCGACATGATCAACAACCAACACCGGTATTCCACGGCTTCCGGCAAAGGTATCGCCAGTTCCTAATGCAGAAGCATCAGCTGAGTAACTCCAATCCCCGGCAGCATTTTGAACCAGTGGGTCAAAAGTTCCACCGCCACCTAGCAGAGTCCAGTTAAAATCTGCTTTCAGAGTTAAGGCAACATTATTCTTCAGGATCTGTTTGGTTTCCGCGTATTTGTTGCCTCAAATAGGTCATCGTTTTGCGTGTAGCCTTGCGTCTGAAATAAAAAGTAATCCCCAAATTAGTCGCGTCTGTCCCTCCTAAACAACTATCAGCATGCACCATCGTGACAGGCTCGTTAGCACCGAATTAATGTAGCCTATTACTACTTCCCTGTTGCACGACATGTGTTAATTCATGTGCCAATAACTGTTTACCAGTTGGAAGTCTCAGGATTATACTTACCGGAATTGAAATAAATGTCCTGGCCGTGTGTAAACGCCTGCGACCTAAGTTCCTTATTCATCCTTATCAGATCGATTCGTCCGTATGTATGTTAACGCCGCTGAAGTCCACACCGAAAGAGGAATTCATCTGGTGCAGTGTTTTTGAAGGCAATGACGTCCCATTTCCGCTTGAATTGCTTATACGACTGGAAAGTGATGGTGGCGCTGATGTATTACCTTCTGATTTGGTCTGCACTTTCTCCTTTTCCTCTTCTAAAGGGTTATCCTTTTTTTGAATCTCCTCCCTTTTTTTCCTTTTCACAATCGGCACACATCGCTGGACATCCGGCTTCTCCTGTATTTCTTTATCTCTTAAGCATGCGGGCATCATTGGTTCCCATTTTCTCATCTTCCTCAGAAGTAGCCAACCTTTGCACACTGCTGATCTCCTTTTGCTGGACAACAGAAGCAGGGCTTTTTTGATTTACAACTTTGTCCGCTACCCGGTTGGCTTCTTGCTCGTACTGATCATTGGGTTGCCCTATTGATAATTTCGTTTGAAAAAAAGAGTTAGATCTTTCGGACTGGACAGGGGTATCGTGGGCATTAAAGAAAGGTTCAGCGATTTTCGGTCTGTTCATTTTCTCCGTGACAGAATGTCTGCCCCGGAAATACTGCGGTTTATAGCTGCTGCTTCTTAGCCATAGCACAATGGTATTTATGAATAACTCCTCTTACTTGTTAATCTTCGCTATTAATTCGTCTGCCAGGCGCTGATAATCCTCTGCGCCATGTGAATGCTTATCAAAATTAAAAATATCTGTTCCCGCTTCCTGCGCTTTTGCCAATTGAATATTTGAGCGAATGTGTGTATGAAATACTTTCTCCCCGAACTCCTCTTCCATTTGATGCAGCACCTGACGATTCATGGTCTTCCGTTCATCAAATCGGGTAAGTATAAACCCCAATATTTCAAGTCGCTTATTGAGCTTGCTCCTGATCACATTAAAATGATGCATAAAGCTACGCAAACCTTTTAAAGGTAGAAACTCGGCTTGCAACGGTAGGAGTACATAATCGCTGACTACAAGAGCATTCACCGTAAGCATCCCAATGGCAGGAGGACAATCAATTAAAATAAAATCATAATATCCCTTAAGTGGCTCAAGCATCCATGTAAATACCTGTTCTCGTCCATAGACACTTACCAATTCCAGTTCAGCACCTGCCAGTTCAATAGAAGAAGGAACAAGCGGAAGGCCGGATTTAGTCTGAATGATCAGCATCCTTTCAGAGTCACTGCTTTCACCAGCATTTCCTTTTTAAGTTCGGTAAAAAGATTTTTCTCGGGTTCGTCAATAATCCCCAGAGATTGCGATAAGTTGGCCTGTGGATCAGCATCTACCACCAATACTTTTTTACCCGTTCGCTGTAAAGCTGCACCGAGGTTTATTGTTGAAGTAGTTTTACCGGAATCCACCTTTCTGAATAGAGATAGCAATGATTTTCATGGCTCGGCTTTTATGCTCCTGATATGTTGCGTATAGTAGTCATTACCTTTTGTTTTGCACATTCGTCCTTTTTTTATCCAATTTTTTGTTACCAGCATTCACTTATTTGATACATTCTTGAAGTAATAATCTCCAGGCTTCATGGACATGGATCCCCGGATGTACAGCTGCTGTTCTGAATAAGTTGGGCCCCGCTCGCCTGAAATAAGATTACATTTTGGGCAAGAGGTCCACACCCTCCGACGGTAATGGTTTGGTTGAACTTAGCACACAGCGAAGCGGGGAGTGTGCCGCTTGCGACAGAGATATTCAAGCGATCTATGACCTGACCATTCGCGTTCGTACCTACATCGCCTTTTGCATGAGCCCCGCCAGGATGACTGTGCGCACATGTCGTTACTGTCTCATCCCAACAGATATTCGCCTGCATTGGATTTCCAAACTGGTCAAGCGCAGTGTAGGTCACGAGTAACTGAACGAACGACGGACCCGATGAAGATACTGTGGCTGCCGGCATGGTGGTCGGCTCACGAACAGTGATCAAATGAGTGACCGTGCAATTACCATCGGTAACCTGAACCGTTACATCACCCTGTGCACCGCTAGGCGCGTCACCTTTTATATTAATGCTTGTGCCAGCGCTGGACCCAACGATGGAAGCTCTGGAGCTACCGCGCACAATTGTCCACGACGGAGTGGTCCCCGCAGACGCACCAGTCACTGTTAGCGGAATATTAGGTGCAGGGAAGATTCCGCAAGTAGTCGCGTCGCTGGGAACATAGGCAGCACAATAATGATCTACTTCGTCGGGCCCGTTGATAGTCAATCCACAAGGTGGACCGGGAGCCGGTGCACCACCGGTTGTTGTTATTACCGCACGCCTGTTGGGTGCCAGGGCGGTAGAAAATTCATTGGTTTCACCTTGTGCAAACAGTTCGAGATTAGTATTAGCAACACCTGGGGAACCGTCTGATGGAACCTCAAGTTCGCTAGCCACAGCCAATGCACGGCTACAGGACAACCGCCAATTCATTACATCACCACCTTCAATGCTGGCGTAACCATCTATACGCAATATCCCTGCCTCACCACCAGCATGCCATGCTGCGGCTACGGCTGACAATTTAGATTTTTCCGCCGCACTAAGTATAGAATTGCCAGTCGCAAAGCTGACAGACGTACCAGAACTCCCGGGAGAAGTATTCGCCACAGGACAAGCGAGATCAGTCGGCACTTTACTCAAGTCGCCCATTAGCTGAACGGATGGCATCGCGGAACTATGCACACCACCATTTGCAATTGACAGTGCTGCGGCCGAAGAATGACCTGGTGTTATTGGCACGGCCTGCTGCTGAACAACATGCGTCAACTCATGCGCCAGTAAATTTTGTCCTCCTTTACTGCTTACGTCATATTTTCCTGAATTAAAATAAATATCATTACCATGGGTGAATGCTTGTGCCTGTAAGTCTTTATTCATCTGCACAGCATTACTATCGGTATGTAAGCGGACGCCTGAAAAATCGGCTCCAATGGAATTTTCCATTTGCATCCTCGTATTGAGGGGAAGCGGAGAACCGCCTCCTCCTGAGGAATTTAACTTGCCTTCAACATGAGCTGGAGATGTTGGAGAATCGGCTGAATCATGTTTCTCCTGTAATTTTTCTTCTTCTTCACACTCGGCACATTTGGTTAACAAAGAAGGCGGGTTGGAGTAACTGGGATTTGTTTGAAATGCATTATTACGACCTTGGCCTAGTACTACCCTGTCCGCCATCGCATCTGCTTCCTTCTCAAATTTATCGTTGGTACTGCCGATAGTTAATTTAGCCATTACGCCGTGTGTATTAAAAAATGATCCTGACGTTGATGTTTCACCCTTGTGAAAAAAGTTACTCTTTCCTTCCTTTGAGAAGAAAGGGGAATGTTCAGAACTAGCTGGAACGTAATTTTTACCTTGACGGAAATTCATACTGCCTTAAAGTTTCCTCTCCCTAATCTGTTCTACATCGATACTTGACACCTGCTCCTGCCGACCTCCTGCGGTATAGACGGCTGTCACGTCAAGGCTATGCGTACTTTCAATCACAAGAAACCCTTCAAAGCCATGGATAAACGTGAGACCGAAGTCCCTGATTTGGGCACAGGTTACACGTATCACTCCATCGGGTTCCAGGCCATCGTCAAAGTACTCAGAGATACCAAGAGGTGAGGCAATCTTTTTCCTTATTCTGACTTTTATGGTTTGGGGATTATGAATATTAACAGCCGTCTGGTAAATACCTGGAAGCAGCGCGTCTGTAGTTTGCGAAGTGCCTGGGATATTCGCAGTACAAATAAATTTCGCCGCATACTGGAAACGGTAGCGGATTCTTGAAGTTCTTTTTGCTTTTGCCATAGTGTTGTATGTTTTAATCAACTGAAAACAATCGATGCTAATTCAAGCACCACAAAAGGTTAATTGTTATTGAAATAGATCAATGCTCGTTCCCATACGACTTTGCCGATTTCTTTTCCCAACTGCTGACCATCCTGGTTGGCCTTGGTAAAATGGATTCCGCCGTATAGTCGTGATATTCCCGCCTGCTCTGCGGCCTCTGTAAAGGTTGCCCACTCCAAGGTTACCTCCTGCTTTGGCACGGAAGCTTTCTCAATTCCAGAGCAGCCTTTTTCGATCACGGTACACCCTTCAAAATTATCACTGCCTGTATAACATTGTAGTATCGTCGCCGCGGCTCTGCTGAATGTACTATGACCGGAAACGTGTTCTGGGAAGGGAGGCGTGGCAATGTACGATTGCCAATTTTCGCCCTTAATTGATAGTGTTCCTTTTTGGGGACCACCCCATGCCTGGACGTCTTTTCCTTTATACAGTTCTCGGATCGCTGTGATCGGCCGCGCTGAATCATACTGATGCTTGCACTCCCAGCACGCGATCGATGAATCGAACAAAGCGTTACACAGGGCAAAGAATAATTTGATGCAGTCATAATTGCCATACTTTTTGGAGATGGCAACATACTGCGCAATCTCGCACCAATGACCCGGAGGAGTATAGGTTCCTGGTCCATCCGACCAATATTCCGCAATGGCCTTTTGCCGATCGGTCAGTCCGGCACTTATGGACAGTATTTCCTTCACCTGTTCTTTGAATTGTGCCTGGTGCTTTTTAAATGGAGGCTGAGGCCGGCACTGCCAGTTGTACAATAATGCAAAGGGCTTTACCAGTCCCCAATGTGGAACGAGGAAGCTTTGTATTTTAAACTCACCGGGCGGTCCTTCGGTGCGTAATGGTTGCCAGTGATCCAGGTCAATTACTTTATCCCAGGGATTGACCGGCGTATAGCCTGTGTAGTCTGACCATGGTGGTGAATGAAGTGTTCCATGTTGGTTAGCACCATCGCCCGCACAATCCTCAATCACTAGCTTGCCCGCCAGATTACCAATTCCGGCCGGATGAGTAATATCCAGTGACGTATCATCAGGGTCATATCCCAACTCGCACATGAAATCGCGAAACATGTTCTTATTTTTCGGAGGCAATGCCAGCCAGAACAATTCCATCAATACGCGATAGGCTGCATAGCTGAACGCCTTTCGTTTATTCTCTTTTGTGCAATCCTTCTCTTCTTTGATTTTAATGTAAAGAGCCGTATGGACGCTAATAGCACAGTCATCGTAAACAGACCATGCATCATACATCGCTGTATGTACCATGGCCAGCGCCCTGGCCGCTAACGGTGGGGAGGTCTTAGTATATTTGATGGCATCCAGTGTTAGCTGGTTCCATTGAAGAGAAAGAGGTTTTGAATTCTTGTCAGACATGGGTCAATATGTTTATTCACGAAAAAGGTGTTTACTATACGAATCGAATTCATCGAGTATTAAAAGAGTTTTACTTCAACGTTCCGGTCCAATTCATTTGATTTTTTTTGACTTTCGGAGTCGCTGCAATTGTGGACACCCTCACTTAACTTTTCGCAATCATTGTCGAACGTTACGATACGTTTTCTTTCAAAGCCTTTTTTCAAAAGGTCTTTCAAAATAAATTCTGCTCTCCGGTTGGCCAGTCGCTTGTTATACGTAGGATCACTTGCCGGTTTATCGGAAGAAGCATTCCCTGATAATTGGGCACTGAATTCAGGATGCTTGGTTAAAAGTATCGTTACTACTTCGAGTGCATCTTTTCCATCGGCAGTCAAACTTTGCTCCAGGGTATTCCATGCCTGAGGCATATCCTTTTTAAAGAATACTTCTATGCGCCACGTTGCGGGTAATGTCTCTAATGGTTTTTCAGGAATGGTATCATCTGTTGTAAAACTTGTGCCGTTCAGTTTGTTGTATTCCTCCCTCCAGTGTTTACACTCATTGGCAACCGTACCCTTTTTCATCTTTTTGTTTTTCAAAAATATCACCACATTTGCCGCTTGTCTTTTTGAGGTCCTCATCTGTGGATTCTAATATTCCACAACATGGATCACGGAAGGTTCCCCTTTTTTCTAGTCCGTGTTCTTCCCGCATCAGGTTTTCCCTCTTTATAGCAGGATCATGTCCGCCCCGCGAAAAATTTTGTGTATTTTCTTTTTCATCTGATCCCCTCCTCACAAGAAAATGATGACCGCATAATTCGTGACCCAGAACAATAAAATGAGGCGAACCAATAGTTTTTCCCGTTGCGCCTCGTACAGCAATTGTTTTCATGTTAGGTGAAGGCACAGAAATGATGGCGCCCCCAGGAGTAGAATTAGTACTGGCGTTGCCATTGCTGGTATCATCAATACGGATGATAATATTCTGCAACGGATCCATGATCATTTCGCATATGCACTCGCAGGAAACAGGATGAGCACTTAACTCAGAAGGGCTTTTAAACGTGCCGTCCTTTTGCTTGACAGACGGGAAGCAAAATCCAGTATCCACTAAATCAATAGATCCTCCGTTGGCCATCATACCAGTATCAGGGCATAGTTTGGACATATAATCCAACACTGTAACCACATTGGTTTGCACCAATCCTGCACCTCCAGGATTAGGGATATTATTATCCGGATTCTCAACTGATATTTTTCTGGAAATAACAGATGAAGGCGCCTGACCTTGCTGAATCACATGCGTCAGCTCATGTGCTAAAAGTTGTTTGCCTGCTTGTAGTTTCCGGATTGTATTTACCTGCGTTGAAATAAATGTCGTTTCCGTGCGTAAAAGCCTGGGCATGCAATTCTTTATTCATGTTAGCAGATTCACTGTCATTATGAATATGCACTCCGCTGAAATCAGTATCGAAAGAGGAATTCATTTCGGCTAGTGTTTTTGCGGGCAGGGAATTTCCTTTTCCTGATGTAGTTGCAATACGACCCGAAAGCGAGGGCGAAGCCGTGGCCGTATTGCCTTCTGGTTTTTCCTGTACCATTTTCTCTTCCTCTTCGCATTCTTTACACTTACGCTGAATGCTGCTGATGTTTTTGCGTTGCAGCACCGGAGCAATGCCAGGATGGTTTACTACATCATTGGCTACCGTATCAGCTTCCTTTTCGTATTTATCATTGGGTTGGTTAATGGTTAGCTTAGGCTGAACGAATGAAGAAGAATTTGTTTGAGGAGAAAAGAACGAGTTCTTTGAATTAAAAAATGTATTCTTTCTTTCTTTGGCGAAAAGATCAGCCTGCTTGCTTGGCGCTAATGATGCACTATAATAGCCGTGCGATTTCATTTTTGTATAACCAACTTCAGTTTTTAAATTACCGATGAAGCAATCTTACTACTGTTATTTACATTCATTCCAATTGGTTTCTTTTTTAAGGATCTAATCCTCTCAAATTCCTCATGTCATTTACAGTTCCAACGTACAGGGATTCCGTATCGGCGCTAATATTTGGAGTGGCATGTACCAGCTCCTGTAACAGCGCAATGATCATATGTTCTTTATCTAACTTCAGTACATTTTCATTCAAGGCGATATCTGCCCCAGGACCTTCCGTCCAGAAACTTTGATCCTTTGTTTCGAGTATCACAAACGGTACTTTAAATGCCTTGTCCATGAGGTTGACGCGTTCATCAATAGCACGAAGTTTTTTAATATCTGTTTCATTTGGCACAGCTGGTGGTCTTGTTAATCCAAACCACTTAGAGAAGACCTCTTCCATAAATACCCTTGCATTGTTCTTGGTATATCTTCCTTTTTCTCTTGCTTCCTGTGTGCCTTGAACGGTTTGCGATACATCAAAAGGAACTAACCTGAACCATTGTTCTAAGAATGCCAGTGACAGGTTCACATTATCTTTTTGAGTTTTATCGCTAATTAAATTCGTGTCTTTGACCGGTTGACCAATGGGTTGACTTCCGGGTGTATCTACCCACGCTGCATAGACATGAAAAGATGCGGCATTCAATAACGCCTTAGTATGATCCAGCTTATCGAACAATCGGGTTTCAGCATACGCCTTATCGCTTGAGCCGGGAACGGCTGCATGATGTGATTCATGAATCACAATTAAGATCCTGTCTTTATCTTTACTGAATCCAGGACAAAATGTAATGATGTGACTTCCCTCCTTTGTCGGAGTGTGATAAGCAGGTGAACCACTTCTGCAACCGCCATCACAATCAGTACCACATCGCGTTAGCGTCTTGTCCGTTTTTAATTTGCCGATAAAATCCTTTATCTGTTCATAGATTGCTTTTACCTCGGTTACTTTCAAACTCAGGTCCCGGCTATCGTTATTTCTGAATATGCGATCGAATATGGATGGATAGTCGGCCTTTTTATCTTTTACTGGAGGTAGCTGTTCCGCAAGTACTTTGTCAATCATCGTGATCGCTTCATCGGCAGCTGTACTTACGTCAGTATTTGGATCAGGACAGGTTTGCTCCGTTGGTTTGCCTTTGCAGGCTTCATCTTTCTTTTCATCTTTAACAGTGAAGTCATCCTGTGCCAAATCCTTGTCGGTGGAAATGCTGTTGTTACGCAAACTTCTGTCCAGGAGCCCGATCGTTTTTCTACCGACAATGCCGTCCCATTCCTTTGGGCTCATACTGGCTTTTTGCTGAAATTCCTTTACTCCGTCTTCAGTCTCCTTTCCAAATTTTTCATCTGCACCAAATTCAGGCAAAGCAATTCCGAGCTGCAGCAGGGCTTCCTGTATCTTCTTTACATGAGTGCCCTTTGCATTTGAGAATTTTCCAATGACGGCTTCATTGTCAAATGCTTTTTCAAGGATGGGATCGCCGGATAATGCTGTAGCAGTTAAATCATGTTTGTCGCCGGGGGCGAGTTGTATTTGCGTCGCTGAACCGGAATTGAAAAATGATGTATTAGAAGATTGAAAAAAATTATCATCCCCTTTCCTTTGAAAGAAAGGAGAAGCGATACTAGAATTAGTCGACAAAATATTTTTAGATTCTTTTATTTTCATCTTTTTTAATACTTACAACTCTCCAATCAGTTAAGATTTGCTGCGACCCATACTTTATAACTAGTCTTGCTTACCCATTCGGGAGTATCGAAATGACGAACCAACATTTGGGTGGGATTTTTAGGATTATCATAGCGCACAAAAACAAATGACGTTCCATAGAAATTAGCATCATTCGGTTTTATGGGCCTGGTTTTAGTAACCCCTTTCACTTTGTATTCGACAACTCCTTTACGCAAAAGATTGTACGCATCCTTATGGCCCCACACCTGCATAGGTGCGCCGGGTCGCAATCCTCCGGTCCAGATATCAGCCTCAGGTACATATGTCGCCAGGCCCGCATACACCATTGCACCTGCTGCTCCTGCGCCACGATACACCTCATCTATATCACCCATCCTGCCTTCAATGCTTTGTAATATGATATTAAATGTCTTCTGCGATTTATCTTTTGCCAATTGAAATTTTTTACCAGTAGCGAGTTCGTGTCCCCTGTTTATTCGTTCTTCTGATGCAATCGTGCAAGTATCTTTGGATCGTTTCCATTGAACTGATTGAATTCCAGCAACAGCTTCGCCATATCCACCTATCTTAGCCCATGTACCCAATCCGAGGATACCATCAACATCATCCTTCTTAAATCCCTTATCTGATTGATATTGAGCGACAGCATCTGCAAATTCATTGTATTTGCCTGCTTTCCACAAGTCAAACCATCCCTTATATAATCCACCTGCTACCGACTCCAGTTTACTTTCCCAGCCTAGTGAATCTGGCGTCGACAAAGACCTATTTTGTGTTTCCGCATTCTTATAATTTATCTTACGCGGTTTTGCATCAGCGGCGGTTTTTTTTTCCCGTTGTATAAAATTCGATTGCTGCACCACGTGCGTCAGCTCATGGGCCAGCAAATGTTTTCCTTCTGAAGTATCAGTATTGTATTTCCCGCTATTAAAATAAATATCACTGCCCTGGGTAAATGCCTGGGCACCCAGCACGTTGTTCATCTGTACTGCCGAACTATCGCGATGTAATCGTACATGCGAAAAATCTACACCAAAAGAATTTTCCATTTGTTCTTTTGTGGCGGCAGGCATAGACGTGCCCCCTCCTTTAGAAGAACTCAAACTGCTTTCGATATGTGATGACGCGATTGGAGAATCCAGTGAATTCTGTTTCTTCTGCACCTTCTCTTCCTTCTCACATTCAGAGCACTTTCTTTGAATATTATTTATTTCGTCCGGGGGCTCTGCATTACTTTCAAAAATCGGTTTTCGGCTCAAGTCCGGGCGAGATTCCTGAACCAAATCTTCCTCTCCTTTTTTTTGCAATTTTTCTTCCTGTTCACACGACGCACATTTTTTTTGGACCAATGGGCTAATGGTGGATGCCAATGATGATTTAGTCTGACCTCCGGCTTCTTTTTTTGTCAACACATCAGGCATCGCGAATCGTTGCACTACTTTTTCGGCTACTGCATCCGCTTCTTGTTCATACTTATCGTTCGGCTGGCCGATAGTAAGCTTGGCCTGTATTGCGGGACGAATATTTTGTCCCTTAGTAAAGAAAAAGGTGCCTGCCGAGTGATTGGGCAAAGAAGTTTGCTCCCCTCCTTTTTGAAAGAAGCGCTTGTCCATCTCCTGGGTTCGATGGCCTATGGCGACACTCGTGGTTTTCTCAGAGACCTTCAAGACTATTTACTGTTTTACAAATTATTTAGCGATGCCCATTTTAATCATAATAAGCATTGACCGGAATTTGTTTATTAAATACCAGATCAAAATAAGAATGGCCTGTAAACTTTTCTATCAAATGAATCAGTCCCTCGTCATTCGTTTCAATTCCTCTATCGTATTCGGTTTCATTGCCAAAGTCAGACAATATTTTCCTTTCTGCGACGCTTTTACCTCGTACTCTTTTGCCATTTTTAAAAATAGACCATGCATAAGTATCCGAAATACTATTAACCAAAAAACAAAGAATATCTCCTTTTATGGAAAGGCTCTCCAATGTTTCATCAAGGCTTGATGATGATGATTTTTCAAATGAGCAGGAATGCGGAATGTCTCTCCCTAATATCATTGTTAAACCATCGACGCTTGCTATACCGACTCCAAAAAATTCGGCCGATGTAGCTGATTCCATATTTATCCGTTTAGGTCCGGAATAGTTTTCTCTTCCAAGCATCTTGAGTATTTCCTTATCGGATGCTGAAATCCTATTCTTGCTAATTAGTCCTCCCAATACGAATCCCATGGTGAAGTCTTAAGTGATTTTTCGGTTTATAGAAACTTATTTTGGCCTTTCAATCTCTACCTCTTGTGATTTGAATTTTGTCATTCCTTTTCCAAATGCTTCCTCTGCTCTATCGCCGAAGGGCATTAAGTCCTTAATGTCGTCTTCATTCTTTATCTTATCATATACCTCTTGTTGCCTGCCTGAAAGTTCTGCAGTTTCAGAAGCTTTAAACTCCTTGTACCTCATTTCTGCTCCTCTAAATAAGACGGCATCCAGTTTTGCAAACCTTCCAGTTGGTTTACCATTTGCGTCGAGTATCATAATATGTACTTCCCGGACAGCTTTATTGAAGCCTTGGTTTTTATATGCTTTTATTTTAGCTGATGCCCACACTTCTCCAATGATATCGTTTTTTACAACCGTTGGCAGGTCGGTTTTTTCAACTGCATCTTTTATAACGCCCCACTTAATAAGATCAATTTCCTTGCCCCCTGGCTCCAGGATTTTGCCTTCTATTTCGCTCATGTGGTCACGAACAAATTTCGACGCCCGGTCCCCAGGTTTCGTATCTTTTAGTGACTCTGCTACTTCGAACTTGCCTGTTGTTTTGTTCTTTCCTGTAACATGTTCTTTAAATAGCGTTTTAGCCGCTTCATCAGAACCGGCAGAAATAGCTTCCTCAAGCCTAATACCGAATTCAAGTTCTACTCTTATTTGCTGTGGAGTAAACTTACCCTGACCAAGACGGTCAAGAGCTTTCTTCAATTTAAAAAAGCCATCGCTTCCGGTCCCAGCTTCATTGATCAACGTAAAAATATCATCTCTGCTCCCCTTTACGCGATCCACCATTTTCTTAAGGTCTTTTATAAAATCAGCATCTTTTGCAAAAGAAGCGCGGTCATAGAGTTTTGCTACATCCTCCAGGGGCAATACATCGGTTAGTCCTTCTATATTCTGTCCATTCGCAACGGCCGTCATTAGTAATTTCGCTGGCCTGAAATTATTCGCGTTTGAAAGCCCTTCTAAGATCGTCGCAAAACTTTTCTCGCCTACTATCTTTCGGCCGTTCTTGAGAAATGTATTCAGGTTACCAAAGAACACGTTGGGGTTTGGATCATTTCCAGCATTGCGGATAATATCCAGAATAGTATCCTCAGGCACATTTAATTTCCTAAGTTTTTTGATACAGTCGTTCAGCCTGGGTGGAAATGGTTTGGTCCACGCTTCAGCCAATCTTTCTTCAAAGGTCTTGGATGGTTGTTCAGCAGTTCCTTCCGACCCCTTCTCACCTTTAGTCATTTCAGATTCCGAAGGCTTTTCTCTCGCATAATATTTTTCAAGCCACTGACCAACTTCCTTCGGTAACTTTTGTCCTGGCCGCCAACCATTTTCGATTAATTCTTTGATCCTAATATTTGTCTCGACATTTCCAATAAAATCAAAATCGTACTTGAAATTTTGTTCCTGTACCGCCTTCCAAAATGCATCTACAGCCTGCGTCCAGCTAATACCCCTCATTTTGGCCACCTCGGATGGTGATAGCCTTGGTTTAGCGCCCTTCGTAACTTTCTCTAAATATATTGGCGGCTGATTGGCAACCTGGTATTTGTAAATCTCACTGTTCTTTGCATCCTGTACACGCTCGAACCTGCTGGTAACCCCGGTCGTACTTCTTCCTTCGAGGGTAACTTTCAATTCAGCTGGATCACCCTCAAATGTGAATACATAATCAAGTTCCGTTTGTTGAATATTAAATTTGAACAAAGCTCCAATACTATTTATTTCGCTGATTCTATTTTCGATAGCTTGTATTGTAGCCTTTGTGGCTGCTATGTCAACTTCGTTCCCTTTAAAAGCGTCATTTCTTAACGCATCGATCAACGCATCCTTCCTCGCTTCCAAGAGATTCTTGATCTCTTTATGAAGGGATTTATATTCTTTCTGTCCTGACTTAGCGTCCTTGATCTCCGCCAATTTTGTCTCTAGTGCTTTTGACCTTGCGTCCATCATCTCAATTGCCTTCTTATCCAATCTGGCCAAAAGAGAAGCAGGGAATTTATTCAACCCCACCATTCCAATCTTGACTAGGGATAAAAACAAAGCATTATGTAACAGCTGTTCCAGGAGATTAAAATCCTTTTGCTTATCCGGGTCCAGATGAAGATTTTCCCATGCAATAAAGACTCCCTGCATAGCAGTGAGTGTGCCCACTTCAGTTCCAAATTGTGCGATTTTTGCCAGCCCATAAGGTATCCTTCCTGAAGCGATCAATCCTTCATACAACCTGCCCGTACCTTTTAATACCCCAAACAATAAATAGGCCTTAACGTAATCCGACAAGAAACTGTCCCAGTTACCTTTTCCGAAAAGTAATTGGTGTAATGTCTTTTCTGTTACAACAAATCCAAGCGTTTCCGCCCCCAAAATCAGCCCTCCTCTAACAACTACATTGCCTGCCACCGCTGCTCCAACGGCACCGGTAGTGGCAAATGCGCGCAGTCCAAAAGCAGCGATTCTTCCAGCAACACCACCTGCCCAAATCGAAGCTAGGGTAAGTGCGATCTCCACAACGGCTAAGACTATTTCGCGATGCTCCTGTTCTTCAACAGAGAATTTCTCTGCCCAATCGAGAGCTTCCTTGTATTCTTTTTGTACTCTTAGTTTTTCTATTTCAAGACCTAAATTTTTAGGATCGTCGATATATTGCAAGATCAAGGCATCCGCAGCTTTTAGATATTTTGTTAGAATTGCCTTGTTTTGTTTGGCCGTGTCAGACCTTTTATCAATGAGTTGCCAACTGTCATCAATTACATGGACCAGGGAGTGGGCATTTAAAGCAAAGCCAATCCCATCCAACAAATTCAACATTTCACCAACATGCTGAAGTATAGAGTTCCATACATCAAAATAGACTAGCGGTTTTTCCCATGCTAGTTTCGATAATTGTGGAAGTGTGCTTTGTATGCCATTCGTGGTTCCTATAATTTTCTGACTGGTCTCCACGTGTTTCCTCCAATCGGGTGGTTCAGCATCTTTTAATGCCTTTACCAACTCCAGTGAATCACGTTCAACTTTATATAAGTCAAGGCCAAGATCCTTTACGGTGCCAGTTGCAATCGCTTTCGGAATCTGCTCGCAAACTGTGAATAATGTCTTTAGTCCCACAAGGCTTACGGTGGGACGAGCAGTAGTTTGATACATGTCTTTTTCAATACTCAATATGTAGTTCAGGGAGTCTCCTATAGACATTGTATTATATGCGAGTTTATGATAAACTTCCTGGTTATGGATCGTATAATGTTCGGTATCAAACATTCTCATAAATGCAATAACACGGCTTACAACCGCCATAGCACTTTGAAAGATTTCGACCACTTGAGCAATGTCAGCAATGTTTTTCCAGAGAGTAATTTCATTCTGCAGTCCTGAAACCGAGCTATCTACTTTCTGGCCTACTTCGGCCTTTGTTTTAGTATACCATTTTTCGGCCATGGTTTGATATGGCCCATCTTTCGGCACTGGCAAGTCGCTGAAAAATATTTTTATGAACTCTAACTTCTGTATGACGCGTGCGCAAAACGCTTTGTTATCATAATATTTTCCAAAACCAGCATCATTCAAGACACGCATCGCTGAAACCTTTAATACACCATCATTAGTCTCGACTGTGTTAACAATAAATAATAATAATTTTCTGTTCGATTTAATATTTTGCTGCAATGCGGTACTCGCCCATAGCCTTATTTCGAAAAGATCATGATTCATCGCAAGCAATAGAGATTTCCAACCACTCAGACCCATTCTAATAAGCTTTCTCACGGCACCGCTGGCCTCTGTAAGCGAATTTGACCCTAATTGATTTATCAGTGCTTCGTTTTCATCAACGATAACGGCTGTTGCACCTTGATTCTTATTTTCATTTTCAAGTCCAGCCCTGACTGCGATATTAATATCTTCTCTCGCTTTTTCGTGTGCCGGATAATTAGAGTTCCCTTTCAGGTCGGCATACTTTACATCTAACAGCTCATAAACGTAATTGTCGTCAATAATTATATATAAAGGTGATTGTGGGATATTAGAGGTTATATAATCCTCAGGCGAATTTTGTATTATTTTGCTGCTACCAGCCTGTTGCAACGTGTGTGTCAGCTCATGTGCCAGTAAATGTTTGCCCGACCCAGAATTAATGTCATACTTTCCTGCGTTAAAATAAATATCGCTTCCGTGTGCAAATGCCTGAGCATGCAAATCCTTACTCATTTGCACTGCCGAACTATCCGTATGTATCCGTACATTGGAAAAATCCGCACCGAATGAATCTTCCATCTGCTCCTTAGTGTGAACCGGAATAGTTGATCCGCTGCCTTTCGAAGAATTTATATTGCTTTCAATATTTGATGAGGTTGTTTGCGAATCCGACGAGCCCGGCTTTTTCTGAATTTTATCCTCCTTCTCGCACTCGGCATATTTTTTTTGAATAGCATTATTCTCGTCATCATTCGGCTCAGCATTGCTTTCAAAAATTGGTTTTAATTGTAACTCCAATGGAGATTCCTGAACCAGATCTTCTTCGTGTTTCTTCTGTAATTTCTCCTCCTGCTCACAATCCGCGCACTTTCTCTGAACTATGGGAGTAATGATAGCTGCCAGTGGTTTTGTTTGTACGCCGGTTTCTTTTTTTGTCAACACATCAGGCATCGCCAGTCGTTGTACGACCTTATCTGCTACAGCATCCGCTTCTTTTTCATATTTATCATTGGGTTGACCGATTGTAAGTTTGGTTTTTATCGCCGGTTGTGTATTTTCATCATCCGGCGGTTCCGCATTACTTTCAAAAATTGGTTTTAGTTGCAATTCCAAAGGAGATTCCTGAACCAAATCTTCTTCATCTTTTTTCTGTAGTTTCTCCTCTTGTTCACAAGTCGGCGCATTTTGTCTGAACTATTGGTGTAATGATAGCTGCCAGTGGTTTTGTCTGTACCCCTGTTTCTTTTTTTGTTAACACATCCGGCATCGCCAATCGTTGCACGACCTTATCGGCCATCGCATCCGCTTCCTTTTCATACTTATCATCCGGCTGACCTATAGTAAGCTTCGGTTGTATTACCGGCCGGGTATTTTGGTTCTTCGTGAAGAACGAGGTGTCCATTGCACGATCGGAGAAAAAACCTTGCCCACGTCCCTTTTCAAAGAAGGGTTGCCCCTTTTTTTGTAATGAGGCCGTAGTAGTTTTAATCTCCGCTGCTTTCATCCGGCTTAATTCTTTTTACCCTGTTATCTTACCTTTGGACTTCAGATAAGATTCTACAACTGACTCTATCAGCTTTTCATTTTCCGCAATACGATTGGCAGATGTCCGCATATTGATAGTATCCCAGCGTTCATCATGAATTAATTCTTCTACCCGCTGTACAAATCTGTCCATCTTTTCCTTGTCATTTCCAGTACCCTTATAGGGACCGGCTGACATCGAAAACAACATCTCTTCGCTGCGCAGATTGGAATCAATAAGATTATAGTTCCGCCAATGCTCCCGAAATCGAAACACTTCCTGCAGCGCTACTCCTATGCTTACCAATAAACTAAATGCTGTAGCCAGGTAGAGGAATATTTTATTTTTGTCAGACAGATTTACCAATACCGGCACCATCGCTGCGCTAATAGCAGATAACTACGGACGCTAACAGATGCCAGAAACGATACTGCTGCGCCTTTCTGAAATACAAATTGATCTTGTACTGCACCCTTTCTTTCATATACTCCTCCAATGAGCGGTTGGTTTTTGATTCAACCTCTCTTTTGCGAGGACTATTAATTGCAGCCTGTGACATAATTTATTTTTCTATTCCCACCTTTAATCCATTACCTCCACTCCACCCTGAGCAATTCCTTCATCCAAGGCAGTTTGATCATACTTAACACCCAGGGCAACTGGTCCAGCAACACATCGATGGATTGTGCTTCGACGCGGAGGTAAAGCTTGTCGTTTTCCGTAAAGAGTTTGCCGCTCCTTTGGAGAAAGCCTTCCCGCAATCCGGTTGCCGAGGTATTCTTTAAAACTGTCCATTGTTCAATAGCCGCCCCGAGCATAGCATCGGTTTCATTTAATTCATCAGCAGAAAGTATTATGTTTTTATCCACTGGAATCTCTAGCGGCCAAGCGCATAACACTTTAGCTATAGGCAGCTCATATTCTTCTGCTGTCACGTGACCAGTAGCCATATAGTGAATAAGGTACAGGCCTTTTTGTTGAGCCTCGTCATTTTCAAACTTTCCTTCTTTCACGAGTTGAAGCCGTCTAAATAGAGATGTCAGAAAAGGATGAAGCAGTACTACTCCGGCATTTTGCAAATAGATTCCCTGATCAATACTTTCAATTTTATCTGTTTCTTTCTTCTTGTCAGCGACGAACGCTTTCTCACCGGGGTCGATCTCCTTGTCAGGCGGAGTAAATTGGCTAGCTTCTTTTTTCAACCGATCGATTACCGGGTAAAATGATATCCTTCACCAGGACATTTTCCTTATCCGGAAAATGAAAGTTGGGATCTACGGACCAGTAACGACGAAGGATCCTTTCCACGAGGTTTTGTGAACTCAATTGTCGTTCTGATCCCGTAATCTCCCGGAACAATAACAACCAAATCCTTTGAGTTCCATCCTTTATTTCTTTCCCCCGTCAATCCTGAACCCTTCGCCTGTAATAGCATCTTGTCTAACACTTCTACAATACCAGGAAGATCCTGCTGGCGCTGTGCAGTTAAAATTTCAATCAGTTTTACTAAGAAATCTACTTTATGCTGCGCAACAATGCGATGAGAGACAACCGGATCAGTCTTAATCATTCTTATCAATTCACTGACACTCGCATAATCAACAGCCAGTGTTTCCAACACAACGTTGTACCAGGTATCATTGACCTCAATTGCATTCCAGGGCAGGTATCCCTTTTGCATATAAAACAACCATTGCCTGCACGTGCTGATTGCCTTTGGTTCACGTATAACCCAGGGACTCCTTTTCCTCCCTCCTATCTTTTCATAGAACTGCTTTCGTATTGATTCGAGTATTGTACCTTCCAAAGTGGACTGATTGATATCCTTTTCTGAAAGCACACCGAGATCAATCTCCAATCGATCGATCCGAATAATCTCTTCGTTATTAGAAAGTTCATCGAAGACGGAAGCCATCACCGGTAATATGTCCCTCCAATAATGGCCACTCATCTGCTGCTGCATCTGAAATCCATCAGCCCCCTTGCTTAGAAGAATGTGAATCGTTTGCCTGTTTATCAGATGCTGCATAATCTATTATTTTACATTGCGATCAAATAATTTATCAATCTCTGTTTCATCCAATGTCGGTTCATGTTTTTTTATCTCCTTCGGATCCCAGTAATCATAAATCGCCTCAATCTTTATTTTCGCCTTGCGGATCTTTTCAACAAGCTTTCTTAAGATCTCCTTACCTTTTCCATATCCTTCCCGTTAAAACAAATCTTATCCAGATAATAAGCGATACAGTTCTGCACTAAATCATTCACCTGGACTTTCGTAAGCTTCTTTACACCTTTTACTTTAGGGGCCTTATTTTGTAAAATCTCGTTCACAAGTTTCTCAAGCCTGTCTTGGGTAGGTCCTGGGTCGGCAATGAAACTTTGCACCTTGGCGACAAGGGGATTGTTATTTGATTTTTCAGCTACCTGTAAAACACTTGTCCTGTATTTAGTCATACGACTATTCACCACCTGGGACTTTCGTTTCGATGTTGGGGTAGTCGTCGCCGCGGGAAGAGCCTCTTCTTTTCTTTCACTCACCACAGGTTCCGAACTGGTGGAATCTGCCTTCTTTTCAATAACGGCTTCCGCAGGAGGAGAAACTTTTTCACTGACCATTTCAATAAACGGACGTGAATGAACGGCCAGCTCAAGGATTGGTGTGGGTGTATCCGGGCCTGGTTCCTGCTTCCTCTCACAAGGAATGAAGCGAAATTCTTTCTCACAATCCTGCTCCTGCCAGCAATAGAGTTCATTTACCTGGTCTAAAAAATTATGGCCTTCTTGTTTGTTGCTGGCTTGCGCAAAACAAGGCTGGCGTTGTGCCACTGTATTCTCGCACGGTTCGCACACGGTGCAATCACTCAGGCATTCATAATTTCTGTCAAACAAGAATTCCAGGAAGTCACAAACCGAAAAATCGTCGATGCAGGTTTTTTTCATTGCCAGCCAGCGATTCCACTTCTTGAATTTGCTCTCAAAGCAGCAAAAGTCATGTGGTGCAAGCCACAGGATTCGCAATAGTATATGTGCTGGAGTTTCGCGATACAATATATTTTCCAGTAGGCGACGGTTTGCCGGCTTCCGGAAACGTTCCGGCCAGGCTGGTAGTGCTACCGTAGCGATAAAAGAATAGCGGTCAACGCCAGGGAACGAAACAAATATCCTTCTTCATCCGAACACGGGATCATCATCCGGAACTTTCCAAACAAATTTGCAATCTGTTTTATCGTCGCATTGATTGATATATTGGGGGCATCGGCAATCCTCAGGGAAACAACGGGGTCGCAGCAAAATGTGTTCTACGATATGCAACCCTTCGCTATTGATCAACCTTTTTGTCCGGTCTACAGCTTCACAGGCATACTCTTTATTCGGATAACATTGTGGATTGATAGCAATGATTTCACTGGACTTCCAGTTCCTGATCAATACTTCCAACCCCTCATTGTCACTATTTCGATTTATGGTTTTTATGTTTTTACTGTACTGAAGCGCTATTCCATGCGATAACACTCACAGTCAAATACAGGTTGATAATATTCAAATTGGAGTAAGCAATCTGACAATCGCTTGCCATGCCCGCTCGGCTTCTGCGCACGTTCTGTAACAACAATTTCCTTTCCATGCGATATAACAATCGGAAGTGTCTCTCGCAGGTTCATTTCCACATCCGCAGGGTTTTTCTTCCGTTGTGTCGTCTTTACAGGAGTTAAAGCCAGGCAATCGTACTTCAATGCAATATTTATTATTATCTCCACCCGTTTCATCCTTTACCTTTATTATCGGATAATAACACATGAACAACTGCAGCATCCCTTTCCATTGCGAAAGGGTTACTCCTTCCCGAACAGAACTCGCAAGAATCTCATTTTGAGCATTCAGTAAAACTATCCTTCCATCAACGTCCTTATAATTCTCATTGGAGTGCGTGTACTCCATTATATCAGAAACTCTGTCGCTTACACAACTAATTCGGGCATTGGATTGAATAACCGCAAACGGCTTCCCTTCTCCATCCGTCAGTATAAGTTCCTCCTTATTATCTTCAGTTTGCCAGGCCTTCTTTGTAATCATGTCATTTAGTGACCGATACAATTTCAACGACGCTTCATCTCTTCGTTGCGACGTATCATACTTGCAAGGATGATAAACAATGCCGGTACCACAGGCCACATAAAACGAATAACAACAATCTTCTTTTCGCCTATAGGTATGAAAAGCGTTTTCTGTTTGCGAAACACAAATGAATTTCTGGACCCCGTCCTTCTCCCCAAGCCTGTTCTTCACTCACGAAACGCTCAGCGCTTTCAGCCAAAACTTCCCGGATATATATATTGTATTGGTTGCCTTCTTTGTGGCAACCCTCACAATCCACATAATAATTGCCAGGATAGTACAGCAGGATCAGAAAAAAATCAAATTCCTTTCTTGCTTCTTAGGAGTGTCATAAAACCTCAGGCTTTGCCATCCTTTATTATCAGGCGATGACTGAAGGACGAAATAGTAAACATACTTTTCCTTTTTCTTTTTACAATCTGTGCTTTCTGTCTCATCCTCGTCTTTTTCACAGGGGAAAAGACGGTAGAATTCCTTTGACTTGTGAATTACAGATCGAATAGGGTACGTAAGGAACAATTCAATTATTTTCTGTATGGCAGCGTTTGGGGAATTACCAAGATCGGCTAATGTTTCCTTGGGGATAAAAACAATACTTTCAGATTTTACTTGTCGGTCCTCAGCCTCTACAGGAATTTCAACAAGGCCTATTTTTTTCCCATAATTTGATTGTTCCAAAGCAAGGCGAATAATCTCCGAATAATTTTCAGCAAATGCTTTTTCTGCGTCATCACGGGAAGTAAACCTGGCGACGCTTTCAAAAATAATTAATGGTTTCCCTGCAAGGTCACCGGATTTGTAAAATTGATTCAAGCATCTAATCTGATAACGATACCATGTAGCATTCGTAACCTGATGTTTCCTTTCTACGATAATGTCCCCGCCCATACATAGCTGCAGGTAACTGACGTTTTTTTTGAACCGTTTTACAACCGCATTTATTTGCGCTGAAGCGCTGTCTTTGTCAGGAAATGCTTCGGCGTAAGAAGCCATTATCCTGTCTTTATCTACGACCCTGTAAACGAACAGTCCCTGCTTGCTTACTTCATCGATGTCTACGCTACTGCTAAATGCTTCGGGGGCTTGGATTTGCCGATAAGCTCTTTATTTCTTTTTGCTCCTCCAACAATTTGGTTATGCTCTCCTCTATCTTCCGGGTAGGACTATTACCCGATTGTGGCATCCATCTTACTGCGCTTGCAGACGTACTCTTTTTTGGAACCAATGTCAGTTCCTTATCATCCTCTTCCACCTCTAGTGTGGGCACCGCTTTGTTGAAATTACCTGCTGCCTCCGTAGCTTCTTCCGCGCTGTCGTACTCTTTTACGCTCTGAAACAAAAAGACATTATTTTTTGCGTAGCCAAGCTGATAGCTGAATCTCCAGCGATGCGGTATTTTTTCAATGACAATAGAATACTGGTGATTTCTTACGATATCGAGAATCTGCTTCTTCAGGTTTTCGGCTTCGCTCGGGAGTATCACTTTCAATTGAACTGATCGCCTGGACGTCATCTTTTTTCACAATGCGTAATAAAGCCTTACCGGTTTTGCCATCAACCAAAACCAGGTAGTTCGCCTCATCCGTAAGCAACGCAAGCAATTCATTGGCATTCGCGCGCGCATCATCATCGTCATCAAATTCCTTTACGGAGGTGAACTTGAAATTATTTCCCTTATCAAGGAGGTCGTATGTAAACTTGTCGGGTTTTCCAACAATGTTGCTTCCGACATCAATTTTAAATGCGTCTGTATTTATAAATGACAGAACATCTGACTTCTTCCTATCCTGATACAGCAAACCCAACTTGGATTGACGCTCCTCATAGGCCCACAATTTCCTGTCATCAATTTTTTTTGCAGCTTTCAGCGCGCCGGATATAGCGTCCTCATCTGACGTGTAAGGTGAATGGATTTACGTATGGCTCTTGCCGGCAGCATCTTTCAAAACAGGAACATAAACATATCCACTTTCAAAAACAGATTCACCGGCGGGATTTTCCTTAAAAAGGTTTGTAATGTTAGTGGCTACCGCGACTGTATCTTCTTTGGAATTGAATTTCGCGGGATATTCTGCCCACTTGTCTTCTCCATACTTAATTTTTAGCCGAAAGCTTTTATCATAGGGAACCTCATAGGAGGTATAATTCGATTTATCTGCCAAAGCTTTAAATACCGAATGCGCTGCTCCTAAAGCTTCTTCTTTTGATTCAAACTTTTCTTCAGTAGAAAAATATTCAGTTCCGGCAATCTTTAACGCAGCTGCATATTGTGGATCGTACTCAGCAACCACGAAATTGCATAGGCTGTGCCGCTTCCAGTTATCAATCCCACTGATGGCTTTAAACTTTTTTTCGAATCCCGATACATTTTTGTTGTTCCAGCCATTTTCAAGGTAGTCATAGGCCTTCCCCCGGTTGCTGCTGATCTCATCGTAACTGGATAATAGCGCCTCCTTTTTTTTTATTTCCCGCTCTGCGAATTGGTTAGCATTGTAAAACCCAAAGGATAGTGTAGCATAGTCCGTGAACTGTTCTGCAAATCTTGCAAGTAAATGATCAAGGAAACCTTGCCTACGCTGATAAAAAAGCGCCCTATCCTCGACGATCAGTTCCAGATACTTTGAAAAAGCAAGCAAATTAAGTTCGATGTCAAATGAAAAATGTTTATCAGCAGTTATGAAAGACCGATAGTTCTCCTCAAATGTGCCGATATATTTTACAGAAGTTGCATGTTCAGTCGCTGTCCGTGTGTCACTGAAATATTTTTTACTCAGGAGTACGATATCATTTGACGAGGTCAGTATGTAATAAAAAACACATTCATCGTTCTTAGACACAAACTCGCACTGAAATTGATCAACATGCAGGTCGACTTTCAGTTGATTAATCGCCAAATCCTGATCGGCTAGTGTATCGAAGGTATATGGTAGGATGCTCTTCAAGGTCAAGGGTCTTAAGCTTATCCTGTTCCTTTAATTCCAGTATGTGGTTTTTATCAACGGGCAACACCAATATGCTCCCCATTGTCCCAAGAGGGTTTGTAGTTGTCTCACTAACATTAAAACGCAAAAGCTTCTGAAGGTCAGGGACAGTATCAATCTGATTGATAAAGTAGGAATGTCTTTGCGAATCATCAGTAGGCGATAAAGCAAACAAGGAACGTATGTGAGTAAGTTGCGTCAGGTAGTTCGCCAATAACTGGTCAAAAAATAGAAGATATGCTTTTAGTTGATAAGCCTCGGCCTTCCGCTGATTGGATACATTTCCTGGTAATCCTCCTTCCGCGATGCCATACACTCTTGGGAATTCATTTTGGATTGAATAATAATCTTTGAGATCATTTCTGTAGATGCCCCGCGGTACCTCACTGTCAAGATAAGGAGAGGGAGATTTAAACAAAATCTTTCCGTTATGCGCGAAATTGATCTCGAACAGGCCGTCGAATTTTTTGAAATCGAGGGGTACTGGCATGCCATATCGGCTGAACTGAAATCCTGAACAAGTCAATGAAAATTCGGGAGTATGATTTTTTGGGATTTGATATTTCCAACCGCCCAGGTATGTAGCTATGTTGTCTTTGCAAGATTGCAACCGAAGGTCGCGAACGCTCTTAACGCCCTCGATTTTGAACAGTACATTGTAAACGTCCGAAAGATGGATCTCCTTCCTCAACTTCAGGAGTTCTAACTCTGCGGTATCAACAAATCCATGACTTTCTTCAATGTTATATGGACGTCCCGCAAAAATCTCTTCGATCGGTTTATTCCTATCCAATAGCTGTTGAAGGGTATAAAATTTGGGAGCAGGAGAAAAAAAATCTCTTAATGTTTCTACTACGGTGAGGTATACTTTTTCAACGTCTGCGCCTTCTTCCAATTCAATATCCGCACAGACGCCGATTTCCTGCTTACACAAAATATAGATGTCGACAAAATCTTCGCATAGATTGCGGTGAGCCATCAGCGCAACCTTTATTTTTTCTACAATATCATCGAGATACTCCTTTTTAGCTTCGGGTTCATTCCTGAATTCTTTTTCGACATCTTTCTCCAGGTCAATGTAAACATGATATAACCCATTCAGGTAATCATCAACACAGGGTGACTCGCCGCGAACAATACCCGGCAAAACCGAATCGATTGGATTGGACTGCCTACAAATATCCTTTTGATCCGTTGCTATCTCCAGCCATGCGTTCTTCACTCCTTCAATATCAATCAGCAGCTTCCGGAAATCGGTTATGGTTAACGGATTGCAGGAAAGAATGGCTGCTGGTGTGAAAAAATTATCATCCTTCGATTTGTCTTCAGGGTGGCGGGTAAGTATGTCTGCTCGGGCAGATTGGTTCGGTAACCCAGATCTAATAACGCGTAGCATAGTACTTCCAGGATGGTAATCCCTGGGTCATGTACGTTGTGATCCGTCCATAGCTTGCCTCCTAATTTACCCAGGTGATCAATTCCTTCCTTCCGGAGCTTTTCAAAATCCAGGTACTCAGGGAAACCGGAATTGGTCTTACTGATAAGGTTACTATTTTTCGATTCTTCCGCCATCAGTAAAATATTTTTCAGCCCGGAATACCTCTAAGGCAATAATCAGAAATAGGTATCTTTTTATTCTCGCAATTTGTGTCCGGCTGCCATGCTTCACAATCATCCTTACGGATACAGACATCAATATCTCCGGCAATTAAAATGCTGCGTGGTGTCTTAGGACAAATAGGTTATCAATTCTTCTCCCTTGGTTTTGTCGGGCCAGTTATCGTCGTTATGCCGCATCAACAGGTCAAAGATGTAATCCACGTAATCTCTCGTTTCCAGGAATCGTACAACTTCGGAACGGGTTACACATTGTCCGAAGGTTAATTTCTCATATTGGCCAATGGACCACGGCGCCAGAAACTCCCGCAAATCCTGTTTCAGTTTTTCTTTGTAATAGTTTTCATCTTTGCCCCGTACAAGTATTATCGTCAGGCAAAAATGAATTTTCTCATAACGGGGGTTCATGGCCCGCAGTCGTACAAATGGAGAGGTGAGGTTTTTCAGTTGCTCTTCGATATCGTCGAGCATACTCACCGGTACTCGTGGCTCAAAGGACTGAGCCGCTTTCAACTGGTTCAGATCCGGGATCACAACGAGTAACACGTACCCGGGGGCTATTGGAAAATCATTTTTATACTTGTACCCATTTAAGGCAAAACTGTGATTAATGCATTTTGCTTTAAAGAGTTGTGGAAACAGTTCCAATGCCAGTCGCTCATAGTCAAATTTTTGGATCGCCCTTCCTTTGTGTCGCAACATTTCGCTGACACGAACATAAAAATGACCTTCGACCTCTGGAACGCGTCCACCGAATGTCTCATAGGGCTGGACCAATTTTTTTAAGTTAGCATTCGCCTCATTCAGCCGGGTTATGGAGCCAGCAGCGAGCGGCTGACCAAGGCGTAGCTTATCATTAACGGCGTCGTTTGTAAATGTCGCGCGGATAGCCTGGGTATAAACAGCAATGGTCTCGCTTACCGTCCTGCTGTTTTTCGGAATTGAAACCCTGATCCAATGCAGATCTCTGGGGAGTATTGTATTATCCCTGGTCATATTCGCCGGCAGGGCAAACTTGATAATCCCTGAAGTAGTTAGCCCATCCGTCGCATCATCGAGTACTTCAAAACCTTCACGAAGGGGTTTCCATTGATTACTGTCGAGGTAATGCCAGGCAACCTCTTCATAGTCTGACTCAGAATCGGCGGTTGCTTCTGCTAACTGAAACAGCATACTTACATTGCTGCCTGGTGCGAGATCTTTTAATCCGATAAATAATGTTCCTTCATCACAATGCGCTGGGAGAAGTGTGGGTTTTAATTCTATTTCTTCTTGCTTATAAGTGTCCTTATACGGATAAAGGTGAATAAGATCAATATCGGTATGCCGTAGCAGTAGCCGAATAGTCAAGAGAGATATTCTTAATAACAGGTGTCCAGGGTTCGTTAGGAATAGGAATGTTAAGGGGTCTTACCACCTTACCGGACGTGTCAAAGAAACTATATATTTTTTCCAGGAACTCCAGGCTGGCCAGTGTTTGAAAAGCCTTTGAATTCAATGCATAGGCAAAAGAATATGTATCCCTGATCTTAAAGATTAAATCATCCCTCTCGCCATCAGAAATTGTATTTAATGGAAAAGGAGATGGCGGCGGCGGAAACGGCACAGGAGATGGTGGTGCTTCAGGATTAGGGGGTACCGGTGGAAATATGGACGCTGGCGGAATGTAAGCTGCGGCAGTGTTGAATGTATCGTAAGTATCTTTTGCTTTAGTCTTAACTCCCTCCGCCGCGTTTTTCGTGTCCGTAATATTACCTTTCAAGATAATCAACCCGAGCCCAAAATTTTTGAACACAACAACCGTTCCGCCTTGTTCCCGGTAAACAGCCCCTTCAAGCAACGCATCTGGATATTTACCGAGAGCCATCATCTGCCTGGCCAAAGCAAATGCATAATCCTTATGCAGAAAATCTTGATTTTGTAAATTGACCTTTAAGAATCCATGCCTTGAGTTGACATCATATTTTCCAAAACTTTCATTACTGATATTAAACTGCGATGCCAGTCCATCGAAAAACTCTGTTTTCAAATATATGGTTTGGTCGAACGGATTTACCGGCACGCAACTAGATGCCAGATTTAATTCAGGAAAAAGTTTTCTATTCTTATCATGCGTAACCGGGTTTTCCAATGTCGTCTCAGCCGGATGCGGAGGCGGAGGAACACCGGGTGAGGGCACTGGATGTTTCAATTCCTTTTTCCATTTGCCATCCTGCAGTACCGAAAGATTAATTTCAAACTTATCCTTATCCAGTCCGTATTTCTGTTTAAATCCAGGAGGCGGTACTGCCGGAGGTAAGGTTGGGTCAGCCCAATAACCTAAATAATATTCATTAAAATCGCTGGGTTTATCTTTCCATGTAAGGTTGACAAAAATTTCATTCCATTTCTTACCAAACACTTCTTTTGAACCTATGTAAAAACTGGGGCCAGTAAGGTTGGGGTTGGCCAACGGTGGGTTGGCGGGATTCACCAAATCAAAATCAACAATCTCCGGCCTTGTTCCAAAAGGATATACGGGCCCGTTCACATCCTGTACGCTTTCATCATTTTGAACGACAAAATTCCGAAGACCACAAACACGTACATCGATTTTAGTTTCCCGGGCTGCTGTTTTGCCGATGATGATAACATTCCTGAAAAAATGATAAAAGGAGACATTTCGCTTTTCATTACCGGGCTTTACCTGCAAACAGCATGAAGTTCTGGGTACATCAAATCCCCGGAATATCTTAATGTCATCATCCAACTCTACTTTAACCAATGGTTGGGTGGTGTTGAAATCTTCTTTCAGCTTTAGTTTATCATAAAATGTTACGGCAGGTTTATCCGGTTTTAATCTCGTTTTAATAGTAATCGTAAATTGATTTGTAGCTGGATCTAAAGTAGAAAATCTAATCTTCCTTATGTTGCTGGGTTCTATCCACTCCTCTTTGCCACTAAAAAAGATTTTGAAAATTCTACGTTCCCGAAATAACTCGGACAAGACAGTCTTTTCACTGTTTGTTAGATTATTATAAAAATTTAATCTCCAATTCCTCGCCGTGATCACGGTATCTGCATTGTAGACAGTTTCATCGCCACAACAACCTTCACGGTTCTCATCAAAAAGAAATTGCCAGAGATTGTTAAGTGTTGGTTCAGAAATACCTTTCTTAGCGGCCTCCCCTATGAGATCCTGGCTGATGTAATAAAATCCCTTTGCAGCCAATTTCTTCACTTTTGGATATAACAGCGCTGGTGAAAATGATTTAGGATAATCTTCCCCAACACAAGACTTAATTAACTCACAGGCTAGTGAAATAGTAATATTTCTTGTCCCTTCATTCAGCAGTAATACGGGCGAAGCGAGTATAAATCCGAGCCGTGCATTCGGATAGACGCTGACACTTGTTTTTTCTGGATCTTTGTATTTACTGTATTTAGCGCCAAGCGTGGCGAAGCTTTTCAGAACACCATCTGCAAAGTCCTGGTCCAATCCATCAGCTTTGTCCGCATTGGGAGCCATATAAACTCCTTCCACGTAGGTTTCATTGACCAAATCCTGATTGTTCACGAATAGCGTTCGTTTCTCCGCCACCAGTGTTTTATTGACTACGATCTCATCATCAAGTGCAAAAAGAATCTCTGCTTTGTTAACATCTTTTCCGTCCTTAACCAGCAATCCCTTTTCAAACAGATATCTATCAAGCTGCTTTTGTATTTCAAACACGAGATGCACTTTGTCGGGTATTGCACCTCTGGACTTAATTTGTAAAACCTGTTTGTAAAAAAAATCAAGGTGCTTCCGTGTGAATTTGTTCAAATCAGCCTGCAGATGTTGAAACAGTTTAAGAAAGGCGAATAACAGTGCAAGATGAGGCGTATGCTTTTCCTGCAGTTCCTCTTTTAACGGGAAGAGACTTTGTTCCATACTCTGAGCGGCAACATCGGCAATGACACGGATGGCGTCCAGGAATACCGGGAGCGAGATCTTTTACCGAATCCCTTAAGGCGATAAGTCGTGCGCGTTTTGTCTTACCTTTTGGATTGCAATCACCGGCATCTTTATTCAAGTCAAGGTTCCAGGCCTCATTTTCAGACAGTCGTAAAAAATCAATAGGTTTCACACAATACCACCGGACGGCTGCATTATGATAACATACAAAGTTGGCTAAGGGAATGCGTAATTTATCGCGTATCAGTTTTTCCAGGATAAGTTCTACAGGCAAACCACTGCCCTTTGACTGCAGGTGCCATTTATTCAATGGATTAATGATGCGATGAAACAAATAATGCAGCAGTAGTTGGATGCCGGTTTTCGAAGGACGTTTATCAAATAACTTATTGTACGTTTCGATCTTTTCGGAAAATGCCGCTCGATCATATTTAATAATTGCAGCCAACGAAAAGGGAATACTCTTCTGAAAGAAGGGCTGCCAGTCACTGATGTTTAAGTCTTTATCGTAATAGTTAACATGTCTGGAGAGCTGAACAAAATAATCCAGCAGGTCAGCCATACTGCGGCCATCGATTTTCGCAGACCCGGATAACAGATCGTCCATGATACGCTGCCGCTGACTGACACCGGGGTCAGTTTGGAATGGATGTATCAGGTTTGCGCAATCCATATTGTTATCATTGATTCAAATAGAAAATAGTCTGCAGTGCTGCTAATCAGACAGGTTTCAAAGCTTCATTCTTATAATAGTCGTATACATAGTTGAACCGAGAATTGGTACCGGGAATAGTGTATTCAACCGAAATGATAAATTTTCCCTCAATTAAGTCAAAGGAGCCGTCGTCCGTCACTTCGATCTTCTCAGCGATAATGCGGGGCTCATAAAATAGGATGGCATTCTCTACCCGTTCTTTTATAAATCCGATCATAGAACTGCTTAGGGGTTCAAATAAATAATCGGTGAGATTGCACCCATATTTAGGTTGCATAACTCTTTCACCAAGGCTCGTGGATAACAATATGTTCAGGCTCTCCCGGATATCTTGCTCATTTGAGACCATGTTTACAGTACCCGATTCGTTGTCAAATGCCGGTGGAAAAGCCCAACCCGTTCCCAGGAATGAATTGAATATCTGACTCATAGATAATTTTATTTACAATTTTTTCTACCCGCCTATCTGCACCGTAGGAAAGCCCATGACGATAACTCCGCCATGTGCTGTGAGGTCACCCTGCCTGGCTGCAGGCCGTCCTCCAATAAGCACAGTTAAAGATCCTTTGACGATCGTGTCCGGTGGCCCGACGCAAACGACCAGGTCTCCAACAACTGCCGCCGGCATATTGCCAATGATAACAGTAGGTACGCAAGGACCTGAAATGGGTCCTCCTACATGCGGAACTACACCGGTCACCATTGGACAGGTATGCATATCACTTAATCTTGCTGCTGATGGCATAACGCTCTCGGTTTTAGAATTAGACGTCCTTAACTACATTGAACTTTCCTTTTGCCTTTTTGCTGTCGATGCACATATCCTATCCATACCGTTAGTTTATCTTAACCAATGAACCGCTTATTTCGGCTATTCCTGATGCCGACAATTTTGCAAGAGCACCTTCCAGGGAAAGATTCCCGTCCGCTTTCACTCCGAGTGACGAAGCACCGATCGACAGTGTTGCTGCTGCACTCAATGAAAGGTTGACACCTGCTTTAAGCTCCACGTTCATCGGACTTTCTATTTTAATACCGGCTGTGTCCATAGTTATCTTATTACTGTTCTGATCCTTTATTTCGATCTTCATTCCCTGCTCATCGATCGTAATACTGTTGCCGCCCGGCGTGTCTATGGTAATTGTCTTGGTATCATCATTAAATAACAAGTGCATTTTACTTCGTGTAGTAAATCCCTTTTCATGATTTACATCCTTTGCAGAGAGTGGCGCAGGTTTGGCGCTGCTATTCAGCATTCCCAGCACGACTGCATGCCGCGGATCATCATTGATGAAACCCACAATCACTTCATCTCCGATCTCTGGCCGAAAAAAAGCTCCCCGATCAGAACCCGCATCCAGACTTGCCATTCTTGTCCAGATGCCCTGTCCGTTATTATCAATGACCGGAATTTTTACTCTGATCCGATCTTC
Source organism: uncultured Cytophagales bacterium (assembly GCA_963774615.1). GTDB lineage: Bacteria > Bacteroidota > Bacteroidia > Cytophagales > Cyclobacteriaceae > Chryseolinea. The sequence goes on from CAVZFT010000041.1 coordinate 51,808, forward strand.
CCCATCAGGATCATTTTGCAACTGAACAACTATACCTATTTGTAAGCCATGTACTCCACCGGCAAGCCCCGCCGCTTGTGCATCAGGAATATCCGGATGGATAAAGGCGTAACGCTCTGGGTCTAGACCAAATTGAATATGGGTATCCCATATACCATTTCCCATATCCTGCTTTACTCCAGTGACAAATGCTTTACCTTTAAAGCGGTCGCCAACGCCTTCCAGCTTTACCATGTCCCCCGGTTTGATAGTTGAAAACCCGGTGAACTTGGCACGCCCCCTGATCTTTCCCAGTCTGCTTTTCAGCATAACACCATCGGCCCAATCCTGAAGCTCTTGTTCTAAAACATGGCCACTGTGTCTCATTTCGTAAGAATCCAGATTGATGGCTTCAGCTATTTGACTACCTGCTATATTTCCATGCTGAGTAAACCTGGATGCTTCTGTAGTGTCAGCCTCAAACAGTTGCTGGTTCGCGTAATCCCATGAAGAAGCTTTTACTTTTTTCCATTGATTGCGGGCGTCCATTTCTGCTTCAAATTCCAAAACGGATGAACCATAGGTCACTTGCAGAACGGGATCTCCTGTAGTGTCCGGCGGCGCAATCTTTATAAGCCCATCGTTTACATTTACGAGCATCGCGTTAGCTTCGGCGCGCAACAATAAAAAGTCCCAATCGCTGATATGATGCTGTACTAATTCCTGATGTGTCAGTTTTGTTTCTTCAGAATCGCTTTGCAGACCGCTGTATCGTCCAATCAAGTCATCGAAAAGCCGGTTGTCTTTTACGTTCTCATAATACCGGTTGTGACGACCAACCGTCATGCGGACAGCTTCGTCACGGCACTCTATATGTAATTCTCCGTTACCATTCTCCCTGACCTTGATAGCATGCCGTGTGATAATACCTTTGAACGCCTGCACATTATTGCCATCACGTCCAATGTTTACTTTGATCTTTTTGCCAGGAGCGAATACGTCCTCGTTACTAAGCGAAAAATTCCTTTCCGACGCATCTCCGTCGCGAAAGACGATTCTCGCGACCGGAATACGGTTGATTTCTTTTGTAACCGATATCGACAATACCTGGAAAGACGAATCTACGGGCGAGTCATTCACCAGTATTTCGTACGAGGCCACGTCGTGAACGGCTGTATTCGGAATTACTAATTCATCCATCAGGCTTCGTTTTTATCAAATGGTGGAAAATAAATATCCGACCCTGGTTTTAATTGTCGGATCGTACTTAGCCGGTTTGCTTTGGCTACTTGTAATAGAAAGCGCGGATCTTTATAGAAGCGATCAGTCATTAAATCAAGCCGGTCGCCTACTTTGATTTTTCTGTAGTGAGTCAGGTCAGGTGAACTGACCCGTTTTACTGCTTTCTGGGTTTCTGGCGTAATGTATGCCATAAAGGTGGCGCTAAGTCGCACCCTGATGGGAAAACCGCTTGTGTCGAAAAGAGTGTGGTTAACTTCCAGGTTTGTAAGAACACAATGGAAGTTAATGTCTGACCCCCAGAAGACAATTAAATAGCGGGGACTATGAATTTCACCATCATAATCATAAACACACTTCAGGAAAGCTTCTAACTGTTCGTGTACTGAAAGGTAGGGCTCCTTATTATCGGCGCTCTTTTTTTTCTCCACTTCCACATATCCTTCCATCGTTCCCGTACCATCAAGGATAAATTCCAGTTTCAACTCCTGCGGGCCGGTGGAAGTGAATTTAGGGTCCCGTCCGGAGCTACCGTGCGCAGCGCGGGCATCCCTTTCCACTTTAAAGTTTTTGGTAAACGACTCCGGGTTAATGGGTGCGGTGAATTTGGATTCTTTTACCTCATCCGCTAAAATTCTTATCCCTGAACGAAAGGATGACGAGTTTTTCGAGTTTACCGCTCATGTTTGTCCTTTAAGATTTCCAATGCTTTTTCAACACTAATGGTGATGATCTCTTCACTGGGTGAAGTGCTGTTATTGGAAGACGACGCTGAAGCAGGTGCATTTGCCGGGGCAACCTCTTGTTGCACGGTAGCTTTGATCACTAATTCACGAACCTCGATCGACCCCATACTGGTTATCCTTTAAAAATTAATTTGTTGTAATTCAACTCCAGCGTTTCAATCAATACCTCTCCGCGTTCAGCATTCAATTCACCAACTTTCCAACTCCTGGGCCAGACGTTGTTGATAGTCCACTGCATCAGCGCTTCATGATCGGGATTCAACAGGAGGATATCCACGGTAGTGATAGGTTTTATCTTCTCATCATCAAAAGCCTGCTTTAACCAGGCTGTTATGTCTGATGCGAGCGGACCCAGCACACCTCGTTTCAGGATAAGGGGGCCATATTTTCGCCGCACCGGGATCACATGCTCAAAATGATTTTCACCACCTTCCTTCACCACATCAGTTTCCAGCGTGGAATCAAGACCCGATACAGACTGAAAGCGTGTATCTATCGATTCCCTATCGTCCGGTTTGAAACTAACGAGGAAATGAAAATTGACTTCCTGATAGCCTGCTGTCGCCATAATTTTTATTCATGGTTAATCAACGTTCATGATCTCCAGCCCTTCGTGTACCAATTCCATCGTTTCGATGGCCACTTCATTGGCATCGGCTTTCAGGTCGGTAGATTGAACTTTAGAAGGCCACGCATTCAGCAGCTTCCAGGTAATGATCGCCTCATGGCTTTCATTCAGTAGTTTAATAGTCACGGTACGCCTATACTGCGATGCCGTTTTATTCCCTTCCTGAAAGAAGTAAGTTTTCCTCCATTCTTTGTAATAATCAAAGTCGCCTTCAAACGTCCCGCGCTTTAAAGTAATGTTGGCGAATTTGGTAAGGCCCGGTTGTTTGGTCTTGTTGTATTTCTTACTGTTTCCTTCCCGGTACTCTATAACTTCGGTTTCGAAATCCAGTCCACTGACTTCAGTAAAACCGATTCGGAAACTTTCACCCCATTCAACCTGGAAATGAAATTTTGGGATTGGGTAATCGCCTTTGGCTGCCATATGTTAGTTTTTTAAAAGATGAAACAAATTTGTTTACGTGATTTCTGTTTACTTACATCTGAGTTTAGGATCAACTTCCTTAATTGCTGATTCAAGGCTTTGTTTGCAAGCCAATAAAGACTCTTTCTTCTTAGTCTCTTTCAACAACTCTTTAGCAAGATCCTCTGCGGCTTTTTTATCGGCTAAATACTGATCATCCACACATTTGTAATAGGGATCTTTGCAAATGGGGAATTGAAGCATCGGTTCCAGATCACATGGCCCAAGGCAACTGACAACGGGCTCCTGTTGTACCGATGCAGCTGTCCTTTAATGTTTGCTTTGCTAGCGGTAGTTTGTGCCGGAGGAGAGTCCGATGCTATCATCACACATAACATCACAGTTGAAGGCTGTTTTCCATTCTGTAATAACAGTGATCAATCCAAACTCCGCAGCGATATTCTTATTGATCCGGCAGGCTATTTTAATCGCGGCCATCATCATTTTTATTATTTCGTCGCGGGTGGCAATGACAGCATCCAGTTTCTTTCCATATTCCTCCAGGCATTTCATGATGCCCACCCCTGAGGCAAAAGCCGGATTATTCAGACACTTGATACAATTCAGCAGCCGATCGTATGTTGCTTTGATCACATCGACCTGCATGTAAAAGTCACGGATCATGCAATACAGCGTCTTGATAGCGTGCACGGCAAGGTCGGTGTTGGTGGACACCTTTTCGCTTTGATTAAGTATCAATTCCAGCTGGTCACATATCCTCCGGTGAAGGTCGTTTGCTTTTGTTAACTCATCGTACCATGTCTTTAAGCGGTCCCTTCTGTCCGAAACGATTGTCAATTCCTCTTTTAGTTGCCTTGCCTTCTCTTCGGTCTCACTGTATTTTGTTTTTACTTCTTTAAGCTCATCCTGCCAGGTATCATAGCAGCAATCGCAGCCCCTGGGGTCATCGGGATTTTCCTTGTCGCAGCATTCTTTGATCTTGGCATCCCAGCCATCTTCTAAGTTTTGATAAATATGTTCGGTAAGCATAAAAATTGATTTAGTGGATTATGAAATGAACGGTACTATTAGTGGGCATTAGCCCCTTCGTTGCTTTCGCAATCACAGAAAGTCTCCTTCACTTCCTCACATATGTCGCAAATCTCCTTTTTGCATTTCTCCAGCCGTGGTTCACATTTACCTTCATCGACCACACAACCACATTTAGGACAACAAATGAACTTAGTTGTACACATGAGGCCTTCGAAATCATTTCTTTTATTATAGAGTGCGGCTGCGGATTTCGTCGTTTCCTGCACCACTTTCACGAATTCTTCCTGGAGCTTTTTCAGGTTTCCTTCCCTGGCTTTCATGGTTTCGAGTATATGTTTTTCGAAAGCTTTCGAATCCTCTGACAGTGTTTTCTGAAGAGGCTCCAGCGTTCCGATATTTGAAAAAACCTGTATGCCAACTACATCTGAAGAGGCTTTGAAAAGATAATCTGCGTCGAATCCAAGCGCCTTCGGCATACAAATCAGATCATCGAGATCCTCTTTTGACGTCTCGCATTCTTTTGGACGGTCAGGTATCGGTTGATCCTTACCCTCACAACCCTTAGGAACTTCCCCAGTCAGAATGGTAATTTGTGTACAGTTGCAACTATCATTCTTACAGTTCTCCAGTTTATCGGCCGCTTCACGCAAGTCACCCATCTTAGCTTTGGCTTCCTTTACCGCCTTAAAAATATTTTTAAGCGCTCCGGACAGCTCATTCCCCCATTTGACATAGTTGCTTACATTTTCTTTGATCAGCTCATTGGACTGCAGCAACTCTGTTCCCACACATATCTCGGTATTGCGGTATCGCCGATAGTTGTCTTCAGTCCATATGAAGAGACATTTTTTTCGTTCATACAAAATACTTTGCCCGGCATAACTCGTTTCCCACTTTATGACCTCTCCTGCGGTGGAATACAATTCATCGCAATATTTTTTCCGCTCGATATTAATCGACTTCTGCGTCGGGGTGTTACTCTCCTCACAATTATCGCCGCAGTCGTCATCACGGTGCTTTTTATCCTTATCCTTTTTTGAAGACGATATGATTGCCATGATTTAAAAATTTTAATTGTTTATGATTCAGTTCAAAAGTTACTGACCAACAGATAACCTCCTGGGTAAGGCTTATTACTCTTGCAGCATTTTATGCATGAAGCGCAGGATGATGAACTCAGCCGGGCGTACAACAGCCATTCCTATCTCTACGATCATTCGGCCCTCCCATATATCCAGTTCCGTCATGGTTTCACCTAACCCTACTTTAACAAAGTAGGCTTCACGAGGTGTTGTTCCCATCAATGCTCCAGCCTTCCATTGCTGGCTCAGATAATTTTCGATCATGGACTTAACCCTGATCCAGGTATTGCGATCATTGGGCTCGAACACAAACTGTTCTGTCGCGTTTTTTGTAGACTCTTCAACCATGTTGAAAAAGCGCCGCACGGAGATATAACGCCATTCATTATCATTTCCCGCCAACGTCCTTGCGCCCCATATTATAGCGGGTCCTCTTCCGACAAATGAACGGATCACATTGATGGATTTTCCTGCCAGTGTGTCCACGTTCAGGCTCTCCTGTTCCTTATTCGTGACCAGTTTCTCGGGGCGAATTGCAAAATCGATACCTATGTTAGCAGGTGCTTTCCAGACACCGCGCGTATTATCGACCTCTGCATACTTACCGACCACAGCTGAAGAAGCAGGTAGAAGCATCTCAATGTCGGTGATAGCACCTCTGGCCATGAAGTAATAGGAGTTATTCTTTCCTTTCAATTCCGTCAACGTCCCACTTAACGACGCATCACCTTTACCAATGATGGTTACCGTATTTTCATCTGTATCAAGGAAATCTAACCGGGTATAAATTCTCGGATAATAAATAGCCGCATACTTTAAGGTGTCAATGGTCCCAAAGTCAGCATTGCGTGCCTCTTGTATGTTATCCACCGTCGGATCCGGGTCCATCCACACATCCATGACTGTGAAGCGATCCTTCAATTCGGCACATTGATCCATTGCCTCTTTATGCAATGCGTAGTAGTTCCCTGCGCTTGACATACTCAATCCATCAGGGAATAGGATCAAAGTGACTTCATTAATTTTTTCAATCTCAGCCAATCCACCCTGGAGAGCAGCCATGTCTATAACACCACCACCCGTAAAATCGCCCACGGATACAATGTAACAGGGTCCGCCCCCATTGATGAAAAACATTTGAAGGGAGTAATACATCAGGTACTTGGAAGGTGTTGTCACTTTGCCTTGTACATCTATCTTACCCGTTTGGGTTGTATCGATCGTGATGGTGACCGTGGTTTCAGGTTGTGGCCTGCCGAAGAATTGCTCGTATTCCAGCATGGAGGTTATCCGCTTAGGTTTGTTAAGCAGATCTTCCGGTTCTTTCAATTGCGCTTTTTCTGTATACCCTATGAATGCAGGGATTGCTGTTTCCACAGAAGCAATAGAGGGTGGTAACTTGGGAATTTCTTCGATATAAACTCCCGGGGTTTTATACTCTGGCATAATGGAAATGTTGTTAAGATTGTTTAGTTGGTATCACGTCATGACTATGGGCTGTTCAAGGCCCCGCTGGAAACAGGTCCGTGGATTTGCTAACGTAGACGTCCGAATAAAACTTATTTCCTTCCGACCGGGTCGGTCCGTGGGGCTTTGGATTGGGCAAATAATATGGCGAGTTGTCCGGCTTTTTGAAAAAGACAGGAGTAAAACTCAACGGCCTGGGAGTAGTAGTGACAAGCTTCCCTCCCAACAGCTGTAACTGATCGGGATGAAGATTGTTCAGAAAGTCCTTTCGTTGATCGTTGATGTATCTCCAAAATGTAAACTTGCTTCTTACACCGATTTCAAAAACCGGGTGCCGCGGATTGAATGTGCCATCAGGTGCCCTCCTTGTTATCAGTAATCCTGCTCCATCTAACAGGTCAAAATTATTGTTTGCGCTTCTTACGTTGATGTCTACTATCGCCCAGATGCCCGAAGTCTTTTCTTCGCCGTTATAAAACACAAGCTTCAGCGTGTTGGCAAATCCGTTGTTGCCAGTAACCTCCAGGGTATACACCAGTTCCGGAGATGCAGGTTTGTCAGGAGCAGCCACTACCTTTTCAGCCGGCACAGGAATAAATATCTTTCGAAGTGGCTCCGCGTCGGTGAAGTGATATTCGGCCACTACATTGCTGGTCGAATCTTTCAGTACAACGTCTGCGGTAGTCACGTTATCCGTCGGCCGAAAGGAATAGTAAAAGCGCAACGGCACCAGCAATGCGATCATTTTCACTTGCATAGCCTGATCCATTCAAAGTAAGCCACTGGATGGTGTCGGTTGAGTCCCTGTAAAATGCGCGTGTGAAGTTGACACCATGTGAAACAAACTCCCCCTGCTCATAAGCGGCGGCAGCATCAAAGACGGGAATACTGTTGGCCAGAAAGGGAAAGACTTTGGTCCCAGAGAATTCCGCGTTGGAAAAATAGAAGGTTGAATTTAGGAAGCGATCCATCCGTCCATTTGTGTATGCATCCACCTGATTATTCTTTTTCGCAAGCAACAGTGGAAATGATGCGTTATCAGGTAGTGGAACTCTTGGAGTATAGGTCCTGGTTCCATCAGCGAGAATTTCAGGGATCACCTCTATGGCCACCTTGCATCCCGCATAAGATGGGACCAGTCTTAAATGATAGTCTTTAAAAGTCTTCTGTGCTGAAAGTGGAACCGTCCATAAAAGCTCTTCATTGATGTTTGATTTCCCGTCCGCGAAACGGTCGAACAAAAAATTGATACGATCTTGCTGAACGGCAAAATCAAAAACATTTGTACCGTCCGGATCCGTGAGGTAATACTCATGGAGTATTTTTATTTCGAATAACGTTTTATAACAGATAGCCATTAATGTGTATCGATTTTCGAAAAATTAGTTTCAATCTCTTCGATCAACGGAACTTCACGAACAATCTTAGGATCTTTGATCTCAACCAATCTGAGCTTGTACATTACAAATGGCATTTGTTTACCACCTAACGTGCCCCATAAATGGTTGACCTGTTCAAACGTAAGTGTATATAGCTCGGCCGTGATTTTTAAATTGAGTATTTCCTCATCAAGCGTAGTTAAATCGATTGGGCCGGATGAAGTGGCCACGGTAAAAGAATTCCGACCTTGAAAGAAACGTATCACAAGTGATAAGCGCTCCAATGCGTCCAGATAACTCCGGTCATCGGTACTTTTATTACATGCAGTGATCAGCAGGTAGAGGTTTAAAAAAACAGGTGGGTTTTCATATCGCGCCGGGCCTGAAAGATCTCTTTTAATAAAGGGCGAATTCTTTAAGGTACTCTCCTCCTCAATATTGACGAGTGTAAGGATGATCTTGTCATCAAAATTTACTCCGGAAGTGGCCGACTCAAATAATCCAATATTCTCAATAAGTACAATGTCCTTCGCATTGTTTAGCGTATAACCGTTAACAGAGAGATATACCACTAACTCTTCACGAATCAGCGAAAGTGCTTCATGGATCATTGAGGGGTCTGAAATGTTGTTGGTCCAAAATAGAAGAAAGGAATCCGCGTGACATCCCCCCTGAGAGTGATTTTACTCAACATCCCTGAAAACTTATCTCATTGCATACTACTTTTCAGCGAGACAACTGAGATAAGAACTTGAGTTTAACCAGAATACTGTTAGGACCGAAGAGGCATATTGTCCGGAGCGAGGTCCGAATGAATAAGTTCCCGATGTAATTTCTTGCTGATGAAGAGCTCGTAGAGAATATTCAACAGATCGTTTACTTTTTCTAAACCCACTTTTGAAACGATCTTCTTGCGGTGGGATTTTACTGTTTCAACGCTAATATTAAGTTCAGCTGATATTGCTTTATTGTGCATTCCTTTGATCACCAGGCGAAGCACTTCGGATTCCCGCTTGGTTAACTGGTCCAATAACAAACTGATTTGTAGAAGCTTATGCTTAAAGGCGGCATATGAACTGCATTCAACCACATCTACCAGGATGCAATAATGGCCGCCACATCTATCCAAGGCTGAGATCATGGTCAAAAGATCATCGCTAGCTACCACGTCAGAACCCTGCTGCAGATCAAATACGTCGGAGTCAGAATTGATCTTGATCTCCTTAATCATACTACTGACCTTAACTAAAAACCAACTCACATTCCAAATGACGCACTACCACACAAAGTGTAACCGAATGGTCAAAACCTTTCAATTGTTATTGAGCGAATTGTTTATAAAGACAATTCAATGATTGAGGGGTTTTGCTAACTACGGACCAGAGAACAGACACACTCATACCAACAAATATTTCTATTATAAATAAAAATAAGATCAAAAAATAAGAATGATGTGAAAACTAATCAATGGAAAAAAAGATAGACTGCTGATGTATTTTACGAAACTAACTTAGAGAAGTTATTGAATTCTTTCAAGGGGATTGTCCTAAATAATTTCAAGGAGTAAACTGTATACTTTTAATAATTGTCGTCTGCTGATAGTGGGTAATTTTTAACACACCCTGAATTCAGGGGGTATGTTAAGACAGATGCAACTCATCAACGCGCATACATGTAGGCTTTTCAAAATTGAGTATACTCCAACGTAATAACAGTGTGCATCCAAAACGATGAGCAAAGGACATTACATCATCAGTGTAAACATTGAGTAGTCAATAATTTTAACTAGCACTAAATGCATAAAAAAAATCCTGTTCTTTTCAGGGAACAGGACTTTATGGAAAAAACTAGGTTAAAAAATAGATTAAAGCAACCAAAAAATATCGTCAAGATCGGCGACAGCCGAATTCATTTCTATTATCGGGTGGCTGGCACCATGGCAATGTTCTTCATCATTCCAGCAAGGCACGTCACCGTCATCATCATTAAGAAGAGTGAACAACCTGTGTTATATCTTTCGACCAGGGTTCCAGCAAATCCATAGGCAGCCGATGATAAAAGGGCCGTGCCGATGATCAGCAGGAAGTAAAATTTGAAGGTCGTTTTCATTGGGTCTAAGGGGTTATGCCTTCCTTAAAAGGAAATTGCATGCCATCAGGCATAAACCCCGAATTCAGCCCAAAAACGCAGATTTAGTTCGGGAAATTCCCAATCTGGAACCTGGCATTCCGGAAATCGCTGATTGTTGGAATTTAGAAGAAGTATTCCGGTTAGTATTCTTATACACCGCGCAGGGTTTATCGAATCAACGGTGATACTATACGACAGATCCAATACGAAGACTTGAAGATCTCCTCCCAACACCTGTATGTGAATTTTTTTCCACACTATTGGAAAACGTCAAAAAAATTGTGACAGACACTATTGGAATTACTCGGCAAACTCTTGAGATTGTGAGATTGAGTAGATTTTCAATTGTTCGCTTTTAGTTTTGGAGTCCAAGGATCCCGTTATTCAAATTTAGAATGCGGGATTTTTTTATTTGGAGATTTATTGATTGGGTGATTTGCTGACTTGAAATGGTTAGACAGCCCGATGGTTTGATTAGAATGCTTGTTATCAATGCTCATTAAACGGTAAGTAATCATTTACTCTCGAAATGAATAGTCAAAGATGATTCTGCTGATGGCAAATTGTCTGTTCTTCCATCCATCGTCTCTTGTTGAATATAAATGACGCTGCTAACTTTTTGTTCGAATAGCTTCTTTCTATTTCAGCCCTGTCCCACAATAAAATCACTTTAGAGAATTTGTCTAAACATCGTATGATTCTATTAGATTACCAATATATATATGTGCCAATCACACTTAATCTGCCTAAGACGGTTTAGACGATAATTCTCCTCAAGCCAATCAGCAATATTTCATAAATAGTTTTTTTGGGTAACAACTTGTGTAATCATTTTGTAAATATGCTAAGTTTCTTTAGATATAATGATAACACGTATGGGCTATTCGCCGCGTATTGTAACAACTAACAAACTTAACCCTAAATTTATGATGATGAAAAAACTCTACAAAAGACTGAGTTTATCATTGGCCTTGGTGCTAATGATAATATCAGTAGGCCTGGCTCAAGAACGAGTTGTGACAGGTACAGTTACTGATGATCAAGGAGCAGGTATGCCTGGCGTTAACGTCCTTGTAAAAGGAACACCTCAGGGTACAGTGACGGACGCCCAAGGAAGTTTTACGATCTCGGCCCCGGGTAACGCAACTCTTGTGTTTACCTTCGTCGGTTTTAAGACCACAGAAATGCCAGTGGGAGATCGGACTAAAATTGACATTGCACTGGCGTCAGACCTTACTGCTTTAGAAGAAGTAGTTGTAATCGGTTATGGTACTCAGAAAAGATCTGACTTAACCGGTGCTGTGGGTTCTGTAAGTGAAGACAAGCTCAAGGAACGTCCAACGTCATCCCTGAATCAGGCCTTATCCGGTAAAATCGCCGGTGTGCAGGTTAATAACAACTCCGGTCGTCCAGGAGGAAGATCCAATGTCCGCATACGTGGTTTCAGTTCGATTAACTCATCCAATAACCCATTGTATGTTGTGGATGGTATTCAATTGCCTCAGGGAACCAAAGATCAATTCAGCAACGCCATAGATTATATAAATCCAAACGATGTGATTTCTATGGAAGTACTGAAAGACGCTTCGTCCACGGCTATCTATGGAGCACGGGGTGCTAATGGAGTTATCCTCATTACGACCAGGCGCGGAAAATCCGGTGAAGGGAGAGTAACGTATGATGTTGATTTCAGTGTTCCGACAAAGGGTCCTAATACACGGGAAGTGTTGAATGCCCAGCAATATTTAGATACAGAAGATTTGGCTTGGGCTAACATGGCAAAATTTGATCCTGTCGGTTGGAATGCCGGTAAATGGGCCTATCTGAATCCTGCTTTACGCAGAACAGATCCCCGGGTCTTCGATGCATCAGGTAATGCGCTGCACGATACAGACTGGTTGGAAGCAACAACTCAAAGCAGCTTATCGCAAAATCACCAGTTAGGTTTTAGCGGTGGAAACGAACGCACGACGTACTCAATTTCCCTCGGGTACCGAGATGACATTGGCTACGTAAAGACCTCCTACCTAACCCGTTACTCCGGCAGATTTACGATCGATGATCAGGTAAAAAAATGGTTAAAAATTGGCGGTACCTTAAGCTACAACAACCAGGAGGAAAATTTGGTTGACATTAATGACGCCGTGGCCCGGCAGATTGTTGAAGACTTTCCTTTCATGCCAGTACAATATCCGGACGGTACATATGCCAATAACAGGGATTATCCTTATGCAGAAGGTACGTATAGTTCTATGAGCAGATTAATGGGCCGTAAGTATATTCTCGACACACAAACGCTGCTGGGTAGTCTGTTTACTGATATTACCATAACCAAAGGGTTAACGTTTAGAAGCGTGTTGGGAACTAATATTGTAACACAGGAAAATAACGAGTCCAGCGCCAGTACATTAAGCACTTCTGGTATTGCCACTGCAGCAACCAGCAACTCGAAGGAAAGTTTCTGGTCTTTTGAAAATTATTTGACCTATAATAAAACGTTTAATGACATCCACGCCTTTACAGGTCTTTTGGGAGTTTCATGGCAGGAAACGAATTACTTTATTATAGACCAGGGATCACGAAATTTCCCGAGCGACTATTTTATGTTTAATAACATGGGGGCCGGTAGTGATAACAGAACCGTATTCTCAAATTCACAGAGACAGGCATTAAACTCTTATTTTGGAAGGGTCAACTACAGTTTAATGGGTAAATACCTATTGACAGTGACGGGTCGTGCGGATGGTTCCTCGAAGTTTGGTGAAAATAACAAGTATGCTTTCTTCCCATCCGCAGCCTTGGCTTGGCGGGTATCTGATGAATCATTCCTGGCAGACAACGGTGTCATTTCTAACTTGAAATTGCGGACCAGCTACGGTCTTACAGGTAACTCCGAAATACCTCCTTACTCATCGTTATCGCTCTTAGGTTCTGGTTACCGCGCCGTCTGGAATGATGCGGCTGTAGGTGGAACGGGCATTAACAGACTTGCGAACCCTGATTTGAGATGGGAGAAAACAGCACAATCAGACATTGGTGTTGAATTAGGTCTGTTCAATAACAGAATAATGATTGAAGCCGACCTTTATTACAGAAAGACCACAGACATGCTGTTGGATGCGCCCGTACCTCAATCAAGCGGATATGCAATCATCCGGAAAAATGTAGGATCTATGGAGAATAAAGGGGTTGAGTTTACCCTTACATCTGTAAATATTCAGACGAATAATTTCACCTGGAATACCTCCTTCAACATCTCCTTCAACAAAAATAAAGTGCTTTCGTTAGCAACTCCTTCTGATATTTTTAATGTCGGAGGACCGAATTTTACTAACCCTACGAATATCATACGTGTTGGTGAACCAGTGGGCTCTTTCTGGGGCCTTACGAGATTGGGAACATGGGGCACTGCCGAGGCTGATGAAGCAGCAAAATTCGTGAGCTATCGGAATGGTCTTACAATTCTGCCTGGTGACATTAAATACCTTGATGTAAATGGTGACTACGCTATTACGGATGCAGATAGGAAGATCATTGGCAACGGAAGCCCTAAAGCATGGGGAGCCCTTACCAATACGGTGAGCTTTAAGAATTTAGATCTAACCCTGGAACTTCAATATTCATATGGCAATGACATCATGGATATGAACCTCCATCCAAGCGAGGATCGTCAGGCATTGGCAAACAGCTACACAAGCGTGTTAAATGCGTGGACCCCGGAAAACCAAAATACGATGATTGCTCAAATCCGCGATACCCGCGCAGGTTATGTAACCAACGTTGACTCTCATTGGATCAAAGACGGATCATTTGTTCGCGGAAGAAATCTCTTGCTCGGATACACATTTTCTCCCGGTGTTTTGGAAAAAATAAAAATGAACAAACTGAGGGTTTTTGCATCGGTGCAAAATTTCTTCTTGATTGTTGAAGATGAACTGTATGGTGACCCTGAGATAACGCCTACCAATCAAGGTGGTAACAATAGCGCCTTCTCTCAAGGAATGATGTGGCATGAATATCCCAAGTCAACAATTTGGATGCTTGGCCTGAACATAGGCTTATAATTAATTTAAATGACAATTAATATGAATAATAGAATTGGACATATAAGCAAAGTTTTTCTATGCGTTACGTTATTGTTTGGAGTCTCAGGATGTTCAGATTTTCTGGATGAAAATGATCCTTCAAACCTTACCCCGGAAAGCTTTTATACACAACCCAAGCACGCCGACGCTGCAATAGCTGCCGTTTACACGTCTGCACGATTTTTTGGCGACGGAGCCGGTATCTTCTCGTCAAACTGGCAGTTGCTGGAAGCCCCCACTGGAACTACGACAACTGAAACGGCTCAAAATTCTGACCTTAACAACTTGTACACGCTTTCCTATGACCCTAATACAGGTCACATCCAGAATTGGTGGAGAGGTCTTTATATAGTAACGGCAAATGCGAACCTCGTCATTGAAAACGTTCCGAAAATAGTAATGGATGAAGCGCAAAAGACCAAGGTGATTGGTGAAGCCCTCTTTTTTCGTGCCTGGGCTTATTTCTACGCCGTCAGAATTTGGGGCGACGTTCCGTTGATACTTCAACCCCAGTCGGCTACTTCTGAAGATTTTTTCCCGAGCCGTACGCCTCAGGCTCAGGTTTATGATCAAATTGTAGCTGACCTGGTGCTTGCAGAACAGGCTGGATTATCCTGGACCGATAAGTCAGGACGAGTTTCTCAGTCTGCTATAAAATCACTTTTATCCAAGGTTTACCTTACGATGGCCGGGCAACCACTCAATAAAGGTGCAGAATACTATGCATTAGCAGCAACGAAGTCCAAAGAAGTCATTGACAATGCGGGGACTATCGCTCTTTTCGCTACATACAAACAGGTTCACGATCAAGCGTTAAAAAACACGGTCGAACATATTTTCAGTTTGCAGTATAATTTCGATGTCGCTGAAAATCCTATGACTAACATGTTTCCTAACTTTAAGCCAGTAACCTATCGCGGACCTTCCGGGACAGGTAGTACCATACCGACCCAGGATTTTTATAACTCTTATGATGCAGGTGATCTCCGGACTAAAGATCAGGAAGGATACTTCTACACTACGTATTATACAAATGGAGATGGCGCACCTTTTTCGCTGGGTGCTCCTTATATCTTTAAACACTTTAATATTACCGCCAACGGTACTGTCTGGGGTCAAAGGCACTGCTAAAGATAACCTCAACGTACCGATGATTCGGTTTGCGGAAGTTCTCCTGATTTATGCGGAAGCACAAAATGAGGTGAGTGGTCCTGACGCAGGCCGCTTTCGATGCCTATAAGAAAGTTAGAGACAGGGCGCAGTTGGTTACCCCTGACTTAGGTACTTTTACGAAAGCAACATTTCAGCAAGCAGTATGGAGAGAGCGCTGGCTGGAGCTGTGCTTCGAGGGCATCACATGGTTTGATATGGTACGCCTCAGAAAAGTATATAACCACACCACCAAAGGGTTTGATGACTTTGTAGGGCACGTAAACCTGAATTCAAATCAGGCTTTACAGGAGAAACATTTGTTATTCCCGTTAACAAAAGCAGAGATGGTTAATAATCCAAATCTTACTCCGCAAAATCCCGGATACTAATATCCACAAAGGCTCTAGTGTAATTATTATGGATAACCCGTCAGCAATCTGGCGGGTTATTTTTTTGATAGTGAATTTATCAACCGCAGTGCAGCGCGCATTCGATTTTCTTTTGATGGTATCTAAGTCAGTTCTGTCCACAATAAATCACTTGTAAGAGAATTTGTTTAAACATCGTATTTTATACATTCATCAGATACTTGTGCCATTAACACTTAATCTGCAGAAGACGGTTTAGAAGGTAATTCTCCTCAAGCCAATCAGCAATATTTCTATAAAAAGTATAAACTGAAAACGACTTCGCAAACCGGTGTTGTTTTTAAAATTACTTTATCATAAACTTGCTGAGTAACTGATCAGGACCGCCATTTATGTTCGTTACATTCCATAGTGAAGAAGAAACAGTAAGAGCTCTTAACGAGGGAGATGAGGCAGCCTTTCTTAAAATTTATGAGCTTTACTGGTATAAGATCTATCTTATCGCGTACAGGAGACTGGGGAAAAAAGAGATTGCGGAAGAGTTAACTCAGGATCTTTTTTTGAAGCTCTGGGAAAAGAGAAACATCCTGAAACCGCAAAAGATCGATAACTATCTCTGCGTCGCTATTAAAAACGCTGTCATCGATCATATCCACTCGGCCCTTGTCGCTAATAGATATGTGGACTTTCATAAGGCATTTGGAGAATCAACTTCACGCCAGACACAGGATACCGTAGAATTTGATGACCTTTCACATGCTATCGAAAAGGGATTATCAAATCTTCCCCTCAAAACACAGGAGGTGTTTAAGCTCAGCCGGCTTGATAGTTGGGCGCCGGACAAAATTGCGAAGCATTTGAATCTTTCGGAGAAAACTGTTGGCTACCACCTTACCAAGTCTTTAAAATTCATGCGTGCTTACCTGAGGGAGTATCTCTTACTGGGCCTGTACTTTGTGGTCATCTAGGCTGATTTCTGGCCGAATTTATCACTCTAAACAATTTCATTGAGTAATTTACGGGAGTTACCCGTCTTTAGTTCAGTATCAAACAATAGCGGTGAGGTTATGACTAACGCAGAATTCCAGGAATTACTCCAGCGATTTAAGGAGGGCAAGTGTTCATTGGAGGAAATCCAACTGATAAATAATTGGTTCAATAATATCTCAGATGAAAGTCTTGAGTTGAATGAGTTTGAGAAAGCTCACGTGAACAAGCGCATGCTTTCAAAGATAAAGCAGAAGCTTCCTTCTGCGGCAGAAAGAACGACTAGGTCTGGCAATACTAGTATGTTGATGCTAAAGGTTGCCGCGAGTTTAATGTTTGCAACCTTCCTTTTTTACTTATTCGTAGGCCAAAATCCGATCAAACGGTCGGAAGCGACGTCGGCCGCTGAGGTCATCGGCGAGATGGCAGAGCATAAGAATTTGACAAAGGACGTTTTAAGAGTGCAACTCCCGGACTCCAGCACTGTGGAATTACAACCGAACGCTGAGCTCTCCTATTTAAAGCGATGGGATGATGAAAAACGGGAGGTCCGTCTCGTTGGAGAAGCTTTTTTTGAAGTCGTAAAAGATAACAAAAGGCCATTTTACGTACATGGCGGTGAAATCGTTACGAAAGTGTTGGGCACAAGTTTCACCGTAAAGGCGGCGATGAATGCCAGGAGCATTGAGGTGGCGGTCCGTACCGGAAAGGTTTCGGTCTATGAAGATGCAAAGGGAGACAACACGTTGAACCGCGGTGTTGATGCAAGCGGTGTCATTTTAACTCCCAATGAAAAGGTTGAATATTTTGTCACTGACAAGCACTGGGTCACAGGTCTTGTCGAAGAGCCCCACCCCCTGCCAGCCACAAACAAATCGGTGGACTTTGTGTTTAGCAATGCCTCCATGATTATGGTCAAAGAGAGTATCGAACGGACCTATTCAATTGATATTATCATCGAAAATGAAGCTGCCTTTGCTTCGTGTACATTCACAGGGCGATGTTTCGACGATGGACCTGTATGATCTGCTTGATGTCATCTGCAAATCGACCGGAACGAACTATGAAGTAAAGGGAACGAAGATTCTTATTTCCGGAAAAGGATGTGAATAGTCACTATTAATAGTTATACACCTAACCTAAACCAAATACATTTGAAGATAACAATTACTAAAAATTAAGGTCGGCAATATTTCTACTGCCGACCGGTAGTTGGACATCCGGCAAGATGTCCAATGTGTCTTGCTAATAAATTTCCACTCATTAAACAAAACTTCATAAAGCTATGAAAAAACTGCCTTGGCTGCAATGCTATGGTTTAATGCTTATTTATCATGAAAATCTCAGTTACACAGTTCATAATCACTTTGTTCTGCAGCTCATTGGCATTTTCCAATGGCTCAAATGCACAAGGTGTTTTGGACAAAGAAATAACGATAAGTATTGAGCATATTCAACTAAAGAATGCATTGAATAAACTTGAAAAGCTAGCGGGGATTAAATTTGCTTACAGTCCCAATATCGTTCGGGATCTCGAGAAGGTTACACTCAATGCGGACAACGAGAAGTTTGGGGACCTGTTGAACAATTTACTGGCTCCAATGGGAATATCCTATGTGGTTATCGCTGATCGCATATCTCTCTATAAAACTCCCGCAGACCCGGCTGCTGCTGCAGTATATGCAGAAGAGGCCGCGCAGGGAGTAATATCCGGAAGAGTAACAGATGACACCGGTGCTCCTCTGCCCGGGGTTAATATTATTATCAAAGGAACAACAAATGGAACTACGACTGATGCGGAGGGCAAGTTCCGCCTTACCATTGAAGATGACAATTCCATTCTGATTTTCAGTTTTATCGGATTCCAAATACAGGAAATCAATATCGCGGGCAGAACTGAAATTGATGTCACGCTAAAGCCCGATATAAAATCACTAGAGGAGATTGTAGTCGTGGGATACGGTACGCAGAAAAAGTCGGACTTAACCGGCTCAGTAGGAACCGTGAAAGCTGAAGAAATTCAAGAGCGTCAATCACCATCTGTGGCTCAGGCGTTAGCGGGAAGAGTAGCAGGCGTATCGGTTAGCGTGAATTCAGGCCGCCCGGGTGGCCAATCTAACGTCAGGATACGTGGCTTTAGCTCCATCAGTACATCCAATAATCCATTGTACGTTGTCGATGGCGTGATAATGCCCGTGGGAACACAGACGGACGGTTCGTATTCATTGAACAACGCCATTGACAATATCAATCCTTCCGATATTGCTTCAATAGAAGTTTTGAAAGATGCTTCATCAACTGCCATTTACGGTGCAAGAGGGGCAAACGGTGTGATCATCATAACAACTAAGAGGGGAAGTTCATCAGGAGGAAAGGTTACATATGACATGCAGTTGAGCGTACCCACAATTGGCCCTCAGCGCGTTGAAATGTTGAACGCACAGGAATTTTTGGACATTGAGCAGAAAGGATGGGACAATATAAAAGTATACGATCCTGCAGGATGGACTCCGACAGGTGGACCCAATGGAACAGGCTCACACTCTTCAGGCAGACAAGACCCTCAGGATGCACGTACGGCACTTACTGACGTCGGTATCTATTCATTATTCGATGCCAACGGTAATCCTATCTACGATACGGACTGGTTGAAAGAGACCACACAACAAAAGCTATCGCAGAATCACCAAATTGCTGTAACAGGAGGCAATAATGAAAATAGCTACGGGGTATACCTGGGATTTAGAGATGATAATGGTTTGTTGATGAATTCATACCTGAAAAGGTATTCTGTGCGGTTTGTGATGGACAGCCAGGTGAAGTCGTGGTTAAAGATTGGAGGAACGCTTGGATACAATAATCAGCAAGAGAATATTGTAGATTTTGGTACAGGAGGACTCAACGTTGTGCGGATGATTACAGAGGCGCTTCCGATTCTACCTGTTCAATATTCAAACGGAATTTATTCGCACAATAAGAATTATTCCCCTTCGATAGAAGGTGGTCAGAATCCTGTTGATCAGATCGTTCACAATACGTATGAGCTTTTAAGTCAGAACACGCTCGGAAATATTTATGTCAATCTCAAACTTGCAGAAGGACTTGAGTTTCGCTCTACAGTAGGAGTGAATATTTTGGAACGTGAACGTCAGCGGTACAATGGCCGCCCAGCCCCACAAACACCAACGTACGTAAATCCTCCGAACGAAAGAGGTACGGCAAGAGTGCGCAACGATCGTGAAACGCTGTGGTCGTTTGAGAACTACCTGACTTACAACAAGAAATTCGGGCACGATACATTCGCTTACAGCCATGTTAGGTGCATCGGTTCAGGAAACAAACACGTATTTCTTCCAGGCTAGTTCACGGAATTTTATCACCGATTTTTTTCAAACCAACAATATCGGTGGAGCCCAGGATTTTGCGGTTGATTCACCTCCAATAAGTTCCGGTGGAACAAAATTCGCGTTCAATTCTTATTTCGGAAGAGTCAACTACGGCTTGATGGATAGATATTTGCTTACCGTTACCGGGCGTGCGGATGGATCTTCAAAATTTGGTGAATCCAATAAGTATGCTTTCTTTCCTTCAGCGGCCCTTGCCTGGCGTATTTCCGAGGAATCATTCCTGAAAGGAAACTCCGTCATATCAAATTTGAAACTTCGTGCCAGCTATGGGATAACTGGTAACTCAGAAATTCTCCCATATTCATCTCTCTCCTCACTAAGAACGGTAACTGGTGTTGTAAATAACGCACGTGTTGTCGGTGTTGCCACCAACCGTCTTGGCAATCCGGATGCACAATGGGAAAAGACAGCTCAATCGGATATCGGTCTTGAAATTGGTTTACTGAACAACCGGATTTCTATTGAGGCCGATGTCTACTATCGAAAAACCACTGACATGCTGTTGTCGGCACCCCTCCCCGTTACGTCAGGTTATGATGTCATCACCCGAAATGTTGGAAGCATGGAGAACAAGGGCTTCGAGTTGACTTTGAATACAGAGAACATTTCAAATAGTGATTTCACCTGGACTACATCTTTCAATTTCGCTTTGAACAGAAATAAAATTCTGAAGTTGGCTAACCCTGCGCCGATCTTCGGTGTGGGTAATCCTAATTTTACTAACCAGACAGGGGTTATTATGGAAGGTCAGCCTGTTGGGTCTTTCTGGGGACTTGTCAGACTAGGAACATGGGGCACGGATGAAACCGCAGAGGCAGCATTGTACGGATCAAATACATATCGCGGCACTGGCAAGCCGTTGTTACCAGGAGATGTAAAGTACCTTGATGTAAATGGAGATCATGCAATTAATGATCTCGATCGTATGATAATTGGAAATGGTAATCCTGATTACTACGGTGCATTCATCAACAACATCAAGTACAAGGCATTTGATTTTCTGTTGGACCTTCAATATTCCTATGGCAATGATGTGCTGAACATGACAAAACATTCGGCCGAAGATCGGACCGGACTTGCCAATAGTTATAAGTCCGTGTTAGGCGCGTGGACGCCTGAAAATCAGAATTCCGATGTGGCAGCCACCCGGGATTCAAAGGCAGGATACGTGTCAAACGTGGATACACACTGGGTCGAAGATGGTTCATTTTTGCGTGGCCGCAATCTTGTGCTTGGATACACGCTATCAGGTTCGACGACAGAAAAACTGAAACTTAGCAGAGCTCGTGTTTATGTCTCAGTTCAAAACTTTTTCCTGCTCACCAATTACACCGGTAACGATCCGGAAGTCTCCACGTACAACAACCCATTTGCGCAGGGACAAACGTTCTTTGATTATCCCAAGCCGACTGTGTACATGTTTGGTTTGAGTATAGGATTATAATGGTTCAATTAAAATGATTGATAAAATGAAATTCACAATAATAAAAATAAAGAAGATCCTCCTCTGTGTTGCACTTATTGTCGCTTCAGGCTGTTCCGATTTCCTGAACGAAGAAGATCCATCTAACATTGCGCCTACCACGTTCTTTATTGTTCCGGAAGATGCCGACGCTGCAATTTATGGTATCTACGAAAACTTAAGGTTTCATGGAGATGCTGCCGGAATTTTTGTTTCCAATTTTCAAATGTTGGATGCGCTTAGCGGAACTGCAGAGACTGAAACTGGCCAAAACTCCGATTTGAACACGCTGTATAGTTTCCAACATACAGGTGACAACCTGCTTTTGACGCAGTGGTGGAGACAATTATATGATGGTATCTCTAATGCAAATCTCGCCATTGCAAAAATCCCGGAAATCCCATTGATACTACCGGAAAATTCAAAGAAGTGGGTGGGTCATGCAAAATTCCTCAGGGCACTCCACTATTTCTGGCTGGTGAGGCTTTGGGGCGATGTGCCATTGTTAACAGAACCAATTTACACATGGGATGATCCAAACGTAAACGCACCTCGCGCCTCTGTCCGAAAGTGTATATGCGTTAATCGAATCTGATCTTGTTGAAGCAGAAGCTGCTGGCTTTTCGGTGACAGACGCATCAGGATTGGCTTCACAAGTCGCTGTTAAATCTCTCCTGGCTAAGGTCTATTTAACTATGGCAGGTCAGCCATTGAATAAAGGTGCAGCATATTATCAAAAGGCCGCCGCTAAGGCAAAGGAGGTAATCGATTATGCCAATGCGAATACGGGAAAAGTCGCACTCTTTCCAACGTACGATGACCTTCACAATCCGGCGAAGGAAAATATACTGGAACATATTTTCATGATTCAATACGCAGCTGGTATCGCTAATGCCGGTTACCAGGATAAATTTCTTCCGAACAATACAAATATCACTGCTTCTGGTGAGGTTGGAACTACTGTGCCAACAGCTGCCTTCCTTGCTACTTATGAAGCGGGCGATAAGAGAACAGAAGAAAAAGGATTTTACTTCAAGAACTACTTTCTAGGAGGCGGAACGGGTGCACCAATCACGCTGAACAGGTTTTATATCTACAAACATTTTGATACTCCCGCTAATGGCGCACCACCTCCAGATGGTGTACCCGGCACGGGAAATTCCGGACTTAATTATCCGTTGATTCGCTACGCTGAAGTATTGTTGATCTATGCAGAGGCGCAAAACGAAAGTACGGGTCCTAACCTTGATGCATACAATGGATTGAAGGCGATCCGCGACCGTGCAAATCTTGTAACACCGGATATAGGTACATTCAATCAGTCGACGTTCAGGGATGCCATACTAAGAGAACGCTGGCATGAGTTTAGTTATGAAGGTATCACCTGGTTTGATATGATACGTTTGCGCAAAGTGTATGATGTTGGTACTAACACCTTTATCGACTTTGCAGGAGCCTGCAATGAATGGTACAACGTTGCAAGCGAAGCACACCTTGCTCCCACTTCCGGCGGCCGACTTCAGAAATAATCCAAATCTGAGTCCAAACAATCCAGGTTGGTAAAAGATAAAATTGGTTGATTAAAAGATCCCTGTCTCCTTAAAGTGGAGCAGGGATTTCTTCTCATAACATCGGTCCGAAATAATTTGCTGATTTATTGATTCGGCGATTTGTTGAATTCAATTGTTTTGACTTTCAATCATTCAATCACCAAATGGAGAGAGCTAATGCATGACTTATATGGATTGTTGTGCTCAGTTTGCATCACCTCTCTCTGATAATACCAATGTAGGCCGCTCCCGCTTTTGGCAATACCTTGTTACTTCTGGCCTTTTATTGCTTCACATGTCAAAAGGCATTTTATTTAGCAAATCCTTATACCTTTTATCGTTACGTATAGGGTCCCATGCTTTGTCATATTTGAACCAGGTCATCCAATTCCCTTGTCGATTAAAATATTCGTTGAGTAATTCAAATGCTTTGTCATATTCACCTAATGCAGCATAACAAACTGCTGAACGGTATTCAACCACCTGGTTCAATTCTTCAATTCTCTTTAATATTTTTCTTGCTTCCATAACTTGACCATTTTTTATAAGTGCATACGCCAATATTGCTTTTGAGCCCCCATCGTAGTGCTCAAAATCAGGATACAATGTTTTTAGCATTTCAACGGCCTTATCTGTTTTGTTATTTGCAACATTACTCATCCCTGAAAAAAAAGTTTTGGCCCAACTTTGCGGGCTGATTTTAGTGAAGTACTCATTAGCTGTCTCATATTCTCGTTTCCAATAGTAATATATTCCTGTTGTCAACAGCACACGACTATCATCTGGGGCTATTTTATTTGCTTTGTCAATCCATTTTTGAGCTTCCCTCCACTTGCCTTTCAATGCAAGTGTTTCACCGTAGGAGGCATAATTACTTCCATTGATTGAATCATACTGAATTGCTTTTGCGTAATTCTTCAACGCCTCATCCCATTTGTATTCATAATTTTTGTTCATTCTTCCTAATTGAGAGTATGCCTCAGAAGAAGTGCTGTCAATTTTCAATGCTTTATAAATTGCATGCTTTCGCTTTCGGTAAAATAACAACCGCACTGCTGTTATACTTAGGGAAATTGGGGTATGAAAAATCAAATAGCCAGTATGTTTTGCATAGCTCAATGTATGCTGTCAGGAAAAGCGGGTCAGTATTTACCGCTTTTTCTAACCATTGAACTGCTATGACCAAACTATCAACCGAACCGCTATTTCTTGGGTTACCGATTTTTATATAATCAAGTGCTTTGATGTAATACGAATTTGCTTCTTTGTTGTTTTGAGAATTTACTTCACCTTTTATTTGTGCATTGCAGATTGCAGATTTAGCTAAGAATGCTGTAAGTAATATAATTGCTTTTAAATACATGGCCTTCAATGATTGTTTTATTTGTAACGTGTCTGACCGCCTGAACCAAGCGTTATGGCACAGTGCACATTGTTAGCGGCAGTTTTATTTTCGTTTAGTAATTTGATAGTTATTCCTATTTGTCCCAGGTGATATAAGTCGTGTTGAATAATCCCTTCAATTAAATAGTGAAAATTATATTCGGTGTCAAGAAACTTGTTTTCCAAATAGGTGTCATCATGATTTGCAAATAGTTCAATTAATTCGATCCGACTGTTGTATAGAGCATTTTTTAAATTAGTCCAACCAAACTTGCTTAATTCTGTGTTGTCCTTCCAGTCGGCCGGACTATTCATAAGGTCCGTCCTTAGACCTTTAAATCTGAGAATACATTCCTTTCTCCATTCCAGCATATGAGAAATATGCTCCGCTACACTATGAATTTTAGGTATTGGCCTTGTAAGCGCATCATCGTCAGATAAATTATCAATCTTGTCTTTAAAACATTGGTCAAACCATAAGGAGCCATCCTGAATTTCATTCAATTGTCTTATGATATTATTTATTAAAATTCGTGACATATTTCTGAATACAAAGCAGCGTTTATGAGAGGAAAAATTTTCACGTTGGCAGAAAAACAGCAAGTCACCTAATGGATTAGGTTGTAGCTAATAATTCGCTGCCGAGCCCTAATAGTAACAATGACAGTCAAATAGGCCCTAAAAGGCATTTGGCGGAGAGAGAGGGATTCGAACCCTCGGTACGGTTGCCCGTACAACGGTTTTCGAGACCGCCCCGTTCGGCCGCTCTGGCATCTCTCCGTTTCTACATTTGCACAAAGTAAAAAACTCCCGCAGGTGTTGCGAGAGTTTCAACATTTTTAATTGAGTTATTATTATTCGAATCGAAGGGACTCAATAGGATCAAGCCTGGAAGCTTTATGCGCAGGATAATATCCTGAAATAAGTCCTACTACAACGCAAACAACAAACCCTACCCCCATCCACGTCCATGGAATTACAAACATCGAAATATTCATTGCCCTGGATAAAAGATTACCAATCACAATACCTAGTATTATCCCAGCGATGCCACCCAGAAGGCAGACTACTATTGCCTCGATCACAAACTGCTGGCGGATCCGTTTCGGTGTGGCACCTAATGCTTTCCTGACGCCTACTTCACGAGTGCGCTCGGTTACGGAAACGAGCATGATATTCATGAGCGCGATACATGCGCCCAATAGTGTAATAAAACTAATTCCAAATCCTCCCATCCTTAATCCAGAAGTTATGCTTTCAAGCTCCTGTGCCAACGTCTCACTCTTCTCCAACTCGAACGAATTGGGTTGGCCCGGTCGATCACGTCGTATGTTACGCATCACGCCCGTCGCTTCACCCATAGCCGTTTCCAGCTGGGTGGGATCAGAAATTCCAACTGTGATTTCATACCAAAGTCCCCTACCCTTTGCTAGTTGATTGCCCTTAATGATCGGCACCATCACCATGTTATCGTAGTTGTCGTCCGCCAGTTCTCCCTTTTCTTTCAACACACCCACCACACGGAATTGCGCACCGGAGAACGTAATCTCCGATCCGATCGGATCTTCTTTGTTCTTATACAATGTAGTAAACACTTTATAACCGAGAATCGCTACGGAAGAACCATATTGAATTTCCAATCTTGAAAAATTACGCCCTTTCTCCACTTCCAAACCCTCGATAGCCACATACTCCTCGTTGACGCCGGATACAAACACATTAGGGTTTGTTTTGTTGGACAAGTGTTTGACTTCGGCAATCTGAGTAATATCAGCGGATAGGCTGATCGTTGAGGATACCTTGTATTGATCGATAAAACGGAAGGCTTCATTCATTTTCAGTTGTGCGAAACTCTTTTCCGTTATGCCCTGACGATTTGAACCACGATTGGTTTTAGAACGAATGTCAAATGTATTTACTCCCAGCGAGGCAAGGCTATCATTAACGGATTGCTCGATTCCGTCGATAGCGGTAAGAATTCCTACCAGGGCGGTGATTCCGATCGCTACGATAAGCGCTGTGAGAACAGATCGCAGTAAGTTGGCGCGAACTGACCTTAATCCTTCCTTGATATTTTCAACCAGATCCATACAAGTGGTACAATTTTCTCTCTTCTATACGTTGATCAGGGAGCCCCAAATGTTACAGGGAACCCGATAATTATTCAGGAATCGCCCAAATTTTGGTATATTCCTTGAAAATAGTCGCTATTATAACCCTGACAAAGTAAATTTACAGGCTCTAACAGGGAAGAATATGAAGCGTGGTGTGATTTTATTTCTCTTTTTGTTGGCCGCGGCGGGCAGCTGGGCCAATTCCATCCTGATCCCCATGGATGAAAAACAAGCAAACCATCTTAAGGCTTATGGAATCGCCTATTGGATCCTGAGAAGTGAAATGGAAGTAGACTGGCTGCTTAACTATCGTGGAGGCAGTTTTATGTGTCAATACCATCCGTCAATTCAAAATGAGCTCGTCGTCCGTGGTGTCAGCTTTGAGATAATCTCTTCAGCACAAGCGAACCGGATCATTGAAGAAATTGCCAGCCCATCTGCCAACTACGACATCATGAAGTTGGAGAAGTATCCGAGAATAGCTGTCTATTCACCAAAATCGAAACTGCCCTGGGATGATGCAGTAACATTGGTGTTAACCTATGCAGAGATCCCCTACGATATCATTTTCGATGACGAAGTCATGAATGGTGTTCTTCCCAAATACGACTGGCTTCACCTTCATCACGAAGACTTTACTGGCCAATACGGAAAATTCTATGTGCAGTATAGTCCAATGCCCTGGTACATTGAACAACAAAAAGAAGCTGAGGATCTTGCCCGAAAGCATGGCTTCCATAAAGTGTCTCAATTGAAGCTTACTGTAGCAAAAAAAATAAAGGAATTCGTCACCGGCGGCGGATTTATGTTCGCGATGTGTTCGGCAACTGATACATATGATATCGCGCTCGCTGCGGAGGGCATTGATATCTGTGAAAGAATGTATGATGGAGATGGAGCCGACCCCAAAGCGCAAGAAAAACTCAATTATGAAAATACCCTTGCCTTCACGGACTTCCGGCTGGTACAAGATCCGCTGCAGTACGAATTCTCAGATATTGATAATCAACCGAATGAACGCGGACTCCGGCAGGATAACGATTACTTTACCTTATTCGAGTTCTCAGCAAAGTGGGATCCAATACCCACGATGCTTACGCAGAATCATACTCATGCTATTAAAGGATTTTTCGGACAAACCACAGGCTTTAAGAGCCATCTCATAAAACCAGATGTGCTCGTGATGGGTGAGAACAAACAGATCAGGGAAACCAAATACATCCACGGAATTTTGGGGAAAGGGTTCTGGACTTATTATGGAGGCCACGATCCGGAGGACTACCAACATCAGGTTGGTGAAGAACCAACGGATCTCAATCAGCATCCAAACTCGCCAGGGTACAGACTAATACTTAACAACGTTCTCTTCCCGGCTGCAAAAAAGAAGAAACAAAAGACCTGACCCTATAAAATTAGTGCATCCGGTCACCTCTCACTTCCAGGCCTCGCAATATTTCCGCTTCTTCTGCTAACCATTCATGCCAACGTGCGAGCACGGAATCTTTATCCATATATTCCATCGCCAGATGAAGGAAAGTCTTATAATGCCCAGCTTCGGAAACCATCAATTCGTAATAAAATTCCGACAACTCTGGATCATCAATCTGTTTCCATAATACTTTGAACCGCTCACAGCTTCTTGCTTCAATAAGAGCATTAAGCAATAACTTTTCCACCAGCTGTTGTTCACGATTCCCGCCTTTCCTCACAATTTTTATCAACGCTTCAACATATTCATCCTTGCGCTGTGGTCCCAACGCATATCCGCGTTTTTTTAACTCCTGCAGCACCCGCTCGAAATGACTCCATTCTTCTGCGACAATGGGTGCCAGCACCTCTACGAGTTTCTCACGATCCGGATGTTGAACAATTAACGAAATGCACGACGATGCAGCCTTTTGCTCACAATAGGCATGATCAACAAGTATATCTCTGGTGTGCTCCTTTGCAATATCAACCCACCTCGGATCGGTGGGGAGTTCTAATCCCAACGTAAACTTGTCGCTGCGCCTGACTTCCATGGTTTGTAAAATTGGTTACTCTAAATTAATCATAGAATGACCAATCGAATCCAAAATCAACAATATTTCGCTGACCTGGATATCCTGGCGTAGGCATATACCCCTCTTTTGTGATGAGCTGAACCAGGTTATTGTATTTAAAGAAGATCCTCCCTTTCTTGATCCGCGCATTAAAGAAGACATCGATCAAAGGAAACGACGGCGTCACGAATGACTGCTGAACATAGAATTGTTGAATCGGAACGTCATATCCCAATGCATAATAATCTGACTTATAATGAAATTCGAGCCCTGCGTGCATGTCCAGGTTGTCGTTAAAGAAAATATTCTCATAAGCCAGCTGAGCATTAATAAATAGATCCGGGATCTGAATACCTTCTTCAGTATTTTCAAGAACCTTGGTATAGATCGTTTGACTACTGAATAATTATGTGATCGTAAAGTCGCAGGGAGAATTTCAATTCGGGCGAAGCGATCACCTGCTCGCCTGAAGTCTGGACAGGTAATACAGTCTGACTTTTCCATAGTCTTCTTGATTATAGTCGCCTTGTTTAAAGAAAACATAGTTACCCATCCGAGTAAAAGTAAATCCAGGCGATACACTGAACACTGGTGAAATGTAATGCAGATATCCATTCACCTGGGTGACGTTGGTATTATCAAAATCATTGTTCCAAACATCATGTGATCCGCGATACGATTGCATCAAGAATGGAACGGAATATTGAAACTGTTTCAAAGACGCCTCGAACCATTTGGTTCTTATCTTCCCATCGATACGGTAATTGCCATTGTCCTGAAGCTCTCCCCACCCCGTCACCTCGCGTCAAGGAATCAAGTCGCAATGAAATTCTTCCTCCCAGATAACTTTCAACACCTGACGTCGCCACTTTTAAGGTGTCAGGCGACATAGTACTTGTTGGTCATTGAATAATCCCGTATCGCGTAATATCCATTATAAAAGAGTTTCAATAAGTTTCCTTTTATACCCGCCTCCAGTCGCAGTGTATTTGAATTTCGATTTATCATCCGTCGAATCGCCTGTCTACCTCAATGTTATCATAGAAGTACTTCATCTGGCGGTATATCTGTGAAGCCAACTCCCTTGACGATATCGGTCAAATATATTGTAGATCTGTAGTGCCTTTCCAATTTCGTATTGATGGAATAGATGGAAATTCATTCGCAGATCACTGCTCATGGCGTTCTGCAGATTAGGTTGGGCGTTATCAAAGAAGTAATCCTTGTATAGTCAAAATCTTCGTCCGTGCTGTCCACACGAATTCCGCCATATTCATCAGCATCGAGCTTGTTCCTTCTAAAGTTTGCAAATACCCGATAAGTACTGTCTTTGGTTTGAAAGGCAGTGTAAAGATCGTAGTAGGTGCTTCTGACGTTGCGATCTCCCTTACTTTGCCTTTGCACCTGTTTGTCAACAAGCAGCGCGCGGTAGTTAAAGCCAAAATTCCAGCGAGGATTTATGTTTCTGCTAAAGGACGCCCTGGTCATGGATCTCCCCTTTCCTCCCAGAATCACGTACATCTTCGTATAAGGAGACTTCGTGTCGTAGTAACGCAGTTGTTCCGCGTCCCAAATAACGTCATAGGATTGAAAGCCAGATGATGCGCCTATAACCTGAGGCACCTGATAGAAAATCGGCCGGCTCGAGGTACCGATGTTTCCCAGATCCTGTAGCGTGTTACGACTGCGCTGAACGTAATTAAATTGGTGGAAATCACGGATTACCGTATCAATAGAGTGATACGTCTGATTGTTCATAAAGACGTCATTCTCAAAGTAATATCGTGACGTCTTTGGACCGTAGACTTGTTTGGTGGAGTCATCGATTATTTTTGAACCCCTGCGGCTCGGTTGGTCCTGTGCGCGAAGGCTTGTCCAACTAGTTGTAAGACAGAGAATTAAAACAAGGATTCGAAAAAAATACACGCGCAAAAATAAGGGGCATTGCAACGTAGTTCGCGGATTCAAGCGCATTTTTTTATCCGACACGTTTGATACTGTTTAGCACCATCTCATCAAAATCCTGTCCATTTTTTATGAATTCGACTTCGATTGGTAAATAAAAGATCGGCAGTCGTTGGATTATGGAATCAAATTCTGGCGTAGCGAGCTTGACCTTGTCCTTTTCGGTGGTTAGTATACTGGCTGAAGGATTGTCGTTTATAAAACGGTTCAGCCGTTCAAGGTCCGCGTTAGTATAAGGGTGGTGATCGGGGTAGTTGAAGTGTTTTTTTAATTTGTAGTTCTGACTAACATAATGCTCAAGAGGTTGGGAATTGGATATTCCGGAAAGCAAAACAACTTGATCCCCAATCTTTATATCCTGGACGGCCAAGCGGTGTAGGATTGCCATACCGGATATGAGTAAAGAACACTGGCCTTTCGACAAACGCTCTTATGGATTTTTCGATTTCAATCATCTCCTCATCCGTAATTTCCTGAGGACACTTAGTAACTATTACAATGTCGGCCCGTCCCGCTCCGGATCTTGATTCGCGCAATCTACCCGCCGGAAGCAAAAAGTCTTCATAAAACGGTCGATGGTAATCCGTCAGCAAGATATTAAGTGATGGAATAACACGACGGTGTTGAAACGCGTCGTCAAGAAGGATGACTTGAGTCTTGGGATGATGATGAAGAATGTTAGCTATTGCAAGTGCTCGTTCTTCACCTACAGCAACCTTAACTCTGTCGCCAAACTTTACGAAGAATTGGAATGGCTCATCACCAATGGTCAAAGCCGAATCCGTTGGCTGCGCCATCCGAAAACCTTTAGTGCTCCTGCCGTAACCCCGGCTTAAGCGTGGCCACCCGGTAGTTCCTCGCCAACAGCCTTATCAGGTATTCAGTCAAAGGCGTCTTACCCGTTCCGCCGGCCGTTAAATTTCCGATTCCGATTACGGGTAAATCAAACTTGATTGAAGGCTTTAACGCCCTGGTCATATAAGCGATTTCTCAGCCCGGTAACTAAATTGTAAAGGATGGCAAAGGGAAATAGTAAAAAACGAAGGATCGCCATGTAGTGAATTGATGATGGAAAATAACAGTTCTAAGTCACTCGGTTGGGAATATTTTTAGGGCAATATATGAAATTGACATCTTGATTAGTCATTGCGGTTAGTTGTGCAGAACATTACATAAGGCTTAACTTGTCGCGTCTCGAACTCTTAATAACCAGAAACAAATGGCATCGAACGCAAAAATAAAAGACATAACGGACTTCCTTGAATCATCGGCACCCAGAAGTTATCAGGAATCCTATGATAATTCCGGACTTCTTACGGGTAGTCCGTCGAGTGAAGTTAAGGGTGTGTTGACAACTCTTGATTGCACGGAGGAAGTTGTCGACGAAGCCATCAGTCTGAATGCAAACCTAATCGTTGCGCATCATCCTATTCTGTTTAAGGGAATCAAGAAACTGACAGGAAGCAATTATGTCGAGCGTGTCATCATAAAAGCCATCAAGAATGACATCGCCATTTATGCTATCCACACTAATCTGGATAACGTGCACACGGGTGTAAATAAGAAGCTCGCGGAGCGCATTGGTCTGATAAACCTGAAGATATTGGCACCGAAACGCGGGACATTGAGCAAACTCGTCACCTTTATCCCAAAGGAAAATGCGGAAGCAGTGTTATCTGCTTTGCATGACGCAGGCGCTGGCCAGATCGGCCACTACAAGAATTGCAGCTTTAGAGTAGAGGGCACAGGGACGTTCATGCCAGACGAATCTGCAAAACCCCACATCGGAAAATCCTTGTCCCAGGAGTACGTGAATGAATTAAGAGCCGAGTTGATTTTTCCCAGTCATCTGACCGCTAACATTATCGGGGCCTTAAGGAGGTCTCACCCTTATGAAGAAATAGCTTATTATGTATCCACGTTAGACAATGAGAATCAGGAAGTTGGATCGGGAATGATCGGCGACCTCGAACCGGCCCAGGAACCTTTGGAATTTCTGAGAGGTTTAAAAAGCAGAATGGAATTGAAGGTGATCCGTCATACTAAAATACTGAACACCAAAGTCCAAAAAGTGGCCGTATGCGGTGGATCTGGGAGTTTTCTTTTAAGCCACGCAATTCAGGCGGGAGCGCAGGTTTTTATAACTGCCGATTACAAATACCACGACTTTTTTGACGCCGACGGCAGGATCACAATCGCTGACATTGGCCATTACGAAAGCGAAGTGGCCACGAAAGAACTCTTGGTAGAGGTTTTGATGAAAAAATTTCCTACTTTTGCGAGCAATTTTTCAAAGACCGTAACAAATCCAATAAGCTATCTTTAAATAATGGAAAATCAATCAGTTGCACAAAAGCTTGAGGCACTTGTAAAACTCCAGTACATTGACACAAAACTAGACGAGCTGAAAAAACTGAGGGGAGATCTACCCGACGAAGTTCAGGACCTGGAGGACGAAATCGAAGGATACAGGACGCGGCAGAGCAAGTACGAAGCAGGCCAGCGAGAGATTGAGGAAAACATCAAAAAGCATAAGGAAGCGATCAAGGAAGCTGAGAAATTAATCAAGAAGTACACAGAACAGCAGAAGAACGTTAGGAACAACAGAGAATTTGACGCCATTACAAAAGAAATAGAACTGCAGGAACTTGAAATCCAGATCTGCGAGAAGAAGATCAAAGAAGGCAAGGAGCTATTCATGGAAAAGAGGGAGGAAATAGAAAAGACTGACGTGTTTGTCAAAGAACGCGGCGATCACCTCGAAAACAAGAAAAAAGAACTTGACGGCATCCTGGCTGAAAGTCACGAAGAAGAGAAAAGGCTTCTGGGAGACCGTGAGAAAGCTGCAAAAAAGATAGAAGATAAACTCCTTAAGTATTACGAAAGATTACGCGGAAGCCTCAGCAACGGACTCGCTGTTGTGCGGGTTGTACGTGGTGCAGCCGAAGGTTGTAACATTGTGATACCTCCCCAGAAAATCGCCGAGATCCGCGAGAAAAAGAAAATTGTGATTGATGAGCATTCCGGTCGTATCTTGGCAGATGTTGACATGGATTCCCTCGATGAAGGCGACAAACCAAAAACTGCTAAGGTTGCTACTCCTCCCCCCAGCAGACGAAAGAAAGCTGAATAGCATTAAAGAATTCTTTTATAAGATAAAAAAGGCAGGCCTCATCGCTTGCCTTTTTATTTGTGGTAACGTCGTAGTCTCTAATGCAGCAGAACCAGAATGGAAATTTGATGCCGCTACCCGCAAAGCCTATGATCTGGTGCTCAACCTTCAGTTCGATCAGGTACACGCGCAAATACCTCAACCTCAAACAGCACAGGAACATTATGCTACCGCCTTAGCCGAAGCCCTTGAACTGTTAATCAATGAAGACAACGAAAAATTCGGAGAGTACGAAGACCGGTTCGAGGCCAGACTGGAAAGGAAAACAAAACCAAACAACGTCGAGGACCTTTTCCTTCAGGCCGAGATCAGAATGCAGTGGGCATTTGTCTACTTTAAATTCGGTCACGAGTTCGACGCAGCGCTAAACCTTCGGCAAGCCTACCTAACGACCCAGGAAATAAAAAAAAGACATCCAAAATTCCTGGCCATCAACAAGACGTCTGCCCTTCTCGATATCATCATCGGTTCAGTACCCGAAAAATACGATTGGATACTAAGCCTTCTCAGTATCGAAGGTGCAATCGAGCTGGGACTGGGGGACCTCGAAAAGCTCAGAACATCTGATCATGATTTAAAGCTCGAAGCCGACATGCTTTATGCACTCATTCAGGGATTCGTTCTGCAACATCCCGAGGAAGGTATAAAAGTGATTGATCAGACCATCACCAAATATCCCGAGAATGCATTGGTCCTGTTTCTAGGTGGCTCTCTTGCAATCAAAAATTCGCAAAGTGAGTTGGCTCTCGGGATGTTAAATAAGCTCGGCACTCTACAAAACACGCTGCCCATATATTATGCCGATTACTTAAAAGGTGAAGTCTATTTGCACAGGGCGGAATATCTCAACGCAATAACTTCATATCGATGGTTTATTAACCATTATAAAGGACAGAACCACATCAAAGATGCGAACTACAAGATTGGATTGTCGTATTGGCTGAACGGCAACGTCAATGATGCCCAATCCATGTTCAAAATTGCCAGAACAGAGGGTAAAGAACTAACAGAAGCCGACAAGTATGCATCGAGAAGCCTGGCAGAAACGGAGCTGCCACATCCTATGCTGACGAAGGCAAGGTATTTCACCGATGGCGGTTATTACAGCCAGGCACAAAACATTCTTGACTCCATTGGTCCGGAAGATTTGCAAACGGTACGCGATGAAGTTGAACTTAATTATCGAAAAGCAAGGCTGTACCATAAGATGAACAATCTTGCTGATGCAAAGCTTTATTATGGTAAGACCATTGAATTGAACGGAAGTTCCAACTGGTATTTTGCGCCTAATGCTTGCCTGCAATTAGGGTACATAATGGTGCAGGAGAATAATAAAGTTGCTGCCAAGGATTATTTTCAAAGGGCTCTTTCCTACAAGAAACACGAATACAAGAACAGCATCGACACAAAGGCAAAAACAGCGATTGCTCAGCTCGAGCGCAAATGAGCGGTATCATTGTAGCGTTCGAGAGTGAAGACTGAGCCGTCATGATTAAGAAGGTACAGACAAAGGTTTTCGTGCTCAAACATATCCATTGATTTCAGCGGATGATTCAGCAATGTACAAAGCAGGATGCGAATGGCCCTGCCATGCATACAGATCAAGACATTTTCTTCTTCAGGGCGCGCCATAATGTGATCCAACGCGGGTTGCATACGCCGGACAACATCGTCAGGGCTTTCGCCTCCTTCTATTCGCAACGACGTATTCCCCAACTGCCACTGCTTGAGCATGTAATGATAATACTCATCTTCCTCAGGTGTTATTGGAAATCCTTCTTTAGTTCCCCAGCTGATCTCATTTAGACCAGGTAACGATTCCGTTGGAATGCCTAGTTTAACGAACGATGCAACCGTTTCTTTTGTGCGCTTAAGAGCAGAAGTGTAAACCTTATCAAAAGGAACATTCCGATAGACACTAAAAAAGGCTTCAGCCTGAAGCCTTCCCTGATTGTTCAGGCTACTGTCCACCCCACTGCCTTGAACTATGTTCTGCAAATTGAAATCCGTCTGGCCGTGCCTAATGATGTATATTTTTTTGCTGCTCAATTTTCAGTTATTTTGGGCGCAAAAATAGGAAAATACTATTCAGCCACAGGGATATCGAAAAGTTTAATGGGAATATTTAAAACGAACCGGACAGTTCAATCATTAAACGAATGGTCGCTCAATACCATCGTAGGACACATCGGAATTGAGTTTACAGCAATGGGAGACGACTTTCTTGAGGCAAGAATGCCCGTTGACCATAGAACCCACCAGCCATTGGGCCTTTTGCACGGCGGCGCCTCAGTGACCCTGGCTGAAACGTTAGGCAGCATGGCAGCCACCCTATGTGTAGACGAAACAAAACAGTTCTGCGTTGGTCTCGAAATAAATGCCAACCACATCCGCAGCGTGAAAAGTGGCTATGTTAACGGAGTTGCCAAACCAATTCACATAGGAAAGAAGACGCAGGTCTGGGAGATCCGCATTTCAACAACAGAAGGCGAACTAGTATGCATCAGCAGGATAACTATGGCTGTGCTTGACAGGAAAAACTGAATCTTGCGATGGAATCCACAACTACCTCTTCGACATCATCAGCCACGGAGGCGGACTACTTCAATACACTGATTGCACATGCAACGGCAAATAACTTCTCGGTTGCGGTCTGGAGGCTTCCGGACAATAAAACCAAACATCTCATCATCTCGAGGAAACATGAGTTATTAAAACAGGATACGCCGCTTGAAGAATTACCGATGGGCTTTATACTTGCACCCTTCGACAGAGCGGCTGAAAGAATATTCCTGAAAGCGGACCTTGCATTCACCTTTCAGGACAGTTCTTTAAAACCTCCGGCGAATCCTGTCGAGACAACCTCCGAGGCATGGCTTGCTACTCATTTGAAGAGTATACCGCATCATCAGAAAGCCCGATTTCACAAATTAACGTACGAACCGTCACCTACCGCCAGAGCAAGCCTTTATGGACACTGTAGCGCTTGGCATTAGAGAAATTGAGCTAGGCACCTTTGAAAAGATCGTACCATCCAGAACTCAACTAATCGACCTCGGGCCAGGCTTTGATATAGTGACGGTGTTTCAAAATCTATGCTCCAAAAACCCAAACGCACTCGTCTCCTTTGTGAGTACACCAGAAAGCGGAAGCTGGCTCGGAGCTACTCCAGAGTTGCTCGTTAACGTTGAAAACAAGAATATCTTCAGAACCATTGCGCTGGCCGGGACGCAAGAGTATCACGAAGGGGTAAATCTCAAGAGTGTGGCATGGACTCAAAAAGATATCGAAGAGCAGGCATTAGTGGAGAGATACATCATAAGCTGCTTCAAGAAGATCAGACTAAGGGAATTCGAGGAACATGGCCCCAAGACTATCGTTGCTGGAAATCTTTTACACCTTAGGTCGGAATTCAAAGTCGACATGCAAGCCACAAATTTCCCGCAGCTTGGTTCGGTAATGCTTCAACTCCTCCATCCTACTTCGGCTGTGTGTGGAATGCCCCTCGGTACTTCTTTGGAATTTTTAAGCCGCAATGAAAAATACGATCGGCAGTTTTATGCCGGATATCTTGGACCTGTGAACTTCAACAACGACACAAACATATTCGTCAACCTGAGATGTGCTCAAATATTGGAAGATAAAGCGGTTCTTTATTCAGGTGCAGGAGTAACGATAGATTCTACACCAGAACAGGAATGGGCCGAGACAGAAATGAAAATGAACACGCTTCTGAATATAATTGCCAATGAGTAGTTTACTGAGGTTGCAGATAGTATTTTCCACGTTTTAAATGACCAGCCGCTTTCAACCCATTTCTGATATAGCTGCACTGTGTGCAAAAAAGAACGTTAGGAACGCCGTACTTTGTCCGGGTTCACGAAGCGCACCCTTAGTGCTCGCTTTTACACGACATCCTGACATTAAATCCAGAATTTTCAGCGACGAAAGAAGCGCCGGTTTTATCGCATTGGGCATGGCTCAGCAATCAAAGACACCCAGCGCTTTGATTTGCACATCGGGTACCGCTGTTTACAACCTGGCACCTGCAGTCGCCGAAGCATACTTTAGTCGCACACCACTTGTGATCTTTACGGCTGACAGGCCAAGCGAATGGATAGCACAGCAGGACGGGCAAACCATTCACCAATCTGAAATCTTTGGCAAGCATGTAAAAAAATCATATTCGCTTCCACAGGAATACGATCATGCTGATAACCAATGGGTGATTAACAGAGTCGTGAACGAGGCCA
The DNA here is from genome assembly GCA_963774615.1 of uncultured Cytophagales bacterium. Taxonomy (GTDB): domain Bacteria; phylum Bacteroidota; class Bacteroidia; order Cytophagales; family Cyclobacteriaceae; genus Chryseolinea. The sequence goes on from CAVZFT010000041.1 coordinate 89,853, forward strand.
TCAACCTTGCGTTGCAAGAACCAAAAGGTCCGGTGCATCTTAATGTACCCTTTCGCGAACCGTTGTATCCCCAAACAGATGAATCAATTGTATATACCGACAACATACGAATCATCGAAGATCATAGTAGCGGACTTCATTTGACGGATGATCAAAAAGCATTTGTCAGCGGATCCTGGCAACAATTTCACAACATTCTCATAGTTGCAGGACAACAAGCATTTGAATCAGATACGATCAAGGCATTAACGGAGTTTTTCGAAGTTCATAATGTACCGATCGTTGGCGACATCATCTCAAACAGTTACACGATTCCCAAGATGGTGAATCATTCCGACGTTTTTTTGGGACAATGCAGCGAGTCAGTAAAAAAAACATTAAAGCCCGATCTTCTCATCACCATCGGAGGACCTATTATCTCTAAAAATCTCAAGCTATTTCTTCGGAAATACCGCGCAAATGAACACTGGCACATTCAGCCAGGCGGCGACGTTGCTGATACTTTTCAAAGTGTCACGCATGTATTCAATACAACAGCCGAAGTATTTTTCACTTTCCTTCGTACGCTGGTAAGACCTGAAACTTTTGAAAGTCAGAAGCAAAACAATTACAACAAACTTTGGGAAATTGAGGAAAGGCGCGCAGAGCGAACTCTTGCGGAATTCTTCCCGACAAAAGAGCTGGCCGAGATTGATTTGGTAAACGAGATCATTAAGAATCTTCCCACACCATGTAATCTACATCTTTCAAATAGCATGAGCGTGCGCTATGCCAACTACATAGGACTGAAGAGCGACCAGACAGGAATTAATGTGTTTGCCAACCGGGGAACCAGCGGAATAGATGGATGCACGAGCACTGCCGTAGGCCACGCCCTATTGAACGATACAACTAACGTCCTTATCACAGGCGACATGGCGTTCTTTTACGATAGAAATGCCTTCTGGCATAATTATCCACTACCTAACTTACGCATCGTATTATTAAACAATCACGGAGGAATAATCTTCAAAATGATCGACGGGCCCGGATCCGTGCCTGAAGCTGACGAGTACTTTATCACAAAACAAACCCTTAATGCGAAGAAACTTTGCGAAGAATTTGATTTTGAATATTTGAAGATTGACAATAAAAGAAAAGTAAAAAATCTCGTTAAAGATTTCTTTGATTCCGACAAGCGCACGAAAGTCCTCGAACTGGAATCGGATATTGCACACAACAAGGAAATGTTTGATAATCTTAAGGAGAAAATAAGAAAGAGCTATGAGTTATAAATTTCCATGGAAGCCTGGCAAAGAATATAAGGAGATCTTATTCCATACGTATGAAGGAATAGCAAGAATCAGTATTAACCGGCCTCATGTTCACAATGCATTCACACCTCTCACGGTTAGTGAAATGATCGACGCAATGAACATCTGCCGTGAGGATGGTGACATTCGCGTGATCATACTCACTGGAGAAGGAGGCAAAGCGTTTTGCAGCGGAGGGGACCAAAGCGTTCGTGGGCACGGCGGTTATGTCGGAAGCGATGCAACCCCAAGGCTAAATGTCCTCGATCTTCAAAAAATAATCCGTTCAATCCCGAAACCTGTTATCGCGGCCGTAGCTGGCTGGGCGATTGGCGGAGGCCATGTCTTGCATGTGGTTTGCGATCTTACCATCGCAGCGGAAAACGCCCGCTTCGGTCAAACAGGTCCCAAGGTCGGAAGCTTTGACGGAGGGTTTGGAGCTTCCTATCTCGCGCGAATTGTCGGCCAGAAAAAAGCGAGGGAAATATGGTATCTCTGCGATCAGTATGATGCTAAAGAAGCGCTCGACATGGGACTTGTAAACAAGGTTGTTCCACTGGAGATGCTTGAGGAGACGTACGTGGCCTGGGCACGAAAGATCATCAGCAAGAGTCCGTTGGCCATCCGGATGCTAAAGAGTTCATTTAATGCGGAACTAGATGGCCAGGCAGGGATTCAGGAATTGGCAGGAAATGCCACGCTTTTATATTACCTGAGCGATGAGGCAAAAGAAGGCAAGAATGCTTTTATTGAAAAACGTGAACCCGATTGGTCAAAATATCCCAAGTTCCCCTGAGAATCTTCGATCACCGGACTATCTTTAACCATGGACATAGAAAAAAGAGAAATCTATCGGGCTATTGCCGAACTTGCTTACGTTGTCGCGAAGGCAGACAAAGGACTTAGCGCAGAGGAGCGAATTGCGTTTTACAAGATAGCTGCAGAAGATCTTGACTATGATTCATGGGCTGCTCAAAGCCGGTTCGAATTACTGGATGATGTTATTCATCCTTCCATTGAAAAAGCATACAATGACGCTATCCATGAACTGAGGAAGTACAAAGACCACTTCACTGCCGATTTAAAGGAGAAAGCCCTGCTCGTATTACAGAAAGTAGCCGCTTCTTGTAATGGCCTGAGTGCGAACGAAGCGTTCATAATAGACCGGTTTAAGAAAGACCTTCAGCAACTTTAGTATTAGGACCCGGTGATCGTATGTTTTCATGAATGGCTCCCAGAATCAAAAAAATCTCTCTTCAAAAATAAAAGGCTTCGCTTTCAGATTGCGGCCTCACGATGATTTAAAGAAATGCATTCTGCAGTTTGCAAGTATTAATGCAATAAAAGCCGGCGCAATTCTCTCCGCCGTAGGCAGCCTTGAACAATATAACATACGATTTGCCAATCAGCCAGCGCGGAACAACCGGCAAAGGATTTTTCGAAATTATTTCGTTGACTGGAACATTTTCCGAATCCTCTTGTCACCTTCATATCTGCCTATCCGACGAGAAAGGTCAAACTTTTGGCGGACACCTTCTTGACGAGAACCTCATCTATACAACAGCAGAGATAGTCGCAGTAAGTCTGGAAGATCTGGAGTTCCAAAGGGTCACGGACACCACGTATAATTACATGGAGTTGGTTGTTAGTCGAATAAAGAAATAATCAATGACTCCTTATCCCTACGATACCATGACTATGAATGGAAGGGAGATTACCATTCAGAACATTGTCAATTGGATCAGCCGTTGCGGCATCGGACTTTGAGCGGAAGACATTCGATTTTGTTTCGGATTGGATATCAGGTCGTCAAAACTTCGATCAGAAAACCAGTGGATCGACAGGAGATCCAAAACAGATTGTTATAACGCGAAGCCAGATGATAGCCAGCGCTAATATGTCGATCGAAGCGCTTAGCTTAAAGCAGGGATACAATGCATTGTTATGCATTAGCCCGGAATACATAGGTGGAAAAATGATGTTAGTGCGAAGTCTGATTGCTGGAATGAAGATGATTGCGACCACGCCGACTTCAAATCCCTTCAATTCTCTTCCACAAGATTTACGCCATTGATTTTGCGGCGATGGTACCGTATCAGATACATGAAATTGTCCGTTCATCTGCATCGCAAACAGATTTGATGAGGTAAAGAAGGTAATAATCGGCGGGGCTTCTCTGGACAAGGATACCGAAGCAAAACTTCAGGAGTACCGTTGTTTATTTTATAGCACATACGGAATGACTGAAACGGTATCACATATTGCGCTCCGGCAACTAAATGGAAAAGAAGCATCTGATTGTTATCGGACACTACCCGGTATAAAAATTTCCACAGACGAAAGGAACTGCCTGCTCATCGAATGGGATCAATTACCAAAAAAGATCATTACCAATGATATGGTTGAGATCGTAAGTAAGGATACATTTCGGTGGATTGGACGATGGGATAATGTTATAAATAGCGGCGGGGTAAAGGTGATCCCGGAAAAAGTGGAGAAAGCCATTGAGAAGATTTTCGATACACTCGAGAATTCAAAATGCGTTCTTTGTCGGAAGCGTTGCAGATGAAGGCCTTGGAAACAAAGTAGTCCTTTTTATTGAAGGGAGTTTAGAGGGTAGAAATGATCGAAACGATCAAGATCAGAATGGCAGACGCGATTCCAAAAATGGAAGCTCCCAAGCAGGTCATTTTGATCAAATCTTTTGACCTCACTGAAACCGGGAAGGTAAACCGAAAGGCGACAACAAAACCTTACATGGGTCCCGTGTAACTTAACTCCATTACGTGTCAACTCGCCGAAAATACATTCGCAATGTTTAACGAGAATGGGTCAAAATCGTGGCCTAATCGTAGTTTTTGACTTTATTTCGGAATAATTTTGGATTAGAAGGTTACATCTGTATCATTTTTTTTATTTAGTTTTGAATGTCTATCCTTAGTTGGCTTTAAAGATCCCGCCTTTGATTTAGTCATAAGATCTTTAAAGCAGTATTTTAAACGGTATTCTAAACTTGATACCATGAGAAAAGTATTGCTCATAGAGGACGATGCGTTGTTATGCTGGCTTTTAGAAAAGATTCTAAAAAACAAGTATGACGTTACCGTCATGAACGATGGATTGACCGCATGGGAGTGGTTGAGCAATAACAACATTCCCGATCTGATTGTCTCCGATCTGAAAATGCCATCACTTGGTGGACTTGAATTGCTTGAAAATCTTAAGCTCGAGCGAGCACTTTAAGAACATCCCCGTTATAATTCACTCTGGTTTTGAAGATGCCGGAAAACGCAAAAAGTGCATCGAACTGGGCGCGTTTGCTTATCTGGTAAAACCATTTGAACCCGAATTTCTCGTGTCGGAGGTTGAACGCGCGATCGAATCCAGGAATGAAAACATCCTGGCCGGCAAGTAGGTCATTAAATAGTCGGCCGAATAACTCTTACTTATCTTGTGTTTCGGTGGTGAGCCTGTCGATGAATTGAACATAACCTTCTACATCCTTCAACTCCACTCCTATCATCGCTTCTAACGCGATCCTTTCCTGGTTAAAACTGGACCTGGCCTGAATGATTTCTTCCTCCTTCGTATAATAAGCCTGGGATGATGTTCTGTATGTTTCAAGGGTTATCTCCCCTGCCTTGAATTTCTTCTCCGTACTTTGGAACATTAAAAAGTAATCTTCCTGAATACGTTCGCGAAGTTTAATGATCTTGAATTTTTCTTTGAGGCGCTCAACAGCCAACAACACATTCTGTCTTACTTCCAACTTCTTTGAATTGACATTGTATTCAGTTATCAATACCTGGTCATTTGCGGCCTTGGCACTCAATGGCGTCTGGACAAAAGTGCTGAGCGGCAAACGAACTCCAATGTTATAGCGAGGATAAAACGACCTTGCTATTGGATCGATCTCATCGTTTCCCGTGAATTCATTGTAGTTACCTTCGACATAAATGTTATCAAGCCACGACCATCTTGCCTTTGATCTCATGGCTTCTGCCATTTCAACTTCCTGTGTCACCACTTTGTTTAACGGATGGTTGCGCCATGCCAATTGAACCAAACGCTCCTCAAATGAAATTGCCGAAATCTGTTCGGTAACAATGATCTTATTATAATCGATACTTTGCGCCTTCACAGCAAAGGACGCCAATACAAGAAGAAATAGTAATAATCTTTTCATACCAATAAAGTTCATAGTCAATCAAGGATTTACAATTAAACAACAATGATTCATAGTGGTCCCGTTATAAGGAACTTAATTTACACTATCACCGCGCTCAAACAAACCTTAAGTTCGGATAATTCTGAACACCTGCAAATTAAAAAGATGTAGAAAATCGACCATTCCACAGCGTGATGAAGGATTGTGGTCATTACAAACCTGTGAAAAAATCGTCCGCTTTTATAATTTTAAAGGATGATAAAATTTATCGACGCGGGGATACCTGAAATACCGGTAATCCAGGACATCGCAGAAAGAACGTGGTGGCCCACTTATTCCAAAATCCTATCCAAAGAAGAGATCCGGTACATGATTGATGCCTTGTATAGCACGGAAACAATAAGTGAGACTATGTCAAACGGTTCACAACATTACATTCTGCTGACTGACAATTCAGGCCCGCAGGGTTTTGCGTCCTTCGGTCCCCGCAAGGAAAATCAGCAGGTTGCAAAACTCCATAAGATCTATGTTCTCCCCTGAAAATCAGGGTAATGGGTACGGTCGACTGCTTATCGAAGAAGTTAAACGACGACTAATCATTGAAAATATCCGAATACTTGATCTTAATGTAAACCGTTTTAATAAGGCGAAGGAGTTTTACGAAAAAATGGGATTTTCCGTCCTCCGGGAAGAAGACGTGCCGATCGGGCCCTACTGGATGAATGATTTTGTGATGCGGCTTCAATTTTGAAAAGCCGCTGCGCGTAACAGAACGAAAAAATTAGGTATTGCAGAAACAAAATGGTAAGTGCAAATTGCCCCTTTTAACCGAGAAAACCTGTGCTTTGGTATCGTAGTTTTGGGATCATTGAAATTATCTTCACGGCGGCGTTTATTCTTCTGTACGCCGCATACGTCGTTCGGGTTATCCGGATTGCAAAAAGTCTTAACACTTCCTACACCAACGTACTCGTCAAGATTCTCTTCCGTACTATCTACTTTGCGCTATTTATGATCGCTTTACTGGGACCGTCGTTTGGCGGTTCAAAAAAGGAAGTTAAATCGATGGGCAAGGATATCATGATATGCGTAGACCTTTCCAAATCAATGGATGCATTCGATATACAGCCAACACGTCTGGAAAAGGTGAAGTTCGAGATGAAAAAAGTTGTGGACGCATTTAATTCGGACCGCATTGGTATCATCATTTTTTCGTCGGAAGCTTTCATGCAGTGCCCCCTTACGTATGATCAAAACGCACTTAACCTTTTCATTGAAACAATGAATTCGGGATTGGTCCCGACATCGGGCACCGACTTTGGTCCGCCACTCCGGATGGCACTAAAAAAACTCGAAGAGGATGATTCCGGTCCTTCAGCACAAGCCAAGTCAAAGGTCATCATCCTGATAAGCGACGGTGAGGACTTTGGGGAAGAAACCGATGAAGTGACACAGGAAATTGAAAAGAGGAACATTAAACTATTCACCCTCGGAGTTGGTACCGAAAAAGGGGGTAACATCTACTCAGGAAACAGTCTTAAAACAAACCGCCAGGGCCTGATTGTTGTTACAAAGCTAAAACCGGAAAAGCTGATTTCGCTTGCAAACAAAACAGACGGGCAATATTTTGAGATTAACGAATCGAGAAATGATGTTTCCAGAATGATCAATACGATCAGCAAAATTGAAGGCGAACTGCGCGATGCAAGATTCGTTGACGTTACAGCCAATAAGTATTTTTACTTTCTGGCATTCGCGTTGCTTCTTTTCGTCCTGGACGTACTCATTAATGTGCCAACGGTTAGGATATGAAACTAGCACTAGCATATGCGTTACTTTTGGTTCTTGCGATCGATCCTGCCAAGATTGGTAAGGTCAATAGTGCCAAGTCGGAGGCTAAAAAAGCCTACAATTCCGGGGACTATAAAAAAGCAATCGAACGTTATACGTACCTTATAGACTCGTTGGGAGTTACGGAAGATGAATTGACACTGAATCTTGCGAATTCCTATTTTCAAATTAACGATACTGCTAGTGCAACGGGCGTCTACCAGTCAATTGCCGGAAGCGTTAAACCCCATGTTCGGTCAAATGCGCAACACCAGCTCGGCGTACTCAACCACAGGCAAGGTAAGTTTGAAGAAGCGCTTGAAAATTTCAAGCAGGCCATTAAAGCTGATGCAAATAACACTGATGCGAGATACAACTATGAAATGTTGAAGAAGAAGCTGGATGAACAAAAGAAGAAGGATCAGAAAAATAACAATGCCCCGAAGGAACCTTCAGAATATGCAAAGAAGTTAAAAGCACAGGCGGAGGCTTTATCAGCGCAGTTTAAATTCAGGGAGGCTCAGGACCTGATGTTGGAAGGCGCTAAAAAGGATCCGTCGGTAATGCACTACGGTGACTTTATCGAACGACTCAAAAATGTGGTCTTAATAAATAAGAAATGAAAGCGGTTTATTTATTCACCTTTTTTATTCTAAGTGCTTGCATCTGTTACGGACAGGGCGCGCAAACTTATTTTGATGCTTCAGCAAACCATTACGTTAATGGCAGGACGCCACAGGCTAAACAAATGGTAAACGAAGGGTTGCTAAAATATCCTAATGACGCAAAGCTAAAGGCGCTGGCGGAAAAAATGAAGGAGGAGAAACAAAAAGAAGATCAACAGAAGCAGGAACAAAAGAATAAGGAGCAGCAGAAGGAACAACAACAAAAAGAACAACAGGAAAAGGAACAGCAGCAAAAGGAGCAACAGGAAAAAGAACAGAAAGAAAAGGAACAGCAGCAAAAAGACCAGCAGAGCAAGGAAGAGAAAGAAAAGAAGGACGAGCAGCAACAGCGTCAAAACCAGGAGCAAAAGGAAGACGAGAAAAAGGAACAGAACGAAAATACTCCCCAGCTTTCAGAAAAGCTGCAGCAAATGAAGATCAGTGAGGAGAAAGCAAAGATGATCCTTGAAGCAATGAAAAATCAGGAGATACAATATCTTCAGCAAAATAAACGCAAGGCCACCAAGCCCAAGGACAAGACTAAACCTGATTGGTAATTGCGTCGGTTCAAACCCACCAAAAGTTATGAAAGAAGCTTACATTATTTCTGCGGTCCGTACTCCTATCGGTAGTTTCGGTGGCAGCCTGGCATCTGTTTCGGCGGTTAAGCTGGGATCAGTTGCATTCAGAGCTGCACTGCAAAAAGCCGGGGTAGATCCGAAGCATGTTCAGGAGTTGTTTGTAGGCAATGTCCTTTCGGCAGGTTTGGGTCAGGCACCTGCGACCCAGGTTGCTGCGGGCGCTGGTTTGGGATTCGAAATACCGTGCACGCTGGTAAACAAGGTTTGCGCTTCAGGAATGAAAGCGGTGATGTTCGGAGCTCAATCCATTATGCTTGGGCAAAACGACGTTGTGCTTGCCGGCGGGATGGAAAGTATGAGCAACATCCCCTATTACTTGCTAAAGGCGCGTACAGGCTATAAGTATGGACACGGTGAATTGCTCGACGGACTCCAGTACGACGGCCTCACGGATGCATACAACCATTGCGCTATGGGCGTTTGTGCGGACAATACAGCGAAGGAAATGAACATATCGCGTCAGGACCAGGACAACTATGCGATTTCTTCTTATAAGCGATCAGCATCATCATGGACCTCAGGTAAGTTTAAAGAGGAAGTGATACCCGTCGAGATCACCGATAGAAAAGGCAATACAACCCTGTTTGCGGAAGATGAAGAATATAAAAACGTCAACTTTGAAAAAATTTCTACGCTGAAGCCAGCGTTCACAAAAGACGGAACGGTGACAGCAGCAAATGCATCTACGCTTAATGATGGAGCATCAGCCATGTTGCTGGTCAGCAAGGAAAAAGCCCAGCAACTGGGAATTAAGCCCATTGCCAGGATCAGGGGTTTTGCCGATGCTGCGCAGGATCCTATGTGGTTTACGACCACTCCTTCGCTGGCAATTCCAAAAGCGCTAAAAAACGCGGGTGTTGACAGGAAGGATGTCGGATATTTTGAAATCAATGAAGCTTTTTCGGCAGTTGCGATCGCCAACAACATTAAATTGGGCATTGATCCCGACAAGGTGAATGTCAATGGTGGAGCTGTGGCCCTGGGACATCCGCTGGGTGCAAGCGGTAGCAGAATCATCACAACTCTTATCAATGTACTGAAGCAAAACAATTCCAGCATCGGAGTGGCCGGAATATGTAATGGCGGCGGTGGAGCTTCCGCTATTGTGATCGAAAATGTTTAGAATTATCATCCCGATAACTATCGGGAGGCAACAACCGAAGTGCCTGATCGTTATACCCACGATTTAGTGGAATTACGTGGTTCAATGAAGATTTCCATAAGCATACTGTTATCCCTTTGGCTCACCAGCGCTCTTGCGCAGCGTGAAGTGCGAACTTATTACGATCCACAAAAAACAAAACCACAGGAAGTTTATTTCACCTCAAGAGAGGACGACCAGAAATTTGTTGGTCGCTATCAGCGATTTTATGAGAATGGAAATCTTATGATGGATGGAACGTTTGACGATGGCAAAAAGTCGGGCCCATTCACCGAATACCATGAGAACGGAAAAATAGCGCGTAAGCTTTCATATGTGAACGGACTTCGTCACGGCACAGTACAGGTGTTTGATGAAGACGGAAAACCCTTTCAGAAAGCATATTATCAAAATGATATTCTCACCGATAGCATTCAACTTTATTTCGACAACGGCACCGTCAAGCGCGAAACATTTTTTGTAAAAGGTAAACCCGAGGGACTTGTTAAAGAATATTATCCGGGTGGAAAACTAAAGAAAGAAATAAGCTACGAAAAGGGGAAGCCAAACGGAATCACCCGAAGTTATTACGACAATGGTAAAATTGAAACAGAAGCGAACTACCTAAACGGGATCCTTACCGGATTTTACAAAACGTATTTTACTAATGGCCAGCTTGAGACGGTTTCAACGATGGAACAAGGTTCAAAGAACGGTCAGTTCAAAACATACGATCGTGAAGGTCATTTGATCCTTGAAGGAAACTTTCTAAACGGCAAACTCCACGGAGACAATACAGGTTATTTTGCAGATGGCGCAGTACAACATCGGTATAAATACAAGGAAGGACGGAAGGCCGGGGCAAACTTCGATTACTTTCCTGACGGGAAAATCAAGATAAAGGAACAAGTATCGACAAACGGAATTGATGCAACAGTAGAAGAATTTGATGCCGTGGGTATGTTGGTTTCTGAAAAAAAGCTAAAGAACAATGTCCCCGAGGGAACATGGATATACTATTACGAAGGTCAAAAGAACGTTAAGGTAAAGGAGTCGTATGAAGGGGGGAAATTGAACGGCATACGTTATACATTCTATCCATCAGGAAAAGTGAAGCTGGAGGAGTCCTATAAAGCAAATCTACTTGCTGGTCCCCTGAAAACTTACTCTGATACAGGCGCATTGGAAACAGTGACGGAATACCGCTCGAACCGAAAACATGGCCCCTATACAGCCTATTATGCTAGCGGGGTCGTGAGGGAAACAGGTGAATACGCTGCAGACAAGAAGCATAAGGAATGGAAGACCTTTGATGAGCAAGGCAACCAGCTAAGCTCGGTTGTATTCAAAGCGGGTAGTGCCATGATCACAGAAAAATGATGGGCTGAAATTTCGCCTGCACTTCCTAAAAATGATTCATTACTATTAACTTACGGCCTCAATTCGTTTTCATGGACGCAATAAAAGAGACCAGGTATTCCTTTCCTGGACAAACAGGTTTCTACAGAGGCAAGGTCAGAGATGTATATTATTTTGGGGACTTGATGGCCATGGTAGCCACGGACCGGATTTCTGCATTTGATGTGATTCTTCCCAGAGCTATTCCTGATAAAGGCCGAGTCCTCAACCAGATTGCTGCGTACAATCTCGACGCCACAAAGAACATTGTTCCCAATTGGGTTATTTCCACACCCGACCAGAATGTGACTATCGGATTTAAGTGTGAACCTTTTAAAGTTGAGATGGTCGTCAGGGGTTATCTCGCTGGCCACGCAGCGAGAGAATACAAAGCAGGAAAGCGTACCCTCTGCGGAGTTGCGCTTCCCGAAGGCCTGAAGGAAAATGATAAGCTCCCCTCGCCTATCATCACCCCCACAACAAAAGCATCGGTAGGTCATGATGAAGATATATCGCGTGAAGAGATACTGAATCGTGGTATTGTTGCTCCTCAGGACTACAAAAAGATGGAAGAGTATACCCTTGCACTCTTCAAGAAGGGTACAGAGCTTGCCGCCGAACGCGGCTTAATCCTCGTGGATACCAAATATGAGTTCGGTAAACACAATGATACCATCTATCTGATTGATGAGATTCATACCCCTGATTCATCCAGATACTTTTATGCTGATGGATATGAGGCGAGGCAAAAGGCAAACGAGCCTCAAAAACAACTATCAAAAGAGTTTGTACGGCAATGGCTTATTGAAAACGGATTTCAAGGGAAAGAGGGGCAACACGTTCCTGAAATGACCGATGAGATCGTTTCATCCATTTCCAATCGCTATAACGAACTTTATCAGCAAGTTAGGGGTGAACGGCTGCCCAAAGTCGATTATAACCACATCTCCCAAAGAATCGAGCAAAGCATCTTGAATTCGATAAATTCCGCTAACTTAGAAACCAAGAAAAACTGAAATATGAAGTATACTATCGACAAACAGGAGAAATACAGCTTATTGCGATTGCATGAAGAGAAGCTGGACTCCAGTGTGGCTCCTGGTCTCAAATCAGAACTAATTACACTCCATGCAGAAGGAGTTAGGAATATAGTGTTAGATCTTGCCGAAGTAAAATATACAGATTCGTCCGGGCTAAGCGCTTTGCTGGTGGGTAACCGGATCGTGCAGGAAGAGGGCGGTATTTTTATACTCACCACACTTTCAGATCATACCATGAAGCTTATTAAGATCTCTCAACTCGACAGTGTATTAAATATATTGCCGCGAGGTCGAAGAAGCTATCGATGCAGTTTTCATGCATGAGATTGAAAAGGATTTAAAGGACTCCGACAATAATTAAAGCAAGGTTGCATATACCAATGAACCAAAGCCAAGCAAGCTTTGGTTTTTTGTTTTACTGATTAAAGATTGTTTTGAGTTTTAAAATAACCATTCTTGGATCAAGCGGAGCTATGCCCGCTTATGGAAGACATCCGTCTGCTCAGTTCATCGAGATTCAAAATCGATCATTCCTGGTCGATTGTGGGGAAGCTACTCAAATGCAGCTCATGCGAATGCAGGCAAACTTCCATCGCATCAATCACATCTTTATTAGTCACCTGCATGGAGACCATTATCTCGGTCTCATGGGTCTTATCTTTACGTTACACCTACAACGGCGAACGAACGACTTGCACGTATATAGTCACCGTGGACTAGACGAGATAATCACTACCCAGCTTCGTTATTCCAGGTCGGCGCCTAGCTTCAGGATTATTTTTCACCGACTTGAAAAAGGAGTACGCGAGATCATTTTTGAGGACGATGCGCTCACAGTTGAGACGATACCGCTATCACACAAGATCAGGTGTTCTGGATTCCTATTCAAAGAAAAACCGAAACCCCGGAGGATCGATAAAACGAAGATGCCAGACGGCCTGCTACTTCAACACATCGTGAGTTTGAAACAAGGTGAGGATGTGTTGGATGAAAACGGAAATGTAATCTACCGAAATAGTGACTTTACGTTACCTCCGCGAAAGTCGCGTACATATGCCTATTGTTCAGATACGGAATTTGACAAAAATTTCATTGAACAGATCAACAAAGTAGATCTCCTCTACCATGAAGCTACGTTCGTTGAAAGCGACGAGCCAAAAGCAAAGGAAACAAAACACAGCACTGCGAAACAAGCGGCGACTGTTGCTCAGCTCGCGGAGGTTGGCAGCCTTTTACTGGGACACTTCTCTGCCCGATATCGCGATTTAGTGCCAATACTTGAAGAAGCAAGAACGATCTTTCCTGACTCACGGCTGGCGTTAGAAGGCGAAGAATTCACCATCCCTGATTAAATTGTCGCTCATGGAAAATACACTCGATCAAAAACGCAATCGCCTGTTTGTTATCCTTGCAGGCATCTTTATCACGAACGCGCTATTGGCGGAAATGATCGGTGTGAAAATTTTTTCTGCCGAAGGTACGCTCGGCCTCAATCCCGCTAACCTTAACATCATGGGATTTACCATGGCCTTTAATCTCACCGCAGGTGCTGTTATTTGGCCGGTTGTTTTCATCACCACGGATCTTATCAATGAATACTTCGGGAAACCAGGTGTAAAACGCATCAGCTACTTTACAGCGGCATTAATAGCCTACGCGTTCATTGTAATCTTTATCACTATAAGACTTGCTCCCGCAGATTTCTGGATCAATAGCAATGACGCGGCCGGAAATCCTGTTAACATGGACGTAGCATTTAATAAGATCTTCGGCCAGGGACAGCGGATTATTATTGGTTCTTTAACGGCATTTTTAATTGGCCAGCTCGTTGATGTTTTTGTATTTCAGTTTCTGCGGAAGTATACCGGAAGCCGCATGTTGTGGCTTAGGGCAACGGGGTCAACATTGGTTTCTCAGCTTGTTGACAGTTTTATCGTGCTTTACATCGCTTTCGCGGGTGTATTCACCAATCAACAAATCATAGCAATCGGAATTACGAATTACATCTACAAGTTTCTGGTAGCGATCGCCCTCACCCCTATCATTTATCTAGGGCACTCTTGGATCGACAAGTATCTCGGAAAAGCCAATGCTGAAAAAATTTCAGAAGAAGCCGCGCACAAGAGCAAAGGATTCTTTTAGTGTGTGATTTGGAGTTCGATGATTGGGTGTGACCTTATTGAGAACAACTGTCAGTCATTTCACTGCAACTCGTTATCTTCTCATATTCCTCATACTCCTCCTCAAATTATCACAGATTATTCCAGTTGCCATGGCTGCATTCAGCGATTCTGCTTTACCGTATTTCGGGATGGTTATTCTGTCCGTGATGAACCGCGCCAGCTCAGCTTGAAATTCCTCTCGACTCATTCCCGATAACGACTAAACCACCGCTACCAAAGTCAACCGTATGAACGTCTTTGCCATCGAGGAACGCACCGAACATTCGAGTACCCTTCTTACTTTGCAGATAAGCAGCCAAATCAGTATACAAGATCTTACAGCGCGTAAAGGATCCCATTGTTGCAGCAATGACCTTTGGACTGTAGAAGTCGGCCGTCTCTTCTGATGCAATCACTTTGTTGATACCAAACCAGTCAGCCGTTCGAATGATAGTCCCAAGGTTACCAGGATCCCGGATATCGTCTAACACTAATGCAAATTCGTCTGGCTCAAGATCTGGATGGCCGAGCGGTTGCATTCTAGCCACAGCCAATACAGAATCATTCGATTGAAACTCTCCAATGCCGGCAAGCTCTTTGTCAGTTACCTCTATAATCTCTGCCGACTTTGGTACCCGGTTATTCGTCTGAAACTCTTTCGTAACAAGCATTAAGACTACCTCGAAGTCTGAAGTGAGGAGCTCTTGAACGCTCTTGGCTACCCTCCACGACAAAACATTGTTCCTGTTTCCGGTATTTCTTTATTTGCAAAGATTTGACAAACTTGATTTTTGCTTTTGACAGCATACTCGTAGATTAGAATTTGGTCACCTCGAAAAGTAAATATTTTCTCCTCATATTCGGGCTCGCAGCCACGTTGAGCGGTTGTATTGGTACACAATACCTGAAAGAAAACGAAAAACTCCTGTACCGCCAAAGCATTGAGGCCCCAAAGATTGTCAATGAAGAGGAAATGCGAAACCTCTATACACAACGTCCCAATCGCAAGCTTCTCAGTTTACCCATTTCTCCCCTTGTGAGTGTTTATTATTACGGATACAAACGTTACGACCAGGAAAAATACATCAAAAAGAAGGAGGCAATTGAAAAGAAGTACGACGATAAGGTCGCGGCTGAAACTTCACAAAAGAAAATCAACAAGTACCTGTTTAAAAAGCAGAAGAAAGTCGATAAGGTCAATTCGTTTATTGAAAACGGAAATCTGATGATGCAGTGGGGTGAACCTCTCTCAGTTTTTGATAGCAGCCAGGTGACGCTTACACGGGAACGATTCCAGGACTACTTGTTTTCCAAAGGATATTTCCAGAACACGGTAACATCTGAAGTTATTGCACATACTAAGCTGGTTCGGGTCAAGTATACCGTACATCCGGGCAAAGCCTATTTCATTGACTCAATATTCTATGATGTAGGTGATACTGCCATTTTCCGAATCATAAACGATAACGTAAATGACAGTCACATCAAAAAGAATACGCGGTATGACCAGGAAAACCTTTCCAAGGAACGGGAGCGAATCGACTTGTTGCTTAAGGATTTTGGTTATTATGATTTTAGCCGTCAATACATCGACTTTCAGGTAGACACAACGTTCCAGTCACCGGATAGAAAAGTTGCTCTTATTATTTCGGTCCGGGATCCAGCCAAGAGAGGCTATCACAAAATATTCAAGATCGATACCATCACCTTCACCACTGACGTTGGAAAGATCATCCCTGGGTTCGCAAGGACAACAAAGTCATATCGGGATGTTCAATATAAATTTTACGAGGACAACTACAAGCTGAAGACTCTCGGCCAGCGTGTTTTCCTTAGGCCGGAAGATCTGTACAGCAGATCGAAGACAATCAACACACAACGCCAGCTTGGAAATGTTGATGCGTTCAAGTTTGTCAACATCAACTACGACACATCAGGTGGAAAGTTCATTGCTAACATTTTTACAAGTCCCCTTCCTCGTTATGAATGGACCAATGAAGTGGGTGTGAACGTCACGCAGGGATTTCCCGGCCCTTTTTATGTGATCTCATTTAAGAAGAGAAATTTGTTTCACGGAATGGAGACTTTTGATCTCAGCGGGAGGTTCGGATTTGAAGGAGTTGCTTCCGCAACCGAGAGCGAGAACATTTACAAAAGCACGGCAGCAGGTATCAACGCCTCACTAACCTTTCCCCAATTTATCTGGTTCTTCCGCGAACGCCGAAAGATAAAATTCGCAGAATTCAACCCTAAGACAAGGATCACGACGGGGTATCAATATACGGATCGGCCTGAATACAGACGAACTGCTATAACGTTTAACGGGACGTATACATGGCAGAACAACAAAAAAACAACTTTTTCGCTCACGCCTATAAACGTAGGAGTCATTGATACTGCAAATCTCTCGAAGGAGTTCAAAGATCTGTTGGTAGAACAGGACTCACTAGGAAACAATGCTCTTATCAACTCCTTCAGACCGTCGTTTGTAAATAGTATCATATTCGGCGTGACCTGGAACCTCAACAGCTATGGAAACATTGAGATACAACTCAGGCTTTATCCGCGCTCAAATTGAAAGTGGCGGAACGCTCTGGAATTTTATAGATCCAAAGTTTATCACTAACCTGGAGCTCGAGTACTTCAAATACATAAGACTAAGCCTGGACTTGCGTCACGTAGATCCCATTGATAAGAACACCGTGCTGGCTTACCGATTCAATTCGGGCGTTGCATATTCCTACTCCGACAATAAGAGTTTGCCGTACGAAAAATTCTTTTTTGCAGGAGGAAGCAACAGCATTCGGGCATGGCGACCCAGAAGGCTTGGCCAGGGATCTACAAAACCGCCGCTGAGCACGGATCCAAGGGCTGATGGTCTCTTTGATTATAGCATTGAACGACCCGCCGAGGTTTTACTTGAAGCCTGCGTTGAATTCAGACAAAAACTATTCGGCTTTGTTAACGGCGCTCTCTTTGTTGACGCTGGAAACGTATGGACCCTCAGACCTATCAACCGCGAAGGTGAGGATGGAGCCATAGTTCAGGATAAAAGCTCACAGTTCAGTCTTGACAGATTCTACAGAGAGATCGGTATCGGAACAGGGTTCGGTCTTCGTTTCGACTTTAGCTTCCTTATTCTTCGTTTAGATATCGGGATGAAAGTATATGATCCAGCCCGCGATAAGGGCGAAAAATTTGTTCTTGACAAAGTGCGCTTCTGGAAACCGTACGCCACTTCAAGAGGTGATGGGACTTATTATAACTTCCGCGAACCCGTGATTTATAATGTGGGGATTGGATTTCCATTCTGACCCCTGGCCCTCATCAAGAGGGTAGTCAGTCCGTTGGACTAAATCGATAATGAACTGACAATTCTTGAGTGTTAAATATTTTTGTCGAAAACTGTGGCCAATCCGGGAAGACTATCGCCTCCGAAAACACTCAACATTCAACATATCAACACTCAACACTCAGGGACATTATGGAAAAAACCAAAACGCTACTTAGTACCTGATTTCAAGTCCCCTTCAGGGGATTTAGGGGTATTCAATAAGCCGAGCAATTCCCTGATACTTTGCTCCACTTTCTCGGCACTTGGCAGCATCATCTTTTCCAGGTCGATATTCAGCGGTACAGCGGGCAGGTTTGCTGCACCTAACGTCCACACTGGTGCATCGAGATGGCTGAAACACTCCCTTTGAATCCTTCCCGCGAGAGATTCAGCAAACGAATTCATCAATGGCTCTTCCGTAACTATGATTACCCGGCTATGTCTTTTTACCAGAGTCGTGATCAGATTCCAATCGAGGGGATTAAGGGTCCTAAGATCCATTATTTCAACTCTACCCGCAAAGGATCGTGAAGCCTCCTTTGACCAATAGACGCCCATACCATACGTTATAACTGCGCAGGTCGGTCCGGCAGCGATTGCCTCTTCAGTAACGTGGCTGCACAATGTTTCCTTTTCCAAGGGGAATAATGTACTCATCGTCGGGCTCTGGCATTTTCGCTTCAGTCGTTCCTTTTACTTTTGACCAGTAAAGCCCCTTGTGTTCAAGCAGCACGACAGGATTTGGATCATAGAATGATGCCTTAAGCAGCCCTTTCATATCCGCGGCGTTTGAGGGGTAAACCACTTTGATCCCTCTGATCGTCAACAAAGCGGATTCGATGCTGCCCGAATGATAGGGTCCACCTCCCCCATAGGCGCCAACGGGTACGCGTATCAACGCCTGAATGGGAAATTTTCCCTTCGACAAATAACAACTCTTGGAAAGCTCTTCAACAAGCTGATTCATGCCTGCCCAGATGTAATCGGCGAACTGTATCTCTACGATAGGCTTTGCTCCAACGGCAGTCATCCCGGCCGTTGACCCAATGATATATGCCTCCTGGATAGGCGTGTTAAAGACGCGGTGATCACCATATTTTTGCGCAAGAGTTGCCGCTTCCCGAAAAACCCCTCCCAACCGCCGGCCTACATCCTGGCCGTAGAACAATGCCTCCGGATGTTTCGACAATATTTCGTCAACTGCATGAAGAGCTGCATCGACGATCACAACCTTTTCGGCACCATTTGGAGTGCGAATCCCTTTCTCTTCTGTGATATGTGTTGGAACAAACTCAAATGAATCGAAATCAGCAGGCAAAGGATCCGGCGACTTAAGCGCTTTCTCAAAATCTTCGGCTACTTTATCCGCTGCCTTTTTAGAAAGGCGATTCAAATCCTTCGAACTAACATCGTGTTCTGTTAAGTAAGCATGAAGCTTAACGAGCGGATCGTTCTTTTTATGTTCCTCGAGATCGTCACCACGATACCACTCCTTCCGCACACCCGAAGTGTGATGGCCGAGCAATGGACACTTCGCATGAACAAGAATTGGTGCTCTTTTCTTACGGACGAACTCGATAGCCTTCCTGATGCCGAGATAGGAGTCTATAAAATCGGAACCATCCAGCGCCATACGCTGCAAGTCCCTTAAATCCCGCAGCGTACTCATATGCATCCATTGCCCTCATCTCCTTCCCTGTAGCGGAAATTCCCCAGTCATTGTCTTGCACGAGATAAATGATCGGTAACTTCTTTAATACCGCCATTTGAAAAGCTTCTGCGACTTCGCCTTCTGTGATTGATCCATCGCCCAGAGAACAAAGCACCAGGGCCGAATCACTCTCTTTCAACAATCCCATTTGATGCAAGTAAAACAGCCCATGAGCCATACCCGTTGCGGGGATAGCCTGCATTCCCGTTGCTGAGCTTTGATGAGGTATTGTAGGGAAGCCTGGCCGCTTTAATGAAGGGTGCCCATAATAAGTGCGTCCTCCGGAAAATGGATCATCGCGCTTCGCCATGAGCTGAAGCATAAGCTCATAAGGCTCAAGTCCGAGTCCCAGGAGAATAGATTCGTCGCGGTAGTAGGGCGACAAATAGTCGTAGGGCATCAACTGCAATCCAACCGCAAGCTGAATAGCCTCGTGTCCTCTGGATGTGCTATGAACATATTTGCTAGAGATCTCCCGATGCTCGTCATACGTTTCCGACATTCGTTTTGACGTCTGCATCAGCTCGTATGCTTTTAGCAAAACGTCAAGATCGAGATCAAGCTTTGGTTTTTTCTTTGCCTTTGATATCGCTCCACCTGCCATTGAATACGGGTCTCGTTTAAAGATAGCTATTTTACCCATTACAATCGATTGATCCGGCAGAGCCGCCCGGATAAATCCCGCCTTCCTAAGTACACAGGCGGTAATAGTTTTCACACCTTTGAGATGTTAATTTACCGCGCGAATAACTCCTGAACTTATGCGACCCGTACTCCTACTCCTGTTAGTGGTGGCCTGCTCCAATTTTGGCTTTGGTCAACCAGACTATTTTTATCCTGCATTCAAGTCCTTCAATAAATCAATTCCTACTCCGGAGCAGTTTCTCGGCTATGGTATCGGAACAAATCATACTCGTCATGATAGAGTGGTTGAATATTTCAGGAAGCTGGATGAACTTTCTGATCGCGTGTCGGTGGAAGTAATCGGTGAGAGTTATGAGCATCGCATTCAGATTGTTGCAAAGATCACGTCGCCGGAAAATCATTCAAAGATCGACGATATCCGAAAGAACCATCGTGCACAGGCATATGCAGAATCGACGACCAATGTGCCGTTGATAATTCAACTTGGCTACAATGTTCATGGAAATGAACCTTCAAGTACGGAAGCGGCAATGCTTACCGCGTACTACCTCACAGCCAGCGAAGATCCGGAAACATTAAAGTGGTTAAACGAAATGATCATTCTTATTGACCCGGTATACAATCCGGATGGACGCGACCGCCACACACATTGGGCAAACATGCACAAAGGATCGCCACCAGTAGCCGATCCGATGGATCGAGAGCATAATGAAGTATGGCCGGGAGGCAGGACTAATCATTATTGGTTTGATCTCAATCGCGACTGGTTTCTGGGCATTCATCCCGAGAGTAAGAATCGCCTGAAATTTTTTCACCAATGGAGGCCCTATGTGATGACCGATCACCACGAAATGGGAAGCAACTCCACCTTTTATTTTGATCCCGGAAAATACAGCAGCAACAATCCTATTGTTCCCACCTACCTGTATGATACGGTGTATCCAAAATTCGGCGAATACTTTTCTGAGGCTATGAACTCCATCGGAAGTCTCTACTTTACAAAGGAGGCGTTCGATAAGCTTTATCCTGGATATGGCTCAAGCTACGTTAACTTTTACGGAGGCGCGGGGTTCTTGTTCGAACAGGCCAGCTCACGCGGTCACGTTCAAAATACGACAACCATTCCTATCACATTTGCTTTCACGATCAGGAATCAATTCACTGCCTCACTCGCAACGGTCCGCGCTTCACTTGCTGAAAAAACTATGCTTCTGAAAATGCGAAGGGATTTCTATAAGGGAACGCAATCTCAGGCCAAGGCGAATCCGGTTAAGGGTTATGTCTTTGGAGATTCCAATGATCAATCGCGAACTTTTGCGTTTGTCAATCTTCTCCGCCTTCATGAAATTGAGGTGTACGATCTGCCTAAGGACTTGACGTTGGCTGGTAAGAACTTCGAAAAGGGAAAAGCTTTCGTCGTTCCTACAGAACAAGAGAACTATTTGATGGTCAGGTCTGCATTTGAAAAAGACATCTCTTACACCGACAGCCTTTTTTACGACGCATCAACATGGTCACTGGCAAATGCATTCAACCTTCCCCTCGCCGAAGTAAAAGGACCCGTCCAGAAAGGCAATCTTTTGAAAGAAAATCTCACAAAGGTTCCGGCTGCAGTGGAAAAAAGCAACTATGCATACATCATTTCCCTGTCGGACTACCAGGCGCACAAAGCCATATATCAATTGCTTAGCAACAACGTTGTAACGAGGACCTCATTCAAATCATTCTCAGCGAAGATTAAACCGGGGGTCCAGAAAAACTTTTCATATGGATCATTGGTGATCCCGGTACAACAACAAGCAAAAGTTGACCCGGACAGCCTATACTCGCTTGATGACAGCAGGTATCTAAAGATTGCGCAATAGATGTGTACGCGGCCGAAACCGGATTCAATGTAAAAGGAGTTGACCTGGGATCAGGTTATATAAGAACAGTTTCAAAGCCAAATACCGTTATGCTTGTGGGACCAGGGATTTCCGGATATGAAGCAGGTGAAGTATGGCATTTGCTAGACCAGCGAATCAACATGCCGATTACGAAGGTCGATGTGACAAACTTCTCGGCAACAAATCTGTATACCTATAACACATTGGTAATGGTATCCGGTACCTACACGCTTGACAAGGCTGCGGTCGATAAAATAAAAGCATGGGTTCAAAATGGTGGAACACTGATTACATTCAAAACGGCTTCCGAATGGGCTATTAAGCAAGGGCTTACAAAGGAAAAGCTTCAACCGGTCGATACCATAAAGAATACAGTGCGAATAAACTTTGGGGACGCGGAAAACCTCGAAGGAGCAAAAGAATTAGGAGGTTCCATCTTTCAGGTCGACCTGGATATTACTCATCCCATCGGTTTTGGATTTACCAATCGAACGGTTCCCGTATACAGGAATGGAAAGACATTTATAAAGCAAGGTAAGAATCCATATACAACGGTTGCCCAATACACAGCTAACCCGTTGATCGGCGGTTACCTGCATAAATCGAATCTAAAAAAGATCGCCAACTCTGCCGCTATCCTCGTAAGTAGCGAGGGCGCAGGCAGAATAATTCTTTTTTCGGATAATCCCAATTTCCGTGGGTTTTGGTATGGAACGAATAAACTATTTTTGAATGCATTGTTCTTCGGTCCGCTTATAACGGTGCCGACAGTCGAAAGTGAAGAATAGCTTAAACTCAAATGATCAAGAAAGAAAAGATCGGCAGTTGGTTTAAAAAACTTCAGCGCGAAATCTGTGTACAATTAGAAAAGGCTGATGGAAAAGGAAAATTCCTTACCGATGAATGGGAACGACCGGGTGGCGGAGGTGGATTGACACGCATAATAAGTCAGGGGGAAATAATAGAAAAAGGCGGCGTCAATTTTTCAGAAGTGTGGGGAAAAACTCCGGAAGCGGTATTAAAGTCGATGGAATTCCTCTTAATGATCCCCCGGACTTTTTTGCCACAGGATATCTATTGTTGTTCATCCTCACAGTCCTATGGTACCGATCATTCACATGAATGTGAGGTACTTTGAAATGAGCAACGGAACCTGGTGGTTTGGAGGCGGCATTGATCTTACGCCACACTACGTTGACATTGCCGATGCTAAATATTTTCACCATCAACTCAAATCAATTTGCGATCATCATCATCCCTCCTACTACTCAAAATTCAAAAAGTGGGCTGACGACTACTTCTATTTAAAGCATCAGAAACGAAACCCGTGGTGTTGGTGGAATATTCTTTGATTATCTAAAAGCCGATGATGATTTCACGCGTGAGTCGCGATTTGATTTTGTCAAAAGTGTAGGTTCTGCATTCAGCCCTATCTATACACACTTTATGAAAAAGAATCATTCGATACCATACGGCGACGAAGAGAAACGTTGGCAGCAGCTGCGCCGCGGTCGGTACGTTGAATTCAATTTAGTATGGGACAGGGGTACAAAGTTCGGTCTCGATACTGATGGAAGGACCGAGTCCATTCTAATGAGCCTGCCTCCTCTCGCACAGTGGCAGTACCGTTATGTTCCGACATCAGATTCAGCAGAATCGAAGACACAGGACTTTTTGCGAAAGGGAGTCGATTGGATTGACATGTAAAAAAAGTAAAACCTAAAGCTTATTATCATTGAAGAACGTTATCCGGAGAATTTTGTACGCAGGCATAAAACCCGGCTTGTCGATTCAGCTGAGCCGAACGATCATCCTGACAAATGCCATTGCCTTAACAACCACCATTCTTTGTAGCCTGCTGTTACCATATTTATTGTATCGCAACGACTGGAGCTGGTCGTATCTGACAAAAATGATCGTTGTTACCATTTTTGTTCTGATCATAACCCACATGTTCAACAACGCTCGGGAGATTCAATCTCAGCAGAACTGTGCTCAGTGTCATCGTTCCAATAATGAGCACACTGATGGTTATCATTCCGCGAATAAATGACCCTGCACTCTTCCATTATCTTCCACGAAGCCCAGGCTTGTTTTGTACGCTGCTCGTAACATCTGTGGTACCCCTCATGCTTTTTTCAACAAAAGAGTTACGATACCTGCTGCCGACCCTTGGATTAAACCTTGGTATTATTGTTCTGATAGATCCCGCATTATTCTGGTTCAGTGCAGATGCTGATAACATCAACTTACGGCGCCGGGCGTTACGTAGCAGGTAACGTGATCCTTTTTGTGTCGGAGTTTTTCCTCATCGGTTCGATCGTTTTCCTTAAAACGCTATTTGAATATTTCGAAAAGGAGAATGAAGTTCTTATTCAGAATCTTAATGAAAAGAATGAGGAGCTTAATGAGCGGAACAGGGATTTGTTTCAGCTAAACCAGGACATTGAAACCCAGAACGAAGAAATCCAGGCACAAAGTGAAGAATTGATGCAGAGCCAGGACAGCCTCCTGACCGCACACAATGAAATTGACAGGCAAAAAAAAGAACTGGAAAAGCAAAATCTCAAGCTGGAAGAATCACTCGATGTCAAAAGCAAAGATCTGTTGAATACAAATCAGCAGCTTGTAGTTCAAAATCACGAGCTTCAACAGTTTTCATATACAGTCTCCCACAATTTACGCGGACCGGTTGCCAGTATGCTTGGCCTGATGAACATATATCATCTTTCAGAGAGTTCAGACGAAAAATCAAGCATCTTTTCACTCATGGAAAAGTCAGCGCAGTCGCTTGAAACAGTAATCCATGACCTCAATAAGATCATTGACATTCGAAAAGACAAGTTTCAAGCTACTGAAAAAGTAAGCCTGGAGACAGAAATTAACCTTATCACTCATTCGCTGAACGTGTTTATCACAGAGAAGGACGTGACAATAAGGCAAAACTTTGAAGCCAATGAAATAATATCCATTAAAGCCTACGTCAACAGTATTCTTTATAACCTCATCAGCAATGCGATTCAGTACCGCTCGCCTGAACGTTCTCTGGTGATTGACGTTACTTCGTACCGTAAGGACGATTTTGTTGTAATTGAGGTTACTGACAACGGTCTGGGAATAGACCTGGAGAGGTTCAAGGGCGACTTGTTTAAATTATACAAGCGTTTTCATACGCACATTGAAGGCAAAGGCATGGGACTGTATCTTGTTAAGCAGCAGGTGGAAAAGATGAACGGTCGAATTGAAGTAAACAGCGTCCCTGGCGAGTGGACCCGGTTCAGCGTCTTCATGAAGGAAAGCATTGACGGAATATAGTCGATGCAGGTCAGTCGATAGAGTCTAAGATCTTTGTGACCTTTGCGAAATTCACTTTTGCGGCCTTTGCGTGAAATGCATTTTGTAGTTTTGCACAAAGAAATTTAAATGCAGTTTCACGCAAAGAGCGCAAAGTTTAACCGCAATGCTCGCAAAAGGAGTAATCGTCCACCGACCTATGGACTATCGACAACTACTCTATTACGAAAACACTTCGCTGTAGATTGATTCATCAAATCCCAACGCGACAACCTTTCCATTCTCTTCGATCAATGGCCGTTTGATCACGCTTGTCTTCTCCAACATCAAAGCGATTGCGGCTTTCTCACTTGTAATCTTTTGTTGAGTACTTTCGTCCAACTGCCGCCAGGTTGTACCTCGCTTGTTCACAAGATTTTCCCATCCAACCTGTTTACTCCACGCCTTCAATTTTTCCTCTGTAATACCTTTGCTTTTGTAATCGTGGAATTCAAATTTCACTTTTTTACCATTAAGCCAGGTGACGGCATTCTTAACCGTGTTGCAATTTTTGATTCCGTAAAGTATCATTGGTAGGCGAGTTTATTTCCTTAATTGACGACTCACACAGAACTCAGTGCGAGTCTTATTCTAGAATGATTGTCTGAGTTCAAATACTTTTTTCAACTTATCAATCAAACGGCTTGATTCCTCAAAGTCCAGCGTTTGCTGACCATCGGAAGCCGCTTCTTCAGGCTTTTCGTGTGTTTCATAAATGACGCCATCGGCTCCAGCCATTACTGCTGCAAGTGCGATGGGCTCGACGTATTCACGAATACCGATACCATGGGACGGATCTGCGATCACCGGCAAATGAGTTTTTTCTTTCAATATCGGAATAGCATTAAGATCCATCGTGTTGCGACTTGCCTTTTCGTATGTTCGGATGCCGCGCTCACAAAGCATGAGCTTTTCATTTCCAGCGGCAAAAACGTACTCCGCAGAATAAAGCAGTTCCTCGATCGTGCCGGATATCCCCCGTTTTATCATTACCGCCTTATCGACTTTCCCAAGCTCATCAAGCAAATTAAAGTTTTGAGTGTTTCGCGCTCCGACCTGGAATACATCCACATAGTCATACATCTCTGCAATCTGACTAACCTGCATCACTTCACTTATGATCTTTATTCCTGCTTTCCGTGCACATGCGTACCACATCTTCAATCCGTCAACGCCGAGGCCGCGAAACGCATACGGAGAACTTCGAGGCTTAAACACCCCTCCTCTCATGATGCTCACGCCATTTGACTTGAGGTGACTAATCGTCTTTTCAACCTGTGCTTCATTTTCGATCGAACACGGTCCTGCCATGATCGATAACGATCCATTTGCAATCATTACGTCGTCACCAAGATCGATTTTCGTTCTTTCTACTTTCCACTTTCGCGAGACAAGCTTATAATCATCGGAAACACGGTGAATGTCTTCGATTCCCTTCATATGTCCAAGGAGGCGAATATCAAACTCCTTTTTCCCTATCCCCACGATATAGGTGTTCTTTTGGGTCGTAACCTCAGTGGTCTTATAGTCTAAACTCCTGACCTTGCTGACAATCGCATCCTTGTCAACGGATGGGATATCTTTCTCCAACTGGATAATCATGCTGAATTAGTTATTTCGATACTTTAAGGACTGAACAAAAGCTGTTGCGTCGGCGCCAAGGTTTTTTGAATCCTTTAGCAAATTGATGAACGCGCTTCCCACGATAGCTCCAGCCCCATAAGCGCTAGCCGTTGTAAAGGTTTCGTTGTTGGAAATACCGAAGCCGATTAGAAATGGATTTTTCAATTTCATATCCTTCAGCTTTTTGAAATATGCAATCTGCTCTTCTGTGAACTTGCCCTTCGCGCCTGTGATGCTTGAGGCCGAGACGGCATAAATAAATCCGTCCGTTATGGAATCAATTTTTCTTATCCTGTCTTCCGACGTAGTAGGCGAGATGAGGAACGTGTTGCTGAGATTCACGGACTCAAACAATGTTTTGTATTCATCAAGAAAAGCCGACATCGGCAAGTCCGGAAGAATCACACCATCCACGCCCGCTGCCGCAGCGTCATGGGCGAAACGTTCAATTCCATATTGCATTACAGGGTTGACGTATCCCATCAGGATAATTGGAATGTCGACGGTTTTGCGTATGTCTTTGACAAGATCCAGGATCAATGACAACCTGATCCCATTCTTCAGCGCCACCGTATTGCTTTCCTGGATCGTAGGACCATCGGCGATCGGATCCGAATATGGTATTCCAATTTCGATGATATCTGCGCCGGCCTTTGCTAACGTCTCTGCAATAAGCTGCGTACTTTCCAGTGTTGGAAAACCCGCAGTGTAAAACACGGAAAGAATATTTTCCTTCTTTGATTCGAAAAGGTCTTTGATTCTATTTTTCATTTCTCAAGATTAATAACAGTTCCTTTAACCATCCGCACTAGTATTTTCCCCATTTTATATAAGTCTCCAGGTCTTTATCCCCGCGACCCGAAAGGTTCAATACCACAACATCGTCTTTCTCAAATTCAAATTGACTTAGTACAGCAATAGCATGCGCAGATTCAATAGCGGGAATAATTCCTTCTGTGCGGCTTAGCTCGATTCCTGCCTTCATAGCTTCGTCGTCTGTCGCGCTGACAAACTTCACTCTGCCAACGTCAAACAAGTGTGCATGAATAGGGCCAATTCCCGGGTAATCCAATCCAGCAGAGATTGAGTATGGCTCTACAACCTGGCCATCGTCCGTTTGCATCAATAGCGTTTTGCTGCCATGTAGCACTCCAGGTTTTCCCAGAGCCGTCGTAGCAGCAGATTCACCAGAATCAATTCCGTGTCCGGCGGCCTCTACGCCAATCAGTTGAACATGTTCATCATCCAGAAAATGATAATACGCGCCGGCAGCATTGCTTCCGCCACCTACGCATGCAAAAACATAATCAGGATAAGGATTACCCAGCTCTTCCAACAACTGCTTCTTAATTTCTTCGCTGATCACAGACTGGAATCGGGTGACCATATCAGGATATGGATGCGGTCCGACAACAGAGCCTATAATATAATGAGTATCAGTAGGGTTATTGATCCAGTGGCGCAACGCTTCATTGGTAGCATCTTTCAGCGTCATACTTCCGCTTAAGGCAGGTACTACCTTTGTTCCCAAGAATCCGCATGCGTTCAACATTTGGTCTCTGCCGTTCCATGTCGACCTTTCCCATGTAAACTGTACACTCCATACCCATAAGCGCGCATACCGTAGCCGTGGCAACACCGTGTTGTCCTGCACCTGTCTCTGCAATGATCTTTTCTTTTCCCAATCGTTTGGCCAGCAGGATCTGACCTATAGTATTGTTGATCTTATGCGCACCCGTATGACACAGATCCTCTCTTTTTAAGTAGATGTTCGTCTGGTATTTTTCAGAAAGACGGTTAGCCTTGTAAAGCGGAGTCGGGCGGCCTACATAGTCCCGCAATAATTTTTGAAATTCCTTCTGGAATCCATCTTCATAAATGATCTCCAGATATCTCGTTCTTAATTCTTCCACGTTGGGATACAACATCTCGGGGATGTACGCTCCACCGAACCTGCCGTAGTACCCTTGGTCATTTACCGAATATTTCATGATATAAGTATTTCAAATTTTTAAAATCATTGAGTGATCCGTTTCATTCGAATTTTGTCAACGGTATCAAATATGGTCTTCAATTTCTTCACGTCCTTTAGTCCTGGTGCTTCCTCAACTCCGCTGTTTACGTCCAATGCGTGAAGGTTCATACCCTCAAGAGTGGTGATGTCGTTTACGTTCTCAGGTGAAATGCCACCGCTTAAAAAGAACGGAACATCCTGATCATAACGATGCAAAACGTTCCAATTGAAAGTTCTCGCGTTTCCACCATAAAGTTTTCCCTTGGTATCGAATAAGAAGAAATCCACCACAGGAGCGAATTGCCTCGTGATACCAAAATCAAAATCATCATCAACGGAAAACACTTTGATAACCTTAAATCCCGAATCCTTTAAGGCTCCCGCCTGCTGCACGCCCTCATTTCCATGAAGCTGCACATGATCAAATCCAACGATCCTTGATTGCCTCAGTATCTCCTCGTTTTCTGCATTTACAAAGACTCCAACGCGCACGATAGGCGTGGTATCTTTATCCGACAATTTGAAGTCCGCGCCGACATAACGTGGCGATGGCGGATAGAAAATAAATCCCATATAGTCGGGCCCAAGAGTAGCCACCTGCGTGATATTATTTGCATCACGCATTCCACATACCTTGATCTTTATTTTCTCAGCCGCCATCATTTTAAGCCTTTGTTTTTACGATCGCTGCCCGGAGATGCTCAATAAACTCTTTGCACGCTGCTTCCGGCCGGCTGTGTTGCATAAAATTTTGTCCCATCAGGAATCCTTCAAATCCATACTTCCTCAGTTCCAGGATAGTATTAACTGATTCAATTCCGCTTTCCGAAACCTTTACAACATTATTCGGCATCATAGGCGCAAGTCGTTTGGATACCTCAACGCTTAGCTCAAAGGTCTTCAGATTTCTGTTGTTAACCCCAATCAAATCAGCACCAGCATCAATATTCGCTTTTAACTCATCTTCATTATGTACTTCAAGCAGGACCTCAAGGCCGAATGAATGAGCAAAGGCAGCCAACTCCTTTAATCTTGAAACTTCCAGGGCGGCAGCAATCAACAAGATGGCGTCGGCACCAATGGACTTTGCTTCGACTATCTGATACTCATCAATGGTGAAGTCTTTTCGAAGGATGGGGCAGAAATTGAATTTTCTTGCAGTGGTCAGATCATCGTTGCTTCCACCAAAGAAATTCTTGTCTGTAAGTACTGAAAGTGCGGAGGCACCGGCCTGCATGTATCCGATGGATGTGCGTTCAACAGAAACATAAGGATTGATAACTCCCTTCGATGGCGACTTGCGTTTGATTTCAGCAATTATGCCCGATTTATCTTCGCGTTGAATATACTTCTTAAGCGAAACTGGTTGTGTAGAAAAATAAATGCTTTGCTCCAGCAACTTCACCGGATAAAGGCTCTTGCGTGTAGCAACCTCGGTTTTTTTGTGGGCTATGATCTCATCAAGGATATTCATGAATAACGCTGTATGATTTAGTTGTTTACTTCCATCAATTTCTTGAATGCTCTTAACGCTTTCCCCGATTCAAGAGCCTCTTTAGCCTTTTGCACTGCGACCACGATACCATCCTTTTGATTTCCCGTGTACAAGGCCATGCCAGCGTTCGCGACGACGGCGGCATTTTGCGCCACGGTTCCTTTGCCCTCCAGGATGTCCATAAATACGCGCGAGGATTCCTCGACGGTTGTCCCTCCTTTTATATCCTCGTACTTTAATTTCGGCAAACCAAGATCCACGGGCTCCACAACCTTTTCACCTCCATTATAAAAATACTTGAACGGCCCGGTTAGCGACACTTCATCATAGCCGTCCAATGAATGCAGGATCACAAAACTCTTGTCGGTGTCTTGATACAGATAACCGTACTGACGAGCCAGTTCCAGGCTAAACACTCCAACTAGTTGACGGGAAGGAAATGCAGGATTCACCATTGGGCCAAGCATATTAAAGAAAGTCTTCACACCAAGTTCCTTACGGATAGGTGCCACATTTTTCATTGCCGGGTGAAACAACGGCGCGTGCATAAAGCAAATATTTGCCTCATCCAGGCAACGCTTTAGCACATCGATATTGTTCGTGAATTTATATCCAAAGAACTCCAGAAGGTTCGAACTACCACATGCGGAAGAAACTCCATAGTTTCCATGTTTAGCAACCGGTTGACCTGCAGCGGCCACAACAAACGAAGAAAGTGTCGACATGTTAAATGTATTTTTTCCGTCGCCACCTGTACCGCAAACATCCATGACGGGGAGATCAAATCGTACAGGAACACAAAGTTCCAGCATCGCATCGCGGAAGCCCTGAAGCTCATCCACTGTAATACTACGCATCATGTACACAGTCATGAATGCAGCCATTTGGCTTGGGTTGTACTTTCCAGATGCCAATTCGACCAAAACATTTTTTGCAGACTCCTTTGTGAGGGAGCGGTGATCGATCAATTCGTTAAATATTTCTTTCATGCCGGTAGCTTTTTCTTTTGCTGATGATTAATGATTAAGCCAATTTTCAATCATAGTCGGTCCTTCCGGTGTCATTACTGACTCGGGATGAAATTGCAATCCTTTCACGTCAAAACGCGTGTGACTCAATCCCATGATCAGTCCATCATTGTTTACGGCTGTCACTTTCAGATCAGCAGTAATGCTGTCAGGCAGTACTGCCCATGAATGATAATGTGTCGCCTGAAAACTGTCGGAAACATTCTTAAACAAGTATTCACTGCGGTCTTTCACAAATCCTGTGGAGGTGACCCCATGCAGAACTTTTGGGATGTTATACAACTTGGCGCCATACACTTCGCTAATACCCTGGTGTCCCAGACAAATGCCCAGAATACTTTTTGCAGCTCCATATTCTTTTACGATATCCTTCATGATGCCCGCTTCATCCGGTATCCCCGGCCCAGGCGAGAGAAGTATTTTATCGTATGACTTCACTTCCTCCAGCCCGAGCTTGTCATTCCGGAAAATATCCATCTTATGCCCCAGCGCGCGAATAATGTGAACCAGGTTATAGGTGAACGAATCGTAGTTATCTAGCACTAAAATCTTCATAAGGTTGGAAGATTGGAAAATTTAAAGATTAGGTTTTTGTTTCTCGAAGTCGCGTAGGTATTTTCGAAAGCCTTCAATGCTCCTTGAGAGCTTTAGGGCATTTTCCCAAAGGGGGTGGAATTTATTTTCTTCAATTATTCCAGCTTCTTTCAGGACAAAAAGCTGACTTCGAAGCTCGCCAGCAGATCCTTTTGCATACATTAAAAACCTGACAAATGCTTTGTTATTATTGTATTCAAAACCTTCAGCAATATTGTTAGAGACTGAAATCGCAGCCCGTCTCAGTTGATCTCTTGCACTAAAATCTCTTGCCATTTTTCCTTCCTCAGTTATTTTATAAATCGATACACCCATTTTGACCGCATCTTTCCAAAGATCCAAATCTTCAAACCTTTCTATCTTAGCCATAACGTTAAATATTTAGTTAGTAGAACATAATCAATCTTGCAATATCCAATCTTCCAATCCTCCAATCTTTAAATCTTCTCCGCCATCAAAACAGCCTTTCGCAAAGCGGCTAACTTATTATTTACTTCCTGCAGCTCACTTTGAGCATTTGATTTTGAAACAACTCCCGCTCCTGCCTGGAAGATCAGTCTATTCTCATGACTAAGAAAAGTCCGGATCATGATGGCATGATTAAATGAGTCGTCAAATCCAATAAAGCCGATAGCGCCACCGTAAAAACTCCTGTTGATGTTCTCGTACTTATTGATCAATGTCATTGCCATATGTTTCGGTGCTCCCGAAAGCGTCCCGGCAGGAAACGTATCGGCAGCCATCGCGACAACGGAAGTTTTATCTTTCAAGGTTCCAGTGACCTTTGAAACAAGATGAATCACATGTGAATAGAACTGGATTTCCTTGAACACCTCTACTGTGACATGCTCAGCATTGCGGCTCATATCATTCCTCGCAAGGTCAACAAGCATTACGTGCTCAGCGTTCTCCTTCTCATCGGCGGCAAGGTTTGCTGCGATGGTTGCGTCTTCCTGATCATTTCCTGATCGTCTGAATGTACCAGCAATTGGAAAGATGTGAGCCTTTCCATTTCTTACCTGGAGTTGAGCTTCAGGCGATGATCCAAAAAGCTTGAAGCTTCCATAGTCGAAATAGAACAAATACGGTGAAGGATTAATTGATCGCAGCGAACGATAAACGTTAAATTCATCTCCTTTAAAACCAGTTGTAAATCGCCTGGATAATACAATTTGAAAGACATCACCGCGGTAACAATGCTCTTTTCCTTTTTCCACTATGCTGAGGAATTCATCATCGCGAACATTCGACGTCTCTGTATCGGTAAGAGCAAAACGATAGGTGGCGAACCTGTTACTGAAAATTATCTGCTCCACCCTGTCAAGCGTGCTTCGACAATCTCCTTTTGAATCATAACAATGCTCGAAAAGGTTCAATTCATTGGAGAAATGATCGACGATAATTACGTATCGATACAGCTTATAGAGGATATCGGGAATATTTTGTTCGGGTTGCTTGATTGCGACGTCTTCAAAAAATCTGATGGCATCGTAAGCCATATATCCAAACAAACCACAATTGACATACTTTGTGGCGATTGGATCCATCTCAAATGCTTTCCGAAAATCCTCCAGCAGCGTGGTAACATGTCCAACCTTCGTGATTTGTTCTGTGTCGATTGTGCCATCAGGATATCTTTTTTCAGCTGTTGTTCCTTGTACTTGAAAAGATGCGATCGGATCACAGCAGATAAAAGAGAGACTATTCTCGTGACCGTGGTAATCAGAGCTTTCCAACAAGATACTACCTGCATAAACATCGCGAAGCTTCAAATAGATGTTCACAGGGGTTAGCGTATCCGCTAACAATTTTTTCGTGAATGTTTTGAGTTTGTATTTCATTTTAATTCAATTCAGCAATACTTGGATTTGGTATAAAAAACAAAGGCCTGCTGTGAACAGCAGGCCTTCGGCTTAATGTAAAGTCATATCAAGGCTGTTCACACATCGAATCCCGATCTGTGCCACCACCATGCTATGTTTACGAGATATTTCATATTCGACTATGCGTCGGTTTTTTTCTTGGTAGTTGTTCTTTTCGGTTTTGCAGCCGCTGCTTCTTCAGAGCACAGCTGCAGGAGCAGCTTTCCGCGTTGCCGATCTCCTCAGCTTTGCCTTGATCGCTTTCTTCCTTCTCGAATTCCCGTAAGAATCCTTCCAGATCTTTCCTCTTTTTGACTTTTTATCTCCTCTTCCCATGGTATTGCTACCTTTTATGATGGCAATAATAATAAAGTCCGGATGTTTTACAAAAATTCAACTCAAAAAAAAGCCGATTAACTCATAATCAAGGCTTTCTTATACAATCATGCCTTACCAAATCTTTACTCTTTCGTTTTCGGGCCGGTACATTTTATCGCCTTCAACCACATTAAACGCTTTATAAAAAGGCTCGAAGTTCGTCAGTGGACCATTAGCACGATACATTGATGGAGAATGAGGATCCGTCAGAACCTGTGTACGCAGCGTCTCATCGCGATACTTTGCCCGCCAAATGGTTCCCCATGAGATAAAGAAACGCTGTTCTGGAGTAAAACCATCCATGTTTTCCGGTTTCCCATTCTCCTTATAAAAGAGCTGAAGGCCATCAAATGCAATTGCAAGACCTCCTAAGTCCCCGATATTTTCGCCAAGGGTAAATTGACCTTGTACAAAAACACCAGGGAGCGGCTCATACTTATTGAACTGATCTACATAAGCCTTGCCTTTCTCTTTGAATTTACTTAGGTCCGTCTCGGCCCACCAGTTCTTCAGATTTCCTTCAGCGTCATAACGACTACCCATATCGTCAAAGCCATGCGATAATTCATGCCCTATCACAGCGCCAATACCACCATAGTTAACAGCTTCGTCCGCGCGATAATCATAAAATGGTGGTTGAAGAATTCCCGCTGGAAATACGATCTCATTAAACAAGGGGTTGTAATAAGCATTGACAGTTTGTGGTGTCATGATCCACTCCTCCTTATCGACGGGCTTTCCGAGTTTTGCGATATCCTCCAGTACCTGGAACCTTGCAGCGCTCACTGCATTTGCAAAGTATGAGGCTTTTTCGGGCCCCTTCTCGATCAAAAGAGCGGAATAATCTTTCCATTTATCGGGATAGCCAATCTTGACGTTGAATGAACTGAGTTTTCCTAACGCCATCTGCTTTGTCGAATCCGACATCCAATCAAGTCCATTTATGCGTTCAGCGAAAGCCCTGCGGATATTATCGACCATCGCCATCGCTTTTGCCTTTGCCTCCGGAGGGAAATTTTCATCAACATACAACTTACCAATAGCCTCTCCGAGATAAGTGTTCGTAATCGCAAGCACTCGCTTCCACCGCGGAAGCATTTTGTCAACTCCTCGTAGATACTTCGTGTTAAAATCAAACGACTCCTGCACAAAGGCATTATTCAACAATGGTGCGGATCCTCGTAGAAGGGCAGATTTCAGATATGTCTTGATGTCATCGAGCGAATAGCTGCTTACCACCTTCTCATACTCAGCCATGAATTTGGGTTCTGTAACAATTATGGTATCCTCGTTGATCTTCAGATCCGCGAAATACGACTGCCAGTTCATCGAAGGCGTGATCTTTGAAAGTTCTGCCAGCGTCTTAGGATTGTATAGCAATTCATGGTTACGCGATTCTTCTTTGCTCAGCATTGACTTTGCAAGCTGTGTTTCAAGTTCAAGCACCCTGGTAGCTGCTGCAGTGGCTTTGTCCTCCAGTTCTCCTGACAACTTAAACAGGTTGGCTAGGTGGGCTTTGTATTTTTCCCTTGTCTCCTTTGACTTTTCATCACTCTTCAGGTAGTAATCGCGTTCGGGTAGACCAAGGCCACCGGCGTCAAGATAGACAGCCACTTTTTTGCTG
The DNA here is from genome assembly GCA_963774615.1 of uncultured Cytophagales bacterium. GTDB lineage: Bacteria > Bacteroidota > Bacteroidia > Cytophagales > Cyclobacteriaceae > Chryseolinea. The sequence continues at coordinate 125,717 of CAVZFT010000041.1, forward strand.
TTCTTAAGATCAGAGATAACACTTATCCCAAAGAATGCACCGCCGCCGGTCATAATATCTTCGGTTAAGTAGCCTTGAATTTCACTTTTGTTTGTGATGCTGCTGATTTTATCGATGTACGGGATTATGGGTTCGATCCCGGCACGTTCGGCAAGCAACGAATCCATCCCTATTGAATAAAAGTCGGCTGCCTTACGTTGGTCGGTTCCTTCCGGATATAGCTTGGTATCCTCTCCTGCTTTCTTCAGGATTTTCAATACCGCGTCGTTATTGAATTCACGCAATTCATTGAACGATCCCCAGCGCCCCTGATCAGCGGGGATGGATACTTTGTTGATCCAGCCGCCGTTTACATACTTGAAAAAATCGTCCTGCGGCCTTACAGCAGTATCGATGTTGGCCAGATTAATGCCCAGGCCAGTAGTATCCTCCTTTTTTCCAGGAGAGCAAGAAAATAGCAGCGTTCCAGCCGCTAAAACTATTATTTGAAGTCGGTTTTTCATGATTGATGAGTTATGCGCGAATATAACACAGCCAGATGATACCGTGCCATACTCTTTCCTGGGGAACCAATGCTGTTAAGTTAAAGGGAACAACTTGAAGGTTGTCTTATTGAATGTTGAGTGCTGAGTGTTTCCGAAGATTGTTGTCAATGCTGGAAGATAGATCGTCTCCGAAAACACTCAACACTTCACAAAACAACACTCAACACTCAACACTCAAGTGGGGACTACAGAAAAAGCTAACAAAATTTGCATTCAAAGTCCTCTTAAGGGAATATTGGCCCCTCCAGCGAGAATAAACACATCGAAAGGCTGGTTCCTAATGGTCCAGCCTTTTGTGCTTAACCTAATAGCTTTTAATGGGGGACAAACCGATCGTCAAAAAATTACTTCAGCGCTATTCGTCCTTCAACACCGTTGCGGGATTGAGTGAGGCTGCGCGAAGTGCCAGGTAACTGACGCACATAAGGGCCAGTACAAGCTCAACCAAACCGGAGACGACAAAAATAAGGGGATTGACCTCGACGCGATAAGGAAACGTATTCAACCATTGTTGCATCAGTAACCACGACGCCGGTGTTGCGATCAACAACGATATACAGAGCAACCGCACATATTGCGTGTTGATCATTACGTAGATACCATACAGAGACGCACCGAATACTTTACGAATACCAATCTCCTTTTTACGCTGCTCTGCGGAATAAGACACGAGACCGACAAGTCCTATAACGGCAATCGTGATTGACAAGCCGGTAAATATTGAAAACAGTGAAGCCATGCGTTGTTCTTGCTGATATTGCATCCTTACTTCCTCGTCGTAAAAAGAAAGCGAGAACGGGGTCGCTTCAACGAGCTTATTCCACTCGCTTTCAAGTTTTCCCATTAGTACTTTTATATCCCGTGTGTTGTACCTTATCAATACGATTTTTACATCTCCAAATACATTTGAATTATAATTAAAGAACATGGTAGGCATTATATTCTGGTGAAGGGAACGGAAATGAAAATCCCTGACCACACCGATAACTTCTTGCGGGCCCATATCATCGCCCAAATAAATGATTTTTTTGCCCAACGCAGTTTCCGATGTCCAGTCAAAGAAGCGTGCAGTAGTCTCATTGATTACTACAGCATTTTGATCTGACGGCCTGCTTTGGTCAAATGACCGGCCAGATACCAGTTGAATCTTGGTAGTTTCAAAGAAGTGCTCATCCACCTTGTAACCTGATATGGAAAGTTTTTTCAAATCTCCTTCACGCATATAAATATCTTCAAAGCCTCCCCTTATGTCCATAGCGACCGATGAACTCGCTACTCCGTCGTATGTTGAAATTTCATTGCGAAAGGATTCAAGTTGATGACCGAGCTTTTGCGCATTGTTCACTACAAGCAAATTCTCCTTTTCGAAGCCCACACTCCTGGACTGAAAGAATTCAAGCTGCTGAAAAACGATTAGTGTTGCCGCCATGAGTGCAATTGAGATCGTGAATTGAAATACAACTAAACCATTACGCATTTTTGACGAACGGAGCCCTGTTGCCAGTTTTCCTTTAAGTACCTGAGCAGGGCGGAATGCAGTGAGATAAAATGAAGGATACAATCCGGCAAGAAACCCGATAACAATCGGGAGCAAAATGATAATGGAAATAAAGGTGCCCGCACTCCACACAGACAATGGAATTTCAATGCCGACAAACGGTTGGATAATAAGTCGCAGTATTTCCATGAAACCCAAACCGAGGAGCATAGAAACCATTGTCAACAGGATATGCTCAATCTGGAACTGTGTGATGAGAGATCGGCGCAACACACCAAGCGTTTTCTTTACCCCCACTTCTTTTGCGCGGTTCATCGCTCGGGCAGTGGATAGGTTAATAAAGTTTATCACCGCGATAAGAAGAATGAAGGCAGCGATAGCACACAAAATATAGATATACTTTATATCTCCAACAGGACCCAGGCGGTTTCCGATTTGGTCTGAATAGAGATGAATATCTTTGACCGGCTGAAGGTATAACAACCACGGACCTTTTTCGCTTATGAACTCTTTGTAATCCATTTGAAATCTCTTAAAGGTCTCAGGTGCGTGGCGATCAGCAAAGGATTTCAATTTTTCATCCAATAACTCCGCGTCCGCTCCGGGGGTCAACTTTACATAAGTAACCACCTGTGTCCATATCCAACTCCATTCATATTCTTTGATATTGGGATTTGTGTACATTGACATTAGGTAGTCGAACTGAAAATGCATGTTTGTCGGCTGTTCTTCGGTAACTCCAGTCACTTCCACCGCGGTTCTTTGATCGCCAAGTTGAATGATCTTTCCGAGTGCTGGTTCGTTGCCAAACAAACGCAACGCTGCTTTGTCCGATAACACCACTTTGTTTTTTCCCATAAGGGCGGTACTAGCGTCACCTTCCTTTAGCTTGAAATTGAAAAACGAAAAGAAGTTTGAATCGGCCGCGAGCACCTTTCTCTCCTGAAATGCAACTACGTCTCCGTCTGCCTTAATATAACGGGCAGTGAGTTCATAGGGCGTGTTGATTCTCAGAATGTCTTCTATTTCCGGAAAATCACTCTTTAGCGCGAACGCAACGGCCGGCCCGGTCGAATTGAAAACACCTCCATTAGGATCCCAGATATTGGATTGATTCACCCTGTACATCCTCGATACATCACGATGCATCGAATCATAGCTCAGCTGATGTGATATATAAAGAAGCAGTACCATGCTGGTACCCAGCCCCAGAGACAATCCAATGATCTTGATCAACGCGTATTGTCGCTCCCTAAGGATACTTCTAATTGCCGTTTTCAAATAATTCGTAAGCATATGTCTTTAATATTTTAAAGGCCCTTATACTTCTAGACCTTATAACTCTATACCCTGGTGTTTTAGCAATCACTACTTGAGTGTTGATTTATTGATTGTTGAATGTTGAGTGTTTAAATTAGAACCGTCCATCCGCCGATCAAAACACTCAACATTCAATATGGTCAACACTCAACACTCAAGTATTTTTGCTACCCTATTTCCTTATACCCTATACCTTATACCCTATACCCTATACCTCACTCCGTACGAAGCGTATCAGCCGGATTCGACCGCGCCGCTTCCGCCGATCGATAACTCACCGTCAATAACGCGATAACCAGTGTTGAAGCGACGCCTATGATATACACGTACCATGGTATCGATATCCGGTAGGCAAAACCCTCCAGCCATTGATTCATAAAATAGTAAGCCAATGGTGCAGCGATAAAGAAGGCGATAATGATTAGCTTAACAAATTCTTTGGAGAACAGGATCATTATACTGGCAACCGAAGCGCCCATCACCTTTCGTATTCCAACTTCCTTAAGCTTTTGACTGGCCATAAAGGAAATCAATCCATAAAGGCCCAGACAACCGATAAAAATTGAGATACCCGCAAACACCTTAAATAATGTAAACGTGCGATCATCGCGCTCATACAATTTTGCCAGATGGTCGTCGAGGAATTCGTATTCAAAATTATAGTCAGGATAGACCTCCAGCCAGGTGCGTTCAATAAAAGCGACGGTGCTACTAAGATCTTTTGCATTCACTTTAATACCTGCGTCATAGTAGAATTGAGGCAGGACTATCATTATAACCGGCTCTATAGCCTGGTGTAATGACGACGTGTGAAAATCTCCGACTACGCCAATAATTTCAGCGTTGATGTCATTAATGCCAGTTGTAATTTTCTGACCCACTATATCTGCGGGATTGGCAAATCCAAGTCTGCGCGCCCCAGCTTCGTTTATGATGTAATTAAAATTGGCTTTCCAGGGATCCTCAGCTTCAAGAATGGCACGCTCTTCTGCTTCGGTAAACCAGCGACCTGCCACCATCGTCAATCCATAAGTCTCCAGATAAGAGAGATCAACTGGCTTTATCTGGACTGTGTGTCTTTCCGTCGGACCTTTGTCTGAAAGATAATGGCCAGTAGTAAAATTGGTCCCAGAAGTTGGTGCTCCAAGGGAAAGAGATACGTTCTTTATGGCAGTATTAGACTCTAATCTTGTTTTCAGTGAGTGTAGCTTTTCCTTCGCATTCTCCGGAAGAGGAACATTGATCACGGCCTCCTTATCAAAGCCGAGTGGTTTATGTCTAAAATAGTCCATTTGCGCTGCCATGATCAGTGTACCCATGATCAGGATCTGAGCAATAATGAATTGGAACACTACAAGCACCTTGCGAACGCCAGAGCCTGAACTTCCCTGCGCGCTGATCTTATTTTTTAGTACAGCCAATGGATTGAATCCAGATAGAACTATGGCAGGATAAAATCCAGCAAGCGTTGTTGTAAAAAAAACAAGCAGAACGATGAATGATAACAACAATGGATCAGTAGTGAGGTTAAGTTCCAATGAGAGCTGAAGGAAATTATTAAGCCACCGCAGAAGCCATTCGACCGCGCACAACGAGATAACTACTGAAAATACTGTTAAGAGAAATGTTTCGGCCAGGAAATATATAGTAAGCTGACTTCGGCGTGCGCCCAATGTCTTTCGGATGCCGATCTCCTTTGATTTTTTTATCGCGAGAGCAGTGGCCAGGTTAATGAAATTTACGCAGGCGATGGAAAGTATAAATACACCTAATACGCCCATCACCACGAGATCATTCATGTTTGCGTTTGAAGGAGTCCCAGGGTTTTCGGTATACTGCTGGTCAAAATGAATCTCGCGCAATGGTTGCAGCTTAAACTTTTTTCTTGCTGCATCCTCCGGAGAATGGTACTTGATGACAAATTTGGTTAGATCCTCTTCTAATTTTTCTGGAGCCAAATCATTCGGTAAAACGACGTAATTGTATCCCGCAATGGTCATACCCCAGCTATCAATGGGGAATCCCAAAAAATCTTTAAAAAGTGAGGGCATGGAAACCAACATCGAAAACGATATGTGCGAATTTGGAGGAGGGTCTGCTACGATCCCTGCAACTTCCAACTCGAGTTTGTTATCGAGTTTTATCGTCGTAACTATTTTACCATCGCTGCTCAGGTTGTCGGCCAATGTTTTCGTTAAAAATACTTTGCCTGGTTCTGCCAGATCTACCTTTGGATTACCAGACAAAATTTTGAAATCGAACACTTCAAAAAATAGAGAATCTGCAAACAAAACATTATGTATCCGTCTCTTCTCTACCCCTACTTTCATTAAGACATCCTCCTGCATATGGAGCTGAACGATCAGCGGAACGTTGGGAAAATCATTGCGAAAAGCCTTCGTAAATGGATAAGGAGTTGTTGACCCGTAATCTGTGCCTGAAGCGGTCTTCCCCTCGACGACAACACGGTAAATCCTGTCATAACGAGAATGGAATTTGTCAAAGCTGAGTTCGTTTGAAACGATCAGGAAAATTATCAGGCAGGAACTGATGCCAATGCTGAGGCCCAGTATGTTTATCAATGTATAAGTTCGGTTCCTGGCGAAATTCCGAAGGGTTATAAGAAGGTAATTTTTGATCATATGACAGCGAAATATACCAAAGCAGTGCCAGTAATTCACTATATTGATTATCAAGTCTTTACGGCAGCTTTAGACCATCAAGGATGAAAATATTGTATCAAAATCGTTACACAATAATGTTTGATATCGATACAGAAATCTAAATTTACAGGAAATCAATTACGATGAACTCAGCCAGGATCTTAATCGTCGACGACGACAGGGATGTGTTGGAAACAGCCAGGATGTTTTTGAAACAGGAATTTTCAAATGTGTACATCGAAGACAATCCCGGCAACATTCCGAACCATTTGAAGACCGGAGATGTCGATGTCATTCTCCTGGACATGAATTTCCGGAAGGGAGTAAATGATGGTGAGGAAGGATTTCATTGGTTAGACCAGATACTGAAATTAGATCCTCAGGCTGTTGTCATTCTGATAACGGCCTACGGTGAAGTGGACCTCGCAGTGAAAGCCATGAAGAACGGCGCCGTAGATTTCGTATTGAAACCATGGAAGAATCAAAAGCTCCTTGGAACGATACTCTCCGCATTGCAGCTGCGACAATCGCGAAAGGAAGTTCAAAAGCTGAAAGTTGCTCAGGAAAAACTCAGCGACGACATCGACCAACCTTATGTTGATTTTATCGGCGACTCCCCTGCCGTTCAAAGGGTTCATGAAATGATCGATCGGGTTGCCTCAACCGAAGCTGACGTATTGATACTCGGAGAAAATGGGACCGGCAAAGAATTGGTGGCACGCGCAGTCCATCGAAAGTCGCCACGCCGGAATAATGTTTTTATAAGTGTTGATCTTGGCGCAATAACGGAATCGCTCTTCGAAAGCGAACTCTTTGGGCACGTAAAAGGAGCATTCACCGACGCAAAACAGGATAAAGCGGGCAGATTTGAGATCGCTTCTGAGGGCACGATATTTCTCGATGAGATCGGAAATTTGTCCCTGGCATCTCAATCCAAATTACTTACTGTCTTACAACATCGAAAGGTGCAACGTGTGGGCTCTACGAAAGAAATTCCCGTTAACTTCCGCCTCATATGCGCGACTAATATGCCATTACATGAAATGGTCTATGAAAAAAAATTCAGACAGGATCTTCTTTACAGAATTAACACCGTCGAAATAAGAGTGCCTTCATTGCGCGAAAGAATTGAGGATATTCCGTTGTTGCTTGACCACTTTCTTCGCAGGTATAGCCAAAAGTACAAACGGCAGGATATGACCGTCGATAAAAGTGTGATAACCAGGCTTAAGAAGTATCATTGGCCTGGAAATATCCGGGAACTTCAACATGCAGTCGAACGAGCTGTTATACTCAATGAAGGGAAGGTCATAAGAAGTCCGGAACTACTGATTAATAATACGGCAATTCAACCCAGAAAAGAAGATCATCCAGTCACACTTGAAGATATGGAGAAGAGATTCATTTTGCAGTCCCTTCAGGACCATGACGGCAATGTAAGCAACACGGCCCGAACGTTGGGAATGACCCGGACAGCGTTATATCGCAGGATGAAGAAACACGGCTTGTGATCACCTAAACCTCATTTGTAAAAAACAAAACAATGCGCTTCACTGTCCTAGTGGTAATCAGAATCGCCTTGATCGCAGGAAATATATTCCTTACTGCATGGATCTTCGGCGATGGCCGGTTGTTCTTTAACCAGATCATCTTAAGCCTGATCCTCATTGCGCAAATCGCAGAGCTGATCTATTTTGTCAATCATACGAACCGCGAACTCGCGCGGCTTTTCTTTGCCGTCAAGCATGGAGATTTCTCGATAACATTTAAGCAGCTACCCTTAGGCAAGTCGTTCAAAGATCTTCAACAAAGTATGACTGAGATTATTGAAGCTTATAAACGCGTGAAGATTGAACGTGAAGCACAATTCCAGTTCTTACAGGTACTGATCAACCAATTGCAGGTTGGGATCATTTCGATCGCGGACGATGAAATCGTCCTGATAAATCCCACAGCTGAAGAGTTGTTGCACATAAAAGGACTAAAGAGCTGGAGTCACATCCTTCAGTTGAATCCCGAATTTGGCAATCAAGTTAGTCAGTTGGGTGAAAGCGGCCGGAAACTGATAGAAATCAAAATAAAGGAAGACACCAGGATATTTTCCGTTGACGTAAGCACACACTTGATTCTTGAAAGAGAGCATAGACTAATCACCTTCCAGGACATTAACTCAGAAATCGAACAGAAAGAAATTGAAGCGTGGCACAAGCTCATCAGGATCCTCACGCATGAGATCATGAACTCCATCACACCGATATCTTCGCTGACAGAGACCATGCAAAGTATGTTGTCTGACAAGGAGGGCAATCAAAGATCCATCAAAACAATGACGGATGAGTCCATTTCAGATATCCGTTTCTCCCTTAACACCATTCAAAACCGCAGCGAGGGCCTTCTACTTTTTGTAGAGAATTATCGCAAGCTGACAAAACTGCCCAAACCGAAACCTGAAATCACCATCGTAAAAACATTCCTGCAGGGAATCGAAAAGCTTATGGGTGATATCATTGCAGCGTCAGGAAATCAAACTCACACTGACAGTAAACGATCCATCTTTGTCCGCAAGTTTTGACCCTGCGTTGATCGAACAAGTGGTAATAAATCTGATCACAAACAGCGCTCATGCCCTCGAGGGCCGACAAGACAAACAGATTGCCATAAAAGCATTTCCTTCAGACAGCCAGGTCATCCTTGAAATATCCGACAACGGAAAAGGTATCCCCGAAAAGGATTTGAAAGAAATATTCGTTCCGTTTTTCTCCACCCGTAGAGATGGGTCGGGTATTGGGTTAAGCCTGTCGAAGCAAATCGTCAGTCAGCATGGTGGCCGGATAAAAGTAAAATCCATTCCTGAACAGGGAACGTCCTTCTCCGTGCATCTCAGGGCGAAGAGTTAAGGACCAGAACCACGAAGGAACATGGCTGGATTAATTAATCCGTCAATGAATTCGACCTGCAACCCACGCGTAACGCACAATGGCTTATTATCTTTGACATAAATTTTTGCGTCATGGATCGAAGAACTTGTCTGCACAATCTTTCCGCATTGGGGTTACTTCCTCTGATCAGTTCGATGCAGGAAAAAAAAGTCATCAAGCGCATCATACCATCTTCAAACGAGCAAGCTAACTGCCGTCGGCGTGGGAACATGGCGAACATTTGACGTGGGCGATGCCGCTTCGGAACGTGAACCTCTCAAAGGTGTTTTGAGAACGCTGATTGAAAAAACCGGTAGCGTGATCGATAGCTCACCAATGTATGGACGATCTGAAAGGGTTATCGGTGAACTCGTCCACAGAGCTTTCACTGAATTCCAAATTGTTCATTGCAACCAAGGTCTGGACAACTGGCGAACAGGAAGGTATTCAACAGATGAACAATTCTTTTTCTTTGCTGAACCGCGAGAAGATCGATCTCATGCAGATCCATAACATTGTGGATTGGCAAACGCACCTGAAAACATTGAGGTCATGGAAGGAGTCAGGGAAGATCAGATACATTGGCATAACCCATTATTTAGAAAGCGCCTATTCGACAATTGAGCAGATCCTTAAAAGTAACACGCTGGATTTTCTTCAAATTAACTATTCTGTAGTGAGCAGAAAGGCTGAGGAACGATTGTTTCCATTGGCGAAAGAAAAACAAGTTGCTGTGATCATTAATCGGCCGTTTGAAGAAGGCGCACTCTTTTCGACACGTAAAGGGCAAGCCGCTTCCCGACTGGGCAATTGAATTTGATTGTAATAGCTGGGCACAGTTCTTTTTGAAATTCATCCTTTCAAATACTACCGTAACTTGCGTGATTCCGGGGACTGACAGACCTGATCATATGATTGATAACATGGGTGCTGCGTATGGTCAGCTGCCTTCTGAAAAACACCGATCTCAGATGGTAAAACTCATCAATTCTTGAAAACTATTTCATAAATTTAAGATCAAGTATGCGCGTTATTGAATGGAGACTGTCGTATTGGTGTTGTGTTGGCTAGGTGTTTTTCAAAGTCTGCTTTTAGGAGTGTACTTTCTTAGCAATGCTCGTCGTAATAAGAGCAACCTTTTTTTAGGACTGGGCTTGATTCTGATTGGTGTCCGTGCGGCGAAGTCGACTTTGTTCATCTTCGGCGCTGATGCGAGTGAAATTGTCTATAACGTAGGCTTCGCGGCACACGCAGCGATCGGCCCGGCTCTCCTACTCTACGTCCGAACGTTAAGGAAAGATAAAAGCTGGACAACGTTGTCCATTTTTCACTTCATTCCTTCCGCCGTGATAATCATATTTTCGTTATGGCTTACCCTTGACAACTTTTGGTACAAGGGAGGTTATGGAGCACTCCTCTATTATACCGTTCTTTATATCGGACTTTATAGTCTTGAGTTTTATAACGGGTTTAAGTATAAACATCTTAAGACGGGAGATTCCGTCTCCTGGATAGTTGTTTTACTTGGAACAGTTTCATTCTTCCAACTAGCCTACTTCAGCAACTATATTCTGTCCATTACACCCTACACGGCCGCGCCGGTATTTTACTCCGTTGCGTTGTACTTCATAACATTTGCTGTATTAAAAAATAAAGCAGAGATCAATATGGAGGCTAAAGCCCAAGTATCAAAACCTTCGGATATCGGATGAATTGCTGGAAGATTTCAAAGGAAGGATACTGGCAACTATGGAAACTAATCGGCCATACCTTGATACAAATTTCTCATTGCAGAAACTCTCAGCGCTCACGGCGATACCACAACACCAATTGTCACACACCTTTAGCGCCGCGTTTAACCAAAATTTTACAAATTTCATCAACTCGTACCGAATCGAAGAGTCGAAGAGAATTCTGCGTGACCCAGGCAAGGATTATTTATCGATCGCGGGTATCGCCTACGAGTGTGGATTTAATTCCCTCTCGTCTTTTAATGTTTCGTTTAAGAAAAATATTGGGGTGACTCCATCCGTTTTTAAGAAAGAGGTGTCTAAAAGTTTACCAATAAAGGCGTAGGATATATATGATTTTGATAGTTTGCTCCCTAAAAGGCCCCATTCTATCCCGTTTCCAGAAACTGTCACTTGTTGTTTATTGTTTAATATTTAATTTTAGAAGAATAGTCTAACCGCTATCTATGATAAGATCTTTACTATCTGCACTCTTAACCATATTAACCACAGTTAGCCCTGGCCCAGCACAGTAGTCACTGGTAGGGTGACTTCTGCTACAGAGCCAGATGGCCTGCCTGGCGTGAACGTGGTGGTAAAAGGTACTTCGCAGGGAGTAATTACAGACATAGAAGGCCGTTTTTCCCTGGAAGTCGAGCCTGCCGCTATCCTTATATTTTCTTTTGTCGGTTACAAATCGCAGGAATTACCTGTCGCCAATCAGACTAATTTAAATGTGATACTGGAGGAAGAAGCTCAGGAATTGAACGAAGTCATCGTGATGGGATATTCCTCTGTTGAGAGACGCGATATCACCGGATCCGTTTCGTCAGTGAAAGCGAATGCATTTAAAGACATATCGATAAACGGAATTGACCAGGCCCTCCAGGGACAGGCCGCCGGGGTTCAGGTTACACAATCGTCGGGAACGCCCGGAGGTGGTATTTCCGTGCGAATCAGGGGAGTAACTTCCATTACTGCCGGAAATCGACCGCTATTTATTGTTGATGGCATCCCCGTGGAGACTGGCGCTTTATCTGGAAGAGATTATGGAGGCCAGAGTGATAATGCTCTTGCATTAATAAACCCCAACGACATTGAATCCATCGAAGTTCTGAAAGATGCATCGACAAAAGCTACCTACGGGTCGAGAGCATCCAATGGTGTAGTCATCATCAGAACGAAGAGAGGAAAGAACGCGAAAACAAAGATCACTTTCGACATACAACGCGGGATCATCGATCCTGTACGGCAGCTTGACCTGCTGAACTCGACGCAACTCTTAGAGCTTCAGCGGGAAGCTGTGACAAACTCAGATCAAAACCCGGACGGATTTGGTCTGGTCCCAGGAGTTACAGATGGTGTAGACACGGACTGGCAAGATGAAGTTCTGCGCACCGGCATCCTTCAACAGTACCAGATGTCTCTAACGGGCGGCGACGACAATACAAACTTTTACATTAGCGGATCCTATCGCGATGAAGAAGGCGTTCAGCTTAATAACAAGTTCACACGTATGAGCGCCGTTATTAATCTTGACCAGAAACTATCGGAAAAATTTTCGATCGGCACCAACTTGACTGTCTCACGCGTACTTAATAAACGCGTAAAAGGAGACAACTTCCTTGATGGCGTATATTCCGGTGCCGTGAAAAGCCTTCCTTACTTTGTGCCCTTCGACGAAAACGGTGCATTAGTCGGACCCGGATCGCCACTGTATGCGGCTTTCCCAAACTTTAATCCTGTTGGTCAGGCTATGCTACCCAGATTCGATGTCGTTACCGCGAAATTGCTGGGAGGCCTAAATGCAGTATATAACTTCACGCCCGAAATTCGTCTAAAGGCTCAGGTTAGTATTGACTATAACAATGTCACAGAAGATAACTATGAATCTTCACAAACAGCAATTGGTGGATACCTTCCAAGCGTAGGCGGTCAGGGTTATGGTGTTTTCAGCGCTTTTACCGGAACTAACATTAATACTTTTCTCACTCTTTCCTGGGCAAAAACATATAATACCAAGCACAATTTCTCAGCACTTATAGGTGGAGAGATGTATCGCACTTATGCGAACGGCGGAAATGCTCAAGGTAGATTATTTGCAAGTGATGATTTCACCTACATCCAATCTGCCGGAATCGTGGACAATGGATCGTCTTTTAGGAGTCCCCCAACAGCAATTGTCTCCGTGTTGGGCGAAGCAAACTATGATTTCGACGATAGAATACTTGCCAAGTTAAGCTTCCGTGCAGACGGATCTTCAAACTTCGGTCCAAATAACAAGTTTGGATACTTCCCTGCTGTTTCCGCAGGATGGCGTATATCACAGGAAAAATTCTTTAAGTCGTCGCTTATTACCGACTTAAAATTAAGAGCGAGTTTCGGATACACTGGAAATGAACGCATTGGTGCCTTTCAATATCTTGCAACGTGGGGAGCGGCCACTTACAACGGTAGCTCTGGTGTAACGCCAAACAATGTGGATAATCCGAACGTGAAGTGGGAATCAACCCGCGAGATTAACATTGGCGGAGATATTTCATTGTGGCAGGGCCGGTTACAATCAAGTATTGACGTTTACCACACCAAAACCTCCGATCTTCTCCTTACCCGCCCGTATCCTTCAACGACAGGATTCGGCGGTATCATCGATAATATCGGTGATATGGAAAACAAGGGTATAGAATTCAGCCTTACATCTGTAAATATCGAAGGTGCCTTGAGATGGACAACCACAGTTAACCTTTCAAAGAACCTTAACAAAGTTCTCTTCCTCGCCGATTCAATTCCTCTTTATCGCGGTTATACTGCCGAGGGCGTCGATGGTACCAACATCATCAAAGAGGGTCACCCGATGGGTTCATTCTGGGGACTGAATTATCTCGGTGTAGACCCTGCGACGGGAGATGCCATTTATGAAGATCTCAACGGTGATGGCACAATCAATAACTCCGATGCAATGATCATCGGAAACTCGCAGCCAGACCTGATCGGTGGTATTACCAATACGCTTAACCTATAAGGGATTTGACCTTTCATTCTTTTTCCAATTCTCTCTGGGAAATAAGGTGTTGAATTTTTCAAAAGCTACCCTGGTGAATATGGGTGCTGATATAGAAAATAATCAATCCGTCGACGCATTGAGGAGATGGAAAGAACCCGGCGATATTACAGACATTCCGCGTTATGAATTGGCATCAACACTAAATAATCTGCATAGCAATCAGACTGCTCGAAGATGGATCTTACCTGCGATTGAAGAATGTAAGCCTCGGCTATAATCTTCCTTCCAGGATAACAAACAAACTCATGATGCAGCAGCTCAGAGTGTATTGCACAGCAACAAACCTCTGGACGTACACTAAATACACAGGATCGGACCCTGAGGTAAGCACACTCGATGGATCAGTGTCAGCACAGGGCATCGACTTTTTTACCTTACCGCAAGTAAGAACTATTGCAGTTGGATTAACCGCGACATTACGATGAAGAGGCACAAGATTATATTGACGGTTATTCTGGGAACGCTGCTCTTGGTTTCTAATTCTTGCGAGGATGTACTTAATCCTGAGCCAATCGACCTCCTCACTAACGACATCGTACTAAACGAACCCAGGGACGTTGGGAACGTGGAAGTAGGTTTGTACAGCGCTTTCAGGAACATCGCACCGGCAACAGTGATCGCAGGAGACTTCACAGCCGACATGTTGATACACAATGGAACGTTTAGCCAATATCGCGAGCTGGGAACCAAACAAATCAGTTCGGCTAACGCATCCGTTGCGGCTCTATGGGGTGCCATATACAACACGGTGTACATAGCCAACTTTATTCTTGAGCGTTTGCCAGAAGTTGAGGGTGTCCCAACTGCTCAACGTAACCAGGTAATGGGCACAGCGCATTTCCTCCGTGGATATGCTTACTTCATTGCATTGTATTCATTCGGCGGAGTACCGCAGGTAATAACAACTGATATTGAAACAAACCGAAATATCCCACGGGCTACTGAATCAGAAATACTAACGCTGATTGAGGACGATTATAACGAAGCGTTGAGTACCGTACCGGAAACGCCCGTTAATGCCGGATTCGTCGGCAAATTTGCGGTGAGCGCTGCGTTGGCAAGGCTTCACCTTTACCTCGGAAACTGGACGCAGGCCGAGCAATACGCGACAGAAGTGATCGACTCTGAACAGTATGAACTCGAGCTGGATTTTTCCGCTATCGTTGAAGAGGATTTCACCAACGAAGCCATTCTGGAAGTGGGCTATACGTTGGCTGACGACCCTGGCACAAGTGGAAACTTTGGATTGAATAACCTTTTTGTCGGAAGACGTGAGATCATTCCTTCCAATCAGGTTGTCGTTGCTCTTGACGTCCTCTGAATCAGGTGATCGTTTTTCGATCCATGAATTTCGACCTCGCCAATTTGAGCGGCAATGACAACGGATGGTCTGTAGCTAAATATGGAACTGCGGACGCCGACAACAACAACGTCGTCGTTTTCCGTCTGGCGGAAATGTATCTGATCCGCGCTGAGGCACGAACACAACTCGACAATGTTACCGGACTGAATAGCGCTCAGACAGACATTAATACACTGCGCACGCGCGCGAATGCGCCGGCAGTCGGATCTGTAAGTAAGAGTCAGATGCTTAGACTAATCGAAGAAGAGCGACGATATGAGCTGGCATTTGAGGGGCACAGGTGGTACGACCTTGTGAGGACAGGAAGAGCACAGGAAGTAATGAGCGCGTTCTCTGTAAACTGGCGCAGTGACTATGAACGATGGCCTATACCTCAGCGTGAGATTCAGAACAATCCCGCTCTGGTTGGAAACCAAAATCCCGGTTACTAATGGAGAAGATGCGGTTAAAAATATTTAGCACCGGCGCATTAATCTTGTTAATAATTATAACAAGCTGCGAAACTGAGCCTATAGTTTTCAGGGGCCCTTACCATGTACGTTTCACCGAACCAAGCGCCTATGATAAAGAAAGCTTTAGCAAACCGATAGATATCGAGGTGCATATTGCTGGCCCCGCCCCCACTGAGGAACTTACAATAGGCTACTTAATCGAGGGAAACGCAAGAGAAGGAGTGGATTACGTCATTCTCGATGAGAGAAAAAAAGTGAGAATAGCCGCAGGCGAATACTTTGGCAAAATAAGGATTCAGCTTTTAAACAATGCCAATAACATCCTTAGATCCCAGGATATTGTATTTACGCTTATTAGCGCAAACCAGGACAATCTTGAGATCGGACAAGGCGCTAGCGCGATAGGTAAGGAATTTACCTTTACCATTTTTGACGATTGTATTTTAGGAGGATCTTATTCAGGGAACGCGCGTGGACGGAGGCGACACTTACGATGACATTTCGATTACGAGTCAGGATTGCGAGACGTACGTATTATCAAACTGGAATGTCGGCGTTTTCCAAACCGACCAGGAAATGGATCTCAATCTTTATCGACAATGGTGACAATACCTTAACAATTCCTGAGCAAGAGGAAGAATTCATTGATGATGAGGTTGCGACTATCAGAGGTAGCGGCGTGGTTGACCCGGTCACCCGTGAAATTATCTTCACGGTTACGCTCGTTGATTTTGATGACCAGCCTGAAGTAAGTATTGTATACAAACCAATTTAGAATATGCGGCCACTACGATATTTTTTGTTTAGCATATGCCTGATCGCCGCAGTTGGTTGTTCGGAAGAATTCACGCCGACCCCATATACCTATACTAAAGTATTTACCGGAGAAAATAATAAGACCTGGAAAATCACGCTGTTTGAAGAGACCCTGAATGACGAAATTATTGACAAGTTCGTGCCAAGCTGTCTGTCCGATGATCGGTATATTTTTTATGCCAATACAGAACATACGCTCGAAGCTATATCGGGCTCGCGCAAATGCTTTGAGGACGAAGCCGATGTAACGACAGACACGTGGTCATTCAGCAACGCTACCGCTACTTTGACAATGGTCCTTCCAATACTTGCTGAGAATGCCCTTCCCTTTATCGTTCGCGAGGCCGAAGGGGATGACATGGAGATAGAAATATTTTTTGACGAGACGAATACAGGCAGTTACCGAATCCATTTTGAAGCGATAGATGAAGAGTAAATTTGATTGTATGAAATCCCTGGGCTGCTGTATTATCTTCCTGATGACAGTGGGTTGTTTTGCCGTGAACGGTCAAACGCTACCGGATCCTCCGGAACAATGCGCCACGATGGAGCAGGATAGAATCAACCGTATCCGCTATCCACAGCTTGGCACACACGAGGAGTTCGAAGAAGCCATTCAGAACAAGCTTCGTGAAATGCGTCTTCGGGGGACCGCTGCCAGAACAAAAGCAGGATAGTTACACTTCCAATTATCGTACATATTGTTCATAACGGAGAGCCTGTCGGTACAGGTCCGAATTTGAGCCAGGCGCAGGTACAAGCACAGATCGAAGTACTGAATGAAGATTTTCGCCGCAAACCAGGGACACCTGGATTTAACACAAGCCCCGCAGGTGCAGATGTAGAGATTGAGTTTTGTCTTTCCCCCGTGGATGAAAACGGAGTGACCATGACCGAGCCCGGTATTGATCGGTTCAATGGAAATCGCGCCGATTGGTCACGTGATCAGATTGAAAATCAGCTGAAGCCAACTACCATCTGGAACGCAAACCTCTTTTACAATATCTGGACGGTGAAGTTCAACGCAGGCGAAGGTGGGTTGTTAGGATACGCACAGTTCCCCGATCAAACCGGTCTGCAAGGTATACCGGCCAGCAGTCCTGCCTCGACGGACGGGGTGGTCGTAAGATATCAAAACTTTGGTTCGGCAGATAAAGGCAACTTTCCTGTAATGCAACCACCGTATAACAAAGGAAGAACACTTTCGCACGAGACCGGTCACTGGTTTGGATTGCGCCACATCTGGGGCGACGGAGTGTGCAGCGATGACTTCGTAGCAGATACGCCAACCCAACGTAATGCCAGCTCCGGATGTCCTAATACATTGAGTTGCAATGACGTCACACCTGCAATGGTCCAGAATTATATGGACTATTCGAACGACGCTTGTATGAATATATTTACACTGGGACAAAAGGATAGGATGCTTGCAGCACTGGAAGTTAGTCCGAGAAGAAAAAGCCTGATGCAGGCAAATCTGTGTAGCCCTCCAGTTGCAGATGTTCCTACGGCTAATTTTACCGCTGATAAACAGGCGTGCGTGTTACTGGGAAGTGAAGTGGAATTTACGGACCTCTCTTCAAATTTCCCCACGGCCTGGGCATGGGAGTTTGAAGGCGGAGATCCAAACATTTCAAACGATCGGAATCCAAAAGTAAAGTACAATTTTCCGGGCACGTTCAGAGTGACACTTATTGCTACGAATTCTTTGGGCGCTTCTGCCCCACTCTCAATTGAAGGTTATATCACCGTATCTGAAGAAGGTCTTTGCAATGAGCTGACTAATTTTCAGGACGGCTATACGCCATCGGTAGTTAAACTGTCACAATTTGGACCATACACCGGCTATCTCACCGGCCACAACAGCGCAAAAAGTGAGGGATTTTCTGAATTTTTTGAAAACAGCTGCGGATACAACTATATCAGCGGCGTCAAAATCAGGTTTGGGAAAATTAAAATGGTCAATGAGGATGCTAAATTATCCGTGGTAGTGTGGTCAGCACGCGGAGTTCAAGGCGGACCAAATCCTGTGATTGAACGTAAGGAGGTTTTATATAAGCAGATCAAGGAAGACGTCGATAATAACGAGCCTACCACCATAACATTTGATCGACTTACGCCTGTATTCAGCAGACCGTTCCACGTGGGTGTAGAACTCGATACAGCACGATATGATGCTGGCGATACGCGTTGCTATTACTTCATCCGCGCATGGAGAGGCTAACAATGCAACATCCTGGGTGAAGTCTGAATCGGGCCAATGGCAACTATTCACAATCGCGTATGGCGCAAACATCGCGATGGATATTGAACCTATGGTCGGAGCCATGCCATCCGTACAAGTATCAGCCACGAAAACACTTATCTATCCAGGAGAAGAAGTCAGACTGAACGGCCAGGGGGCGAGTATTTTTGTGTGGAATGCGGACGATGGATCAATTGTCGATTTTGCCGGGCCTCAATTGGTTGTGTATCCAACTAAACAGACCACCTATATTACTGAAGGTTCCGGCCTTGATCTGTGTGCAACTACCGCCACCACTACCATTTACATACGGAGCGATGTTGTCGGCCTCGAGGAAGACCCATCGTCATCAGGTATTTCTCTGGTGCCAAATCCCGGAACGTCAACGCTGAATGTTACCATAGACAACGACTATAAGGGCCAGGTTTCCATCGGAATGAATTCCTCTCTGGGAACAGCGGCGACTATTCCTGTGTCTGCTATTAAAACGGAAAAGACCGCCAAAATCCAAGTCGAAACATCCCATTTGAGGCCTGGCATATATATGGTGGTGATAAGAATGGGAAATACGCTTACTTACAAAAAATGGTTAAAAATTTGATGTGTTTAATACTTTGAAAAACCGATATTGGGACCAGGTCATGCCCTGAATGTTTGGCTTGTCTTATACTCTAATCAGCAGAAATAGTTAAATTTATAATGTTTAAACATACGGTCATGAGAAAATACAGTGTTCTCTTTTTATCGGCTCTTACCCTCGGCTCTTTTGTGTTCGTGTTCACATCCTGTGATGATGACGAGCCCCCGGCAAAGCCACTTTTGTCGTTTTCAGCCGCAGAAATGACGGTCAAAGAATCTGATGCAAACCTGGAGATTCAAATAATTTTGGACAAGCCTGCTTCCGAAGACCTTACCATCGAATACAGCATCGCCGGAACGGCAAAGGACGATGTTAGCGCAGGAACGACAGCCCCAGCAGATTATGAAGTTATTTCGGATTACCTCGAGCTTGAAATACCAAAAGGTGAAACAGTAGGTATTATAGAACTTGACCTCTATTCTGATAGCGACCTCGAAGATGACGAGACGATTGAACTTTCTATCGAGGAAGTTAACAGCGAAGACATTGAGATCACCCGTGACGATGAGATTGTTATCACTGTTCAACAAGAAGATGGAATGCTGGTCGGACTTGAATGGGGAACCGGCGACGGCGAGACCTATACTGATGTGGATTTGGATCTTTTCCTTTGGGGCGAAAACGCAAGCTCGACATTGGTAAGAAGTAGCTACGTTGGGCTGGCCGGGAATCAGTACACAAGCCTTCGGGGAAGCTTCCAGTCACCTGAGTTTTTCTTCCTGCCGTATGCGGGTGTAGATGACGGTATGTTCGGCATTAGTGCTACCTATTATGCAGGCACTGCGACTCCAATGAATTTCCACCTGCAATTTATCGAGTTCGTGAATGGCGCCGAGACTACTACCGTGACGAGGTCTGCCAGCTACGAACTGGACAACATCAACAAATGGGATGATGAGACCTTAGGAACCGATCCCGTTTTGCTTATGAAGTTTAAAAAGACAGGGAACGACTACCTTGAATTCGAAGAGATAACAGTACCAACCACAGGCAGCAGAATGGGATCATCTTCAGAATTTACATTAAAGAAACAGCCTGGCTCATACTCAGCTGCCGGAAACAATTAAGCAATTCCTCAAAAAATAAGTAACCAGGAAACATCAAAACCAAAATTGCAGATAAGGGTGATATCAGGAATGTCACCCTTATTTATTTGGCTTAGGTCTTAATGGACCACATCTGCATTCGCCCCGACGCGTCGGGGATGGATGAATCATTATCGCTGCGCAATGCCGTTACCTCAATCTCAACCAGGTAATCCGGGTCGATAAGAGCGCTGATTTGTATCATTGACGTTGCGGGTTTGATATCTTTAAAAAATTCACCGTGGGCCTTCCCCACTTCCTCCCAGTGCTTTATATCGGTGACAAACATTCTGGTGCGAACAACGTCTTTCATTTCAAAACCCGCCTGCTGAAGCACCCGTTCGATTTTCTGTAGGATAAACTTTGTCTGCAAATAGAAATCTCCCTTTCCAACAGTTCCCGACTCATCAGTAGCGACAGTGCCGGAGATCTCCAGCTGGTTTCCCACCAACACTGCACGGGAATAACCTACTATATCTTCCCATTTTGCTCCCGAAGAGAAATTTTTGCGTTCCATACTTGATTAAATTTTGAATGATTGCCTTAAAATAGTTGTTTGTCAGTAGTCGAGTGCAGCCTTGTCCGCCGACCGACGTGTCGGGGCGAAGGCGGGCCAGCCATCGATACGGTTGAAATTTCTAACGGCTGCCACGGAGTCTTGTTTCGCGTAGACATCGATTGGATAAAATTGATTGATGAATGGCAAGCAAAGGAAGTGGTTATTGAAATTTTTTTGTAAAGTCAGGGGAAAAAGAAATATTTGAAACAAAATTCGTCAGATGAAAGAGGTAACGGTTAAGGAACTGAAACAATTAATGGACTCTGGAGCAGACTTCCAGCTCATTGATGTAAGAGAACCCCACGAATATGATTTTTGCAATCTAAATGGAGAGTTGATCCCGCAAGGTGACATTCCGGACAACATTGATAAGATCGACAAGAATAAGAAAGTCATCCTTCAATGCCGCAGCGGTTCACGCAGTGGTAATATGGTCCAGTGGCTGGAAAAGAAGTATGGATTTCAAAACCTATACAACCTGAAAGGCGGCATCCTCGCGTGGGCAAGGGAGATCGATCCATCAATGCCAACCTACTAAAGGTCCGACTTCTTTTACGTTACGCAGTTAAATGCACGCTTTGATCGCCTGCTCGACATCGCGGATAATATCCTTGATATCTTCCAGACCCACGGCAATTCTTATCAATCCAGGCGTGATCCCAACTTCAAGCCGTTCCTGCTCGGTCAGTTTTGAATGCGTGGTTGAAGCCGGATGAATCGCAATTGTGCGGGTATCCCCAAGGTTAGGGGTATGAGAGATCATCTTTAACGCGTTGAGGAACTTAATGCCTTGCTCGAGGCCTCCTTTTATTTCAAAGGTAACAAGTCCACCACCAAGCTTCATCTGCCGTTTAGCAAGCTCATATTGCGGGTGTGAAGGAAGAAAGGGATACTTTACCTTGAGCACCTGGTTATTGCCTTCGAGATACTTTGCTAATGCCAGAGCGTTCTCGCAATGTCGCTCCATGCGTATGGCGAGCGTCTCAAGACTCTTAGAAAGCAGCCAGGCATTAAATGGCGCCATCGCTGGACCAGTATGCCGGGTAAAAAATCTAATCTCTTTTATCAATTCCTTCGTGCCCAGAATCGCACCCGCAATCACACGACCTTGTCCATCTATAAATTTCGTGGCTGAATGGGTGACAATATGGGCACCCCATTTTGCCGGATTCTGCAGATAGGGAGTCGCAAAACAGTTGTCGACATTAAGAACGAGCTTGTGCTTTGCCGCGAGCTTACCGAGCCAGGCAAGGTCTATAATATCAAGCGCAGGATTCGAGGGAGTTTCCACAAAGATCAACTTCGTATTTGGTTGGATCTTGCTTTCCCAGGTTTCCGGTTCGTTTATATCGGCATAGGTATACGTAATTCCAAAACGGGGGAAAATAGTGTTTAATATCTGATGAGTCGAACCGAAAACTGAACGGCTCGCCAGGATGTGATCACCCGACTTGAGCAATGCTGCCATGCTGCTGTACATCGCGGCCATTCCTGATGCGGTTGCAACCCCATCTTCGGTGCCCTCCAGAATGCAAAGCTTGGCAATGAACTCGTCAGTGTTAGGATTCGAATACCGGCTATAAATATTTCCGGCAATTTCATCCGCGAACATCGCACGGGCTTGTTCAGCATCGTCAAAGACAAAACTCGACGTCAGGTATAACGGAACAGAATGCTCCCGGAACGCTGAGCGTTCGTGTTGCGCACGGATTGCATTCGTTTCAAAACTCTTTTCCTCTTCCATGAAATAGTTAATAAGAAATTTCTAACAGATTAATTATCAGGTGCCAGGTTATTTAATGATCTCAAAACTATGAGTAATCCTGGCTTTGTATTCCAGCGTCTTGGCTACGGAGCAATATTTTTCTACACCCAGCACGATCGCCTTCTGTACTTTTTCGGCGTCAAGGTCTCCATAAAGCCGAAAGTGAGCATGAACCTCGGTAAATAGCGAGGGGATTACATCTTTTTCCCGCTCACCCGTTATTGTAACGTTGAAATCACGAAGTGGCTGCTTCTGCTTTTTCAGGATGTTAATGATATCAATCGAGCTACAGCCTCCCATCGCGGCAAGCAGCATTTGCATAGGCCTCATTCCTTGGTTGGTACCGCCTATATCTGGCGACGCATCAATCTGAACAGACCTGCCTTGCTCATTTGTCGCTTCCAGGTGAAATGCGTCATTCAAACGTTTTAGTTCTATCTTCATTATTCTATCAGACCCTCTTGGGCCAAATTAAACTACCTACTATCATTCCAATCGCACTAGCGATTGTTGCTGGCACCAATCCCGGCCAGTCTGTTCTAAAAACCTCAAAGATAATCCAAGTAATCATACCTAACACCATGGATAAAAATGCCCCGGCCGGACTTGCCTTCTTCCAATATAGTCCCAGCGCCATCGGTACAAATAGTGAAACAAGACTCAACACGGATGACTCCCGCACTAGCTCATAAATATTTGAACGCATACAAGCCATTAAGGTCGCTATCGCGCTAAATAATAGAACCGACGCCTTCGTGAGAACAAGAAACTGTTTGTCGGAAAACTTATGACCAAAAAGTGGTTTCACAAGGTTCTCTGAGAAGATAGCGGCGGGCGCAAGGATCGCTGAACTGGTTGTACTCATGATCGCCGACAGCAAAGAACCAAAGAATAGGATCTGAATTGGTAGATAGGTATGTCGCAGCACCATATTCGGAAGTGCAAGCTGTGTATCCCCAAACAATTCGTTCGGATACAAATGTTTTATGCAAAGGCTTATGAAAAGTGGCAGCATAGCGATAGTGAGATACAGCAAGGCCGCCAGGTAAGAAGACCAAACTGCCGTGCGGGCCGACCCCGACGACATAGATCGTTGAAAAACATCCTGCGATGGTATCGATCCGAGGCCAAGAACGCACCATGCAGCGACATAGCTTACAACCTCCTTCAAGTTTGCCCTCGGAAGAAACCGAAAATTTTCATCCGGCATACTTTCAATCACGACACCTACGCCGCCAGCCTTGTCAGCGAGCACAATTGCCAGTACGAGTAGTCCTACGACGATGATGATGCTTTGTATAAAATCGGTGATAGATATAGCCCACATTCCGCCAACGTAGGTGTAGAGTGTGACAACCAGAGCACTGATTACTACACCTTGCCAGACAACCATTCCAGTGACTACATTCAGTATGAGCCCCATCGCTACCAATTGCGCCGCTATATAGCCCACGTACGGTAGCGCAAGGAATGCAGATGCAACCAGTTCTATCTTCTTGCCATATTTAATCTTGAAAAAATCTCCAAGGGTCAGAAGATTCATATTGTACAACTTCCTGGCAAAGAACAATCCAAAGAGCAGGAGACACAAAGCCGCTCCAAAAGGATCTTCGATCACGCCATACAACCCACCCTTAAGGAATTCGGACGATGCGCCAAAGACGGTCTCCGACCCAAACCAGGTTGCAAACAATGCCGCGGAGCTTAGCGTCAACGGCAGGCTACGGCCAGCCAGCATAAAGTCGTCTGAGGTCTTTACTCTTCGCGAAGCCCAGAATCCGATCACTACTGTGAGTACGAGATAAGTAATGATGGAGAATAGTAACAATGCTTCAGTCAGACTGTTGGAAGTCTAAATGTATAAAACAACATTAATTTTTCAATGCCAGCCGATGACCTGTTACTTGTTTTTCTTAAGCTGGAATGTACGGGTTACGTTAAATCCCAGGTGGATATCTCCGGCAAAAGAAATCGTCCCTGGTTTCGGTAATGAACGCACGCTCTGTAAGACCGATCGCGTTTGTCATTAACAATTGAAAGACGTGCCCTCCTGTTTCGATATCAATCCCAAAGGTGAGCGAGTTATAGCGCTTATAGAAAGCATCTTCAACGGCGTCGTTATCAGGCAAATTAAAGTTGTGATAATATTCTCCCGTGATGGCCACGCTCTTTGTAAGTTTGATCCTTCCGCCAAAACCCAATGCAAACTGATCGTTCACCTCATTGTACTCCACCAGATTTTTATGAATAAATGTTGGCATGAGCTGAAGTGAAAAATTTGTGGATATTTTTCGCGCGATCAACAACTGACCTGTGTAGGAAAGCCTGTCAACATTTTCGAGGCCGCTACCTTCTTCAAAGTCTTTCGGCGACAGTTTATAAGCCATACCAACCAACGCGGTTATCGTCACGGGAAAATTTTTCGCCCCGGAGCTCTGTCGAAGAGCCTTGTATTTGAAATAACCATCCATTGTTTTATCAACCGAATTTCTGCTAATGCTTACAGAAAGGTTGTCCGTGATTCCGTAGTCCAGGCCCAACCTGACATCGGCTTGATCCAGGCCGAAGAGTTCATAAGCTCCGCCGCTGACCGCACCAAAACGGTGTTGAAAGATAAACTCCAATGATCCGGCATTCTTAGTCTCAACCGTATGTCCGTTACCTAGCCTTGTTCCTTTAAAAGTGGCGAATGCATAATCAACCTCCGGCTTCGCGCCCTTCTCCAGTTCACCTAACAAGTCTTCCTGGGCAAAAACAGCAACAGGAATAATTAAAAGGAGTAAAATAATTCTTTTCATACATTTTAGATTATAAGGGTCTGTACACAAAATCGATCGTAACTTCTACTTGTTGGGCAATGTTCTGCCAAACAATCTGGGGGACTTTGATATTATAGTCGAGTAATTTCACAACAAACTTTGACTTTACAGTAAGCCTGTTGCCATTGACTTCGACAATACCAGGAACCTCAATGCTCTTTGTAACCCCATGGATGGTGAGCTTTCCTGTGGCCTTTACTTCCTGCTTGCCAGTGGCTGTAAGTTTAAACCCACTGATGGTACCCTGGAATGACGACTTGGGATACTTTTCAGATTCCATGTACTTCTCATTAAAGTGCACTTGCATCAGTTTATTCGGAAATTGAAAATCCTTTATGCTCATGAGGTATGCCACCTCTCCGTTCACAACGTCGAATATGCTTGTGACTTTTTCGTTGGTCGCAGAAATATCCTCTACCACTGCATCCGAAAAAAATGAAACGATGGCTTTTTCGGCAAAGAAACGTTGCTGTGAGTAGGAATTAATCGTAACGAAAAAGGAAGGCAATAAGCAGCGGCTTTGTAGAAAGGATCATAGGCAAATACGATAAGGTCTGATGCTACTGGGGACTAAAAGTAAAATCAAGTGTAACTTCAACCTGCTCTGCAATATTCTGCCACATCAATTGCGGGATCTTTACCTTGTAGTCTTCGAGTTTAACAATAAATTTTGACTTCATGATCAGTTTGTCGCCCTGTTTTTCGATTGTCCCCGGCACGTCGATGTCTTTTGTCTCACCGTGTATCGTAAGCTGACCGGCCGCTTTAACATTCTGCACTCCGTTGCCTTTAATATCGAAGCCTGATATCTTCCCCCGAAATGTAGACTTAGGATACTTTTCAGTATCCATGTACTTCTCGTTGAAGTGTTCTTTCATCAAAGACTTTGCAAACTCAAAGTCTTTAATCGGAATAGCGAAGGCGATATCATTGGTGGCGGAGTTGAAAATCCCGGAAGCTGCCTTATTATCTGCAGTTATGTCTTCGATAGCGGCATCCGAGAAGAAGGACACGAAGGTTTTTTCAGTAACAAACTTTTGCGCCCATGACGAAAATGTAAAGAGCGAGGCTATAATCGTTAAGAAGATGCGCCGTTTCATAGCTAATTGTCTTTCGCCCCTTGTCTCACCCAACAAACCAGCAGCTTAATTTGATCATCGGTTATCGTACCGACCTTCGGCATATGCCCGTCTGCAGTAACCGGGCGCTGAACACGATCCTCAACTTCTGGGGCGTGGCCTTGGAAGTTACTAAAGACTCTCCAGTCAAGATCGGGACCGTTTCCTCCGTTGTGACATCCTCCATCACCAACGATAGCGCAATTGGAATTGATAATAGGCTGTATGTCAACATCAAAGCTTACTGTCTTAAAACCATCACAATCGATCGCACCTGGCTCGGCAAGCTGATGATCTTCGCATGATTGAATTGTAATAACGAGGAGAGTTAAAGACAAAAAGCGAGGAAGTAATTCTATTGTTCATGATTAAAAGATAATAAAACAATGATGACATACAAAGATGATTTTATGTTCGAACAACTAACTCATCATCATCGTAACAGATATTGTGACAGGAAGGAGGCAACCAAAATTGGGTTTTGGCAGTAGCGAGAATAATCAGGATTGAGTGTTGACTGTAGTGAAACAATCAGGAAGGACTAAAAATGAAAATCCCCCGAAGTCCTTGACGACGGGGGATAATCAATTGTCTATAGTTGGCTTTAATCTGGTTCAAAGATATATGCGTCAACTGGAAAGTAGGGCCTTCGAATCGGTAAGGGGAAAATAGTTCAGATAAATGGCCAATATGCAGGACAAGAAGTTCCGCCTGGCCTAAAATTGAAAATCCCCCGAAGTTCTCGACTAAGGGGGATTATCATGTCTATAGTTGGCTTTAATCTGCGTCAAAGATAAAACAAATCATTGTCAAAACAACCGTTTGCACCACAAAATCTTAGAAAAAACTTAATTTTTTGGCTCATTTTCCCTCTAAAGTATCAGTTTTGGTGCTGTCTTCGGGGCTATAAGTGCGCTGCAGCCGCTCCTTAAGTTGGGGTTTTGACCCTGGAAAAGTAGTCCTCCTGCTTATGTCATAACTCGCGTATATCAGCAGCAGCACAAAAATGGCAGCGATCGCCGCGAAGATCTTTTTACTTCTGGTCATCGGCTAAATAAACTCTAATACTTTGTCCGCCAACTTCACATTGTCAGAGAGCAATTCGTAAAACTGATCCTTATTGAACTTCAGGATCACTGCATCGGACTTTGCAATGATGAGATTAGTGTTGACGAAGTTTGGCGATCCCAGCATCTCACCGATAAACTGTCCTTGGCCAAATTCTGAAACAAGTTCACCCCGATGAAAGTAATCAACCGCGCCTGAGGTCATCACATAGAAGCTGTTGTTAAGCTTTTCATCCAGGGTCAGTGAGTCTTTTGGCTTCAACCGTATTTCTTCGCTGATGTCGGATAAATGTGAGAGCGTTATGCCCGGCACATTTTCGAAGAAATTGAGCTTTTGGAAAAAGAGAACCATTTCAAATCGCGTCATCTTTCGGGAATGAATTATCAAGGTATCGAGTTCCCTTTTTGAAGTTTCACCCAATCGGGCAGTGTTCAGTTGGTACTCATGCGCATCGAGCTGGTACAATGCCCACGCAGAAACCTCCCGGATCAGCGTATCCGGATTGAACAACTGCGCGATGAGATCCAACTTGAAATCCGTTATCTTCAAAATTCCAATCTGGAATAAAACGCAGGCTTTTGTCCAACGGTTTGACTGGGCAAAATCTCTGTTGATAAGGAATTTTAGAACTAATTTCGAATCAAGCTTCACGCGGGGATAAAAGATTTCGAGCTTATGAGTGCGCTCAGTATCGGTTAGGTCGTCGAGTAACGGGATAACCCGCTGCTTCAATTGCTCAGAAAGGAATACATCCAAAAGCTCAATCGCATATGTTATACCCTCAGTTGTACCACTGTCAATATTCTCTTTCACAAGTTGGATTGATCTTGTATCGTACAACATTGTGAGGAGCATGTAAATGTGCTCGATGTCGTTTTGAATTTCCCAACGCAACGTAGACTTGATCTGCTGGCTGAATCCTTCGTCGCCAACTTCCTGTATGGCGCTTAAATTCCAACTGATGTCGGCAATATCTGATTCAATCGCGTATTTAATACGGGTAATTTGAGAGATGCCGGCTTTAAAGCCGCATTCACCTAACGACAATAGCACTTGTGATACTACGATCTTGTTAGGGTAGTCGATCTTACTCCAAAGTATCTCACGGGCGCGCTGCCCCCCTATCCTTCCGATAACCTGGATCACACGCAGCATCATTTGCGTGCTCTGCCCGCTTCGGTAAAAGGAACTGTCCAACGCTGTTAATGTATCCTGGCCGATCAACACTAACGCGTTCATCGCCTGATTGCTGAAAACCGGATTACCAAGATTTTCAATGACTGCATTTATGACCTCGGGGTTATTCTTTTTGATTGAAGTTTTGATCGCGGTATGACGCACCTTAGGCTCAGTGTCGTTAAGCAATTCAATGAGGAATGAAGTACATTCATCCTTTGATGTATGAAGCAGAAGCTCCGCCGCATAATGCCTGTCGTTCGCGTTAGTTGACCTGGTCAGCTTCTGGATCCGTGACTTCGTAATATCGCCGCCGCTCTCAAACATCATTTGAAGATCCAGCTTGGTGAGAACATTCTTATCGGAAGCACCAATCCTCGACTCATCCATACGGATCACGTACTGATCCGACACGGACAAGCCTTTCAGTTCATTCATCCTTTCCTGCGCATAGTGTTTTGCCGCGTCGTTCTCATTCTTCATCAGGCTGTTCGCCCATACAGGAACCTGTGCCGCGTTGATCTTTTCAAGCAGCTTGTATGAAAAGACGGCTTTGCTTGCTATGGGTATCATCAGCATATTTTCCAGACGACTGGTGATCTGAGCATACCCTTTCTCAAGCTTTTCCAATTCAACGTCTGAGCTCTCGAGCTTGAGCCTGATCTTGTTTCGATAACCATTGTAGAGCTTATTGACGACAAAAAAGTAAATGCAAGCAAGTACAATGAGAAAGATGGATATGTGAATTATACTAAAGAAAGGAACAAACGCCAATCCGAATATCAACAAACCCCCGACGAAGCGCGCACCTTCGTTTACAACACCTTCGACCTTTGACTGAATACTAAAGCGCAGTTTGCTATCCAGAGGAATAAAAAACAGCTTGAACACCGGCGTTTCGAGGGACTCCCGAACGATCCAGTTGAATAAACGGCTGAGGGACACAAACAGGAAGAAGTAAATAAATCCGGTTGGCGCAATGCTTTTCTCGAATCCAAAATAACTACCGGTAAAAAGCGAGGCGATCGAAAAAATGATCATGACGATCGGCAATATGAAAAGCGAAATACGCAGGCCGTAGTTGCTAATTATTTTCTGATTGACAAATGTCTGCATGAACAGACTTAGGCCGTAAACCGTCCCGATGAAAAACGAGTTAAAGTTCGTAAGATCTCGTTCGTTAGGATACTGTTCCTTTACCAATGTTTGGAAAGAGTACTGGCTAAGGACAAACATGACCATGGAGATCAACAAAAACACCGACATCAAAACGATATATTGATCACTAAAGATCTTAGTCAGCCTTGATTCTCGCCGCACCGTGACTCCAAACTCCCTCGGGTCGTTTTTGGAGATCGTAAAAACGAGGGAGATTACGAACATCAGTATTGAAACTACAGCGATACTGATGGCGCAAAGCAAAAGATAATTCGATGTTTCCTTGATCAACTGCGTCGTAAATGGAATTACGATCAGAGTTGCAATGATGGCCGCAATCAGTTGTCCCGTATCGATCCATCCGATGATTCGCTTTGATTGCCGGAAGTTGAAAAGTCGGCCGAAGATTCCCCAGAAGCTCAACAAGAGAACCGCGGTAATCGGACCGGACATACAATAGAGCGCAAAAATGTAATTGTCCTGCGACGCCGAGTCACCGAAGCTGATGAGCCAATATGCACCTAATGTGAACGCAAGGATTAGTACAACGCTGCTAAGGGCAAGGGTGGTAAACTTGATAAAACTTTGCGCTGTGGAAAATAGTGTGGTAGTCACGATTCCCAGGAGACCTGCGATAAGAAAAGCCTTATCAAGCTGATCACCCAGCCGGTTTAAGAAAAGAGAGTCAGCGGTTACTTGATAGGTGGCGATAAACACCCCCATAAAGAATCCAGTGCACAACATTAAAATAATTTGCTTCTGCTCCTGCGACTGGATCTGCAGTGTTCCAAAAAAACGGTTTGCCATAGGTTAAATCAAAGATAAAAAAAAACCGGCACAGGCCGGTTTCTATCTTTATCCGAATACAATTTCGATCACTTCGTTGCTGTCGAATCAGACTTAGCCTTGGTTGTGTTCTCAAGTTTGTACTCAGCGTTCAAACCTGTGATCACATCCTGAGAGATATCTAACGGGTTGTTAGCAAATAATAAGTCACTGGTCTGATCAAACTTAAGCACGATTTGAAGGCCTTTTTCATTTCCGTATTTCTTCAGAAAAACGGTAATGCGATCGTACAGTTCTTTCTGGATTTTAGCTTCTTCCTCCATAAGTTGCTGACCTAGCGACTGCTGATACATTTGAAGATTTTGTTGCTTTTTTCCGAGATCCTCCTCCACTGCCTTTACCTGGCCGAGAGTCATGTTCGAAACGTTGCGCTGATACGCAGCGATTTCATTTTGCAAACCCATGGCACGGTTACGATAGTCCGCGTCCATCTTCTTCGTTTTTTCCTCCAATTTCACCTTTGTGGACTTCAGGTACTCGTAATACTTAAGTACTGTATCGGCATTGATGTAGGCAATTTTCATGTCGCCAGGCGTAACAGCTGATTCTACAGTACCAGTTGACTTACCAGCGGAAAAATGCAAATAATACAAAACACCAACCGCAACCAGCAATATGGCATTTAGAATAAGGGACAAATTCTTCATTTAATAAAATTAGTTTAAGGGCGCAAATATGCGCAGAATTTAAGAATTGACAGAATTTTTCGATCCAAGAAACTGGAAAGGCATCAATCAGCTTCCTGATCCTCAGTTTGAAAGGAATAAAGCGTCTCGTCGAGCTTCAAACTGTCCTCGTTGTACTCCTTGATAAATTTCTCGATTGTTTTTGGTGTGATTTTTTCCACGTGCAGGCCTATATCCATGCTGACTCCGAATTCAGAATTTGAGTCCAGCTCGATGTGTTCCTTTACCTTTACTGTCTCCTCCTCCTCCAACTCCATTATTACTTCCGCCATAAACAAGCCGATCTCTTCCGCCAGGGGATCGAGCGTCTCCATATTTCCGTTCTCATCCTCATCGTACGAAATCTTTTTATACTGCGGAAAATGTTGGGCGGCCCGATGTTCTGCAATTTCATATAGCTCGCTCTCGTGATGAAGTCGAAGGGTGTAGATCACTGCATCATAGATAACTTCTCTTCCTTCAAACCTTCCGATGAAATAGAAGTGAGCATATTCATCAGTGCTTTCATCTTCATCATCCATCAAATAAACTTTCCCAAGGCTCGCCATCTTTGCCTTGTAGTCCGCTATCTCCTCTGGATCATAACCTCTGTTCCTTTCTGCGCTCATCGTTCACTTATCAGGTAATTGAATATAGCATAAAAAAATTTAATTGTGCGCTCAATTTAAAAATTCATTGGACCGGTTATCGATCATTTATACCATCCGGCATACATCGGATAATTTCTCGCCGTGCGTAAAATGACCTCTCTCATTTCATCACTGATATCCTTAACCTTTTTTGCTGGCGTTCCAGCATAAATACTTCCCGGTTCAATAATAGTTCCCGGCAACACCACTGCTCCAGCAGCGATAACTGAATTTGATCCCACCACTGCATCATCCATAATGATCGCTCCCATACCAACAAGCACATTGTCCTCAATAGTACATCCATGTACAACCGCATTATGTGCTATGGATACGTTGCTTCCAATGGTAGTCTTAGCTTTTTGATAGGTACAATGAATTATCGCACCATCCTGGATGTTCGTGAAATTACCAATGGTTATGGAATGAACATCTCCCCTGACTACTGCGTTAAACCAGACTGTACAGTTGATTACCCATGACCACTTCTCCAACGACCGTTGCATTCTCAGCCAAGAAACAGTCCGCTCCAAACACGGGTGTATACCCTCTAACCGATTTAACAATAGCCATAATTTTCGCGTTTTCGCGAAATCTACAATGCCGGGCCGGATTCTTAAATCTGCCTGACAAGATGTCACATGGAACGATAAAAGTTGTTATTTTTGCGACTTGATAGTAGGGATCATGGAGAATTTGATAAGCGAAATAGGCATAATAAACGAACAGGAGGCTGCTTGTGAGACTGTGCGGACGACGATTGAAAATAACTCAGGAAAGCAGCGTAAACTATATATCGAGAGCTATGGCTGCCAGATGAATTTCTCTGACAGTGAAATTGTTGCCTCTATATTAAATCAAAGTGGATTTGACACCACCTCCGATATCAATTCAGCGGATGTCGTTTTCCTTAATACCTGCTCCATTCGTGATAAGGCCGAACAAACCGTAAGAAACCGGCTCACACATATAAACGGACTGAAAAAGCACAAACCTGACCTGCTCGTCGGCGTGCTGGGTTGTATGGCGGAACGGCTTAAATCTAAACTTCTTGAAGAAGAAAAGATCGTTGATCTTAGTCGCGGGCCCCGATGCTTACCGAGACCTTCCAAAACTAATCGAACAGGTTGATGAGGGATCCAAGGCAGTTAATACATTTTTGTCGAGGGAAGAGACGTATGCCGACATAACTCCCATACGTCTTAATTCAAACGGTATCACTGCATTTATCTCGATCATGCGAGGTTGCGATAATATGTGCTCGTTTTGTGTTGTTCCTTTTACCAGGGGACGTGAAAGAAGCCGTGATCCTCATTCAATTGTCGCTGAAGCAAAGGATCTGTTTGAACGTGGCTATCGCGAAGTAACGTTACTCGGACAGAATGTTGACTCGTACAAATGGAGCGAGGAGATGAACAATAAAGCGTGGATTGAAAAAAACAATGTCACGCACGTTGTAACATTCGCCGAACTGCTTGAGCGTGTGGCCCTAATACATCCGGATCTGAGGATACGGTTTTCTACGTCGCATCCAAAAGACATTACGGATGACGTTCTCACAACGATGGCGAAGCACGAGAATATCTGCAAGTACATTCACCTGCCCGTACAAAGCGGAAATAGCAGAATACTTGAACTTATGAATCGCGGATACAGCAGGGAATGGTATTTGAATAAGATTTCGAAAATACGGGAAATCTTAGGTGAGGAATGCGGGATCTCTTCTGACATGATTACCGGCTTCTGCTCCGAAACGGACGAAGAACATCAGGACACTCTTACTTTGATGGACAAGGTGCAGTTCGATTTCTCATATATGTTCTTTTATTCAGAGCGCCCAGGAACCCTTGCTGAAAAGAAGTACAAGGATGATGTTCCGGAGGGAACCAAAAAAAGTAGGCTGGATGAAATTATCGCGAAGCAGAGGGAACACTCTTTGCATCGTAATAGGACGGACATTGGAAAGATTCACAAGGTTCTTGTTGAAGGAAATTCAAAACGGTCCGACGCGTACCTCCAGGGTAGGAATAGCGCCAACAAGGTGGTTGTTTTTCCCCGGGAAAATTACAGCAAGGGCGAATACGTTAATGTTATAGTAGAGGACTGCACGGGTGGCAACACTTATGGGGCGTGCCGTGCACTGAAAGATTGAGGGAAAAAAATGACCATTACAGATTTAGAAATACAAAACGTTAAACAGCGTTTCGGCATCATAGGAAATTCTGCTCTATTGAATAATGCCGTAAGCGTCGCGATGCAAGTTGCTCCGACCGATATGTCGGTTTTGATCACTGGTGAAAGCGGGAGCGGAAAAGAGTCGTTCTCGAAGATTATCCATCACTTGAGCCCGCGAAAGCATGGCCAATTCATAGCTATAAACTGCGGGTCGATTCCTGAGGGCACGATTGATTCAGAATTATTTGGCCATGAGAAGGGATCATTCACTGGTGCGCATGAGGCGCGCAAGGGCTACTTCGAGGTTTCAAACGGAGGATCAATCTTCCTCGACGAAATCGGAGAAATGCCATTAGGCACACAAGCCCGTCTGTTGCGCGTGCTCGAAAACGGCGAGTTCATTAAAGTTGGATCGTCAAAAGTTCAGAAGACGGATGTCCGTGTCGTTGCGGCAACCAACATCAACCTCATGAAGAATGTCGAGGATGGAAAATTCCGAGAGGATCTTTACTACCGCCTAAGCACGGTACCTATTTATGTGCCTCCGCTTCGCGAAAGAGGAAAGGATATAGAGCTTCTGTTCAGAAAATTCGCTTCTGACTTCGCAGAGAAATACAAAGTAAAACCGATCACCTTAACAGATGATGCCAAGGAAATCCTTCTTCAATACAGGTTCCCCGGAAACATACGTCAGCTGAAGAATCTAGTTGAACAGATTTCTGTGCTCTCGTCGGAGAATAAAGAAATAGACGCTAACCGTTTACAGCATTACCTGCCAAAGCAAAATACGTTACCCGCCTTGTACAAAGGCACTTTTGACGATAAGGATGGGGTATCGGAACGCGACATCCTCTACAAAGTCCTCTTCGACATGAAGAAAGACTTCAACGATCTTAAAAAGTTATTCCTGGATGCATTTCCTAACCAGGCAAAAGCAAGCCAACTGGTGAAGGACCATCCAGGTTTGTTCGAAGGAATTCATGACCATGCAACGCCCATCTCTTCGGAGCCGGTGGTACTGAACCTGAAACCTTCCGAAGCTTCGAATGTACAGGACGAAGAAGTGCACGATATTTCGCACGAAGCAGAGGATGACTCTTTATCTATTGAGAAAAAGGAAAAAGAATTAATCATTCGTGCGCTGCGGAAGAACAGCAACAAGCGGAAATACGCGGCACGGGATTTGGGCATTTCGGAACGAACGCTTTACCGGAAGATCAAACAATACGATTTAGAGGATTGACCGACGTAATTAAACTGACTGGAGAATGTCGCTTCGTTATTTAACAAAAATACTTGTACTACCAGGTTTGATTCTGCTTGCCACTTCGTGCGGCATGTCAGTCAATTATTCGATGTCAGGTCAGTCGACAAGCGCAAAGACGATCTCAATCTCTGAATTCTATAATAACACGGAACTGGGTCAGGCCAACATGGGCCAAACCTTTACTAACCTCCTTAAGACTTACATAATCCAAAATTCCAGCATATCTGTAGTTCAGGACGAAGGCGAGCTACAGATGGTGGGCGAAATAACTGACTACCGGCTGACACCAATTGCGCCGACAGCCACAGGTGACCCAAACGCAATAAACCAGGCCTCTTCTACCCGTCTGACGATCACCGTTAAGGCTTCATACGTCAATACACTCGACGAAACGATGAGCTTCACGGATAAGTCATTTTCCTTCTACAAGGACTTCCCTAATGATCAGAACTTTACAGACGTTGAGGAACAATACACAAGACAAATTTTCGAGCGGATCGTCAACGACATATTCAACGCATCCGTTGCCAATTGGTAAATTTTGTTATTTTTACCATCCGGCATCTTCCAGTGGAAAAAGATAACTTCTTAGACGTATTAAGGCACTATTCCGAAAGCACGGAAGAAGAGGCATTGCGCGTACTTTCGTTAAGAGAAAGCTACCCATATAGCCAGCTCTTGCATGCCCTTTCCGCCAGGGTGAGCAGGGATCACGATTTCAGCAACCATTCAAAAGAACTGCAGCTTGCTGCAGTGTATGCTGCTGACCGTTCAGTTCTAAAGGACGTGATGACCCTCGACAACCTCCTCGCTACGCGCGCCACAAGCACTGCTGTCAAACAGGATGTTAGCATTGTAGCTTCCACCCCAAAGCCGGCCGAACAAGCTCCGGTGGCAGTTATTTCCGATGATAACGGCAACCTTGCCGATCAAGTACTTAGCGATCTTGAAAAGCTACATACAGCTCAGGCACAACTTTGAGCAAATGTTTGTTGACACCGTCCCTCCGAAAACTGGTTCTTCTGTTAGCAGTGAAAGAGGAACAACCCAAGGAAGAGTCACCAAAGGACTCCTCGAAAACCAGAAAAGAAAGAATAGTAGAAATCGCGAAGGCAATGGCGGCTGCCAAGAGAAGGTGAGCCTATCGAAGAGTCCTCCGAAGCCAAAAAAGAAGAAAGACCTTTCGACGGAGAACCTTATCGAAGAGTTAGCAACAACAAAAAAGGAACTTGAGCCTGAGAATGAGAAACAGAAAGAGCAGCTCGAGATAATCGAACAGTTTATTAAGACACAGCCCTCCATCTCAAGTCCAAAAGATAAGCCGTTGTTACCCCTCCCGGAGACTTGTCTTCCATAAAAACAGGTGAATTTAATGACAATGTGGTGTCGGAAACCCTGGTTGAAATCCTCCTTAAACAGGGTAAAAAAGACAAGGCAGTGGAGGTTTTAAAGAAGCTGATTTGGAAGTTTCCACAAAAAAAGGCTTACTTTGCGGCTCAAATTGAAGAACTGAAAAGTAGCTAAAGAGATGTTTATCCTGGTCATTTCCCTTATAATTCTGTTTGCGGTGCTGTTGGTACTGGTGGTCCTTGCTCAAAATTCAAAAGGTGGCGGACTTACTAGCCAGTTTGGAGGATCGTCAGCCAGCAATATTATTGGTGTTAAAAAGACTGGAGACCTCCTGGAAAAGCTTACCTGGAGCTTCATAATAGCTATTATGGTGCTAGCACTTTCTACTAACTTGCTTAGCCCAAATGTTGGCGGTGGAACAAACGATATCCTTGATAGAGCCGGAGAACAGGCACCTCCTGCGAGTCCCACTCCAAACCTGAATGACCTTGCACCAGAAAGCACAGATACTGATAGTACTCAATAAAGATCCAAGACCTAAACCGGAAAAAGCCAGCTCGTTGCTGGCTTTTCTTATTTTATGCGGGTTGGGAAATGTGCTTTACAAAGAGCCTCTTTGCGACGGGCATCAACGTTTCGGCAAAGGGAAATTTCATCCGGGCGAGGATAAGATAGGCAGCCGGATTGGGCAGATCTTTAAACTTTCGGATAAGCTCGAGTTTCAGCCGCTCGTATGTATTAGACGGGTTCTTTTCAACCCTCTCGAGAAATTCGGTATTAAGGCTTCTAAGCTGTTCCTGACTGCCTTCAAAAATAGACATCTGGTAACGGTAGATATTTGTCTCTTTTTCCGGAGGCTGCGTCACGAAAAGATATCCCTCCTTTGCATAAAGCGGGGTCACTCCTACCGGAGATATTTCACACTGCGATTCGACGTATTCGTAAATAATAGAGCCCTCTTGCAGAGAATCCTTGATCTGAGGAAGCGCGAAGTTGATTATTGACTCGAGTTCACCCATTACAACGTCATCTTCGATCATTTCCCGGTAGCTCAGCTCAAGCTTCCGGAACTCTTCCAGGGAAAGTTCCTTAGGAAATGAGTCTCGTATTAAGGCCTTGTTTTCCTTTAAGGCCTGCAGGTTGCGGTAATGAAAAACCAGGTCTGCCAAAAACGGGTACAACTCCACTTTACCAAATGAGCTTTTGACGGTCTGTAAATACGCCATCAAAAGGTATTTCTTATACTCAAAGTCTATTAATCCCTGGGTTAGCCAA
The DNA here is from genome assembly GCA_963774615.1 of uncultured Cytophagales bacterium. Taxonomy (GTDB): domain Bacteria; phylum Bacteroidota; class Bacteroidia; order Cytophagales; family Cyclobacteriaceae; genus Chryseolinea. Next base: position 163,947 of record CAVZFT010000041.1, read on the forward strand.
TCTTTTGACAATTTTTCCATAGGCCACATTTTTCTACACTCTAATTTAACAATTCCTGAACATACTTTTTCAATCAAGGTTCACATGCGTGGACGTAAGGATTGGACTATAAAAGTCTGTAATGCGTCGGTTTTTATACTCCAAACGTATCGTCCGGACATGACTGACATCCTGACGCTAAGTGTGCCGAAAACCATGCCAGATAATTCTCGATTACCGAGAAAAACCTGACATATGTTAAAATTTTGTCCGTTATTCGCACTTCTTTTCGCCTTGGCACAATAGGTGTAAGGCGTGGGATATCAAATTTGTTAACCTTTTAAACCATTACACATATGGCAAAAATCAACTTCAAACCAAATGAGGACCGGGTATTAGTTGAACCCGCTGAAGCTGAAACCAAAACTGCGTCTGGTATCATCATTCCTGATACAGCAAAAGAAAAACCCCAAAAAGGCAAAATAATAGCCGTAGGCGAAGGCCTGAAGGACAAGCCCGTGACTGTGAAAGTCGGGGACAATGTTCTCTATGGAAAGTATTCCGGAACAGAAATCAATATAGACGGCAAAGAGTACCTCATCATGAGAAACTCTGACATTTTCGGAATCATTTAATCACTAACCTAAAACATTAAAAACATTATGGCTAAAGAAATAACCTTTGACACCACTGCAAGGGACAAGATCAAGAAGGGTGTTGACAAACTTGCTGATGCAGTAAAAGTTACACTTGGTCCTAAAGGACGCAATGTGATCCTGGACAAGAAATTTGGTGCTCCTACCGTTACAAAAGACGGTGTTTCTGTTGCAAAAGAAATCGAATTGAAAGATGCTATCGAAAACATGGGTGCTCAAATCGTGAAAGAAGTAGCTTCCAAAACTGCTGATGCTGCCGGTGATGGTACAACAACTGCTACTGTACTTGGCTCAAGCCATCTATGCCACGGTATTAAGAACGTGGCAGCTGGTGCAAACCCAATGGACCTGAAGCGTGGTATCGACAAAGCTGTTGATGCTGTTGTTGAAAACTTGAAGAAGCAATCCAAGAAAATCAAAGATTCAAGCGAAATCGCTCAGGTAGCAACTATCTCTTCCAACAACGATGAGACGATCGGAAAATGATCGCCGATGCGATGGAAAAAGTTGGCAAAGACGGTGTGATCACTGTTGAAGAAGCTAAAGGAACTGAAACAGAAGTGAAGACTGTAGAAGGTATGCAGTTCGACAGAGGTTACCTTTCTCCTTACTTCGTGACCAACACAGAGAAAATGGAAGCTGATCTTGAACAGCCTTACATCCTGATCTACGACAAGAAGATCAGCACCATGAAAGAATTGCTTCCCATACTTGAGCAATCTGCTCAGACAGGCAAGCCATTGTGATCATTGCTGAAGAAGTTGAAGGCGAAGCTCTTGCTACTCTGGTGGTAAACAAGATCCGTGGTGCGCTTCAGCGTTGCTGCTGTTAAAGCTCCTGGCTTTGGTGACAGAAGAAAAGCAATGTTGGAAGACATCGCTATCCTTACTGGCGGTAAAGTGATCTCTGAAGAGCAAGGTTTCAAACTTGAAAATGCGACGTTGGATATGCTCGGCCGTGCTGAGAAAATCAACATCGACAAAGACAATACAACGATCGTTAACGGTGCAGGCAAGAAGGACGAGATCCAGGGCCGCGTTGGTCAAATCAAAGCTCAGATTGAAACTACTACTTCTGACTACGATAAGGAAAAACTTCAGGAGCGTCTTGCAAAACTTTCAGGTGGTGTAGCTATCCTTTACGTTGGTGCTGCTACTGAAGTTGAAATGAAAGAGAAGAAAGACCGCGTTGATGATGCATTGCATGCAACACGCGCTGCTGTTGAAGAAGGTATCGTTCCTGGTGGTGGTGTAGCGTATGTTCGCGCAATCGAGGCGCTTAAGAACCCTGCAGGACCTTGGTGTGACCAATGAAGATCAGGCAACCGGTGTGAACATCGTTCGTCTTGCGCTTGAATCTCCTCTGAGAACTATTGCTGAGAATGCTGGTCAGGAAGGTTCTGTAGTCGTGAACAAAGTTCGCGATGGCAAAAAGGATTATGGATACAATGCTCTTGATAACAAGTATGAGAACTTCTTCGAGGCAGGTATCATTGATCCTACCAAAGTAACACGTCTTGCATTGGAGAACGCTGCATCGATTGCAGGCCTCCTGTTGACGACTGAAGCTGTCGTATCGGAGATTGCAGAAGAAAATCCTGCTCCTGCTATGCCACACGGCGGAGGCGGAATGGGTGGAATGATGTAATTATCACCGCACTATGCGGAACTTATAGAAAGAAGGCTTCATCGAAAGATGAGGCCTTTTTTATTATTTTAGTTTTTTAAACGGACAACTATGGTAATACACGCTAACCTTCCCGACTTCATTCTCTTTCTATATGTTCACATGTCACGTGCGGACGACAGCTATGATCCAACAGAAATGGCTGCCATTAAGAACAAAATGAATAGCCTTTTCTCAAAAGGTACTGATCTCGAAAAGAAACTGTACGTTACCATACGAGAGTATAATTCGTTTGATAAAAACAAATTGACTGAACTCCTGTCCGATTCAATTCAGCACTTCAGTAACGATAGCTGTAGATGCGCGTTTATTTAATGACCTGAAGGAGATCATCCAGGCGGATGGAAAGGTCGATCAATCTGAAATGAATGCGTTGGAAGCGCTGAAGCGAATGATCGATCATCAATCGAAGGGTTAAATAGAGGCATCAGGTTGTGAGTCTGATGCCTCGGATATTAAATCATTTCTTGACTGCTTGTCGGTACAACAATGTCATCAAGCCAATAAAGAATAAGTGTTCCCATTAATTGGTATCCGCCATGACCTATCGCTTCTGTCAAGCCGTGCTCGAGATTTAAGATTCGCCATTCTATCGGCCAGGAAAACTGAAAGGATAGCGACAATTACGCCTGTAAGCGCGCCTCCGGCAATCAAACCTGTTGCAAATAAACTTCCTCTTCCAAGCTCATCATCCTCTTTCCTCTCGTTTCTTCGCTCCGCTCTCCAATCAACATAACCTTTGATGGCGCCTCCTGCGAAAATGGGAAGCGTGGTCGCAAGTGGCAGGTATAGTCCAATAGCAAAAGCAAGCGCTTTGATCCCGCATAGCTCCAGCGTGATAGCGACAAATACGCCTACAATTACAAACTGCCAATCGAGGTTGAACGATAAGATGCCCTTAGCCAAAGTAGCCATCAGCGTTGCCTGAGGAGCTGGATAACGATCGCTTCCGATAGCATGGGTTAACCCTTGTGAAATCATTTCAGGCGTAGGCGTATCGAGTATCCGTACGACAGCGCCAATCGCGATAGAAGAAACGATGGCTCCGATGAATAAAGCCAATTGCTGATACTTCGGAGTTGCTCCAACGATATATCCTGTCTTTAGGTCTTGTGATGTTCCGCCAGCATTGGCTGCTGCGATGCATATCATTCCCCCAACTACCAGACGCAAGGGGTTCGTAAAGTTTGCCAGACCAACCCACGCTCGTAAAAATCAGACAGGTTCCCATCAAGGTGGCTATCGTCATCCCGGAAATCGGATTGTTGCTGGTACCTACAAGGCCAACGATACGGCTGGATACTGTGACAAAGAAGAATCCAAATACAACGATGAGAATTCCGATCAACAGTTTTTGAACGATGTTTTCGCCCGGAATTATTCCACTGGGCAGAATCGCCACCAGTAGTACAAGAAGTATACTTCCAACGATCACCACTTTGAAAGAAAGATCCCGGTCGGTACGTAAGACTCCTGATTCACTTTTATCCTTCATTGACGCCAAACTTTCCTTGAAAGAAGAGACGATGGTCGGAATGGTTTTGATGAGTGTAATGAAGCCACCTGCTGCCACAGAGCCTGCTCCAATTTGCCGGATGTACGCTCTATAGATCGCATCCGCATAACTCCCAAAGGTATGCGCCTGTGGATCCCAGGCGCCTGGACCCCCCGCCGCGTTGATGTCGGCCAGATATCCAAGCTTCACCAATTGTAATGCGATTGTATCGGGGGCAACAAGTGTTGTCAATAAGGGGATCAATGCCCACCAGGCAAGAACGGATCCTGCCACCAACACGCCGGAGATACGAGGTCCAATTATATAGCCGACACCTAGATACTCTGGCGTGATCTCCCCTCTCGTCGCACCTGCCGGCCAATACTTATTCGCATATGAAGTAGCAATCGATGGTATTTCAGCAATCACGTGAAAGACCTTTTGAAGAATAGCGTAACATAGCGCAACACCCATTCCCCAAAAAGCCGTTTGCGCAAATACGCCTCCCTTTTCTCCTGCCTGAAGGACTGACGCGCATGCGGTACCTTCCGGGTACGGAAGCGTACCGTGTTCTTTTACAATCAGCGATCGTCTTAGTGGAATCATCATTAACGTTCCCAACATTCCACCGAAAGCAGCGAGGATCAAGATTGTCAGGTAATCGAAGTAAGCCTCACCGATACTGATTCCATCTTCTCCTGGCGACAGGAATAGAAATCCAGGTAATGTAAAGACCACCCCCGCAGCAATTGACTCGCCGGCTGAGCCTGTGGTTTGAATAATATTGTTTTCAAGAATTGTCGTCTTAAGAAATTTCCTTCCCAACGTGATTGCTATAACTGCAATTGGAATGGATGCTGTAACGGTCAGGCCTGCTTTCAAAGCGAGGTAGACGGTTGATGAGCCGAAAAGAATTCCAAATAAAGATCCAAGTATGATAGACTTGGCGGTAAACTCGGCGATGTTATCTCCGGGTGCGACATAGGGCTTAAAGGATTTAGGTTCCTCCATGATTATAGGTTTAGGTATGAGTTCAAAATGGTTTAGGTCGATCGCCGGCCTTGGTGCAAGAAAAATGTTATACAGCAACATCAAGAACGTCGAGACGAATCCTATGCTGGCAACAATGTACCACATCATGGCAGGATTTGAGTCGAGATAAGTTATCCTCAGCCAATCGGCGACAACCCCGGCGCCAAAAGAGCCTATTGCAACCGGAAGGAAAGCAAAACCCATGAATGTACCGATCTGACCCTTCGGTGCGAGGCTTGCAACATATTCATAAAATCTTGGTGCTTGAGTTGCTTCGCCCAATGCAAATAATGCAATGGCAACAATTGTCGCAGTTGCTGTTGGAATCGCACCCATGATAATCCATGAAAAGCTTGCGAAAACAAAACCAAGACTCATAGCCGCGATTGGCTTCAACTTCTTGACAACGAATGCCATAGGCACGGTCAGGAAAATGATACAAATGGCATCAACAGCTTCGAGAAGTTCAAACTTATGAAAGTCCAATACTTTGATCCCATACTGAGGGACCAGGTAAAATATTTGCCAGAACATAAGCCAGAACCCGGAATAGATAATAAGGAATGTCATAAACCTGAAGTTGGCAAACACCAAAAGCATATCACGCAAAACTTTTTTAAAAGTGCGAGTTTCTTCAGGTGTCAACTCTCCCGGTTCCTTGAAAAAAATCAATGTTCCGATAAAAAGTAAAAACGATGTTACGGATGACATTATCAAAACGGACTCGATGCCCAGATTTTCCCTGATCAGCAATGCGAGAATTGGGCCAATAGCCCCACCGATATTCACCAATGTGTAGTAGATAGAATATCCAAGAGACTTTGTTTGCTGTGTGGTAGTTTTTGCAACCGTTCCGACTATACAAGGTTTGATAAGCGATCCACCTATCGCAGTAAGAATGAGTACTATCAGTGTATATGTGCGTTTGCCGATCGCGTTCACTATCTCTGCACCAAACTCCATACCGGCCATTCCAATCAAAAAATATCCAACGCAAAAAATAAGGAAACACGTCGCCAATGTTTTTTTAAAACCATACCGATCGACCAGAACTCCTGCTAAAATGGGAAGGGCATAGATCAAAGCTGAAAAGATTCCAGCGAGCGTAGCTGCTTCGTTTAACAGGCCAACTTTTTCAAGCAAGAAAGTAACTAGCACAGCCTTCGCACCATAAAAAGCTAGTCGTTCAAAGAGTTCTAAGGTATTTGCGATCCAGAAAGTAGAAGAAAATCCCGAGCGGAATTCGGAAATCCGTTGTGCAATCCCCATGAGGCAAAAACAAGTTTAGGTAAGAAAAACCAAAAAAAATTTCGCAAAAAAGGCATTTCAAAAAATTCAATTCATCGGAACAGCCCTTCGACGAAATCGCGTTCAAAGTAGACCGAGAAATTCACTTTCGCAAATACCAACGTGCGGAGGCAAAGAAAGGAAAAATATCAATGCAATCGATTGAAATGTATAGAAATGCCCTAACTTTGCTATACTCATTAACTCATTAATCATGCAAGAACTCGGAATCAAGCCGGCCGATGCGTCGGTGAAAGACTTAGGTATTGAAGATGGTAAAGCACATTGGAACCTCCCACCTCAGCAGTTAATTCAGTTCGCCCTTAAGGCGGGTCAGGCTAAGCTGACAAGTACCGGTGCCCTTGCCGTTGACACAGGCGAATTCACTGGACGATCTCCAAAAGACAAGTTCACCGTAAAGGATGAAATTACTGCCGACACGGTTTGGTGGAACGATTTCAACATTCCTTTCCACGCATCAAAGTTTGATCAGTTGTACAGAAAGATGATCAACTACTTTAATGGAAAAGAATTTTTTGTACGCGATGTCTACGCATGCGCTGACGTCCGATATCGGTTAAACATCCGTGTTATAACGGAATACTCCTGGTCAAATCTTTTTGTGCACAACATGTTCCTGCGCCCCACCGAAAAAGAGCTGACGAGATTTGCACCTGAATGGCATATCCTATGCGCTCCAGGTTTCCACGCTGATCCTTCCGAAGACGGAACACGTCAGCATAACTTCTCTATCATCGACTTTAAGCGAAAGATCATCATCATTGGTGGAAGCGGATACACAGGAGAGATCAAGAAAGGGGTATTCACGGTGTTGAATTTTATTTTGCCGCATCAACGCAATGTGCTTTCTATGCATTGCTCTGCCAACACTGGCATAGACGGCGATACCGCGATCTTCTTTGGGTTGTCCGGAACAGGAAAGACAACGTTATCCGCCGACCCGGAACGAAAACTTATCGGCGATGATGAACACGGATGGACCGTTGATAACACCATATTCAACTTTGAAGGAGGATGTTATGCAAAGACCATCGACCTCAACGAACAGAAGGAACCAGAAATATTTCATGCGATCCGGTCAGGAGCACTTCTCGAGAATATAAACTTCAAGACAGGAGGCAACGAAGTTGATTATTGTGATTGCCGCAAAACAGAGAATACCCGTGTGAGCTATCCTGTCGAAAACATGCCAAACATTGCATGTCCGTCTTTAGGTACAAATCCTAAGAATATTTTCTTCCTTACATGCGATGCATATGGCGTGCTTCCTCCTATATCAAAACTTTCAGCCGCTCAAGCCGCATTTCATTTTATCTCCGGATATACCGCAAAGGTGGCGGGTACCGAAGAAGGGGTTAAAGAGCCGACGATGACATTTTCCGCTTGTTTTGGAGCGCCATTCATGCCGCTGCATCCCACAAAGTACGCTGAGATGTTAAGTAAGAAGATTCAACAAGCAGGAGTTAACGTCTGGCTGGTGAACACCGGTTGGGCTGGTGGTTCTTATGGAATTGGTAAAAGAATGAGCCTTCAAATTACACGTGCACTCATATCGGCGGCCCTGAAGGGAGATCTCGACAAAGTACAATATAGACAGCATGATATCTTTGGCGTAGAGATTCCAGTTTCTTGTCCAGGCGTTCCGAGCGAACTACTTAACCCCCGGGATACCTGGAGTGATAAAGACGCCTACGATAAGAAAGCAAACTACCTGGCCGAAGCGTTTCTGAAAAACTTTGAGAAGTACCGTTCATTCGCAAACAGAGAGATTCTTAGTGCTGTTCCAAAAGTGCACGCCTGAGCAATATCAATACCTAACCTAAACAGTGAAAATAACCGTTCCGGCAACTCATCCGGGCGGTTTTTTTATTTCTGATCGTTCGTCCCTCATTAATGGGGTATTTCAAGTATGAAATGGAATTGGTAGTTTCATACCAGTAACCGTTCTGTTCTTACGCATTAACCCGATTAGCTATTATGAAAAAAACATTGACCCTGGCCCTAATCGTCTGTTCGTTGTCTGTAGCTGCACAAACCTCAAAGCGTAGCTTTTTGATTGGCGGTAATGGCAGCCTCAATTTTAATAACAATGATGGAAACGGTAGGGAATACAAAACATCAAGTTTCAGCCTTAGCCCGACGGCTGGTTATTTTTTGGCAAAAAATTTTAGCGCCGGATTGTCCTTGCCAACCGAATTCTTTTGGTCTAAGATAACGCCGCCATTGTCTACAGAGGAATATAGCAGCAACAGCAGCACTATCGGTGCAGCGCCATTCGTTCGATATTATATACCCATAAAATCATGGTTCATTGTAACGGAATGGGCTTATGGGTGGTATTACACAAGGAATACCTACGATGTCACTGACCAGAGCGGAAACGTAATAAGTACCTATGAAGGTAGTCAGCACAATAGACGATATAAAGTAGCCGCCGGTCCCGCCTTTTTTCTGAGCCCCTATACAAGTATTGAGATCCTGGCTAACTATGGCCGTATGGGTGCTGAGAATACCAATCTGTCGAAGTTTTACATTAGCGTTGGTTTTCAGATCTATCTACCCTCAAACAAGGAATGATGTTGAGTTATCACTAAAAAATAAATCGTTATGAAAAGAATACTGACCCTCGTTCTGATTCTCTGTTCGTTCTCTCTATTGGCACAAACCACCAAAGGCAGCTTCATGATTGGTGGCAATGGCAGCGTTAATTTTAACGGTGATAATAGAAATGATGATAACGGAAATCCCAGGTCATTCAGTTTTAGTCTCAGCCCAACCGTTGGCTATTTCCCTATGAAGAATTTCGCCTTTGGGTTGTCATTGCCGTTTGATGTTTCCTGGTCAGAGGCGTCATTTAACACGTCGCCTCCAACAAAAAGTACAGGTAACGGCTACTCGATAAGTACCGCGCCTTTTGTTCGCTATTATATTCCCGTTAAGAAGCTTTTCATCATCACGCAAGCAGCCTACGGCTGGTCGTATTCAAAAAATGAATTCAAAACAACTGAAACAGGTACTGGAATTGTCACGTCTAGCGATGAGTTCACCGTTAAGGGCAAGTATTATACTCTTTCTGCTGGTCCGGCATTTTTCCTTAACCCGTATACCAGCATTGAGATCCTGGCTAATTATCAGTCTCTGGATTGGGATGCAGCATCAACAACTTTCAACCAGCCATATAACCAATCGACCTGGTACATCAGCGTTGGCTTCCAGATCTACCTACCGTCAAACAACGAATAACTTCTAAAAAGTTACAAGGGTAAATTTCTTTTCGAAAGGTTAACAATCTGTTAAGATTCCACGCCGCAAAAATCTTATATTTGCAGCTTAATTAGTTGATAACTATAGGTTGGTAAGAATGCGTTCGTCTCTCAAAGTTGCCTTTGCAATCGTTTTAAGCTCCTTATGTATCGTTGTCTCCGCACAAACACCTGTGCTTTTTCGTCCCTATGATTGCCGTGAGCACGGTGAGCCTGCTGTAGAAGAAATTACACAGGATTTCCAGCAAATATTACAGGATTCTATTGCCACTTCGATCATGAGCGCTCTCGCCGATATCGAGCCTGAGCTGCTTTTCTCCATAGAGATTGATACCCTTGGAGGCTGGAAGAACTGGTCGTTTGTTGAGAATTTTGCCTTCGGAAAGGATCGCGGCGACTTGCCTATGATCACGGACCTAAATTCCCTTCACCCCTTCTTTCGAGACCGGGTCATCGAACTGATCGATGCCTGCAGGCGGAAAGGAATTGAACTGGCTATCGTCGAAACCTACCGCACGCCTTCCAAGCAGCACGAGTATAAATCGATGGGTAAAAAGTACACGAGCTCAGGCGCTGGCAGGTCAAAGCACCAGTATGGCCTTGCGATCGATCTTGTACCTATTGTTGATTCGGTAGCAGTTTGGGATAACGCAGCACTATGGCGGAAGATCGGAGTCACCGGTGAAAAACTTGGACTGCGTTGGGGGGGCCGTTGGAGAAAACCCTATGACCCTGGCCACTTTGAATGGACGGGTGGCACCAGCACGTACAACCTGGTGGCTGGAGGGTTTCCTCGAGTCCCTCAGATGGAACATTATCCGTGCCTTGAAGAGGATCTGAGAATCCTTAGAAAATATTGGAGTGAATGGGAAGTCTCCCAGAGTTCACTCACCCGAAAATGAGACTAACATTTCCAGATGGATTTGTCTTTGGAACCAGCACTGCGGCGGCACAGATAGAAACCGCCTTCGATCACGATTGGCAAGGCGTTAAAGCCCGCAACGGTTCCGTGTTTCAACGGACCACCGATCACGAAAAACGATTCAAAGAAGACGCAGAGATCATCGCGTCACTCGCACCGAATTACAGGATGAGTCTCATGTGGAGCAAATTGCAACGCGCTCCCTATGATAGTCTCCATCAACCAACGCTCAGATCGTACCGTCTTTTCATTGAAGATCTGAAAGGAAGAGGAGTAGATATCATGATGGTGTTGCATCACTTCGCGAATCCGTTATGGTTTTCAAAAAATGGCGGATGGGAAAAAGCTGAGAACATTCCCCTCTGGATCGATTTTGCAAAGAAAGTCGTGGATGAATTCGGACTTTATGTTTCGTACTGGAATACCTTCAACGAGCCTAACGTGTACGCAAGCTACGGGTGGATAACCGGATTTTTCCCTCCTTTCAAAACGAACCCGCTACTTGCCGGACGAGTGATCAAAAACATGAGTACAGCTCATGACCAGGTTTATGATTATATCAAGGCTAAGTACCCTGAACAACCAGTGGGCATCTCTCACAACGCCACAATCTTTTCAGCGGAAAACTTATTAGGGTGGTTTCCTGCCCGCCTTGCCGATTGGTGGTTTATGGAGTATGTACCTGGTCACTTCGAAAAGGTCGATTTCTTCGGTATGAGTTACTATGGCCGAATTCCACACGATCCGATGCCGATCACATTTCTGGAGACACCCGAAAAGATCAAAGAGATGGGACGAGCTCACGATGATATATGGGAATACCATCCCGAAGGTCTTCGCACCTGCATCGATAGATATTGGAACAAATACCGTAAGCCTATCATCATAACTGAGAATGGTGTCTGCGATGAAAGCGACTTTCTCCGACTACAAGCTATCCAGGATTACGCACAGATAGTTCATAAGGCAATCAAGGACGGCATCGAAATCAAAGGATACTATTTCTGGAGTACCTGGGATAATTTTGAATGGCACCTCGGTCCGGCCATGCGCTTTGGGCTTTACGAATGCGACCTGAAGACCATGAACAGGATGCGACGTCCCAGCGGTGACCTTTTTGCATCCTTAGCTTACTCAAAGAAAATCAACATCGCGCGTTCTAGCTGAAGCTATATTTAATTTTCCACACCAGTCACTAATCGCAATCCCATTGTAAAAAGTTGGTTAGCTTTGTATGCGCCAGATGCCCATGAAAAAAGTCGTTTTCCTCCTGTTATTTATATCCATTTTTTATTCCGGTGTCGCTCAGCAAAAAAAGGAAATACTGTACGTTGGAACATTCTCAGTGAGGGGCAGTCAGGGTATCTATGCCTTTTCATTTGATCGCGCAAAGCGCACGCTGAAGTTATTGCAGAGGGTTCCAAGCCTTAAGAGTCCATCTTATCTGACGGTTCATCCTTCAGGCAAGTTTTTATACTCAGTCAATCGGGGTCGGGCGGATGTCGCGGACGGCGGCGGTTCGGTATCGGCTTATGGTATCGATGCGAAGTCCGGAAAGCTTAGCGGCATTGGCCACCGTTCATCCTACGGTGATGATCCGTGTCATATCACCATCGACAAGACTGGAAAGTATGCCTTCATTTCGAATTACACCAGAGGCAATCTTGTGGTGCTTCAACTCTTTGATGATGGCCTCATCGGGAGTCCATCGGATGCGAAAAAATACGTAGGGAACAGTATAAATTCAGCGCGGCAGGAAAGTCCACACATACATTCCGCGACCATATCTCCCGATAATAGGTTTCTATATGTCGCTGATCTCGGAACGGACAAGGTGTACATCTACGACTTCAATGCCTCAAACGGCACACTGACGCCCGCTAAGACTCCCGAAGTTACTGTAAGCAGAGGGAAGTGGTCCCCGTCATTTTACAATTCATCCCAATGGCAAGTTCGCATACCTTGCTGAAGAGCTGACTTCATCAGTCTGTGCTTTTTCAGTCAACCAAACAACGGGCTCCCTATCCATTCTTCAAGATACAGTCAGATCTTTACCAATGGAGTTTAAAGCAGCAAACACCAGCGCTGATATCCATACGGGCCCAGATGGAAAATACCTTTATATGTCTAACAGGGGGTTGAATGCGCTGAGCATTTTTTCAATAGCTCCAAACGGAAAGGTTACACTATTAGGTCAACAGGAAACAGGAAAAACTCCGCGAAACTTTCTGGTGGATCCCAAAGGTGAGTTTGTGTTTGTTGCGAGCCAGGATGGAGATAGCATCACGATGTACAGAATAAACAGCAAGACCGGAAAACTTACCGCTGTAGGCAAACCAGTCAACGTTCCTTCACCGGTTTGTCTTAAACTTCTTACGTTAAATTAGCAATCAGTTTTTCAGGATACGCATCTCCACCCTTCTGTTCATAGCCCGCGCTTCCTGAGTCATTTCGTTTGATAATGGTTGACTTCCTCCAAAAGCTTTCGTCTTGACTCGATCCTTCCCGATTCCTTTGACCACCAGGTATTTCTTCACTGCTTCAACGCGATCTTCAGAAAGAGCGAGGTTTGCTTTTGAACTACCCTGATTATCAGTATGTCCCTCCAACTGTATCACTATACGCGTATTCTCTTTCATCATTTGTGCAACTTCATCCAGCTCACCATATGACTTGGGATCAATTGTGGACTTGCCCTGCGCAAAGATCAGATGCTGAAGACGCATCGTTTCTCCGGATGGCGTGAGGCTGATGTCACGCAATACTTTTTTTTCCGTATTAATGTCTTTTGGGTCAACAATAACGGTTCGAGGACTGTATCCTTTCGCTTCCGCCGTTATCTGATACTTCGCTGTGCCGAAGATCGCGAATGAAAAAGTGCTGTCGTTGAATCTTCCAGTAATTCCTCCCGTAGGAATACTGCTGTAATGTATGCTGGCTTTTATTCCTTTGCCAGTACGGGAATCACTTACTTTGCCTTGAGCGAGGATTTCATCTGTCTGTGCACTTGCTGAGAACACAGTGAGTGAAAGGATGTATGCGAAAATTGATCTCTTCATGACCCGAAAGTTATGAAAGGTTACGCAAGGATACAAAACCGACTGAACATCCGGTCCAGGGAAACGTTCACTCACCGATTGTGAGGCTTACGCGTAAAGGAATTTTACGCAGCTTTTTTCGTTGGAGCTGAAAGTGTCTTATATATCCAGCTCACAACCTCGCGCCAAAGTACTGGCTGCATACGCTTCTTGAAAAAACCAAAGTGGCCGATTCTTTTCTGAAGGATATCCTCTGGTTGAAAATGCCAATTTTCAAACTTTAACTTCTTGTAATAACCTTGTAAATGAGCTACGGCACGCGCAGGCGCGAGTATATCATCACTGAAAGAAATCATCAACGCACGTTGCGTCAACACTTCAAAATTCCTTTTGTAATCCGGTAACTCATCAAAGATATAGTTGGGGCTTTTTGCCCACCTTGCCCATTGCATGGCAACATTTGCCGGAAGGTCTTCGAACATTCCAAGTAACGACGCCGGAAAATAGCCGAATAATTTCACGGCCACTGGTATCAAGAGGTGCCAGAAATAAAACAATCGCATGCGTAACCAAAATCCTTCATAGAGTTTCCAGTAAGGAGTCTGAGCGCCGACCATGATCAATGCATCGACATGCCTTGTCAGCTGCGACATGCCGATCAGTTGGCCGCCTACACTGTGCCCCAGCACAACGATTTGAGAACGTGGATGAATACGAGCGGCATGACTGATCAGAGCATCAAGATCTTTCGACCAGTCTTTCATGTCGGCTAGAATGTTACGTATCTGAGCTGGACGTGATCGGCCGATACCCCGATAATCAAGCGTGTAAACGTTGAAACCCAACGAAGCGAGCCATTCCCCAAATTCGCCGTAGTATTCCTGGGTAACGCCAGTAGCCGGCGCTATTAAGATGACAATATCCTGGGGAGCGTCTGCAATAAACCAGGTAGCAGACAACGATGTTCCATCGCGGGCCACAACATCAACAGATTCTTTCATGAGGGTTCTTTCTAACCATTAATACTAGTGGTACGAAAAGAATGTTTCGTTTGTCACGAAATTGTTGACAATTGTTACGTCAAGGAAATCAGTATGTTCGAACAGAATACTTACAGTTCGAATTCAATGGTTTCGCCAACACCGTATGATTTATCGTCTTTTGGCGGCACAATGGACCCGGTTTCTGGCTCTGATCGATTTTCGTTCGTCACTTCTTCGCTTTCGCCTTCGTTTTGCTTTTCAGCGTCTTCGTTGTCGTCTTCGTTTTGCTTTTCAACGTTTTCGGCGAAGAGGTTTTGCTGCTCGACTTTGACTTTTTGCCTTGGCTGACTTTTTTGCTGGGCTTGTTGTTTTGGCTTTTCGGGCTCTGCGAAGAGACTTGCTTGCTCGCCCTCGCTGACCCATTGATTGTGGTCCGGCTCGTCTTGCCATTTTTTTTTTCCCGATCGCTGTCGGGGCTGGACTCTTTACCTTTTGAAGTCTCGACAAGCTCGTTATCACTATCATCACCTTCAAGGCCGGATTCTTCTTCCTGAACAAGATTTACTTTCGAAACTTTGAATTCAGAGAGTCGGTTGCCCAACGCTTTCCATCCCTTTACATCAATGATGTCTTCAAGATTAACGGCTTCGGTCGACTTCGCTTTATCTTTTCCCTTGATCAACTCAAGTTCAACCTCCGGAGTCTCTGATGTTGTAACCAAAACCAAACGAGATCCAATTGCCTCCGATATAAAACCAAACTCCTTATCCAGAGTGGTGGTCTCGATCATAAAACGCTTAACCATGTACTGCTTACTTTCGCCATCAACGTAAATAGCAGACACAGGTTTCTTAGGATTGAACTTTTCAACTAACAAGGTCTTTTCATGTTCAAAACGAGTAGTGAGCTCGTAACCAGTGATCTTATAAGATCCATTGCGTGTGAAGGTGATGATCTGATCATCGCCATCGAACTTGCCAAGGTATTTTCCTCTCGAATCCTTGTTCAATCTGCCTGCGTCTTCGTCGTACCAAAGATTCAACTTGCTCAGTGTGGACGTACCCGCTTTTACAAAATCAACCTTGCGAATTGGATACTTCGTTACTGTATTTCCCCTGGCACCACGGCCTTTCACTTCAAGCTCGGAGAAATCGTATTCAAAAATCTTCTTTCGCGCCGTGCTCGACTGAGATAACTTTATTTCTACCGTTTCTGCCTCGCCATTCGGGTTTCCGCTCACGTAGTAGATTCTCGAGTTCTTATCGTCTGTCGCTACAGGATATTCCTTATCACGCGTTACACCTGGCATGTTAAATCTCTTCGCGAAACCCTTCCCTGATTTTCCGTCGCTATAGATGACGTTATAGACCATACGATCGTCTCCTTTTTTCCAGACGCCGACATAAAGGATGTCCTTACCCATGAACACTTTGTCTGCAATCCTTGAAACCCTTGCTTTACCATCCTTCCGTATAGCAATCACGTCGTCCAGCTCAGAACAATCGCAGATGTACTCCGTGTTTTCATCGCGTTTCAAACCATGGCCAATAAAACCATCAGTCCGGTTTACGTAAAGTTTCTGGTTGTTAGCAATTACTTCCACCGCGGTGACTGACTGGAAGCTCTTTATCTCCGTCCTTCGCTCCCGCCCTTTCCCGTATTTCTCAAGAAGGTTTTGGTAATATTTGATCGCGTAATCAGTAAGGTGCTTGAGATTGTATTCCGTCTCCTTCAACTCTTTTTCAAGATCGCGCATGAGCTCATCTGCCTTGAACGAATCGAACTTCGAAATGCGTTTGATCTTGATCTCTGTAAGTCTAACTATGTCATCGCGTGTAATTTCGCGATAGAACTTTTTCTTGTGTGGTTTAAGCCCCTTATCGATTGTAGCTATTACTTCCTCCCAGCTTTCAGCTTCCTCAATGTCGCGGTAGATGCGCTTTTCGATGAATATTTTTTCAAGGGAAGAGAACAGGATTCGCTCCATCAGTTCTGCCTTCCGGATCTGAAGCTCCTGCTTAAGAAGGGCGACAGTCTGATTTGTATTATATTTTAAGATCTCGCCTACAGCAAGGAACTGCGGCTTGTCTTCCACTATAACGCAGGAGTTAGGCGAAATACTGATTTCGCAGTCAGTAAATGCATATAATGCATCAAGAGCGATCTCCGGGGACTGACCCGGATGAAGCAATATCTGGATCTCTACATCCCTGGCCGTATTGTCAATGACTTGTTTTACTTTTATTTGACCCTTCTCGCTCGCCTTTACGATTGACTCCATTAAGGATGTAGTCGTGGTTGAGAAAGGAATTTCTTTTATGACCAGCGTCTTTTTATCCAGTATATCGATGCGTGCCCTTACCTTGATTTTTCCACCGCGCAAACCTTGATTGTATTCAGAAAAATCCGCGATCCCACCAGTAAAGAAATCCGGATAAATCTTCGTATTCTTTCCCTTCAGCACATCGATGGAAGCTTTAATAAGCTCGCAAAAGTTATGCGGAAGTATTTTCGTTGAAAGACCAACTGCGATGCCTTCCACGCCCTGGGCCAACAGCAGGGGAAACTTTACAGGCAACGTAACGGGTTCTTTCTTACGACCATCGTATGAAAGCTGCCATTCCGTAGTCTGGGCGTTGTAAGCTACTTCGAGCGCAAACTTTGAAAGGCGTGCCTCAATATATCGTGGTGCCGCAGCACTGTCCCCGGTTCTTACATCACCCCAGTTACCCTGCGTTTCGATCAATAAATCCTTCTGTCCAATGTTTACAATAGCCTCTCCGATTGATGCATCGCCGTGTGGATGGTATTGCATAGTGCTACCAATAACGTTGGCCACTTTATTGAAACGGCCGTCATCCATCTCCTTCAGGGCATGCATGATACGACGTTGCACCGGCTTAAATCCGTCTTCAATACGCGGCACGGCACGCTCCAGAATTACGTACGACGCATAGTCGAGAAACCAATTTTCGTATAGTCCGTCGATGGCTATTGAGTGTACAACATCCTCTCCATCTGACTTATCACCTTTTGACTTGCTCAGGCTGGGGGGGCCGCCCTTCCCTTTTTGCTTTTTGCTCATCTTAGTTAAGCTGTTCTACCTTTTTTTCTAATCAATAAATAATTCATTCAACTTCTTCAACAATCTCTACCCCTTTATCAACCTTATCCAATTCGATCCGCAGATTGTCGATAATAAAATCCTGACGGTCGGGCGTGTTCTTGCCCATATAGAATTCCAGGACCTTTGCGAGATGACCCTCGCCAAGCAATACCGGCTGAAGACGTATATCATCACCAATGAAACCTCCAAACTCTTCGGGAGAGATCTCACCCAGACCTTTGAACCTCGTGATTTCTGGTTTGCTTCCCAGCTTCGATATAGCGTTTTGCTTTTCTTCGTCGCTATAGCAATAAATGGTTTCCTTCTTGTTTCTCACGCGGAACAGTGGAGTTTCAAGGATAAATACGTGGCCAGCCTTGACCAGTTCAGGAAAGAACTGAAGGAAGAAGGTCATCAGCAATAGCCGTATATGCATTCCGTCTACGTCGGCATCTGTCGCTATGATAACTTGATTATAGCGAAGGCCTTCCAAACCGTCCTCGATATTAAGAGCATGCTGTAGTAAATTGAATTCTTCGTTTTCGTAAACGACTTTCTTCGTCAACGCATAACAATTCAAAGGTTTACCACGCAAGCTGAATACAGCTTGCGTTTCCACGTTGCGAGATTTTGTTATTGATCCGCTGGCTGAATCTCCCTCCGTAATGAAGATCACAGAATCCACACCCTTTTCATTCTTTTCGTCGAAGTGATAGCGGCAATCGCGAAGTTTCTTGTTGTGAAGATTTGCTTTTTTGGCCCGTTCGTTCGCAAGTTTCTTGATACCGGCAATCTCCTTCCGCTCCCGTTCAGATTGAAGTATACGTTTCTGAGAGCGCGTCCGCTACAGTTGGGTTCTTGTGAAGATATATTTCAAGTTCCTTAGCAACAAAGTCGCCGACATAACCTCGTACCGTTGCACCTTCGGGCGACATATTCATCGAGCCAAGCTTGGTCTTTGTTTGAGATTCAAATACCGGTTCCTGAACGCGAATGGCAACTGCCGCTATGATACTTGCACGGATGTCCGAAGCATCAAAGTCTTTCTTATAGAAATCACGTACCCCTTTGACTACCCCCTCGCGAAAAGCTGCGAGGTGCGTTCCTCCTTGCGTTGTGTTCTGGCCGTTGACAAAGGAATAATATTCTTCGCCGTATTGACTACCATGAGTTATCGCTACTTCGATGTCGTTGCCTTTGAAATGGATGATCGGATAGCGAAGATCTTCTGCGTCGGATTTCTGCCTTAACAGATCGAGCAGACCGTCCTTTGAAAAGAATTTCTTTCCGTTAAAATTGATTGTAAGACCTGCGTTAAGGAATGCATAATTCCACATAAGGTCTTCAAGGTATTCGGGAATGAAGTGATAATGCTTGAACATGGTGTTATCAGGTTCAAACTCTACCACCGTGCCGTTCTTTTCCTCCGTCTTTCCCATGCCGCGGATCATTGAAAAGTACACCTTTCTTGAATTCTGCGAGCTTTGTTTGTCCGTCACGGAAGGCCTGTACTTTAAAGTAATTTGACAACGCATTCACCGCCTTCGTACCAACACCGTTAAGACCGACAGACTTTTGAAAGGCCCCGGAATCATACTTGGCTCCCGTGTTTATTTTTGATACAACATCAACGACCTTGCCCAATGGAATACCACGTCCGTAATCGCGAACAACGACGCGATGCTCCGTTATCTTGATATCAATGATCTTTCCATATCCCATCATATGTTCATCGATACAGTTATCCATAACCTCTTTCACCAGGACGTAGATTCCATCGTCCTTTGATGAACCATCACCAAGCTTGCCAATATACATTCCAGGTCTTAGCCTGATATGTTCACGCCAGTCAAGCGACTTGATGCTTGATTCATTATACTCAAACATAGCCGAAGGTTTTTCTGCTTTCCCCATAGAAGTATCCGGAATAATAAATGAATTGAATAAGCCTAAAAAATCAGTTCACAAGTCTAAAAAATTGTGGTAGTCAAGTCCTGGCGGACGTTTGCAGATGTCCACCAGGACTTTTAAAAATTCATTTCGCATCTAATTAAATGATTTTTGAGTTGACTTCCATCAATTCCAATAATAGAACAGTTACAAAAATTTATTAAGTAAATAGCTGTAAACTACTGTTTATGAGGTAGTTGAAGATGGTATTTTAAACTGGCTCCTTAACAGATATTTTCCTGTACAAACTGTAAAGCGGGCCATCCCAGGGCCCATACGACGAAAAGCCCCGTGCTTCCAAGGATAAGATATTCAATCCTGCTATAGTCAAATTCATCACCACTATTATATAAAGAGATGAAGTTTAGGGCGACCACAAAAAAGAAGTTAAGGCAGATCACAAGCCCATAAAACCAGGTCCTGAAATCCGGATCCTTGCGATAGACATTATTTATAACAAATACCAGTGCGTTAACTACAGCGATGACTGTAGCGGCGAGGTAAAAGAAGTTGTCTTTACCTACTGAGATCGGATGATCCACCATTTTCGTTCACCACAACATCAACCGGCAGACCAGCATACGAGTACAGGAGAATTAGCAGAACCCCCAACATCGAAAGAAACCACACCGCCTTGAAAATCTTAACGCTCATGTTCGTAAATTTGGGCGCAAATTAAATGATAATTCAGCTTGAACCTCAACCCGATCGTCCTGTCCATCCCGATTTTTTTTATCCTCATTGGGATTGAGCTACTTATTGAGCGATTTACACACAAAGATCTCTACCGTTTTCCGGACGCGATCGCCAACATAAGTTGTGGAATAACGTCCCAATTATCGGGTTTGTTCCTGACTTTTCTGGGTATTGGCGTTTATACCATCCTTTTCGAACAGTTCGCATTCTTCACGCTCCAGCCAACTTGGTACTATTGGCTTGTACTTTTTCTGCTCGTTGACCTGGCGTACTATTGGGGACATCGAATGAGTCATGAAGTAAATCTGTTCTGGGGCGGCCATGTGGTGCATCACCAAAGTGAAGAATATAACTTGTCGGTGGCGCTAAGACAAAGCTCGTTACAGACTGTATGGACATTTGCGTTCAACCTGCCTATTGCGCTGTTGGGATTTGATCCGGTGCATTTTATTCTTATAAGCGCGTTTAACACTTTATATCAGTTTTGGATCCATACTGAAACAATTGGTAAAATGGGGTGGTTTGAATACATTTTCAATACACCTTCACATCACCGCGTACATCATGGCCGGAATCCGAAATACATCGACAAGAATCACGCTGGATCTCTCATCATATGGGATAAGATGTTTGGTACTTTTCAGGCCGAAGAAGAGAAGCCAACTTATGGAATAACCAAACCTATTAACAGTTGGAATGCGGTCTATGCTAATGTCAGCCACTACGTTGAAATGAGCAAAGACCTAAAGAGGATTCCATCATGGTCAGACAAGATCAAGTATTTATTCATGAAGCCAGGCTGGATGCCTCCATCACTTGGCGGATACCGGCGCTGCGCCTGAAGTGGATCGGTCTGTATACAAAAAATACGAAACGCCGGCACCAATGCTTCTGAACCTTTATGTTCTCTTTCAATTTGTATTATGCCTGGGCGGCGCATCATTGTTCCTGTTTTCAGCGGTAAATTTGCCTTCCCGGAAAAGGCATTGATCTCCTTTTTGATCACCATGGTGGTAGTCAATTGTGGTGTCTTATTTGAAAATCGTTCATGGGCTCCGTTTGCTGAATGGATCAGAATCATCTCCTACTCTACTTTGCTGGCGATCCTTACTTTCGTCAACGGATGGTCTGAATGGCTTTATCTGTTGAGCATCTCGTACGGTATTATTTCCGGTGTCTGGTTCAATTTAATTCAAAGAAGGAATGCGCAGATCCGCGTTGCATAGCATTGCCCTTACCTTCCTGATCTTATCTTCATGCGGACGATCCCTTCCTGACATTGAAGGCATTGATATAACGGCGTGGAAAAACGACAAAAACGGATGCGCTGGCGAAAGAGCAAAGAAGAAGGATACGCTTCTTTCACAAAAGGATAAATTTCTTGCATTGAGCGAGCTGGATATTGTCGATCTATTGGGAAAGCCTGACGAACAAGAGCTCTACAAACGCAATCAAAAATTCTATTACTATTTTCTTAAGCCGTCTGGTGACTGTAACGTGACTTCGCAAGAGCAGTCGTTACGACTGGTGATCCGGTTTAACGCAATGGGGCTTGCCAATGAAATCGGGACGGAAGAATGATGATGGTCACGTTGGCCTCGGAGTAAGTAATCTTGAAATCAAATATTTACTTTGTGCATAGAGTCAGTCGATAATTCACTAAAGAGTTAAATTCATGAATAAAGTTGCTGTGATAGGTTCGGGAGCAATGGGAAATGGGATTGCCCATGTGTTTGCTCAGAACGGATATAAAGTTTCCCTGATCGACATTTCGGAAGACGCGTTGAAGAAAGCGTTAAGTACGATCGACAAAAACCTTAGCAGACAAGTCGAGAAGGGCACGATTACCGGCGACACAAGCTGAAAGCCATTCAGAATATTTCAATTTTTACGAGTACCGAACAAGGCGTCAAAGACGCGGAGCTTGTGGTGGAAGCAGCAACAGAAAATATTGACCTGAAGCTTAAGATTTTTCAGGACCTTGATAAATACTGCCCCCAATCAAGTATCCTGGCAACTAACACGTCTTCAATCTCTATCACGAGAATCGCATCCGTAACAAAACGAGCTGACAAAGTGATCGGCATGCATTTTATGAATCCGGTGCCGATCATGAAGCTTGTTGAGGTGATCAGAGGATATAGCACCACCGACGAGGTCACCAAGACAGTAATGGATCTTTCCGTGAAGCTGGACAAAGTGCCTGTTGAAGTGAATGATTATCCCGGGTTTGTTGCAAACCGTATACTGATGCCAATGATCAATGAAGCCATCTATTCGTTGTATGAAGGGGTTGCGGGAGTGAATGAAATAGATACTGTGATGAAATTGGGAATGGCGCATCCAATGGGGCCGTTGCAGCTTGCAGATTTTATAGGACTTGATGTTTGCCTTTCGATCCTCAACGTGTTGTATGAAGGCTTTGGCAATCCTAAATACGCACCGTGTCCCCTACTGGTAAACATGGTACAAGCGGGACACAAAGGTGTCAAGTCTAATGTTGGATTCTACAAATACACTCCAGGAAGCAAAGAGCTCATCGTCAGTGAACGCTTCCGGAAAAATTAACTATCTACTTTTTCAGCAGATCTCTTATCTCAGTCAAAAGTTTGACCTCATCGGAGGGTCCAGGCGGTGGCGCTGGAGCCTCTTTGGCCTTTGTAGCATTAATTCCCTTGACGATGAGGAACAATACAAATGCTACAAGTATGAAATTGATCACTGCAGAAATGAACGTACCATATTTTACGGTGCCAAAGAGCGTTAACTCTTCAAGATGCTGCAAATTAGCAGCATCCAGTGCGGGTTTCAGCAGAAGTGGTGTGATTACGTGATCAATCAGCGACCCCACAATCTTGTTAAATGCGGCCCCAATGATTACACCTATAGCGAGGTCGACGACATTTCCCCGCAGGGCGAAGGTTTTAAATTCTTTCCACATACAATATAGGATTAGGTTTTGTTGAAAGTTACCCACTTGAACTTAAGCAAACAACAGACCATAAGCCGAATAGTTATTTTTTTTGGACAATTCATTTGTCGTAAATTTTGAACCGAAAGCATTTTGAAGATGGTTCCTAAGAAAAGAGCACCAAAGAAAAAGTCTGAAAAGAAATCGAGATCAAAGGCCGTTGTTAAGCCACTAAAAAATTCACTTGAAAAAGCATCTGATCGTCAACACCACATCGATATGGCGCTTGAGGCGGCGCAAGTTGGCATTTGGGAATGGTTCATGAAAACCGACAAGGTCAGATGGTCCAATATTGTATACAAGATTTTCGGGGTCACAAAAAAAGAATTTAGTGGAGACATAGGCTCGTACAGAAAACTTGTCCATCCTGACGATCGGGAGGTAATCGCTCTCGCAATACAAGAGACATTGGCGAACAGGAAAATCTATTATGTTCAACACCGTGTGATATGGCCAGATGGAACTATAAAGTGGATCGAAGCATCAGGCAATGGTATTTGGAACAAACAAGGTGAGCTGATCAAGCTAACCGGAACCGCACAGGATATAACGGAACGAAAAAAAGTAGAGACACATGTTCTGGAAAGTGAAGAAAGCTACCGGACATTATTCAATTCAGTTGAGGAAGCAATCTACATTCAGGATCAAGATGGCACTTTTGTAGATGTTAACGATGGAGCCTGCAAGATGTACGGATACAACAGAAGTGAATTCATTGGACGCTCGCCTGCATTCCTTTCTGCTGAAGGAAAGAACGACGTCAATCAGGTAGCGGACAAAATGAAATTGGCTATGAATGGAGTACCTCAGACGTTGGAATTCTGGGGCAAGAAAAAGAACGGGCAAGAGTTTTTGAAAGAGGTTAGGTTAACCAAAGGTTTCTACTTCGGGAAAGAGATCCTTCTCGCGACAGCCCGGGACATTACTGAAAGAAAAAAGATCGAAGAAGAGCTCAGGGAAAGTGAACAAAGATTCCGAACGCTGCAACAAGCGTCATTTGGAGGCATTGGTATACATGACAAAGGGTTGATCATCGACTGCAACCAGGGATTAAGCGATATCACAGGGTTTAGCCGTGATGAACTGGTGGGATCCGATGGCCTTCGGCTGGTAGCCCCAGAGTGGCGCGATCATGTGATGGGAAAGATTCTAGAAGGCGCTGAAAAACCTTATGACGTCGAAGGCGTCCGCAAAGATGGAAGTCGGTATTCGTTAGAAGTACAAGCTAAGAATATCCCCTACCAGGGAAAGATGATCCGGGTAACCGAGTTTCGTGACATTACGGAACGCAAACTTACGGAGGCAAAGATCATGGAACAAAACTCAAGGCTGATTGCAATTACTGAGGATCTCAAGAGAAAGAACGAACAGCTCGAAGAGTTTACGCAGATTGTCTCGCATAATCTTCGCTCACCAGTGGGGAACATCTTAACGCTGATCAGCTTTTTTGAGACATCAGAAAAAGAAGAAGAGAAAGCAGAATACATGACCCTGCTAAAAGAATCCGGCCACACAACCCAACGGACACTGCACGAACTAAATGAGGTATTGAAGATAAAGCAGAATAAAAACATACCGCGGCAGGAGCTTCACTTTGACCAGGCCCTTCAGCAGGTAAAGAGCATGTTAAGTGCTAAGATCACTGAAGCTTCGGCAATCATTGAAAGCGATTTTTCGCAAGCACCTACTATTCTGTATCCAAACATCTATCTGGAGAGCATTTTCCTCAATCTCTTAAGTAATTCTTTAAAATATTCACACTCGGATCGAACACCGGTAATCGTGTTCAAGACATTCCATTCCAATTCAAATTCCAATATCATTCTCGAGGCCCGGGACAACGGACTTGGGATAAATCTTGACCGTTATGGTCACCAGGTGTTCAAGCTTCACAAGACTTTCCACAGGCACCCCGAAAGCAGGGGTATTGGATTATTCATGATAAAAAATCAAATTGAGGCGCTTGGTGGAGAGATTTCAATCGCCAGCCAGGTTGACAAGGGAACAACAATTTTTGTAAATTTCAATAAGTATAATTTCGATGCAGTCGAAGACTCCGATAATAGCGTTAGTGGATGATGATAAGGTCTTTCAGCTAACCACGTTGCGAACAATACAGGCAGCCAAACTTACTGATAGAATTCTTCAGTTCGAGAATGGCGAAGAAGCGCTTAGCTTCCTCAAGGAACATGCTGCTGAATCAGAAAATCTTCCCGACTATATCTTTCTCGATATTAATATGCCATTCGTTGATGGCTGGATGTTTCTTGAAGATTATGCAACATTAAAGACGGGTCTTAAAAAGGATATTTCTATTTATATGGTCAGTTCTTCTATCGATCCACAGGGACGTGAACAGGGCAAGAGGAAACAAGGACGTTCAGGAATATATAATCAAGCCTGTGAGCCGGGAGAAGCTCATTCAACTCCTAAAACGGGCTGCTGCGTAGACCGTTAATCGTTATCCGTTAATCGTTAATCGTGAGTGAAAGTGGATTTCACCGTCAACCACCGCACGCTTACGGCTGGCAAAGCGGGGACACAATGGACGCAGCGTTTCGAAAGGAGCTTCATTCGACGTTCGACATTCATACCTGTTTACCGAACAGGAGATTTGCGATCTGATTGAATAGCATTATTATGTTTCCGTCTTAAATGTCCAATGTCCAACTCCCAATGTCGAAAGAACTACGATTAACGGATAACGGATAACGATTAAATATTACTTCACAAGGTTAAGTGGATTTTTCAGCCCGGAATACCCCGTCAACTCTACGCCTGCACTACCGATAAACATAGCGGCATTGATCTTAACAGGGATCCTGTTTTTATCATCCGAAAACCATGCGGTAACTGAATTCTCCCCGTCGAACACTTTATTCTTCGGCATAACCGGTTTGAATACGATGGTCCT
This sequence comes from uncultured Cytophagales bacterium, assembly GCA_963774615.1. GTDB lineage: Bacteria > Bacteroidota > Bacteroidia > Cytophagales > Cyclobacteriaceae > Chryseolinea. The sequence continues at coordinate 189,946 of CAVZFT010000041.1, forward strand.
GATCTTGCCTGCTTTGACCTTTATCGTTTCTTTGCCGGCATATACGATCTTGAAGTTATAAAACTCATCTTCAAAAAATCCCTTTACATTTATGGTATCGCCAATCTTTACCTTGGAAATATCCATATTCCGTAAATAGAGGAATCCTGCTACCATATCTCTCACTTGTACAGGAGCATCGTAGTACTTCGGCTCTTTTAGCTGTCCGGTTTTGTTGTCGAGTGTCTTTACTTCAATCTTTTTGTTCTTGTGATCAAAGTTGGTCCACTCGTCTTTTCTGTAGCGGCCCTCACGTATAAAGCGGTAAAATTGATGGGGTACAATAGCGATCGTATCAATATACGCACCCCACCGGTCATCGACATCAGCAACCCAGTCGACCATACCCACCGTCTTGCCATGTACATCGATCTTGAAACAGTCGCGATTATTTATCCTGTAATATTTAGGGTGAATATTGACACTTCCCTTTCCCACGGTGATCCAACCATAGGTCATCTTGAAATCGATAACCTCTCCGCGAGCAAAGCTTACGTTTTTTACGGGAGGATAAATATCCTCTTCTTCCGCAATGAATCCGGACAGAACGGCAATAAGAAATAAACTAAACGTTATTCTCCGCATACTTTGCTTTCAAATTTACATAAACGTAATCATAACGTGTTATGGATGTATGAAATTCAAAGGATGTGCCAAAGAGCCGTATTACGTTAACCGTTAAATGTTAATCGTAAAGACTCGGGCACAGGCGTGGAATGGCCACAACCTAATTGTAGACGATTACACGGAAACATTATTTTCCCGAAGTGCATCATTTAGCGATGTTTTTTTATCGGTGCTTTCCTTTACGCTTACCTATTATTAATGCGCATGGCACATGAAAATTGCCTGCTGGAAACTTTTTTTCGAACGAACCTGGAATCACGACCGACCGCTCCGGAACGTAACCTTTGTATTCAACTGGTGCCGGGCCGGTGATATCAATGATCTTGGAACTGCCGGTCAATACTACATTTGCCCCCAAAACCGCTTCCTTACCCACTCTGACCCCCTCAACGACGATACATCGCGACCCGATGAACGCGCCATCTTCTACTATCACGGGCGCTGCCTGAACTGGCTCAAGAACCCCTCCTATTCCCACACCTCCGCTAAGGTGAACATTCTTGCCAATCTGAGCGCAACTTCCAACCGTTGCCCAAGTATCGACCATGGTCCCCTCGTCAACATACGCACCTATATTAACGTACGAAGGCATCATGATAACCCCTTTGCTGAGAAACGATCCATATCTTGCAATAGCGTGTGGTACTACACGAACTCCCTTTTCTTTGTAGTTGCGTTTCAGTTTTATCTTGTCGTGAAATTCAAACGGTCCAACCTCAATGGTTTCCATTTGCTGAATGGGAAAGTACATGATCACCGCTTTTTTTACCCACTCATTGACCTGCCAACCATCAGATACCGGCTGGGCAACACGTAATGTTCCGCTATCAAGCTGTTCGATCACCGAACGAATGATCTCCTGATTCTCTGGCTGCTGAAGAAGGGCGCGGTCCTCCCAGATTTTTTCGACACGTTGTTTCAATTCCATTATATTAGATTTAAATCGACATGCAAGAAATAAAAAAAAGGAGAATAGTCCTCGCTTCTGTTCTTAAACCGGCCACTGAACCTCGAATGTTTGATAAAATTGGAGTGAGCCTGTCGAAGAAATTTGAAGTGTATTGCATAGGTGCTCCGATATCGGCAAAAGATGGAGCGAAGTCTCACACAAATCCGAGTGTACTGGAATTACCCAGCGTCAACAGATTCAGCGTATCCAGAATATTCGCACCATTCAACGTTCTCGCTAAAGTAATTAAGCTCCGCCCATCATTAATTATAATTTGCACTCATGAGCTTATATTCATTTCATTCCTGGCAAAGGTACTCACAGGATGCAAGGTTATCTACGACATCCAGGAGAATTACTATCGAAATATCCGTTATGGAAATTCATTCCCGATATTTCTGCGTCCCCTAATTGCTGTTTACGTTCGCTTCAAAGAGAGGATGTCGACACTATTTACAAGTCATTATTTTCTTGCTGAAAAGGGATACGAACATGAGATGACTTTTTTCGGAAAAAAAAGGACCGTGTTGGAGAACAAAGTTATTGGTCCTCTTGCGTAACACAGGACCAAAGAAAAGCAAGAACGAAAACCTTATTAAACTTTTATTCACTGGTACACTGGCAGAAACTACAGGCGTATTCATCGCGATTGATCTAGCCAAGAAACTCCATGAGTCAGACAATCGAATACATCTGGAGATTATTGGATATAGTTCGAAAAGTGAAACGTTGGCGCTTATACAATCCAAGATTCAACATTATCCCTTCATAGAGCTCCAAGGCGGAAATTCTATTGTCCGTCATGAGGATATACTTTCGGCAATTCAAGCAGCCGACATTGGAATAATCTCTTATCCATCCAATCCATCAACAATAAATTCCGTTCCGACCAAGCTGTACGAATACCTTGGCAACCAGCTACCTATCCTCCTCATTGACCATCCACTATGGGTAAAAGTCTGTGAGCCCTACCACGCAGCAATTCCCTTTAATCCGGAGACTTTTTCAGCCACAGAAGTCCTCACGGCTATAAAAAGCCGTAAGTTTTACACAACCCTACCCCAGGACGTGTTCTGGTCATCCGAAGAAAAAAAGCTTCTGCAAACGATGGAAAGCATACTTTGAGTTATGAGTAATGACCTAGCCAGCTCCGACGTCTCGCGAGGCATGGGCATGGTGTGCGTGGGTCCCGATAGCTGATCGGAGACGCAAAGGCTAAATAATTATCCTAAATATTTTTTTAGACTAGCCTAAACTTTTATTTTTGTAAGGCGTTATTCTAATTAAGATGCTAACCTTCGCAGAAGAAAACTATTTAAAGACGATCTATCACCTGTCAGTTGGCGGCTCGACGGACGTATTGACCAACCAGATCGCAGAAGCAATGAAAACAAAGGCAGCGTCCGTAACAGACATGCTGAAGAAGCTTTCTGCAAAAAATGTCATCTCCTATGAGAGATATTATGGAGTGAGAGTGACGAAGCATGGAAAAAGCGAAGCCTTGACTGTAATACGCAAGCACCGCTTATGGGAGACGTTCCTCGTCAAAAAGCTTCGTTTCAATTGGGACGAAGTGCATGAAATCGCGGAGCAGCTCGAACATATCCATTCACCCATCCTTATTGAAAAGCTTGATGAGTTTTTGGGGTTTCCAACGACAGACCCACACGGTGAGCCGATACCGGACCACAATGGAAATGTAAAAGCTAAGCCTCAACAACCTCTCAATGATCTTGCACCTGGTTATCAAGGTGAGATCACCGCCGTGAAGGACTCAGACGCCACCCTGCTTAAGTATCTCGATAAGATCGGCGCTGTTCCCGGAAAACAAATAGCCCTGATCAGCAAAGAAGAGTATGACGAAAGCCTTGAGGTAGAGATAGGCACAAAAAGAATATCACTTTCAAAAGCTGTTTCAAAGAACATTTTAGTCGCCGTTTAAGAAGAACATATGGAAATCGAAAATACGATACAGCGTAAGTCTCTCAGTGAAGTACATTCCTCCATTGATGCAACCAATCGCAAAGGATGGAGAAAGGCGCTGGCCTTTATGGGTCCCGCCTATTTAGTGAGTGTTGGATACATGGATCCGGGCAACTGGGCCACAGATATTGCCGGAGGAAGCAAATTCGGTTATGCGCTCATCTGGGTGCTGCTGATGTCAAACCTCATGGCGCTGCTTCTCCAGAGCCTCAGTGCGCGGCTCGGGTTGGTTCGCCAACTTGACCTGGCGCAAGCTTCCAGAAGCACGTATAGCAGACCCGTTAACTTCTGTCTCTGGATACTTGCGGAGATCGCCATCGCCGCATGTGACCTTGCCGAAGTACTTGGTATGGCTATAGGCTTGCAATTATTGTTCGGCCTTCCGCTCATCTGGGGGGTGAGCCTTACAGTATTGGATACGCTCCTGCTGCTTCTTCTTCAAAGTTATGGAATGCGAAAGATCGAAGCGTTTATCATCGCATTGGTTGTCGATCATCGGAGGCGCATTTGTCGTTGAAATGTTCTTCGCAAAACCCAACGTAGGCGAACTGGCTACATGGCTTTATTCCCGTCGTTGCCCGGTGATGAAGCGCTTTACATCGCCATCGGTATTATTGGAGCAACGGTAATGCCTCACAACCTTTACCTCCATTCTTCATTGGTGCAAACACGCCGGATCAACACATCGGAAAAAGGAATCTGGTCAGCAATAAAGTATAATCTCATTGATTCCACCATAGCGCTAAACGCAGCGCTCTTTGTCAACGCTGCCATACTTGTCCTTGCCGCCTCCACTTTTTATAAGGCTGGGATGCATGAAGTTGAAGATATTCAGGATGCGCACCGTCTACTGGCACCGTTGCTGGGAACGGAGCCTTGCTCCTATCCTATTTGGGGTGGCTCTTGTCGCTGCAGGCCAGAGTTCAACCATTACCGGAACACTGGCAGGTCAGATCGTAATGGAAGGATATCTCAATCTGCGTATTGCGCCATGGTTACGAAGACTCATCACGCGATTGATTGCCATCATCCCGGCATTTATAGTCATTTCGATATATGGTGAATCTCAGACCGGCGCCATGCTGATCTTCAGTCAGGTGGTATTGAGTCTGCAACTCGGGTTCGCCATCGTTCCGCTCATCCATTTCAACAGCGACAAGGAAAAAATGGGTGTGTTTGTAATCAAACCCTGGGTGAAGATCGCTGCCTGGCTCATTGCCGGAACTATTATATCACTCAATGTCAAGCTTGTAATACAAGAAATAACGGGTTGGCTGGCTGCTGCGGGCGATAGCGCATGGATACTCTGGATCACTGTCGTGCCTGTCGTGATCGGCGCCGGATTGTTATTGCTCTACATTATTTTCAAGCCGCTCATTGAGCGAAGAGCGGCCGAAAAAGATGCCAAGATTCCCCATGGTACAGCCGTTACGTTGGATGTGAGCAGCAGTCCGGTCTATAAACGGATTGCCATTACACTGGACTTCAGCTCGATAGATGCACTCACTATTCAAAGTGCCCTGGCTCAGGGTGGAGCACAGGCGCAGATACCTCCTACTCCACGTAGTGGAAACAGCAGGGGCAATGGTTTACGGAAGCGACATTGCGGATCATGAGTCAACGAAAAGACACGGTGTCACTGGAGAATTACAAGACTCAGCTTATTGCGAAGGGGTATAATGTAGATGTGATGATCGGATATGGCAACCCGCGACGCACGAATACCCAAGATGGTCACAGAATTCGACGCAGACCTACTGGTAATGGGTGCACACGGTCACAAGTTCTTCAAGGATCTTATTTTTGGAACGACTGTGGATACAGTACGGCACCGGGTGAAAGTACCGGTGTTGATTGTAAGGCAGAAAGTAGTAGTAAGTAGTTAGAGTAGTAGTCAGTAGTTTAGTCAATAGTAAGTGGTCGATAGTCCATAGTCAGCTGGTCAATAGTCCATGGTTAGTCGGTCCATGGTCGATACAGTTAGTCATGCCCATGTCATCCCTGCCGCATAGACATTGTGCACACGATCAACGCACACCTACCATTGACCATCGACTATGGACTATGGACTCTACCAACTATCTTGCGGCCATGTCCGCCTCAATCAATGATACTATTGTAGCACTTGCCACGGCACAGGGAATTTCCGCGATTGCTGTGATAAGGTTGTCCGGTAAGGACTCGATTGACGTTGCCCAGAAATGCTTTAAAGGAAAAGATCTTCGTTCGCAGGATTCACATACGATACACTTTGGTTCTATCAACGATGGAGAAAGAGCGGTTGATGAAGTACTGGTCTCCATCTTCAAAGAACCCAATTCATTTACGAAAGAAAACAGCGTAGAGATCTCATGTCATGGTTCACCCGTGATCGTAAAAGAAATCATAAAGCTTCTCTTAAAGAATGGGGCGCGGCTGGCTGAACCCGGTGAATTCACCAAGCGGGCTTTTCTTAGTGGCCGGTTTGATCTTGCACAAGCAGAAGCGGTAGCCGATCTGATCACAGCCGAAACAGATAATGCACGGCAGGCAGCATTGAATCAGATGCGCGGTGGATTTTCCAAAGAGATAAATCAGTTGCGTGAAGAATTAATACACTTTGCGTCGTTGATCGAGCTGGAGCTTGACTTCGGTGAAGAAGATGTTGAATTCGCCAAACGAGATGACCTCAAAAAACTCATCATCAATATTCAAACGTTCCTGCAACGACTGATAGAATCATTCGACCAGGGAAATGTAATTAAGAACGGTGTGCCTACCGTTATCGCGGGAAAACCCAATGCTGGTAAATCCACCCTTCTCAATACGCTTCTGAATGAAGAACGTGCCATCGTTTCAGAGATTCCAGGCACAACGCGTGACGTCATCGAAGATGAAATGGTGCTGGGAGGAATAAACTTCCGGTTTACTGATACGGCCGGCCTACGCGAAACTGCGGATGTGATCGAAGCGATGGGTGTTGAGCGCACGCGTGATCGTATGAAAAAAGCATCTCTCATTATTTACCTCTTCGACCTTTCACAGACCTCGCTGGAAGAAATCGCATCTGAAGAAGAAGCGCTGAAAAAATTCGACGCCCCGTATATTAAAACAGGAAACAAAGTTGACAAGGCTGACCCGAAACTGGTCGATGTGCTCAAAGGACATGACTTTATATTTATAAGCGCATCCAACAAAACCAACATCAGCGAGCTGAAGGATAAGATACTTGCTGCCTTTCAGGTGAAGACCGTAAAATCCGGAGATGTTGTTGTAACCAATCTAAGACACTATCAACAACTACTACTGACGCATGAAGCGTTGGATCGTGTGTTGCATGGAATGGCCAATCATGTTACCGGGGATTTCCTGGCAATGGATATCAGACAGTCGTTGCACTATTTGGGAGAGATCACTGGGGCCATTACAACCGATGATCTATTGGCGAATATTTTTTCGAAGTTTTGTATCGGGATTCTGATTCAAGATGGTCCCTCATCAATCACAAACGCTCCGCTTTTCAGAGTCCAATTTCAATTCAATGTCATTCACATTTTTTTCATTAAAGCGAAAATATGTTGAAGCATCTGACTAACCATGGCGTATTTTTTTGATCCTGAGAAGAAATCGCGAACACGATGCTATTGTGATCGGTGCTTGACATACCTTCAAACCGATGGAATGCATCCACTGCTAAACTTTCAGGTTTTAGTTGGAGCTGTAAGGCATGACACTCGATGCAGTCTGTCTTCAAATTAAAATCGATGACATCGTGCAACCTGCAGGAAAATGATCCAAAATTTATGGTGGGCTGCAGGCAACAACATTGTAGCCATTCCACTGGCAGCTGGTCCCTTGTATAAATGGGGCATTATGTTAACCCGGCAGTAGGTGCTGTGCTGATGAGTCTGAGCACTATTCTGGTTGCCATCAATGCAAGATTACTTAAGCAGAGTAGTTAAATGTATTACAACTTGATAGACACTTCAAATATTACTGAATCAAATTGAAGCGTAGAGATCGTTGAAAGCTTCATTCATCGATGGGTGAGTAAAGATTGTGTCTCGTATTGATGAGGGACGGACCTTAGTGCTTTGGGGATCTGACCGGTCTTCTTCTTTAAAGAAGTTGTTGAAATAGGTAGGATATTCAAAGCCGAGGGAATAGGCTATCTCTGAAACGCTCCAATCTGTGTGTTGAAGCAGCGCTTTTGCCTCGCTAATAATCCTGTCAGAGATGTGAGCAGTCGTAGGCTTGCCCGTTATCTCCTTAACAGAACTATTTAAATGATTGACGTGCACAGACAAACTTTGTGCATAATCTTGAGCAGTCTTCAACTGTAGCGGGCGTTCTGTACTTTCGATTGGGAACTGTCGCTCCAATAATTCCAGGAAAACGGCTGTAATCCGTTCCGATGCCTTTTTAGATTGAGTTACCGTCTCCGAGGGCTGCATCTTCAAGGCTTCGTGAATAATGAGATTGATATAGTTTCGAATCAGCTAATCCTTATAGGCATAATTTGAATCCTGATCAGCTAGCATCTTCTGAAAAATAGCTGAAACAGATTTCTTCTGTTCTTTATCTAGGGTAAGGATTGGGGTTCCACCTCTTAAAAAGAGGTGAATGAAGAAGGCTTTCGGATCGTTCACTAAGCTTTAGAAAATCTTCCGTAAACAGACAAGCGTGGCCCTCCGCTGTCTGCCTGATCATTCACATGAATATGGAATTCGAGGATTGCCGAAAAACAGAATTGTTTCATCAGTCTCGAAACTACGATCAGCGTAATGAAAAAGATATTTTCCAGACGTTAAACTAATCTTATAAAAATCCTTCCTGCTGTAGTTATGACCAGCAGCATTGCCATCTACCGCATAGGCTTTGAATCCTTTTAATTTTATCTCTGAGTTGAACTCTGAAGTCGCAGGATTCTTTTTTTCCATACGCCAAAGTTAAGTAAATCAAAGTGCTCAATTTCACGATATGCTAGATTAAATTTTAATGCCTGGTCAAGCGACTGGCAAAAAGTATGTCGCGCGATCAGAGCCCAGGACATCTTTGAAATTCTTAGTTTTCTCTTTGATTATTGTTATTTGGGACCTCATCTCGACCATACCTTTGTAGCGCGATTCAGTTGTAGGCGTAGCCTTTAACTGCATGCTCAATCGTCTAAATTATGAATTCCAAAAAATGCGAATATGAAAAATAACATTGAAGATAAGGTTTGGTTCATCACGGGAGCAGGTCGTGGTTTAGGACTTGATATAGCAAAGGCAGCTCTAAGCGCGGGACACAAAGTTGTAGCAACGGGACGCAATCCCGATAAGGTCACTAAAGCTATCGGAAGTTCAGCTAATCTTTTAGTGGTCAAATTAGATATTTCGAAATCGTCAGAAGCAAAATCAGCCACTGAAGAAACAGTAGAACGATTGGACGCATTGATGTCCTAGTCAATAACGCAGCAAATTTCTACGCAGGATATTTTGAAGAGCAAACGCCTGAGGAAATAGAACGCCAACTCACAACTAGTCTACTTGGGCCGATGAATGTTACACGTGCAATCCTTCCGATCATGCGTAAGCAGAAGGCTGGACATGTTATCACAATATCGTCAAGCGCTGGCTTCGTTGGTGTCGAATTTGGAAGTGCTTATGCAGCCTCAAAGTTTGGAATCGAAGGATGGATGCAATCGCTACAACCTGAAGTGAAGCCTTTCGGCATAAGTACCACGATCATTAATCCTGGCTTCTTTCGTACAGAACTGTTGACGGACGATTCTACACAGTATGCAACTTCAAATCCAATCGAAGATTATAAAGAGAGAAGAATCAAGCAGATGGAATTTTGGAAGGGTGCAAACGGAAAACAACCTGGAGACCCAGCTAAGCTTGCAAAAGCCATTGTCCAAATTGCGAACATGCCAGAGCCGCCATTGCGTTTTGTTGCTGGTGCCGATGCAGTGGGTGGTGCTGAACATGCAGGCGAATTACTTAAGCAACAAGCGGGTGCAATGCGAGAGTTGTCAACTTCGCTTTCGTTTGAATAATAAAAATAAGTTAATCATGCTTGCAGTTTAATGAACTAGGATGACTACGTTGTAGCCATCCTTTTATCTATCGCAAGGACGTGAAAATGAAATTCGTTTTGAAGTTCTACCTGCTAACATCTATCTTTGTTAAAGTCAACAAACACCTAAAAATCTCTTTCGGGATGTTTAGTTTTTTCTAGCGATGATTAGATAATTTTTGTTGCTAGTTTGTTGCGCGACCCACCTAACGTATTGACATTCTGTATTGAGCACATTTTGTATCGGTAAGTAGCCATCAAATTATCAAGAATGCACCAGTTCATTCTCTAAATCTCCATGCGCACCCTTTTGCATTCCCAACCAAAAAAAAGCTCCCAGTGTTGGGAGCTTTCACAAAGCGATACTTAAGAAATTTATTTAGGAAGAACGACTGAATCAGACACATGGATCACACCATTGCTAGCTTTAAGGTCAGCTGTAACCAAAGGCTGAGTTGCCTGACTCGTCAGTTAATTTCACTTTGTCTTTTTCAAGTGTCACGGTTAGTTTACCACCACTCACGGTAGTAACGACCGCTTTGCCATTTCCAGCTTTGACAGCTGCAACTACTGCGGCCGCATCAAGGTTACCACTAACAACATGATACGTCAATACTTTTGATAATTGTGATTTGTTTTCTGGCTTCAGCAAGGATGCTACAGTTCCGGCAGGAAGTTTGTCAAATGCAGCGTTGGTTGGGGCAAAAACAGTGAACGGACCTGTGCCTTTCAGAGTTTCCACTAGGTCTGCTGCTTTAACTGCGGCAACCAGCGTTGTATGGTCAGCTGACCCAATTGCAATGTCTACAACATCATTAATTGGTGCGAAAGAAGCAAGTGTTACAAGTGCGCTTAAGAACAAGATTGATAGTTTTTTCATAAAGTTTGTTTTAATACACTACTTTAACACAGACCTTGCCATTATGTTTAAAACTATTTCAAATACTTTTCTTTCAAGCCATCGCAGATCGCCAGTCGCTGTTTAACCTTCTGGGCCAACATACTGGTAATTCTACACAAGGCATCAACTGTTTATAGTTTCTTAAATGAGTCTTTCGCATGAATCTCTTATAAAAAAATGAAACGACAAATGAAAAAGTGCATAAAAGCGCTCCGCCCGAATGTAGTAATCGCAGCTACAGCATAAAATGTAAGCATGCTCTCCAGACGTGCGTACAACAAAGAGCCGCTTCTATAAACTTAACATCAAACAGTTATATGGTTAATTCACTTTTCGATGAACATGTGCACATGACGTCTTGATCTGATTATCAATAGCTTAGCCTCTTAGCGCAATTTAAATCCCCGATTTTTGCTACTATTTTGTTTTTCTCGGCCATAAGCCAATGAGAAGTTCAAAGTCGGACCATTGACCATCAACCATAGGGGCCGGCGGATGAGGCATGACAAACTGCAATAATGAGCTTTAACAATTTGCACACGTTGTAAGTCATGATCTTCAGGAGTGATTACTCAGGAAAATCATTTGGAGCGGCACAGCGTCTCCAGTATTCCATAATTACAGTGACTGTTTTTTCCAGTTCATTCATTGAATACTGTTTTACAAAAAATCCCTGCACTGATTGGCTGTAGGCATCTATCACGGATTTCTGGTTTAAAGCAGTAGAAAAGAATAAATATGGAATACACTTATTGCTGAGCTTTTCATCTGTTCTCAGCTTTTCTCTTAACTCAAATCCATTCAATTTTGGCAGGTTAATGTCAGAAAGTATTAGGAAAGGCAAGTCGTCAGTAGCGTTAATATATTCAAGCGCCTCCTGTCCATCAAAAAAGAAAAGAATTTTATTCTGATAATTGAGTTTTTGAAAAATCTCAATGAGGAACTCCTGGTCATCAGGATCATCTTCAATAACTATGACGGGGCCATTCTTATTAAGAATAAGTTGTTTTTTCGCTTCTATCATACAATTCGGTTGATTAACTAATTTGGTGAGTTCGGTCACGTATAATCCAGCGTCACATTTCTAAATTTGTTCAAGACGGTATCCTCTGATCAACTTCTTTGAACTGCATCAAAAAAGATTCGGGATCATCTGCGTCATCGTCAATGGAGAGAATTAGCATGTCGCAGATCAAATGAAGGGATTATTTAGAGAGTCGGGCTAAATTCTGGTATCCAGAACGTTAGGAAGGGCCGGGGAAATTGCTTCAAATGATACGCCAAGGTAGTGATATAAACCGAGAGTTCGATTAACAAAAGCCTAAAGCTGGTTATATTTTACTTGCTACCCGATGTTGTGATGTAGCATCCGATCATGATCCAATTGCAATAAGGTCGATTATGATTTGAAAAATCAAATCATCAATCTTGCTCCTCAACCTTCGCCATAGTTTTGGCAGCTGAAAATCCGTGGATAACAATGGAGCATAGCACGATAAAAGACACAACACACCACAACTCCGCTGTATTTTTAAAAGGCGCTTCATTTAGGGCGAATGCCAGATAGAACAATGAACCAACACCCTTAATTCCAAAAAAGCTTATCATTGCTTTCTCCTTCCTGGGGATGCGGGTACGTATAACTGAAAAGTAAGCACATACTGGTCTTACAATAAAGATCGATGCCAATCCGAAGAACACTAAATGCAAATTAAGTATGGACAAAATCCCATACCCAATACTTCCTCCAAATAAAATTAAGACTATCGCTACCAGTATCCGTTCGATTTGATCCGAAAATGCGTGAAGCTTTTTATGGTATTTGTGACCTAATTCAAAGTTGCGAAGTGTCACTGCACAAACAAAGACTGCCAAAAAACCATACCCATGAAGCAATTCAGTAACGCCATACACAAGCAATGTGGCAGAAAGGGCCACAAATCCATCTTCAGGTGTATCAAGTGTTGTATTCTTCGGCAAATGGAATAACAAATATGCAAGTGCCTTTCCAATCAACCACCCACTTATTAAGCCAACAACCATCCTAAAACCCAAATCCTTAATGAACCACGTTGTTATCGTATCACTATTCACGGAGAAGCCCACTAATACTATTGCTAACCAAGTAAATGGAAATGCCATACTATCGTTTAGCCCGCCTTCAGCAGTCAAAGCAAACCTAACTCTACTTCTCGATTTCTCTAACGGTGGACCTACTTGAACATCAGATGCAAGTACAGGGTCTGTCGGGGCTAAAGAGGCACCGAGAAGGATAGAAGATGGAATACTAAACCCTAACCAAAAATATCCCAGGATAGCAGTAATTCCTATGCTAAGAAGCATCGTAATACTGCCCAAGCGCAACGGAATAGCCCAGTCTCTAAATGAAAATCGCTCGTCAATCTTTAACCCCGTACCCATCAACGAAACAATTACAACCAGTTCA
>CAVZFT010000042.1:0-165868 GCA_963774615.1 uncultured Cytophagales bacterium
GGATCAATTTATTCGCGCTCCCTACGATTCGAACCATGCAGTCGGCTCCTTTTCAGTTTGAACCAGCTTTTTCGATCAATGGCAACACAATCTATTCCTAACCGACAAATGACGCATGTTTGGAGCTTCAGAACCGTTTTTAGGATCTCACGTTGGAGTCGTTAGTGCCGATCTAAAATTTACGTTAGTCAAAGTACTTTTTATAATACGGCCTGTAGCCCAGGAGATATGAAATAGGCGTTATTAGAATGAATGCTACTCTTTGCAGAATAAAAGGTGGGCTTGCTGCACGAAAGACTTGTGAGTATTTATTAGCGATCAATACAGTTTGGAGCAAGTTAGGCACACCGTTGGAATTCGTCCTTCCATCATTTGCAAGGCCCGAGATTGTTTCTAAAAGATTTTCTGTGTCTAACGCTGGCTTGACTTTCCAGTTGACTACTGTTTTTTCACCAGAACCATTCCACATAGAATGCACCACATTAGCGGGCACATGGAAGCTTTCATTCTTTTTATAGATCGTGACCTGTCCGTTCATTCTCACCATTAATTGTCCGGAAATCACAAGAAAATCCTCGACCTGGGTCGGGTGATAGTGTGGAAGAGGTTCTTTGGAGAACGGCCGGAAAGAGCTTTCCATCTCCAGCAGTTTTCCGTGAGTATCAGTCGATGTAAGAATGAACTTAATGGTTTGACCTGTACGGGGGTTGGTAATTTGTTTATTCGTATGCGCCATGGAGAGTATGCATTCTATAGGAAATCGCGGCATTAATTAAAACGCCACGTCTGTGATGCGTCCGCCCGATGCCTTCATTTAACATAGCCGTTCTAAGTTGGAACGCATCCTTCACCAGCCCACAGATGCCAATTATTTTTGCGAGGCTAATTCTTCTCCAAGTAAATTAATATTGGATAAAAATAAAATTCTCAACACACTCTTGAGACTCAGGCTGCAGGAAATTTCCAAATATTTTTCCTACCGTCGACAGCCGGAATTGCAAATCGAAATTTTAGTAGTATTATTAGCAACCTATTTTTCCTAAGCCCAAAAAATGCAACCGTTGGTGACAACTAATATTCAATCAATTTTTTTGGATCAGATCCGTCAGGTCCTTCCTAAGAATCTTTCTTTTCCAGATGAGTTAGCCGAAGTATTAAATGTAAGTCGTGATAGCGTGTATCGGCGCATACGAGGTGAAACCGTTCTTTCACTGGAAGAGGTAAAAAAACTTTGCGGGCATTACAAGATCTCACTGGACGCGCTCCTGTCTCCGTCGAGCGAGATAATATCCTTCAGGAAAAGGAGAATTGATCCTGAAAACTTTACGCTGGAGAAATGGCTCTCATCCTTATTGAATGACCTTGCGAACATGGAGGCATTCGAGGACAAGGAGGTAATATATTCAGCGAAAGATATTCCGCCACCTTATTATTTTAAGTATCCAGGACTCACACAGTTTAAACTGTTCTTCTGGTTGAAGTCGTATCAGCGCCATCCAAAGTTTGATTTGATGCGTTATGATCCGGGCCTGGTGTCGCAGCAGCTGATCGATATCGGTAAGAAGATCTGGGATAAATATTCCCTGATACCAAGCTCTGAAATTTGGAGTGACGAGACCTTTAACGTGACCGTTCGACAAGTTCAGTTCTATTATGAAAACGGCTTCATCAGCTTGACAGAAGCCAGGGCATTAATGGACGAATATCTAACGATGGTTCAGGAAATTCGCAATTGTGCTGCACAAGGTGCTAAGGGAAATGGTGGCACATTTAAACTTTATCACAATGAGTTTCTTTTAACTGATACAACATTTCTTTTTAAGATCGGAGAAAAGAGGATCGCATCAATTACATACAACACATTAAACATTCTTACCACAACGCAAGAGTCGTTCTGCAGAGAAACTGAAGATTTCTTAACGAATGTGATCAACAAGTCGACGTTGATTAGCACGGTAGGTGAACGTGAACGGAACAAGTTTTTTAATCTGGTTGAAAAGCGCATTGTCGAACGTCGCGACTACCTGAAGCATTAGGTTCTATTTCCAATTTGAGACAACCGCCATCCAGAATTGGGATAAAGTCGGTTTGAGTATCTCGTGAATTTTTCCCCTGCCCTTCCATTTCGGGTTGAAAAACCGCTTGGCCACACGCCTTAATCAATTTCGCCAATCATTCCCCAAAAACCGCGATGGGCGGCGCCAGAAAAGCATATTTTAATCTTTGGGGAGAACCCTTTCCTTCTGTAGAGAAGCATCCACAACCCGAATTTCATCCATCATTATAATCGCTCTCAGCGCCCACAAATTCGAAAGGGCTCGCTCTGGCACCATTTTGTCAACAGGTGCTGGGAAACCGATTAGAAACTATGAAAAATCTACATAAAAATTTCTTCACTGCCCTGGTGATCGCGACACTCATAGGTGGAAGTTTAGACGCAATTGCACAGTTTCCGGCAGCATCGGTATTGCTCGTTAACCATGACCTCACAAAGTACTCTATTAATTCTACCGAGGACTATATACGCATCGAAGACCAAATCACAACCTTGGGAGAAAGTCTTCGCGACGCATATAAAAAACATCCTAACCTTAGTTATATGCCTGTTTACAATGGTGAACAGATCGTCGCATTTATGATTAATGGCGTGAAAGAAAGCGAAGATGCAGATCAGATTTCCAATAATCTCATGCAACTGGAAATACTCGCTGACGCCGTCAAGTCAATGGATGAATCCCTTCTTCCTACTATTAAGGATACCAAGCTGAGCAAGGTAAGTAGGAAAGTTGCAAGCAAATAAAACTAAGCCGGTTTGTTTTTTAAATCCTTATAAAGTTCTCGTAAAACGCTTTTCTTAAACTTGCCAACGGACGTTTTGGGTATCTCCTTTACAAACTCAAAAGTATCGGGCAACCAGAATTTGACGAACAACGGCGTCAGGAATGAATGAAGCTCACCGCCTGAGATATTCATTCCGGGTTTTAACACCACCGCTGCCATAGGACGCTCTCCCCATTTTGCATCGGGAATTGCAAACACAGCTGCTTCCAACACCGCTGGATGTCCCATGATCGCGCTTTCCAATGCAATTGAGCTAATCCATTCTCCGCCTGATTTAATAACGTCTTTACTTCGATCCTTAATTTCAATCCAGCCGTCACTTTCAATTGTGACTATATCACCAGTACAAAACCATCCGTCTTCGGTAAATTTTCCTTCATCATCAACCGCGTTATAATACGCACTAGCCACCCAGGGGCCACGCACTTCAAGTTCTCCCATGGTCTTTCCGTCCCAGGGGATAATGCCATCGCTATTTCTACCCCGGATCTCCACCATGGTTGCTGGTTTGCCCTGCTTGGACCTATAAGCGAACTGTTCGTCGAAAGGCAATAGCGCTTCGCGGCTTCCGATATAACTAACGCTTCCAAGGGGCGAAGTTTCGGTCATACCCCACGCCTGGATAACTTTGAGTTGATGCCGTTGTTCAAACCCCTGAATAAGAGATTTTGATGCGTTCGAACCCCCCACTAGCATGAAACGCAATGAATTCAAATTGTACTTGCCGGGATTGGTATCCAGCACTTGCAGAATTCCCGTCCAGATAGTGGGAACTCCGGCTGTGATAGTTACCTTTTCAGCGTCCAGCAATTCCAACAAACTCACCGGATCGAGAAATGGGCCAGGCAGCACCAGCGTGGTGCCTAACATGATATCATGAAAAGGCATACCCCAGGCGTTGACATGGAACATCGGCACAACGGGAAGCACAATGTCTCTTTCGGTAAACCCTTCCCCGATTGCAAAACAAATTGTCAACGAATGAAGTACAATTGATCGGTGCGAATACAATACTCCTTTTGGCCGGCCGGTAGTTCCTGATGTGTAACAAAGTGATGCTGCAGTATTTTCATCGCCTTCGAACGCGTTAAACAAAGTCTCGTCACCAGTTTCAAGCAGGGTTTCGTAGTTGATGAATTCAGCTGGAACAGGCCCCTGACCATTGGGGATCACTACGACGTGACTCACATTGATGTTCTGGCGAAATTTCTCGAACAACGGTAGCAATACTTGATCAACAATGATCACTTTATCCTCGGCGTGATTAATAATGTAGGTCAGATCGTCAGGAGACAGACGGAGGTTCAATGCG
Source organism: uncultured Cytophagales bacterium (assembly GCA_963774615.1). Taxonomy (GTDB): domain Bacteria; phylum Bacteroidota; class Bacteroidia; order Cytophagales; family Cyclobacteriaceae; genus Chryseolinea. Next base: position 4,154 of record CAVZFT010000042.1, read on the forward strand.
TGCAGGACAAATCCGGAACAAGGAGCTGCAAAATAGATCTCGAGATGTTGATAATGATTCCAACACAACGTACCCACTCGATCACCCTGGACCACGCCAAGTTTGGACAAGCCTACCGCCAACTTTTTTGCGCGGACGATGAAATCCTTGTACGTATACCGATGGATGGATTTATCCGGCAGACGGGTAATGATTGGCTTGTGTTGAAAAAGAGTTTCCGCTCGTCTGAAAAATGACGTGAGCGTTAGTGGAAAATCCATCATCAGGCCTTGCATGGTAATTATAGGTTTAGGTTAGATAAATGCTTCAAAAGGCGACCGTAAGTTCGTGCTCCACCACATGCAAAACAGTCCCCACACAATATAATGATTAACTCGAAGGCTCCACTCTGATTAGACACTCAACACTCAACAAAACAACACTCAACACTCAAGTATTTTTTTCTGCTTTTTTGCGATTTCTTTTAATTAAGGTTAAGGCTCAACGTCAAACCGTACCACGGTTTGTTTTGATAGATCCAGACGTCCTTATCCCGATCGGTTAAATAATCCCACCCGACTCCAAACCCAACGGTAAGGTTATTCACTCCACCCATAATTGCAATGCCACGATTGACAATGAATCCAGAGTATTCATCGGTTGTTCCATTGTTTGTTGTCCACGGTGTGATGGACGTTGTCCCAAGACCACCGAAAGCCCCAACTGTTATCGCGCGATGTCTGACTTTTCTCAATATGCCCGCAGGTGTCTGGATAAAAATTAATTTATACCGGTCCACTCTGTACCCAAGAAAAAGGTTTCCATTAAAATCCACATTTAGTTGGCGCGGCAGGTTTTGAGTTGCGGGCCGGAATTTAAATGGAACGGTCATAACATCGACGTCAAAACTTCTTCTAAATAACACTTGACCATTAGATGGAACCATTGACTCTGGCGCTTTGCCATCAGGCTGGTCAGCGAACATTCCTATCGAGTCGTCAACGACGTTCACGTAAACCTTCGTCGTTCCACCCTCCTGCCGATGCAGGTAATAGTAATCGGATCCAAGGGTAGATTCAGGAAGTTTTTTTAATGTGGAACAGGAAAGAAGGAGAACGCAAGAAATGGACGAGATTATGAATTTCATAGCTAAAAGCACTGCAGACCTCGTTCAAGTTAGCCGCATTTTTGAGAGTTGCAATTTGCGATTGAAAAAATTAAGCAATGCCGTCTAGTCGGGATGTTCTCTCATTAATGCTACCCGTGTTGGCCTGTCGGAAGATGATGATGGCTTAACTGATTTGCCCGATCTATATCAGTAAATATATCGGCAATGCTCTCCGGCTGGTGAATTTTAGACATTCGTTATTTTTCGCCGCCTTTTCCTGCTTCTTTGAAAGATTTCAAGGACCTGGCAATTGCACTTTCGAGGCCCAAATAATCCCGTTCATACTCCTTCTGGCTTTTGAAACCTTTCACAATTTCGCTCGTATTTTTCGAGGGTTATTGCATACTAGCGTGCACATCCTAAATTTCGTCGTTCGTGTACAAATCCATTAAAAGTTCTTTATGCTTTGGAAAACGATTTAAAAGGTAAATTACCTCCTCATCCATAACATAAATTAAAAGAATTGAGTAATTTCACTAAATGACCCTGATTGGCTTAGGCGACCAACAAGATGTAGTGGTCTTCGCAGGCAGCCTGTAAGTGAATAGCATTTGCTTAACTGCAATCTCAAAGCACCAGGAGGACACAATACAGAAAAAGTTAGTTGCTACTTTAAATAAATAAAAAAACGTCGATGATAAGGAAGGAAGATGTATTAGCTCAGCTGCGACGTATTCTTGATTCAGCACAGATCAACAGATCCGTTGTGCTAACAGATTTCCTGACATTTGTGGTAAATGAAACACTTGCTGGAAGGTCTGAGGGACTTAAAGAGTATACCATCGGAGTGCAGGCGCTTAAAAAGGAAGCCGATTTTAATCCACAGATCGATTCAATTGTGAGGATACATGCCGGGCGGCTGAGGCGAGTGTTGAAGGAGTACTATTATGAAGCAGGAAAAGAGGATCCAATTGTAATTTCAATTCCAAAGGGAAGTTATGCTCCGAATTTCAAACTAAGCTCGGAAGAAACACCATTCATTCCGCCCGTCGTTGACGCAATTGAGGAATATCAGCATTCGGAAAACAATCAATCAAGAAAATCAAGCGTTGCCTTACGTCCATTGCCTGGTGTATTTGGACTTCAGGGTAAAGTGTCGATAACGGTTGTGCCTTTCAAGAATATTGGTTCGGAAAGTGATCTTCTTTTTTTTGCTGCCGGCGTCAGTGAGTACCTGCGCACCGAGCTAACTCAATTTCAAGATGTAAAGGTCAGGGTCAATGTTCCGTCCGAAAGGATTGTCCAGGATAGTTCGCCTAAACTGAATCCATATTCGACAGAATTTTTACTCACCGGCAGTGTTCAATGGATAAAGGGTCGTATCCTTCTTTGGATACATCTGGTTGTTGCAGACACGCATGAACAGGTTTGGGCTCAGACATTTGAACGTTTGATGCCCGCTGATAGCTATTATGATTTTCAACAATACGTTGTCGACCGTGTACTTGCTTCCATCATGGGGCTTCGAGGTGCTATTTCCAGGCATCAGATCGACTGTGTCGAGAATGCCCGTCATGAGGCCGGCCTACATTTTCCTATACAGTATTGGTATTATCAGCATAGCCGGAATTTCAACCCTAATATCGCATCGAATGCGAAATTGTTCTATAATGAAGTAATCAGCAGAGATCCTTCCAATGCGCTTGCCTATGCCTACCTGAGCCAAATCAACTCGGGAGAATTATTGATGAATCCTGCTAATCCGGAGAGATTGATGGCCGATGGGAGCACCTATGCGCACCGATCGTTGAAATGTGATCCGTATTGTCAGGAAGGCTATATCGCTTTGGCTACCAGCCTTCTTTTCAAAGGCAGCTTTAATGAGGCTGTAGCGACGCTGGAGCAAGGTGCCCGCCTCAATCAAAGAAATAACGACTACCGAGCTTCAATGGGTTCGTTGCTTATATACATGGGTTACTATGACTATGGCAAAGAGATCCTTGATTCTGCCTTTCAGCAGGTACCAGACCTCGTATGGTGGCATGTGCTCGCCTTCAGCTTTCACAGCTTTATCAGGGAACGTTATCAGGATGCTATCTTTTGGGCAAACCGCATCGAGATGAGTGTCGAACAAATTCCTCTTATCAAAGCTGCATCCTTTGCTTATCTCGACGAATACGATCGTGGAATCGAAGCATTGGATATGCTTGAATCCGACAAATCAGTCGAAGACCTACTAACAACACAGCATCTTTTAAGACAATTTACGCTTAGACCTATGACTGAAAAGATTCAGGAAGGTTTGCAAAAACTTATTCAGTACAAATCCGTGGGCGTAATGGGGATGAGATAAACCCATGATACTTTGATCATTGCGCGCCGTTACCGGCCAACTATCTTTTGAACCTGCCAACCCAGTCCCCCCTGGAAATCAGTGGCCCATTTCACAGTGAATAACGGTGTTTAACTATCTTTTTCGTATCCATGCTGTTACCTATGTAGAGAAATCTCCACGATAGCGATAGCCAGTTGATTTGTGAAGTGCGGATCATGAAGAGGGAAATATACATAACGATCTTGTTGTTTGCTTTAATGCTGGTTGCTCTTGCAGCGGCCGTAGTTCGTGGACAGCATTCAGTTCTGTCGCAATATTCCTGCGATGTCCGGCAAAAAAATAATGGTGATTACATTGAGAAAACAAAGTTCGGGGCTGCCGCTTTGTATAACGAAATAAACATGAAGCCAGTATTGGCTAGAATCAGTGGGTTGAGCTTTATTCCGTACCACGACAAGAGGCCTTATAATAGGCGGACGTCAGACGTTGTTTGTGCATTACTAAAAAAAACTGTTTGAAAACAGGGGTTTGCAGGTTGTGAATTGGAGCAGCCGATAATACTCGAGCTGCTCCATTCACTCGCATTAATGCTAAGAGCCTTCAACAGCAACAAAAATATTTCTTAGACCCTTTCTAGACGCTTTCCCGGCCAATTCGGCCGGGAAACGTTTTTTTGTACCATCCTGGTTAACGATGAGGGATTCATTGTTTAAATTGTAGTTAACCCGAATGTATATGAAATCGATATTTAATCTAGCACCAGCACTGCTGGTTGTATTCGTGCTGGGCTCAGCTGATACCATTGCGCAGGAACAAGATAAAGAACCAATACCTCCTGATGAACGCGCCGCCAAACTCACAGATTGGATGAAGACCAATTTGCAATTGACGGCAGAGCAGGAAAAGCCGGTCCAGGAAATAAATTTAAAGTACGCGATCAAAACGGAGGAACTTAGAAACACCGAAGAACCCCGGAAGGAAAAGTTCAAAAAGCTTAAGGGTACAACGAGGAAAAAGACCAAGAGTTGAAAAAGGTATTTACCGAAGAGCAATTCAAGTTGTACCTGGCCAAGAAAGAAGAAGTAAAGGAAGAATTCAAAGCAAAGGCGAAAGCAAAGAGCAGTGAGCAATGATCAATGATCAATGAATGAGGAATCGAAAGCTGCATTTTTTCTGCGATTCTCTGCGGGTATTCCTCTGCGCTACTCAGCGGTAAAAAAAGTCCGGGTACGTCATTGGCCCCTCCCTCTCATCACGATCAATGATCAATTAATGAGCAAGTAACATTCTGGAAAATGAAAGCCCCTTGGCTGATGTTACGTTCGTGACTTTCATCTATAACAAACGAGATCTCTCCTCTTATAAACCGACATTCAAAAAGTGTGTCAGACGCACACGTATTTTAGTGTTGACAGGGTGAATAATAATAATAACTTTAGCATCCACATAGCCCAATTAACATCCATAATTTATGAAACGCAGAGAGATAGTGAAGAACTTGACAGTCTTACCTTTCGCTGGAAGCATTTTACCATTTGCAGCGTCTGCTAATCCGGCAGATTTTGTACAAGCTGCATCGGGTCCGCTTGAAGTCGGACCTAATATCTATCAATCAATTGGTGTCGAACCGGTGATCAACTGCCGGGGGACATTTACAATTATTGGAGGTTCAGTCGAACGCCCGGAAGTCGTCGCGGCGATGAAAGCAGCGTCTGGGTTCTTCGTTCAATATGATGAGCTCGCGTTCGGTGTGGGTCGACGGCTCGCAGAGGTGACAGGTGCGGAATGGGGAATGGTGTCATCCGGATGCGCTGCGGGACTAAAGCATGTTACTGCTGCCTGTGTGACTGGCGGGAATCCGGAAAAACTAATTCGAATACCCGACTTGACTGGATTTGAAAAGACTGAGGTGGTGGTTACAGGTTATTCAAGAAACGCGTATGATCATGCCCTCAGGAATATTGGAGTAGAGCTCATAACCGTTAATACTGCTGAAGAGCTTGAACGTGCAATAAACTCAAGGACTGCTCTGGTATATATCATGGCATGCGAAGAATCCGATCCTGGTCAACCACTTTCGCTGGAAGTTATTTCGTCCATCGCTAAGCCTAAGAATATTCCAGTTCTTGTAGATGCAGCGGCAGAAATCCTCACAATACCTAATGTCCATCTGCAACAAGGAGCTACCATTGTCGCCTACAGTGGTGGTAAAGCAATATGTGGGCCTCAATGCGCCGGATTGTTACTCGGCAACAAGGATATCCTGATGTCCACGTGGCAGGCAAGTTCACCACACCATGGGCCAGGCCGTGATAACAAGGTGGGTAAGGAAGAGATGCTGGGTATGCTGGCAGCTGTTGAGGCATGGGTCAAGCGTGATCACAAGGCAGAATGGAAAACCTGGCTCTCCTATCTCGATCTCATCGCCAAACAAGTAAGTAAAATAGATGGAATTAAAACAAGTGTGGAGGAGCCGACGGCGTTGTCCAACCGTTCCCCTGTACTACGGATTTCCTGGGATCCCGACAAATTGAATATCACAGGTGACGAGGTTGCAGAAAATTTTGCAAGGATCAAACCCAGAATTGCTGTCGGAAGCAGGAACGAAAATGGCATGACGTCCATCAACATTACATCGGGGCAAATGCAACCCGGCAACGATAAAGTAGTAGCAGAACGAATTGTCAGCTTGTTGTCTCAAAAAAGACCACCAAGGGACACAACAATGGCTGCACCAGGCGCCACAATCGGTGGTCACTGGGACGTTACCGTTGACTTTTTCACCAGCAAGAGCAATCACAAGTTATACATCGAGCAGGACGGAAACTGGATACAGGGAACGCACACCTCTGATTTTTCAGTACAGGAAATCATGGGCATGGTTGAAGGAGATCAGGTAAAACTTCGCAGTAATCTTCGAATGCCTGGCGATGGAATCACTTACATGTTCTCGGGAACCATTTCAAATGGTTCGATCACAGGATCCATTTATTTGGGTGAGTACCTAACTGCAAAATTCACAGCGAAAAAATCCACGTACAAAACAGAACGCAGGAAAGTGGTGATTCCGGGTGGACCGCCGCTGGCAACCTAATTCAACATTCCATTAAAAGAGCCTCACTTTCATTTGAAAACAAAATATTCAACGATCATGTTGGTTAAGAAACTGCGCGTCCATGTGATAAGCGCTACAATCGTGCTTCTTTTACTTCAGTCCAATGTTTCTGTACATGCTCAGAACATCGACCTCTTATTGAAAGGTGGCCATGTGATTGATCCGAAAAACAACATCAATGCGGTAATGGATGTTGCTATTACTAACAATAAAATTTCGCAGGTAGCCGAAAACATTCCTGTTGCCAATGCAAAGAAGGTGATAGATGCAAAGGGCATGTATGTCACCCCAGGCCTTATTGACATGCACGTACACGTTTACCCTGGAAATGATTTGGACGCTTACATAGCAAACGGGCCAACAAGCGTTGCACCCGACGGCTTTACATTCAGATCCGGGGTCACTACCGTTGTGGATGCAGGTTCATCCGGATGGAGGAACTTCCGGCAATTCAAAGAACAGACGATCGATAAAGCTCAGACGCGCGTCCTTGCCTTACTTAACATAGTTGGCTGGGGAATGGTTGGCCGTTTTGAGGAGCAAGATGTTGCGGATATGAACCCCGTTATGACGTCGCATATGATAAAGACGCTATTCCCGGATGTTCTTGTGGGAATTAAAGCCGCCCATTACTGGGGAGATTTCAGTCAGGTTGACAAGGCTGTTGAAGCGGGCAAACTTGCCAACGTGCCGGTGATGGTGGATTTTGGCGAACATGAACCTCCCAATTCCATTGAGTCGCTCTTCATGCAACACCTTCGCCCCGGCGACATCTTTACACACACATATTCCAACGGTCCGGATAAACGCGAAACAGTGGTAGACGAAAGCGGAAAAGTAAAACCCTTTATATTCGAAGCACAAAAGCGAGGTATTGTCTTTGATGTTGGTCATGGAGGCGGTGCGTTCACCTGGCGTCAGGCAGTACCTTCGGTACAACAAGGATTCAAGCCCAACGTGATCAGCACTGATCTTCATACTCAGAGCATGAACGGCGGAATGAAAGATCTTTCCAATGTACTTTCCAAGTTCATGGCCATGGGAATGACGATACAGGAAGTGATCGCGCGCTCAACGTGGGCGCCAGCAACTGTGATCAACCGAAAAGAACTTGGTAGCCTAAGTATTGGAAGTGAAGCCGATGTCGCCGTTTTTTCTTTAAGAAAAGGCGATTTTGGGTTCATGGATGTCAGAGGTACAAGGCTTAAAGGCACACAAAAACTAGAGACGGAATTAACAATGCGGGCGGGTAAAATTGTGTGGGACCTGAATGGTATCAGTGCGCCAGCCTGGGATGCCAAATGAGTATGAAGACGCGATTAATAACGATCCTCCTGCTGAATCTACTTGCCCTGACGATTAACGGCCAATCTATTGAGCTTCTCTTAAAAAACGGACACGTTATTGATCCCGCTAACAACATCAATGCAAAAATGGATGTCGCGATATCCGGCGGCAAGGTTGTAAAGGTTGCACCGACAATAGCAGCCGCTGATGCAAAGCAAGTGATTGATGTTAACGGATTTTATGTTTGTCCCGGATTGATCGACGTACACACGCATGTGTTTGTGGGAAGCAAACCGGAGACTTTTGCAGATGGTAGCCTGAGCATATCTCCGGATGATATTACGCTCAAGGCCGGTATCACCACCGTGGTTGACGCGGGAACATCAGGATGGAGAAATTTTCATGTGTTCAAAGACCAGGTAATAGATCGATCAAAGACGAGGATCCTTGCATTCCTGAACATAGCTGGTGCGGGAATGAGCGGGAAACCGATGCAGGAAGACCTCGCAGATATGGACGTTAGCAAGGTACTTGAGTCAATTCAAAAATATCCGGACGTAATAGTTGGTATAAAGATCGGTCATTACGAAGGCAAAGATTGGACACCCTTTGACAGAGCGCTCGAAGCAGGCAACAGATCTAACCTGCCACTTTTTGTTGAATGTCACCTTCCCCAATATTCGTTGGAGGATCAGCTCAAGAAAATGAGATCAGGCGATATCATCACCCATTCCTTTGAAAAGGTATCTGAGCGGATGTCTGTTCTTGATGATAACAAATCGCTGAGACCGTTTGTAAAAGAAGCACAGAAACGAGGAATTCTTTTTGATCTCGGACACGGCGGCGCAGGGTTCTGGTTTAGCGAAGCGATTCCAGCCCTTCAGCAGGGACTTGCACCCAATTCATTCGGAACTGATCTCCATCGGTTCAGTATAAATGCCGGGATGAAGGATATGTTAAACGTAATGTCCAAGTACATGGCGATGGGAATGAGTAAAGAGGACGTCCTGCTTCGGGCGACATGGTTACCTGCAAAGTCCATCAAAAGAGAAGACCTTGGCAATCTTCGTGAGGGAGCGGTAGCCGACGTGGCAGTTCTAAGTATCCGTGAAGGAAACTTCGGATTTATAGATGCCGGTGGAAATCGGATCAATGGAAAACAAAAGTTTGAAGCACAACTAACTATTCGCGCCGGCAAGATAGTGTGGGACCTTAACGGAATTTCAGCAAAGGAGTTTGAGAAGTGAAATGAACATAAAAGTAATGGCAACACCCAGGTCATTAATCATCATAAGAGTTCTTTGGTTTAGTATTTTTCTCTTTACCATAACACAATGCCGTGAGCACATCACGCTTCCTCCCAGCGATCCAGACAATGGAGGACTTTTTCTTCCCGATGGTTTTGAAGCAGTGGTAGTCGCCGACAGTACTGGGCGTGCACGCCATATTGCCGTAAATGACAACGGTGATATTTATGTAAAACTAACCTACAACGATAAGCTGAATGGCGCAGGTGGTACGGTTGGCCTACGCGACATGGACAAAGATGGAAAGGCAGATACTATTGTCTATTTCGGAGATTATATCGATGAAGGATACTCAGCCGTTGGTGTGACCATTCACAATGGTTTCCTCTACACAAGTACAGTAAGGCAGGTGTTGCGAAATAAGCTCACCCCCGGCAAACTTATTCCTGAAAGCAAAGCCGAGGTGGTACTTACGGATATTGATGAGAACGTCGTAAGAAACTGGCATACGACTAAACCTCTTGCCTTTGACGACAAAGGGAATATGTTTGTGCCATTCGGATCGCCTTCGGACGCTTGTCAGGATATTGTCAAGTTCGGGCCAACCGGAATTCCAGGCGGTAAAGGACTCGACCCCTGCCCGGAGCTGGAAAATCATGCAGGCATTTGGAAGTTTGACGCTTCAAAGACTAATCTGACTATAAAAGACGGGATCAAGTATTCAACGGGTATCCGTAGCGTTGTAGGAATGCAATGGAATCCAGAAGATGGTCATGTCTACGCCGTGGTCAACGGTATTGATAATTTTCATACCATGTACCCGGATCTTTACAGCTCATGGCAAGCTGCGGTCCTACCCTCCGAGACACTCATTAAAGTAACGGAAGGTTCCGACTTCGGCTGGCCTTACGCCTATTACGATCATATGGTGCAACAGAACATCGTTCAACCGGGATATGGTGGCGACGGAAAGAAGATCGCGGACAAGTATGACCTTCCGATGATTGGATTTCCTGGTCATTGGGCTCCGATGGACGTTCTGTTTTACCAGGGTGATCAATTTCCGGAGCGCTATAAGAAGGGTGCATTTATCGCATTCCATGGCTCAACCGATCGATCGCCCTATCCGCAAGCCGGGTACATTGTTTGCTTTATTCCCTTTGAAAACGGGAAGCCATTTGGAAAATGGGAAGTCTTTGCCGACGGATTTACGGGTGTCGATACCGTGGTCAATACTAACGATGCGGCCTATCGACCTATGGGCCTTGCTACAGGTCCGGATGGATCGCTCTATATCAGCGAGTCGAACAAAGGAAAGATATGGAGAGTGATGTACAAGGGTGAAAAGCAGAAGTTTGATGCGTCAGCATTGGCCGGAATAGAAAAACGGAAGACACGTTCCTACATAAAAGAACCCGATGAGGTTGCCGACAACTTACATCGTGGTGATGAACTTGAAGGAAGTATTTTGTACAGTACGTATTGTGCATCCTGTCATCAGCGGAATGGAAAAGGCGATAACAACCGTTATCCGCCATTGGCGGGCTCTGACTGGGTGCTCGGTGAGGAAGAAAGATTGATCAATATTGTTCTGAACGGCCTTCAGGGTGAGATCAAAGTGAACGGAAAGGCATATAATGGTCAAATGCCACAAAACAAACATCTGGATGATCACGCCATTGCATCTATACTCACGTACATAAGAATGAATTTCGGCAACAACGCCTCAGAAGTAAGTGCACGCACCGTAAATCGGATGAGGCAATCGTCAAGTAGAACGGAGTAACTCGTCATTGAAGAACAGATCATGCAAAAAACAAGTGCACATGTTGGCTTTGACGCGATCATACACACCCGAGCTGTGGTCGGGTCATGGATTGTAGTTTTTGCTTCGTTGGTAACTGCATTCGGTCAGGGTCAACAAGAATCGCCAGCGGCCCTACTTGTTCGGAAATGCAATGACTTTGCAATAACAGGAAAAGGTAACGATCCCGAATGGACGAAGGCAGGTTGGAATCAATTGACAAAGCTTGATGAAGGCGGTAAGCCTAATGATTCGAAATTTAAGATACTTTATTCCGCAACCGGGATTTATGTTCTATTTCAGGGAGACGACGAGAAGATAACTACAAAGCCTTATAAGGACTTCGAAAGTATTTTTAATGGTGATGTCTTCGAAGTATTCTTTCACACAAACCCCGATGCCAAGGTTTATTTTGAATACGAGGTCAATCATCTCGGTAAGGAATTGATTCTTACCATTTCGAACATCAATAATAAATACCTTAGCTGGATACCCCGTCAACAACGAAGGCGTTCATCGAACAGGCATACAGAAACTGGTTGAGATAGCAGGTGGCGAAAAGGAGATCGGTAGCACAATAAGTTCATGGAGTGCCGAAATATTCTTCCCTTACGGCGGACTCGGATTACTTCCCGATGTACCTCCATCGAGCGGTACGCAGTGGAATGCTAATTTCTGCAGACTTGATTATGATACTGGTTCAATGATTAAATGGTCGTGGACGCCATCCATAGAAAAATCGTTCCATGAACTGGATAAATTCCGTTCCATTAAATTCGAATAAGTCATACCTTATCAAAACATTAAAGCGAACTCATGAAAACATTCACCACATTGTCATTCATCATAAGCGCAATCATCATGGCTAATGCACAATCTCCAAAAACCTATAATCTGATTGTAGGGACTTATACCAATCCCGGCAAAAGTAACGGGATGTACGTTTATACTTTCAATAGCGAAACCGGAGAGCTTACATATAAAGCCGAATCGACACCGATCAAGAATCCTTCGTTCCTTACAGTATCGAGTGATCGCAAGTATGTATATGCTGTAAGCGAAGTTGATGGCAAGGGTAGCGTTAACGCATTCCGATATGATCCAACAAGCGGCAAGCTTGAGTTCCTGAACAGCGCCCCAGCCGGAGGTAATTCACCATGTTATGTATCTGTTGACAAAAAGAACAAATTTGCCTTCGTAGGGAACTATGGCGGCGGTAGCTTGGCGGCAGCTCCTATAAATCCGGATGGATCGTTAAGCGAAAAGGTGCAATTCATTCAACATCAGGGCAGCAGTGTAAAAAGCAATCAGGAAAAACCCCATGTACACGCCACACTTTTATCAAAGGATGACAAGTATTTGTTCGTTCCTGATCTCGGCACAGATAAAATAAATATCTATCAGGTCGATGCTTCAAAGGCACAACCACTCTCACCAGCGGCGCAGCCATTCGTTTCAATTACTCCAGGCGGAGGTCCCCGCCACTTCACTTTTCATCCGAATGGTAAATGGGCATATCTCATACAAGAGATGACAGGTGCCGTCACCGCGTTTGAATATTCCAATGGCAAGCTTACTGCAAAGGAGTCTTTGACCTTAGTATCACCTGGATCAAAAGGTAGGATCGACGCGGCTGACATTCATATTTCACCCGACGGAAAATTTCTTTACGGATCACTTCGCGGAGATATAAATGAAATAGTAGTCTGCTCGATTGATAAGGCCGGGAAACTGACTTTGGCTGGAAGACAATCAACATTGGGAAAGACACCACGCAATTTCGCAATTGATCCGACCGGCAAATTTTTGCTTGTGGGTAATCAAAACAGCGACAACATCATTGTTTTTAAACGCGACGAAAAAACTGGCCTGCTTACCGCGACGGGTACAAAGATCTCAATCGGAGCACCGGTTTGTCTGGTCTTCACGAACAGTAAATAAACTCGCATGTCCTGATACTTTTTTGTCATTCAACACAGGGCAAAGCGTCAACGGCCGTTGCTTTCGCCGGTTATTAGCCGCTCGTGTAAGGCGAATGAATGTCCGTAAATAGCCACCCGTCTAATACAACTTGGAATTATAGAAGATTTTTGAAAATTTTGTGCGGCGTCCTTCCACAAAGCTGATGGAACCACGAACCCTTAAATCAGGTTAATTAATAATACGGAAGGCAGCTGTTCCTTCGTTGGATAGCCAAAAGAATTTCCAAACAACGTATCATGAAGCTAATTGTTGCATTCCTTGTTTTTTGGTCGGTAACTTCGTACGCACAACAGCCAGCCAAGCCTGATACCGTTAAATCGAAAACTCCGGTGGCAGGGCAACGTATTTTGCCGGTAACACCGCCTGATACAACGACGCAGGAAACGCCCTCTGCTGTCCCAGCGGGGAACTTGCAGCTATCGGCACCAAGCAACTATAGCAAACTGATAAAACCATACGCGATCACACGCGAAGGACTATTCACCGTTCACCAGGTCGATGACAAGTATTATTTCGAGATTCCAAATAACCTGCTTGGGCGCGACATTCTTATTGTGACCAGGATTGCACAAGGCGCTGCGGGCGGGCGAAATGAGGCAGCCGGGTACGCGGGCGATCAGGTCGGAAGCACTATCATAAGATTTGAAAAGGGGCCCGAACACAAACTCTTTCTTCGAAGGATCACGTACGAAGAGCAGCCAGGCGACAGCACAAATTCAATGTTCAATTCAGTGGTTAGATCAAATCTTCAACCGCTTGTAGCCGCCTTTGGTATTGGAGCATACAATCCCTCCGGACAAACGAGTGTCATTGATGTTACAGACTACATCAACGGCGATAACGATATACTATTCTTCAACTCATCAACACGAAAGGCCATGCAGGTCGGAAGCATGCAGGCTAACATGTGCTACATCAAAGACATCAGTTCATTTCCCCTGAACCTTGAAGTGCGGACCATTAAGACGTACGTGCAAACAACCAGCGACAACAATTTTACTCTTGAGTTGAATACATCGTTTGTATTGTTACCGAAGAAACCAATGCGGAAACGATTTGCCGATCCGCGTGTTGGGTATTTCACTGAAAGGTATACCGACTATGATGCCAATCCGCAAGGAGTCAAAGTTGTCAATTATATCAAGAGATGGCGGCTTGAACCGAAGCCTGAAGACATGGAAAAGTATAAACGTGGTGAGCTGGTCGAACCTGTGAAGCCGATTGTTTATTATATCGATCCAACGACTCCTAAAAAATGGATACCGTATCTAATGCAGGGCGTAAATGATTGGCAAGTTGCCTTTGAGCGAGCTGGATTTAAGAATGCCATCATGGCGAAAGAAGCACCTGATCCTTCGGACCAACCAAACTGGAGCCTGCAGGATGCACGTCATTCTGCAATTGTATACAAGCCGTCGTCCCTTGCAAATGCCGCTGGCCCAATAATTACTGACCCGCGGAGTGGCGAGATCCTTGAAAGCCACATCAATTGGTATCACAACCTGATGTCTATACTACATGACTGGTACATGATTCAATGCGGTGCAGTAGATCCACGCGCACAAAAGATGAAATTTGACGACGATCTAATGGGGGAACTTATCCGTTCCGTCTGTGCACACGAGGTCGGCCATTCTCTTGGCCTCACGCACAATTTTGGAAGCAGCTCCATGGTGCCGGTAGAAAAGCTTAGGGACCGCGGCTGGCTTGAGGAGCATGGACATACTCCATCAATAATGGACTACTCCAGGTTCAATTATGTGGCACAGCCTGAAGACAGCGTAACGGAACGGGGCTTGATTTCGCGTATTGGGGACTACGACCTTTGGGCTATTGAATACGGATACAAACTCTTACCGGAGATTAAGTCTGAAGATAATGAAATACCTTTTCTCAACGGATGGATTATGGACCATACAAAGGACAAAAGACTTTGGTTTGGAGCTGAATTCAATTCGGATGATCCGCGCGTGCAAACTGAAGATCTTGGTGACAACGCAATGTTAGCAGGCGCATATGGAATAAAGAACCTTCAGCGCATAGTTCCGCGACTCGTTCAGTGGACTTACGAGCCAAATGAAGGATATAAGGGTTTGCGCCGAATATATTCCGGAGTCGTCTCCCAATTCAACTATTACCTTGGACATGTCGCCAATTATATCGGGGGAACTTATGAAACTCACAAGACGGCAGAACAAATTGGCCCCGTCTTTTCAATTGTACCCGCCACTCTACAGCGTGACGCTCTTAAATTCTTATCCGATAATATCTTGCAAACACCGATATGGTTATTAGATACTGCGGTGCTTTCACGAACAGGACAATCTCCTGAAAACATTATCGGTGATGCGCAAAGGATGGTGCTTAACAACCTTCTAAGCAATAGTACTCTTAACAAGCTTTCCCAAGGCGAAGCGATGTATCCGAACAAAGCATACCGCATGGTAAATTATCTGGACGAACTTGATAACACGATGTGGACCGAACTTGGATACGCTGGCTCCATCAGCCTTTACAGACGAAACCTTCAACGTTATTACGTTGAGCGACTGATCGACCTGGCAACACCAAAATCCGGTTGGGATAACCGTGATGTAGGACCCGTTACTAAGAATAAACTGAATGATATCCGGATGCGAATTGAAAAAGCCTTGTTAAAAACAAAGGATGCAATGACTGTTTATCACCTCAAATACATTTTGGACAAATTGCCACGCCAGGAGCGCGAAACACCTTACAGGTAGCTTAGCCACCAGTTATTTCTGTACATCTTATATTTATTGAACCAGGCGCAAAGTGGATAGAGGGCTACGACAAGCAAGATCCAGATGATGTATACTCCGCCCAGGGATACGTCCTTCGCCAGCAATAACAAATTTGAAAGGCATTCCAAAAAGATCCGGCGTCTGTTCGTTGATAGAATGACCGCGAGCTATAAAGAAGAACATGCAAAGGATCCTTATAAAGTAAAAGTGCAGCACATAATAAAAGAGCGGCACACGGCCGAATACACTTATTACCTGCGTGACCGTATTGTTCGCCTTCTCAAAAAAGGCGAGAAACAATAATGAGGGACCCAGAGTCGCACAGATATACAACAAGGACGGTGGATACTTATGAACATTCATGAAGGACAGAAAAGTAAACACTACGCTCTCCTGATTAGACCACTGGAATGGATTTCCATATCCATTGAAACTTCTTATTAACGCGAACAAGATCAGTGAGCCAATACCAAATCGAATCAGCAGCTTTTTGCGTTCAGCCGGGTCAAATGAAGGATCGTACACCTTTCCGATACAATAACCGAGCATCATAACCCCCAGCCACGGCACGAAGGGATAAATGATGACGAACTTGTGACCTTGTATCAGTTCATACACAGAAAAATTACCGTTCCTGGTCAAATCCCAGAAGAATCCTTCTTGAGTGGCCGGCACGTAGTCCAGAATATTGTGGCCTGCGACGATAGCTATCCCAAGGAACATTATTGCGGCGTACGGAAGGTAGACCACAAATCCCATAAACACCATGCATATTCCAATAGCCCAGATCACTTGCATTACGAACACAGGATAAGCTAAGTTTAGCGTCCATGAGAAAGTGATGATACCCAGTTCGACGAAGATCAACCACAGTCCGCGCTTAAACAGGAACATGCTCAGGTCATTTTTGTCTTTGCGAAGTCCTTGTAAATAGACGGAGGTTCCCGCGAGGAATACGAACACAGGCGCACAAAAATGTGTGATCCACCGAGTGAAGTATAGGGGTACAGTAGTAGTCGTTACATCCAGAGGATCATGCACGAATGCATCAAAGTGGAAGAAGTCGCGGACATGATCAAGGGCCATAATGATCATTACTAATCCGCGTAACAGGTCAAGAGAATAAATTCTGGCCTTAACTGAGGGCTCCAATATTGAAAGTGATTTGGTTACTAGTTACGTGCGTCACATTACAGGAGTTTCCTTAAATGTGTCACGTATTTTGTTCACAACGGCAAGGCAGTCCAGCGACCCCCTTCATCTTTTGTGTACGACAATCCATCGCTCATCTCGTGAATGGTCCTCCCCTTCACATCCGTGTAATTTTTGCGTTCATACACCGGCACTCCGTTGTTCCCTCTTGTAAGAAATTGAATTAACGCTCTCATTGTTGGTGCAATGTCACTCAGCACCTCACCGTCCTCGTCTTTTACAAATGCGTGGCTCATCCCTGGAACGTTATCTCCAAATTTAACCGTTCTGGAAAATTAACCAATGCTCCCACTGATTAATGTTTAGACGCGTAGTTTTAACATCCACGGCATTTAAGAGCTAACGGGGTCCGTGGTATTGAGTACTAAACTCCACAGTGGAGATTCAGCAACCTGTAGAATTTGCGCGACGGTAGGGTGAAATTTCTATCCTGACCGCAATTTAACTGGCTATTCCACTTTTCAGCACAACTCTTGCGCTAACCATCATGTTCGTCCTTCCTTAAACCGCAGCCTATGAAGATTTCCTTCCTCATTCTTTCTGGCTTTTTTCTTATCCTATTACTTTTTTCAATCACCACTTTCATTAATTATCAGCAATCAGAAAAAGTTAACGAGAACTCAGACAAGTTCTCAAAATCATCCACAACATTGCGCGGCAGCAACAGGTTTCAGCGAAATATCCTCAATCTGGTTAGCGGGCTTAGAGGGTATCTTCTGACCAATGAGGCTTTCTTTATTCAGTCTTATGACTCGGCTATTATCGAAAACGAAGAAATTCTCAGTGAACTCTCCTCTTTAACTAACTGGCAACGAGTCGCAGAAAAGACTACTCGATGAGATAGCCCTATTATATGATCGTTGGGGACAGGAGTTTGCCACGCCGCTGCTTGACGCAAAGAAACAGGCAATATTGTCGGATAGTGCGGCGACGGCTTTTGAAAAGCTCTATCGTAAGAAATTGTCAGACCGCCTGGAGGACGAAATTCAGCAAAACATCCAGCGCAAGTTCAGGGAGTTTACAAATGCGGAATACGCTTTCCGTGAAGACCAACGTAAGACGTTGACAGCTTCTGTTCAACAGACCCGCAATATTTCGTTTTATCTTACAGTGCTCTCCATTATAATCGGGATTGGTATCGCCGGATTCCTGGCCAGTCACATCTCTTCCGGTATTCTGAGAATGGTAAAGATGGCCGACGCAATTAGCGCGGGGAATTATGATGTTCATATGGACAATCGTGGCGTGGATGAAATAGGACGCCTAACCGCTTCTCTTAATAACATGGCCAAAGTATTAGCAGAACATATTGCGTTGTTGAAACGCAAGAATGAAGAACTGAATCAGTTTGCGCATATAGTGTCACATGATATCAAAACACCGTTGCGTGGAATTGACAACGTCGTGTCGTGGATAGAAGAAGATCACGACCTTGACATCCCTAAGAAAGTAAAAGAATATGTTCGCCTGATTAAAGGAAGAGTCACCCGCGCTGAAAGCCTCCTGAATGGGATTCTCTCTTATTCGCGTATTGGCCGGGAGGTTCAAAAAAAAGAATCGGTGCGTGTCGATGAATTGATAGATGAGATCAGGGGTTATCTTCCTGAGAAAAAGCATATCACGCTAATTGTCCAGCATCCACTTCCAAAACTAAATACGGAGAGACTTCCATTATTCCAGGTATTCA
This sequence comes from uncultured Cytophagales bacterium, assembly GCA_963774615.1. GTDB lineage: Bacteria > Bacteroidota > Bacteroidia > Cytophagales > Cyclobacteriaceae > Chryseolinea. Next base: position 22,676 of record CAVZFT010000042.1, read on the forward strand.
GTAACCTCCTTAACAACGCTTACCACTACCATGATAAGGAAAACGGTATCGTAAAAGTCTATTACAAAGAAGTTGTCGATCATTATAAGTTCTTTGTTGAAGACAATGGACCAGGTATCGCGAAGAATTATCATGAAAAAATTTTTGTCATTTTCCAGACGCTTCAGGAGGGCGGTCCTGCGGAAAGCACTGGCGTTGGGTTAGCCATCGTGAAAAAGATACTAACCGATAGGAAACTCAAGATCGAAGTCATTTCGGAGCCCGGAATAGGATCTACTTTTTCATTTACTTGGCCAAAACATTAAAGATGAACAAAGTCGTTAACATTTTGCTTATCGAAGACGACATCCTCGATGCAATGGATTTGCAGCGCACGTTAGATCGGATGCGCATCCTTTATAAAATGAAAATTGCAAAAAACGGAGAAGAAGGTCTTGCACTGTTGGACCAGGCGGATGATCCACTATCTTCAGAGAAGCCGGATCTCATTCTGCTTGACATGAACATGCCACGAATGAACGGTATCGAATTTCTGCAAATACTGAGGGGCCGCGAAGAATGGAAAAACATCAAAGTATTTGTTCTTACCACTTCGGATGAAAGCGAAGACGAAAAAATTATGCGAAGCCTTGGGATTTCAGGATATATCATTAAGCCACTCAAAATGAGCAACACAGGATCCATCGATGCCTTCAATCTTATGATAGATCTTATGAATATGTAGTGACACCAAGCCGATTGCTCATGATCCGATCATCGTCTATCTTGCGACAGACGAACAGTTTTCTATAATGCTTACGAAGCCTCCCTACCAACACAAAATTGAAATCAAAGCGGCGGATATCGATGACCTCGGTCACGTTAACAATGTAGTTTATATCAGATGGGTGCAGGAAGTAGCTGCTGCGCATTGGGAACATTCAGCGCCTGCAGCCTTAAAATTAAAGTATGCCTGGGTTGTACTTCGCCACGAGATCGACTATAAGAATCCTGCTTTTCTGAACGATGAGATAACAGGACTTACGTGGGTTGGCGCGCATAGCGGACCGAAGTTTGATCGCTTTGTTAAAATTCAGTCCGACAAAAAGGTCTTGGCTGAGGCAAAAACCACATGGTGCCTTCTTGACGCGAAGTCATTCAAACCTATTCGTATTCCCCAAGAGATCCTCGAACTTCTCTGATGGGCAACGCCGGCCTTCTCCCCTGCTATCCGTCTATAGATGAATTTTATGCCCAAAGTCAGGAGATGGTTTTACACAACGAAGAGACATCGTAACTTTAATGAACAACCCTAATTCCATGAAAACAGCACTTTCAATTCTGTGTGCGCTTTTATTTTCCTCTGCTTTCGCGCAGCAATTAGTTGATTCGAGACAGCGTGAAATCGTGATTCGTTCTGTGAACGTCATACCGATGGAAAAAGAAGAAGTCCTATCCAACCAAACCGTCGTGATTAAAGATGGTAAGATTGCGGCTATCGGAAGTAAAGTGAAATACGGAAAGGATGCATTGGTCATTGATGGCAATGGCAAATACCTTATTCCAGGCCTGGCAGAAATGCACGCTCATGTGCCTCCCATCGATGATATCACGCCAATGAAAGAAGTTCTGTTCCTTTTTGCTGCCAACGGTATCACTACCATCCGCGGTATGCTGGGGCATCCGAAACACCTTGAACTTCGCTCGATGATAAAGAACGGACAAGTATTGGGACCGAGATTTTATACAACCGGGCCATCGTTCAATGGATTAGGGGTCAAAACTCCGGAAACCGGCGCTTCGATGGTTCGCGATCAGAAACAGGCAGGTTACGACTTCCTAAAATTGCACCCGGGATTAACAAAGGAAAATTTCGCGGCGATTGCATCAACGGCAAAAGAAGTAGGCATACCGTTCGTTGGCCACGTCTCTTTTGGCGTTGGCGTGTGGCGTGCTATAGACGCTGGTTATTCTTCTATAGATCACCTTGACGGTTTCATCGAAGGCATGGTGCCTGGTATTGAAAATATGGTCGAACAGCAAGCCGGCTTGTTTGGTATGTTCGTCGCAGAACGCGCAGATACGACGCTCATCCCAAAACTAATGCAGGGTCTGAAGTCCAAAAACATCTGGGTAGTGCCAACGCAGTCGTTAGCCGAGAGGTGGTTTTCTCCCGATTTTAAGGCAGAAGACTTTACGAGCGATCCCGAGAGCAAGTACATCAAGCAGGAAACGGTAAACAACTGGGTCGAAAGCAAAAAGAACCTGATGGCCAACCCTCAATATGACCCATCAAAAATTAAAGACTACATCGCGTTACGTCGCCGGTTAATCAAAGCTTGTCAGCAATACGGCGTTGGTTTGTTATTGGGATGTGATGCGCCACAGGTGTTTAATGTTCCGGGATCATCGACACATTATGAACTTGAATATATGGTCCGCTCGGGACTGACTCCATATCAGGCGCTCCGGACGGGCACGGTGAATGTTGCCACTTACTTAAAACTTCCAGACGCAGGCTTGATCAAGCAGGGATATACTGCGGACCTTGTGCTTATTGAAGGTAATCCTTTACAAGACATCAGGCAAACGCGTAAGGTTCAGGGTGTAATGCTAAACGGCAAGTGGCTATCAAAGGAGTATATAGATGCTGGGCTTAAGCCGTTGGCGGGGCGTTAACCGTTATCCGTTAATCGTGCGTAAGCGTGGGTGTGGGTGTGTTTACCGCAGAGGCGCAATGGACGCAGGGTTTCGCAGAGTATTTCCATTCGAAATTCATTGGCACGTTGGACATTGGACATTCATGTCTTTCACATTCCGAGCTTGACTAAATAGCTGAATTGTTGACGTTCGTCGCATTGATTTCACTTAGTGTCTTTTTCTGTCTTCCTTGATCTACAAAAAACCGAACTTTGCCTCAATTAGACCCGTGAATGTACTTGCAGACATTATGGGTACGTTTATTTCTAAAGGAAACGCAATTCAATGGAGAGAAAAGAATTTTTAAAACGCCTGGGAATGAGCACGGTTGTCCTTCCCTTGCTGGTGCCTGTAGTGAAGACGAAGTTGACCCTGACACAGACTCGGGGTCATGTGCTACTACGCCCGTCGGAAACAGCGGGTCCATTTCCCACGAAAGATCCGACATCGATGGTAATGATGGATATCACATCGGACCGTACCGGAGTAGATCTCACCATCAAGATCAGTGTTCAGAATAGAAACAACAATTGTGAGCCGATCGCTGGCGCTATGGTCGACATTTGGCATTGCGACAAGGATGGTTACTACTCAGAATACGGAGGAAGTGGATTACAATCAGTTGATTTGTCGGCCTATCATTTCCTTCGCGGGCGTCAATCAACGGACGGCGAAGGTTTGGCGGCATTTGCGTCGATTTTCCCCGGATGGTATCCATCAAGGGCACCGCATATACACGTTCATATTTACGACTCTACCGGGAAATCGCTTTTGGTTACACAGATTGCATTTCCAACCGGTGTTTGCGACGAAGTCTACACAACAGCCACGCAACATTACACCAAGGGTAAGCAGGATATTTCGAACGCGAGCGACGGTGTATTCAGCAATTCGTTAGAGAAAGAATTGGCGGTCGTTACAGGAAACATCAACGATGGTTATATCTTGACGCATACTATTGTCGTAACGCATAATTAAAATAAGGTGCATGGCGTCAGAAGCCGAAGCCGTGATTTACCTGGCCAACAAAAGGGGCTGTTCCGAAACGGATTGGTTCAGGAGTTATTATACGTTCAACTTTGGAGAGTTTACGCGGGAAGGCAGCACGCCCTTTGGTTCGTTGTTTGCCGTCAATGAACATACGCTGAAAGAAGGCAGAACACTTTCATTCACGTTCACAGAAAAAGTAAAAGTGTTGCTTTTACCCATCGAGGGTGAGCTGAATTACAAATCAGGCAACGTCGAAAATGCTGTGGACGTTGGCCAGGTCTCCTGCATTGTGCCTTCTCCAGGGGTACCGTTACAACTCTCGAACCATTACTCATCACGATTAATAAACTTTTTGCAAATCTGCGTCCGTGCCGATGATAAAGTTGAACCTGATCTGAATCATACGTATTCCTTCGACCTGGATTCCGGCAATGGTGAGTTCATTCCGCTGAGATTGTCATCAGTCATTTCTTCCGATGAACTCTTCTACATAGGGAAATTTCGCGGGCGACAGGAAGTTGTCTTTCGAACGCGACGAGACGACATGGGAATCTTTGTTTACGAAATCACCGGCACCTGCGAAGTTCACGAACGATTACTTTTACCAGGTGATGCGTTATCTATCAAAGGCGTCGATGTCATCGAACTTGAAGCGCTGACGCAAGAAGCGATTGTCCTCATAGCTGAAATACCATTACCAAGGACTAACTAAACCGTCGGAAAATTTCCTTTCGCAGGCCAGTCGAATCTCCCCATTAATGTCTAACCAGACTTTAATTTGATCAGCGGTCTGTTTTGATCTGACCAATCGCTGTATCTTTATTTCATAAACCTAAGGCAATGAATAAAAGTATACTCCTGCTCATACTCGGACTAAATGTTACACTGGTCCTGGGTCAGACGTTCAACGCTCGTCCGGGGGGAACGCAAAAGCCCGTTCTGCATGGAAGCCATTGGATGGCAATCACGGGAAAACCATTGGCGGCTACTGCGGGAGCAATAACGTTTAACAAAGGTGGAAATGCTGTCGATGCCGCGTGTGCGATGCTGGCTGCCACGTGCACGATGTGGGATGTATTGAGCTGGGGAGGCGAAACACAGGCCCTTATCTACAATCCGAAAACCGGCAAGGTGATCGGCATCAATGCGCTGGGAGTTGCACCAACCGGCGCCACACCTGAGTTCTTTAAAGGAAAGGGAATGAACTATCCACCGGAGTACGGGCCACTTGCCGCTACAACTCCAGGTACGCCCGGAGGCCTTTGTTTTATGCTTGCGGAGTATGGTACAATGAGTCTAAAAGAAGTCCTGGCTCCGGCAATGCAACTGGCAGAAGGATACGCCATCGAGGCGCAAACTGCTAATGCAATGGAACGCAACAAGGGTATGATAAAAGAGTGGCCGTATTCAAAGGCAGTATTTCTTCCTCACCTTGGGCAGGAAAGAGAAGCGCCTGTAGCAGGCGAGATTTTCAAACAAGCGGACTTACTCGCCACACTTCAGAAAATGGTGGAAGCTGAGCAGCAAGCCTTGAAAAAAGGAAAGACCCGCAAGGAAGCTATCATGGCGGCATCAGAACGATTTTACAAAGGAGACATTGCCAAAGAATATGTTCGTGGTGCGCAAGAACAAGGTGGTCTGGCCACACTTAATGATCTTGCAAACTGGAAAGTAAAAGTTGAAGAGCCATTAAAAGTCAACTACAAAGGAATTGATGTTTACAAACTATCGCAATGGACTCAAGGTCCCGCAATGCTTCAGGCGTTAAACATTTTGGAAAACTTCGATCTCAAATCGATGGGCTTTAATTCTACGCGATACATTCACACGGTCTATCAGGCGATGAGCATGGCTTTTGCTGATCGTGATTTCTATTATGGAGATCCTGCGTTTGCTCCTGAAGAGCCCATGAAAGGACTTCTATCCAAAGAGTACGCAAAAGAGCGAGCTAAGGCAATGCGTATGGACAAGAATGATGATAAAGTAGGTCCTGGTGATCCGTATCCCTTTGAAGGAAAAGTAAATCCTTATTTGGATTACTTGAAGAATTGGGGACAGGCAGCAAACTACTCCCCTTCAACACCGCTTAATGAAAGTTATCTTGAAAAATTCATGTTAGGAACGACGTCCGTCGAAGCGGCTGATAAAGAAGGATGGGTAGTATCCATCACTCCAAGCGGCGGATGGCTACCGGCTTGCATTGCTGGTAAGACCGGTGTCGGAATGAGTCAGCGTATGCAAAGCTTTGTGACTGATCCGAAGTTGAATCCGTTCAACGTAGTGGCCCCAGGAAAACAACCACGCGTCACACTAACGCCTACGCTGGCAATGAAGGATGGCAAACCTTTCCTATCGTTTGCCGTGCAGGGTGGTGACTCACAAGATCAAAATCTGCTTCAGTTCTTCCTGAACATGGTGGAATTTGGAATGAATGTACAGGAAGCGGTGGAAGCCCCCAACGTCAACACCTATCAAATGTTCATGTCGCTTGGGGGACAAGATAGAAAGCCAAAACCAGGAGCAATCCTTTTGCAATCACAAACCCCTGAATATGTCAGAAAGGAATTATTTCAGATGGGCTACAAGTTAAGTTTTGACGAACGTACATCGGGACCTATCAATGCAATATTCTTCGATTGGGAACACAAGAGTTTCTGGGGCGGGTCTAGCAATCACGGCGAAGATTACGGTATTGGATGGTAAAGTGAGATCTACAACAACCACAACTGGCACCCTAAAATAAATATGTATATGAAGAAGTTATTGATGGTTTTAATAATAGCTGGCTATTGTCATATAGGCTACGCACAATCGTCCGCAGTTCCTTCGAAAGAAGTACAAGTTAAGACAGCTGTGCTCGCTGCACCGGAAGGGCTACGCGAAAAGGCCCTGGTATATGGTTACTCTGAGAAAGGAGAATTCATGGTGTTGCGTCAGGGTTCAAATGAAATGGTGTGCATTGCAGATGATCCAACCCAGGCAGGATTAAATGTTTCCTGTTACCACAAAGATCTGGAGCCATTTATGGCACGAGGTCGCGATCTAAAAAAGGAAGGGAAAAGATTTTAAAGAAGTGTTCGACATTCGTGAAGCAGAGGTGAAGTCAGGTAAACTCTTTATGCCAAAGCAGCCTACGTCATTATTTGTCTATTCTGCGAAAGACGAAGAATTTAACAAAACCACAGGCGAGGTAACTAATGGAAATTTGAGGTATGTGGTTTACATTCCGTATGCAACTGCCGAAAGTACAGGCCTACCGTTGAAGCCCGAAGCCCCGGGTATGCCGTGGATCATGGATCCTGGAACTCATCGTGCACACATCATGATCAATCCGCCAGCAAAGAACTAATAGGACCGCTGCCAATTCTAAACGATAAGTAAAACTCAGAGGCACAAGGTATCATTGCGTTGTTATTGACGACGGAGGGTAAGCGCTGAAGTATCAAACTGCGTCTGCAATTCGGGTTGCCCGGATTCCAAGAAAAGCTTGCGTAAATTTTCAGCCCCTATCTCGTGGGCAATGCGCCGGCCTTTCGTTCCCATATGTCGCTGCGTCCTGGTTTCCCTTTCTTCTAGAGAAACAAAGTCATTTACTGCCGCGCCAGCAGGATCGATTTTTGGAATTTTGCCACCTTCAGATCTGATCTTCGAATATACGATTGGCACTGAATTCGATGCCTGGACAATATTTCTCTATAAGCGATTCTAACATTTGCGACTGAAATGGATCAGTTGCTAAACCAATTCTTTTGAATCCCATCTTCCTTGCCATCTTCATAGAATAGTAAACATTTTCGATACTGTGCTCAGCTTGTGTTTCCGCAAATATGCGATCAGACGGAATCCCAAGGGAGTCCGCTATGATTTTCAAAGCAATGCCTTCGACGTAAGGAGTATAAACTGCAGAACCGGAGAAGATGATGTTTTTGGTTAGGCCAACGTTGAACAGGTAACATGCCCAACGGATTCGTAGTTTTAAGATCGATGGAACGTCATCGGGCTGGTATGGAAATCCTGGCACCACGATGACATCAAAGGGTATCGTAACTTCCTTGTATTTCATTTTCGCATATCGGGAATGTGGTGATGGGAGTCGGATGCCGACATTAAAAAGCTTATCAATAGAACATGAATAAAGTGCAAGGGTCGCTGGGAGAATTAGCCAAAACATGTTTTTCATATAGAGCGATGATTGATCCTGGGATGAATCTAGTGCTCACGCATGCAACACGACAGGCGATGTTTGTGCATGCAACGGATAAGTTTTGCTGATCTTGCAAAAAATTGACCGGATATTGATAGTCATTGCAGAAAGTACCACGCCGCATGAATTGTATCAAAAGAAAAAGCAAAAAACCATTTGGAACAACGGACTGACTGGAGAATATTGACACCATCAATGCGATGGACAAATCCGCCGGAGTCATCTAAAACAATTCGGTCATTCTTTGAAAAAATATTTTCCCAACTTAAATATTACATTGTATGACTTGATAATTGCTTCCATATAGAAACTATCGATGTATATGTCGATAGTTTGATAGTCCATGGTCCATAGTCCATAGTTTGATGGTCCATGGTACATATCCAATAGTTTGAGAGCCCATGGAAACTTGACTAATCAACCATCGACTATCGACTGAAAAACCATCGACTACAAAAAAAAAGACCATCAAGCTGTGATGGTCCTTTTTGTGTCGCTTAATAATGTGGTATCAGGTCGCCCACGTCTTGCCATTACCAGCTTCGGATAGCGGTATACAACCTTTGTACGAACCTGGAACTGCAATGTACTGTAGCACCTGAGTAGCGCCGGGCTCTGACGTAAAGAAGCCCAGCATTGTGAGCTCTTTTGTCATAAGAATGAAAGGTCGTTTCGGCGCGGGTGTAGTTGCCCGTTCCGCTTCCACTGCGGCGTCGTGAGTTTTCTTGACAAATGCAGTTTGATCTTCCGGACTAAGTTCAATAAACGAGTCGCCGTATTCCTTGTTTGCAGCCTCGTCAAATTCCTTTATTCCCGACAAGGAAACGATCCTGATCCTCCTTAGAATAAACGTCCTTCAGCATCAGATCAATGAAGCCGGGAACACCGGTTTCTTTTGCTCCAGGGGTATCCGTCTTAGGGATGATTATCTCGGCGACTTGACTGACAAGAATACCCTGATCCTCCGATAAGAATACAGGCTTCCAGTCTATAGTTGGTTTGGCAGCACAACCTTTGAGTACGCCCATGATTGCCGGAGCTGATACAACTCCTCCCATGATCCATGCTGTGCGTTTTAATGCTTCTCTGCGATCCATATATTATTTTTTTTGAATCTTATGATAAGTTGTTCTTCTTCAATTCGTTTACAGCATAATCTACCGCGCGTGCGGTGAATGCCATATAACCCAATGACGGATTGTGACATGCTGCGGATGTCATGAATGAGCCGTCCGTCACAAATACGTTTTTGCATGCATGAACCTGGTTCCATTTGTTAAGAACGGACGTCTTAGGATCCTTACCCATACGTGCAGTGCCCATCTCGTGAATACCTAATCCAATACCGATTGGCCGGTCAAAGTTTTGACGTTCTTAAATCCTCCTGCTTCGAGCATTTCAGCTGCATCGGCAGCCATATCCTTACGCATCTTCAATTCGTTGTCGCGAAGAACGGCATCGAATGTCAATGTTGGTAATCCATATTTGTCTTTCTTTTCTTTGTTTATCACCACGAAGTTCTCGTGATACGGAAGGATTTCGCCAAAGCCACCCAGGCCCATTGTCCATTTTCCTGGCTTGGACACAGCATTTTTCAAATCCGCACCGATGCTCATTTCGGCCACGAGGCTGCTCCACCCCTGCCGGCTTGCACCGCCCTGGTAGCCAAAGCCACGCAAGTAATCACGTTTATCTTTTCCAACATTGCGATAGCGTGGAACATAAACGCCGTTAGCTCTTCGTCCCGAATAGTATTTGTCCTCGATATCCATCCACATCGGCGGCAGCGCCAACGCTAAGATGATGGTCCATGATATTGTGTCCGAGTTCGCCACTGTCGTTGCCAAGTCCATTCGGGAAGCGGTTTGAAATCGAGTTCAACATGATAAAGGTTGATCCAAAGGTTGAAGCACAGAGGAATATAACTTTTGCGAAAAATTCGATTTGTTCACCTGTTTCTCCATCCAATACTTTGACGCCAGTCGCTTTGTTTTTCTTCTCGTCGTAGATTAGCTCGTAGACGATCGAATTTGGACGCAACGTCATGTTGCCCGTCTTTTCTGCTGCTGGCAAGCGTCGATGATACACTGCTGAAATATCCACCATAAGGACATCCACGTGAACATAAATTTCTGTACTGGCATGTTCCTCGTTGCGGGCTATGTGGCAGCGGTGCAGTAGCATGTGCTGTTCGTCCGATCGTAAGAAGTCGGCCGAACTTATCCTTTACGACTTTCTTAAGATCCTGCTCTACACAATTCAATTCCATTGGAGGAAGGAATTTTCCGTCCGGAAGTTGAGGAATACCTTCTGCCTGACCACTTACACCAATGAATGTTTCTACATAGTCATACCAGGGAGCGATGTCTTTGTAACGAACGGGCCAATCAACTGCAATGCCCGTCCTTTGCATTTGCTTCAAAATCCATGTCGCTAAGCCTGTAGCTTTGGCGACCCCATGTAATAGACCTTCCACCAACATGATAACCCCGCATCCAGTCAAACCGGTTAACCTCGGTATAGGGATTTTCCAGGTCGTTTACGAACCAGTGTTTTGTAGCTTGTTGAATTGTATATCCAGTACGTGCCTGAACACCTTGATTTTTTAAATCCTCCTGAGTGGGTCTGCCTGCATTGGGAAAATCCCAAGGCTCTTTTGTTGCTGTTGGATAGTCAGGGTGTTTTACCATTCTTCCTCTTTCCAGCACCAATGTCTTTAGTCCCTTTTCAGTCAGCTCTTTCGCTGCCCACCCCCCACTGATGCCAGTGCCAACTACAATAGCATCAAAAGTATTCTTCTGTTCCGCGTCTATATTGAGATTCATATTCGATAGAAAATTTGCCTTAAAATTATACTATTCAATCGATTTATAAAGCAAATTACACTAACGGCGCCGGAAAATCCCTGTGTTTGGAAATGTTTTAAATGGAAGGGAAACGGTAGTTGGGTAGATGGTACCTGGGTACCTGGGTGGCTGGGAATGCAGATGCATTTATGAAGAGCTCGCGAGATTTATTAAGTCCTATAGAAATGCTAAATATTGATTTCATAAGGCGATGTGCAAAAAGAAAAATATCAGTAATACGCATAGCTTTTATAGGCTATTCAAGTTTCTCTAGTTACACACCCATTACTATGAAATGTCATCAATTTTATCTTCACGTTACTGCATGTGCATGTAGTTAGTTCCGGTAAGCGTATGGGACTTTTAATTTCAACTATTGATTTTACATTAACACGCAATTACGGAGTTCTTGCAGTAAGCTAACTTCTGGTCTTAGCCTCGTTAATTATAGATCGGAAATAAATGATTCCTGGATTATATTATTGGCATAAAATCTGTGTGACATTGTCAAAAATTACAGTTGTAGTACCGTTGGCATTGACGGTGTAATGAAAGTTTACTCTGTTGATGGCGTTATTCGCCGGCCCTTGACCAATGTAGTTCAAAGTGACGGTAAAGGTGCCTTCCCTGTGGTGCCGTACCTCTAACATTGAAAACCTCCGTAAATGCACCTACTTCATGATACATAATGCCAGTAGTTAAGCCTATTCCGCTAAGGCTGTGGTCGTTGGCTATGAACACGGAGTGGAAACCACCCTGGGCATCAATTACAGTATGGCTATTCCAATGAAAAGCCCCGGTGAAGTGTAATTCCTCCCCAGCGCATTGAGAGAATGCTGTGAATTCAACTGGCAAGTGGAAATTTTCGCTAAAAACATCAGCTTTCTGTGCTGTCTGTACACTTTTTTCGAGTCCCTGATCTGTTGTCGAAACTTCAGTGACTAAAGTTTCCTTTTGACAACCTAAAACGAGAAGCCCACAAATTGTTATGAGCATTCTCCAATCGCTTTTACTTTTCATATAGCATTTATTTAAGTGGTTTTTAACACGGTCAATAAATTCATGAGTAGTTTCAAGGCAGGTTAACTAAATCGGAAATTTCTTAAGACGACAATCCTTGGGAACGTTAATGATGATTCCACTAAGTCGTTGGAAGTATACTTCTTAATTTCACTCTTGTGGAGGCGCGTAACTCGGGTCTCTATAAAAGTAACTCCCTCTTTGAAATTTGTCAAGGGCTACCCATTCCGGAGAGTAAATAATTAAGGGTAAAAATTTCCACATTTGTTATGGAACTTTCAAGTTGCTTCGCCGATGGATTGATAAAGCAAACGGCGCCGGAAAATCCGCGTGTTTGGAAAGGATTTAAATGGAAGGGAAAAGGTGTTAGGAGTGGGTAGCTAGGTACCTGGGTGGCTAGGAATGCAGATGTATTTATGAAGAGCTCGCGAGATTTATTAAGTCCTATAGAAAAGCTAAATATTGATTTCATCAAGGCGATGTGCACAAAAAGAAAAATATCAGCAATACGCATAGCTTCGATAGGAATATAAGTAATGCCGATACTAATTTGTTAGCACCAAGCCGTTTTGGACGGAGTTTCCGATAGCAATTATATTTTTGAAGACGAGTGGGAAGGCGATATTGCTGCGTCACCACAATACGCCTGAAAGAAAAAAATATGAGTATAAAGAAGATAGTTAGAAAAGCAGGATACGCCGTTGCTGCCTTGGTGGCCATTGTTTTTTTTGCCGGATTGATATTGGCGTTCCTTCCAACAAAATCAAAGACAAATCATACGGGGATTTCTGCTGAACGAGCTGCGGTTCTGAGGGAGAGGTACAAGGGTCCGCATGATCAGTTTACAACCACTGATGGGGAAACACTTTTTCTGTGGCGATGGAATCCGGACACTCTTGTTGAGGCAAAGAAAGATATTGCTGTACTTATTTTTCATGGTATCACGGCCTACGGTGGCGCATATACGATGGCAGGTGTTCCTTTATCTTCAGGGGGTATACCACATTTGGTTTGGATTATCGGGGACACGGCCTATCGGGCGGAAACAGAGGGGACGCTACAGGCTTAGAAAGATGGATTACTGATTTAGCTGAGTCCGTAAAATTTATCAAAGGACTTGGCTATTCTAAAGTGACTGTTCTCGGACATAGTTTAGGCGTGGCTTCTGCGATCTGTGCAGTCAATAAAGTTCCGGATGAGATCGCAGGAGTAATATTGCTCTCCGGTGCTTATGAAGGCCGACCAGGTTTGTCAACACCGCCAACCCTTTTTGAAAAAACCAAAATATTGGCAAGCTCTATCTTCCGACCATCTTACCAGGCAGTTGAGTATTATAGAAAGGGTATGACCGTTACAAAGGACTCCTTGTTCAATCTTAGATACACACTTCGCTTTTTAACTTTGCTTGATGTTAAGAAACTCCGGCTTTCCGAAAAATTAAACATTCCTGTGCTGGTAGGAGCCGGTGATCAGGATGAATTATTTGAAGTGGATAAAGTAAAGGAATTGTATGATTTGGTTCCCGGAGACAAAAAGGAATTTCTTGTGATGAAACGCCTTACATGCAAAAATACCTGTTGAATGTTGGGAGCAAGTGGTTGCCTGGTTAGATAAAACTTATTTATAATTTTTGATTGTTATTTTGGCGACAGTAGGTTTGATGTTCATGTTTGGATTAATAAATAGAAAAAAGATTCAGAATTCGTGATGCTATTAACTACTCGCCGACAAAGTAGCCGGGTGGCTGTGCAGATGAATTTATGAAGAGCCCGCGAGATTTATTAAGTCCGAAAAGCTAAGTATTGATTTCCTTAAGGCGATGTGCATAAAAGAAAAATATCAGCAATACACATACCCGCTATAGGAATATAAGTAATGCCGATACTAATTTGTTGGGCGCAAGCCATGGGTTCGGAAAAACTTGAGGACAAATTTTTGAGGATGGCTTCAAGTGACGAGTGGACTTGAATACAGACTCCAAAAATTGAGTCTGTATTTTTCTCCCCACGATTTTGGCGCATTTCAAAATTCAAGCTTCTCCAAGTGGACTAATTCCGGCTCGACTGGCAATTTAACGTTGATCAACAATGAACTAAACGTAAATTAAAAAACCAATAACGATGGAGAAAACAAAAGTAACATGCGGATTAACAATGTCTCTTGATGGGTATGCAGCCGGCCATAATCAAAGCTTTGAAAAACCATTTGGAGATAATTTCGACTCAGACTTGTTAGATCGTTGGATGTTTTCTGAACCGGAAAAGCATAGACATAAAAAAGAAATAGATGCTATTCTTGATGCTGGTGCGTTTATCATGGGTAGTAATATGTTTGGACCTAAAGACAGAAGAGACAAACCGGAATGGAAAGGATGGTGGGGCAACAATCCTCCGTATCACGCTCCGGTTTTTGTGCTCTCCCACAATGAACGCGCGCCAGTAGAAATGGAAGGAGGAACAATATTTCATTTTGTGGCAGACGGCGTTGAATCGGCATTTAGAAAGGCAAAGGAAGCAGCAGGAGATCGGAATGTAAAGATCATGGGAGGAGCAAATACTGTCAATCAGTATTTGGTTGCTGGCCTCATTGATGAATTGTGGCTGCATGTAGTCCCGGTTATTATTGGTGCGGGCGCACGGCTTTTTGAAGGGGTGCCAAATCTCAAGCTCGAACCGTTTGAACTAGGAGGAACCAGCGTGGTGACGCACATTAGATATAAAGTTTTGAAATAATATTTGTCGCTACGAGAGCGTAACGCACAGGTTTTGTAATAATCCTCTTGCCTAACCAAATTTATAACGGTCGACTGAATGGCCAGCGCCCAACAAAATGCATAATCAATGGCGGGTTCAGCGTAAATTCGTAGTTTAGTTTTTCAAAATACGTTTGGTTTCGTGGGACAGTGACGCGCTTCGAATTCCCGCCACTGCTTATGCACAAACGTTGGTGGTCATTGTAACTAACATCATAGAATCAAAAAAAAACTGATGTAGATAAACTTCCCTCCAAAACTAAACTTAGACTGGCCTTGCTATTAAAGATTGCCATATTGACTACGCCCAATACAATCACTGGGCAAACGAAATATTAACCGGGTGGCTCAAATCGCTAGATGCAAAACTACTCTATAGAGAAGTCAAGTCGAGTTTTTCAAGTGTTGACTTCACGTTGCAACACATGAAGAATGCTCAAAATTTTTGGCATGCAGTCATCTCTAATTCAAACATCAATTCCTTAGATGAGGAATTAAGAATAAATTCCGTTGATTGGGTTATTGAGGAGTTATTAAAAGGTTCGCAAAACTTAATTAACCTGGTCGCCATTCTTGATGATGATGGTCTATTGACCAAGGTTTCATCACCAGCCATGACCAAAACCAAATATGAATTCATACTTCACGCTATAAATCACAACTCGTACCATAGAGGGCAGATTATAACCATCATTAGGTCACTAGAGGTTACAGAAAATATTCCAATACTGACTATGATACTTATCTTTGGACTAGAGCAATTGATCCAAAATCGTAGTTAAGGATAACTGCCGCAACCACATCACCTACCGTGTTCAAGATGAATTAGGCGAAGCTGGTAATAGACATGTGTTAAAACAGGATTGTTTTCGAATAAAATCGGGACAGTTGAAGCCGTACCGTTATGTAAAATAACTATCTTTGACAACGACTGCGCTTACGTTGTAATTGTAATTATAGACCCTCCTTAAAGCAAAATTCGTTTCAGTTCCCAATCGTAACTCCGAGCAAATGGAATCCACTTTACCGACTACCGGCTGGCATAAAAAACACCCTGCTTGCAGGGGACAATACCGTGTCATTTTTTCCAAACTGATGTTAATGCTCCTGTGCTTGCAGATCACATCCTTGTCCGCTCAGGAACAGCTCACGACCATGACTCAGGAAGCGGACATGACATCGGGACCCCAAGATTTTTTCGTGTATAAGGGCCGTTTATTGTTTCAGGCGACAACGCTGGCTCAAGGCAGAGAGTTGTGGGTTTCTGATGGCACGCAGGACGGAACAAACATATTAAAGGACATCAAGCTTGGTGCGGAGAGTTCGGGTTTGAGCCGCTTTGTGCTGTTTAAAGATAAAGTGTACTTCGTGGCCGACAATCGCGCGAATGGGTATCAACTATGGGTAACGGATGGTACATTGACTGGAACAAAGATGGTCACGACGTCGATTACAAAGAATGCGAATATTGTTGCCGGAGAGGACTACATCTATTTATTCATTAAGGATTCGGAAACTAAATTATCTATATGGAAAAGCGACGGGACGTCTGTTGGCACCACGATCGTTAAGGGTGGTATTTCTCTGTGGAACGAACCCAGCAATTTTATTTCCGTAGGCGGACTTGTTTACTTCACGTGTCAGCCGGAAGGATCCAATGACACAAGACTATGGAGAACGGATGGAACAACGGATGGGACATTTCCAGTGAGTGTTTTGCTCGATGGCAGCGGCGCACATCCGGGGGGCACATCACATCCCTCACATTTCGTTGAATACAACGGTAGTGTTTATTTTATAGCTCGTGGTCCGTTTCCGTATCCCGACATCGTAGGTCTGATGAAATCCGACGGTACTGAGGTTGGGACGATTCCCATCAAATCGGTGCATTCGTCTTCGCTTGTTAATTATGGTGATGCATTTGTTCACAACGGCAAGATGTATTTTACGTTTTTTGAAGTAGACTATAACCGTTTCATAATATGGGAGTCGGATGGGACTGAAGCCAACACAAAACTGATCTTCGACCAATACTATAGCCATTACTTCAGTCCTTCTAATGTTCTGGCTGAAGGCAATAATTTTTACTTCACTGTCGGAAATGCATCTTCTGGAACTACGCTGGCAAAATTTGACTTGCAGAACAAGACCCTGGAACCCATCAAGGACATCGCGGGCGTCGTGGATGAGCCGTTTATTTTTATCCCAAAGTACACCATTAATTTTATCGTGAAAGGCGTAAGCGGAATTATGTATGTGGGATCCAGGACCACTGAATATGACATGCCTGAACTGTGGATGTCCGATGGAACTGCCGCGGGAACTGTAAAAAATACCAGCGTATCACGGGCAACATCGGTTGTATCATTTGGAAACAAAGAGTTCTTGTCAGCCTTTGCAGGTGATGATTATGAATTGTGGACCTCCGAGGGTACCACCCTTTCCACAACACTCTTTAAGGATTTAAGTATCGGGCATTTTGGCATGCCTTATTACGGAATGGTGGGGAATGAAGATAAAGCGTTGTTCCTGGGGCGGGACGAAATACACGGGCATGAACCCTGGGTGACCAACGGTACGGCTGCGGGAACTGTTTTCGTGAAGGATATTGTGGCCGGCACAGGATCAGGCACCCTTACTAGCTTCACCACTTCAGAGGACGCGTTTTTATTCGGTGCGGCCAGCAACGGTGCCTGTTCGTTGTTTCAAAGCGATGGCTCCGGCTCAGGGACAACCGCCATTTTTAGTTTTCCTCAATCAATTTTTGTAAACCTCATCAAGACTTTCGACCACAAGACATTTTACTATACGGTGATCAACAAAGATTATTCGGAGTCTTTGTACATACAAACTATTGGTCAGGGTGCGCCGGTTGAAGTAAAGAACTTCGGTTTTAATTTGCATAACGTGTCTTTCTCTGTCAGAGAAATGGTCGTGACAGGCACCCACGCATACATGTTAATTGAGGCAGAGGGAGGCGACCTGTGGAAAAGTGACGGCACACCTGGTGGAACAATAAAAGTCACCGATTTGTACGAGGCGTCAACGTTAACAGCAACTAACAATAATATATTTTTAAAGGCCCGGACCGCTTATGGAAGTCCCTACGAACTCTATAAAAGTGACGGTACCGCAGCAGGGACCATAATCGTAAAGGATGTAAATGGTCAAAACATCACGGAACCTATGGAGCTTGCAGGCTTTGGAAACAAGTTGGTGTTTACATCTCTCAGTGTGCAGACTGGCCGCGAGGTTTGGATAAGCGACGGCACAACAAATGGAACGAAGATGCTGAAAGATATTTTTGCCGGCGAGGTAGGTGGAGTACTCAACGCCGGCTTTGCTGCAAGTGGCGGGAACATATTTTTTGCTGGCGATGATGGTGCGCATGGTCTTGAACTGTGGAAGTCGGATGGTACGTCTGAAAATACCGCCATGGTCAAAGACGTGGTACCCGGGATGGAAGGGAGCAATCCTAACGAGCTCAAAGTTCATGACGGCGTGCTCTACTTCAGCGCTTTTACGCCAGCAACTGGATTTGAAGTCTGGTCGAGTGATGGGTCCGCTGAGAACACATTGATGTTAGTGGATGTTCTTCCTGGACCCGAGTATTCAAATCCATCGAAATTTGCGAAGCTCGATGACTACCTGGTTTTCTACGCCCTTACACCTGAGACAGGAATGCAATTGTGGAGTTATAAATTCAACAATGTTACGGCAGTTGAAGAATTGACCGACAACCTTTCAATTTACCCTAACCCTTCAAATGGTTTGTTTCAATTGAAACGTGGGACAGCTGACCAAGTGATTGTCGAGATATTCTCACTTGATGGCAGGAGCATTGGAAAAATGAATTACAACGATGCTGATGACATCATCGATATCAGACAGCAGCCGCCTGGTATGTATGTTATTAAGATTCTCGAGGGCGGTGAAAGGTGCACTGTCAGAAAGGTTAATAAGTTTTAGATTGGTTTTCTTTTCCGCGTTAGCAATGAAAAGTTGCCAGACTTTTACATACGAAGGAATAGCATATGACATTTAGATGCCTTAATTCACTATTGACCTTACAACATCAAATAAATCGAGACCCGAAGGGCCAACAGCGCACTATTGATCGACTAACTCAGCCAGCTCAAGCCACCGCAAGGTCTTTTCCTCAACTGATGCATTCAATGACTGGATTTGTTCCCCCCACTTCTGAAGTTGTTGATGATCAGTCGAACCACTGGTCAGCAGATTTGTTATCTCTGCTTTTTGTTTTTCCAGCGTCTCAATTTCCTGCTGAAGCTTTTCATACTCCTGCTTTTCCTTAAAGCTAAGCTTCTTCTTTTCCGTGGGAATGGTTTGGACTTCCGCCGGCTTCACAGGTCCCGCGTTCAACATCAACTTCCTGCCCCTCTTGCTCTTCCAGCCAGTCACGGTAGTCAGTATAATTGCCGTTAAACAAACGGAGGTTTCCATCGCCTTCAAACACGATCAGTTGGTCGACCAGATGATCCATAAAATAGCGATCGTGAGAAACCAACAACAGACAACCAGAAAACTTTTCCAGGAAATCCTCTAATACATTCAGCGTGTCGATATCGAAATCATTCGTGGGCTCATCCAGAATCAGAAAATTCGGATTGGTGACCAGAAGCTTAAGGAGCTGAAGTCTCTTTTTCTCACCGCCACTTAGTTTGTCGATGTAGGTGTATTGTTTTTCCGGTGGAAATAGGAAGATGTCCAAGAATTTTGATGCCGATACCTGCGATCCATCTGAAAGTGTGATGAACTCGGCTATCTCTTTCACTTCTTCGATGAGCCTGTTTGCAGGGTTCAAAGCTGATTGATTCCTGAGTGAAATAACCAAACTTCGTCGTGACCCCGTGAATCACTTCACCGTTATCTGGTTTCAGTCGTCCGGTGATCATATCCAGGAACGTCGACTTGCCAATACCATTCTTGCCAACGACACCAATACGGTCCTTTTTCTTGAAGACGTATGAAAAGTCATTAACGATGGTAAGATCACCGTACTTCTTCGAAATGTGTTCGACTTCGACAATCTTGCCACCTTGTCGTGCTTCTCTGATATCAAGCTCCAGTCTATCTTTCTTGAGATCTTGTGATGCCTTTTTCTCCAGTTCGTAATATGCTTCAACCCGATACTTGGATTTGGTTCCCCGTGCTCTTGGCTGGCGTCTCATCCATTCGAGTTCTTTTTTCAACAGGTTGCGTGCTTTTGTGACTTCAACCTTGAGCATTTCTTCGCGTTCGGCTTTCTTTTCCAGGAAGTAGGCGTAGTTTCCTTTATACCTGAATAGCTGACCGCGATCCAGCTCTATGATCTCGGTGGCGACGTTGTCAAGAAAATAGCGGTCATGGGTAACCATGATAAGCGTTATGTTCTGTCCCGACAAATAGTTCTCCAGCCATTCGATTGCTGACAGATCGAGGTGGTTGGTTGGTTCATCCATGATAATGAGGTCCGGCTCCAGCAAGAGTAGCTGCGCCAGAAATATGCGTTTTTTTTGCCCCCCTGAAAGCTCTCCGAATTTCTTGTCGATATCCGGAACCCCCAGCTTCTCGATTATCTCATGAACCTTATTTTCATAGTCCCACGCATTAAGTTCCTCCATTTTTTCAAGGACCGCCTGCATTCTTTCGGCCGAAGTTTCGGGATGGTGAATGCAGTCTTCGTATTCCTTAACGACCCTGGCAATCTCATTAGTGTCGCTGAACAAGATATCCTTCACCGACAATTGCGAGTCTACCGTAGGTTGTTGCGTGAGAAAACCCAGTCGAATGCCCTGGCGGACGCTCACTTTTCCCTGGTCCGGCTGCAGTTCTCCGGTAAGAATTTTTAGTAAAGTAGACTTCCCAACCCCATTATTGCCTACAAAGGCAAACTTTTCACCCTGGGAAATACCCAAGGAAACTTCCTTGAATAACCAGCGGTCATTAAATGTTTTGGCGATCAGTTCGGCGGATAAGTAGTTCAAAATGTATTTGTTTTAGCCCGCAAAGGTAAGAATTAGTTTATGATCAGTGTACCCAAATTCACGATTCTAAATCGCAGAGTCCCCGAAACGGGAGACTCTGCTCGGACGGCAAAAATTTAATAAGGTGTTACCAAATTATTCTCGACTGGAAAAATAACGTCAACGTCGTCGCATGTCTCTCGAGCTTCTCGGGGACTATGCGCCTTTGATGTTCAATATTCATTCAAAACAGAATCATGATCGACACTGCGCTAGTCAGCTAAGGTGCAGACAGAAAATATCTTAGTTGCGTGTACTTTAAGACTTTGATTACATCATGGTCGTCGCAGAGGTCTCCCAATTCGGAGACGCTTCGAGTTAGATGTTCAATACTATCCTATAGCAGTATGATTCTTTTTTTAGACTCCACCAGTCAGCTAAAATGCAGACAGAAAATATCTTAGTCATCATCACTTTAAGCTTTGATTACATGTGTCCGACTAACGTCATGGCACAAGCGAAGAATTTCTTTTACTCACTCCAAAAATCCAAAGAGTGTTTTTCAATTCAAAAAATTTTTCTTCGATCCGAAAAAACTGATTTAAAATTCTTTTGAGTTATCGCGTATTGAAAATTTAATTTTAAAGAAATTCTGATTTAATTTGATACCGGGTTCTATAGACCATGGGCAATTATCTAAAGGCTTTTTCATATCTCATCGTATTTGTATTCACCGCCTCACTATCTCCCGCCCAATCCCAGAATAAATTCACTGTCACTGCCTATTACTTTGGAGGTCCTGAAAGAGTTGACAGCATTGCCCCCGAAAAGCTGACGCATATAATTTTCAGCTTTTGTCATCTCAAAGGAAACACGCTTCAGGTTGATAACAGCCGCGATGCCGCTACCATCACAAATCTCGTGGCATTAAAAAAGCGAAATCCTTCTTTAAAGGTACTGCTGTCTCTCGGCGGTTGGGGTGGATGCGAGACGTGTTCAGATGTTTTCTCGACAGAGAAGGGTCGTAAGGAATTTTCACAATCAGTCTTGCAGTTAAATAAGTTTTTTAATTCCGATGGGATTGATCTTGATTGGGAGTATCCTGTTGTTGAAGGATATCCTGGTCATAAGTTTACACCTGCTGATAAACAGAACTTTACCGCGCTTATCAAAGAATTGCGCAAAACGTTGGGTTCTGATTACGAAATAAGTTTTGCCGCCGGAGGATTTCAAAAGTTCCTTGAACAGGCCGTGGAATGGAAAGATGTAGTAGCTGACGTTGATAGGATCAACCTCATGACGTATGATCTTGTTAATGGTTATTCAACAACAACGGGGCATCACACGGCACTTTACAGCACGCCGGATCAAAAAGAATCGACAGATAATGCCGTAAAGTATTTGATAAAAATTGGAGTACCTGCCAATAAGCTTGTGATCGGGGCTGCATTCTATGGAAGAATGTGGGAAAACGTTCCTTCAGCGAGAAACGGACTTTATCAGACTGGAAAATTCAAGATGGGGATAAACTACAATAGGTTCAAGAAGGACCTTACCACAGAAAAAGGTTTTGTTGCTTATTGGGATGATGTTGCTAAAGCACCTTACGCCTACAATGCCGGCCAAAACCTTTTCATAACGTATGATGATAAAAGATCGATGGAACTTAAGACGAAATATGTTTCAGATCAGAAGCTGAATGGAATCATGTTTTGGGAACTAACCAATGATGTGTATTCAGACGGTTTGCTGGATACTATCCATGCTGTTAAGACAACTTATAAAACAAAGTGATTGAGAGATGAAAGCATTCCCATTTTTACCCATGAAGAAATTAATCGCGACTGTTTTCCTGTTGGCTGTTGCGCTTACAACTTATTCACAAAGCGCGAAAGAATTCCTGAAAAAAGGCGGCCAACAATACGAGGCCAAAGATTTTGAGAACGCCTTAAAGACATATAAGGCGGGACTGAAGCTTCATCCCGATGATGCAAAGCTCAACTTGCAAACGGGCCTCACCTATCTGTCGATGCCCAACAAGAAGGAATCATTGACTTACCTGCAGACAGCTTTCACCCTAAATCCGACAGTCGACCCAGATATATACTACTATCTCGGTCTCTCCTATCAGAGTAACCGACAATACAAGAGCGCGGAGGAATTCTTTACCGAATATAAACGAAGGAATAAAAAAGCAGCTGCAATAGCGGACGCGAAGATCCGGCAAAGTCAATTTGCTGATTCCTTGACGAGAATACCCTCCGATGTGGTTGTTGAAAATATTGGGAAAGCGATCAATTCTTCTTTTCACGAATATTCTCCTCTTGTTTCCGCAGACGGGAATACGATGATCTTTACTTCTAATAGACCAACCGAAGGATCTAGCGCACTGTCGACCTTTGAAGATATTTATATCTCAAAAAAAATTGATGGTGAGTGGACGAAGCCAACTAAGATTAGTCCTAACATAAATATAGAATTCAATGACGCTGCCGCTTCGCTATCACCAGACGGTAAGACGTTGGTGCTCTACTATGAATATGGCGGTGGCGACATCTATGTATCCAAATCGGAGGGTGAGAATTGGACCAAACCTATTCCATTAAACAAAAACATAAATGCCCCGATGTCGTGGGAAACCTCTGCATTCTTGTCTGACGACGGGAAACAACTGTACTTCAGTAGCAACCGTGAAGGCGGACTTGGTAATCTTGACATTTACATAAGTGAAATGGATGAGACTGGTGACTGGGGTAAGGCAAACAACCTCGGCCCGGTCATTAACACGGCGGGCAAGGAAGATTCTCCAGCCTTGGACCCGGATGGCAGCACCCTGTATTTTTCTTCCGACGGTCATCCGAGCATGGGTGGTACGGATATCTTTAAAAGCGAATTCAAAGATGGTAAGTGGCAACAGCCTGTCAATCTTGGTTATCCAATCAACTCCGTTGAAGACGACAGTTTTTTCGCTGTATCAGGGGATAGAAGGCGAGCATACTTTTCCACCTTACGTGAAGAAGGGAACGCTGAGATCTACACATTGACGTTTGTTGAGCCGCAGCAACAACTTGCCGACGTAATCAGGCCGGAAGCTACCATACAAGCTGCTCCACAAGTAGTGGCGGAAAGCCAACCGGAAACAGAGCAAGAACCGCCGACCAGTGATATCCACGCGAATCTGTCACGCAAATTTCTCTTCTTCGACATCGGAAAAGATATTTTGAAAAATGAATCTCTAGCGCAGTTAGAACACGTGAGCGGTCTTCTTTCTCAAGATGTGGACATGAAAATTCTTATAGAAGGTCATACCGATAATACCGGAAGTGATATGCTCAATAAAGCCCTTTCTATTGCGCGAGCTAATGCTGTTGCAAAATTCCTGACGAAACGAGGTATTAATCCTAATCGGCTGGCTGTTAAAGCTTATGGCGCTACGAGGCCGCTGGTGTCCAACGACGATGAACGTGAAGGGCGAGAGATAAACAGGAGAATTGAAATAAGCATGACCAGGTCCACCACGCATGCCAGCGCTAAATAGGTCCATTATCCTTCTCGTCGAAGAACCTGAAGAGGCGGAGTGCTAATTACCTCGCGCGAGTTAAACCATCCGATCACAACGGTCATCAGCACAACTCCTACGCTGATCACAAGCAATTCGATCCAATCGAACGCGAACGTGATCTCAAAAAAGAATTTTGTAAGAAGCCATCCTCCACCGAGTGAAAGTATCATACCCGTGAGAGCGGAGAACAGTCCGAGCCATGCATATTCGATCAGCGTGATCTTTATGATCTGACGTGTACGTGCGCCGATAGTCCTGAGCAGGACATTTTCTTTTATCCGGAGATATTTACTATTGATCACTGCACCGGCCAATACAATGAGGCCTGTAATAACACTGAACAGTGCAAGGAAACGTATCACCAATCCAAGTTTTTGAAACAGCCCATTAACTGTGCTCAGGATCAGCCTGAGATCAATCAACGATACATTCGGATATTGCAGTACCAGCTGTTGCTGAAAGGCATTTGCTTTTTGGTGGTCGTCAATGCGGGTAGTGGTCACAAATATCTGTGGGGCATTCTCAAGCACCTTTGTAGGAAATACAAAGATAAAATTGGGAGGATCCTTAGGCCAATCCACTTTACGAATACCGGCGATATGCGCCTTTACCGGCACCCCTTGAATATCGAACACCAGTGAATCCCCAAGGGTTATATCAAGTGATTCTTCCATTCCTTCCGATATCGTCACCCACACCGAATCTTTGCCTGCCTTTTTCTGGTGCATCTCTCCTTTTGTCAATTCTTCCGAATGATGAAGACTATCCCTGTACGTGACCCTGTACTCGCGGCGAAGTGCCCAGTTGGGGATCTTGTCTAATGTGTCTGTTGCTAAAATCTCAATTGGCTTACCCTTCAGTTCGCTTAGCCTGCACGTGATGATTGGAACAACCTGGTTTACTTTCAATTTATTATCCTCCATTAACTTGATTACGCCGTCCTTCTGGCCCGGCTGAATATCAAAGAGAATGGTATTGGATTGATTAGATTGTCCGGTGAATTCAACTTGTCCCAGCATGCTTTCTTCCACGATGTTCAGTGTTGATATTATAAATGCGCCTAGTCCAATGGTGACTAGCAATACGCGCGTTTGATTATTAGGACGAAAGAGGCTTGACAAGGAGTGCCGCAGAATGAAGCCCGCCCCGTGTGGGAAGAATCGTCTTACGAGGAAAAGCAGAAGCACGGCAACCATTGTCAGACAACCAAGCGCAGCAGCCAGGCCAAGGAAGAAGAATAGACCGGTCATCAAATTCTTTGTCTGGATGGCAGCAAAAGCCAATGGAAACATGGCTATTAGAATTATGGCAATGATCTTTGTCTTGGAAACTTTTGTCGACGGTTCTGTTCCTGCGCGCAGTACTGCAAGCGGCGGGACAAAACGCACAGAAACAAGCGGAAGGATTGAGAAAAGAACAGAAACCAATGCACCGATGAGAATGCCCATCAACAAAGACATCCACGAAATAGAAAATTCAACTTTAAAAGGAAGTATTCCTTTTAACAGGATGGGGACGAGCTGTTGTATGCCAATTCCAAGAAAAGATCCGACAATGCTGCCGAGGATTCCTAAGACGAAGATCTGAATGAAGTAAATATTGAATGCCTGCCAACCTGAGGACCCTACACATCGAAGGACGGCAACTTCATCGCGCTTTTCCGTAGCGTATATATGAACAGAACTAGCCACGCCGATGCATCCGAGCACCAGGGCAACGAAAGCCAACAGCGAGAAGAACCTATAAACAGAAAGGAAATCCCTCGCCCAGTCCCTCCTTTCTCTCCTGGACCGTATCGTACGAATATCCAAACCGTTTTAGTGACGGCTCAATGTCTTTGATCAGTTTGTCGGTCTCTTCATTAGACGCCGTCCTGAAAAATCGCTTATAATTTACCCGGCTTCCGTATTGGACCAGCCCTGTTGAATCCAGTTCCCTCATTGAAATATAGATTGAGGGAGTAAACGACGCCATGATACCTCCGCCGCCCGGAATATTTGATACGACACCGGCCACTTTAAATACACTATTTCCAAGACGAAGTGAATCATCTGAGCTCACTTCAAACTGACTGGCAAGCGTTTCATCCAACATTGCGTACCGGCCTGTTTTGATTTTTTCGTAAGCGTCTGCCGGTTGTGTTTCAATCTGACCGTAAAATGGAAAAGGACCTTCAAAGGCAACAAGGCGAATCAAACGTGACTGCCCATTGTGGAGGAACAGGACCATCGAGGCCATGTCGGCTTCCGATGCCTGATCGAGACGTGTGGAGTCAAAAATCGTAAGTAACTCTTTCCCAAATTTTTTGTCACCATTGACGACGAGGTCGGCTCCCACCAGCTCCTTGGCATTGCGGTCAATATCATTTTCCATGATATGACTAAACGAATCAAGCGCGACAACGGCAGCGATACCCGTAATCAAGGAGGCTGTAAACAACAACAGTCTTGTAAAGTTATGTCTTGCATCTCTCCAAGCCATGACCCAAACCCAACGGTCACGAAAAATTGACTTTGTTTCCCGTTTGAGCTTTATAATGTATTCGATCATGCGATTTTATATTAGGCCGCTATACGGGCTGCATCTGATGTATTTCTTCTTCGAGCTTACCTCCACGCATTCGAAGAATACGTCTTGTGCGCTGCGCGAGTTCAAGGTTGTGCGTGACGAGTACTAGTGTTGTTCCCTTTTCCTTATTCATGCCAAACAATAGCTCCGTGATGTGCTGCGCGTTTTCCTCATCGAGATTACCCGTTGGTTCGTCGGCGAAAAGTATCTTGGGGTCTGTTATAAAAGCACGCGCCATGGCTACACGCTGCTGTTCGCCGCCTGAGAGCTGCGAAGGATAATGGTGCGAACGATCACCTAATCCGACTCTGGTTAGTAATTCCTTTGCCTTTCGTGACGCATCTTTGGAACCTCTTAGTTCAAGGGGAACCATAACGTTTTCCAGTGCCGTAAGGGTGGACAACAATTGAAAATTCTGGAATACAAATCCGACGTATTGATTGCGCAGGTAGGCGCGGTCGTCTTCATCCATGGCATTCAGTTTGAATCCCATTAATGACAGTGTCCCAGAGGTGGCTGTATCTAATCCCGCGCAAAGCCCCAGTAAAGTTGTCTTACCACTTCCTGAAGGTCCAATAATCGCCAGCGAATCTCCCTGACCCACGGAAAACGAAACGTTATCCAAGACCGTGAGCTCCCTCCCGCCAGAACGGTATATTTTTGTGAGATTTTCAGCCTGAAGAATGGATGTTGACATGATTTTTGTTTAGACCAATTATAACTATTAAGCGTTATTACGCTAAAATTGTTTCAGTTTCAAAGAAAAGGCAAAAGAGTTTATGTCTATGGTCGTAAAAAAGCTGATAATTATTTCATTCCTGGCATTATTTCAGACCAGCCCAGCTTCTAAAGTAATTCTTTTCTATGGAGATAGCCTGACAGCTGGCTATGGGTTATCAACCGATGACGCATTCCCGGCCGTGATCGAGAAAACACTGAATAAGAAGGGTAAAGCAACGAAAGTTGTGAATGCCGGGCTAAGCGGTGAAACATCAGCCGGCGGATTGAATCGTCTCGACTGGGTGCTTAAGCAGCCGATTGATCTCTTTGTTCTTGAACTTGGTGCAAACGATGGATTGAGGGGACTGCCGTTGGATCAAACGCAAAAGAATCTTCAGGCGATTATAGACAAGGTCAAGACAAAATATCCTAAGACAAAGATCGTGATAGCGGGTATGCTTGTTCCTCCCAATATGGGTCCCGACTACACAGCAAGCTTCCGAAAAATTTTTCCCGACCTGGCAAAGAAAAACAATGCAGCTTTGATTCCATTCCTGTTGCAGAACGTGGCAGGAGATGAAAAGCTAAATCTCGCTGATGGCATACATCCCAATGTTGATGGTCATAAGATCGTTGCTGAAAACGTTCTTAAAGTGATCGAGCCTCTTCTTTAGTCGATGGTCCATAGTCCATGGTCCATGGTAGGATAGTTTGATAACCTGATCATTAAGCGATTATCCATGGACCATCGACTATCAGACCATGGACAAAAGGTTTAAGAAAAAATTCAAAACTTCATCAATAACCGTTATTATTACCCTATCAACACCACGAACGGTGTTTATGGTGAAGGCTATATGAAGGTTGCAATATTTATCCCTTGTTATATCGATCAATTTTATCCTCAGGTTGGAATTGCAACACTGGAACTATTGGAAAAGTATGGTGTTTCCGTTTCTTATCCTGAAAAACAAACCTGCTGCGGCCAACCGATGGCGAATGCAGGATTCGAAGACCTCACGGAACCCTGTAACGAACTTTTTATTGAAAACTTCTCCGGCTATGATTACATCGTATCTCCTTCCGGAAGTTGTGTATTGCATATCAAAGATCACCTTCATTCTGCTGCACACGAGAACGAAACGATTAACATCAGGCAAAAGATATTTGAGCTCACTGAGTTTCTCACTGATATCCTAAAGGTGGAGAGTATTCCATCAAAGTTTTATCACAAAGTAGGATTACATCAAAGCTGTCATGGGCAGCGGGGCTTAAGACTTTCGCAGATGACGGAATTAGTCGCGCCGGGCTTTTCCAAACCCGAGCAGCTGCTGCGTATGGTGGAAGGATTACAGCTAATTCAACTTGATCGAAAGGATGAATGCTGCGGCTTTGGCGGAACCTTCTGCGTGAGTGAAGAAGCAGTTGCTGTGAAAATGGGTAAAGACCGGGTTGCTGATCACCTTCAGTATGGCGCGGAGTTCATTACCGCAAGTGACATGTCCTGTCTGATGCATCTTGATGGTATCCTCAGACGCCAACGGAGCTCGACAAAAGTGATTCATATTGCAGAAATTCTTAATCGTGGAAAGTGATGGCAGCAGAAACGTTATCAGGATCCCATACCTCCGATCATGCTACCCTTGCCGAAAAGTTCAACAAGGATGAACCCCGTGTGGATTGGCACGATGAGACATTATGGTTTATTCGGAAGAAGCGTGATAAGGCCGCCTGGCAGATTCCAGAATGGGAGCAACTGCGCGAGCTTGCATCTCAGATAAAAAACAATGTGTTGAGCAATCTCCACTCCTATCTGCTCGAATTTGAAAAGAATGCGCGCGAGAATGGCATACATATCCATTGGGCTGCTAATGCTGAAGAACACAATAAGATAGTTCACGACATTATCAATAATGCGCACATCAAGCACGTTGTGAAGAGCAAATCAATGCTTACCGAAGAGTGCCACCTGAACGAGTACTTAAGCGCCAGAGGAATTGATGTCATCGATACCGACCTCGGAGAACGGATCGTTCAGCTCGCCGGTGAACCGCCCAGCCATATTGTTCTACCCTGCATTCACTGGAAAAAGGAAGAGATCGGCGATCTGTTCAGTTATCATCTTGGAACACCAGAAGGCAACAGTGACCCGCAGTTCTTAACGACTGCTGCGAGGTTGCACTTGCGTCAGCATTTTATGACAAGCCGGCTTGCGATAACTGGAGTTAATTTTGCCGTCGCGGAAACCGGAGAAGTCGTAGTATGCACGAACGAAGGGAACGCGGATCTCGGTGTACAACTTGCCGACATCCATATTGCGTGTATGGGAATTGAAAAGATCATACCTAAGCGAAAGCACCTGGGTATTTTTCTGCGGCTATTGGCGCGAAGTGCAACCGGCCAGCCCATCACAACCTACTCCAGCCATTTCAGACGACCCAGGCGCGGGCAGGCTATGCATATAGTGCTCGTTGATAATGGACGAAGTGAACGATTGGCTAGTTCCGATTTCAGGAACGCGTTAAAATGTATTCGCTGTGGTGCATGCATGAATACATGTCCCGTTTACAGGCGCAGTGGTGGCCATAGCTACCATTATGCGATAGCCGGACCGATAGGCGCTATCCTTGCACCAGGACTTGATATGAAGAAGCATGCTGACCTTCCCTTCGCCTCGACGTTGTGCGGATCGTGTTCCCATGTATGTCCCGTCAAGATTGATATTCATGACCAGCTTTATAAATGGCGTCAGGTTCTCACCCGAAACGATCACGTGGGCACGATGAAAAAAGTAAGCATGGAAGGAATGGCAAAAGTGCTCTCAACACCTGGCCTATATGCAGCAGCCGGGAAGGCTTTTCGGTGGCTCCTGGATAATCTTCCATTCATCGTAAATAATAAGCTCAATCCATGGTACCGGCAGCGTGAAATGCCTGAACCTCCCGCAAAGTCCTTCAATGAATGGTATTCGGAAAACAGGAAAAAAAATGGATAGCCGCGAAAAGATATTACAACAGGTACAGAAAAGCCAGCCGCCTTCGTCAGCTCTGCCTGAGTTGAGTCCTCGGCAGTCGCAGTCCTATGAGAGCCTTCAGAAATTTGTGAGATCACTGGGAAACATTGGAGGAACTGCCATCGAAGCAACCAGCTGGAAAGAGATCGACTCGCAGGTCCGGGATCGTTTCCCACCACCTGCGCGTTGCATCAGCTGTAATTCCAGAACTAGGAAGCCAGGATATAAATGGCGATCTCGAAAAGGATCCGCGTATGCTGGAGAATGTATCAGTAGCAATTCTTGCTGGTCACTTCGCGGTGGCCGAGAACGGCGCTGTCTGGATAACTGAAGAAAAAATGGGAGACAGGGTCCTGCCTTTCATTTGCGAACACCTCGTACTTGTCGTCGATGCATCAGCGGTGCACGAATCCATGCAGGATGCGTACGAACTACTTGACTCCTCAGATCACAGTTTCGGGACATTTATTGCAGGCCCATCAAAGACTGCTGATATTGAGCAATCACTCGTTCTTGGTGCGCATGGTCCAAAGACTTTGACTGTATTCCTGTTGCACGCATGATCAATTCATGTGTCGGAAAACACACTAAGCTGATGCCGTCACTCACCGGTGTTCTCCATTCAAAAAGTTTTGTCTTAATCGGCTTCAGTCATTTTATATTTTTCAATCAACGATCAACCAGATATACCAATCCCCCACTCCTATGAAAAGACTCTTCCATTATTTCTCTGCCGTCGCCTTAGTGGTTTTCGCGGCAGGATATACAGTTGCTCAATCAAACATTGATACTCTTGTACCGATTCGTGGGTTTTGCATTGGAGCGCCAAAACCAGCATCCGTCGACAATTTTGTGAAGTTCATTAAGGACGAACTTGCAACACGTAAGGTCAACACATTAATCCTTCGCGTGGATTTTAACTACCAATTTGAGAGTCATCCTGAGCTACGGGACAGTGTTGCGTTATCGAAAGCGGATGTCAAGAAAATGGTGAACGTATGTAAAGCCAATAACATAAGGATCATTCCTCAGATCAATCTTTTGGGTCATCAGTCGTGGGCGGCGACGACTCACAACTTGTTGCGTGTATACCCACAGTTCGACGAAACGCCTCATGTAAAAATGCCCGAAAAATATTCATGGCCCAATGCCGACGGGTTGTACTGCAAGAGTTATTGTCCACTGCATCCTGAAGTGCACGCTGTAGTATTTTCATTAATGGATGAGATATGTGATGTTTTTGAGACCAACGCGTTTCATGCCGGAATGGACGAAGTGTTTTACATTGGTGATGCGAAGTGCCCGCGTTGTAGCGGAGTTGATAAGGCCGATCTATTTGCGGGTGAAGTCACCAAGATCCGGAACCACCTCGCCAGCAAGAATCGTGAGCTGTGGATCTGGGGTGATCGGTTGCTCGACGGCAAGTCGACGGGAATGGGAATGTGGGAAGCCAGTATGAATAATACACATCGCGCCATTGACCTTATTCCAAAAGATGTGTATGATCTGTGACTGGCATTATGAGCGAGCTGACAAGTCGGCCGTGTATTTTGCCATGAAGGGATTCAAAGTTGTTACATGCCCATGGAGAAATCCGAAAGTTGCCGCGGTGCAGGTTGATGATATGGTGCGGTTCAGAAAAGAGTCAGCAGCAAATATGCAAAACAATTTTCAGGGAATAGTTCAAACGGTTTGGTCTAATCCAGACAATTTTATGGATGGATTTTATGGAAAGACGAAAGACGAAAAAGCAGGAGAAAACACTCCGTGGAACTGTTTCCGAACAGCCTACACAAAAATCAACGAAGCCAAATAAACCGTCACTTGCTGATAAAATGAGATATCGTTTTCTGATTCTATTCGCCGTTGCGTCATTTCTTGCCGAGGGACAAGATCTTAAGTCTGGAGGAGTTCTGAAACCTGAGCAGGCAATAATGGATGTGAGACATTATACTATTTCGCTTGCAGTGGATCCCGTTCAGCAGTCAATCGGCGGCACGACAGAAATAGCCTTTGTTCTGTCGCAACCTACTCAGACACTTTTATTTGATTTGGTGAGCCTTCTCGAAGTAAAGAAAGTATGGGTAAACAATAAGCCCGTAACATTTTCCCATGCCGACGACCTGATCCGAATTTCACTAGCATCACCGTTGAAGGCGGGCAAAGCGTCTGTAAAAGTCGAGTATAGCGGAAAACCAGGTGTTTCGAAGAATCCGCCATGGGTCGGAGGATTTACGTGGGCCAAAGATTCTTTAGGGAATCCCTGGGTCGCAATCACGTGTCAAAGTGAAGGCGCCAAGATCTATTTTCCCTGCAAGGATCATCCTAGTGATGAACCGAACGAAGGCGCCGATCTTATTATAACTGTTCCGAATGATCTTTATGTGGCTGGCCCAGGATCGCTAAAAAGTAATGTACGAAGAGGGAATAAACGGACTTTTCACTGGACGACTTCTTACACCATTAACAACTACAGTATTGTTTTTAACATTGCGAGGTATAAAGTTGTGACGAGGCAATTCACTTCCGTAAGCGGAGACAAGATCCCACTCCAATTTTATGTTCTCGACATACATGAAGGCAAGGCAAACAGGTTACTTGATGCGCTGGAACGTTGTATGAAACTGGAAGAGAAATACTTTGGACCCTACCCGTTCCCTAAAGGACAAGATCGCTATTTGTGAAACTCCTCACTTAGGGATGGAACATCAGACCTTAAATGCTTACGGCAACAAATTCAGGTATACAGTATCTGGCGGAAAAGATTTTGACTGGCTCCTCTTGCATGAACTCGGACACGAATGGTGGGGCAATAAAGTTACGGTCAAAGATTGGTCAGACATGTGGATACAGGAAGGCATTTGCAGCTTCGGCGACCGGTTGTACACACTGGATTACGACGGAAAAGAAGCATACCTCCAGAGAATGAAAGAAACCGCAAGGGCCACTTCGAACAAACAACCCTTGGTTCCTGGAAAAGACATCGACGCGGACGCTGTGTATCAGTATGACATATACGTGAAGGGAGCGTTCTTTATGCACACTATACGTTATATCATTGGAGATGAGATTTTTTTTCCCACGCTTAAAAGGCTTGGCTACGGATCCAAAGTTCACCTATGATAATCTTATAAGCAGCGATGACATTGAGGAAGTGTTCACCAACGCTTCAAGAATCAACTTGAAGCCGGTATTTGATTTGTATTTGCGTACAACAGAGAAGCTTGATATAAGTGTCAAACAAACCGGAGCCACCGAGTATTCAATAAAGCTGTTGAATTTTAATGATCCGTTGCCTCTTGACATCCAAACCACCAAGGGCAATGAAAGAATGATGGTTGACGAGAAAGGTATTAAAGTGAAAAGCGACATCACTCCTATCGTCGATCCCGACGTTTACTATTTAAAAAGAGTAATTCTTGAATGACTTTTTCATGCACTTTTTGAAAATGTCTTCCAGAGAGTTAATAGGGTGTAATAACGATCGTCATCCTGAGCTGTGGTCTGGTAAATTAGCAACGACATTGGATATTTCTAAGAAAGCAACTCTATGAACTCACCGTACTGCGAAGGATCTCCTTGAAAAATAGTGCGCATTAAAAATGAAGGAGATCCTTCGCCGTGTACAATTGTCTAAGTGATCTGGACTAATCGATTCCCGCACAATTGTCATTTCGCATCCTCTCCACAGCTCAGGATGACGGTTCTTGGGGTGTGTCCTGTCAATCGTAGCAACGATAGGATGACGATCCCCGAAAAAATTCGAACCTCAATCCACGATGGTGTCCCTGATGCGTTTCTGCATATACTCTGAGGGTGTTACACCAAATTGCTTCTTAAAACATTCTCTGAAGTACTGCAGGTCATTGAAGCCGACTTCATAAGTAATTTCGGCGATGGTAAGCTGATTTTGTTCAAGCATCTGTGCGGCTCTTTTCAGTCGTATTGTCCTGATAAACTCGTTGGCTGATTGTCCTGTGAGGGCTTTTAACTTACGGTATAGCTGCATCCGGCTCATCGCAACATCAAGGCCCAACTCTTCGACTGAGTAATCTGCATTACTAATATTGTTTTCGATACTGGTAAGTACCTTTTGTACAAAATCCTCATCCGTCGAGGTAAGGGTTACGCGACGCGGCTCGATCGAAAGGGTGTCGTTATCGCGAAAAGCTTTCCTCATGAGCTCGCGCGCTCGTATGAGATTCCTGACCTTTAACTGTAAGACCTTAGGATTAAAGGGCTTATTAACATAGTCGTCGGCACCTGTCTCTAGTCCTTCGACCTTAAAGATGAGTGAAGTCCTTGCGGTGAGGAGTATGATGGGAACATGTGATGTCTTAGCGTCCGATTTTAGTTGACGGGTCATTGAGATCCCATCCGTTACAGGCATCATTACATCACTTATTATAATATCCGGAATCTCTTCAAGAGCCAGTGACAATCCTTCCTTACCGTTTTCAGCTTCAATGATGACAAAGTCATTCATAAAAATAGATTTTATGTAAGCCCTTACGTCATTGTTGTCTTCCACTATCATCAATTTAGGCTGATCTTCGGTTCGTTGAAGGAGTTGATCGGTTTCCGGCTCTTTTTGAAATAACGTATCTGGCGTGAGCACGGGATAAAATTCAATCTGCTCTACATCTATTGGTCCCTTCGATAGTTCTGACTGATCAAAGTGTTTGTTTCCACACGGCAGTTTCACGGTAAAGCGAGTCACCTGATCTTCAGTGCGCTCGACACTTATCGTTCCATGGTGTGCATCTACAAGGCTTTTTGTAAGTGCCAGCCCGATCCCTGTTCCCGTGTGATGTCGATCTTCATCGTAGCTGAAAAAGGTTTGGAAGATTGTTTCGTAATGCTCGGGCTTAATACCTTTTCCCGAATCCTCAACGGCGATAGTTATATCATCCTTTCCTTCAACGATCCTAATAGCTATAGTGCCGTGTTCCGGTGTATGCTTGAATGCATTAGACAAAAGGTTAAACATTATTTTTTCGAACTGATCACGATCGAACCATGCTTTGATGACATTTGAGGATGAATAAAACCTGAAATCTATTTTCATCTGTTCAGCAAGACCATCGAACGAAAGTTTTATCTCTTTCAGAAACTTTACGAAATTACCTTCCGATACTTCAAGCTTGAGGTTACCACTTTCAGCCTTTCTGAAATCGAGGAGTTGATTGACGAGCCGGAGCAACCTCTGCGCATTGTTGCTTATGCTGTGAAGCTGATCGCGAACGACCTTGATTCCCGTTCCTGAATCGATCAAACTTTGTACTGGCCCTAGTATCAACGTCAATGGTGTCCTGAACTCATGAGAAATATTTGTAAAGAACTGGAGTTTCGCGCGATTCAGCTTCTCCATATTTTCGCGTTGAACTCGTTCGAGTTTTAAATCATGAATAAAGTTTGCGCGCATTAATATCAACTTTCTGAATCCGTACAGGACTAACATTGCACTTATGGCGTAAAGCAATACAGCCCAACGTGTCTTCCACCACGGTGGCAGGATCACAATACTTATTTCGCTTACTTTGTCATTCCAAACGCCGTCGTTATTTGTAGCCTTCACCTTCAAAGTGTACTTACCATAATTGAGGTTGGTATAGTTCACGTACCTTCTGGATGCGTCCGTATGAATCCAGTCCTTATCCAATCCGTCGAGCTGATAGGCATATCGTATTTTTTCAGGCGCTGCAAAATCGAGTGCTGCAAATTCAAAAGATATGGTGTTTTCGAAATGCTTCAACGTAATTTCCCCAGCCTGCGAAATTGGTTTATCCAGCAGAACCCGATCATTGAAATCCTTGCCAAAAGGTACTGGCTGGTTCAAGACTTGAAAATTTTGGATTACCAGCGGAGCCTGAATGGGGTTCCCGGCCAATGAAGCTGGATTAATAATATTAAACCCATCAGAACCAGCGAATAATAGACGTCCGTGTGAATCTTTGAAACAGACGTTGCTATAGAAGAAACCGCCCTGTACGCGGTCATGTGTATCGTAGTTCTTACTGTATTCCGGATCCATTGGATCAATCACTGTCAGACCATCCCAATGGGCCAGCCAAAGCTTTCCGAAATCGTCCTCAAGAATACTTACTATGACTGAGTTACCAGAGTTTTTCTTTATTTCCCTAACAGAAAACTTCTTTGTCCGCCTGTCGAAAGAATTCAGCCCATCATCCGTGCCGATCCAAAGTTTTCCCCCATGATCTTCATAGATAGCATTTATGACGTCGTTGCTAAGTGAATTTGTTGAGTCTTTTCCTTGTTGATAAATGTCAATTTCAACCTCCTCACCTCTCGCCTTGAAACGATACAATCCATTGCCGCGTGTTCCCACCCATAAGACGCCTGACAGATCTGCATGCAAAGCCACTAACGGTACTTGCTTCAACTCTGGTTGATTATATTGAACGACTTCACCACCTGCAGTGATCTTATTAAGGCCACCACCCCACGTACCAACCCACATGTTGCCATGGTTATCTTCCTCCAATGACATAACAAAATCGTTGTTCAGCGCTGGCTTCGATTGTGTATGGAAATGCTGTATTGCAGTGACATTGTTGTTGTTTTTGTTATAATCCTTTTCGTTAAAACGGTAAACCCGGATCCAGCGGTGGCCAACCAGATATTTCCCCTGGAGTCCGCAAAAATAGTTTGAACGAAGTTTACAAACTCGTCATTCTCTGACTTACGAATATTTACGCGATGAAACGAGCCGTTCTGCAACCTGTACAACCCACCGCCTACTGTAGAAACCCAGTAGCCACCTATTTTTGATTCCTGAAGACCTGTAATTATGTTCTTTCCGCCGTCGAACATAGCAGTCCTATAGGCTTCAAAATTTTTTGCGTAGCTATCATATTTATTCAAACCACGTTTTGTCCCAACCCAAAGGACACCACCTCTATCAAGATAAAGCGCTGTAATCGTACTTTGACTGAGATTACCAGACGTTTCTTCATTACTTAGAAACTTTTTGAATTGGCTGGCTTTTACATCAAAGAAATGAAGACCCATTTCCGATCCGATAATAATAAATGGATCTGCCCCCGGTACCGGAAGAATACATCTGATGAAACTATATGGTGAAGGTTTACCTGGAACTGTAAAGCTTTCCATCTGCCCGTTGTCCCATTTAGCCAATCCCTTCATTGTACTGAACCAGATCGAAGGTCTTCCATCAATCTCCACTTCCCTTATCTGAAAGACAAAGTTGCGCAAGTCTGAGGCATTTGTGCTCTTTGGAAGGAGATAGCGTTCGAAGGTGTAGTTAGTACCGGACTTGACCAAGCGGTTTATTCCTGACTTTGTGGCTATCCAAAGTTCATCAGCAGACGAATAGAACACATCCGTAATGTCATTAAAGCCTAATGATA
Source organism: uncultured Cytophagales bacterium (assembly GCA_963774615.1). Lineage (GTDB taxonomy): Bacteria > Bacteroidota > Bacteroidia > Cytophagales > Cyclobacteriaceae > Chryseolinea. The sequence goes on from CAVZFT010000042.1 coordinate 60,387, forward strand.
GACGGGTCACTGTCCGAGTGGAAGAACTTTCGAAAGTTATTGTGCGTACCATCAAAAAGATTAAGCCCGTGTTCGGTTCCTACCCAGAGATTTCCATCTCTATCCTCCGCGATGCTGGTAATATTGTTGTTGCTTATACTTTCCGGATTGGCGGGATCATGAGAATAATGTATGAATGTGTCGTCGTTCCTATTGTATTGAAACAATCCCTCCATGTGCGTTCCAACCCACAGCCTTCCGCTTGCATCCTCAAATAGCGTTGTGATCTTATTGCTCTTGATTTTTCCGGCACCCCGGCTTGAATGATAGACAGTAGTGGAATATCCATCATATCGGATTAATCCCGACCATGTAGCAATCCACAAATAACCTTCACGATCCTGAAGCACACAGTTAATTGTTGCCTGGGTCAATCCCAACTCCTGGGGAATCTGATCAAAGATTACATTCTTTTGCAGCAGTGTAGAGGGCTGCGCCATGATGCTTCCAGGCAACGCTATCAAGAACAAATGCATAAGCAAGGAATCGGAAACGACCAATCGTAAAGAATCTACTCATTATGCTTAGGTTATTGTAACGTATCAAAGCAATGGCTGCGGACGCTGCAGGCTATTTTCCAAGACAGATTACACAGCATTAAATTTACTTAAATACCCAATCTTATGAAAGACCACGTTCCAGCGTTAAGTAACACATCAATGAGTTTGCTGGTGAAATTATGATCACGCTCAACTTCAAATGGAAACGTTGCTGTATTTATAGACCAGCACAAAAAAAAGCCGGTTTCGGACCGGCTCTCTATTTTAACCCAAAATCTCAAAATCTGTCCTTCCAGGCTCTTGCACTTAAGTGACGAAATTTTGATTGCCTTCTAATTAGGATAACATATAAATTATCAACCAAGAAAAATCTTCACGAGAACCAATAAGAACACGACCAACAGCAGCCCGAAACTTACCTCCAACCACAAAAGAAACACTGCCCTCTTGTTTCCGACCCTGTATCGATTCCTATAATTATTTCTGTATTTGACGATCCATTCGAACATTCTCCATTCCCCTTACCGCGCTACGAATATTCAAAATGGTTTAATTAGGCTAGGTGGGGAAATTGCCCAAAATGCAATGACAAATGTTCCAACCTGACGCAGAGGTCGACATTAAATCGCGTCATCAACGCTATTAAGGATGGGTTATTTGACCATGTCAGGCGTTACAACGCAACGGAAGCCTATATGGGACATTCCGCTGTCATATGCTGAGCCTTGACGTGCACTCGGGCGGTAGTTCACGCAGTAATTTTCAGCACACAAAAAAGATCCTCCACGTGTGACATGTTTTATTGCGTAAGGTTCATTGGGGTCGTAAGACTTGGTTGCGCCAACGGGATTAATTGCCAACCCCTTCTTGGCAAGCTCATCGTAATAATTCACGTTGTAATAATCACTGGTCCATTCCCAGCAGTTACCAATCATATCGAACAGACCATAATCGTTAGGCGGAAAAGATTTGACTGGTGCATTTCCAACAAAGCCGTCATCACCCGAATTGCTAGTGGGAAAAACGCCCTGAAAAGTATTGGCCATAAAACGTCCTGCAGGATTAAACTCGTTGCCCCAGCTGAAGCGTTGACCCTCGCGGCCACCACGGGATGCAAATTCCCATTCAGCTTCGGTGGGAAGACGCTTGCCCGCCCATTTACTATAAGCTAGCTGCATCATCGTATGAAATATGAACAACCGGAAAATTTTCTTTGCCATCAATGGAGCTTCCGGGTCCCTCCGGATGTTTCCAGTCGGTCCCATTTCGCCACGACCACCACTGCGAATAGTCGTCGAGTGAAATGGTATAGGCGGGTGGTGAAAATATCAGTGATCCGGGAACAAGCACTGTTTCCTCCGGCTTGGGTGTTCCTGGCGGGAGTTGCTTTTTTAATTCTTCCCAATCCGGTTTCTTTTCGGCGGTTGTAACATATCCCGTCGCGTCGACAAACTTTTTAAAATCGGCGTTTGTGACTTCAGTGACGTCCATCCAAAATCCGTCAACGCGGACTCTGTGGGCCGGCCGTTCATACTGGTAAGATTCAGGGTCGTCTGTTCCCATGGTAAATTCGCCTCCTGGAATCCATACCATACCCGGGGGGTTGTCTCCGGTGGGAGCTGATCCAACTGAATTGTCACGGGCATCTCCAATGGTTTTACCATCCTTGGACATGTCGCAACCTAACACAATAATGGAAAGCACGGCGAGGTATATCGCCTTCTTTAAAAGTCTCTTCATGCTATTTTGCATTCGTGCACCGTTCACTTTCGCCAATAAAATAGCGGGCTCCGCGAATATATATTTCTTCGTCTTTTGCCAATAGTTCGATCTCGACGGGCTCAAGTTTCTCAAAGGTAAACGTAAGTGTCGCTTTTTCGCCGTTGCTCTTCACGTCCCATTTGCCACGTTTTTTACCCTGATATTTTTTTGCTTGTCCCTTGAATACACCGGTCCGTGTGATCCTTGATTCAAAGGTCCCGTCGGCACATAGGTCCACTTCATCTTCTTTTTTTCCACCCTCCTCATAATTTATTCCTAATAAGATTTTTCCTGACAGGAAAGGCCTCCAGTCGAAGTTTTTATAGGGAGAATCGGTCGAAGGTTTCCTAAATGAAATACTGCTAACGAGTGCCTGCAACCCCTGCTTTACACGCTCAATTGAGGTTTTATCCGCAAGAGCTATTGCCGAAACACAAAATCCAAAAGGGCTGCACCTGGCTTCCAGATAGACAAGATTCTGTGCGTTGGCCTGAGCGCCAACTACTTTGCCATTGGCACTCAAGATATCGCCTTCGCGGACGGTGATTCCGCCGTCAATCTGAAGTTTCAAACCCGGGGCAAGCTCGGCACCAGATTCCCAACGCTTACGCTGGCCGGCAAGGTCCAGTTTCTCGTTCACCAGGATGAACATCTCGCCCACAATATTGGTGTTTGACATTAAGAGAAACACCTCCGTATCCCGCGGTAAAACTCCATCCCATCCCTCAGGAATCCTTGCCGATAGACCAAGACGGGGGGATTTAATGCTATCGCCGGAATGATAAAGCGTTCCGGGCTTAAGCCGGTTCGATGGAAGCTCCTGGCCAAATAAATTAAAGACGAGTAAACAAACGATCGCGCAAGAAATTATCCTGTGGTACATCCTGGTCTTTTTATTTTCAAAATATCAAACCCTTAAATCTGAAGCAGAGAATCTTCAGTGACTGAATAACGTCTGATATGGCCAAATGTCGCAACAAAAAATAGAAAAAACGCCATCTGCGTGAAGAATTAAGGCTGAATTCCCCGGTATTGCATTGGTGCATGGACGAATTTCAATCTAACGATTTTATATCAGGGTTATTATTTGGTTTCTCGATGGTTGCTGATTTAAATTTGACGACCATTTCAAAACTATTCAGAACTTAAATCAAATGTTTCTATGAAAAAACTACTCTCACTGGCAGTGATTTGCATTCCTCTAATTTCCTTCGCACAGTCCAACAAAGAAGATATCGATCTAATTCAGTCGATCTATGGAAAGGAAAAAAAGACTATTGTTGCCGAGTTCATTAAGCTCGAAGGAGCTCCAAAAGATGCTTTCTGGAAACTTTACGATGAGTACGAAACCAAACGTAAGGCTCTAGGACACAAGCGTGTAGCACTCCTTGAAAAGTATGCTGACAGCTATGCCACAATAGATGAAGCTACTACATCGCAGATAATTAACGAAACGATCAGCCTTGCTGCAGAAACTGACAAACTGTTGGCTACCTATCACAAAAAAATCGAAAAGGCTGCCGGCGCTAAACCTGCTGCACAGTTCTATCAACTGGAGGCATATCTTCTAAGTGCAATTCGTACGAAGATTCTTGAAGGCATTCCGTTTATCGGCGAACTGAAATAACGGCGTTGCCAAACTAGTCCATTGACTTGCGAAATTAAAAAGCCATTTTCTCGAATGGCTTTTTTAATTTTACCTTGCCCAACTTCCTAATGGCGAGGCTAATACTAATCGGTCTAATCCTGGCGCAATGCCTTCATGCGTCAGCTCAGATATCTGACTCAACGGACATGGACATCGTTGACTTGCTTTTTGCCAAGAAGAAACGAAAAGCTGCAACAGAATACAGGTCGAATAAAAAATTACATTTTTCATTGTTGCCCGCTGCTGTTAACGTACCGGGTGGTGGTAAAGCTGTTATCACGGCAATTAACGCTGCGTTTTATACAGGTGATCCCAGTGTTACAAACCTTTCCAACGTCTATCTTATCCCGTATACCAACTTTGTCGACAGGTACGGTTTATATCTTCGACCCAACATCTGGTTCCCGCGGAATAAGGTCAACCTTTTCGCGGATTACCGAATTGCACATTTCCCGCAATATTCGTGGGGCCTCGGCGGCGATAGCCCGGAGTGGGACAGATCACTTATTGATTCGGACTATTTGAGGCTTTATCAAACCGGACTATTCAAAATATTCAAACATTGGTTCGCCGGCATTGGATATAACTTCGACCATCATTACAACATAGAAGAAAGCGAATATCTCAGCGAAGGACATCTGAGCCGCTACGGTGAAACTGTTAGTACTACAACTTCATCAGGCTTCACGATAAACGTAGTGTATGATTCCAGGACCAATGCCATCAATCCGATGCGGGGTGCTTATATGATGATGTCGCTGAGGAGAAATGAGGAATGGCTGGGCAGCACCTATTCTAACAGTTCCTTGTTTATCGATGGACGCAAGTATATAAGATTCAGCAGCAAGTATGACCATATCCTCGCGTTTCGCTCATATTATTGGACTGTACTGCAAGGCGAAACACCCTATCTCGATTTGCCGGCAACAAACTGGGCGCCCAGCACAGGTATTAGCAGTCAGGGGATTTCAAACTGGACGGTACCGTTCAAATGCTATGATATATATTGAGGCCGAACAGCGATATCAACTAACTGACAATGGATTGCTTGGGCTGGTCGCATTTTTAAATATCTCGTCCGCATCTGAGTTTGACACACAACAATTCAAAACCTGGCAGGCAGCGGGAGGTTTTGGTATTCGAATTAAAATGAATAAGTATTCAGATGCTAACATTTCAGTCGATATGGGATTCAGCCATGATTATTGGGGAGTATGGTTGAATATTGGAGAAATGTTTTGAGTGCTCTGTTGTTCTTACTCGGTGGCTTTATTTTCTGCCCTCGCCTTTGCTTTTCCTGCACCGATTGGAATTCCCACTGAAAGGTACAGTGAAGAGTTATATTGGTCGGGCGTTGTGTCATCGATAGTGATATCGACCAGACCGAGATAATAACGAACGCCGAGATTCATACCATTACCACCCATGAGCCGGTAGCCCACTCCTCCTATCAATCCGAAATCCAGGCGATGGTATTTGTCACCTGTTTCTAACCTATACTCAAGATCACCGTTGTTGTCGGCAGTGAAGACATCGTATGCTTTCGCACGCAATGATGGCATAATACCTGCTTCCGCATATATCCTTTTATTGAATTTGTATTTCATCATGATGGGCACATTGAAGTAATTGATCTTCGTCTTTACTTGCCCACCAGCGAATACGTTGTCAAGATCCGGATCACCGAGCGTATATACCGGCAGATTTGATTCGCCCATAGTGGACTTTACTAAGACACCCGTGTGCACCATCCACGCCGAATCTTTTAATTTTATATCAAAATAGAATCCAATATTGAACATAGATCTGGCCTCTCCGCCTTCGAGACCGCGTATGGAGGGGTAGTTTACACCCCCATCCAATCCAAACTCAATTTTTCCCGAATTCAGCTTGTCTCCTAATAGCAGTGAAATGAGTACTTGCGCATGCGATGAATAGCCGGCAAGCATAAGGACAAGTAACGCTATTCTCATAAGGGTTAATAATTAAAGTATACCTGTCGGCCGGTTTTTTGACCGCCTGACACAACAAATATCCTAATTCGATGATTACTAGTTTGATGATCAGTATTTGATTCGCCGCATAGTTTTAGTTCTAGTCGAAAATCCTCGCTAAGGTCATGGATACAATTATGCTTTGTTGTACTTTTGGCGAAAAAATTACTCTATATGAAAAGACTATTACTAATAGCGGCTATGCCCGTTGTTTTGCTGAGCTGTTATCCGGCCGGCCCTGAGTACGTGGAGGACGTGGATGTCACGTATACGACGTACGACCAGAAGTTTGATTTTCAGAGCAAGGGCACTTATGCTATGCCTGACCAGATCGTGGTTGATGTTGAGATTGAGGACGGCGATACGACCTATATCTACATGAAGGAAGTTTTTGCGGATCCAATACTTGCTGCTATTGAAGACAATATGGAGGCCAATGGTTGGGAGAGAGTCGGCCTTGCCGGAGACTCCAGATGTGGTGGTAACTCCCGCTGGTATTTCATCTACCACCTATTTCTACAGCTATTGGTATGATTGGTGGTATGGTGGCTGGTACGGTGGCTGGGGATGGTATTATCCTCCTTATTACACAGTTAGCAGCTATACTACTGGCTCGATGATCATTACGATGGCTGATCCTAACGTTGGGGAAGACAGTCCGATCAATCAGTCCCAAACTGCTTGGATTGCAGTTGGAAACGGGCTGTTTAGTGGAGCTTATGACATTTCCCGCGTCACAGATGCTATCGATGAAGCATTTGACCAATCTCCTTATCTAAAACTAAATTAATTAATGCACCCTCTATGAAAAAGTTATTATCAATATTTGCTATAATGTTAGTTACCTACGGTGCATTAAACGCGCAGAGTAACTTTACAGTCGCTTATTCAATGGGCTTTGCTTCAGGTGATCTCGCTGACTTCATTTCACAGGCAAGTTTCAGGGGAGCTACGATGGAATTCAGAAAGATGGTTCAGCCAAACATCGGTGTTGGATTAACGTTCGGATGGAATGTGTTTTACGAAGAGTTGTCAAGAGAATCCTATACCGTAGGAGCATCAACTCTGACTGGTAAGCAATTCCGCTATAGCAACCATTTTCCAATGCTTCTCGGTGGAACCTATTATTTCAGTCCAGGTGAAAAATTTAACCCTTTCGTCGGACTTGGGATTGGTACGATTTACACGCGAAGGAACACGGACATGAACCTTTACACAGTGGAGCAAGAGGCTTGGAATTTTGCTCTTGCAACCGGAAGTCGGTTTCCTTTACTCAGTGACTGACGGGGCCGCCCTCTTTGTGTCGGGTCGCTTCAATCAGGGTTTCAAAGCTGGCAACGAGTTGGATGGAGACCAGTCGTACTTCACGCTCAATGTTGGATTCTCTTTTATGAACCAATAAGTTCAGCATTATTAAATATCTTTCGAAGCTGCGGGCCTCATGCCCGCAGTTTCTTTTTTAGATCAACCCTCTCAATGAAATGAATAATATCTCCTCAACAATGCGCACAATTAGCGGAGCACTTTTTTTGATTGTATTTATGGGCGCATGCTCCGGTGGCATTCAGACAAGCTCTACGACAACAAAGGGCGCCGAGCTAAAAAATTACAAGACGTATGCGTGGGTAAAACCGGGCGATGAAGATGATGCGTCGCGCAAAGACGACAAACTTTTTTCCGGTCTCATTCTTGAATCAGCCAATAAGGAACTTCAAAAAAAAGGATTCAAGCTTGATGCGGAGAATCCGGAAGCTGTGTTCGCCTTTGATACCAGGGTTGAGGAGCGTGTCGATTACACACAGAATGCATACCAAACTGTAGGACCTGGTTATGGAGGCCCAGGTTATTATGGCGCATATTCAGCCCCCGTGCACGGCGGTCAATTTGTTGCACACGAAACGGTCAAAGGAATGTTGTTCATTGAAATGTACGACACGAAAACGAAAAAGCTTTTATGGAGCGGCTGGGCAGAGGAAGAGATCACCCACAAGAATGATGTTGAGGCCGATATTAAGACCGCCATCAAGCATATCTTTATGCGCCTGCCGGTAAAACATAAAGACTAGTGCTCAAACAAGGAAATTTTGCAACATACTTCTGGAGTAACCGCCGCGAAATAAAATGCAGCCCCGATATTTATCGGGGGACGGACACTAAGGTTGCACTCCCGATAGCTATCGGGAGATCACAAAGAGAAATGCGTTGTGAACTTCGTGATTCTTCGTGGCCTTCTATGTTGAAAAGCAACTGTAGAAGGCAAAATTCTTCAGAGTCTTTCGCGTTATTCCTTTCTTTTCGCAAATGCGTTGCCAGGTCAAGACAAGGTTCTGTCAGGGCCGTCGCGAATGCGACGTTCATTTTAGCCTTGACAGGTTCTTGGCTTGACATATCTTGGCATTTGGGAAAAGAAAGGAACAACTTGATCTCTTTTCCGTGCTAAACAATACTTCTTCAATCACGCTTCTATCAGCAGTCAATCTCTTGGATTGCTGCAACTGTACTTTTCATTTTGAAGAAAAGGGAGACGTAATCTTTGTGTAGCGGTCCTCCTAAGTTTAGGTGCTGCAATCGCAAACCATCGTTTATTCTCCCTATTTCAATTTTCTGAAGGTATTGTTTTGTTGTTCAAAAAAACTATTTCACTACTCCCGCCTCATATTCTTTTTGATGATCCAAGACATACCTGATTCTACTCAATAATTTTCTTGCTATCCTTATGATGGCTTTATTTTTATGCATTGATTTACTTAGCGCATTGAATTTGGCCATTAATGCAGGATCATGCCGAATGGCAATCCATGAGGCCTCAATCAGCATGATTTTAATTTCCTTTCTACCGCGATGGATTAATTTCCCAACCTGAATACGCTCGCCAGAACTGTACATCCTGGGTACCAGTCCGATGTAATTACAAAGCTCATCGAGTGTGTTGAACCTGGTGATATCCCCGAACTGAACCAGTATCGTCATTGCGACCAATAAACCAACACCAGGAACAGTGATAAGGAGTTGGTAATTGTTCGAGTATCGTTCCGACCTGGAGAGTTGCCTGATTTGTCTATTGGCTACTAATAATTCCTTTCGAAGGATCTCGTCCGATTCGAAGGTAATTTTCAATTACTTGTTTCAAACTTGCATGTTCTACATTCAAATTTCGCAACCACATTGTGTACCGCTTAGACCAGTGCCTTGTTTGATATTGTGTGAACTGGCTGGGTACATCAATTCCAAATTGGAATAATAAGGACTTGATTCTATTCTTTGTTCTGCTCACATCCTTCATTATGCGGAAGCGCTGTCTTAAAAGTGCTCGGTCAGCTTCAAGCCAAGAGTTCTGGAATATGAACTGCTTTTAGGTCACCGTTTCGAAGAGATCTAGCAAGCTTGCGGCTATCGGCTTTATCTGTCTTTTGAAGTCTCTCTTTTTCATTGGTGGGAACATCCGCTGCATGAGTTACAATACAATTAACGCCGAGACTCATTGAGCGCACGGCAAGATTTGAAACCACAAAATCCAGCCTCATAAACAGCTTGATAAGAAGCACCTGGAAAATTTCTTTTTAGATAATTGGCTAAGATCTCCGGGCTTGGATTTTGACTCATCGTCTTGTGTTCATATTGATCTCCAAGAATTGTCACCTTCCAGCTTTTCTTGTGATAGTCAATTCCGACATAAATAGATTGGCCGGCGAATAAATTGTCATTAACTTTTGTCTGCATAAGCCATGTTCTTTTAGGTTGAAGATTTAGTACCTCTATTAACCTAATAAAGAATTTTGGCTTATGCTATTTTGCTTTCAAACATAATACCTTTGTGACCCTTCATTAATCATGAATGAATGAAAGGTCACGATCCAAGATTGCTGCAGAATTAATTTATTGCGACGCTAGCAAGAATTAATCACGCAGGTTTCTTTTTCTTTTTCTCAAACAATCCTTTCTGAAGCTGAACATCGGCACCGCCCTGGGCAGACAGTATAATTTGAAGATTATCCTTAGTGACAAGATATTGTTTGATGTCAACATCTAGTTCACTAAAACGAACTTCTATTTTCCTGCCGATCTTACCTTTTTCAATTCCTTTGGTGATCAGTGTCGGCATCATGGCAAAAATGTTCCCAACCGGAAGTGAAAGGTACGGTTTGATGCGGTCGATTATTGCATCATGGGCAAGCCAGTCAGCAGCACCCACGAGGCTACTCTCGGAATTGAGATCAAAAACAAAGTCCTCTAAAGCTATTGTTTGAGTAGTGCTATCATACCCGATTGAACCCATCACGATTAAATCTGCAGTAAGATCTCCTATTAATCCGATCTTGATAGCGATGCCCTTGTCTGTTCCAAACATCGTGGCCTCTTTGACCTTAACGCTTCGCGAGCCGAATTCAAATTTCATTGTGTCGGTAACCTGAGTCAACACTTTATTGACTTGGTCAAATGGTACAGTAGCCAGGACGTGGGCAGCAAGCCCCGGATCGTTTTTTTCCTTGCGGTGGAATGGTGGCAACGGACGAAGGTTCTTCATTGCTTCGGCTGAATCCAATACAGTCTTCAACAAAGACTTCAACCCCACTTCTATCATCAAAGTATCTTTTGATCTTTGGAGGATCCGGCCGTCCATATCTATCAGTTCGGCTTTTAACCAGGCAGGAACGACCTTCTTGTTTATTCTGATTGGTTTTTGAATATCCATCCACAGCTTTTCAACGATCTTTCGCAGGTTTATCATATCTCCAATCGATGAATCCAGCTTTTCGATTATTTTATCTTCATTCTTCTTGATCGCTTTTTCCATTGGAGGCCTGAGGTTCCATTTAATGCCGGCAATGTTCAACTTTGGATCTTGAACCCATTCGATATTTTTGATTTCCGTCTTGGTGTCTAAGTTCCAGGTTTCATTCATTGTCAATTCAGTAAATACAGTGATGATCACCATTGCTTCAACGGGTGTTTTGTTCTTGACTTTTATTCCTGCAACCTTGGTGTCAAATAGCCCGGAAATTTTCAAAGGTACCATACATGTAATTCCGCGTGTCCCATCATAATCAATATCGACCGGCTTAAATCGTGATATTTCCAAAAACAGACTATCCCGTTTTTTTTCATCGATCGCCATTTTTGCTTCGATAATTTTGCCTTCGAGTTTCCCGTTAACGAGTGCTTCGAGGTCTGCCAACGGATAAAATATGGGGACACTTAATTCAGATTCAGGAACCTGTAACGTCGAATCGAGAGTGGTGGAGACAGTAGTGGCTATGGGTGGCTCTGTCTTCGCTACTAGGGCTGCAGGCACTCACAAGAATAAATAGTACTGGAGATAAAATGGCCAGGAGATATTTCCTGTCCAATAACATTGCATGCAAATTCATAGAGGGTCTTTACGCGGTTTTTGAATTACTCGGAAATAGAAAACTGAGTGATTCCCTGGTGGAAGACAATCATAAGATTGTTAACCTATTGGGTTGTTACCACCAAGGCACATTTTAGCATTACCATTTTATTTGCAGGGATAGGGCAGGTCAGAAGCACCTAACAAGCAATGAATATAGGCAATTTTTGATCCTCGCTATAACAATCTCCGGTTTGTTATCTATTAACAACCACAGAGCCGATGAATCCTGCGATTCACGCTTCTTGTTCCTGTTTAAATAATCTCGAGAAAGGAACCGCGCTGATTCCGTGAAGAAAAATACTCATTAGAATCGTAAGCGAAATTATAGCGGCTATTCTTTGATATCCTTCGGTGCCAAGTTCCAATACTGCCATCAGCAGATATAATATTGAAGCGATCCCTCTCGGCCCAAACCAACCAATGAACCAAATGGTTGGTTGTGGTAAACCGGAACCAATGAGACTAATCGCAACCGGCAACATTCGAATTACTGTAAGGCTAAGGATCGCGTATACGACAGCACGAATATCCCAGTAAGGAATAGATATTGGGATCAGAATAGCACCCAGGAGCAAAAAGATGAATAGGACCATCGCATGGCTTTCAGCTTCGCCAAATTCCCTTATCCGTGCCCTGATCTCTTCCGTTTGCGCACCTAACAACATACCCGCAAAGTAGGTTGCAATGAATCCATTTCCGTGTACCGACTCAGCAAGCGAAAATGAAAGAATGGCCAACACTACCGACGCAAGTTGCTGGAAGGTATGGTTCATCCATCCCCTTCTGGACGAACGCTCTATCAACCTTCCTCCTATCCATCCGACGAGCCCGCCAATAACCGGCCCATAAACGAATTGTTTGGCAACAAAGGTTAACCAATACGTAGCATTTGCATTTTCCGTCTGCCCGGAAAGCACCGCCAGGCATATCAAAATGGGAGGCAATGCAATGCCATCATTCAGTCCACTTTCAACGTTAATCGTTTGACGTATTTTTTCCGGAACCTGTTTACTTGTCACAACGGCTTGACCCAGCGCAGCGTCCGTTGGTGAAAGGATCAGCGCCATCAGGATCAAAACCCACACCTTCTCTTCTGGAAAAAGTGCGATAGCAATCAATGCTCCGAGAACCATCGTTAGCGGTAAACCAATCCCCAACAAGCCGCATCGGTAATCGACGCTCCCGCACCAGTCTTTTGAGATTGAGCGTCGAAGCATCAACAAAAAGGACCAACATCAGCGTAAGCTCCGCCAGTATCTTAACATATGGGGCCTTTGCACCCTCGTGTAACAAGTCAAGTGAAAAAAAATGTATCAGAAAGCCAACGGTAACAAACACCATGGGTGCTGTTACAATGGTTCGCTCTGCAAGCCTGGAAAACAGCCCGTAACACAAAATAAGAGATGCAGTAAAGACAATGATTGGATACTCAGTCATGACTGTTTTCCCATTAGCCCTTAAGATAAGGATCAAAGCAATTCGCTGGTATATTTCTCCAATTAATCCTCACTTGTACTATTCGTTGCAAGCCCAGCCTGATTCAAAAACAATCTATACCGGAGCTGAATAACGTTGTCAGTGGCTGCGAATTCTCCCTCGATCTCATCCCGTGATGATTGAAGTGTAAAGCTCACATCGAATCTGTGCCTATAGGTCCAGCGGTAATTGAGCCCGATCTTCGCCCTCCTTTTGAATGGCATATCGCTCTTCCAGTTGTTTGTCGAGCACAATGAATTCTTCATAGTCAAGTGCGATATACCATAGGTTGTTGGTAAATATATTTGGCCCGTTCACACATATAAAGGCTTCGGCTTTCAGCCTGGTTCGATTGCTGACGTCCCAATCGTTTTGTTCTATCTGATTAAAATAGCGTTGCTGGTAACGCACATATACACGCGTGTCGATCCGTTTGCTTTGCGTGATATAAAATCTTAACCCTACCATTGGGGCGATCTCAAAGCTATTCGTTTCTGGCTTTTGTAATGTATAAGTTAGTGGTACATCCACTGTTACATCCATAAAGTTAAAGATAAGTGCTTCAAATGTAGCTGTCAAAGCCAGGCTCCTCCATTTATCTTCTTTAGACAGCAGAGTCTGATAACTTGCTGCAGCCTCAAACAGGTACCGGTTAGCAAAAGGATAGTCGATCTGATAATCCATCCAAAGTTGCTCTTTGCGCTGCGCGCTTACAACGTTGCATACTGCCATCAGGATTACCACACACCAGACTTTCACCATGCTACCACTTGAGAGGAATGAAGACTAATTTACGATTATTAAACAATCTCTTTCTCCGATTGGAGCCACATCAAGTGTGGTCATATGTATTTCATTGCGTTGGAAGATCATCTTGTAAGTTCAGAGTTTTAAGGCTTTCGAAAGATGTCTGGCGATCATCAATTCCTCATTTGTTGGAATGACGAACACAGCAACTTTGCTATTTGGGGTCGAGATTCGAAGATTGTTAGAATTGTTGGCGTCCTGATCGATGTCAATTCCCAACCATGATGACGCCTCACATATGCGCTGGCGGATCAGTGGCGAATTTTCTCCAATTCCCGCAGTGAATACAAGAGCATCGATACCTTTTAGCACCGCAGTGAGCGCTCCGATCTCTTTAGATGCGCGATAGATGAAATACTCGAGAGCTAAAGATGCCTGATCTCCACCGTCTTCGATAAGGATGCGCATGTCGTTACTTAGTCCAGAGATGGCTAACAAGCCAGACTTCTTATATAAAATGGTTTCCACCTCCGAAGCTGATAGCCCAAGCGTCTGAAACAAATAGAGGACGACGCCAGGATCGAGAGCGCCTGGTCTTGTGCCCATGCACAGCCCATCTAACGCAGTGAATCCCAACGTACTATCGACACTTTTCCCGTCCCTAAATGCACACAAGCTTGCGCCACTGCCAAGGTGAGCGACTATGACCCGTCCTCCCTTGATTTCCGGAGCAACCTGAGGGAGCACCGAACTTATGTACTCGTACGAAAGGCCGTGGAATCCATACCGCTGAATACCGTGTTTCCGCAAATCTTCCGGCAGCGGCACCAGATCTGTTACTGGGTCGTGGCCACGGTGAAATCCCGTATCAAAACACGCGACTTGAGGTACTTCCGGCAGGCGATTGGTCACTGCTTCAATCGCAGCAAGATTGTACGGCTGATGAAGCGGTGCCAAGGGAACTAATTGCTGGAGATCATTCATTACTTCATTGGTAATGATTGTTGGCAAGAAGTAACGTGTACCTCCGTGAACCACACGGTGTCCAACCCCGACAATACGGGCTTTCGTGAATTGTGCCCGAAGCCACTCCGCGAGGACATCGAGGGCTCCTAGCGCATCTCCTATTTCGCTGTAAGGCCTTTTTGCTAACCAGAGCCTTTCCATTGGCGTCCTTAACCGATAGCGTAGCGGCTCCTCCAATGCCTTCAATTTGGCCGCGTACCACCATTTCCAGGTTATCCTTGCGCGGCGGACGGAACACACAAAACTTCAGACTTGAGGACCCCGCGTTAAGTATCAAGACATAATCATTCATCATTACTCATTCAATGTCAGGCTTTTACACTCGTTTGTTGTCTTCTTGCATGAGCCGCAAGCACTGCAACGGCGCAACTGGCTATTCTTGACCGCACACTGTCGGCACGGCTGGTAAGTATCACAGGAACTTTTGCGCCAAGCACCAGGCCGGCACTGTCTGCATTCGCAAGAAAGCTCAGTTGTTTAGCAAGAATATTTCCGGATTCCAGATCAGGAGCTAATAGAATATCAGGGTCACCCGCTACTTCAGAGGTAATTCCTTTCGTTTTGGCCGCCTCCTTACTAATAGCATTGTCAAACGCCAGAGGTCCATCCAATAGCCCTCCCGTAATTTGTCCTCGTTCAGCCATTTTACAGAGTGCCGCCGCATCTATCGTGGCTGGCATCTTGGATGTTACGGTTTCGACAGCAGCAAGAATAGCAACTTTCGGCAATTCGCGGCCCAACGAAATGGCAAGGTCGATTGCATTTTGACAGATGTCCACCTTGTCTTCAAGTGTGGGTGCAATATTAATCGCGCCATCGGTCACGATCAGGACTTTGTGATACGTTGGCACATCCATTATGAACACATGACTGATACGTCTGCTTGTCCGTAACCCACCTTCGCGCGAGACAATCGCCGACATCAATTCGTCCGTATGTAAGCTTCCCTTCATTAACAGCTCGGCCTTGCCCTCTTTGATTAAGGCGACCGCTTTGGCAGCGGACTCGTGGCTGTGACTTGCGTCAACGATAGTGATATTCGTCAGGTCAATCTTCGCATCTTTTGCAATCGCCTTGATCTTATTTGAGGGTCCCACCAGAATTGGTATTATCAATCCGAGTTCTGCTGCTTCCATCGCTCCCGTCAATGCAGTTAATTCGCATGGATGAGCTACCGCTGTGGGGATCGGCTCCAGGCTTTTACATCGGGTAAGTAATTGTTCATATTTACCAGATCCTGTCTTTTGATTCATAATTTTAATTTAGTGTTCTACCAAAATCAAAAACTTGCAAGGCTTGAATTAATTTATCTACCATTCAATTTAACTTAAAAAAAGACACCAATCAGTCTATCATCTGGCATAGTGATGATCGACAATCAGGAATCACCTGATTGACAAATGAGTACCACGATGGTGTGATCAATTACATCATAGGTTTGTCCCGAAATTCGGCAGGCATCTTCCCACGTACAAATATCTTCCGGAGATGAAAGAGATGTATCAATCCAACGCTTCCATGCCATTCCGTTCAACTTTGGTATCTCAAATGACAATGTTTTCGAGTACGCATTTATCATGAAATGCATGTGGAACGATCCGCTAAGCGATTGAATTTCAATAGCAATTGCGTGCGAACGTTCTGACCAGTCCGGGTGATCAAGTTTGACACCGTGCCATTTAATTTTTGCTCTAGCCAGCAATTGCTGAAGGCTCATGCTAAATTCCTGCTTTGCCATGTCGCGACGCAATCGACCTTCAATCAATGATTTCACGAAACTGAGCAACCCTGAATTTCTTTGCACGAGATCCCAGTCGAACCATGACAACTCGTTGTTCTGGCAGTAAGCATTATTGTTACCAAGCTGTGACCGCCTCACCTCGTCGCCCATGAGGATCATTGGCGCGCCGACGGACAATAGTGAAACCGTAAGAAAATTCTTGCATTGCCTGTTCCTGAGGTGCTTCGATCCTTTCATCTGAAGTTGGGCCCTCAACTCCACAATTCCAGGACATGTTATCATTAGTTCCATCACGGTTGTTCTCGCCGTTTGCTTCATTGTGCTTTGAATTATAAGAAACAAGATCGTTAAGCGTAAATCCGTCATGACACGTAACGAAGTTTATACTCTTCTCCGGCTCGCGATTACTGGATTCATAAAGATCAGGACTTCCCAGTGTGCGGGTAACGAAGTTTGAAACATTACCCCCCTCTCCTTTCAAAAAGCTTCTCACATCATCCCTGAATCTCCCATTCCATTCACGCCAGCTGTCGCCAATAAAACTGCCAACCTGATATAGGCCTGCCGCATCCCACGCTTCGGCTATCAGTTTTGTTCCTGCTAACGAAGGATCGGAATCTATATCCCATAACACCGGCGGGTTTTCAATCGGTTTGCCGTCGCTATCGCGAGACAAGATTGAGGCCAGGTCAAATCTGAAACCATCTACATGCATTTCCTCTACCCAATAGTGAAGGCTTTCAATGATCATCCTCCTGACAATCGGATTATTTGCGTTAATGGTGTTACCAGTGCCCGTATAATCAGCGTAATCCGATTTTTGCTCATTCAGTGCGTAGTATATTGAATTGTCGATGCCCCGAAAACAATAGTTAGGGCCATTTGATCCACCTTCTGCGGTGTGGTTAAAAACCACATCGAGAATGACTTCTATTCCGGCTTTGTGTAAGGCCTTGACCATATCCCGAAATTCATTCAATACGGTTTGTGGATCATTTGAACTAGCATATCCGTTGTGAGGAGCAAAAAAGGATATCGGGCTATATCCCCAATAATTAACCAGGCCTTCAGGACTGTCCTGAACATCAAATTGAAAAACAGGCAACAATTCGACGGCGGTTATGCCAAGGTTTTGGAGGTAAGGGATTTTTTCAATGAGTGCCCAGGTACTTGCCACGGTTCTTTTCTGATACGCCAGAATTCTTATGGCTTGTAAAACCACCAATGTGCAGTTCATAAATGACCGTTTGTGCAAATGACCTGCCCGGCCTGGTAACACCTTCCCAATCATAGTCCGCCAGGTCACACACTACGCTCTTCATTGACGGCGTATCTACGGCCCCGATTTTGGTAAATAGTTTACGATTAAATCCTTCTGGTATTGCCACTGCTTTTGCATAAGGATCAAGCAGGATCTTTTCAGGGTCGAACTTGTGACCTTTATCAGGATCAAGTTCACCAATCACGTGATACCCGTAGAGCTGGCCTGCTTTGATCTCAGGAACAAACGTGTGCCAATAATTGCCTGTATGATTAAGCCGATGAGTCAAGCTTAATAACTTTTGACGGCACCATGTCATCCTTACTGTCGAAAAGCAGCAATTCAACACGTTCACAATTTTTTGAAAACAAGCAGAAATTAACCCCATCTGGCGTTAAGGTGGGGCCAATTGGATAACTATTTCCTTCAGGCTCGAACGTCATGCAAAATTGGTGATGACGAAATTATAATACTTTTGATAACATAAATATGATCAAAGGCATTTTCGTCGTCCTGAGTTTGATTTATATTTAACATAAAGAATCACCTCGACCCAATTTAACTGACATGACCAAGTTTGAAACTGCCCTCAAAAAGTATCTGGCTATTTTTGAAAGCCAGGAGATGTATTTTGTAAATGATTTGAAGAACCTGGAGTTATTCAAAAAGACTCCCGGAAACAAAGACGCCGAAGATATTCGTACGAAGGTCAGCGCCGTAAACGATACGAAGAAATTAGTGACCTTGGATCTAATGGAGAACATGGTCGGCCACATCCATGAGCTTAAATATTGATGACGGTCTGAAAAAAAATGATCTTACCGTTGTGGAAGACATTGCAACGCTTACTATCGGTGACAAAGTGCACCACGGTTCTTCATTTTGCTTCGGTTTACTGTAATTTTCATAAGCCTGATGTTTATCCAATTTATAGCGACCAGTATCTTGGAATTTTACCGGAAGTATATCGCTGAATAACAAGCTGGCAGCTGGATCCTTCTGACAAATAGAATACTTATGATGTCTTCACAAAGGCTCAGACGATCTCGTTCAATACGACTTAGGGCTTAAAGGGTAAAATGAATTACCTTCATCTCCGCAAGTTCGCCTGGCTTTATGCTGAGCATGTTGTGAAAGAAGCAGCAGCTTAAAAAATATTCATTGTTAATCATTACTGTGCGTTTAACTATAGCCAAATCCAAACCGATAAAGAAAGCGCCTAAAAAAATTACGCCAAAAAAATGGGAAGAAGCGTGGCAGCTTCATTGGAAAAAAGCCCAATTGAACTATGAGCTTCCGCCCGCTCCAAGAATAGCTCTTCACTTGATGAGCGAAAATTTCTTAGCGTCACCAGAACTGCAGAAAAAGAAAAAGCGCGACTCAAAAGAATCACAAATGAATTTGAGATGGGGTTCAAAAAATTGGGAAGGATTGGGCCGGCCGTAACTGTTTTTGGCTCAGCGCGATTTAAGCCCGGGCGAACCGTACTATGAACTTGCACGGCAAACCGGAAACGTCTTTGCCAAAGCAGGATTTACAGTGCTGACAGGAGGTGGCCCTGGTGCTATGGAAGCTGCAAACCGTGGCGCACACGAAGCCGGCGGCGCAACGTATGGGCTAAATATCATCCTTCCACATGAACAACAACCCAATCCCTATGTGAACGACAGCTTTCGAGTTCAATTACTTCTTTGTCAGGAAAGTAATGCTCGTAAAGTATTCGTGCGCCTATATCGTGGTGCCCGGCGGGCTTGGTACATTGGACGAGTTGTTTGAGGCCGCGACGTTAATTCAATGTAAAAAGATTGGACCATTTCCCTTGATTTTCGTGGGCGGGAAGTTTTGGAAAGGTCTTCGCGATTTCATTTCATATATGGCCTCACAAGGGGTCTTCTCACCAAAGGAAGTGGGCTTCTCCCGAATTGTTGAGACTCCGGAAGAAGCGGTTCAATTGGTGTTAAAAAGCCTTCCTAAGGATTTTAGCAAAGGTCTCAAGGCTCCGTTGAAGCGTCAGACGAATGTTAAAAGAAAAGGACACCCTTCGTGATTTTCGGTGGATGAATTGGCGACCGTGTGCGGCGCAAGTAAGCATTTCGAGTAAATTGGCGCAAGGTTCTCAATGGAAATTATGCATAGGCTACGCGTAATGTAATCAGAACGTTGCTGTTAAAGTCAGCAGAATGAAGTGATCATCAGTACCTATGTTGTAGAAGTAAGTCGTAAGCTCCCAGTTTTTCCAACCTCCTCCTAAAATGAGGCCTCGCTGAATATCGAGATCCGTCTCGTACAATCTTGTGCGCTGACCGCTAATTCCCACCCATAGCCAATCTGTAGGCGAATACGTTAAGTCCGACCAATTGTAGTAGAAATTGTTTTCATTGGAGTCCGCATCAAAAAAATATTCCGATTCGCTGTAGAGTTCGAATCGTCCCAATGATAATGTGAATTCAAGGCCGGCAGCAACGCCATCGGTCAGACCGACTACTCCGCCGACCATTGGAGTAATGGTATATTCCAGTTTTTTCCCTCCAGAAAAATTATAACCAAACCACGCAGAAAATGTTTCGCGATCTTCGTAGTTATAGCGTCCTTCAAGGTGTATCCAGTCGCGGTCGGCTTTAAATAAAGGCAATACAAAAAAGTCGTCGGGAATAAAGTATAAGTTGAGATCCGCATTGAATGACCAGGCCTTACTTTCAACAGAATCCTGCTCCTGCCCTAACGCCGCAGTAGATATCATCAATCCAAGAAAAAGATGAGTTAACCGTTTCATCCTCCCAATGCCATCGTCATCGCGACCAACAAAACACCAATAAGGGCATATACAATCGCGGTCCCTAGGCGACGGAATCCAGCATAGCTCGCCACTAACCAGCCCCCCACGAACAGCATCAACAAAGCAACACCATTTGAGGCACGTAACGCAAAAGGTACTTCTTCAAAAAGGGCAAATGGAAGCGCAACCGGGAAAGTGCACAAAAACACCAGGAAAAATATCTGCACGCACGACCAAAAATCCCTTCCCGAAAGCAAACTTCCCCGAGTTGGCTCAGGTAACTTCTTGAGTCGCTCCCCGATGTTGTCTAATTCATTATCGGTGAGCAACCTTGAGACCATTGGTTGTATTTCCCCACGAAGGATGCTTCTCACTTCCCCAGTGGCTTTGGTTGCCAGAATTTTCTTGTATATCACAACACCGTGACCGCGTTCGGCAAGTGCATTCATCATGTACATGATCGCGTCCACAAGTCCCCAGGCAACATTACATCCTAATGCGGCCCACAACAATTCTCTTATTTCCTGACGACCTTCGGTGGCGACACTTATCGCGCCGGTAAAGGTGAGCACCATGATAAGTCCAAATAAGAACTTCAGAGATTCTGTCAACAGGGTTTAGGACTGCACCTTCTTTGACCGTGCTTTCCCAAAAATTATCAGTCGCCATTTAGGATGGAATAAAGTAAAACATCACCGCTATGATCATATATACCATTAACAATTGAACTCCCTTGTACCAGTTCGATCGCCCATCACCGGCGATCATTGCGCCGAGGATAACACCAAGGAACAGCGAACCGATCAAAGCGCGCGAAAATGAAAGGTTCATTTGTGAAGGTCCCACAAACAGGCTTAATAAAACCAGCAATGGAGCCACAAACAGAGCAATCTGGATTGAACTTCCCAACGCGATGCCTATACTTAGATCCATTTTGTTCTTGCTGCCCATTACGATCGCGGAAATACTTTCCGCGGCGCCGCCAATAATCGCGAGGAAGATAACGCCGATAAATACACTGGACATTCCTAGTGCCTTTCCTGTTTCTTCAGCGGCACCGACCAGAATTTCACTCATGAAAGCAGCCAACACAGAAGCCACCACCAAAGAAATTATTGCTCTCTGCATGGACCAGCGCCCTTCATGGTGTTCGTGAGCATCAGTCTCCGCTCCTCTGAAGAAGTCGGGGTGTGTCTTCAGCATGAAAACCAAGTAAAGGCAATAGGCAACTAACAGCATCACCGACAAAATGATGTTAAGCGTATTTTCATGGGGTGAAGGGGTGCCACTTTCTGCAAAAAAGCGATGAAATGAGCTGGGTACTGTAAGGCTAAGCACCGCTATCATCATCATCGAACTATACACACGTATACTCACAGGGTTGTAATCCTGGTTATGGTACTTTATACCGCCGATAAGGAACGACGCGCCCATTGCCATCAGCAGATTTGCCAAAATAGCTCCCGCGAGCGATGCCAATACCATATCGTGAAGTCCTGCCTGGAGCGCAACTATTGAAATGATTATTTCTGGCAGATTGCCAAACGTTGCATTAAGCAACCCTCCCACTGCATCGCCGGTGTAAGTTGCGAGGTGTTCCGTCGAGGTGCTTATCAACCGCGCGATCGGGATAATCGAAAGTGCAGCTGAAAAAAATATCATTGGTGCCGAGGCGTGAGTCCTTTCCAAAACAATCGTAATTGGCAGGAATACTAACAGCCAATGGATACCAGGTTTTAAGAAATCTTTTAGCATAGCTTTATTTCTAAATAGTGAAGCGACAGTAATGATAAGTGCGTAGTTCTTTCAGATCGATCAATACCTAATTTGCAAGCCAACCTCAATCGATAATTCTGCTTAAGCCTGAAAGAAACACTAGCTATAATATACATAAATCATTTTGCCTAAAATGACTTTTGTCAGGTGAACATGAATGTCGGCATTCTTTGAGTTAAAATAAGGATTTTGTCAACCGAAACTTTGGCTCCTGACCTGGAAGGAAACACTTCGGCGCTTGAGAGTATTGTAGGTAAGCGTGATCCTGGCGGGTCCAGGCAAGTCTGTCCAAAGGACTCCTTCGGAGAAGACTTGGATAAAAAGATTCTGCATCCTAAGGTCCAAGTGAGCCACGCGCGAGCCATCGCGCAACACTTGGACCAGATACCTAATAAAAAAAGCCGTCACAAAGACGGCTTTAGTAAAACGTATAGGCTATACGATTATTTCTTAACTAGCACTGAAGGAGCAGGCGCCTTTTTGTTAGCAACTGGCTTCTCGGCTAAAGACTTATAGAAGAACAGTCGGATAAATTCTCCATCGGACAGTGCCACGGAGGCACTCATGCCGTTGGTGACATCGCGAAGATCCTCTTTAAGGGTGCCTTCTGCATTCTGGTAGGCTGCGCTTACCCGCTTGTCAAATTCCGCGTAACTGCCATCAACTTTCTGAATCTGTAGCTTACCCGTCAGTTTGCCATTAGACACTTCAATTCGGCCCATAAAACATTCATTGTAATCAGCATTGCGCAGGGTGATGATAACATCATTTACGCCATCAGGAATTGGGTCGGCTCCCCTCTCCTTAAAAAGTGTATACCATTCTTTGAAGCAGTCCTTGGAACTAGTAGGTTTAGCCGGTTGCTTGGCCGGAGGTTTGGTCTGACCCTGAGCAAAAAAGGTCACCATAAACGAGAGGATAAGAACAGATAGGATTGGTTTCATGTGTTATAGATTAATTCTTGCAGGCTAAGATAGTGTATTTTTCAAGTCCATTCAAAACCACTCAAATACCACTGACAAAAATCTGCACAATGGCTCTGACAGTAATAGCAAATGAATTGTATATTGGCACTCAGTTAAGAGTCAAAATCCTTACCTTCAAGTAAATAAACGATTAAGCTATGAAAAAAATTATCCTCTATTTTGCAGTTGGCCTTGCCTTGTCATTCCCTCCTGTAGCTCAGTCACTGTCAGTTACGATTATGACAAGACCGCAAATTTTAACGCCTACAAAACGTACGCATTTACGCCAGAAGCAAAGAGCCTTCCGGTTGGAGACCTCGATCGCGACAGGATCCTGGCCGCAGTCGATGCCGAAATGGCAGCGAGAGGCTTCACAAAATCTGAAAGCCCGGATGCTTTGATCGACCTCCTCATCAAAGCCCAGGAAAGGACAGAAGCAACCGCAACCAACAGTGGTGGATATTATGGACGCTACGGCTATGGCGGAGGCTTCAGCACCACACACATCGACTATAATCAATACGTTGATGGGACGCTTTTTATTAACCTTATCGATAAGGCATCAGAAAAGATGGTTTGGCAAGGACGTGGGACCAAGACATTAGATGAACATGCGTCGCCTGAAAAAAAAGAAGGGAACATCAAAAACGCCGTAAAAATGATCTATGGCAAATTCCCGGTGAAGCCGGTTAGTAACAAATAAGTGAAAGTTTAAAAAGGCTGGCTTTGGAGGTCAGCCTTTTTTATTTGTGTGAAAAGAATTAGAGTTAAATCCATCCGGGCATTCATCGTTAGGAAGTCATCATCATCACTTGCTCTCCATGAACAAGACCAATGAGCAGTCATCCAAAACTTGACGCACCTTTCGGTGCAAAAGAGAACTGAACATAACAACGTTCACGCAGAATGGGCCTATGAATAAACGGATGTCAGGTTGGGTACATTTGCTCACTTCACGGGAAGAGGGTCTTTCAATTCTATTGCTCATTCTGATCGCGATCATCTTTTTGCTCTACCCATTGCAACGAGTTGGGATCACGAATCTGCTATTGGTCAGACTGTTCTTTTTGCTTCTTGTAGTGGCTGGTGTTTGGACAGTAAGTCAGAGCAAAAAGAAATTTGTTGTGGCGATGGTGCTAGCTGTATTGTACATAATTTTCCAGGGGTATCGTACCATATCACCAGCTAAATGGGTCCTGCTTACAACTCTTGCCATTACAATCGCCTTCGAAGTGTTGCTAACCTTTTTCGTTTTGGTTCGAACGGTGGCACCAGGCCCAGTGAATCGTTATCGCATTGAGGGTTCAGTGGTGGTGTATTTGATGATCGGTTTATTGTTTTCTACCGTTTACACATTAATCTATGCCCTGAACGAAACCGCGTTTACATTCTCCAACAAACCTGAAAGTATCGAGCTCACACAAGCAAGTCTTACGTATTTCAGTTTTATCACACTCACAACAATTGGTTATGGCGACATTCAGCCACTGCATCCTTTTTCGCAGGCGGCAGCAATGATGGAAGGCCTTATCGGCCAACTATTTCCGGCGATTCTTATTGGACGATTAGTGAGCCAGTCGTTGAGTTCCACTTCAGAGAAGATAATGCGTTAAGGAAAACTCAACGGTTCCATGCGTGACCGAAATTGATATACCAACCCCAGCTATCGGGGCCAGCTGCGACGTCGATGCCTGCTCGCATCTTAAACACCCTTGCGATTAAATAGCGAAAGCCCGTGCCTACGTTGAAAACATTTTGGCCATCGGAGAAGGATTGGTCTTCGCCGATGGCTTTTCCATACCCCGCGAAGCCAATCAAACTCCATCGCCCGGTCAGATCAAAGCGTTGTTCTGTTTCTATGACATAGGTTTGGCGCCCCTGGTAACGCATTACAGGAATACCCCTTAAATTTATAAATGGTAACATGTAGAAGGGTGGGTCCTGAATTGCCTGGAGTCCTTCAAATCGCAGTCCACATATCCAATTATCTTTTAGCGGCCAGAAAAACACGGCCAGCTCGTTGAACCTTCCGAATGTAAAATCGCTGCCCGTCCAATTATCGTCCTGCTGATACCCGGCGTTAATTTGAAATCCATTGTCTGGCGTGAAAATAGTATTGCGTTTGTCCCAGTCAAGAAAAAGCCCAGGGCTCGACGTTGTACTTTTAAGATCGTCCTCGTTTATAAAGTCTGGGAGATCTTCCGAGAAGTCAGGGGTAAGTTGATTATTCATAAACGTGTATTTTAGACCGAGGTACACGTCACTCTTAGAAATCCTTTTTGACACATTGATCAACAACGGCACCATTTTGATGTTAAAGTCGAACTGTTGTTCTCCGGCCGTTTCAAATTCGTGATAGAAGGAAAGGTTTATGCTCGCATAACCGCCGGCTACTCTGTACTTTATGCCTTGTTTTGGGAAACTACCCTGTCTGAAAGCGAAGCCTCCCCAACTGTCGTTTACGGTGTACATGGCGAACGCCGCGGTAATGTCCGGCGCAACGTATCCGCTATAACCTGGAATCTTTTTTTGTGTGAGGAATACCGGACCAATGCCAGCTCCGAATCCTCCGACCGCTGGTTCGGTAATAATAGTTACGATTGGAATGAACCCGTTGAATTCAACAAGGAAACGGCTTAAGTCCATTTTACCATCCAGGGTGTCTTTGAACGTCGGTATCTTACCGGCACCCTCTTGAGCGAAGGCGAGACATGGTAAAAAGAAAAGCAATACAAATAAAACGTTTGACCACCTCATGAAATGAAGATAACGAACTCCAATTCAAATTACCATCCGCCACCAAGAGCTTTGTACAATCTAACCGTAGATATCAATTGTTCTTCCAGAGCAATGGACTTGTCAAATTGTGCACTGAACAATTCACGTTCCGCGTCGAGTACCTGCAGGAATGAAGTATAACCATTGTCGTATAGTGCCTTCGATAACTCTAAAGATTTCTCAGTAGCTGCCACTTGGGTTGCTCTGGCCGTGAATTCACTTCTGTATGTCCGGATTGACGCCAGGGAATTTTCAACTTCCGCAAAAGCAGTAAGCACTGTGAACTCATATTCATAACCCACCTGTTTCGCTACAGCACGTTCCGCCTCAACCCTTCGTTTGTTTTGACCCCAACGGAATAAAGGTCCGACCAATTGTCCTGTTATCGAGCCAATAAATGCGTCGGCCTCAAACAACGTGGATAAATCGGGACTAGCAACCCCAAGGAAGCCAGTTAAACTGAGTGTAGGAAATTTCATAGCCACAGCAATTCCGACCCTCTCAGTCTGAGCAATAAGCAGCTGTTCTGCTGAACGAATGTCCGGCCGCCGTTGCAACAATTGTGATGGTAGTCCACTGGGAATATCCAGCGGCAGTAGTTGTTCGGCGTTGGCCAGCCCCCTTGCAAGCGGATAGTACGGGCGACCCAATAATATATTAATTGCGTTTTCAACAATGAGTATACCGCGTTCGAGCGCAAAAAGCTCCGCGGAAGATGACGCAGCAATCTGCTCTGCCTGCAACTTATCCAACTCCGATACTTCACCCTGTTCAAACCTGAGGGTTATTATTCGCAGGTACTCCATCCTGGTCTCATAAGTTCTTGTGGTGATCACAAAGCGTTCATCCAATCCCCGCAACCGAAAATAAAGTTCGGCGACCTGTGCAACGAGGCTGATATATAGCGATTTTCTATCTTCTTCCGACGCCAGCAATTGCGCATAGGCTGCACGGTTGGCATGACGCAAACGGCCCCACAAATCGATTTCCCATGAAACATTACCCAAGAGTGCCAATGAATTATTCGGAAATGTTATACCCGCTTCAGATGAATGAACCCGGAAGTCAGAGGCGCGGGCGCGGGCGGAGTAATCAATGAATGGCAACATGTTTGCCTTGTTGAACCCCAGGATAGCCTTTGACTCTTCTACCCTTTCTGCTGCTATTCTCAGATCCAGGTTGCTATCCAATGCCTCATAGATGAGAGATTGTAAAATGGTGTCCTGATAAACTTCCCACCATTTCAAATTGGTAATCGAATCGCTGCGTAATGTGGCTTGCGTATAAGCATTGGGATCTTTGGTCTGCGGCCTTTTGTACTTGGGTCCAACGGCACATCCGGCAGCGAGTATCACAATGGATGAAATGAAAAATATTTTATTCATAATCAATGAGCCGGTTCAGTGGGTGGTACAGGGGATTCGGGTTTTTTCTTTTTCGCTCCTATGCTCTCGATAAACACGTAGAGAGCAGGCACAACAATGACACCTATAATCGTCGCTATCAACGTCCCCATAAATACTGCCATACCCATCACCTTGCGTGCCTCTGCACCCGCACCTGACGCTGTCAGCAATGGCACAACCCCCAACATAAAAGCAAATGAAGTCATGAGGATCGGACGAAGACGAAGCTTTGCCGCTTCCAGGGCTGATTCATACAATGGCTTACCCTGTTCATATAACATCTTGGCAAATTCGACGATAAGAATAGCATTCTTTGCCGTCAATCCTATCAACATCACTAAACCGATCTGGGCGAATACGTTATTTACATAACTCGGACTCCACAATCCGCCAAGCCAAAGTCCAAGGAATGCGCCGAACACCGCAGCCGGCACACCCAACAATACACTGAAAGGAAGTTTCCAACTTTCGTACTGAGCGGCAAGAATAAGGAAAACAAATATAAGGGCCATAAGGAACATAGTGCCACCCGTGCCTTCAGCTGCTTTCTCCTGGTAGGACATGTTGCTCCATGCGATGCCAAGCTCTTTGGGTAGCGTAGCAGCAACTTCTTCCAGCGCTGTCAAAGCATCCGATGAACTATAGCCTTCCCGTGGTGCGCCGGATATTTCTGCCGAACGATACATGTTGAATCTGTTCGTATACGACGGCCCTGCATTGTCTTCTACAATGGCCAGGGTCATCAAAGGAATGATAGTTCCGGCACGGCTTCTGACGTAATACTTTCCAACATCAGCGGGCTGAAGCCGGTCCTCACTTTCCGCCTGCACATAGACTTTGTATTGACGACCGAAACGATTGAAGTCATTTACATACGCGCTACCCAAATACGTCGATATGGTACTTGTGATCTCGGAAAGATCTATGTTAAGCTTTTCAGCCTTATCAAGATCAATAACGATTTTTTTCTGAGGAACATTTGAACGATAAAGCGAAAAGATGCTACCGATTTCAGGCCGCTTGCGTGCTTCAGCTATGAAATTGCGCGTCTGTTCATCAAGAAACTGCGGTGAGTTTCCAGACCGGTCCTGAAGCTGTAACGTAAAACCTGCGGATGTTCCAAGACCTTCGATGGGTGGCGGCCCAAACGCAATAGCAGTGGCTTCTGAAATAGTATTACGAAACGCAACATTCGTCTCCAATATCATCTCCTTCGCTGTCTTTGTTCGTTCGTCCCAGGGTCTAAGGGAGACGAAAATGAAGGCATTATTGGTCGAATAGGATTGTGTTAACAAACTGTATCCCAACACAACTGTAGAGAATTCGATGCCTTCGTACTTGCTAAGTATTGCCTCAACTTTTTTAGAGACCTGATCCGTGCGCTGCAATGATGCTGCGTCGGGAAGTTGGACATTTATCAGATAATACCCCTCGTCCTCTTCAGGAACAAATCCGCCGGGAATAGCTTTACCAAGAATTCCAGTAACCCCGCCAACAATGAGAATGATGATTATGGAACGTATAGATTTTTTTGCTACGATTCCTGCGAGTCCTGTATAACCCAGTGTAAATTTGTCAAATCCCTTATTGAACCAATTAAAGAATCTCTGCAGCCACCCGTTTGATTCTTTCTTTGGACGAAGGATGATTGCACTTAATGCGGGGCTCAAGGTCAAAGCGTTAAACGCCGAGAAAAGTACGGAAATAGCGATCGTAATAGCGAACTGCTGGTATAACCTTCCAGTAATCCCTCCTGCGAACGCAACCGGCACGAATACCGCCGCAAGAATAAGTGCGATGGCCACAACAGGTCCACCCTACTTCCTTCATTGCCTTTTGCGTTGCCTCCTTCGGATTCATTCCATGTTCAATGTTATGCATTACAGCTTCCACCACAACGATGGCATCATCCACGACAAGGCCAATGGCTAAAACAAGTCCGAGCAGAGAAAGCACGTTTACAGAAAATCCCAACATCGGGAAAATAATAAACGTACCGATCAAGGAGACTGGTACAGTGAGCAATGGAATCAACGTTGCTTTCCAATCCTGAAGAAAAATGAATACGACAATGATAACCAGGAAGACAGCCTCAAACAAAGTATGGACTATCTCTTCTATACCGACTGAAATTGCCCGGGTAGTGTTCAACGAAATATCATAACGAAGGTCTTCCGGGAACCGCGTGACGAGCTCCACCATGGTGTTTTGCACCAAATCAGCCACCTCTAGCGCGTTGGAGCCTGGCATCTGGTAAACAACAATTGTAGCAGCAGCCTTCCCGTTGAGGCGGCTGGTAGCGTTGTAGTTATCCAGTCCCAGTTCGATCCGGGCGACATCTTTGAGACGAATTATAGCGCCCCGTTCGTCAGACTTCACTATGATGTTTCCAAACTCTTCCTCGCTTATCAGGCGTTCCTGTAACGTCACCGTATAGGTATACTCGACACCCGTTGGAGATGGAGGAGCTCCAAACTTTCCACCAGGAGCAATGGCGTTTTGCTTCTTGACCGCATTAGCAACATCGTTAACGGTGAGGTCAAGTTTTGTGAGCTGGTCTGGCTTTAAGCCAAACACGCATCGAATAATCCGCGCCTCCAAACAACACAACGTCCCCTACTCCTTTGAGTCGTTTCAGCTGATCCACTACGTTGATGTTTGCATAGTTGTTCAGGAACAGCCCATCATACGTCGATTCGGTGATGAGAGAGACACAAGCATAAGCGGGAACACCAACGATTTCTTGGTCGTGACACCAAAGCTTTTTACTTCATTAGGCATTTTCGCATTTGCCTGTGACACGCGGTTTTGCGTAAGCATGTTTGCGTTGTCCAAATTCGTTCCTACTTCGAACGAAACCTGAAGTGTCAATGAACCGTCCGCCGCATTGATTGATTTCATGTAAAGCATTTCCTCGACACCGTTCACTTGTTGTTCGATCGGCGTGGCCACAGCCTGCTCCACGTTTACGGCGTTCGCGCCGTTAAACGTCGTGGTGACCTGGATCATAGGGGGCGTGATGTCGGGATATTTGGATATTGGGATTCCTGATAGCGTGATGAGGCCAATGATGACCATCAGGATCGAGATCACCATGGCGACGATCGGCCTTCGGATAAAAAATTCACTCATAAAGAGGGTTTGAGTTTAGATAGCAGTTTGTTTTATTGTTGAACGGCGGTGCTGTCATCGGGCCATTTCATATCCACGGCTTCGATCTTCGAATTCGGAGTTAAACTCAACGTACCCACTATTGCAACCCTGTCGCCCGCTTTGAGTCCTTTTTTTATAATCCACGCATCACCCACTTTAGGACCTGTTTCGATAGAACTTGCTTTGAGTGTACTTGAGTCCGTAACCACATACACCTGGGCGAGATGCTGCAGCTGGATTACTGAACGCTGCGGAACCAGGATGGCTCCAGGATATGTGCTCATTTGCACTCTGGTCTTTACAAACAAGCCAGGTCTTAACAGCCCATTCGGGTTGGGAAAGCTGGCTTCAATCGTTAATGTTCCAGTTTTCGGATCGATTTCCCGATCGGCGAAATTAACGGTACCAGTATGCGGGTAAATTGTGCCGTCAGCAAGAATCAATTGTACATTTTTGCGAGCGGTTTGCAGTTGTTCTGTAGTCAATTGAGCAATTCGCAAATACTCCCGTTCGCTGATCTGAAACCGAACTCTTACACCACCTATGCTGGAAATAGTTGCAAGCACCGAGGTGCCACCTATCCTGCTAACGTAATCGCCTACACGCACATTCGTTAATCCAACGACCCCATCAAAAGGAGCATATACACGCGTATACCCTAATTCAATCTTTGCATTTTGCAATGTTGCTTCGGAAGCTTTTACCTGCGCCTGAGCTGCGTCATACGATGCAGTCGCGTTGTCCAGATCTTTTTGGCTCAGTGCTTTTAACTCAGTGAGCGGCTTCACCCGGGCAAGCTCATTTTGGGCACGTACTAACTCTGTCTTCGCACGAACGAGGTCGCTCGCCTCGCGATCTACCGTGGTCCGATATTGCACATCATCAATAATATAGAGGAGATCACCTTTTTTTACCGCAGCACCCTCCTTGAAACCAACTTTCATCACCCATCCTTCTACTCTCGCCCTGATATCAACATCGGCCAAGCCAAAGGTCTGAGCCACAAACTCTTCATAAAGGGGAACATCATTCTGAATTGCCTTCACCACATTCACCTTTATTGGTGGTAAGACCACCGCCTCCTTCTTGCTACAAGCACCCGCCAGCACAAGGACGACAAGGATGCTTGATTTCATCAATACTTTAAATTCAGATCGCATAGCTTTCATTGGGTTTTTTCATCTGACTGGACCATCAGAAACGTTGGCCTAACATAGTCAATTATAACTATTCGATCAATGTTAAAAGGGTCAAATTCCCGATTACATGATTTTTGTGGGTTTATGTTGGGCTGTGCAGCTCTTTATTATTCGCGTTTAAGCTGACCCGAGTCCTCCGCAACGACATTTTGTAACGGCAAAAAAAGTTGCTACATTTTGTATACTTAAACAATAAGACCTCAATGAACAATAAATCAGAGTCGTTAACCCGACAGGTAATTGAAATCATTATCCAGTTGGGAGCTCTTGCGTTTATCGTCGGATGGTGCTATCAAATACTTTCACCATTTGTTACACCCATAGTCTGGGGTATTATTATCGCTATTACAATTTATCCGGTGTTCATCAAGTTATCCAACAAGCTGGGTAACTCAAGGAAGATCAGCAGTTTAATTTTAACACTGCTGTTACTCGCAATAATTCTTGCTCCGGCTTTTCTTTTATCGGGTTCCCTCATTGACGGTGCCAGATTTTTAAAGAATGCAATTCAGGAAGGCGGTTCGGTAATTCCGCCACCCGGTGACCGAGTAGCATCATGGCCCGCCTTTGCAAAGCCTCTCATCGATGTATGGCAGCTCGCATCCGATAACCTTCAATCGTTGGTAATAACCTACAAAGAGCAGGTAACTGTAGCAGCGGCAGCGATGCTTGGAATAATAGCCAAAACCAGTATCGGAGTTTTACAGTTTGTATTATCAATTCTTATCGCAGGAGTCTTACTGGTTTTTGCAGATGAAGGTGGAGCTACTCTTAGAAGAATATTCGTAAAGGTCGCTGGAGGCCGAGGTGAAGAGATGGCCACACTTTCGGAGGTGACTATTAGAAATGTTGTAAAAGGTATCCTTGGAGTAGCTGTAATTCAAACCTTGCTTGCAGGCATTGGATTTGTAGTCGCAGGCGTGCCAGCGGCTGGGTTATGGACTTTTATCTGCCTGATATTCGCCATTATACAGGTTGGCGTGGGACCCGTCGTGATTCCAGTTATTATTTATTTGTTTTCAACCGCTGATACTACAACGGCTGTGATCTTTTTGATATGGAGTATTTTTGTCATGATAAGCGATAACTTTTTGAAACCTATCCTTCTAGGGCCTCGTGCCCCGGTACCAATGCTCGTGGTTTTTCTCGGCGCGATCGGAGGCTTCATTGCCAGAGGATTTATCGGCCTGTTCCTCGGAGCTGTAATCCTTTCCCTGGGCTATAAACTTTTTGGTATGTGGTTAGCCGACCGTGAGGCAAAAAGCCAGGAAAAAGCCGAACAAACCTGATAAACGCTCATTCCCTGACCTATTTTCCTGCTTTGCCTAATGTCAAACTTTAGCTAGCTTTAGCGGCAAGAAAAAATCAACCTTAACCTTATAAAATACCCTATTCGCATGAAAAAATTCATCGCTCTCGCCAGTTTGATAATTCTATTTTCCTGTCAGAAGAAAAGTGAGGAGACCACAACCGAAGCGCCGGCAACTCCATCTTTTGAAAATGAACGAAAGGCATTCTTTAACAGCCTGCTACGCCAGAGTGACGCAGCAGCACGTCTGCAAGCCACTGGCGCTGATTTTAATGCGAGTCTTTTGAATGATCCGAAAAACTTTGCATCCTATGCTAATAACGAAGTAAAAGCCGCTGCCAACCTCGGCGTTTACCTGGCCGATTTGAATTATAGCATTGCTTACAAACAATCCGATCATGTTAAAGCGATTTTCCCCGCTGCTCATACACTTAGCAAGTCTGTCGGAATTGAGCAGGGTATCCTGGACTTCCTAATGAAACGCTATAACGACAACCTGGCTAAAAATGACTCTGTTAAGGCTGTAGTAGATGGGTTGTACGCAAGCGCTACAAAAAATGTTGAAGGCACCACTCGCGAAAAGCTCGTTGGGATTGCAATGTCAGCCTACCAAATTGAAAATCTTCATCTTGCCCTCGGAATCATAAAAAGCTATCCTAAAGACATGCTGCCAACAGATGCCAGGACTCAAATACTTGTTCCTGTTTTCCGTTTCGTCTTGGAGCAAAAGAATAATGTTGAAATCATCTATGGATTCCTGAAATCGATCATCGGATCCGGCGAATCCAGAACAGAATCCCAATTACCCTTATTATGCGCAGGCGTTTGAAGAGCTTATCGGCGTATATAAGAAACTTAATGTCGATGAAATGATCGCTAACAACAAGGGAATTGAGCTGATGAATGACGCTGTCGTTGCAGAATTAAGCAGCAAGGTTGACGCAATCAGAAGCAAGATTATAAGCCCTGAATAAAATTAGAAATTCCAAACAAAAGGCTGCACCTTAAATGATGCAGCCTTTTTTATTCTCTGTCAATAAAGATTGTCAAGGTCAGGCTAATTTCCTGTGCCTGTGGCTTTTGTCGGTTTCGACTTTCGCAGATAATGCTTATAACGGAATCTGAGAACATTATCAGTTGATTGAAATGAATCATCAATTCCGTTCTTGGATTCCTGTAGCATGTAAATAAATTCAAAACGCGACGTATAACTGAGGCGGTATCCAATTCCAATACGAAGCCTGAATCGGTTGGCAAACCGTTCCTGGACGTCATTGTCCATTGCAAATAGGAACTCTGCATCAGCAATTCCGTACCATAGTTTATCTTCGAAAAAATGTCTTTCTGTTAATCGGTATCAGAAATTCAGCTCGTGCACGAGGACGATACACCGTTTCCCATGTATTTGTTTCCAGGTTTTTAAAGTTTCTTTGCTCAAACCTGATTTGAAGACGTGTTAATATCCGGCTGTTGGGCGTGAAGTGTATTTTTGTTCCGACCATAAGCCTTCCTTCAAATGTATCATAGTCCTCAGTTTGATCTGTGTAGGACAGTGTTCCGCCAGCGAGCAGATCAATGTTGTTTGTCAATGAAAATTCCAATGTTGGGCTATAATCTACCGCTCTCCACTTCGGCGTGTTGAGCAACGTACTATAGGTCAATACGTTCTCAAGATTGAATGAATTTGCAAACGGAAAGTTCAGCATGTATTCAAACCAAAGCTGTTCGTTCGTTGACTGCGCGCGACCTGAACGTGGTATGCCGATTACGCACGCCAATGCCAACAACAAATAATTTAAGGGTCTTAACATGTGACTTTAGATGCGCCACAAGATACAAAACAAAGTATTGAGTGAATGCTCACGAAACGCCAGACGGCATTAGACGCTGGCGTCTAAAAAAGAAACAGAAACTCAGAATGCTTCGGCGAAATTGAAATAGAAGCCGCTCACGCCATTGGGACCAAAGCCCATGTCGAATCTCAGGTTTGTATTATTTTTTGTATCAACCCGTATGCGTATACCGCCTCCGTAGGAAAGCCATAATCCATTAAGTGAAAAGTTGCTGAATTTGTCGGC
Organism: uncultured Cytophagales bacterium; assembly: GCA_963774615.1. Taxonomy (GTDB): domain Bacteria; phylum Bacteroidota; class Bacteroidia; order Cytophagales; family Cyclobacteriaceae; genus Chryseolinea. The sequence goes on from CAVZFT010000042.1 coordinate 95,412, forward strand.
TACGCGTCCTGTAGCTATCCAGGTAGTAAGTCCAAACATACCCCAAATGGGCATTCTATATTCCACCTGAGCATCGACGAGGATCTTATCCCTCAATGCTCCTTTGTAATATCCTCGCATTCTGTCCTCGCCTCCCAGCATAGCGAGATCATAAAATGGAACATTCTTATTAGTATATGTCATTGTCGCCTGGACAGCTATGACGTGCTTATACCAGGGATTAAAATACTGTACGTCCGTCGAGATAGAAGCTGGTAAAATTCATATCTGCTTCCCAGCCATTCAGGATAGAATGTAAGAGTGGATAACAATAAGGCACCTTCATACGCATTGTAACGATTGTCTCTGCTGTCGAGCGCAGCAGCAAAACCAATCCCAATATCAGTTCCGCCGTATTGGCCAGTCACATTTTGCTCACTGATGAAACTATTCGAGTCGAGTTCTACTCCGAAATAGTCTGCTATATCCAAGCTGATCCCGGCGTAAGTATCCTTTGCGACCTTGCGCATCGCCGTAGTATAAAACTTCACGCGATCAATAGTAACCGATTCCACATCATCAACAGAAACATCGTTGCCGATTCCCAGTATATATTCGGGCGTCTTCTTGAAATTGAAGTAAGAAAGGATCATGTATTTATCTGCATTGAAGATCAAGTCATTAGAAATAGAGACGTTTACCCTTCCTTTGGTCGAAACCGTTACTACTTCAGCGATCTTCGACGGCCGTGAGAGTGTATCCGACTTGGTAAGACGAAAGAGATTGAACTTGGCAAGTCCAAAGGTGTTTCCTGCTTCCGACGAATAGGTGAGGATCGGAGCCGGCACATACTTAAAAATGTTTTCCATTTTCTGGCTCATCGTCATCGTATCTTTTTCCGCAGGTGCGGTTTGTCCGAAGGCACCAGTTGTCACGCAAAGCAGAACAACAATTGGGAGGAGAGGTCTTTTCATTCAAGCGCAATAAGAATGGAAGATAGCCCTTATTTTATCTAAGGCAAACCAAGCTCGCTGAAAATTTATTTTTGAGGATTTTCAACGAAAGTAAAAACTGAAATTGACCTGGACTAATACATTTAGACGGGGCTGTCCAGCGATAAATTTTGAAATTCGCAAAGCAGCAGATGCATTCTCTCCTATCACTTTTCCAATGTCCATTCGAAGGAATAAGAAGTCAGTACCTTCTGAGAAGGAGTGTGAATACAATGTATTAAGCGAAAACCAACCATTCCAATCATCCATCTGGACCACTGCAGGCAGCGCAAAGGCAAGATTTTGGATCTCATCGTCCTTCTCGGGATCATCGGGGTCGGGAGCACCATCGCTACCGCCAGTGCTGTTAGCTTCGCTGCCAGAAAATTGATACCGGACTTCAGGATAGATAGCAATCGATGTTCCGGGCCTCCAGGTAACAATAACTCTTGGATTGTACAACCACGTTCCCGCTCCGCGACCGAGTTTATATTCACCTGTAGGTGCAGACACGTCAAGTCCGGCAGTCACACGTTCTATACCTATCGTGCCATTCGTAACATAAGGAACCCACAAATAAGAGACCTTCAAGTCACCAAATCCGGTTGTATTTTCAAATCCCTGATAATCGCCCTGGAAAACAGTATGAACCAACGGTAGGGACATACCAAAACGATGGCGTTCACTCCGTAGGCCATAATGATAACCGAATCTAAGCGCATAGAATTCGGAATCGTTATGAAAGAGATATGATTCGACATCTATGGCGGCATGCGTCCGCATAGTCACCGGATCACTCGCATTAAATAAAGTGGGCTGCTGGCCATATGCAGCGGACGCACATAACAGCAACATAAGCGCAAGATGATTTCTTATGTTCATATCCTACCCTACTATTCTTTTGAAATATATTATTTTAACAACGGACTTCAACTACATCTCCTTCCGAAAGATACATAATTCTCATTCCTGAACGGGTTTCGAAAACTGCGTGGCAAACAATAAAATAACCGCATAAGCAAATTATTGGTAACAAATATGCCGTAGCCACATCCACCTTATCGGCAACTAATCCCATCAATGGTGGAAACAATGCGCCCCCAACAACTCCCATGGCTATGAACGACGATGCTTTTTCTTTCAGGTCGTGAAGATTCTTTAAGCCCAAGACCAAAAATAGTGGGGAACATGATTGAGAATGTAAAATTAAGACCAATAAGGCTGATGAAAGAGATCAATCCCAATTTTTGCCAAATAAGCAAACAAAACACTATGCTTCCGCAAGTATAGATCGCCAATAGCTTATTGGGTTTAATGTAATCCATTAGATATGTTCCCAGGATCCTGCCCGCGAGCATCATACCCATGCTAAAGCTAAACCAATACGAAGCTCTCTGATCGGTCATTCCCGGCATATAACGAACAGCATAATTGATAAAGAATGCCCAGGTTCCGCCTTGCGCGGCAACATTAAAAAACTGCGCGATCGCCGCCCATTTAAAATGACGGTACTTAAAAAGTTCGCGATACGATCTATCATTTTTTGCTTTAACGCTGTGCTCATGCAATGGTGGAACCTTGACAAAATAAAACGCAACTGCGATAGAAAGTACAACTACCCCTATGCAGGCATACAGCACCTTAACCGAAACAAGATCTGTCTTGAGTATTTCCTGTCAATACACCTCCTAGAATGAAGAATCCACCGAGAATTGGTCCGATGATCGTCCCAACTGCATTGAACGCTTGCGAGAAATTGATCCGTTGCTCGGACTTTCGTTCATCTCCAAGTGACGCTGTAAACGGATGGGCTACAGTCTCAAGCGTAGCCAACCCGCAGGCCAATACAAACAATGCAAACCGGAAAAAACCAAATGACTCAGAGCCTGCTGCCGGGATGAATAAAAATGCCCCAACTGCATACAGGCATAATCCCAACAATGACGCCATTCTTGTACCCGAATTTGTTCATAAACAATCCGGCAGGAATCGCCATCACTGCATAAGCTCCAAAAATCGAAAACTGAACGAGCCCGGATTCAGCAAGCGTCACTCCCAACACCTTTTGAAAGTGCCTGTTAAGAACATCACCCATTGAAATGGCGACGCCCCACAACATGAAGAGACTGGTTACGAAGATGAAGGTTGGTAGGTATTTACGTTCGGTTAGTGGGATGTGCTCCATGGTGGTTGAGGTATAGGGTATAAAGGTATAAGGGTATAAGGGTGATTTGACTGTGGTCAGATCAAACTCAATTTAGGACAAAACGGAAAGATTCAAAATCTAAAGCTATTGCGACAACTGCTTGAGGCGATTCTCAATTGCTCCTTTTAAGTAATCTTTATCGGATGGTTGGAGATAACTGTCGGATGGAAGTAATCTTAATGCATTGGAATACATCGCTATGGCATCAGTTTTTTTGCCCAATTCAAGATAACAGCGGCCGGCAATAGTATAAGCCGACGCGGCAGTGGGAAAGAACTCCTGAAAATTTGCTGCCCACTGGGCACCCTCTTCAAATTTCTTTTCGGTCATCAACTGTTGCCCAATAGCGACGTAGGTTTCAAACGCGAACGCAGTTGAGTCCTGCTGCTGATACTTTTTGACTTCCTCTAACATTCTCGAAAAACCTTCTGTCCGGTTCAACGTCAGCAACTCCTTCAACGTTGGTGGCACATCAAGTCCAGGTATGAATGAAACCTCCAGTAGCCCTTGGGGAATCCCATGATCTTCGGGCCTGGTCTCAAAGAAAGTTTTCCCATGATAACCTTGCTTTAACTTCCAATCGAGAAAAAACAATGTATATCGAGCCATCCATTCATAACCGAGTTTGGTATCACCTGGTGCAGTGACCAAGAATTCCCGGCATCGTTTTTTCCCAAACACCAAAATTCAGATAATAGAACTCGCGCATCTGTGGCAGACTAATCATATAACGGTCAGCATATTTGTAATGCTCGATCAGTTTCGGATCTACCGACTCATGTGGCGAATGCATAGCCAAGTATAGACCGGTCCACGCGATAGATGTCAAAGTACGGTGACTTTTGAATAAGACCATATTCATATCCCGTCAAGATCCCTCCTTCCAGACTGACCAATGCATCAATCAAAGGATTCCTCATCATCCACGCCAATCCACCAGACGCATTCATCCCTGTTCCCATCACTGCAACATCATCATCTTTTATCTTGAATTCTTTTTTAATAACAGTAAGTGCAAACTGACAATCCTGTACGAGGGTTTCAATGCCACGAACGTTTTGCCACTCAAAGTCAGCATCAAGCGTACCATGTCGCGAAACAGAAACGACTATGTAACCATACGACGCGAGATATTCGCTTAGAATATTATTTAGGTTTGGGTTTTCAGGATAGATCACGATCGGAAAAGATCCTCCAAGGTATGCGGCATTTTTATAGGCGTTTACGTTTTCGGCCAATAGTGCAGGAAGGTGCTTTTTCAGAATCATGCTGTCACCGCCCAGTTGCGAGAGATTCAAGCTCATCTGCTGACTTGACTTTGTACGTGTCTTTTTGGTAACATCCTGAGGATTTATCATTCGCGACACTTCATCGACGTATTCAGCATACATCATTCTCGGATGATTGTTCTTGGGTTTAGCTGGATACCAGACGCTGATATGTACCGCTCTTCCGCCTGCCTGTATGCAGCAAATTGCTCCTTAAGGGGCGGTCGGCCAATATCAAAATGAACTCCGGCCTTAAATCCAACTTTGTAAGGGCCGGGATCCAGTTTGGTTTGAAAATATGATTGCCCAAAGCAAACGTCCCGGCAGCAATCGAAAGCAGAAAAACAAAATAAACAGAGCGCATTAGTCAAATTGATCGTAATACAAGTTAACCACGCAAAATGTTTTTGTCACTAACCTCTGATGGGTGGTATTTGCCAAAAAACGAATCAGTATCAAAACTATTGCGCTGGACATCAGTTTTGTACAAACACCGAAGGCCAAACATTTCAAAAAAAAGTTTGAATTTTATGGTGATATATCATCTGGAAAGTTGCACTTAAGGTTATGGAAGCTGATTTAGCAGTTAAGCCAAGAGCGATAATAGCTTCATCTGCGGCAAGCCGTGACATATTCTTCGAGGAATTGTATGAATCGGCGTTCCCCGCAGTTGCGTCTTTTGTGAAACAACTGGATGGGTCGTTTCAGGATGCAAAAGATATTTTTCAGGATGCCCTCATCATCTACTTTGAAAGATCATCGGAGGCAAGGCTCACCATCAGCGTTTCCCCTGATCGATATATTCTGGGAATTGCAAAACATCTGTGGCTTCGGAAGTTCAGAGACGACAAGCGGAAGGTATCATTGGATGACTTCGAAAGAGCACTATACATTCCGGTTGATTTTTATCCAAGCGTAAAGTCTAGTCGAATACTTCAGTTCCTGGAAATTGCTGGAAGCAAATGCATGGATCTACTGCGGAGTTTCTACTTTGAAAAAAACACACTTGAAAGACGTTGCCAACAAGCTGGGTTATAGCAGTGAGCATTCTGCCGCGGTGCAGAAATACAAGTGTCTGGAAAAAATAAGAGAATCTATTAAAGGAAAAGTCTGTTACGTATGAGGATTTCTTTGAATAACATCCGCGAGATCGAGCGCTACATTGAAGGAACGATGGAGCGGAACGAGGCAGTTCTTTTTGAAGAGAAGATGCGGAGTGATTCATTGCTAAGACTGAATGTAATTCTACAGGAAAAAGTGCTGGCCATCATTCGGATGTATCATCGCAGGAAACTTAAAATAGAATTGGAAGAAGTGCACAACGAATATTCAATGATCCGGGGAAGGCTGCGTTCAGAGAAAGAGTGATGCGGATTTTCAGGAACGGTTAATCAAAATAGATCCAGGTGCCTGGCTACTAGGTACCTGGGTAGCTTAGTGCACCTTAGGTAGCTCGACGATCGCTAAGTCCCGAATTAAATCACCTTAATTAAAAAATACATCAAAATGATAAACGCGAACATCGTACCGATGGTAATTGACAATAGCGGCAGAGGCGAACGGGCTTTTGATATTTATAGTCTGCTGCTTAAGGAACGTATTGTTTTTCTGGGAACGGGAATCGATGACGCGGTTGCAAACCTCGTAGTCGCGCAGTTGCTTTATCTGAACAGCGTGGATTCAAAACAAACTATCAGCCTTTACATTAACAGTCCGGGTGGAAGTGTTTATGCTGGGCTTGCGATCTACGACGCAATGCAAATGATCAGTGCGCCGGTGTCTACGGTAGCCGTAGGTGTTTCTGCGAGCATGGGAACGGCATTGCTAACATCAGGCCATAAGGGTAAACGTTATGCCCTTCCCCACGCGACCATACACATGCATCCGACGGGTGGTGGCGCAAAGGGATATACGGAAGATGTTAGAATTGCTACGCGAGAACAAGAACGAATTCAAACACAATTGTTCCATCTGATGGGGAAACATTCAGGCCACACGTGGAAGGAAATCGAAGAATATTTTCTCCGTGACAAATATATGAGCGCTCCTGAAGCAAAAGAATTCGGGCTTATCGACGAAGTACTTGGAGATACGAGCGATGTGGTGGTATTAAATCAACCGGAGATAACAATGAATCTCTTTAAACAATCCGAAAAACCTGACAAGTTGATTGGAAACACTTCAAGGTAAATCATTGCTGACATCACGATTATTGCCCACTGATACAGTGACCTCGTTTCCCCGGCAGAGTGTTTGAAGAACAACGCAATAACGTTCGGTTAACTTGATCAATCTGTCGATCTGTTCCGCATCTGCATCAGTATCAAGATCAAACTTTAACCGGATATTCTTGAATCCGACGGGAGCCTCTTTGGCAACAGAAAGAGTGCCTCTGAAATCAAGATCTCCTTCCACATAAATGGAAGCATCCTTGAGCGGAAAATCTGTTGCAGTCGCGACTGCATTCAATGTCACTCCGGCGCAAGCGGCTAATGCTTCTAAAAGCATATCGCCAGAACACGCAGTCAATCCATCGCCACCAGTAGCCGGATGTAGACCGGCTTCCACCATCGCCTTGCCTGTTTCGATCTTACAGGTCACGCCATCACCGAGTCTTGATTTTGCCTTGAGAGTAATAAGAGCGGCGTCTGGCTCAGATTTATACTTTTTCTTAAGGGGTTCTTGTAAAACTTTAGCTCATTTGAATTCATCGCTTTGATTTGATCACATCAGTCTGGATACTTGATGTATTTAACCCCCTCTTGCACTTTACCGTTTTCATCCGTGATCTTTATTTTCGTCGGTCCGCCTTGAGCAAACAGAAACTGTACTTTGTATCCATTGGAGTCATCAAATTGATTATTGCCTTTGTACTCCAGTGCCGCAACCATCAGTCCGTCCGATTTCACGAATAATAAGTCGCCGTCATTAAAGAAGTCGTACATCTTGTTATTATCCATGCTGTAGAGTCCGGTAAGTTTTTTATAGGCTGCCGCTTCCAATGGAAATTGTTTGCTCATGACGATGTCAAACGTCACAAATTTATCCTTACCGGAATTCTTGATTTCCAGAATACGATTCACAGCCTGAGGTGAGGCGGAACTTGAATCATCCTTAAGGTGAGGATCTCCTTTGAAATAGATCTGTGTGATCAAGATCCTGATGATCGTCGCTTGAGATTCGCATGTGTATGTGAGCTGGGCGAAAGCCGCAACCAACACTGTAAGGCACGGGAAGGATCGTCTTGAAAGTATACTTGCCATCCGCGCCGGTCTTAACGGCTCCACGGCATAAGTATTCATCAGAGGTATTATCGTAGGCGCCCTTTTCATCGCACTGCCATACTTCTACCAGAGCACCAGCCATCGGTTTCTTTCCGTCCAGCTGAAAAATTGTTCCGCTTACGGTGAACGGCTCGCCCGCAGTATTGGGTGGTGCAATATTACTGCGCATCGGGCAGCCTGGCCTGTAAAAGGGTCCCGAGGATGTCTGTTGTAGTTGGATTATTTCCTTCGAAGCTCCGGCCGTTCCAATGGATCGAGCCGAAAACACTAACACTGGCTGCTGCCAATGTAGAGTTCTTAACAAATGTTCTGCGATTCATAATGATGGGGGATTGCATCAGGAAGTTAAACATATTCCTGCAATTCTTCCCTTAGACTCGAAAACATTCAAGGCAGTCTGAGCGAAATCAACCGGAAGTTGCAACAGTTAACCCTGCTTATAGATCGCCTTCATCGGTGCATATTCATATTTATTCAGGCCGTTTGCCGGATCGTTGGCTATCAGCTGTTGAAGCTCATCATCCGTATTGACACAAATGATACCAACACCATAACCTCCCTTCGGATCAAGTACAGGACCATAGGCAATAGCCGTTCCCTTTTCCAGCAATTTGGACCAATATACCACGTGCTGTTGCATTATTGCTTTTTCGGGATCTGTCATATCCATCATAAACGTGGCACGTGGCGGAATTAACTTTACGAAAAAATGTTTTTTTTCAGCGCTCATGTTGTAAATGTTTTTGATGTTATATCAGGATGTCTATCTGTTCACCCACGGTCAGCACCAACGGATCATTCAACTCAATAGTAACTGATGTACCTTCTTGACGTAAACTTTGCAGCGACCTGCTTTCCGCCCAGGCTAACCGTAGCGGCTTTTACCTTTTCGGTTTTTTCCAGCCTTATTTTTTTCAAAGTAATCTCCCCAAATCTTACGGCAAGATGATGTTCTTGTTGTTTCGTGTTTTTCTTTTGAGAATACGTTCCCCAGCATCCCGCTGACGGTAAACGCCGACTTGAAATCAGATCTGTTTACTTTTGGAGCAAATCCGATTTCACCTTTTGGTCCATGGCATGTAAATCCCGACGCTGAAATAAAGGTGCCATAACTTGCCATCGCACGCGCATAATGATCGCTGCACTCCACTTCGTTAAAAGGATTTCTTTTTGCCGCATGATAACGGTCGTGTATGGCGCGCGTAAGTATCAGGGACTCTTCAACCATTCCCTCTGCCATCATATGCGATGCAACCTGGTGTTCAAAGCCGCTCATGCACTCATGAAAATACGTTACCTGCCAGGCATCTTTTACTCCGTAAGGGTCCGTCTCATTGCGGGGATTTGTATTCATGATCATTCCTCCCTCACCGGGAAGCGCATAAGGACGACCACCATGATGTTCCTTTAAATACGGTCCGACGTCTGTGGTGAAATTATATTTCCATAGAGCTTTTAGCGCTGAGAGCGTCTTTTGTTTGTCAATGATCCGGCCAAGGCCAACCTGAAAAGCCCAACTCTGTCCATAAACCTGGTCGATGTGACACGTGTTATACGAACCGATCACAGTTCTTCCTTTTACCGGATCAGCCCGATGTATAAAATATTCTCCATTGAATAAGTATTTTTCCATGTTTGCTGATCCATTTGCAACGTAATCCCTGCACGTACGAGCAAACTCCTTGTCTCCCATTTCTTCAGCCATCACCTCACCGGCTTTGATTGCTGCCATACTTAGTCCAACAATCCAGGCAATTTCTCCGGGCCATTTTGCATCAAGGGTATTTTCAAGCTGAGTGTCGGTCATTCCGTCGCTATTGGTGTCCTGTTTTAAAAGAAACTCAATGGCGCGTTTTGTCTTTGGCCAGTTTCGTTTTAAGAAAGCATCCGTTGTGCTCATTTGATGCTCTCTGTAAATACCGAGTATTCGTCCAGCCTGTCCATCGACAGCCGGTTGCGTATCGTATTCGCCGCGGAATCCGATATGGCCATCGTCGTGAAAAGCAATACCAAGGTCTACCCTTTCGCGTGTGTCTCGTTCCAGCGCGGGAAACAGCCGGCCAACGGCCTGCGCATATTGCCATACGTGATTGCAAGTACCCGGACAACTTCCTATGCCTTCCCATGCATAAAACCGACCCGACTGAAAACGATGAACAGTTGTAGTTGCTAATGTTGAAATATTGAGAAGCGTACGCTCCAGGAACCAGTATGGCAATGTGCTTTGCGCGTACCACGTATCACACCAAAGTTGCGTCTGAGCTGAGAGACGTTTGAAGTTTGAATGAATATACTTCGCGACTTCATGCGATGACTTGAACTTGTTGGCGTAGTATCTTCCTCCCTCCTTTTTCAGAAGTTCGAACGTAAGATTTGGAAAGTACCAGCTGATTACAAAATTGAACTCAGCACTTTTATCAGCTGCGATCGTTTCACTCAGCCCAACGGTCGCAATGGCTTTTTCGCGGCAATCCACTTTTGCCCGCTCTTCATTTGAACTTTCAAAGAAGTCATTGTCCACACTAAGCTTTGCGTTAGTGTTGACCCGCGCAGTATTATGTAGCGCTGCAAGACAGAAGTTGCCGTGATCGGGCGCGTAAACGAAAGTCTCATCCACCCAGTTATAACTTCCCGCAGAGCCCATTACTGAAGGCAATGCCGTCGTCCTTTTTTGCTTCGTTGATGTGGTAAGTATTCTTCTCCCGTCGCACTGTAATAACTTGATTTATTTTCAAGCCATCCTGTGAACGTAACCTTAGCCTCTGAACCACTCTTGTTTTCGACGGAGAAACTTAGAATAGTACAAGGAAGACCAGAATCATCTTCGTTGAATGGAATAAAGGGTGAATATGCTTTTAACGTAATAGCTATTGGCACGTTCTTATCCATATAACGCACCGTTGCCATCGGATACGTAGCTTCAAACGAGACTTCTTCCCAGTCATCCGACTGCAGCCTTTTAACGATCGTATTTCCATTGACTTCAATTCGCACTGCAAATCCCTGATCGAGAGGACGTACATCCTTAACAGGTTCGACATAGTTTGCTCCATCAAACGGGCGCAGAAAATCAAAATTAAACTGGATCTTCTCGTGCCACTTTACATTCTTATAGATGACGCCCGTCTGATTCTTATTAAACACATCCCACAACCAAAGTCTTCCATCACCGCCGAGATAGACCGTTCCACAGCCAATCCCTCCTACTGGCATGCCGATGTATTGAAGCTCATTTTTTGACTTAAGGTATGTCGTGGGTTTTCCTCTGAGATACAGGGAATCGATCCATTTGCGATCGAGTTTTTTTTCAAGGATGGGATCAGCGGCAGTACGTTCCGCGTAACTTTTGCTCCACGGCACTGTGAGCATGCCCGCCGTAATAAGTCCTGTTTGTTTTATAAATGTTCGTCGTTTGATGGTCATTAGGATAAAAAGTTATGGGAAGTTAGTGAGAAGTATGAGAAGATGAGAAGTTGAGAATCTATTGTGTATTGAATATGTAATGATTTGTAAAATCTTGTCACACCAAACATAATGCTATTTGACATTCTCTCAAAGGCTGTACATTTAACACAGTTTAGAACCAAACGTTGCGGAGCAGACAATCAAGTGCTATTTGGTTTCAACTAAATCTTTGAATGCACAAACAATTAACAAGGCTGAGAATATGATAAAGAACCATCTACTCATCACTCTCCGAAGCATGAAGAAGAACAAAGCGTTCATCTTCATCAATGTTTTTGGAATGGGCATCGCTATTGCCTGTACTATTGTCGGATATCTGGCTTACCAATACGACGCAACCTTCGACGCAGTACATGACAATCATCAAAGTATTTATCGCGTAAGTGCCGTGCGTTCGTTCGAAAACAATCTCACCCATTATGGATATGTTCCGCTGCCGTTGGGAGACATCGCCGCTCATAGCTCTGAGTGATGTCGCGGGTTCATCGCGATTCAGCCAATCGCAGTCAAACTTCAAGCGCGAGATAGACCTGTTCCCTTCCAACCTCTCATACGTTGATCCCGAATTCTTCCAGATGTTCACTTTTGAATTTGTAGCTGGCAATCCAAAAAGCCTTACTGACAACACAAGCGTCCTGATCAGCGAATCCATGGCAATTAAGTTATTCGGAACGACGAGTGACATTGTTGATAAACCGATAACGCAAGTGTATGGAAATGAACTAAAGGAAATAAAAATATCAGGAGTTTTCCGCGATCCCCCAAGAAACTCAAGCTTCTTTAATCCTGATGGCTCGGCATTCATGAATTTCGAAAACTACAAGGATGAATTCAAGGATGTTCGAGAGGATGACTGGACTAAAGAAACTACTTTATTCGTGAGTATCGAGGATGCAACAAGGGTTGGAAGTGTTTATAGACAGCTTCAGCCCTACCTTGCAGCGAATAATAAGGCTCGACTTGATTTTCAGATTCAGGAGTTTAAGCTTATTCAATTTACATCGATGGCCAAGGAAGACCGTGCAACCGATGCTCGTGTTAGAACCAATCCCGCTCCACCAAAATCCGCGATCGTTGGCGCGATCACCTTGGGCCTGCCGATCCTGTTAATAGCTTGTTTTAACCTAACTAATACCGCCATCGCTACTTCCTCCAGACGGCTAAAAGAAATTGGTATTCGGAAAGTTATGGGAGGCAAGAGAAAACAACTCATTGTACAGTTTATTGGCGAGACTACATTTATATGTTTTCTTGCGCTGATAGTTGGCGTTATGCTCACTGATCTACTTGTTGCCGGATGGAACATTGCCACCTCTAACAACATACATCTCACAATGAACTACTTAAATAATGCGGGGTTCGTTGCATTTCTATTCGGGGTGTTACTATTCACGGGTATCCTGGCGGGAAGTTATCCCGCCTTCTACATTACAAAGTTTCAACCTGTCGCCATTCTTAAGGATAAGCTGAAAGCTCGGCGGAACGAACTACTTCACGCGGACATTGCTGGGAGCACAGTTTACCATATCACTGGTCGCCATTGTATGTTCTATCGCTTACATACAGGAATGCGCGCTACCAGGAGCAATACAACCTCGGATTTGACATTCGCGGTTCAATAATTTCCTGGCTGGATGGTGAACAGAGAGTTTTCACAATACCGTAATGCACTGGAACAAAATCCGGATGTCATCTCCACCGCAGGCGCACGTAGCGGAATTTTCTCGAATCGCTTGCACAAACCTGTCAAATTCGAATCGCAAGAAGCAGAGGTCGACATCATCGAAGTGGGCGACAACTATCTCAAAACGATGGGATTGGACCTCTTGCAAGGCCGTGACTTCATCAAAGACTCCAGGTCAGATGAAAATGAATCGATCATCATAACAGAAAACATGGCAGGTCTGTTTGGATGGGAACACCCGATAGGCAAAGAGGTAATACTTGACGACTCGCTCAAACTAATTGTTGTCGGCGTAGTGAAGGATGTTTACACACAGGGGCTATGGCGTGAAATGGACCCTATGATGATCAGGTACATTCTACCTGAGAAGTATGATCAGATTGTCGTTAGCGCAGATCCGGACGATGTGGCCACCGTTAATGCTGATATGAAAAACAAATGGAGCAGCCTTTTCCCAAGTCGTCTTTATAGTGGAAAAATGCTCATCACCGGAATTCAGGAAGTCACAGATGTCAATAGGAGTATCATGCAGGTCTACGCGTTCATGGCGGTGATCGCGACGCTACTGTCGGCTACCGGTCTTTATACGCTAGTCTCGCTGAACATAATACGTCGTATGAAAGAGATAGGTGTTCGAAAAGTACTAGGCGCGTCAGTCTTTCACATTTACAGGATAGTCAACATGGAGTTTCTGATCATTTTGATAATAGCGTTTGTTCTCGGATCGTGGGCAAGTTATAACCTGACGCAGGTAGTGATGAGCAGTATCTGGAAGTATTATCAGGGCGCCAATGGGTTCTCATTCGCTATCGGCATCGCATCAATGCTTATTGTTTCTATTTTGACAATCGGATATAAAGTGTTTACGGTTGCTACGATGAACCCCGTGAAAACACTACGAGACGAGTAGACTATTATTTCACACTTGCCAGGAGAATATGGCCGGCTACTGCGAGGCCAGCCTTCAGCAACGTCGCTTTGGATGCAAGGTTGTTAAAGCCGGTACGGGCAGCTGGCACTCTCCCGGAAAGATAACATTGTACTTTGACTTCCTGGACAAGGAAACTTCCAAATCCCTTTCGCCGGCAGTCCTCTCTCACCTCCATGTATATATCCGCGAAGGGTATGTTATAATGGAGTAAGAAACCTCCTGTTGCTACAATCTCTCCCTGCCATTCCATAACAAAATTGCCTGGGGGCTCTGCGTGGTGTTCGAATATTTTGTCTTCTGGAAGGCGTGGCCGGAAGACTGCATCCATGGCCTGGAGATGAGTGACCCTGCTATCGGAAAATAGAATAGTATCTGAACTCAGATGATTGCCGTAAGTGTAGGCGAATGAAGCCAAAAAGGAGTCATTTGTTTGGCATTCAATAAACGAAGCACCAGATACGTTAAGGAATTCCTCGAAAGCCCTTGGCGCCAGATGTCTGAATGGCGGAATGATGTAAAATTCAAAAATAGCGTCACGATCCTCGAGCTTATCGTATCCTTTTACAGATCCATAACCAATCCTGTCAGCGTTGTGCTCAATAATATAGCTATCACTCCAGCCTCGCGCGTGACAAGAATCATATCTTATCTGAAAGTTATTCTCTTGCAGAAACAGCCGACGCAAAATTAATATGTCCTGAAGTGTTGTCTTCTGAACTTGAATTTCCACAGCCTGTCATTTTAGTCCAACCCACCAGGTTGAAAATGATTGGGTACTATCTTTAAGATTCACGATCTCCCCGATTATTGGAGTGATCAAAGGGATCTTCAGCCTTTTATTAAGTTCTGTAACCCTGGCTAAGGGCTCGTCCCAGGGATGGTTTGCCATTACAAACTTTGATGAATGAACGGGGAAAAGTCTTTTTGCCTTCAGGTCAACAGCTGCTTGCAACGTTTCTTCAGGCAGATTATGGATATATTTCCATTTAAGATCATACTGGCCATTCTCGATAACGGCTATATCTATCGGGCCATACTTCTCTCCTATCTCGGCATAATGCGTATCATAACCGCTGTCACCGCCGATATAGATCTTCATCGAAGGAGTCTCAAGCACATATGACATCCACAGTGTGTTATTTCTCGAAAACCCTCTTCCCGAAAAATGTCGTGCTGTAGTTGTATATAAGGTGAAGCCACTGTCCAACGAAACTGTTTCATTCCAGTCTTTCTCGTGTACAACCTCTTCGCGATATCCCCAATGTTCAAAGTGAGCTCCAACACCAAGTCCACAAACTACCTGGCGCGTTTTGTCTTTCAGCTTACCGAGTGTTTCGTAATCAACGTGATCATAGTGGTCGTGTGAGATTATCAGATAGTCGATGTCAGGCAGATCATCGACGGTGTATTTGTCTGTACCTACAAACGAAGTATTCGTGCCTGGAATGGGCGAAGCATTGCCGCTAAACACCGGATCGACAAGAATACGTTTACCATCCAGCTGAATGTAGTACGAAGAATGTCCGAACCAAATCAGTACATCCTGCTCTATTGGTATTTGTTTTATTTCTGTTCTTATAGATGGAATGGTATCAACAGGTCTGCGCCGCGGCGCTTTATTGAATATGAATTCTAAAGTTACACCGAGCATCGTGTTGCCTTCCGTCAGTTCTGGTGTGTGATGGATATTCTGGAACTTGCCATCTTTAAAGTGAGGTGACTTCTTTATTCGTTCCAGCCGCGCTTCGGAGGGGCTCTGTCCAAATTTATCCTGACGCATGTAAACCACAGTAATCAGCGTGATCGCTGCCACAAGCAAGATTGTAATGATCATCGTCCATTTTACGATTTTAAATAATACTTTCATCTCTCACTTAAATGAGAATATAAAGGTATGAAAAGAATAGGAGGCGGGCCGACGATACCTTTCGGAATTTGTCTGATATAATCGATGCTGGGAGTGTTACTTGATCTTGAATCTCTCGGAAAGGTGTGCGGGCATTTTTTCAAACGCATTATCCATTAATTCAATAATAATCACGCCGTATTGCCCAGAAGCGCCATACTTGTCAATCGCCTCTTGCCCCTTAATTACACTAATTGATTGAATCCACCTCGGGTTAATATCATTCATCTCCTTAATATGATTCATGTCCATTGAAAACGAATGCCTTGATTCCATCGCAGGGGGAATTTGTAGCGTCTTATCACCGGCATTGATAACAAACATTGGATTTGAATGACGCAATGGCAGCGCGTCACCGGTGGTCGTTTTCTCTTGATTAGTCGATAGAATTGTAACCTGCGCAAAAACACAAACTCCTTGCAAAACGAACGCAATGGTGATAAGTAAACGTTGACTCATAGGATTATGATTATTAACATCAATCTAGGAAAAACGGAACGACATCCTAAGGCATAGCGATTACATCAAAAAATAAAAAGTTTTTTCACGATCCTTGATCGCATCCTAAAGTAGTCTTTCCTGATTTGCTTGGTAGAGCCCCTGACTCCAACATTGCAGAAGATACCCACCGTCATTTTCTGATGGGGAAAATAAAAGAGATCAGTCGTCATTCCTATCCCCCGACCGGAATGCCCCATTAAAGACTTATACGGAAAGCTTTTGTCAGCCATAAGCCCTAATCCATAATCGGGCTTTTTGGGATCATTCCAGGTAGTCATCTGGTCTAGGGATGGTTTACTTACAATGTCGGCCTTCATGACCGATTCGAGAAAGTGAGCGGCGTCAGTGATTGTGGCGTAAACACCATCGTCTCCAATGAACCAGTTCGTGGTCTCAATGGTCATTGCTGTTAGATTCTCCAACACGCCATCCTTGTTTAAATCACCGTAGTGGTTTACTAATCTTTGTGGTGTAGAGCGATAAAATGTGGTATTAAAACCATTTGCTTCGATTACATTCTTTCGCAAAAAATCGGTGTGACCATCAGGGCAAACGGTATCCATTATCATTGCAAGAAGCATGAAGTTTGTGCTACTGTAATTAAAATGTGTACCAGGCGTGGCCGGTGGATGGCTTGCCATAGACATATCTCCTCAGCACATTCACATGAGATAACGTGTCGAGTTTTAACTTGCCGTCAAAATATAATCGATTCAGCGCCGAATCGAATTCATAGTTGTAAATACCGGAGGTGTTACCCAATAAATGGCGAATGGTTATAAGTTTTCCATTTGGAATGTTTGAAACGATCTCATCGGCAAGATATTTACTAATCAAATCGTCCAACTGAAATTTGCCGGCCTCAACAAGTTTCATTGCTGCGACTGCATTGTAGGTTTTTCCAATGCTACCGACAGCGAAGACATAATCTTTATCCATCGGCATTGCGCGTTCCACGTCCGCCAAACCTGATGCACCCGTCCATTCGCCGTCTCTGGGAGTCTTTATATAGATCATTACGCCAGGAATGTGCCCTTGAGTGAATTTATCAATGATGCGCTGGATCTTTTTGTACTTCTTTGGCTGCGAAAATGAGCTAACAAAAAACAGATGGCATACAATGAACAGCGGAAACGTGAGTTTCATGATTAGCAGAGTAAGACGTGAAGGTATAAAAGGAACTTATTCAAGAACAAATAAAGAAACGGCAATCGTATCACCGGGATTATAGTCGCGGGAAAAACTTGGAATGACTGGTACTTTGCGTTAGGTCAGAACTTATCGTCGCTTGAATCCAATTACTACCTGAACATTAGTTGTGTTCGGATTCATGCCCGAAAAGTACCCCATCATACTTAGCGGAACGCCGCTGGCCTGCTCGTACCGGAGCTCGAAATATGTAGAAAGACTGGCAAACGGCTTGGAGACTCCAACTCCACCCCAATATCCAACCTGACTTGCCCTGTCAGAAATGGATTACGACTGAAAGCATCAATTCCCACTGGCCGCCTTGTAAACTCACTGGTTCCAACGTCAGGATACAAATAATCGCCAGACATGCCCGCATTTATGTACGGAGAAAAACGACCACCATTAAATTGACTATTCAATGGGATCAGAGCTGAAAGTGTAAAATAGTTTCGATTGATTGGAAAAAATGGATTGACTAAAGTATAAACCGGATATTTCGAGATAGTAGAGATATTACCACCAAGAAAAGCTAAAATCCGCGTCATGAGTCAGGAACACGAGACTCAAATGAAATCGGGATGGGTGATGAAAATGATAGATTTTTGCTTACTCCATAAGGACTCGTAGTGATTATAGCCATCCTTTGATTCAAGTGAAATAACATCCTCGTTGACCGGAGGTTTCCTGTTTTTGTAAATGGTGAAATTCACTCCCTTGAATGTATTGTATTCTTCGACTAACCTGGTGAGTGACTCTTCATTCAATTTTAGTCTTTTCTATTTTATTCTGCAATTGAGGCAGATCCGGCATCAGCATATTAAGGATTGCAATGTGTCGATTCGTATTTTTTAAAATCACTTTTCCGTCTATAACAGATTCGATACGTCTCATTGCTAAGTTTGTACAGGGACTGATCATTTTTCTCCAGATAAAAAGCATCCTCAAACTGATAGAGAGTTACCAGGCCACTAATGATAACACTCAGGAAGACCCTTTCCTGCATCTCGTCATTCCCCTGAGATGCCTCTCGAAACGAATATCTTAGTCAAACAAGAATCCGTAACCTTTAATTTCAGCCGGTTTGTATTTGATAATCTTGACGGTGTCGGAAGCTTTAAAATAGCAAGATCTGTAGGCGCCGTTGCCCTTCACGAAGTCCACCAGGCCAGTGATAGTATCGTTCGAATTCAAAACAACATACCCCTCGCGAAAGTCAGTGCCGAAGGCAGCAATTGAAGAAAGGAAAAATGTAATGGCGAGGGATATTACCTTAGCAGGTCCACGCAGGAATAAAACGAATATATAGCGTCTGCTAATTTTATAAGAAGGCTGGAAACGTAGAATCATGCTTAACGGGGATCATAGACGCATTTTCGTCGCAATCAATTTACAAAAATTCGCCTATTTTCCTTTCAGATTATGAATGCGTTTTTCTGTGGCTATAGATGCCGTATTCTGAGTCTCGAGTAACCCGTTTAAATAGACACTCAATCCGGCTACCAATTAAGTAGCTGAGGACTTTACCATGAACGTATTGCCTGAAATAGTCGATATAACATATCTGAATATCAGATTATATACATCCCTATTCCAGAACAAAAAACTTCACATCAGGAATGTAAAGGTTAAAGAAGCCCTTACCTCCATTGATATTGGACGGGTAATTGACAGGCTCGCTGAGGTACTGGACGAGGCTAAACCGGTTGTCCACACGTAGCTTGAGAAAATCATAATAATCACTGCTGATATTTGATAAAGAAACCGCAATAGTATCTCCGGGATTATAGTCGCGGGGAAAAACGTGGAATGTCTCTTTCAGCTCGTTCCCTTCGAAGTCCACATCATCATGCAGTCGCATGAAGGAATTTGGATTCAGAAGATTCTCAACAATATCCACACGCTCAACTTCCTGTACATTTAGCATGTACCAGTTTTTCCCCGGGGGATCAACAATCGTATGAGTAACTTCAGCCAGCGTATCACCAAACCCATTGAAATATAAACCCGCTTCGATGTCTTCGAATTGAATTTGTTCTTTGACTGTCGTCGTGGCTGTTATTTCACCCAGTGATTCACTGTTGACGTATAGATTGTACTCCTCGCCCTCTTCAAACGGAATTATAACATCGCCATAAAATCCATAACCGATATTCAAGAGAGTATCTGTGCGTGCAGGTCCTTTTATAACTACCACCGCATCATCGACAGCTATTTGTCGCAATAGTTCTTCCGGATCACTATCGTCACTACCCTCTAACGCTCCGAATGTTTTTGTCAGCAGAACTACCAGCGAGCGGTCCGGAATAATCTGAGTAGAAACTACTATTTGCGGCTTCACAACAGGAAGTCCGTCAATAGCTAACGGTTCGGGCAGGCACGACATCATCAGGCCAAAAACGGAAACCATCATTGATCCGATCAACCATTTCATTGTGAACACTCTTGAACTCATCCTTACCCAATTAAATAAAGTATACTAAAAACTAAATCCATAACTAACGAACGGAATGAGACCGAATAACCCCGGCTGCTCATAGCGCAGTTCGCCGGTCACTTCATCCTGCTCTATGGTTATTCCCACCGGGTTAGCGCGATTGTAAGCATTATACACTCCCGCAAACACCTGCCATTGGAATCGTTTACCAGTCTTACTCTTGAATTTTATCCCTGCATCCAAACGATGAGCATCGGCGAGACTCACTTGATTGATTCCCGAGTACACCGGAATAAGGTCGACACCCGTTAACGTTGGTGCAAAGATCCCGTACTGGCCAATGATTGGAGTAAACTTCGCTCCCGAAATAAACTCCCAAACGACTGAAGCCGCCCACCGTTCAGCAAAACGATACTGCATCACGATCGCACCATTGTGCCTTCTATCATAACGCGAGGGAAACCAATTACCCTGGTTGATCTCATCAAACTGTCTCAATGACCAGGAGAGTGTATAGCTGATCCATCCTGTGAAACGACCTACATCTTTCCTCAACAATACCTCCAGACCGTAAGCCTTTCCTTTTCCCTGGATGAGCTGCGGTTCAAAGTCGTTATTCAAAAACAGATTGGTTCCTTCTTCATAACCAATCAACTGGCTCATATGCTTATAGTATCCTTCAATGCTAAGAAATGCACGACGGTCCAAAAACGATCGTTGCCACCCCAGCGCTACCTGATGCGAAGTCTGGGGACGGATACGTCCGGTTACAGGGTACCAGATGTCGGTTGGAGATGACACCGCCGAATATGATATACGATGTAGATACTGGACCATACGTGCGTAGCTGAACTTCAGGGCCTGCTCATCGCTAAGGCTATACCGGACGGAGAACCTGGGTTCCGGATATACATAAACCTTGTTGTTAACAGTCGCCATAGATCCACGAAGGCCAGCACCCAACTGCCAACGATGAGCTGGCGACCAATCGAATTGAGTATAAGCGGCAAATTCATTTGCAACATGTCCCTTACTCGCGCTGCTTTCGAGCAGTTCAGCAATAGTACCGAGCGAGTTGATCACATTGGGATTCAGCTCGTGTCGTGTCCAATCGGCACCGGTCTTGAACGAAACATTTCTAAAGATGGAATCCTTCCGGAACATCAAACGGGCTCCATAGTCTTCGATATCAGACCGGGCCACCAGTTCATTTTCCTCAAATGCATTTAACACTGAATACTTGTATTTTGAGCGGATCAGCGATAGACTTCCATTCCAATTATTGCGCATTGTTCTTTGCCAACGTAGGGACTGGCTGTTGTTGCCGGATTCATACTTCGTCAGAAAGCCGTTGCCATCATTATTGTTGTCACGGAAGATGTCGAGGATATCTTCGCCTACGTAGGATGAAAATGAAATGTTATCGCGCTGTGTCGGTTGGAGGATGAGCTTTCCATTCAGATCGTAGAAGTAGTAAGGCAATTCTTCGTTGAGTACCCGTACTACCTGATCGATATACGTTCGTCGCCCAGCCAGCCAGATACTCGCCTTGTTCTTTACGATAGGTTGATCCAGATGTATTCTCGTGGCAATTACACCAATGTCGGCAGAGACATGTGTTCGGTCCGGAATCTCCGACGCCGTTTGTACATTTAAGATGGATGAAAGCCGGCCGCCATATTCAGCCGGAAAACCACCGTTGATCGCTTCAACCTTTTCCAGGATATCGGGATTGAATACCGACAAAAATCCAAACAAATGGCTTGTGTTGTAAATGGGCACGTCATCTAACAATACAAGGTTTTGATCAGCAGCACCGCCGCGGACAAACAAGTCGGAGCTTCCTTCAATACCACGAACGGTTCCGGGAAGAAGCTGCAATGTCTTTATCACGTCGGCTTCTCCTCCAAGGACTGGAAGAGCCGTAATAATGTCCTTCGTCAATACATGGGTGCTGGTCCGGTTGGCATCGAATACTTCCTCCTGAACATTCCGATCACCTGTAACGACCACTTCCTTGAGCGAACTAATCTTATCGGCTAAAGTAAATGTGATCGTGGTGTCGCGTCGAAGTTTGAACTGATGCGAGAATGTTTCGTAGGCCACGTGCGAAACTACGATGGTCTTTGTGCCACGAGTGAGTGACAACGTAAACCTTCCACCTTCATTGGAAAGAGTAGTGACCGAATCGGGATAAACGAATATGTGCGCGCTGGCAAGCTTCTCTCCCGCCCTATCCTTGAGAATGCCCGTGACGGTATGACTTTGCGCCAACACCATCGGACTAATCAGAATAAAGCAAAGCGAAAATATCCGGCCCATGAGCTACATCATCTATGGATCGAACAAGATAGAGAACTAAAGGGTTTGCTGCCGCCAAAATCTTTTGAGCATCAGCATTCTTGTTTTGCCTGGTAAAATGATCAGAGACTTGACGAAACCAGTAGTTTACTTTGTCAATTTCGCGATGCGGTGGCCGCAGTGCGCATTGTTCGTAGCAGAGAGACACTAAAGACCACCATCCACAAGTAGAACGCTCCAATACTGATCCGTTCCCAGATTCCTATCATTGGCGTGGGACTATTGGTTGGAATGCCTGGTGCCTCCAGTCCAGTGAGAATTCCGAAAACCATTAAAATTATCAGCGTAACAATAGAATAATAACGAAACGACTTGCCAAACGATTTCGCACCATATAAGATGGCAATGAACATAAGCGCAACAGTTATAATACTCCAAACTATGTGCAGCGTATCGGTTAAAGTCGGCTCTTCACCCCGTAAATGCATTGGTGGCCAGTAAATACTAAAGACTCCATTGATCAGCAACGCAATTCCTGTTATTCGTAACGTCCGGACGCCGTTTTCTGACAAGTATACGCCATATCCAAACGCAATCATGAGTATAGTGTAAATGATCCCAAGGGGAAACCAAAGCGGCCGGGTCGGAGCATCGATTGCTGATAGTTCACTAACCGTATATGTTTTGGAGCTATACTCTTCCCAAAACATAGGCACAAATGCAACCATTAGGACATAAAGCACCGACGCAACGATACCGCAAATCAGTAATGACCTTCTGGTCGATGTCCTGGCCAAGATTCCTGTTGGACTGAAAATTGTCGTTTCCATACTGTTTGATATTAGGATAAACCAAACGCATCACTGCGTCGTTTTCACGACAATTTACCTCAGTAATTTCCAGAGAAATTATGACCTTTGTTTTCTTAGTTAATGATAAAAATCAGGCTGGTACATCCGTCATTTCGTTCATCATTCATATTCATCATTCATTATTCAATGATCATTGCTGAACTGCAAGATTGCGTTAGTTGCGCGCCAGATTTATAGCA
This sequence comes from uncultured Cytophagales bacterium, assembly GCA_963774615.1. Lineage (GTDB taxonomy): Bacteria > Bacteroidota > Bacteroidia > Cytophagales > Cyclobacteriaceae > Chryseolinea. The sequence goes on from CAVZFT010000042.1 coordinate 118,605, forward strand.
GGGATCTAAAATGTTTTGTTCTGGCGCATTGGAATTGAAATACCATTCTTCCCCGGGTTAAAACCCGGGGCTACAAATATGTCATCCCTACGGTATTTGATATATAGAGAGCAGATATAATTCCTCCAAGAAAATGAAAGGCCGTTGCTATTGTTCATTATTGTTCATTGGCGCAGCCGATAAGAGCTCCGTTTCTAGTTTACTCTCATCGTTGGTCCAATGACCATAGATCTCGATGTAGGGAAGAATTGGTTCAAGACCTTTTCTTTTCAATTTGTCGCGCATTGACTGCCCGGAAACTTTAATAAGGTTGTAAGGTCCAACGTGCTTGAGGTGCGCATATTTTTGGATGGAAATAACTTTTGTTCCAGACTTACACCTTCCTGAAGGGGTTCAAGAAGTTCAACGCCTGTAAATACAATTTCGCCTGGCTCATAAACCCAGACATTGAGCCCTTTATTCTTCAGATTGTTTGATTTAACTAACTGCCACACTTTCCCCGACAAGCCAAAAGCAGTTCCTACGACGTCCTTCCCCACTGCAATTCCGCCAAGACCATAAATCTCAAGGACGAAAGGACTTTCAATAATATCCATACTTCCAATTCAACTTAATTGATCATTGCTCACTGATCATTGATCATTGTCTCGTTTATCGCGCAACTGGAATCTGCGATTAAGTGCATCAGTACCCTGTGTAAGATTCTTTTTCTTCTTTCGCCTCATTCCTCCACGATCAGGACGAGCCCGCCGATAAGGGAGCCGTAGGCAAAAATAGCCATGTAACTGTTGCCCAAAGAAAACAGCCCGGCAAAAGAGCCTATTGTAAGTACCGCACCAATAACCAAAAGTACGACTCCGATGCAAGATTACTTGATTCACCGATGAAGAATTGCTTTTTGTGAGCAATGACTTCTGAATTTCATCATCCACTCTCCTAACAATTTGCTTGATGCGCAGTTTGTCGAAACCGCGTTCTTCTAACATTGGCCTTATCTTATCGAAAGTGATTTCTCCTTTCGCGACCATGGAAACAAAATCATTGATAAGTTCGTCGTCTGTCATTGTTATAAAAGTTTAATCAAAACACAAAGTTATGAGTTATGAGTTATGAGTTATGCCTGCCCGTGCGTAGCGTTTCGCGATAGGCGGGAGTTTGGGCGAGGGTGTGGGTGTGAAGATCCGTGCATCCTCTACTTTTCCGGTCTTCGCAATCCAAAATCATAGCGCACGTCGATGATTCTTTTTAATAAGCCAATCTGTCCACAGTGATACATGGTATGTTTAATATTCCAATCCAGTCGATTCAAATTTTGTCTTGGCGACAGGATGTGGAATATGCGTCGGCTCTCAAACCAGAGTGAAGGCGGTCCACCGTCATCGACCTTCAATATTTCTAGTGATCTTTTCTGAAGAAACTTCAACTGACCCAGAATTATAGCAGGATCAACTTTTCCTTTCGCACCGATCGGCTGACCGTTTGTGAATATCTCGTCGTATTGCCTTAATGGAATTTTCTCAAGCACGTCCTTTTGATGACCCACAATCACCATAACGGTGTGAAAATAATGACTAATAATTAGGTGTCCCACCTGCCAGGAAATATTGGTGTCAACTCCACCGGGTGTATCGTCCCATTTACTGAAAGGAACGGACTCAATTAATTTGTTCGTCCATTCGTAAGCATTTTCAGTTTGACGGGTTAAGAGTTCAACTTCAGTCATTCAAAATTCTTTTAACTAAGATGGGAATCATTCCTGAACGACGCAAAATAGATTTCCATCAGGATCTTCCAGCACAATAAAATCATCACCTGGAGTATAACGCCACGGGTAACGCGATGCTCCCAGACCGACCAACCTTTCAACTTCTTCTTCTTGATTCGTTGCGTACAGATCCAGGTGTAAGCGACTTCTTTTTCCAGTACGCTTGTCAGGTGTTTTATCCAGTGAAATATTCGGACCCTTGCCAGTAGGGTCCGTCAGGATCACCCAGTTGTTACTCGGTGGATACTTCGGAACATAATGAAGCGCATTTTGCCAGAACTCCATCATTTTATCAAATTCGTAACAGAGGATAACGATAGAACCGATTTTCATAGGAGTCAGATCAAAGACGTTACTTGTCAAATTCGTCTCAGGAAATTCAGATTTTCCTTTCCCACTGTCTAAAACCGTCCAGTGGTAAAACCTCACCTGGTGGGCCGTCCTTTTCTACACGGCCGTTTTCCAAAATTAACACCCGTTTGGACATTTTCATTACTTCGCTGATGTCGTGGCTGACAAGAATAGTAGTAAGCTTGAATTGCTCATGAACCTGCAAAAGATAATCCTGTAATTTGGATTGCATGACCGAATCCAACGCCGACAATGGTTCATCCAGTAAAAGTAAATTCGGTTTCCTTACCAACGCTCTGGCTAGCGCAACACGCTGCTTTTGACCACCAGATAGTGTTGCGGGATTTTTGTCGGCAAGATTCCGTAATTCCGTCAACTCCAGCAAGTCATCAACAATGCCTGATGACTGACCTTTTTGTAGTGCGAACTCCAGGTTTCCGCGAACCGTCATATTCGGAAACAATGAGTAATCCTGAAAAACGAGTCCGATATTTCTCAGCTGTGGACGTCTATGAATACCCTTCGATGAATCGAACCAGACATTTCCATCAAACTTAATAAGTCCGGCATCGGGTTTGAGCAAACCAGCAAGCATTCGGAGCACACTGGTCTTCCCCGCCCCTGACGGGCCATAGATCGTTACAAACTCACCTTGCTGAATTGTCGTGTCAAGAGTAAGGTTCATCTCACCGTTCGCGCCGAAAAGTTTCCGTTTAAGGTTTATTTCGATCATGACTGGTAATGGACTTTTTGCATTCTACGGTTCACAGTATAAACACTTACCAGGACAAGAAATGAAAATATCAGCAGTATTGATGAATATACATTTGCCTGCTTATAGTTCATTGCTTCCACCTCGTCATAGATGACAACCGAGATGACACGCGTCTCATGAGGAATATTTCCGCCGACCATGAGTACAATGCCAAATTCACCAATCGTATGAGCAAATGATAAAACACAACCGCTGATCAAAGCGGCTTTCATATTTGGCAATAACACCCGGGTTAACACAGTCCACTTGTTCTTTCCTAACGTATAAGCCGTTTCAATAAATGAGACCGGCACCATGCTATAACCCGACTGTAGTGGTTGAATCATGAACGGAAGGCTATAGATTACCGATGCAATAACCAGCCCCGGAAAAGTAAAGACGAGCCTGAGATCGAAGTAAGATTCGAGGAATTTTCCTACGGCATTTTCGGGACTAAATGCCATAAGCAGATAGAAACCGAGCACCGACGGCGGAAGTACCAGTGGCAGCCCGACAATTGCTTCCGGCAAAACTTTCCACCTCGAAGTATTGAATGCCAGCCAATAAGCCAACGGAATGCCTATTATGAAAAGTACAATAGTTGTAGTCAGGGCAAGCTTTAGGGTGAGATAAAATGGTTCAAACTCCAGCATCAGGTGAATATCTACTTAAACCCAAAGTAAGAAAGGACTTGCTTTGCTTCATTACTTTTTACAAATGAAAGGAATGTTTGGGCAAAATCATTTGCTTTTCCCTGTTTTGTTATAACCACCGCTTGTTCGAGGCGTTGATGAGCATTCTCAGGAATAAGGTAGAATTTTCCATTCTCCTTTTTCATGTTTGGAGATAGTGCAAGGGAATACGCGACGATTCCGATATCGGCAGCGCCGGTGGTCACGAATTGAGCAGTCTGAGAAATATTCTCTCCAAGAACCAGTTTGGTTTTTACAGCATCGTGCATTTTGTAAAATTTCAATGCTTCCTCGGCCCTTTTTCCATAAGGGGCATGCAACGGATTAGCTATTGCAATTTTCTTTACGCCCGGCGAAAGCAGAGAATTCATCTCCTCCTTCTCCACGTCAATTTTTTTACTCCACACCACAATTCTACCAACCCCATAAATGTAAATATCAGAGGCAGTGAGACCCTTTTCCTTTAACTTATTGGGATATTCTATATCTGCTGAAAAGAAGATATCAAAAGGAGCACCGTTCGAGATCTGTTCAAACAATTTACCCGATGAACCATAAGTAATCTCGACGGTGCCTGAGTTCTTTTTCCTGAATACCGATGCAACTGAGTCAAGTGCAAATTTCAGGTCGCTTGCTGCTGCTACCAGTATCTTCCCCTGTCCATGACATTCCACCGAGAGGTAGAGCAATAAAAAACGCGCATAAAGTCTTCACCCTTTGTGTCATGCTATTGCTGTTTTGAGAATGTTACAGTTATTGTCGTGATCTCGCGGACCCAACGCGCATGTTTCTTGTCATTCGGAACCACCAACCTAAACGGACCCTCACCTTTCGGCAGTGGTTTGCCATCGACTTCGTATGCGAGGAGAATAGTTTGAGCCGTGAATTCAGGGTCAATTTCCGGAAGGGCAAAAATGACTTCATAGCCGTCGGCGGCCTTCACTTCAACGTATTTAAGGAGATTCTTTCCGCGCAGCTGGCTACCTAGTGTGACTCCGGCTGCACTGAGGATATCAAACAAGGCCACACCTTTATAAACGCGTTGCTGGCCGCCATGATCTGTCGCATTCACCTCTGTCTGCTTAAGGCCGTTAAGATCGGATATGCCTAGCTTGAGTGGTTTCACAACCTCACCCTCAACAGCCAATGATGGCGCGGATGGTTGTGCCTTCAGGGAAGAAACAACCATTACCGCAAACCAAACAGTGATCAAAACCAACCTATTCATGATACATTTCTCTCATTAAAACTCGATATATAAGCATATATATATCGAAAGGTACGAAAATCAAGTGCACCTAATAGTGATACGATAGAAAAATGTCTGAATTATCGTCTACTAGATATAGACGACACGATGGACCCCACGAATGGACTAGACCAGATTCAGGATATCACCATTCTTTTCGATTATGGAATTGAGCTTGGTCATTAACTTACCATACTTGGCAATCATTTTTCTTCCGGTGTCGGTCAGTTCAGTCCCACCACCTTTATCCCCTCCCTTACGAGCGACAACCAAAGGTTTTTTCCCCCTCGTGTTCATATCATCAACCATATCCCAGGCCTTTTTATACGACATGCCCATAGCTTTAGCGGCCTTTACAATGGACCCGGACTCATCGATCAGGGAAAGTAGTTCTAAGCGTCCTGGTCCAAAAAAACGGACTCCGTCAATATCAATCCAGCAACGAATAACTATTTCCTTTTTTTTCATATTAATAGGTCTTGATCCTTACTCATTCAAAATAGCGTCTTTAATAGCCAGTATGAACTTTATCCCTTACCGATTCCAGGAGCGGCTTCGATTCGTAAATAGAGCCTCTTTTCATTGTTAATTCCGTAGCGTAAAAATAATCACTGTTCTTTGTCACGTCACCCCCTACGATTGAAAGGTCCGCATTCTTTCCCACCTCGATACTTCCTGTCTGTTGCGAAATTCCCAGCACAGAAGCCGCATTCAAAGAAGCAATTTTGACAGCTTGCTCTATCGGTATGCCCGCTTGCATAAATAGAATTATTTCACGCTTTATGCCGAAGCCAGGAAGCACATGTGCTGAAACTGGATCCGTTCCTGCCACCAGTATGCCTCCTTTGTCGAATATTATCTTGCAAAATTCCAATTGCTTTTGAAACTGTTTGTCTTGGCATGTATTTGCAAATTGCGTCTTGAGCCACTGATCATGCATTTTCTGAACTCTTGTTGCCTTATCATCAAGAAAATAATCCAGATCTTTAACGATGGGCTTAAACGATGATGAGAAAGATTCAAGGATAACGAGCGTCGGATCTATGTATACTTTTTTGCTCACTATTAGTTGGACCAGTGACATCACATCGTCGCGTGTCAAATCAAGGTTTGCTATATGGCACGCATGCATCGAAATATCATTTGGGTCGCTTCCAAAATCATTGACGCCGAGAAGCGCATGCTCCAATCCGTTTATTCCGTTTTCAACAGCATAACGGGTGGACAATGTACCAAGGTGTCCCGTGATCATTAAGCGACGTTGCTTTGCTTTGCGCACGACAAAATCGAAATGCTCCTTACTTATTTTCGAATAAACCTTAATGCCATCGATGCGGCCTTTCCATTTTTCAAAAAGTTCAGCAATTCTCATCGTGTCCTTAATCACCGGCATCCATGAGACCGTAGAAGGATCTGTGTCGAAGTACGGACCAGCAAATAAAATATCCGGGCCTACGCGTTCGCCCCGGATGATTTGCTTCTTTTAACTTGAGTGTCACCTCAGGTTCCATTTCACCAGGTGAAAAAACGGTCGTCACCCCTCCTGCAATGTAAAGCGCCGGATACGCATCCAGTTGCGTGTGCCCAATTGCATACATATGACCATGCATGTCAATCAAACCTGGAATTACCGTTTTTCCTGTTGCATCAATTACCTTGATTTTCCTAGGAACTTTGAGCCCGACCCCTATCCGTTTAATGATGCCGTCCTCTATAAATATGTCATAACCCCGCAACATCCCTTTGCCTGTTCCATCTATGACAATTGCATTTCGGATAAAGATTCGATGTATCGGTCTTCTCATGGGCGCCAATGCCCAGGATATTCATGAGTATTATAAACGCGATAATGCTTTTCATATTGCCGATTCGGGTGTGAAAAGGCCTGATAATTTATCAAGAAATTCCCTTAAAGATTGACCGTTCCGTGAATATTGTTGCCCGTTAAGATTTATATTTACTCTATGTTTCTAAAGGTAGTCGAATGGTGTGATCATGGAATCTTCAGCGGAGATTCAGATGCAGCCTTTTACCTGGAAAAGGACAACTTTGACGACAACTATTTTATGACGAGGTATCATCTCCACCTCTCTGCCAGTCTAACGGATGATGACATGCCGCTTTGGATCGGCGAAGTAAAGATCCTTCGAAAGGGTCAGCGAGGTGATGAAAAATTCCAATTGAAATCCGGCAAACTTGATTATCTGGATTTTACATTCTGTTCTTTAGGCCAATCTCTTGATTATTACGACAGGCTTGCGCGCCTGGATAACGAACTCCGCCATAAAATCTTATCGGCGTTACGCGACATTGTGGTTTTCCCGGAAATGAAAGAGAGTTTCGAAAACGAAGAAGGCCTTGAGGCATCACTCTATCATTTCATTGAGCCCGAGGACGACCTTTTTTCACTCGCCCCGGCTATGATACTCGGTGACTATTCAAACATTGCTGACGCAGACGTTGCATTCAAGTTCCAGATGAACAAAATGAAACAGCCGGTTAAGTTCAGCTTCAATTTACCAGATCATAAGTACGGCGACCCTGAAGAGCACCAAGAGAGGATACACGTAATCACCGGCAATGATGACTCGGGCAAAGACAAGTTCCTGTCAAAACTTGCAAGAATAGCTTTCGCACCCAATTATGACCGTGACCTCCTGCGAAATGAGGGTACCCTGGAGCCGTCTAACATTGGATTCACCAGGATTATTTGTTTGTCGTATAGCCCAACCATTACATTCAGAGTGCCGGCATTGTATGTCCATGAAAAAGAACAAATTGTTCTCGAAATTCAAAAAGGTGTTGGCAGATTTGTTTACTGCGGAAATCATGACCTGGCAAAGGAGTTGGATGAGTCACTAAAATCATCAACGATCGATGAAGACGGCAGGGCCTGGGATATTGACGCTCCGCCGGATGAAAATACGTTCTTTAAAACAAATGAAGACCTTACAGCTGAATTTGTAAGAGCGATGGGAGCCATCGAACAAGATCTCTTGAAGCAAGACTTGTTGGACGACATGTTCGGATTCATGAAGGCAGTACCTGGCCTCCAATTTATCACGAATGTTGAATTCCCGCGACTACGCGAGGAAGAACTCCAGGAGTTCTTCCAACATTTAGCAGGTGAGTCACAAATATTGCTGCACTCCGCATTACACCTCATCCTCAGCGTTACCCCCAGAAGTCTTGTATTATTCAACGCTCCCGAAACTTATCTACGACCGACGCTGGTTACCCTTATGTTAAAATTTGCCAGTCATCTTCTGGAACGGCAGAGTGCAACAATGATAGTGGCGACAGAGTCAACAGAAATACTTCGGGAAACGAAAAGCAGGAATGTTACCATATTCCGCAAAACTGGTGATGCCATCGAACATTTAATGCCTGAAATAGAAACGTATGGAGAATCGGCTGAGGCTATTACACAATACCTTAACAGTATTCAGCAAAAGAATAATTCTGATAGCGATACGCCCCATACTGAAACGTTCGAAAACTTCCTCCACGATAGCTGACATGCAAGTAGATGGTAACCACTAAAATGCTATCGCGATGTCTTGTCGCACTGCCAATAATCCTTTCTTCATTTACCATTTATGCACAGGATCGAAAAGGGTCGCTGGTTTTTGAAAAGTATCCCGTTGCATCGGAGGCATTTGAATCTGTCAACGCACTTGATGTTGATAAGGATGGAATTGTCGACCTTATCTCGGGATCATTCTGGTACAAAGGACCGGACTTTGTTCGGCGTAAAAATATTGGCCTCATAAAAAGACATGGTGAATACTACGATACTTTCTCTACGATCTTGTGGGATATCAACAATGACGGAAACAAAGATGTTGTGGACGGTGGATGGTTTGGCGCCGAATTGGTATGGAGAGAAAATCCGGGAAAAGATGGCGAATGGAAGGAACATCGTATTGCGCGAGGCGGAAGCGTTGAAACAACCCGTTCGTGGGACATTGACGGCGACGGAGTTCCGGAGATCGTACCAAATACTCCAGGAAAACCGCTGGTTATTTATCGCATCCGGAAGGAGCTTGTCAACAATCAGGTCGGTTTCGATTCCATTCCTGTCATCAATCAGCACGGACATGGTTTGGGTTACGGTGATATCAACGGGGATGGTCGTGGAGACCTCGTGATCGACAAAGGATGGCTTGAATGTCCTGTAAAACCTTTCGCGCAGCCCTGGTTATTTCATGATGACTTCAATGTGGTGCAGGCAAGTGTTCCTATGCTGGTCACAGACGTGAACCGTGATGGACTTAACGACATCATTATCGGGCAGGGACATAATTACGGATTGGATTGGTACGAACAACGGTTGGACAAAGCGAAAAAACGCAGCTGGATAAAACATTCCATTGATCCAAACAATTCGCAGTATCACACCATGGCGTTAAGTGATATCGACAATGATGGATCTCTTGAATTAATAACTGGCAAACGGTACAGGGCACACGATGACAATGATCCGGGCGCACACGATCCAATCGGCCTCTATTATTTTAAATGGAACGGAGAGACTTTTGTAAAACAGGTGATCAGCTATGGTACGTTTGGTCAAGGGAAAGGAACAGGAATATTTTTTGCAGTAGAGGATCTAAACGCTGACAATTGGAAGGACATTATCGTCGCCGGAAAGGACGGTCTTTGCGTGTTTTTTAACAAAGGTCCCGCTAAATAATCTATAGCCGCCTCACTCCCATTCCCCCGTCAGCGCGGATGACCTGGCCCGTCGCGTAAGGTATGTTCCCTTTTGCCAGGGCCGCTACAATTTTACCGATATCCTCCGGAGTACCCCAACGTTTGTCGATCGTAAGACCTTCACTTATCAGCTTATCATATTTCTCTTTTACTCCTGCCGTCATATCAGTACTGATGATGCCCGGCTGCACCTCGTAAACGGGAATGTTAGCCTCACCCAACCGTGTTGCAAACAATTTTGTCATCATACTCAATCCCGCTTTCGACATACAATACTCTCCACGGTTTATCGAAGCTACTTCCGAAGAGACAGAGGTAATAGTTATGATACATGGGCTATACGAATTGTCGGCCAGTTTCTTTTTAAGCATTTGCTTAACGACTTTCTGCGTAAGAAAGAACGTTCCCTTCAGGTTGGTATCAAGCAAGCGATCATAGTTCTCTTCATCCAGTTCGAGGACATCCATTCTAACAGCCGGAGCAATTCCGGCATTGTTTACCAGGACATCGATTGAGCTGTAATGGCCAAATGCTTTTCCAACTATCTTTTCACGATCCGCTTTATTTCCAATGTTACCCTGGCAATAGATCACGTCAACATTAAAGCTTTTCAGTTCATTCAATGAATTGACCGCTTCCTGTTCAGAGCGCACGCCATTGATTGCCAGGTTGTAACCTTCGGCAGCTAACGCTCTAGCTATGCCAAATCCTATTCCACGGCTTCCGCCGGTAACCAACGCGGCTTTTTTCATTTTATTCAGCTTTAATTTCTTTTAATGCTGCAGCCTCCGGAAGTCCCTTGTAATAAGGATCCAGCGGGAAACAACCAGAGATCATCCCATTGCGTGGGGCCGTTGTACAATCTGAAAAAGTACGGCAGATCCGGTCCCGTTTCATTGGATTACCCTTAAGGATATCGTCCGGCATCTCAGGATACGACAGCACCATTCTTCCAAAACCAACAAAGTCAGCCATACCGTTGTTAAGCACACTTTGTCCCACGTTAGGTAACCATTCCTGGAGATACGAATACGCAGAGCCAACTATACACAGATCAGGAAATGCTTTTTTGATATCCGCAGTAACCTGCAACTGTCTGGCTACACCCGCCAATGGATCTTCCGGCGGCTGATATCCGTCAGATGGAGGGAAAAGCGCAGGTCGTTGAATGTGTGGATTATAATAAGGACTCCCACCTGTAACGCATACCAGCTCGATATCGAGTGATTCCAGCAACTTCATGAAACGATAGGTTTCCGTGAGGTCATGCCCCAAACCAGACGATGCGCCACCGAAAGCAAATGTGTACGCGTCTTCAAAAATTTCCGGCACTCCTACCTGATCTGCTCCTGGTTTAAAAGGTACCCAATCGAATGCGCTTAATCGTACTCCGATACCCAATCCCGGAGCGGCTGCTTTTATACCGTTGACTATGGAAGTAAGAAAGCGTGTACGGTTTTCAAAAGATCCACCATACTTCCCTCCACGTCTATGCGCGCTGAGAAACTCGTGGCCCAGGTAGCCGTGACAATGTTTGAGGTCGACAAAATGATAACCGGCCTCTTGCGCCATAACCGACGCATGAATGAAGTCTTCAATCAATCCATCGATGTATTCGTCAGTCATTAATGGATAATCTTCAGACAAGCCGAATTTGCGATTCAATATCGGATGAGAATAAAGTATCTGCGGTTCCATCTTTTTCTGGTGATTCGGTTTGCAGAACCGGCCAGAGTGTGTGAGCTGCAGACCAACCAATAGGTCGTTTGTGTTACCGAACTTTTCCTGGTGATCTTTTATCAGCGAATCATAAAGACGTTTGTATTCATCGTGTGTGGTCTTTGTCAAAAGCAATTGGTTGGGATTAGCGCGTCCGTCATGTCGTACCGCTACCGCTTCACACCCCCACAATAGCTTTGCCCCGCTTATAGCGAAGTTTTTCCAGCGGCGCTTCGTATACTCGCTTGGTCTTCCATCGGGTGTACCATCCCATCCTTCCATTGGCAATATGCAAAACCGATTTCCTATGGTCATGCCGGACTTCAATGTAAAATCCTTGCGCGCCGGTGATTGATCCGGCAAAGCCAAAGTATCATCAAAGGGAAGTTCAACGCCGATCGTCTTAAGGTATTCACGAAAGTCGTGCGCTGTTTTTAAGCTGTGCTATTCTTTTGTACTTAGGCTTGTGTTTAGTGCTCATTAAAAATCAAGTTCAATGTAAAGATATACTCCTTGCGTATCAAGTCGTTCAATCCGTTATAAAAAGTATAGTAACGTTCGTCATTTGCTATTCGTGTGATGTACAACATCAGTTCACGGGCATGATAATCTCCCCACATACTCGATTCATTGCAGGGAACCTTCCGTCCATCCGGAATATTATCCCAGCCGTTTGGTCTGTGGTATACGGAGTGAAGAATCAATCCTTCATGACTATCATCATGCGACAAGTAGGCGTCGGACAACAGTGTGTTAGCAACAGTCAGTCCAGCCTGAGTATACATGTCTCCTTTATTATCATTCTGTTTCTTCAGGAAATTGCCCAATCGTAAAAGACCCTGGGCTGTTATCGACGCTGCCGAGCTATCAATGGGTTCATGATCGTTGAAAGGTTCAGATGGTCGATTCAGGTAGTCATTCATTTTGGCTAACCCAGGCGCTCCTGTATCCCAATACGGTATGCCATCGGTGGCAGTGTTCGCAATGTAAAAGTCAGCGGTTGCGAGTGCACCTTTCATCAGCACTTTCAACAGTTCCTTTTTTTCAATTGTCTTGGGGAATGCGTTATCCGGAAGTTGTTCAATGAATTCCAATTCTTCGGCAAAGCCACACATTGCCCAAGCTAACCCACGAGTCCACGTAGTAAATCCGCTAAAACCTTGTTGGGAATTCGGACACCGGTAGTTTCCATCGTTCACATTAAAAATGCATTCATGGGCGGTTCGACCACGAACGTCATATGAGTCGCGTCCTTCTCCATAGAACACGGAATAATTGGCTGTTGCCAGCAGATGTTTTACAGCTCGATCCAACAAATTAATTTTTTCATCATTCTCACCCTGAAATATATGACCCAGTGAATGACTTAACATCACAATTCTGCACGAGCGGATTGTATCGACAAACAATGACTGCGGGCCATTAAAAGAGTAAATAAAGCCACCATCACGGATACTAGTCCATCGCATAGCCTGAACGGCGCCACTTACTTTCAACGCCAATTCATAAAAGTTCTTTTCCCACTCATTATGCGGAAGCTTGTTCTCATTCATTAATCGCCACAGGTTTCCGTACGTGCTGAGGTTATTAAAGCCATGATCATGAACGCCTTTGTGTGTCAGGTGAGGCGCCATCTTTTCCACCGTGCTGCGTCGGCCAGAGTTGAGGAATTCCTCCTCGCCCGTAGCATCAAACTGAAGGAGTGCAGATCCATACTGAAATCCCTGAGTCCATTCTGTCCAGCCCCTGGTAGTATATTTTCCATTGACAGTAAAGACTGGTGCACCCTTGCGCGGGTCAAAATTCTTTTCTATCGAGTTTATCTTCTTTCCTGATAGTTGCCAGAATCTATTGAGGGATGTCTGCAACGATTTATATGTGATCGCCTTGTCAATTTTCATTTTATTCCAATTCCGGTCCGCGTTGGATAAGTTATACCTTATGACGTAAATTAATTTCTGAATACCTACAACAAGGGCAAATTCAGTCGAGGTGCTAGATAATAATTTCAGTTGAAATAACCAGATTGTTCGCTTTGCGCGGGTGATATTTCGAAGCCCCCGGAGGGAAAAATTTACCCGAAAACCTCCTCGCCAATAATCTTGCCGTTCTTTAGAAATATTTTCCTTTCTTTGCGCCTGTTTTTACGTGAACTTTCAGGTTTAAAGGGAGCCATATTCAACATTAATTATTTCGAGATGAGAACATTAATTTATTGCATTGCATTTTTGATATCTATTCCTTCGTTTTCGCAGTCTAAAAAAGAGCTGCAGGCACAGGTAGAACAATTAAAGAAGGAAACAGATCAGCTTAAAGCCGAAGTACAGATCCTCAAGACTCCTAAAGAGATCGAACTCAACGATACTATCAAACAAGTTAGCTATGGGCTGGGCACGCTGGTTGCATCCAACCTGAAATCTCAGGGTGGCGATTCATTGAATATCGACGCGATGATTGCAGGTTTGAAGGATATAATGCAGGGAAAAGAACCGAAGCTGCAACAGATGGAGGCTATTGCAATGGTGCAGGTATACATGCAAAGAGCAATGGAGAAAAAGACGGCACAAGCCAAGTTTGACAATGCGAAATTTCTTGAAGACAATAAGAAATCCGAAGGTGTACAAATTACAAAAAGTGGTCTTCAATATAAGGTGATCAGTTCAGGAAAAGGCACCAAATCACCTCTGGCCACAGACAAAGTGACCGTTCATTATACAGGAAAACTTATCGACGGAACGGTATTCGATAGCTCGACTGGACGGGATCCAATAACGTTTGAAGTCGGAGGTGTAATTGCCGGCTGGACAGAAGCGCTGCAGTTGATGAAGGAAGGCGACAAATGGATGATCTACCTCCCCTATGATATCGCCTATGGTGAACGAGGTGCCGGAGATCAGATACCACCATACGCTACCTTAATTTTCGAAGTCGAGTTAATTAAGATTAACTAAGAAGCAATCAAGATCTCCAATGATCGTATTCCATAGATCTGGCGGTGTCGTCGGCGACAGCTTTACCCAATAATTTTTCAATTACATACAAAGACATGTCAATCCCTGCTGATACGCCGGCGGAAGCAATAACCCTTCCGTTGTCTACCCAGCGCTGATCGTCAACGATGGTGGTTTGGGGAGCGGCCTCTCTAAGTTGATCGATTGCTTTCCAATGTGTTGTTGCGGACAAGCCGTCCAGCAAGCCTGCTTTTGCCAGAATAAGCGATCCTGTACAGACTGACAGCACCAATTCTGCAGATTTGTTATGTTTCTTGATCCACTCCAATAACACTGGATTGTGCATCTCTTTTCGGCTGCCGAAGGGAACACCCTTGTCAGTATATCCTCCTCCGCCGGGTATAAGGAAAATGTCTGGCGTTGGACAGTTGTCCAATAAGTAATCAGGCTTCACACTAAGGCCACCCCGCGCAATCACAGGAGTTCCTTCAGCTACAGTATAAACATTAAAGTTTCCTTTGTGTTCTCCATGCGCTCCACAAACGGAGAAGACTTCAAATGGGCCCGCAAAATCTAGCACTTCGACGCGGTCAAACAAAACAATAGCGATGTTCTTCATTTGAGCAGTTTATAAGGTGTGTTATGGTAGATATCAAATATAAGAAACGATCAAACACTCTTTTCGCGATCTTTGCGAATTCACCTTTGCGATCTTTGCGTGAAATGCATTTGATAGTTATCTGCATCGAATATTGAATGCAACCCCAATATTTATCGGGGGCAAAGATCGCGGACTAAAGACTTATGAAGGAATCAAATCGACGTTTGCAGTAGCATGTAAATTTGGGATCACAACTGTAAACTCAGTACCCTCGCCAAATTCAGATTTGACTTCTATGGTGCCTCTGATCTTTTGGATCGCTTCCCTTACTATGTACAATCCCAATCCAGAACCCGTACCTCTTCGCGAGGCCCGGAAAAACATATCAAAAATCTTTGTCAAAGAATCCGCAGGTATCCCTTCCCCATTATCCCGGATCCTTATCTGCGCGTGCGCTGCATTCGCAGTAATCTCCACCTCGAGAAATGGATCAGCCTTTCGAAGGTCGGCGTACTTGATAGCATTCGAAATCAAATTATTGAAGAGTATATCCAGCCTCGTGGCCGACGTGAAGAAAGCACCTTCCTGACTGATGGTAATCCTCTTCTGTATCTTCGTCACATTATCCATGAATTGAAGCTGCTCGAAGACCGAATGGACAAGGGTTTCAAAATTTATCGGATCGGAATTAACATCCAACCGGGTGTTGCGTGAATGGTCAACAATATCCCTGATAAAACGGTCCAGCCGTAATAAACTCTTCTGTTGAAGCTCCAAGAGCTCGACGATATTATTCCTGTCCTTTTCAAGTCTTGCCACCTCAATCAATCCGAGAAGGGATGCTATTGGCGCGCGAAGGTCGTGGGAAGCTGAATATACAAATCGGTCGAGTTCCGCGTTAATTTTGATAAGCTCTTCATTACGATCCAATAAGATTTGTTGTGTTGCTTTCCTTTCTGAGATATCACTTTCGATTGCAATGAACTGTACTACTTTGCCAGCTCT
This sequence comes from uncultured Cytophagales bacterium, assembly GCA_963774615.1. Lineage (GTDB taxonomy): Bacteria > Bacteroidota > Bacteroidia > Cytophagales > Cyclobacteriaceae > Chryseolinea. The sequence goes on from CAVZFT010000042.1 coordinate 134,408, forward strand.
ATCATGAATTGGCTGAACTTCAATCGATACCCAGTACGGCCGTCCCTCCTTTGAATAATTAATTATCTCGACATCTTTGAATCCCTGTCCCGATCTTATCATAGCACCCATAAATGCTGACACTCCTACATCGGTTTCCGGTCCACGTAGAAAACTACCGGGTGTCTTTCCTATAACTTCAACCAGCGTATAGCCGGTTATGCGAGTGAATGCCGGATTTATCCATTCGACCCTGCCATCACCGTCAGCTATGACCACCATATTTGTCGTCGTGTTTGCCACCATCGCCAGGCGACGATTATCTTCCTCAGCCCTTTTGCGTTCGCTTACGTCGCGGACCATAGCCTGGATAAAAACTTCACCATCAATATCAAGACGGTTTAGTGAAACTTCGGCGTCGAAAGGTGTGCCATCATACCGTATATGTTTCCACTCGAAGAATTGTGGTCTTCCCTGCAAGACAGCATTGATCTTTTCCATGGCCGCCTCTTCAGAAGACCTTCCATCAGGTTGTACGCTTGGTGAAAATCTGAAAGGAGTTTGTCCAACAATCTGATCACGCTTGCAATGAAATATTCTCAAGGTGGCGTCATTGCAGTCGATGAATGTCTTGTTGTCCATCGTGAAGATGGCGTCGCTTGCCGAATTGAACAGCGTACGAAGGCGGAACTCACTATTTCTTAGGATCTCTTCCGTCTTTTTACTTTCGGTAATGTTGAAAGACACCCCTATGACCCTGGTCACATTACCGTCAATGTCGAATAACGGTGAATAACTGTTGGCGAATGTTAAGCCGTTTACTGTTGTCTCAAGATATACATGTTCACCATGAAGAGCCTGCTGAAAAGCATGGACGACCTGAGGAGTATCTTCGTAAAGTTCGAAAATAGAATGGCCGCTTTCAACCTTGTGTGCAAGGCCCAGTCTGGAAACATCAAAGTCTCCGGATAGTGTTACTACTCCCGACTTGTCAATCAGAAACGTTACAACGGGTTCCTGTGCTACCATTTATTAATCTGATTGGAAAAGGCTGCCTGATAAAATCTCTACAACCTTATGGATTTTAGACGAGATTTAAAATTGGTGATGATTATTTATGACTAAGGAAGTGTCTTCCCCTGGAGAAACATGTTGCAACTACTTTCTTACAACTTTCAAGATCATCGAAGCAATGACCTCATAACCCTTGTCTGAGGGATGCAGCCCATCATAGGTCATGTCTATTGCATCTGTTGGATATGGATACTCATCGACGGAGGGATCAAATGGAATGTTAGTATAGTCCGGATAGGAATAATTCTTATAAGCGCCGGTCGAGGGGTCTTTTAATCTTTTGAATTTTACCATATTCTCCATGGGTAATCCCACTATCATGATATAAATCGACAATCGCGAAATGCTCCTTCTTTGCCAATGCAACAAGTGCATCCGCAAACTGTTCGAGAGATTGATCATTCTTAGACTTGTACGATCCATACGCATTGTTCTTCATGTTACCGATCTGAACGAAGTCTCCGCGTTGCAGTGGGGTGATCAGAATGATCTGGGCCTTCGGATTAAGACTTCTTAATTTATCGATAATGATCCGGAACGAACCATACAGTGTTGCACTACCCGTATTTGATTCGTAATCTTTAATCGAGCCAATAGGGCGGCCTTGCCACCAGTCGTTGGTACCCAGAAAGACAGAATAGATATCCGCTTTTTCCAATTCCAAAGATTCAATCTTCGAAGCGATGTCGCCTGAAGTCCATCCGTTGTATCCCTTGTTAACGTAATTGATATCGGGACGCTGCCGGCAAACCAGCTTCATGTAACCTGTTGTGATCCTGTTACCTGTTTCATCAGCGTGCTCATTGAGATACGTTATAGAATCGCCTATAGCAACCCACTTGAGGGGAGCCGAGAAGGAACACAGGGCAAATAGAACGACAATGAAAAAAGCGGAACGCCAATGGATCACCATGCGTCGAATTTATTCAATTTTAGTGAACATCCGATTAAATCGGATCTTGTGAAGCAAATCAGCTTCGTAGTCCAGCGAAAGCCAAATGAAAAGAGGTTTTCCCACAATGTGATCCGCAGGTACAAATCCCCAATATCTTGAGTCCAGTGAATTATGACGGTTGTCGCCCATCATAAAGTAGTAGTCCTGACTAAAGCTATAGCTTTTACATGCTTTGCCATCAATAGTTAGTTTGCCATCTGCGATGGATACATTGTCGAGATGTTCATACAACTGAATAGTTTCTCCGTAATATGCAAGAGTCGAATCGTTGATATCAATGGTCATTCCTTTTTTGGGTATCACCAGCGGCCCATATGCGTCGCCATTCCATTTCGAATAGTCTGAAGATGGAAAAATGTCACCTTCTGGACCGTTGTTCGTTTTATCCTGCAACACTATTGAAGAAATAAAAGGCAACGATGAAAGGTGATCCGCCTGCTTGTTGGTTAAAAACATGCGTATACATCGCTTGATTGTCTTGCCTTCCCAGGAAGAAACAATCATCCTTACTGAGTTCGAGCCGGGTCAACGTTCTTGATGTGAACTCGTCGTTGGATGTCACCATATACCTGAACTTCATGTTTTCAGGACGAGCAAGCGCAGCTCCATTAACGAAGATTTCTTTATCAACTATTTGCAACCGATCGCCGGCGACAGCAACACAACGCTTGACGTAGTTTGATTTTAGTTGGACAGGGTGCTCCTGACCTTCGTTCATGCTCTTTGGAGGAACATTGAACACGACAACATCCCCACGTTTTACTTCGCTAATGCCGGGCAGACGATACGAGGGCAGTTCAATCCAGTCCAGGTATGATGGAATGTTGGTCCCCCAGATTTTCTGATGAGTGAGAGGAATCTGTAAAGGTGTACTTGTTGTCCGGGTTCCATAGTGGAACTTGCTGACGAAAAGATAGTCACCGACTAGAATAGTGTTTTCCATTGACGGAGTGGGGACCACATACGCTTCCACCGTCGTCCAACGGATTAAGGTGGCCGCTATCACGGCGAACAGAACGGAGTTAAACCAATCGCGCGCTGCCGAGACAGGTTTACGGGGTTGCTTTTTTTTCCAGAATGCGAAGTCCATAAGTCATGACAATTATGACTATATGTAGCCGAATCCTTCTGGGAATTACAAAATGCGTTCTTGTTAAATTTTCTTCAATACAATGTTTTCCGCCTTCTTTGCTACAATCGTGGCGTAAAATTCTTTCAGTGAGCCGTATTCGGCTGGCAGGAAGTAAGTTTTATTAAAGATTAGTTTACTCGTGACCATAATCTTGTTGCCACTAGCGGAGGTGCTGAAAACACCGATTAGTGATCGCAATAATTGAAATTTTTGCAAATAAAAAAAGCAGGAAGCTGACCTCCTGCTTTCTTTCTTTCGCAATACCTAGCGACTATTCCACCCACGGAACTTGTTTCGATGCATAGTAATCGATACCCAATGCCTTCATACGTGGGCCATGGTTCGCCAAACGGATCTTGTATTCATCCCAACCTCTTCCCTCTGTGGGTGACCATCCAATTTCGGCAAGCCCGATAATACGGGGAAATACCATGTATTCGATCTCATCCATGTTTGTGATGGTTTCCGTCCACAGCGGAGCCTCGATACCAAGGATGTCTTCACGAGTGATTCCTTTAACGCGTGTCGCAGGATCCCACATATACGAACTGTCGACTTCAATGTATGCTGCCCAATGCAATCCCAACTTTGTAGTTGAATCATATTGCATGTCGAGATACATCTTGGTGGCCGGTGACATCACAAGTTTTGAACCGTTGGCAACCCCTTCCAACGCATGATTGGCGTTTGACCAGTACTGTGCAATTGCGCTGGCAGCACTTGCCTTTGCGTCCGCATCCACGTTAACGGCATCCTCCGGTCTTTTCTCATTCATATTTATCTGCGCAGTTTCTTCCCATCCGATCACTTGTTTTCCGTGGGACTTGACGATATCTCTTACCCTTGCAACAAACGGAATATAATGTTCCTTTTTTGTCGCATGACTTTCATCGCCGCCAATGTGAAAGTATGGGCCCGGCGTAATCGCCGACAATTCCCGAACTACGTCATCAATAAACTTGTATGTAATCTCATTGGTTGTGCACAAAGAGCTGAATCCTACTTCGACACCTGTGTAAAGAGCAGGAGCCTTACCGTTGCAGTTCAACTCCGGATAAGAGGCCAATGCAGCATTCGTGTGACCAGGCATATCGATCTCAGGAACAATCGTCACATAACGATCCTGCGCATATTTAACAATGTCCTTATACTGTTCCTGGGTATAGAATCCTCCCTTACCCCCTCCTACTTCCGTGCTTCCACCATGCGCGGTAAGGTTCGGCCATGACTTGATCTCAATTCTCCAACCCTGATCGTTTGATAACGAAAGGTGAAGCACATTCATCTTATACAAGTTCAACAAATCGATGTACCGCTTTACATCATCAACTGAAAAGAAATGTCGCGCAACGTCCAGCATTGATCCACGGAAAGGATAGGATGGATAATCACGTATCTTACCAGTTGAAAATTCCCATGGCCCTTCCTGCAACGAACTCATTTCAGCTTTCGCTGGCAACAATTGACGCAATGTCTGAACTGCCCAAAAAACTCCCGCTGGTTTATTGGCGGTAACCTTTACGAGGTCTTTCGTTATCTCGATCTCGTAACCTTCATCTCCCAACTCTTCGTCATTTCCGGAAGCGACCAAATAAATACTTCCGGATTCAGGAGCTTTTGCGGTTGATGAAACAGGCAGATCATATCCTGTAGAAGGACGAAGCTTGCCGGCGAGATATTCACCAATGAATTTTAATTCAGCAGACTCTCCTTCGACATAAATACCACTGCTCTTTGTCAGCTCGAATACTTTTGCTGTCGCAGTAACTGACACTGGTTTTGGAATAAGGTTTTCTTTTGTCAGATCAGTAGGAGGATGTTGTTTACACGAAAAGAATGCTACTGATAGCATGACAAAACATATCAACTTTCTATAATTCATAGTTCTTCAATTTTGGTTTCGAAAGTAGAAAATTATTATCAACTAAAATCAAAAATTATACGATCACTGAAGGCAGCCAATATTGTAGTAGCCATGTGTGAAGCGCACACAGGTAATGAGATATCAAAATCGAAAGACTTCAGAAATCCCTAACTAGAATTCAATTCTTGTATATTTGTTTGTAAAGGACTTCTCTATGGAAAATATATCGAACAAAGTGGCGCTTATCACCGGAGGGACGAAAGGTATCGGTTATGGTGTTGCAGAATCTTTGATGAAAGAAAATGTAAAGGTCGCTATCACCGGGCGCTCGAAAGCTTCCGCTGATGAAGCTGCAGCGAAATTGAATAGTGCTGGTAAAGGTGAAGCGATCGGATTCGCTGCCGACGTTCGCAAGTTGGCAGACCAACAAAAAGTAGTAGACGGCATTATAAAGAAATGGGGACAACTGGATATTCTGGTGGCAAATGCGGGTATTGGATATTTTGGCTCGATCGAAACCCTTACTGAAGATCAGTGGCAGGAGACAATCGATACAAACCTCACCGGTGTATTCAATAGTGTGAAGGCATCGCTTGAGGCTGTAAAGAAAACTCAAGGATATATCATAACAATGGCCAGTCTTGCCGGAATAAATTTCTTTGCAGGCGCAACGGCGTACAATGCAAGCAAATTCGGACTCGTTGGATTCACACAGGCTCTTATGCTCGATATCAGAAATTATGGTGTAAAGGTTACGACCATTCTGCCAGGTTCCGTGGCCACAAACTTCAACAATAATCAACCGTCCGATAGGGATGCGTGGAAAATACAACCCGAGGACCTCGGGCAAATAGTAGTCGATCTCTTAAAAATGAATCCCCGCACCCTTCCGAGCAAGATCGAAGTCAGACCAAGTATACCTAAATGATTTCTTGTTACTGACGCGTAAAAAAAGTATATTCATGTTGGAGCATCGTAGGGTTTCCGCACTGGCAGCCGATTGTTGTCCTTTGCTCTCTTTAAAAACATGGTAAAAAGGGCTTTTGGGTTTACAACGCTGCTGCTAAGCACATTTGCGATCATTGCTCATGATCACAATAAAGCCATGACTTGCGGTACATAAAAGACCTTTTTTTGACACTTCAATGTATGAAAAACATATATTGGAGGTAGATTTTTACGATTCATTTGATAAAGTGACCTCTCTCCCAAAAAACGTCCCCCTCTCCGACGACAAAACGTTTAACACATTAAATTTTCAGCCAGGGTTGAAGTATAACTTTTGATTATGAAAGCAATTCTAACCGCGACACTTATCCTGTGTGTGCGTGTCGGATTCTCACAGGACAATCTGTATAAGACCGGCGTCGATGCATACAATCGAGGAAACTACCATGAGGCTATTGCAAATCTCTCTGAATACCTGACCAAGACTGCGCGTGGCACAAAGCTTGAGGCTGACGTGTATTATGCGAGAGGTATGGCCCATTATAAAAACAATGCATACACACACGCTATTAATGACTTTAGTCAAGCTCTGACCCTGGGGTCGAAAAACAAGGGCAACCTTCATTGGCTGATCGGCAAGTGTCAGAATTTCAAAGGAGAATACTATCTGGCTACCGAATCTTTCGCTGAGGCTCTCCCTTACATATCCGATAACATCAAGCAGTCGCAGCTTATGTTTGATCGTGCCATTGCCTATAAAAAGATCCAGCAAAAGGATTTGGCAGAAGTCTATCTGAAACGATGTTTGACGCTCAATCCGGATCACTACCTCGCGCAGGAGGCCCTTGCTGAAATTGTATCAACTAGCAATCAGGCATTAGCGAAAAAAAGCCCGGATGCGTCGCCCGCAAAAAGAATTGCGTTAATCATTGGCAATTCTAATTACAATGAACCTGTTGGAGATCTTAAGGATCCGGCGAATGACGCACTTGCCATTGCTGAAGAGTTAAAAAAACTGAATTTTTCTACTATAGTAAAAATGGATCTAACGTCGGCTGAGATCAAAAAAACTATCCGTGCATTCCATGCCCAGTTAAAAGAATCGAATTCTTCGAATACCATCGGACTGTTCTATTACGCTGGCCACGGACTTCAGGTAGATGGAACAAACTACATTGTTCCAATTGACGCGGCTATTAAGGTTCCGAAAGATGTTGAGCGCACTTGTATTCCGTTGGACGCCGCTCTTGACGCTATGCAATATGCGGAAATCAAGACGAGCATTTTGATCCTGGATGCGTGCCGCAATAATCCTTTCCATGGGACAGAACAAAGTATTGCGAAAGGCCTGGCACCACCTAACCCTGGCGTTGGCGCTTTTATCGCTTTTGCCACCGAGCCTGGAACTGTTGCATCGGATGGCACAACTTCCCATAGTTTGTACACCCAGGAGCTCATAAAGGTATTACGAGTTCCGGGTCTGAATGTCGAACAGGTCTTCAAGAAAGTGAGAGAAAATGTTCTTAAGGTGACGGAAGGACAACAACACACGTGGAATACGTCAAGCCTCGGGCCCGAATTTTATTTCAACAAGTGAGAGTTAGGATGTAGAATTAGAATTTAGGAGTTAGAATTTAGGAGTTAGAATTTAGGAGTAGTCTAAATAGGAGTTAGTTTGTCACAAGTAAAGAATGAATGCCTTATATTTGTATCTCCTGAAAAATACGCGTGCTGTGAAATACACTTTGCTCGTACTCATCGCCTTGACATTTCTTGGTTGTTCGTCCGAGGATCCAACCATTTCTCCGGATCCTGAGTATAAAAAGGAAAATCCACTGGAGGGTTTGGCTGACAAAGGCGCGATCAGATTTGATAAACCTGAAATCGGGCAGCGGAGTTTTTATGTTTTTTTTAATGCATCTGAAAATAATAGCACCCATGAAATCAGCTTCGATTACTTCGCCGACACTTTAGTGTTGGCAATCACAGGGCAGGAGGCAGATAAATGGATCGTAAAAGAATTTCTGACAGAAGGATCGAACTCCGTGACATCCGATGACGGGCATTGGGGGAGCGTTGCTGATTCTGTTATCATACGCCATCTTGAAGTCGATGCCGATTCAGCCTATTTTTTCAGACCGCAGGGAACCGATCCATTCTCTTTTGTTTTTGTCGGTGCTTCAATAGCATTTCCACTTTTACCAGTCGGGGATCCAGCGCCTTTGAATGCCGATTGCCTGCCCATACTTGACTATGAAAGCATGTCGTTTATGCAGTACGCTGTTAACTATTCTCAATTCGGTCAGACTTTTGAGCATTTGAATATTTATTTCGACTACACTCCGATGAATGGTGACGGATCGGGCTTTATGCATGCATATGGGCCTTCGTTTGGTATAGTGCGATGGACATGGGTAAGCTACTGGGCTCTTGATGACGCCGCAGGTTGGGACCTCATCCCAAATTAATCAAAATGCTTCCTGGGAACGACTTCTTTCTGTATTGATGTTGTTGCCTGAAATTGACTTCCATTGCTCAACTGTTATACGGAAGATGTTTACAGCATTATCATAATACACAGTTTGTTTATCTATTGTCATTCCATTCTTTTCGGCAACCCTTGCTGATGGCGTATTTGAAAGACTAATGATGGAAATCAAAGACGAAGAATAGCCGCGATCAAACGCCACATCTCTGCATTTCGACGCAGCCTCGCTGGCAAACCCCATGCTCCAATAAGGCAGGAAGAAGGGAATAGCCTATTTCGAGCTCTACACAGCCATCAACGTTTTGAACGAGGAGACCGCAATGTCCAATCAAGTTACCGGATGACTTTTCAATCAGCACATTCATTCCACCTTTATCCTGGTCATACCTGCCGAATTGTTTGTCATACCATTGCTGACATTCAACTTCAGGCGATTGAAAGTTCATATTCCAATGCCGGAAGGATTCCGGCTCTTGAAAAAATGGTAGCCAACTCCCGAAGTCCGATCTTTCAATGATCCGAAACCGAAGGCGGGTAGTTTCTTCTTTATCGAGCAAAAATTTCATTAGATCGTTTTCTGATAATTCCGTCAAATCTCGAGCAGCATTCTCCACATGCCGCGAAGCTCCTCCTTAAAATATGGAATTTCTAATCTTGTCTTGTCGAAAAATCTAAAGCCGATGTTTTCATAAAAAGTAATGGCGCTAACATTCGAATCTATTACGGCCAGCCAAATCACATTCATACCAAGGTCCTCAGCCATTTGCCTCACACTGGCTATCATTCGTTTTCCCAGACCCTTCCGTTTATACTTTTCCAGAAAATAAAGCTTTTCAATTTCCAGATGATTACCGCTTATCTGAGCCGACAGTGGCGAATTCAACTTCACTTTCATAAAACCGGCCGGTACACCTTCGTAATAAGATATAAAATAGTTGATGTCTGCGTTCTTCAAGTCGCTTCTGGAGAACATCCATTCCATAAACCTTGTCAAGGTACCATGCTAGTCCTCCTTCAACCCAATGATCTGCAAAGCTTTGAATATATGACTGCCTGCAAACAGTAGTAAAGCAGTTGAACATCCTTTTCATTGGCCCGTCTGACTGAAATCGGATCCATAGCTCCTTCTATCTCCCCTCCTTTCATTACTTCTTAAGGTAAGCGCATGGAATATTCTGTGCAGTATATTTGATACCATAGGCTGCATTCAGCAGCAAAGACACCGTCTCGCTTGTGGTTTTTTCATCCCTGTGCATTTGCGGAAGCAATCCCATCATGGCGTAGCTAACAGGATTAACAGCGGGAATCAATGTTTCCCACTCGTAACCCTTGCCCCAGATCAAACCTGCTACCGTTAATTTAAGATCCACCGACAGCGAAAGTAAGAATGTCAACATATCGGAGGATTGATTGCCATTTTGATTTACTGTATGGAAAATTGGCGTTTGACCTCCAAATCCAAATTGGTCCAGTCCAGCCCTCGCGTTGACATCTGCGCCGTGTTTTACAAGTATCCGTGCTGATGCGTGATGATTGAATTCAGCACAAATATGTAACAAGGTCACTTCATGCAAAGGTGTGTAGGCGCTACGCATCGTGTAGCGTTTGTCAATCAACGTGGGATTTGACTTCAGCTCCGTGTCGAGACATTGCGCATCATCCAGCAACGTGGAAAGTAAAGCCTGGTCCTCCATTTTCAATCCAAATTCAACAAACGTTTTTACACAGTCTTTAAACCTCGGACTCCTCGTATACTCACTAATAAGTTCATTGATCAGCGGTTCGTCACGAAACAAATCATTCGGTTGTATACCGTTCTGAAAGCAAGTCCTGATTCCGTCAACGGAATGAAGCTCAATATCGACGATCAGTTTTTGCAAATAGTCCATAACCGGATTAGTGTTAACGATTCACATTCGGCAATTTGCCGCTGCCTTTACACCAGTCACAGGTTTCTCTTCCCCTCGCAGCTAACCAGAACCCTTTACCATCGCATCTTGAACAACGCGTAAATGGCGTAGGCCTGAATAGCTTGAATACGATGTAACATACACCGCCAATCAGCAGCGGCAAAGAACATCAGTCGGATAAGCAGAAAAATCATTGTTATGAGTTATGAGTTATGAGTTGGTTGTGGGTGTGGTTCGCGATAAACGCAGGGCGTGCGAACTGACGTTATTGCCTAGCTACCTAGCTATCCACGTACCTACTGCTCTCCATCGGCGTTCACTTGCTCTCGCCCGTTCCCATCTTAAACCTTATACCTTAACCTATACCCTTATACCCTGCCCCGGTAAACTTAGCTAACTAATCAAAATGGAATACGCCAAACCTTTAGTTTTTTATCTACGCCGTCGAAAACCGGCAACCATAGTTCTATCGTATTGGAATTTAGTGATCCTACTGCGGAAGCAACCCAATACTATCGGGACGAAATGCTGATTTTTGTTCAGTATCTTAGCGAGCTTAAATTGAATCACTAAAAACTCAAATAATGGATTTCTTAAAATACAAAAAAGGCACTGCTTCCGTTTGGGGTGGCGAAACAGATCCTTTTTTTATGGGAGCGACTACCCCTCCCATCGTAAACAGTGTAACATTTGCCTATGACGATCTGGATACATGGTATGATGTAGCCACAGGAAAAAAAGACGGTTACATCTATAGCCGCAACACAAACCCAACGGTTTCAGTACTGGAAGAAAAAGTCCGGCTTCTCGAAGGTGCCGAGGCTGCAACGTCATTCGCTACAGGCATGGGCGCAATAAGCAACACACTGTTTGCTCTTCTGTCACCCGGAAAGCGCGTTGTTTCCATAAAAGACTCGTACGGTGGCACCAGTAAACTCTTCCTTGAATTCCTCCCAAAGTACAGCGTAAACGTGAAGTTGTGTGAAACAACCGATCATGATCAACTCGAATCTGAAATCTCCAAAGGCTGCGATCTTTTATACCTTGAAACGCCAACAAATCCAACGCTTAAGATCGTCGATATTAAGAGATTGTCGGCCGCAGCAAAAAAGGTCGGCGCTATCGTTGTTGTGGACAATACATTTGCGACACCTATCAATCAAAACCCGCTGAAATTAGGTGCAGACCTCGTAGTTCATAGCGCCACGAAATTTCTATGCGGCCATTCTGACGCTATGGGCGGCGTATTATGCGGAAAAAAACAATTCGTCGAACAGGTGTTTCGCTTCCGCGAAATAAACGGTGCAAGCCTTCAACCCGACCCCGCCTATTTAATTGCCAGGGGAATGAAAACGCTCGAGCTCAGAATTGAGAGACAAAATTCATCGGCGTTACGAATAGCTAAGTTTCTAAAAGCACATAAGAAGGTTAGTGACGTTTTCTATCCGGGACTGGAGTCGCATATTGGACATGACATTGCAAAAGAACAGATGTCTGGCTTTGGAGGGATGATGAGCTTTTCGCTGCAGGGATCGTACGACGACGTGAAACGTTTTCTTCCAAAGCTTCGGCTTGTTCACCTTGCCGCAAGCCTCGGATCCGTTAGCACGCTTGCTGGTCCACCCCGAACGACAAGTCATGTCGAACTATCAGAGGAACAACGGAAATTGTTGGGTATTCCTGAAAGTCTCATTCGTTACTCGGTGGGTATAGAAAATCCCGAAGATCTGCTCGATGATCTTGAAAGCGCATTGGCATCGGTTTGATATTCATAAATTGCAATGTAACCCCCTCAATAAAGTGTCGAGTCTTAATTTCTATCGTGACATAAAAGCATTGAAACTTCCGGTGGCCAAAGCATTGGAAGATCATAGCTTCTTCGAACTTCCCCCGGACTGGTTCGTGGTGATCGCTGACATTAAGAACTCAACGGCCGCAGTCGCCGAAGGCAGACATAACGACGTAAACCTGATCGCTGCGGGTAGTCTGATAGCCGCATTGAACATCGCGAAGGAAAAGGGTGTTGAGATTCCCTTCTTCTTCGGTGGAGACGGTGGTGCTGTAATTGTTCCTGGCGAAATTGCAGATGATGTACTAGCAGGACTTCACCGTCACAATGAGAATGCGTCAAAGAATTTCGGATTGACGATGCATATTGGAAGCCTGTCAGTTGCCGATATTACTTCCAGCGGCGCGGCATTGAGGATCGCAAAAATTCAGATCGGCGAAAATCTATCCAAAGCATTGCTTGTTGGCAATGGACTTAAGGTCGCTGAACAGCAGATCAAAAGAAAATCCGGCAATGAACCTGCAGAATCCACTAAGCGAACTCGCTCTTAACATGACCGGCCTCGAGTGCCGCTGGGATAAGGTGAAGCCTCCGACCGATGAAAATGAGATCGTTTGTTATCTCGTGGAAGCAACAGATCAAGCCATGCAAACAGTTGTTTACCGTGATGTTCTCACAACGATGGACGAAATCTATGGACCACTTGAGGGAAGAAGTCCTTTATCGGTGAATCGCCTTAAGCTTCTCCTGAATCTGAAAAAAATTGAAAATGAGATGAAGGCCAAATTTGGCGGGTGGCGAATACGTTATTACGTTGGAACGTTCCTGGAAAACTTCCTGGGACTCTATCTTTTTTGGACTGAACCTGAAACTTGGAGGGATCAAGGGCCAGGATTATCTCTCACAATTGATCGCCAATGCTGATACACTGACCATAGACGGTCGTATAAACACCATCATATCCGGCAAAATGGAGAAGAGAAAACTATTGGTCAATTACCTGAAGACACAGGAAGACAAGGGAGTTTTGATCTTTGGCCACCACATCAGCAAAGAAAGTATAATGACATGTTACATTGAAAACATTAACGCCAAGCATATCCACTTTGTCGACGGCTCAGACGGAGGCTACACAGAAGCCTCAAAAGAATTAAAAGCTAAAGCAGTAACCCCTAAATCCCCTTAAGGGGACTTGAAATGCTGATACCTTTTTTGATGGCAAAATCCACTTGAGTGTTGAGTGTTGATTTATTCGCGAATGTTGAGTGTTTTCGGAGAAAATATCTTCCGACGGAATAATGGTCTTGCGATGAAAAATCCCTAAATCCTTCAGGGGACTTAAAATGCAGGTGCTAATAATGTATTTACCTGCGTGGCTACTTCCCCCTAGAGGGGGTTAGGGGGTGGTTTCGAATCAACATCACGCGGTTCAGCACCATTGTTTTGTTTTCACCTTGTGGTCTGAATCTTAATGTAAGCGTATTTTTAAAATCCTCTACATCGATGTCACCCACGTAAAGATCAAACTTCCTTTCTTCGTCTTTGCTATATGTCGATATCCAATCTGAAACGGCGGTCTGTCGTTGCCAGAGAGAAAAATCACAGCCAAATGGTTCTTTCATGACATCAAAATACAATGAATACGATCCGTAAGGAATGTCTTCAAGCGAAATCCTTAACCACGAATCTGCACCAGGTGTAAAGAAATAGGTCTCGCCGCCGGTGCCGTATTTCCAGGTTGTCTTAATATCAATACCACCGAAAATATTGTAATCCATGAGCTGTGGATACACAACGAGCGTATCGGGAACAAATATGCGCACTAAGTCTTTGGTGGGCTCCACTGGATTCTCCGCTGGTCTGTCTGCGTAATACAAACCAAGCGATGTGTAGTCCACAGGAAACTTATTTCCGACGGGGCCGTGTTCAATGCTGTGGTAAAAACTTTTGTCGTAGGGGATCTTTGTCGGAAAGAAATAATCTGTATCCTCCTGTCCGGCAAAAGGGAAGAGAATAATCGAGCGCACCATGTAGCGGCAAACTCATTTTACCTTCCCACCTATCCATCATTGCGTACCATCCTCCGTTAAAATAGTCTTCTGAACCTGTACCATGCAAGCGGAAATCGCCATCAATATTTGTGGAGTCATCGCCTTCAAAGAAATAGGTCATTCCTGCTTTCATCCCTTGTGCCTGAAGAATCGTTCCGACATAGTGGCCCCTGCCCTTTACATCCAAAAAGATATGCGGCTCTCCTCTCTCTGCGTTAGTCACCTTATTCCAGTGAGAATAAAATTTCCCCTCACTTACTTTGTCCCTCCCATTCTCTGAATACCAGATACGCGAAGTAACGGTTACAGGCTCTTTGCCAGCTTCCTGCAGGTATATTAGTTCTATTTTGGCGCTGTTGTCAAAGGGCATTGGGAAATAGCAGTAGTTCTTTTCAGCGGTCGAACCAACTAGCAAGCTTTGCATGGAAGCCTGCCCAAACGCGTAGCCAAAGAAATCTGCGACAGGACAATACACAGCGGGAGTAGATTCATTATCCCATGTGATCCTTATGGCCAGGTTTTTACTTAATCCCTCAAATGCTGACACCGGTCCAAATTCAATCCCGGCCAATCGTCCGGGTCTATCTAAATTGAGAACTTCTTTAACATCGCCGGGACGCAATTCGAATGTACCTGCGCTTTCAGAAAGCTTTTCGCTATAAAAGTCTTCCGGCGATTTATCTTCCTTATCCCACAAAGTCCGTATCCTTTCCAGCGTTTCCTTTTCCTCGCTGATCAGGTCGGGACTAAAACTTTTCACCGTTGCCTGCCCAGAGTAGAGGCGATATTGGAGCTGATGGAACTGCAGCTTTTTTCCACGCGAAACTATCTTGCAGCTTTCTGCGAACGGGATTGGCAGATAACAATAAAATCCTCCCAGCTGATTGCCGCATAATGGAGCGACAAATGGATACTGCTTGCCGGAAAAAGATCACTGTACTTAATGGACATTGCTGGATGGTTGTCATTGTCAATGTAAAAGTCCAGTGTATCCTCTGTGGGAGTCGGAGTCCATATTCTCGTGATCACTCCGCGACCCTTTTTTTCAAAAATCACAAGGGTACTATCTTCGTTCCTCCGGATAAATGAATATTGCCCGCTGAATCCGTCGTCATTATTCCACGTCGTGTCATACGAAGAGACTTGGGAGGTGAACGTACTGTCGAGGTATGACGGAATTGAACCTATGTCATGGAAGACGCGTAGCTCCTGGCTTAATGAGTGACTACGCGTGACGTTTCGGTCTGCATGAAAATCGTTCTTGTCTTTCTGGCAGGCAGTGAGCAGAAAAAGTAAATAGATGATAGGGAGATACCTCATTCGATCAGTGAAAAGGTTGAAAGTTTGAAATTTTATGAAATTTTAGAACTATTTTCAAATTAATGAGGGTGTTAACGGAAGCACCACACTTAGTTGGCTATGAAAAAAGTGATGAAATGGTTGGCGTATTTTCTCCTCAGCCTTGTGGCTATCCTGCTCATAGGTGCATTACTTATTTATAGCCACAAGGCAGAGATCCTAACTTCCATAAACACCAAGCTGAAAGAGAGAATTAACGGCGACGTCAACATTGGTGACGTGCACATCACGATGCTTCACCATTTCCCTAATGTATCCATTGCACTTGAAGATATCTACGTCCACGGACCTCAATATGAAAAATATAAACAGCCGTTTTTACGCGCCCAATGGGTGGACGTCAATGTTGACCTGTTCAAGCTACTCCGCAAGGAGATCATCATAAAATCGGTTTATATTGAAGATGGAGAGTTTTTTGTGTTCCGGGCCTATGATGGTTATACCAATCTGCGGGTCTTTAAAAAGAAACGCGTTCCCACCGATCCTACCCGCGAAAAGGTCGACCTCCCTGACCTGGATCAACTAAATCTCATTGACGTTAAGATCACGTATGTTGACTCCTTGAAGAAGAAAACTTTTGCCGTCAATTTGCAGCGAACCAGCAACTCAATAATCTCCAGGGATTCATCAACAGTGATTAGCATAGCTGGACGGATGACCTTTGAAAGTTTGATGTTAAACTCAGCAAAAGGCAGCTTTCTTAAGGACAAAAGTGTATTAGCTAATCTGAATCTGGAACTAGATGCCTCACAAAAACACATCCTTGTACGGCCATCGATCCTTAAATTCGAAAAATCAATGGTAAGATTATCCGGGAGCTTTTCCCTGGCGCAACCCGGACAGTTTCAACTGGATATTGCTTCCGACGAGCTTGACTATAAAGAAGGTCTGAGTATTCTGAATGATTCGCTCGTGAAAAAACTTGAAAAGTATCAGGTGGAAAAACCTTTAAAAATCGAAGTCAATTTGAAAGGCGCATTAGAACCGGGAGTGAAACCAGCCGTCGACCTGACGTTCGCGTTTTCAGATAGCAAGGTTACCACGCCCATATTGAATATGGAAAA
Source organism: uncultured Cytophagales bacterium (assembly GCA_963774615.1). Lineage (GTDB taxonomy): Bacteria > Bacteroidota > Bacteroidia > Cytophagales > Cyclobacteriaceae > Chryseolinea. The sequence continues at coordinate 151,021 of CAVZFT010000042.1, forward strand.
TATGACAATGCGGGGATCTTTTATTAATCACGTGGACCGCTCGTTGCCGAATGACGCACAGAATTCACAACTTCATTTTAGCTCACTTAAAGGTGTCATTAATAGCCTGCCCGTCGAGGCCGAAGCAACACTGACCGATCTAAGAGACCCTGCGCTGCAGTTGAAAGCTATCTTTAATGTAAATCTTAAAGACCTTAATACCCATCTCGATACCACCAAGCTCAAAATGATAGAGGGGAATTTTGTCTCGAGTTTCACGTACACTGGTAAGTTACAAGAGTATCTTGATGAGTCACGGACCAGGTACGAAGGAGTGTTATTGGGTAAAGCGACAATAACAAATGGAAAGGTAAACTATATCGCACGAAAAATTAACATTGATAAGCTTAACGCTACTTTCGGGTTTACACAGAAACGGTTCACCATACAGGAACTCAAAACTTATCGCAAACAAAAACTCGGTGTCCGTCAATGGTTTAATGACAGATTTTATTCCATTCTTCACCAGCCCGGAACAATCCTGCAAGGTAAAGTTGAACATCACCTCTCCCCGACTTGATGTTTCAGGGTTCACACCAACGGCGAAAAATTGCAAGGTCAAAATCAGCAAAGGCTGCGTCAAAACAACGGGTCTCTGACTTAGTTGAAAAGCTTAACGAGTCGCTGGAGTTTGACCTCGACTTTAAGGTAAATGAGTTTATAAACAAGAATTTCCGGGCTACGCAGCTAAAGGGAAACCTGACAATGGCAAACAATCAATTCATATTGAAGAATGCAGGAATGGATTTCGCAAAAGGCAAAGTTGGATTTAATCTGAAGGTCACAAATCTTCAAAAGAAGATCAATCCGATTTATCTTAATACAAAGATGAAGGACGTCGATCTGAAGGAATTCTTTTATGCTTTCAATGACTTTAACCAGAAAACTTTTAGTTATAATCACGTCGAAGGAAAATTGAGTCTCGATCTGGATTTGCGAGCTGAAGTTGATGACAAGCTCGATTTTCTAACGAAAGACCTTAGACGGTGTTGCCCAATTTACAATAACCGATGGCAGGTTAAAAGACTTTGAACCCATGCAACGCCTCAGCAACTTCCTCTTAAAAGGCCGCGATTTTTCAGATGTGCAGTTTGGTGAAATAACCTCGGATATCAATATGTCGGGCACGCAAATGCACGTAAGCAGAATGGAGGTAGAATCAACGTGTGATCACTATGTTTATCGAAGGTCGTTACGATTTGAAGGATAGCTCCGACTTAAGCATACAAATTCCGCTCAGTAATCTAAAGAAACGAGACCAGGACATTCCACCAGAGAACGTTGGTGTAGATAGCAAGGTGGGTCCAAGTGTATACCTCCGTGTAAAACCTGATAAGACCGGAAAGAATACAATTAGTTATGACCCTTTCAAAAAGTTCAGGAAGAAGAAAAAGAATGGCAATACAGCCTGAGCATTCGTCTCTCTATTAAGTTATCTTTAAATCTTTTTCAAATACGCCGCTAGTTTAGTGGCTGATGCTATTTTTAAGCTTTGAATCTTATTTAAACAAGAATGGATACGCGAAGGGAATTTCTCAAAAAGGCGACATTACTCTCGGCTGGTATTGGTTTCGCAGGAACATTACCACCTTCAATTCAAAGAGCAATGGCCATTAACCCACCCGTTGGCAGCACTTACCTTGACGCTGAACACGTCGTGATACTGATGCAGGAAAACCGATCTTTCGACCACTGTTACGGAACTCTTCAAGGTGTCCGCGGATTTAATGATCCGCGAGCGATCAGGCTTCCCAATAAAAATCTGGTCTGGCTTCAGTCCAATGCCAACGGCGAAACTTACGTCCCCTTCCGCCTTAACATTAAAGACACAAAGTCGACGTGGATGGGGTCCCTCCCTCATTCGTGGACGGACCAGGTCGATGCGCGCAATGAAGGAAAGTACGATAAATGGCTTGAAGCAAAAAAGTCAGGCAGAAAAGCCTATCAAAAAATGCCTCTGACCTTAGGATACTACAACCGCGAAGATATCCCATTCTATTATGCCCTGGCGGACGCATTCACGATCTGTGATCAGAATTTCTGCAGCTCGTTAACTGGAACAACACCCAACAGGTTGTATCTATGGACAGGAACAATTCGCGAGCAGCCTAACAAGGATTCCTATGCAAATGTGAGAAACGAAAACGTTGACTACGGTGAGGAAAAAACCGCTCATTGGAAGACATTTCCGGAACGACTCGAAGAACACAACATCTCCTGGAAGATCTATCAAAATGAACTCAGCGTCGGCTCAGGATTCGAAGGAGAAGAAGATGCCTGGTTAGCCAACTTCACCGATAATCCAATAGAGTGGTTTGCTCAATACAATGTCAAATTTCTGGAGGCTTATATCGACTCTCTTCCTAAAATGATCACGACACTCTCAGAGGAAATTGCAAAGTTGGAACAAAGCATTGCATCGTCGTCTTCTAATGACACAACGGAACAACTTCAGAAAAAATTATCGTCTGCAAAACAGGAACTGGAGGTGGCCAGACAGGACCAACTGAAATACACGCGGGAAAACTTTGGCAAACTTTCTCCCTTTGAAAAGAGCATTCACGCCAAGGCCTTTACAACGAACAAAAAAGATCCAGATTATCACAAACTGACGACACTGAAGTATAACGAAGGTGCAACTGAACGTGAACTCAAGGTTCCGGCAGGCGATGTCCTTTTCCAGTTTCGTGAAGATGTGAAAGAAGGAAAGCTCCCAACTGTATCCTGGCTGGTTGCTCCTGAGAATTTTTCAGACCACCCGGGTGCACCCTGGTACGGTGCATGGTACTTGTCAGAAGTACTCGATATACTTACTAAGAATCCGGAAGTGTGGAAGAAAACAATTTTTATTCTTGCCTACGATGAGAATGATGGTTATTTCGACCACGTTCCTCCTTTTACTGTTCCAAATCCAAATAAGCCTGGGACTGGATTGTTGTCCAAGGGTATCGACGCCTCGGTTGAATTTGTTACCCTTGAACAAGACATGAAAAAGAAACCTCGTGAATCTTCGCGTGAAAGTTCTATCGGGTTAGGGTACCGTGTTCCACTTGTGATTGCATCACCATGGAACAGGGGTGGCGCTGTCTGTTCACAGGTGTTCGATCATACTTCAGTACTTCAATTTCTTGAGAAGTTCTTAAGCCATAAAACAGGAAAGCAGATCGAAGAACCCAACATCAGCGCCTGGCGCCGGGTGGTCTGTGGTGACCTTACGTCGTCGTTCCGCCCATATCTAGGCGAAAAGATAGATTTACCCGCTTTCCTTTCCAGAAACGATTACATCGAAGAAGTACATAAAGCGAAATTCAAAGAGGATCCTTCAGGATACCGGCCATTAACAGGAAGCGAGATACAGCAGATAAATGACAAGCCTGCGTTCATCCCCGCTTATGCCACGTCAGGAAAAGGGTGTTCGTAAGTCCTGCGCCATACCGTACCAGCTATACGCACATGGGTCTCTGACACCTGACAAGAAGAAGTTTCAACTGAAGTTAGCAGCAAGCCGGGAGATATTCGGGGCGAAAGCTGCCGGTTCACCTTTTAACGTCTATGCACCGGGCAAATTCAGGCCCGAAAATTCCACTGACTTTGAGCCACTCTGTAACTGGTCCTATGCGGTTGCTCCCGGAGATGAGTTAGTTGATCAATGGAACCTTGATCAATTTGAAGGTTCCAGCTATCATCTTTGCGTTTATGGACCTAACGGCTTCTATCGTGAATATATAGGCAATGGAACGGATCCATTGCTTGACTTCAGTGGCGATTACAGAAAATCCAAGAACACGAAGAAGAAAACACTTTCCGGCCTGGAGCTGAATTTTAGGAACCTTGATACGAAACCTGTTGAGATAGAATTGATTGACTTATCATATGGCAGGCAAGGGCAGAAACAGGTGCTTGAAGGCAAGGGCGAAAAGACTATTGTAATCGATTTGACCTCGAGTCATGGCTGGTATGACTTTTTATTGAAAACAATTGGCAATAATAACTTTGGAAGGCGTTTTGCCGGAAGAGTGGAAACCGGAGAAATGGGATTCACCGATCCTTCGATGGGTTAGTTTGAATTAATATGCAAATGCAAGTTACTTGTTAGCTCCCTTCGGGATAAAGAAATCAAATTAAACGTAAAGGTCAATAGCGGTCCAAGTTTAATAAGATTCTATATTTCATAAAAACTGTCTCCAGGGTGAAAATATTGATTCTAGACGACGAAGAACTCGATTTGTTTATAAATAAGAAATTGCTGGCCATTGAGTTCGAAGTTGCCGGATTTACGACCATTAAAGACGCTAGTAATTGGGCAAAACAAAATGATTTCGATGTTGCCCTTATCGACTATTACCTGGCTCCCGGTGTTTATGCGAATCATTTCCTTAAGGAATTGAGATCAATAAAGGGCAATAATTTCAAATCCTTCGTAGTATCAAATTATATTGACGAAAAACAGTCTGCAGAATTAAAAGCGGCTGGCTTTACAGGTATAATTTATAAACCGCTTACCCTGGAAGGGTTCAAAGAAAAGCTCAATTCAGACTAGAATTTAAACAACAAGATTCGCACACTGTATGGCAGTAGTAGCTCAGTGTACTGATTACGTACAGACATTTAAGAAATCGTGCTGTCGATTACGGTTCTCTATGTGTGCGGTCGGTGTGAGCCAAATGCAGGGTCATGACGATCACAAAGGATGCACAATACTTTGCGCCTTAAATGCATCTCCCGCAGATCGTCGCGGATTTAAAATACCGCAGAAAAATCGCAGAAAAAGTTTTCAGCGAAAATCTGCGTGCGTTCGATCAGCGAATTCTGCGGGGAAAAGATGATATACATTTCTCATCAGACCCTACGTAAATACGTCGTGCTCTTGTGGTTCGTGGCGGACATTGTGACCTGCACTAAGGCTTATTGCATAATTAATTTGTTGTTACACAAGCTTCAATTTCCCCAATCAGGCACCGGGGTTTCTTCAACGAAAAGTTCATCCAGATAGTAATGACGCTTGAAACTGTTGTCACAGGGTCCATTGTCAATAGGGTAAATGCATGATGAATATACACTAAGGTCAGTTTCATTCATGAGAGCTCTTAAAGTCCCCGTTCGGTAAAAGACCGTTGTCGTGAGTTCTACCCAAAATACAATGTCCCAGCTCGTGAAAGATTAAGTGTCTCATGCTCCTCGTCCGTAAACCAACACTTCAGATTCGGGTTGATTGATATTATTTTTTGAACATTTTTTTCGATTGAAGTTGAATTGCAACCGGCACAGTGGGGTGCTTCAATGCTTCCGTTGAAATCGATAATAAGGTTATCTATCTCAATAGAATGTCCCCGGTCCATAGCTTCGCGAATAAAAGCATCGACAAAAGGTTGATATTCGGCTGGCACATCATATACAGGAACAAAATCGACTTCTTTTGAACATCCTGTTATCATCGCTGATAACAACAGCGAAAGCACTGACGCTGTTAAGACCCTGATTGATCTGCAAAATTCCATCGTAAAACATTAAGCACGTACACTGAAAGCTACTCAAATTTCAAGTATATTTTCCTCATCATCAACAATACATATGAAGCTAGCTATGTGTTCTTGTCGTCTTGCTTATGTAGTGCTGTCTTTACCGCCAACGCGCAGGGTAATTATGCTGGAAGCATGAAAAAACTAATCGGAATGAAATACAAGGATTCTAATTCCATAGTTGCATTAAAGGGCTACGGTTACCATGAAGCAAGTCTTATTTCCGATATCAATGACCCTGAAGCTATAACCGTCGACCATTTCCAAAAGGGATCGGACGCGGTTGTCTTCTTCAGTATCAAAGAAGATCAAAACGATGAAGAATTTACCATCGTGGACGTTCTCGAAGTAAAGAACGTTCCTCAGGGCTGGCAGATCAAGACCGCATTATGCCGCCAGAATGAGATTGCAAATGTTGAGATTGTGGCGCTGGTAAAATCAGGAACAGGTGAATTCCTAAAACCAGCAAAGCAAGCATGGAGTTTTAGTCGGGGCAAAAGGAGATTACAACCTATGGACAAACAGGGTGTCGATTGCATTTACGAAGGAGGAGATAACTGAATCTATTGCCAAAAAGTGTATCACAATCGAATAGTTTGGTGTATCGCTATCGTTACACTTAAGGGTCCGGCTCAAACATATAAGTCGATACAGTTAGCTGAATATCAACATTTTATGTATTTGGTACGGAGTTAGCAACCCGATTGAATCATCTTCATCGAAGAACCATGATTCGAAACTATATAATATCCCATCTCCGATCCCTTTGGCGGAACAGGACACATGCGTTTATTAACCTGCTTGGTTTATCGCTCGGAATTACCTGTACTACAGTCATCTTCCTCATTTTACGCTTCGAGCTTAGCTTCGATAATTATCATGCAGACCAAGACCGCATTTACCGGGTTGTTCATGAATACATAAATTCTCCTAAACCTGCGTTTAGTGCGGCTATGACGTATCCTTTGCCTCCTGCACTTCGACAGGATTTTCCTGACCTGGAATATGTAGCGATGGCCGATAGAAATATGAATGACCCGGTAATCACAATTACGCGCGATGACAATTCAACAGAGAAATTCAAGGAAAAAGGCGTTGCATTTCTAGACCCTGAGTTTTTAAAGATCTTCCATTATGATTGGATAGAAGGAAACTCCGATGCGCTAAAACAGGAAAAGACGGTCGTATTGACTGAGTCAATGGCACGCAAGTATTTTGGAACGTCGGCCGTGGTGAACAAGGTCATAAATTTCGATAATGAGTTTGATGTGACCGTGGTTGGGGTGATTAAAGATCCGCAGCCAAATACAGATTTGACTTTCAGTGTTATGCTCAGCAGCAATCTCGGGTCAATTAAGCACGGTTGGGACGAATGGGGATCGGCATCATCGTCATTAAACTGTTTTGTAAAACTGAAAGCAGGTGTAAGCCAGAAAGATTTTGAAGCAAAGCTAAAAGGATGGCACCTCAAATACTTTACAGGGAAAAATGAAGAAGATGGAAAGAACCGAACATATTCCTTACAACCTTTAAGTGAACAGCACTTCGACACACGGTTCCACAATATGGCAGGCCGCGTTGTTTCATATGAGCGTCTAACAACACTTGGGTTAATCGGTCTCCTTCTTTTGCTGACCGCGTGTATCAACTTTATCAACTTAAATACCGTGTTGATCATCGATCGTTCAAAAGAAGCAGGTATTCGCAAGGTGATGGGTAGCAGCCGTCATCAACTCGTGTTCCAATTCCTGGGTGAGACATTAACCATCACGCTTCTTTCAATGATCGTTTCAACGGGGCTGGTAGAACTTGCTCTCATTCAGCTTTCAAGTGTGTTGGAATACCGGTTAGCATTTCATCCACTGAGCGACCCGGCCACAACATCGTTCCTCGTTGCGTTGCCAGTAGCGGTTACGCTGCTAGCAGGACTCTACCCCGGGTTAACCCTTTCCCGGTTTCAGCCAGTCGTAGCGCTGAAAAACAAACTATCGGGAAGCCCGGGCAAAGGCATGACGCTTCGCAGAAGTCTTATCGTATTTCAACTGGTTATTTCCCAGGTCCTCGTGGTATGCACGATCATCGTGGTTCAGCAGATAAACTATTTTATGAACCAGCCAATCGGTCTTAATAGCAAGGCTATCGTGGAATTTGAACTGCCAGAAAACAAACCTGAAATAATCGAGCGCCTGAAAGAAAGACTTAAAGCGATCCCAGGCGTCCAAAACGCGGCAATGAGCAATACCGGTGCAACATCTGGAAATAACTGGGGAGGAGACTTTGAAGCCCTTGTCGGCGAGAAACTCATCCAAGAAAATGCTTCAATTAAATTTGCGAATGAGGACTTTATTAACACGTATGAAATTCAGCTTTTGCATGGAGAGAATCTCGTCAAATGCGATACCGCAAACAGGTTCCTCATCAACGAATCATTGAGCAAAGCATTGGGATTTGAGAATCCTGCCGATGCAATTGGCACTCCAATAGATATATGGGGTAATAAAGCTTTGGTAACGGGGATTGTGAAAGACTTTAATGCACTTTCCCTTCATACCAGACTTAATCCGACGATCATACTATGTGGCACAACTGCGTATTACACTGGCGCAGTAAGAATAGAATCTTCAAAGATGATGGAGACTATCGCGTTGGTGAAGGCGGCGTGGGAAGATGTTTACCCTAAGTATGTTTTCCAATACAATTTCCTTGACGATACCATTGCACATTTTTATGATGCCGAACGACGAACCTCATACCTGATCGGCCTATTTGCGGGGGTTGCAATTTTTATTGGTTGTATCGGACTCTTTGGACTTGTTTCGTTTATGGCGCGGAGAAAAACAAAAGAAGTCGGTATCAGAAAAACCCTGGGAGCTTCCGTTAGCCAGGTCCTAATACTTTTTTCAAAAGAATTTGCAATACTAATCCTCGTCTCTTTTGTCATCGCAGTACCTGTCTCCTATTACTTCATGCAGGAATGGCTTAGCAATTTCACATATCGCATAACACCTGGCGCTCCAACGTATATGTTAGGCGTGGCGGTGACATTTGCAGTAGTTATTGCGACGGTTGGAATCAGATCCTACAAAGCCGCGATCGCCAATCCCGTGGATGCGCTCAGAGACGAATAACTCCTTTAGTCCAACATCTTTAGCAGTATCTCGACAGGATGAAGCGCAATGCGCCCGGTTCCGTCTTTGATCTGGTGCCTGCAGCTTGTACCCGGTGCGGCGATGATGACGCTTTCTGGTTGTTTCCGCACAGCTGGAAACAAGACCAACTCACCAATCTTCATGGAAAGATCGAAAGTGTTCCTTCTCGTATCCGAATGATCCCGCCATGCCACAGCATCCCGATGGGATAATATGCACTTCATTATTTCCAAAACGTGTGAGTATTTTTTTTGTGGGCGTCAACGAAGACAACGCTTTTTGCTGGCAATGACCATGGAGTTTGATTAACTTCTTGTGATCACCAAATTTTGCTACATCAATATTCCCTGCATCCAGTTCATTGGCGAGAAACTCTTCGATCATGAATGTGTTCGCCGCAATATGTTTTGCGTTTTCTTTCTCCTCGTTCCTCAACAGATCCGGATATTCATCACGGAATGTGAGGATAGCAGAAGGCTCCACTCCTACCAACGGCGAGTCAGAAGTGATTACGTCCTTGAAAAGCGAAACATTTGCCTTAGCAAGTTTGCGCGCCTCTTCAAGCAAACCTTTCGAAAGAAAACTACGCCCCGATTCTTTGTGCTCGAGGACTTTAATTGCCATAACCCAGCTTGTCCAGCAACGTTACCGTTGCAATTCCAATTTCAGCTTCATTAAAATTCAACAACTCGTCCACGAACAAATACACTGTTTTGATCGGACTTTTTACAGTGGGTTTGAATTTTGTCTTATACCATTTTTGCCAGCTGATCTTAGAGAGTTTCGGCATGCTTCGATCACGGGCAAAACCAATAATGGATTTTGCCAACCCTGCGGTTATACGATTTCCAAAAACCGCACGGTACCCCCAGGGAGCCAGGGAAGCCAGCTTCATTCCGAGACCAAAATTCCCGATAACCCGACTTCGGAAGGGCACTCCTTTTTCCTTATAATATTGATACTGCCACTCTTGTTTCAATTTTCCCATGTCCACATTGGAAGGGCACTCTGACTTACATCCCTTGCAACTAAGACAAAGATCCATCACCTCCTTGATCTCTTCATGAGCAAATGGGTTCGCCTTTTGTGAACCGCGCAGCATTTCCCTGAGGATATTGGCTCTGGCACGTGTTGTATCCTGTTCATTGCGTGTAGCCATATAACTCGGACACATCGTGCCGCCGCTGAGTTCCGTTTTCCGGCAGTCACCTGAGCCGTTGCATTGTTCCGCAGCACGCAGGATACCTAAAGTGTCAGAAAAGTCGAGGATCGTCTCGAACGACTTAGTTCCCTGGTCGCGATTTTGATCTCTGAGCAGGGTCACAAGGATTTCCGGCAACTCCTCGTCCCTGGCGGTGAGAACATGTGCTCTGCATGCCTGTATGGAGTTGTGTCTGGCGCCCATTCCGAGACGACAGAGCACCGGCAGGCTCATGGCCATCAGCAGTCTCTGACCGGCAAACTCCCAAGGGAACTTGTGGAGATTGAGGACAATCTTGCTGCGATTGAGAATGGCAGTGCGGTCGTCACCATAGCAGTCTCGCTCGATGACTTTCAGCTTATACCCGGCTTGTCGAAGCGCGGCATCGATCTTGTTGAGCAGCCAGCGCCGCCGGCTGCTGACGTGGCCGAAGAACAGTACGTCGATATCCCTGCCGCCATGTGCCAACGATCGTCCGAGCGTCGGAGTGTATCCGATCGGTACGAATGTGCTGGGAATGCCCAGCTCACAAAGAAAGGACATGCGCGGTCGCAGGCTCACAAGGACATGATCAAGAGCCCCTGGTCCCAGAAAGCGGCAACTCCGCGCGACTGCCCTGTCGGATACTTGAATACGTGAGGCGAAAAGAGGGAGCTGCCCAGCTCTGCCGGCGGGCCGCGACAGAGCCAGATCGTCACACGAAACTCCATCGCGATCTGGTCGATGACGCCGGTCTTCGCAACCGACCCGCGCGCTTTCGGCCTGGATTCGCGTGCAGGAACGGGCGGGTAAGCGCCGGGAGACCCGGCGGCAGCGGCGGTTCGAAGAGCCATAGAATGCGTGGAATGCCGGCAGCCGCCGCTTCAATCGAGAAGCTCAAGCAGAGAGCCTGGAATACCGATTCTCGAACCCTAAGAGCAGCGGCGCACTGCCTCGCAGTTGACCAACTGTACGAGACGCATCGATCAACTCGTGACCGAGCGGTTGCATCGCAGCCGCCAAATCGTCGAAACTGAATGCCCGGCTGCCCTTGCCCACAACAAGAACTTGCATCTCTCGCTCCACCCGTGGGACGCGCGCAGTTGTTCCGCGCTGCCGGCAGCAAGGACAGAACGAAAGGAGTGCCGTGATTCCGGCTGGAGCAACCAAAGATCTTTCAGGACGCGAGATAAGGCAGTTTGGAACGTGGAGTGGCAGCGCTTTGGCGCCTGCATGGCCAAGGATGAAGCTCAGACACCAACGGCGCGAGGAATGGGCCTGCCGTAGCCGCCAACAATAGCGGGGCACGGCAGGCTTGAGAGCGCCCTGGTGTTAGCGCCGCTCCCGGTCGCGAGCGGCAAGTTCCTTCAGCAGAGTGGCACATAGCCCATCATCCGCGTCTCGCCCTCGATGGGCGCGATAGTCCAAGTGGCCCGCGATAGGCGGCGCGTGCCCCGGCTGATCTTCAGGACGACAATCTTGGGCGAGGCCATATTCGATGGCCCGGTTTGCCGGGCTCAGCACGCCTGATATAAGGCCCCTGGGCGCGTCAGGCTCGATGATGTGGTAGGGCGGAATGTCCAGGCTAGAAGGGTCTTGCGCGCGGCACGGCGCATCATAAGACCGCCGTCATTGTCCCAAGCGAAACCAGCGTCAACTTACGCGGGTACTTCATTTGCGCTACGCAACGGTCGGCAGCAACTTCCTGTGCGACATAATCGCAGAGACTGGTCTGCTTGGAAGACCGCGCGAATACTTCAACGGAGCTGCTAGACGCAGCGTTGACAACGACTTCTCGTATCCGCTCGATACGCAGGACCAAGTGCGCCGCATTCTGACGGCTGGGGCAACGCCGAATGGCATATACGCGGCCAAGGTTTTTCCAAAGCAGTACAGGCACGCCGCGAGAGAGGTGGACATCGCCCGCAGCCTTCCCGGTCTGCGTTTTGTTTTTTTGCGCCGACGGACATCCTGGGGCAAGCCATTTCCCTGGTCATCGCCAAGCAGACCGGCAGATGGCGTGCTTCCATGGAACGGCCACAGCCGACGGTATATGATGCGAAAGCCATTAGCAGCGCTATTCATGAACTCGTGATGGACACTGCGGCGTGGCTCGCGTCTTCGCGCGCCATAACGTTGAGCAGATCGAGATTGTGTACGAGGATATGCGTGCCGATCCTCCTGGTGCATTGAATGCGATTGCGCGACATCTTGGGTTGGGATCCGTCCAACCTGGGTCCAATGCAATGGATAGGCCATTGCGTCCACCGGAGGCGCAGGAATGGCGGCGACGGTATGCGGCCGATATGGGTAGATTTCTTGAAATTGAACGATGATGGCTAGCTAGCGCCACTCCGGCACAAGAGGCGAGGCTTTCCCTTCCCGCGCCTCGCCCACCGGCGCCGTTGCTTGGTAATGAACCAGTTGTTCGTTGCGACTGAGTCACCGGATGGTTTTTGGTTTTTTTTTAACGCCTACGGCCTGAGTTCCCTCCAATCAGCAGTGGAGCCTTGGGTGACGGAGCCCAGGGGTTTCGGGCTATCGATTAGTTGGGAGACTGCCCTATTAGGGAACCTCTGATCAACCCTGCGAGCATGGCACAATAGCGCCATTGATTTGAGGGGGTGCAAGCCATGGACCAGCTGAGCTTCGCGTCGCTCGACTTTGCGGCGAAGAAGAAGAGCACGAAGCGTGACGTGTTCCTTGGCGAGATGGAAACGGTGGTGCCGCGGGTCGCGCTCGAGGGCGTGATCGAGCCGCACTATCCCAATGTCCGACATCAGCACCTGTGAGACGGACTTAGCGGTTTGAGGAAGGGAGGATTTCTGGCTCATCGTAGCCCGCAAGGAGCGAAGATGAGACGGAAATCCCACGCTACCGACCGTCATCGGAAGAGGTCGTCAAGGACATCCGCCGGGCGACGCGCAAGCGTTACTCCGCCGAAGAGAAGATCCGCATCGTGCTGGACGGCTTGCGCGGCGAGGACTCGATAGCCGAGCTGTGCCACCGCGAAGGCATTGCCGAGGGCCTCTACTACAGCTGGTCGAAGGCGTTCATGGAAGCCGGCAAGCGGCAACTCGCCGGTGACACAGCCCGCCGCGACCAGCAGCGAGGTCAAGGACCTTAGGCACCAGGCCCAGGAGCTGAAAGACATCGTCGCCGAGTAGGCGCTCGAACTGCGTTTGCTCAAAAAAAGCATATCCGGATGGGGAGACGAAGCATGAGGCTCCCCGGCTCCGAGAAGCTGGTGATCATCCGCCTGGTCGAGCAGTCGCAACTGGCAGCGACGCACCCTGGAGATGCTGGGCATCCGCCCCTCGACGTTCTATCGCTGGTACGATCGATATCGAGGCGGTGGCCCAGAAGCGCTCGAAGCGTTTGCCGTTGCGACCAGAGCATTCACAGCCTCAGTGCTTCGCCAGCGGAACTCTTGTCGGTGCTCGAAGGTTCATTTGGCGTGACAGGAGGAGATTATGAACCCCAAGATCGAACCACTGCCCTCTGCTGATCCGCGCGAGACAAACAACACTGCGGAGCGCAACGAGTTGCGCCGAAGCGAGACCACTTGGGCATTTGTTCCCGGTGTTCTTGGCCTCGCAATCCTCCTTGTTGCTGCGTTCCTGCTTTTCTCAGGTGATCCAACCCCGACCCTTGACCGAGCAACTTCTGCGGGAAATGGCACAACACAACAACCGCAATAGTACAAGTGGCTCACGCTCATCGTGCGTAGCGAAACGCCAAGAAGGCGTGGACCCCCTCTTCATGCCTCTCGGGTGGCATGCAGCATCCGCGAAACAGCCCAAAGGGCGGCTTTCTCAATTGGCGCATGCGCTACGCCCCGGCGATTTCAATCGCCGGGGCCCGTGGTTTCCTTGGGCAGCACTCTTGAGAAAAGCTAACGTTGGGGCGCAGGGCAAACTGCCAGCTCGACCGCTCCTCGAGTTAAGCTTTCTCAGTGTCCCACAGAAAGAACCGTTCACCCCCGCCTAAACCCAACACAGCCTCGGTCACGCAACCGCCGCGTGGTCGGTGAAGCGGTCAACCCCGCGATGCTGATGCCCCACCACGCCAGCTCCGCCAATTCCAAAACGTCGGTCCACGACGTGGCCCGCCGTTCCTGGATACGCTCCTCCAGCGGATTGACCTCGGCCCTGATCTCCCGCCAGGCCCGCGATAGCGTCAAGGACTGGATAGTCGTTCTGGCTTTCACGACAGCGCCGCAGATCCCGCCTCAAGGGACGCAGCCGCAGAGCGTCGGCCGACAGAGGCAACGCGCCTTGCGTGACTTGCAATCCGGCGGCCTTCGCAGGCTCGGCCAAGGCGAGGGCGCCACCGCCGATCGGCAGCAGCAGCCCGCGAGCAAGGGAACCGAGGAATCGACGGCGATCTGCTCACTGGCGTTACTCCCCTGCCTTGGGTTGGATGGACGGATGCAAGGCGAGCACCGATCGCTTGGTGACCCACTCCGCGATGTTCTCGCGCGCCTCCTTGTCGGTGATGCCCTCGGGCTCGGGATAGCCGCCAAGCAGCACGATCGGCAGCTATCGAAGCCATGCATCCAGCGGCGGCGCTTCGCTGCTTAGGATGCGCTCGGCAATGCTGCTGAGACCATCAACCCTCTCGCTGAGCGCCGCGTACCAGGGCCCATATGCGGCGTCCGATGGACGTGGCCCTGGATTGATGCGCCGAAATTCGGCGATACCCTCCAGCGCGCTTCGGAACATTGCCAAGTCGGGGGACGGCTGATCGGCGGGCATGGATCTGCAGAACGCCGTGGATCAGGTGCGCCATGACCGTATGTTCCCACGCGTCGCAATCGCTGGGCACCTCCCATGCCTCGCCGTGGTGGTTATGTTCCTGCCAATATTTGGCGATCACCGCCCGCTGCTTTAGGTTGTGAAGGGTGATCGGGCGGATGGCAAAGATGCGCTCCGAAAGCGTGCCCATCTCTCGGTCGGCAG